>CAWHPR010000004.1:0-407361 GCA_963831295.1 uncultured Thermoleophilia bacterium | reverse complement strand
TATGTACATGTAAGATTCGAGTACGTATTGCTGCGATGTCAAGACTGCGATGCAGAGCCCCGTCACAATCGCCTTGACCAAGGTCACGACTCGCGGCACAGCCGGCCGGGTACCGTCCCGGATGACCACACCCCGCCCGCGGTCACGACGCGCGGGCGCCCCCGGCAACGAACGGAGTCTTGCCATGCAGACCATCACCGCCGACCAGTTCCCCGTGGCCGACAACCCGCACGGCGTCGACGTGCGCCACATCCACGCCAACCCGCACGTCGTCGTCTCGCAGATCACCCTCGAGCCCGGTGAGGTGGTGAAGCCGCACAAGGCCCCGGTCGACGCGTTCTTCTACATCCTCGAGGGCACGCCCGTCGTCGAGATCGAGGGCGAGACCGTGACGGCGGCGGCCGACACGCTGATCCCCAGCGGCCCGGGGCGCCTGCACAGCATCCGCAACGAGAGCGCGGCGCGCGTGCGCTTCCTCGTCGTCGAGAAACGCCGAACCCGAAGGGCTGAGCGACCCGGCGCCGCAGGCGGCGCCGCCCGGCGCCGGCCGACCGGCCCTTGACAGATCCGCCGCGCTGCCCTACCTTGGCCGGACCACTCGCCGGATCGGCGAGGGACGACATCGGGCTCGATGCACACCGTGGGAGGTGCGACATGTTTGGCCCGTGGCCCCGAACATACGGGTCATACCGCAGCTGGCCGAGGCACGACGTCTCGCGCTGGCTCATAACGTCGTCCCTGTAACCCACTCCTTCGTCTCGGATCTCGAGACCCCCGTCTCCGCCTTCCTCAAGCTCGGTGCGCCGCGACGCGGCTTCCTTCTGGAGAGCGCCGAGCAGGGTCAGCACCTGGGCCGCTACTCGTTCCTCGGCGTCGGCGCGCGCACCGTGGTGCAGTTCACCCGGGGGCGCCTGACCGTCCGCGAGAACGGCGACCGCCTCGAGGTGGAGAGCGACGACCCGTTCGTCGCCGTGGCCGACCTCGTGAAGAGCTACCGGCCGCCGGCCATCAGCGGCCTGCCGCCGTTGGCCGGCGGGCCGGTCGGCTACTTCGGCTACGACCTCGTGCGGCACCGTCGAGCCGCTGCCGTCGGCGACCGCCCGGACGTCCTCGGGCTGCCGGACATGGCGCTCCTGCTGACCGACACCGTGCTCGTCTTCGACCACCTGCAGCACACGATCACGATGGTCGCGAACGCCTTCGCCGAGGGGCGCACATCGACGCGGCCCTACGACGACGCCCTCGAGCCGATCGCCGCGGTCCGGCGCGCGCTCGACGGCCCGGTGCCGCGCGCCGGCCGGCGGGCCTGCGCGGCCGCCGCGCACCACCGGCCCGCCGCCCGCGTCACCTCCAACATGCGCCGCGAGCAGTTCGAGGCGTGCGTCGCGCGGATCGTCGAGTACATCCACGCCGGCGACGCCTTCCAGGTCGTGCCATCGCAGCGCTGGTCGGCGCCGAGTCGACGTCGAGCCGTTCTCCGTCTACCGCGGGCTGCGCGTCGTCAACCCGTCGCCCTACATGTACTTCCTGGACTTCGGCGACTTCGCAGATCGCCGGCGCCAGCCCGAGCCGCTGATGACCGTCAGCGGCCGGCGCGCGTCGACCACCGGCCGATCGCCGGCACGCGCCCGCGCGGCGCCGACGCCGCAGAGGACGCGCGCCTCGCGGACGAGCTGCTGCGCCGACGAGAAGGAGCGCGCCGAGCACGTCATGCTCGTCGACCTCGGGCGCAACGACCTCGGCCGCGTCTGCGAGTACGGGACGGTGCGAGGTCGACGCGTTCATGGCGGTCGAGCGCTACTCGCACGTCATGCACATCGTCTCCTCGGTCTCCGGGCGACGCTGCGCGACGGACGTCGGCGCCGATGCGACGCGCTGCGCGCGATCCTGCCCCGCCGGCACGCTGTCGCGGCGCGCCGAAGGTGCGCGCGATGCAGATCATCGACGAGCTCGAGCCCGGTCAAGCGCGGCGGCTACGGCGGCGCGATCGGCTACCTGAGCTACGCCGGCGACCTCGACACCTGCATCCACATCCGCACGGTCGTCGTCAAGGACGGCGTCGCGCACGTGCAGGCGGGCGGCGGGCATCGTCGCCGACGCGCGAGCCGGCCTACGAGTACGAGGAGTCGCTGAACAAGGCGGCGCGCTGTGCACGCCATCGACTGGCGCGCGAGGAGCTCGCGGCACGCGAGGCGGCCGAGCTCGGGAGCTGGTCATGAGCCGCCGGGAACGCGGCGAGGCGCCGCCGGTCCTCGTCATCGACAACTACGACTCGTTCACCTACAACCTCGTCCAGTACCTCGGCGAGCTGGGCGCCGAGCTCGGGGTCGTGCCGCAACGACGAGGTGACGCTGGACGAGATCGACGCGGCTGGCGCCCGAGCCGACCTCGTCGTCTCGCCCGGCCCGTGCACGCCCGACGAGGCCGGCATCTCGATCGAGGCGATCCGCCGCTTCCCGCGAGGCGCGGCATCCCGATGCTCGGCGTCTGCCTCGGCCACCAGGCGATCGGCCAGGCGTTCGGCGGCAACGTGGTCCGCGCGCCCGAGCCCGGTGCACGGCAAGACCGCCGCGATCCAGCACGACGGCCGCGGCCTCTTCGAGGGCCTGCCGCGACCCGTTCACGGTCGGCGCGCTACCACTCGCTCGTCGTCGACGCAGGAGCTGCCCGACGAGCTCGAGGTCACCGCGTGGACCGACGAGGGCGTCGTGATGGGCGTCCGCCACCGCGAGCTGCCCGTGCGAGGGCGTGCAGTTCCATCCCGAGTCGGTGCTCACGGACGCGGGCATGGAGCTGCTGCGCGAACTTCCTCGATATCGAAGGAGCGTCCGACCGATGCCCAACGAGGTGATCAGCGCCGCGCTGGCGACGCTGGCCGCGGCGCCACGACCTGAGCGCGGAGCAGGCGCGCGGCGTGCTCCGCGAGATCATGGACGGCCGCGCCGGCGAGGCCCAGATCGGCCGCCTTCCTCATGCGCCCTGCGCGCGAAGGGCGAGACGGTCGAGGAGATCGTCGGCCTGGCCCGCGACGATGCGCGAGCTCGCCGACGCAGGTCGACGGTGGACGCGACGTCACCTGCTCGACACCGTGCGGCACCGGCGGCGGACACGCCCAGACCTTCAACGTCTCGACGACCGCGGCGCTGGTCGCCGCCGGCGCCGGCGCCACGGTGGCCAAGCACGGCAACCGCTCGGCGACGAGCCGCTGCGGGATCGGCCGACGTGCTCGAGGCGCTGGGCGTGCAGATCGACCTCGCCCCCGAGCAGGTGGGCCGCTGCATCGCCGAGATCGGCTTCGGCTTCCTGTTCGCGCCGCGCCATCACCTGGCCATGCGGCACGTGGTGCCGGTGCGCCGCGAGCTGGGGGTGGCGACCATCTTCAACCTCCTCGGCCCCCTGACCAACCCGGCCGGCGCGAAGCGCCAGCTCATCGGCGTCGCCGACGCCCGCTACGTGGACCGCATCGCCCACGCCGTGCGCCTCATGGGCACGGCGCGCAACCTGATCGTCCACAGCGAGGACGGTCTCGACGAGATCTCGACCACCTCCCCCACCCTCGTCGTCGAGGTGTTCGCCGACAAGGGCACGGATGTGCGCTACAACGTGGAGCCGGAGCAGTTCGGGCTGCAGCGGGCGCGCCTCGAGGCGCTGCGCGGCGGCGGCGCGGAGCACAACGCCGCCCTCGTCCGCGAGGTGCTCGACGCGGTGGCGGGCCCGAGACTGCGACATCGTGCTGCTGAACGCCGGCGCGGCGCTCTTCATCGCCGAGATCGCCCCGACCATCGGCGAGGGCGTCGAGATGGCGCGGGCGGCGGTCGCCTGCGGGGCCGCCCGCGAGAAGCTCGACGCCCTCGTGACCACCTCGCGGAGACTCAGAGCGGAGGAGCCTGCGTGAACGGCGAGCGAGACCGCGACAGCCTCGCCGTTGGGGAGACGACGTGACGCCGCTGCCGGACGACGACGTGACGCCGCGGACAGACGGCGTGACGCCGCGGCCTGGAAACGGCGTCACGCCGCCGCCGACGGACGACTTCCTCGCCGGGATGATCGCGGCCGCGCATGAACGCGTCGCGCGGGCCCGCGATGCGGCGCGGCCGGAGCAGCCGGCCGGCGTCGCCGGCGACACGCGGGCGGCCGGCGCCTCGGGCGAGACGCAGGCGGCGGGCACGCCGGCCTCGACCGGACCGGGCAGGCTTCGCAGCGCTCTCCTCGCCGCCGCCGGCGACGGTCACGTCGGCCTGATCGCCGAGGTCAAGCGCCGCTCCCCGAGCAAGGGCGATATCGCCCCGGGTCTCGACGCCGTCTCCCAGGCGCTGGCCTACGAGGCGGCGGGTGCCGACGCCGTGTCGGTCCTCACGGAGCCGACGCGCTTCGGCGGCTCGCTCGAGGATCTGGCGGCCGTCGCCGCCGCCGTACGGCTCCCCGTGCTGCGCAAGGACTTCATCGTCGACGCCTTCCAGGTGCGCGAGGCGGCCACCGCGGGCGCCGCCGCCGTCCTTCTGATCGTGGCGGCGCTCGACGACCCGACTCTCGCCGGACTGCTGGACGCGAGTCGCGCCTGTGGGCTCGATGCGCTGGTCGAGGTGCACGACCAGGCCGAGCTTCTCCGCGCCGTCGGGGCCGGCGCGCATCTGATCGGCGTGAACAACCGCGACCTGCGAACCCTCACGGTCGACTTGAACGTGACAGTTGGCCTCGCCGAGGTCGTGCGCGCGCTTCCCGCGCCAGCGGCCGCCGGACCCGCCGGACCGCTGCCGCACAGCCGACCGGCGTGCTGCTCGTCAGCGAGAGCGGCATCGCGACGCCCGCCGATGCGCGACGCGTCGCCGCGGCGGGCGCGGACGCGGTGCTGGTCGGGGAGGCGCTCGTGCGCTGCGCGCACGAGCGCCTCCCCGACCTCGTCACGGCCCTGCGCGCCGCCGGAAGGCCGCGATGACGCGCGTGAAGATCTGCGGGCTCACGCGCGAGGCACGACGTCCGCCTGGCCGTCCGTTCGGGCGCCTGGGCCTGCGGCTTCGTGCTGAGCCCCAGCCCGCGGCAGGTGACGGCGGCAGCGCGTGCGCGAGCTGACGCCGGCGGCGACCGGCACGCTCACCGTGGCCGTCGTCACGACCGAGCCGGCGTCGGCCATCGCCGAGGCGCTGGACGAGGCCGGCTGCGAGGCGCTCCACTCTCGGCAGGGGCGAACGGCGCCGAGCGTCGACGAGGTCCGGGCGGCGGCGCTGGCTCGCGGCCTGCGGCCGCTCGTGATCGCCGCCGCCGACACCCGCGGCGCGGACGGCGCCGATCTGCTCCTCGTCGACAGCCGGCGCCCCGGGCAGTACGGTGGCACCGGCGTCAGGGCCGACTGGGCCGCTGCCGCGCGACTGGCCGCCGAGCGGCGCCTCGTGCTCGCCGGCGGCCTCGACGCGGCCACGGCCGCGGCGGCGGTCGCCGCGGTGCGGCCGTTCGCGCTCGACGTCTCGAGCGGCGTCGAGATCTCGCCCGGCGTCAAGGACGAGACGCGGCTGCGCGCCTTCTTCGCGGCGGTCGCCGCAGCTGACGCAGCTACGGCCGCCTCCGACGCGGCTGCGGCCGCCGTCGCCGCGACGACAGCCGCCCAGGGGACAAGCCACGACGTGGCCGTCGATCAAGCCGACGATAAGGGAGGAGCACCGCGATGACCATCGAGAGCCGCTTCGGACCCTACGGCGGGCGCTACGTCCCCGAGACGCTTGTGCCGGCGCTCGACGAGCTCACCGCGGCCTACGAGGAGGCGCGCGCCGACGCGGCCTTCCAGGCCGAGGTCGCGCGCCTCCTCGCCGACTACGCCGGCCGCCCCACTCCCCTGTACCACGCCGCGCGGCTCAGCGAGCGCTGCGGCGCGACCGTCCTGCTCAAGCGCGAGGACCTCTGCCACACCGGCGCCCACAAGATCAACAACGTGCTCGGACAGGCGCTGCTCGCCGCCCGCATGAGCAAGGGCCGCGTGATCGCCGAGACGGGCGCCGGCCAGCACGGCGTGGCCACCGCGACGGCCGCCGCACTGCTCGGCCTGGAGTGCACGGTCTTCATGGGATCCGAGGACGTGCGCCGCCAAGAGCTCAACGTCGTGCGCATGCGCCTGCTCGGCGCCGAGGTCGTCGCCGTGGAGAGCGGCACGCGCACCCTCAAGGACGCGATGAACGAGGCGCTGCGCGAGTGGGTCGCGCGCGTGCGCGACACCTTCTACGTGATCGGCTCCGTCGCGGGCCCGGCGCCGTACCCGACGATGGTCCGAGACTTCCAGGCGGTGATCGGCGACGAGACCATGGCACAGCTGCGCGAGCGCTTCGGGCGCCTCCCCGACGAGCTCGTCGCCTGCGTCGGAGGCGGCTCCAACGCGATGGGGCTCTTCCACGCCTTCCGCGACACGTCCGCGCGTCTCACCGGCGTCGAGGCCGCCGGCGAAGGACTGGACGCACGCCACGGCGCCTCGCTCACCAAAGGTTCGCCCGGCGTCCTGCACGGCTCATTCAGCTACCTTCTGCAGAACGCCTGGGGGCAGATCGCCGAGGCGCACTCGGTGTCGGCGGGGCTCGACTACCCGGGGGTCGGGCCCGAGCACGCGCACCTGAAGGACTCGGGCCGCGCCGTCTACGCCGCCGTGACCGACGCGGAGGCGCTCGCCGCGTTCCGCACGCTGGCGGAGCTGGAAGGCATCATCCCGGCGCTCGAGAGCGCCCACGCCGTCGCCTACGTGTTGCGCGGCCCAGCGCCGGCGCACGCGGCCGGCGCGCAGGACCATGCCGCCGTCGCGCCCGGCGCCGCGCCCGCCTTCGACCCTCTCGGCACGCGGTTCGCCGCGGGCGACCTCGTCGTCGTGAACCTGTCGGGGCGCGGCGACAAGGACGTGCACGAAGCCGCGCGGCTCCTCGGGGAGGACCGGTGAGCGTCGCGCCGCGGCTGGCGGCCGCGTTCGCCGCGCCGCGCGCGCAGCGCGCGGCGCTCATCCCCTACTTCACGGGCGGGTGGCCGGATCTCGCGACAAGCCACCGCCTAGTGGCCGAGGTGATCGCCGCCGGCGCCGACATCGTCGAGCTGGGCGTGCCCTTCAGCGACCCGGTGGCCGACGGCCCGGTCGTGCAGCGTTCGGCGCACGAGGCGCTGCAGGCCGGCGTCACCCCCGACGACGTGTTCGGCGTGGCGGCCGCGCACAGCGCCGAGGTCCCGTTCGTGCTGCTCACCTACGTGAACACGGTGCTCGCCTACGGCCCGCAGCGGTTCTTCACCCGCGCGTCCGCGTGCGGGATCGAGGCCGTCGTCGTGCCGGACCTCCCCGTGGACGAGATGACCGCACACCGCGGCGACGAGCCCGCTCTGCTTGACGTCGCGCTGGCGCAGGGAGTGGCCCTGGTCCCGCTCGCCGCCCCGACGAGTACCGACCAGCGGCTCGATCTCGTGGCGACGGCCGCGGAAGCCTTCATCTACTGCGTGGCGATCACGGGCGTGACCGGCGCGCGCGCCGAGCTCGGCACCGAGCTGCCGGCGCTCATCGAGCGGCTGCGCACGCGCACGACCGCGCCGCTCGCCGCCGGCTTCGGCATCTCGACGGCGGAGCAGGCGGGCCACGTGGCCGGGATCGCCGACGGCGTGATCATCGGCAGCGCTCTCATCGCGGCCGCGGCGAACAGCGAGGGCGCCGACGGCGCCTGCGGCGCCGTCGGCGCCCTCGTCCGCGCCGCGGCCGGCGCCATCGCGGGATGACCGTCATGGATGCCGCCCCGCCATCGCGCCGCGCCGAGGTGGAGCGCCTCCTCGAGCGCGCGACCGTCTGGGCGGCCCGCCGCCCCGACGTGGCCGCGCTGGCCCTCCTGGGCTCGTACGCGCGCCGCGACCCCGTGCCGGGCCGCCACGCGGCCACCGACGAGAGCGACGTCGACCTGGTCCTGACTCACCGACGACCCGGCCGTCTACCTCGCCGGCGACGACTGGGCGGCCGAGCTCGGCGCCAACCGCGTCCTCGGAGCAGTCGTCTGGGGAGTCGTGACGGTGCGGCGTCTGATCATGCCGTCAGGGCTCGAGGTCGAGGTCGCCGTCGGGCGTCCCTCGTGGGCGGCGACCGCGCCGGTCGAGCGCGGCACGCGCCGGGTCGTGAACGACGGCATGCGCGTGCTGCACGACCCGCAGGGTCTGCTCGCCCGCCTGCAGGCGGCCTGCGCGCCGCCGACATCCCGTTGACTACAGGTGGGCCACATCCGGCAACCCGCATCCGGCAGCCCACGCGGCGACCTGACGTCCGCTGTCCCCGGCCGCGCCGTGCTGTACGCTTGCCGCATGCCGTCGGGACCTTGGACCCGACCCTACACCACGCGTGAGGTGGACATGGAGACCAAGCACCCGGCCGTGATGAGCGGCGGCGGCGATCGCGCCGGCGCCCGGCCGCCGCGGCCCCGCCGCCATGGCCTCGTCTGGATCCTGCTCGGACTGCTGGCGCTGCAGAGTGCCGGCGGTATCTTCGGGGGCGGCGCCCTCGTCCTCTCCCCCGGCGGCGACCTGCTCCGGATGCCGACCTCGTACCTCGAGGGATCGCCGTTCTCCGACTACCTCATCCCGGGCCTCTTGCTGCTCGCGGTGCTCGGCATCTTCCCGCTGGTCGTCGTGGTCGGCCTCTGGCACCGCCGCCCGTGGGCCTGGTTCGGCGCCTTCGCCGTCGGCTGCGGCCTCGTCATCTTCGAGATCGTCGAATACGCGGTGATCGGCTCCGACGCCCAGCAAGCCATCTGGGGCTCCATCGGCGCGCTCATCGCCGTCTGCTGTGTCGCGCCGTCGGTCCAGCGTGACAGCGGCGTGTGGTGGGGGCGCCGGACCTGACCGCGCGGTAGCCGGCGCCGACTCGGCCCAGAACGTCAGCCGCATGTGCCTCGTGTGCGGATCGAGAACGCGCTCGACCTGCACGCCCGGTTCTACGAGCTCGGCGGCGGCGAGCTCCTCGGCGTCTTCACGCCGCGCGACGAGCACCAGAGCTACCCCGGCCGGCTGCACGGCGGCGTCGCCTCGGCGATGCTGGACGAGACCGTGGGCCGCGCGATACTCGTGCGCCAGCCCGGGGCCTGGGGCGTGACCGCGGAGCTCACGCTGCGCTTCCGCAGACCCGTGCCGCTCAAGGGCGAGCTGCGCTGCGTCGCGCGCATCACACGCGACACGCGCCGTCTCTTCGAGGGCAGCGGCGAGCTGCTGCTCGCCGACGGCACGGTCGCCGTCGAAGCGCGCGGCAAGTACCTCAAGATGTCGCTCGAGGACATCGCCGCCGAAGGCATGGACGAGAGCGAGTGGCTCGCCGACCCGCGCGAGCAGCCGGCCGAGGCCGGTCTGTAGCTCCGCCCCGGCCGGACGGCGTCGGTCTCTGAGGGCGGACGAGCGAAGGGGGCGCCGTCACGGCGCCCCCTTCGCTCGTCCGCCCTCCGTGAGTCCGATCCTCACTTCACGACGAACTTCACGTATGCGCTGTAGGACGCGGCGTACTCCGTCGTGGCGAGGAAGTACGTCCGTACGCGCCACGTGCCCCTCTTGGTCGGCGTGTACTTGCGCGTCGCCGAGCTGTAGTCGGCGTAGTCGGCCAGCAGCACGGTCCCCGTGGTGGTCACCGTTCTCCAAGACCCGTCCACGTAGCGCTGGAACCGCCATTTGACCTTGCCGCCGGTCTCCGTCGGTGTGACGTTTCCCGCGACATAGACCGAGCCGCCGAGCGAGAAGCTGGTGCGGCTCAGCTTCTCCGTCACGAGGGGCTTGACGCTCGACGAGCACCGTGCCGAGCACCGGCTTCAGCACCCTGTCGCCGTCGATCTTGCCCTTGGTGATCGCGCCGTAGGTGGTGTTCTTGGTCGGGGCCACGGCGTCGGAGGTGAACTTGCCGTAGGTGTTCGTCGTCGTCGTCTGCAGCTTGATCCAGTCCAGCGTGAGAACGGGCCTGCCGAGCAGCGTGATCAGTGCCCCGCTGACCGGGGTCGTGCCGTCGAGGAGTGGTCCACCCGTCAGCTGCGTCGTTGCGCCGTACTTCACGGTCAGCGCGAGTCGCGCTGAGCGACAGCGTCCGCTCGACGATGGTGGTCGGATCGGGGTGGGTGACGTCGTAGCCGAGGTGACACGAGTAGCAGAAGGGACCCCCGCTCACGACGTCGAGTGGGGCCGTGAACGGCTCGTGGACCTTCTCGAGCGCCTGGGCGCCGTCGTGACAGTCATAGCAGCTGGGCAGTCCGTCGTCGTGGTGAGCACTGCCGTTCGGGTAGCTCTGCGAGGACGTCCTGTGACACCCGTCGACACACCCCTTGGTGTTCGAGCCGTAGTGCGGCAGGTTGCTCGCGGCATCGACATCGTGGCAGTCCGTCGCGGCGGCACAGCCTTCGGACGTCTGCACATCGTCCTGGTTCTCGCCCGGCAGGTGACAGCTCCAGCACGTGTCGAAGCCGCACTCGACCAGCCGGTTCTCGTAGCCGCCGTAGTGGCACACCAGGCATTTCTTGGTGTCGACCGGGGCGATGGGCTCGACAGGGGTGACGACCCCGTGGCAGGAGTAGCACGTCGTGGACCACGTGTCAGTGCCGTGATTGAACGTGCCGGCGCACACTGGGTCCAGCGGTTCGAAGGCCAGCGCCGTGGGGGCGGTCACGCCGAGCACGCCGATCACTGCCAGCATCAGCACGATCAGGCGCGCCCATCGGCGCCGTCCGTGCGCATGAACGGTACCCCTCATGCGACCTCCCCCGGTCAAAGTGCTCCCATTTCTGAGTCCATAGTCTAACTAATCCCCGCGTGCGCGCAAGCCCCGGCAGGTGCGATCTGCGCATGCGACTCGTCGGACCGGCCGCCCTCCACACTTCACCGCGAAGTAGAGGTACGAGGTCCTGTAGCCGACCAGGGTGGTCGTGGCCGGCGCCGACGTGCGCACTCGCCAGCTCCCACGCTTGCCCGGCTTGTACGTGTAGCTGTACGTGCTGTAGTCGGCCGTGGACACGACCGCGCGGCTCTTGATGAGGACCGTCCTCCAGACCCCGTCCACCTTGCGCTGGAAGGTGAGCTTGACGATGCCGCCGGGGCGCGCCGGCGTGAGCTTGCCCTTGACGGTGATCGTGCCGCCGAGGAGGAGTCTCGTCCTGCTCAGGCAGCTGCTCAGCGTCGGGCGCACGTTGACCAGCGCCGAGGCGAGCCCCGGCTTGACGACGGCCCCCTCGATGCAGGTGCCCGGGGTGATCGTGCGGTACGACGTGATCGCGGTCGGGATGAACGGATCGAAGCCGTAGTCGCCGGCGGCGCCGGTCAGCGTCGTGCCGAGGTCCGCGTGCGCGAGCGCGAGCGCCGGCTTCGCCTGAAGGGTGATCGGCGCGCCCGGGAAGGGCGCCATGTCATAGAGAAGCGAGCCGAACAGACCGAGCGGGTCTCCCCAGCGCACGGTCGTGGTGGTGGGTATCAGCGTCATGTCGCGGGCGCTGATCGACGCCGGGTCCGGGTGCTCGTCATCGTACCCGGCATGACAGTCGAAGCAGGCGAGATCGGCGACGTACGGCTCGTGGACGATGTGGCACGAGCCGCACGTCTCCCGCGTAGGCGCCGTACGTTCGTCGTTCGTGTGATGACCGCTGCCGTTCGGAGCCGCGGGCGACGCGGTGGTGTGGCACGAGGCCGTGCACCCCTCCGTGTTCGAGCCGTAGTGAGGCTCCGCCAGGTGGCAGTTCGACGTCGCGCAGCCGTCGGGCGTCTGGACCGCGGACTGGTCCTGCCCGGGCGTGTGACAGCTCGTGCACGTGTTCTCGCCGCGCGAGACGAAGCCGAGGTGGCACGAGTTCGTGCACGCCGTGTCGTCGGGGAGCTCGCCGCCCTGATCGGGCGTGGGCCCCTTGTGGCACATGCCGCACGTCGTGGCGATGCCGTGCAGATACGTCTCCTGCGCCGCCGCCGGCGACGGTGCGAGCACGCCCAGCACGCCCGCGACGAGCAGCGTCAGAATTCCGAAGACGAGCGGCGGCAGGCCCCTGCCGCCGCTCACGGACTCGGTACGCCCCATGTACCCCCCTGGCCCGCGATACTGTTTTCGAGTATGCCTTCGTACTTTACGGCGTGACCGTACGACCGTCAACATCGACCTGTCGGCAGCACTGACGACGGGCGGAGGAGGAACGGCCGGTGATGTCGAAATCTGGGCGACAGCGGTCGTGGTATTGGGTCTTGAGTCCGGTCACGATCGCGCCGATACACCGTTACATGGTCTGAGAGAAGCCGGGGAGCACCGCATGCCGTCACGCTGGTATCGCGAGGAGCAGACGAGGGTCTACTTCGCCTTCGCCCCGGCCGACCTCGCCGTCGTCACCCCGGTGGTCGACGACCTCAAGCAGCTGCGACCCGGGATCACCGTCGACTACGCGCCGACGAGCGAGCCCTTCGCCGTCGAACGCTCGGACTACATCCGCGCCAGCTTGGCCTTGCGCATCGGGCACGCCTCGGCCCTGGTCTGTCTCTTCCGCACAGGCGTGCTGCGCGACGACTGGGTACTCTGGAGCCTCGAGGTCGCCCACCGGCTGGGGATCCCGCTCGTCGGCACGCCGCTCGGCGGCGCGACGGCGCCGGCGGCCGTCGACCTGCTCTCGTCGGCCGGAGTCGACATCGTCCCCTGCGAGGCCCAGGCCCTGAGCACCCAGCTCGGCGTGTCGCTGGCCCGGCCCCGCGTCGCGACCCCCGTCGACGAGACGCTGGCCCAGCCGCTGAGCTTCATGGCGCACCGGCTGCGCTGACGCCGTCCGCGCGACGGCCGCCCCTCCGCGCCGGCGACGGCGATGGCGCCCCGGCTTCTCAGGCGCGACGACTCACGCTACGCTGTGGGCGGCCGCGCCCCAGGGAGGACCGCCGTGCCGAGGGTCTTCATCGTCGACAACTACGATTCGTTCACCTACAACCTGGTCCAGCTCATCGGCGAGATCGGGGCCGACATCGAGGTCGGCCGCAACGACCGGGTGACCTGCGACGACATCGAGCGCTCGGCGCCGACGCACCTCGTCGTCTCCCCCGGGCCGTGCACCCCCAACGAGGCGGGGATCTCGATGGAGGCGGTCCTGCGCTTCGCCGGCGTCGTCCCCGTGCTCGGCGTCTGCCTCGGCCATCAGAGCATCGGGCAGGCCTTCGGCGGCGCCGTGCGGCGCGCCGGCTCTCCGGTGCACGGCAAGACCGACGAGATCGGCCACGACGGGCGCACGCTCTACGCCGGCCTGCCGCAAGGCTTCGTGGCGACGCGCTACCACTCGCTCGTCGTCGACGAGCACCTGCCCGATGCCCTCGAGCTCAGCGCCTGGAACAGCGAGGGCATCGTCATGGGCGTGCGCCACCGCCACCTGCCGGTCGAGGGCGTGCAGTTCCACCCCGAGAGCGTGCTCACCGACCTCGGCGAGACGCTGATGCGCAACTTCCTCGCCATGCGGGTGGGGTGAGGCGGGCGCGACAAGACGCGGGCGACATGCGTGGCGGGCGAGACGAGTCGCAGGCGACACGCATGGCGGGCGAGACAAGTCGCGGGCGATGCGGCTGGCGGATGGGACGCACGGGGGCGCAGGAGGGCTACGTGGTGGGCGACGTTGGAATTGAACCAACGACCTCCAGCTTGTCGAGCTGGCGCTCTCCCAACTGAGCTAGTCGCCCACGCGAGTACGGAAGTATACCAAACGGCCGCCGGCCTTCCAGCCGGCGGCCATCTGTCGACTTTGAGGCCTCAGGACCCGGTGCGGCAGCGCCTCAGCGCTTGCGCGGGCGAGCCCTGAAACCGCGCTGTGCGGAGCGCAGCGCGCCCCCGTTCCACACGAGCTTGCCACGCTTCATGGGAACCAGCTTGTCGGAGGCGGGGATGGCCCGCTTCTCGTAGTCGAAACCGGGCAGGTCTTGCCGCTCGATCGTCATGCCGATCAGGCGCTCGATGGCGGCCAGATCGTAGACGTCCTCCTCGGTGACCAGCGTCACGGCGGAGCCGCTCGCACCGGCGCGTGCCGTACGGCCGATGCGGTGCACGTAGTCCTCAGGGTTGTTCGGCACGTCGTAGTTCACCACGTGGGTGATGCCGTCGACGTCGATGCCGCGGGCCACGATGTCGGTCGCGACCAGCACCTTGACGCGGCCCTTCTTGAAGCCGTCGAGCGCCTGCTGGCGCTGTCCCTGGGTGCGGTCGCCGTGGATCGCGGCGCAGGTGACGCCCTTGCGGTTGAGCGTGCGGGCGAGGCGATCGGCGCGGTGGCGCGTGCGCGTGAAGATCAGCGTCGAGTCGGGCTCGTGGTGACGGAAGTACTCGATCAGCAGGTCGAGCTTCTGGTCACGCGTCACGGGCAGCGCGCGCTGCTCGATGCTCTCGACCGGGGTCGCCCGACCGCCGAGCTCGATGAAGACCGGGTGATCGAGGGTGTCCTCGATGACGTTGAGGACGGCCTTGGAGACGGTCGCCGAGAAGAACAGGTTCTGGCGCTTCTCGGGGAGCTTGCGGAGGATGCGCCGCACGTCGGGCCAGAAGCCCATGTCGAGCATCCGGTCGGCCTCGTCGAGGACGAGAGTCGTGACCTCGCCGAGGCGCACGTCGCCCTGCTGCACCATGTCGAGCAGGCGGCCGGGCGTCGCGGCCAGCACGTCGGCGCCGGCACGCGCGCGCTTGGACTGCGGACCGTAGGGCACGCCACCGTAGACGGCGACGACGCGATGCTTGGTGGCGGCGGACAGCGCGATGCCGACCTCTTCGATCTGCGCGGCCAGCTCGCGCGTCGGGGTGACGATGAGCGCGCTGGGCGTCGCCGGCCCCTTCTCGCGGGAGTGGCGCTTGCCGTTGCCGTTCTGCCGCTCGAGAAGCTCGATGATCGGCAGCATGAAGGCGGCGGTCTTGCCGGTGCCCGTCTGGGCGCAGCCGACGACGTCGCGGCCCTGAAGGACCGGCGGTACGGCGTGCTCCTGGATCGGAGTGGGCCGCTCGTACCCGGCGGCGGTCACGCCGGCGAGCACGCGCTCGCCGAGGCCCAGGGCCGCGAACGGCCCGCCTTCGTGGAGCATGACCGCCGGCGCGAAGTCGGCGGCGAGCGCCGGCACGGCCTCGTCCACGGACTCCTCGGGAGTCATCTCGTCGACGTCGCGCACGCGCAGCGGCTGGTCAGGGGTGAACACGGGTTCCATACAAACTCTCTTCCTGGTGGGCACGCGTCGACGTGCACCCGGCGGGCCGAACAGGCCTGCGGGCGCACGGACAGTGCGCGGCACTCACCATGGGTCATGGCCGCAACAGCGGCCAAAAGGGGATAGGGCAGCTCGTCCTTTCGTTCAGAACGCTGCCCGGTCATGCAGGGGTCTGAGTCTTCGTTGGAGAGGCGACCCACTCTCTGGGACGCCCAAACCGGCTCCTTCTACGATTCGTATCGTGACAGGGTGGTTCCCCAAACGCAAGCGACCTACACTCTCCGGCCTCCCGGCCCCGGCCCACCGCCGGTCAGGCCGACGCTCCTCCCCAGTCGTACGCGTCGCCGATCCGCCGCAAACGCGCCTTCGTCGCCGCGTCGCAGAAGGCGCCGGTGAGAGCGTGCTCGTACATGCCGCGCGGCGTGTGGCCGAGGGCGACCGCGACGGCGCAGTTCTCCGTGAGATCGGTACCCATGAGCACGGGATCGTCGCTGGAGATCGAGCAGCGAACGCCCGCCGCGAGCATCGCCGGCAGGGGGTGCTCCTCGAGCGCCGCGACGGCCCCTGTGCGCACGTTGCTGACCGGCGTCACGTCGCAGACGACGCCGCGCTCGACCAGCTCGGCGAGCAGCGCGGGATCGTCGACCGCCCTGATGCCGTGCCGGATGCGGTCCGCCTTCAGGACGTCCAGCGCGCCGCGGATCGACGCGGCGCCGGCCTTGCCGCCGGAGAACTCGCCGGCGTGCGGCGCCGCCTTCAGGCCGCCCTCGCGGGCGACCTCGAAGGTGCGCCTGAACTTCTCGGGGCCGACACGGCGCTCGGAGCCGCCGAGACTGAGCGCCACCACTCCCCGCTCCCGGTACTTGACCGCCCACCGTGCCTGCCGGCGACCGACGAGCACCGGCAGGTCCCGCGTCACGTCCGGCGTGAAGCGCACCTCCACCCCGTGCGCCTCGGCGGCCTCGGCGGCGCCGTCGCAGTAGCCCTCGAAGACCTCCTGCCACGCGCTGCCCCGGAGCACCGGCTCGGACGGCGAGAACAGCGCCTCGATATAGACGCACCCCTGCGCCGCGGCGCGCCCGGCGTAGTCGACGACCACCTCGCGGAAGTCGTCGTAGCGACGCAGCGCCGAGCTGGTCCTGATCCAGCGCTGGATGAACTCCTCGAAGGTGCGGCAGCGGTAGAAGTCGCGCAGGCCCTCCTCCGTCGACGCCGGCAGCGCCACCTCGTTGCGCCGCGCGATCGCGAGCAGCAGCTCGGGTCGCACCGTCGCCTCGAGGTGGACGTGAAGCTCGATCTTCGGATACGGGGCGCGGCGTCGCTCCCATGCTCTCGCGGTCTCCTTGCGTCGGGTCCACACTTGCGTCGAGTCCACACATGCGTCGGGTCCACGCGCGCCGGCGCCGCACCCGGCGCGCGTCGCGCTCCTCAGGCGCGCACGAACTCCTCGGCCAGCAGGTCGAGGAGGAGCGCGTCGCGATACTCGTCGTCGGCGACGCGCTCGTAACGGCGGAGCACGCCCACCGGCCGGAAGCCCAGCCCCCGGTAGACATGGACGGCGCGCTCGTTGGCGGTCGCCGGGTCGACGGTGAGACGATGGTGCCCACGCTCGTCGATGAGCCATCCGATCAGCGTGCGCATGGCGTCGCTGCCGACCCCGCGGCCGTGGGCGGCCGCCGAGACGAAGATGTCGACGGCGGCCGAGCGGTAGTCGGGGTCGGTCTGCTCGGTGTACTGGATGCACCCGACCACCCTGCCGTCGAGCTCGATGGCGAAGGTCGCGGCGCCGAGCTCGTCGACGCGCTCCCACTCGCCGCGCCGCCACCACACGGCGACCTCGGGCTCGTCGAGGATGTCCCGCAGCGTCGACACGTCGTCGGCGCGGACCGCCCGCAGGGCGACGAGGCGTCCGTGCAGCGTAGGTCGGGGAGGCTCAGCGTTCACGCGACGGAGCCTACCAGACGCACCAGACCACGGCGGTCGTCGACCACGGGCACACCCTCGCCGGATCCCACGGCGCGGCGACGGCGCGCCCATCCGGCCCGCGCGCGTCCGCTCGCCGTTTCCTGGTCTATGCTTGCACCTCGGCACACCATCCACGGCGCACGAACGAGGAGGTCCCCGCGTGGAGTCCTCACATGGCTGCCCCGGGCGTGACCGCAGCTCCTGGACACCGGACGACATCTTCGAGGTGGCCTGCGAGCGCTGCGGCGCCGCGGTCGAGTTCTTCAAGGACGACGCACGCCGGCGCTGCCCGTCGTGCGGCGTCCTCGTGGCCAATCCGAAACGCGAGCCGGCCTGCACCGACTGGTGCGCGGCCGTCGACAAGTGCTCGCTCGGGCGCGAGATCCTCGGCCCCGACGACTGACTGATACGGACGAGGCGGCGGCGCTTCGCGCCGCCGCCTCGTCCGCAGACCTCCCCGCCGCGCTCAGATGCGCAGGTACGAGTCCGCGTAGAGCACGTCGTTGTTGAGCATCCGGCACGTCTTGAGGATGTCGAGCTGCTCCGGGTCGTCGACGTCGACGAGCGCCGGGTCGAGCTGCTCCATCGCCGCCGAGGCGTCGTGGAGGGCGATGAAGAGCCGGCCCACGGGCGTGCTCTCGTCGCGCTCCTCGACGATCCGGATCGTCTCCTTCAGCTGCGTGTCGAACGGGTCGGCGATCGCGCTGTCGAGGCCCGCCCCCATCAGCATCACCATGTACGTGCGGTTGACCAGGCTGCGGACCTCGTCGGGGCAGCCGTTGCTCACGTTCGAGAGCCCTACCGTGGTCATCGGCGGCGGGTCGCTGAGCATCTTGAACATGCGGATGGCGTCGACGGCGACGCCGGCCACGTCCTGGTTGCAGGTCACGGTGAGCACCAGGGGATCGAGAAGGACGGCGTCGGGCGAGAGCCCTGCGGCCTCGGCCGCAGGCAGAAGGTTCTCCATCGCGATGCCGGCGCGCCCGTCGGTCGTGGTCGGGATGCCGTGGACACCCATCGTCAGGGCGATGACCCGGGCTTCGTAGCGGGCCGCGAGCTGCATGACGCTGTCGAGGCGGTCCGGGTCGGCCGAAGCCGAGTTGAGGGTGGCGCGCCCGCGACAGACCTTGAGCCCAGCCTCCATGGCCGCGAGGTTCGTGGTGTCGAGCGAGAGCGGGACGTCGGTCACCTCCTGCACGGCCTCGACGATCCAGGGCATGACCTCGGCGCCGTGCTTCTTCTGCGGCCCGATGTTGAGATCGATGACACCCGCCCCCGCCTCGACCTCACGCAGCGCCAGCCGCTGGATGGCGGCCGCGTCGCGGCTCTCGATCGCCTCCTTCACGACAGGTGAGACGATCTGGATGTTCTCGCCGATGATCAGCACCGGGCCCCTCCTTGTGACTGGGTGAGTTGCGGGACAAGCTGGTCCAGAAGGTCGCGCACGCGGGCGACCGTGGGGTCGTCGGCGGGGAGTTCGATGAAGGGTCGGCCGGTCGCGTCGTACTCGCCGATCAGCGGATCCACCGGGATCGTCGCGGCCATCTCCAGCCCGGTGGCCGCGATCGCCTCGGCCAGCCCGCCCGGCAGGTCCCCCGCGACGCGGTTGACGATGAGCCGGGCGACGGCGACGCGCGTGCCCAGCTCGGCGACGAGCTCGGCGACGCGTCCGGCCGCCGTCACGCCGCGCATCGTCGGGTCGGTGATCACGAGGAGAAGGTCGACATCGCTGGTCGTGCGCCGCGAGATGTGCTCGAGTCCGGCCTCCGTGTCCATCACGACCCAGGCGTAGCCCGACGCGATGCGGTCGACGATCGTGCGCAGCATCGTGTTCGCGGCGCAGTAGCAGTGGGGCCCCTCGGGCCGGCCCATCGCCAGGAGGTCGACACCGGTGCCCTCCTCGAGACAGGCGTTGATCTCGTAGTCGAGCAGGTCGGCTTTGGCGACACCGGCCTCGAGCTGACCGGCCTTGGCCTGCGCGACCGTGTCCTCGCGGATGTCACCCACCGTGCGCTCGAGACCCATGCCGAGCACCGCGTTGAGGTTGCTCGAGGGGTCGGCGTCGATGGCGAGCACCGGGCCCGCGTCGCGCTCGATCAGGCAGCGGACGATCAAGCCGGCAAGGGTGGTCTTGCCGGTCCCTCCCTTGCCGGCGACGGCGATGGTCGTCGTCATGCGTCCTCCTTGGCCGGGCCGTCGCTCCCGGCGTCCCGGACGTCGCTCTCCGCAGCAGAGCCGTCCCCGTTCGACTCGTTCTCGGCGAGCAGGGCCGTGACCGTCGGAAAGGCCTCGATGTCGGTGTGGGGCAGGAACAGTGCGGACGTGTACTCCTCCATGAACGAGTTGTCGGCGGAGAGCTCCAGGTAGGTCATGCGCCCGGCGATCTCGACCACCTCGCGGCGCATCTCGGTGCACAGCAGCGCGGTGTACGCTCCGAGAGCGCTGGTGTTGCCGAGGTACGTGAAGCGCTCCCACGGCTGGTCGGGGAGCAGCCCGACCTCGATTGCCTTCTCGACGTTGATGTACTGGCCGAACGCGCCGCCGATGAAGATCCGCTCGACGTCGTCGAGCCGCACCCCGACGCTGCGGCACAGGACCGAGAAGCCGGCGTAGACCGCGGCCTTGGCGCGCACCAGGCTGCTGATGTCGCTCTCGCTGACGGCGACCGTGGCGACCTCGCGGCTCCTGCCGGCCCAGGCGACCACGTATTCGACGCCGCCGAGCCCCTCGCGGATGCGCGGCGTCGCGAGGTCGCGGCGGATGCGTCCGCCCTTGTCGATCACGCCGGCAACGAACAGCTCCGCGACGAGGTCGATCAGCCCGCTGCCGCAGATGCCGCGCGGCGGCGCGTCGTCGACCGTGCGATAGCTCGGCTCGAGGGTGTGCGCGTCGATCCACACGTCCTCGATGGCTCCGGCCGTGGCGCGCATGCCGTTGCGGACGCCGCCGCCCTCGAAGGCCGGGCCGGCCGAGCAGGCGCAGGAGACGAGCCACTCCTTGTTGCCGAGGACGATCTCGCCGTTGGTGCCGATGTCGATGAACAGCGTGAGCTGTTCGCTGAGAAAGAGCCCGGACGACAGCACGCCGGCGGTGATGTCGCCGCCTACGTAGCTGCCCACCGACGGCATGCAGTACACGCTGGCGTGCGGGTTGACGTTGAGCCCGAGCTTGCCGGCGCTCACGCGCGGCGGCACCGAGACCGTCGGGATGTACGGCTCCTCGCGGATGTACTTCGGGTCGAGCCCGAGGAAGAGGTGGGTCATGGTCGTGTTGCCGGCCACGGTGACCTCGTTGATCTCGGTGAGCTCGAGCCTGTTGCGGCCCGCGATCTCATGGAGCAGATCGTTGATGGTGCCGATGATGAGTTGCTGGAGGCGCGCGAGCCCGTTGGCCCGCTGTGAGTAGATGATCCGCGAGATGACGTCGTCACCGCACGAGATCTGGGCATTGTAGGCGCTCGCCGTGTCGGCGACACGCCCGTCGGTGAAGTCGACCAGGTAGACGACCACGCCGGTCGTACCGATATCGATGGCGAGGCCGTAGTTACGACTCGTGCGCTCGCCTGACTCGACGGCGAGCAGTCGGGGCGGCACGGTCGCGTCGAGCACCCAGTTGCGCATGTCGAGCGTGACCGTCACGTCCCAGTCGGCGTCGCGAAGGGCCCCGGCGAGCGTGCGCAAGGCGCCGATGCCGACGACGACGTTCTTGATGCCGTGCTGTCGGGCGAGTTCGCGGCGCAGCCTGTCGAGGTCGTTGGTGTTGTCGTCCAGCGACGGGGGGTCGATGCTCAGGCGGAACTTGCGGATCGCCGGCTTGTGGCGCCAGTCGCAGCTGAACGGCAGGGCGATCTTCTCGGCCGGCGTCTCCGACCTGGGACGCTGCCCGGTCTCATCCCGGGTGGGGACGACGACCGACGCGGCGCCCTCGACCGTCGTCTGACAGGCGAGGGCGAAGCCTTCGCTCTCCTCGGCGGGCGTGAGCTTGGCGTTCGCCCGCCGCTGTACGGTCCCCGACTCGACCAGCACCTTGCAGCGGCCACAGCGACCCTGGCCGCCGCAAGGTGCGTCGATGTCGGCGCCGGCGGCCACGGCCACGTCGAGCAGAGTGGCGCCGATCTCGGCCCTGGCCGTCACGCCCTGTGGGCTGAAGACGACCTCGGCCGTGCTCTCTGGCTTGGCGGCCGCCATGGCTCGCCCGCTACGCCGTCCAGACGTTCTTGAGGTAGGCCGGGATATCGACCGCCTCTCGCGGTCCGACCAGGATCTGCCAGCCGGGGAGCTCCTCCTCGACCTCACCGGAGAGGCCGGCCACGTGCCCGGGGATCACGAGCTTCTTGTGGCTGAGGAGGTCGCCGATGCCCGACCCCTGGACCGTCTTGGCGATCTTCTCGGCGTCGAACTTGCCGGCCGCCCAGCTCGTGAGCACGGACTGGCCGTCGGCGTCGGCGACCAGCAGGTACGACGGCACCCCGCAGCCTTCGACCTCGCCCGACACGGTGAAGTAGGTGAGCGAGAAGTTGGTCGTGATGAGCAGAGGGCTGTCGGGATCCACGGCGCCGATCTCGTACAGCTTCGGCTCGACCTGGATCGGCTTCTGCGGGTCCGTGTAGACGTTCTGCCGCAGCGTCAGCAGCGGGTACACGAGACCCGGGTCGTCGTGGTCGAGCACCACGACGCCGGCGTACTTGGCGATCGCCTGGGAGGCGAGCACGGCCTCCTCCTCGACGGTCTCCGCGCCGGCGAACGCGATCAGCGGGAAGCCCACGCCGCGCTGGCCCTTCTTGATCGCCAGCCGGCGCAGCTGGGTGGCGAGCGCCAAGGCGCCGGCCGGGGACGTGGCGCCGGGGTCGAGGACGAGGTCCTCGACCCCGGCGCCCTTCGCCCGTTCGATCACGGCGGCCAACGAGTCGAGGTCGCCGTCGCCGCGCACGAGGAGCGGACAGCCGTGCTCCTTGGCCGTCGCCGCCATCGCGTCGACGGTCGCCGACGTGGCCACGCCGAGCAGCGGACGCCGTTCCGGCGACCGCCGCCGCGGCGGCGGCGAGGGCCGCGGGATCGTCACCGAGCAGCGCGAACGGGGCGTCGCCGGCGCCCGCGACCGTGGTCGCGGCGGCGGCGAAAGCCGCCCCGTCGCCCGCGGCCTGCTCGAGAGCGACGCCGTCGAGTTGCAGAGTGAGCCCGACCCTCTCGACGGCGTAGTCCTGCACCGCCTTGGCCTTGGCGGCCAGGTCGGGGTCGTCGCTGCGCAGCCGCACCATCAGGCCCGGCTGGTGGTAGAAGGTCTTCTCGTGACGGAAGAGCACGACCTCGTTGCCGATCTCGAAGGCGCGCTCTCCGCTGCCGATGGTGACGAGACGGATCGGCGGAGCCGCGGCGGCGTCGAGTGACGCCCGCGTCTCGTCGGTCACGTACGGGCACTTCGACAGCTCGGTGCCCTTCTGCGCGAGCTTCATGGCGAAGGCCAGGCAGGTGGGGAAGCCGCACTCCTTGCAGTTCGTCTGGGGAAGCAGTTTGTAGATCGCGAGTCCGCTCAGCGCCACGACGTCACACTCCTTCCATCAGCGCGTCGATGGCGGCGCGCACGACGCCGATCGACCTCGGGTGTCGCAGGACGACCACGTCGGCGCCGCTGTGCAGCAGGGCCGTCGCCGTCGTCACCTCCCACGTGAGGCCGCGCGTCGCGAGCTCGCCCCAAGCGGCAGGCACACCGTCGGCCGCCCGCGCCTCCTTCTGGCGCCAGGATTCCTCCCCGACCGTGCAGATCATGGGCTGTTGCGTCATCGTGTCGCCCATCAGGGCCGCGAGCCGCAAGCGCTCCATGACCGAGTAGGTGTACTCGACGCCGTAGCCGAGCGCCCCGGTGTTCGGGTCCATGAGCACGCGGTCGAGCGGCAGGCCCATGTCGCTGATGAGGATGTTGAGCTGCTTGGCGAGGTTCACGTCGATAGGGGTCTGCCCGACGACGACGTGGCCGTTGCCCAAGGCGGCGGCAACGATGGTGCGGTAGTTCTTCTCCTCACAGTTGGCGAGGGCCAGGCGCTCACCCTTGGCGGCCTCGGCCACCGCGATGAGGACCTCGTTGTCCTTCTCGGCCGCCCCCGGGCCGTAGACGATGAGCGGCACGCCGACCGCACCGAGCACGGCCTTGACCGTCGCCACGCAGGCGTCGGCGTCGGCGTCGCCGCGCTCCGGGTGCGCGCTGCGCAACTTCACGGCGATGAGATCGGCGCCGGCATCGACGGCCGCGGCGGCCCAGGCCGCCGGGTCGCGCGCGAGATCGCCCAGAGTCTCCAGAAGGACCGGCGACCAGTCCTCCTGGCAGACGTCCGTGACCTCGGCGGCGACGATCGGGCGGTGCGGCATCGCGCCCTCGAATTGCAGGAACGGGAGCGTCGTCTCACCGCCGACGGTCACCGTCGACGTACGCGTGCCCCCATCGCCGGTCGCCCCCAGGGTGACCTCGCGAACGGCGCCCTGCCATCTCTCGACCGGTACCTCGACTGCTGTCATCGCACCTTCCTCCTGGAGGTCTTGGTGGGCGTGGACGTGGTGGCCAGACGGCCCCGCATCAGAAGAGCGGGTCCATCGTGAGCGCGGGATGCTGCTTCTCATCGAGGAAGGGCAGAAGCCCCTCGACGTCGGTGCAGACCGTCTCGTCGGCGATCCTGTCGAGCAGGTCCGGCGCTCCCGCGGCTTCGGCCATGTGTGTCAGGACCGGGCCCATCTGCTGCTTGAGCAGGCTGCTCATCCAGACGATGCGCTTGAGGCCACCGTCGGCGGAGATGAACTTGGGGCTCGTCAGGTAGTACTTGCCGAAGCCCATCATGCCGGGGGTCTGCATGCCGCCGCCGGCGGTGCCGGCGAGCGTCGAGAAGGTCATGCCGCACGGGGTCATGCTCGGGTCCTCACGGCTGACGATCATGAAGCCGTTGGCCTCGGGCACGATGACCATGATGCACTCGAAGCAGCCACACGAGGTCATCGGCGCGTCCATGATGGAGTAGAACGTGACGCGATCGACGCTCTGGTTGGAGTGCGTGTAGATGTACTCGTTGGGCCCCGTGAACTCGCCTCTGACCGGGTCGAGGCACGTGCCCTTGGCCACCGGCTGGTTCGGCCCCGTGGGGTTGATCTCGAACGACGCCTTGCAGTCGAGCCAGTTGTAGGCGCCGCAGAGACCCACGCGCTGCGGGTTGACCACGCAGACGTGGTTCGGGGCGAAGCTCTGGCAGAGCAGGCACGAGTAGAAGGTGTCGACCGACTCGTCGGTGAGGTTGGCGATGCGCTCGTTGCGCTCCTTGTACGCTTCGCGTGCCTCGACGAGCATGGGCTCCAGTGCGGCCTCGTCGGTGACCAAGGTCACCTGCACCTTGTCGACGATGTTGCCGAAGACCTCGTGGATGCGTGCGTGCAGGAGCTTGCCGAGGTGCTCGAGGCGCAAGCCCTTGTCGAACGAGCTCTTGCTGACGCGGATCCAGGTGATGTCGCGCTGGCCGTTGTGCTGGATGCCCTCGGCGCCGTTGGTGAAGTAGTGGAACTGGCGCTCGATGATCGGCTCGAAATCCTTCTGCATCTTGCGGCCGGCGACTTCGGCGACGATGCCGAGCGACATCGCGGCGCCGACCTCGGCCGTGTCGAGGTCGGGGCCGACGACCGTGACGCGGCCGTCCTCGACCTGGTCCGAGGGCTTGGTGCGCAGGTACTCGAAGGCGTGGGCCTTCTTGCCCCCGAACTCCATGCGCATCTGCTCCTTGCGCACGCGCTCGCCCTCGAAGGCCGAACCGTAGGCGACGGGGATCGGCACCTTGGAGATCTTGACCTTGACACCGCGCACGTCGATGCAGCGCTGGATCAGCTTCTCGGCGCGCTCCATGTCGTCGGCGCCGGGGATCTCGTCGAAGGGCATCGAGACGACGTGCTCGTAGGTGGTCACACCGGTCGGCAGGATCTGCGGGATGCGTGTATCGGCGATCACCGGGAAGCCGTACGAGATCGCCCCGGCAGCCGTCGCGTACTTGAGGTCGTCGACCTCGCCCAAGGCGAGCACGAAGGCGAACACGCGGTACTTGTTGTAGAGCATGATCTTGCGCGCCTGACCGGCGTCCATGCCGCCGAAGGTGAGCGCGGAGCGAGCCGCGAAGCCGAGGGCGTACACGGCCGAGATCGTGTCGACGCCGAACGGCACCGTGAAGGTGTCGTAGCCGAGCTGGATGCCCTCTTCGGCGAGCTGGTGGATGATGCTGCGCCCGTTCACGTTGCCGCTGAGGAAGATGAGGATGCCGCGGGACTGCAGCTCACGGACGATCTTGACCGCGACCTCGTTGGACTTGGCGCAGCCGACGATGGCGCAGAACCCGGGCATGCGACCGTCGACGAGCTGGATGCCCCAGGCGCGCAGCTGGATGTCGTCGATCGGCCCGTTGAGGCGCAGGACGTCGCCGTGGACGTACGTCGACGAGGTCGAGACCCGCTCGTCGTCGGAGGCCTTGTTCGAGAGCTGGAGCACCTGCGGCTCGAGACCCTGCACGAAGCGCACCCCCTCGAGCGCCTCCTCGGCGAAGAGGGTGGCGATGCCCGAGTCGAGCGTCTCGCCCAGATACGGGAGCCACATCGAGTCGTTGGGCACGGGGTGCAGCAGACCCTTGGCGCGCTCGATCACGGGAACGAGGTCGCCCAGCGTCTCGACCTTGGCGCCGGTGAAGGCGTACACGACCGGCAGGAAGTAGGCGGTGTTGGTGAAGGCGACCGGCGTCTCGGGCCCGTGCTCGGCGAGCGCGGCCTGCAGAGCCTGGTCGGCCTCGGCGACGATGCGACGCGCACCGCGGATCGCGCGGGTCGCGATGTAGCGCGACATCAGGCTTCCTCTCCGTGAGCGTGGTCGGCCGTCGGTGTGTGGCCGTGGGCGTGGAGCCGGCCGGGATCGTCGCCGTGCCCGTGGGCGTCACCATAGTCGTGGGCGTCGCCGTGATCGTGCGAACTGCCCTCGGCGAGCGGGTAGACCACC
The DNA here is from genome assembly GCA_963831295.1 of uncultured Thermoleophilia bacterium. GTDB lineage: Bacteria > Actinomycetota > Thermoleophilia > UBA2241 > UBA2241 > UBA2241. The sequence continues at coordinate 381,249 of CAWHPR010000004.1, read as the reverse complement.
GCGTCGACCGCCTCGACTCCGCGCACGGCTTCGTCCGCCTTCTCCGCGAGGTAGGCTTTGATGGCGGTGAAGTAGGGGCTGTCGCCGCTGTCGCCGAACTGTGCCGGGTCGTAGGGCTTGAGCTTGAGCGCCGCGCGTTTCGCGTCGATCAGCTCGAGCGACCGGGCCAGCATCTCGTCCCAGTCGGGGATGAACTCCAGATCGCCGCCGACCATCTCCTCCCATCCTTCTGTCATGAGCCGAGTGGCGACGCCGGACGCCGCGACGGGGCTGCTCACTCCGAAGATCACGTGCGCGCCGGAGGCGGCGAAGTACGTGCCGATGGCGATCGCCTTCTCGCACATCCACTCGGGGCAGAGACCGACGGCCGGCAGGTCGTCGATGTCGTTGCCGAGGCCGCCTTCGGTGGCGACCTGCGTGAGGACCGTCAGGATGCGCGAGTTGTCGACGCAGCTGCCCAGGTGAAGGACCGGCGGGATGCCGATCGCCTCCATCACCTCGCGAAGTCCGGGGCCGGCGGCGTCGAGGATCTCGGGGCTCAGGTAGCCGGCCTTCGCTCCGGCGGTCGCGGCGCAGCCCGTGACGACGACCATGACGTCGCGCGCGATGAATTCCTTGATCATCGTGACGATGCCCTCGTCCTGGGTGACGCGGGCGTTGTTGCAGCCCACGACGCCGGCCAGGCCGCGGATCCGCCCGGCGATGATGGCGTCGTTCAGCGGCCGGAACGAGCCGCGATGGACACCGCCCTGCATGTAGTTGAGGTACTCGTGCGAGAACCCGGCGACGAGCGGCTCGTGGTAGTCGGGGATGTGGATCGGCCCGCGATTCGCGTAGTTGTCGATCGCGAGGCGGACGATCTCGCGAGCGGTCTCGGGGGCGCGGTGCTCGTCGAACTCGATATGCGTCGCGCCGGGGATCTTGGCCTTCGGCGAGGTCGTGATGAGCTTGGTGTGGAAACGCTGCGCGAGCGGGCCGAGCGCCTGCATGATGCACTGCACGTCGACGATCATGGCCTCGACCGCCCCCGTCAGCATGGCGAGCTCCTGGTGCAGGAAGTTGCCCGCCGGCGGGATGCCGTAGCGCATCAGGATCTCGTTGCTCGTGCAGCAGATGCCGGCCAGGTTGATGCCCTCCGCGCCCTTGGCCTTCGCCTCTGCGATGAGCTCGGGGTCGCGGGAGGCCTCGACCAGCATCGCCGAGAGCGTCGGCTCGTGGCCGTGGACGACGACGTTGACCTGGTCGGCCTTGAGCACGCCGAGGTTGACCTCGGCGGACACCGGGGACGGCGTGCCGAAGAGGATGTCGCTCATGTCGGTCGAGAGCATGGACCCGCCCCAGCCGTCGGCCAGCGCGCAGCGCAGCGACGACTTGAGGATGTGCTCGGCGTCGAGATCGACACCCTCGTGCGTGCGGTGGAGGATCTCGACGATCTCGCGGTCGACGGCGCGCGGCGTGAGGCGGAGCTTCTTCCACAGCGCCTGCCGCTTGGGCGTGGCGCGGCGCGTGTAGACGATCTCGCCGAGCGGCTGGCCGAACTGCGCCAGGGCGACATCGGCCACGTCGAGGGCGATCTCGTTGACGTCGCGACCGGCGGTGGGCACACCCATGAAGGCGGCCACGGCCATGAGCTTCTGCTCGTCTTTGACCTTGTAGCCGTGCGCCTCACCGGTGGCGACGGCGCGCAGCGTCATCGCCATGTCGCGACCGTGATCGGAGTGCGCCGCGGCGCCACCGGCGACCTGGCGGGCGAAGTGCCGCGCCGCGATCGTCGGCAGGTCGGCGCCACAGAGGCCGGTCTTCTCTTCGGCGTCCTTGCCGACGAGCCGGCACGGGCCCATGCTGCAGATGCGGCAGCAGGCGCCCGACTCCCCGATGGGGCAGGGCTTCATCGCGTCCGCCCGCGAGAAGACCGTCTCCACGCCGCACTCGTCGGCGTGACGCAGCATCTCGAGGGCGGCCGGGTCGATGCTCTTCGCTTCTCCCATGCTCATCTCTCCCGCGCGTCTCGAAGGGATCAGTACTTGCGGTAGTCGCCGGACATGGCGAGGTCAGCCGCATTGGTGCCGGTAGCCCGGGGTCCGGCCGACCAGGCGGGCTTGTCCTTGCGCGCTTCGTCCGCGTCGGGCTCGCCGGCCTCGTAGCCGGCGGCGGCGAGCGCCGCCACGATGGCGTCGGCCGAGGTCTCGGCGGGCTCGTAGGAGACGAGCACCTGCTGGTCCCTGGCGCTCGCCACGACGGCGGCGACGCCGGGTGCTCTGGCGAGCGCCTTCCTGACCTTGAGCACGTGGTGGTCGGCCCAAAGCGCGGGCAGCCTGACGACGACCTCGTCCATCACTTCCTCCCCCCCGAGGTTATGGCCGCAGTTCGAACAGAAGGGCATCGACTCCCGGGTGAGACCCTACCGTGACCAATTGCGACCTTAGTGTCTGCACCCCAGATTGTGTACCAGATGGATAGACAACGCCACCTCCGTGCACCACATCGCACAGCGCCCGCGACGGCGCACCGCCGCGTCTTCATCGCGCGGCCCTCGAGCGGGCGGCAGCAGGGCGAGAGGTCGGCAGCGCGCCGGCTCCGGTCGTCGCAACGGGACCGGCGCCGGTCGTCGCAGCGGGGCGTCGCCGAAGGAGAGGTCGCCGAAGGAGAGGTCGCGGGCGGAGCGAAGCCCGCCGATGACGCAGTCAAAGGCGGCGGGAGCCGAGGAGGTCGGCGGCCTCGCTCCGCGCCTGGGTCACGCAGCCGGCCTCGCCGGCGAGGCCCGAGCCTAGGCCCGCGCTGCGCTCCCGGCGGCGCGCCAGACGAGGTACGCGTGGACGAAGCCGTCGAGATCGCCGTCGAGCACGCCGGGCGCATTGCCGACCTCGTGGCCGGTACGCAGGTCCTTGACCATCTGATAGGGGTGCAGCACGTAGTTGCGGATCTGTGATCCGAAGTCGACGGCCATCTGCTCGCCACGTTCCTTGGCAAGCTCCTGGGCGCGCCTCTGCTCTTCGCGCTCCACCAGCTTCGATCTCAGCATCTTCATGGCCACCGTCTTGTTCTGCAGCTGGGAGCGCTCGTTCTGACAGCTCACGACGATGCCGCTCGGGAAGTGCGTGAGGCGCACGGCGGAGCTGGTCTTGTTGACGTGCTGCCCCCCGGCGCCGCTCGAGCGGTACGTGTCGACGCGAAGGTCGTCGTCGTCGATCTCGATCTCCACGTCGTCGCTGACCAACGGCGAGACCTCGACGGAGACGAAACTGGTATGGCGACGGTTGGCCGAGTCGAAGGGGCTGAGACGGACGAGACGGTGCACGCCCTTCTCCGACTGCAGCAGACCGTAGACGTTGTCGCCGTCGACCGTGACCGTCGCGCTCTTGAGGCCCGCCTCGTCGCCTTCTTGCGCCTCGTTGATCTCGACCTTGAAGCCGCGGCGCTCGAACCAACGCAGGTACATGCGCAGCAGCATCTCGGCCCAGTCCTGCGACTCGGTGCCGCCGGCGCCGGGGTGGATGCTGAGGATCGCCCCGCCATCGTCAAAGCGACCGCTGAAGAAGCGCTGCTCCTCGCCGCGTTCGAGCTCCTGCTCGAGCTCGGCCACGCCCCGTACGAGCTCGCCGAGCAGATCCTCGTCGACGACTTCGTCGGCGAGGCTCTCGCGTGCGAGCTCCTCGGTGGTGTCGAGGTCGTCGAAACGACCCTGCAGGGCGGCGAAGTCGTCGAGGCGCCGCTTGACGCGGCTGTACTCGGCCGAGGTGCGGGTCGCCGCCTCCTGATCATCCCAGAAGTCGGACGCCTGCATGCGCGCCTCGAGGGCGGCGATCTCGGCTGTCAGCTTGGGGGGGTCAAAGATAGCTCCGCAGCCACTCGAGGCGCCCGTGGGCGTCTCTGAGTCGCTCGCGGAGCGAGTCAAGCTGAAGGAGTGCGTCTGGAGCGGAGGTCGTCATGACCGCGAGAGTATATCCGAGCGCGAAGGCCTGTGCCTCCCGCGCCGAAGGACCGGTCCGGCCGCAGCCACCGAAGACCCGGCACGGTCCACCGATGGCACGGAGCGCTCACGGTCGTCGTGGCGCAGCGCACGCACCCGCAGGACCAGCGCACGCACCCGCAGGACCAGCGCACGCACCCGCAGGACATGGGCCGCGGACGACGAATCGTTTCCGACCGGCCCACACCACTCAACTCCCGACCACGGTCGGCCGATACCGGGATGGAGAGACGGATGTTCGGGCGACGGCGCTGCTCACCAGGCGGATACGGCCGCTCGGCCTGCCAACCCAGGAGGAACGATGGCGTCTGACGACCCGGGGTCATCGGTGGCCGGCACACGTGTCGCGGCCCGGCCGGCCCCGGATCGGATCGTCGCCCCGCCACGAGAGCAGACCGCGATCTCCGAGAGCCCGCGTGTGCTGCGAACCCTCGTCGAGAACCTGCCGGGCATGGCCTACCGGTGCGCCGACGATGCCGACTGGACGATGCACTTCGTCAGCGACGGCTGCCTCGAGCTCACCGGCTACGCGCCGCACGACCTCGTCGGCAACAGCACGATCGCCTACGCCGACCTCATCCACAAGGACGATGCCGAGATGGTCCGCCGCAAGGCCAAACTCGCTGTCGCCTGCGGCGAGAAATGGACGCTCGAGTACCGCATCCACACTCTCGACGGCTCGCAGAAGTGGGTCTGGGAGCGCGGCGTCGGTGTGTTCGGCGTTGACGGCGCCCTCCAGGCGCTGGAAGGCTTCATCACCGACGTGTCCCAGCGCCACCACGCGCACGAGGCCCTCAGCAGGAGCGAGACCGAGCTGCGTCAGGCCAATGCCGAGCTCGAGCTCCGCGCCGAGATCGCGCACATCCTCCTCACTCGCAGCGGCGCGGCGATGTTCGCCGACGTGCTCGACGCGGTGCGCCGGGCGACCAACAGCGGCTGGGGCTTCGTCGGATACATCGACGAAGGCGGAGCCCTCGTCGTACCTTCGATGCCCCGCGACATCCGCGCAGCCTGCCGGCTGCCCGAAGACGAACTGCGGCTGCCGCCCGAAACGTGGGGAGACAGCATATGGGCTCGCGCGCTCCGCGAGGGGACGACCCGGCTCAGCAACGAGCCCGGGCACGTTCCCGCGGGCCACCTGCCGATCGACTGCGCCCTCTGCGTCCCGCTGACGTGCGGCGACGAGACGATCGGCATCATCACGGTGGCCAACCGCGAGGGCGGCTACGGGCCCTCCGAGCGGCACGCCCTCGAGACGGTGGCAGAGTGCACCGCGATGGTCATCCACGAGTGGATCGCGAAGACGACCGAGGAGCGCGCTCGCAGGCGGGCGGAGGACGCGCTGCGCGAGTCCGAGCACATGTACCGCACCTTGTTCGACGAGTCCCCCGTGGGTGTCGTCGCCTACGACACCACCCTCCGGGTCGTCGACTGCAACGAGTGCTTGTGCGAGATGCTCGGCAGGCGGCGAGCGGATCTTCTCGGTCTGCCCGCCTCCGACCTCGCCGACCAGGCCGTGACGGCGGCGCTGCGCGCGGCGCTGGAGGGGCGGGCGGGATCCCACGAGAGCTGGTGCCGCGACGTCGCCATCGGCCGCGATCTGTGGCTGCTCACCAAGACCGCTCCACGCAGGAACGCGGACGGTCTGGTCTTCGGAGCGACCGCCGCGATCGTCGACCGTACCGAGCAGAAGCTCGCCGAGCTGCAGACGCTGCATCTCCAACTGCACGACCCTCTCACCGATCTGCCCAATCGCGGCTTGTTCGCGGACCGTCTCAAGGAGACCACCGCGCGCGCCCGGCGGCGCCGGCTGTCGTTCGCCGTCGCCGTGCTTGAGATCGGTCGCTTCGACACACTGACCGAGACGCTCGGCGCGACTGCCGTCGACGAGGTCGTGGCGGGCGTCGCGCAGCGCATCAAGGCCACGGTCCGCGAAGAAGACACCGTGGCGCGCATCGGCGGCCGCCAATTCGCCCTGATCCTCCCGGGCGTCCGCGGCCCCGCCGAGATGGCGACCGTCGCGGAGAGCCTGCACGGCAGCCTGAGCGAGCCTCTTGTCATCGGCGAGCGCGAGCTGTTCGTTGCAAGCAGCGTCGGCGTCGCCGTCTACCCGGCGGACGGCGTGGGCGGCGAGGACCTCCTACAGTGCGCCCAAGTCGCCGTGCGCCGCGCCGCGACGACGGGCGGACACCAGTGGCAGTTCTTCCACTCCAGCATGAACGTCGAGCGCGACGCGCGGCTCGCACTCGAGGCCGACCTGCACCGGGCTCTGGAGCGTGAGCAGTTCGTCCTCCACTACCAGCCTCAGATCGAGTCTCGTACCGGTGACCTCTTAGGCGCTGAGGCATTGCTGCGCTGGCAGCACCCCCAGCGCGGCCTCGTCGCTCCGCTGGACTTCATCCCGCTGGCGGAGGAGACCGGGCTCATGGTGCCGATCGGCGCTTGGGTGCTGCGTGAGGCCTGCACGCAGGCTGCCGTCTGGAACAGGCGGTACCGCCGCGACACGCGCGTCGGCGTCAACCTGTCACTGCGCCAGATGCGCAGTCCCGACTTGGTCGGCGTGGTCGCCGACGCTCTGCGCGACTCCGGTCTGCATCCCTCGTTCCTCGAGCTCGAGATCACGGAGACCCTCGCGATGAGCGATCCCGATGTCACCGCCCGCGTCCTGACCGCTTTCGGCGAGCTGGGCGCGCGCGTGGCGCTCGACGACTTCGGCACCGGCTACTCGTCACTGAGTCACGTGCTGCAGCTTCCCGTGAACACGCTGAAGATCGATCGTTCTTTCGTGAGCGACGTGACGCACGTGCCGCGGCACGCCGCAGTGACGAACGCGGTGATCACCCTCGGTCACAGCTTGGGGCTCACGGTCGTTGCCGAAGGAGTGGAGACTGCGGAGGAGCACGTCTTTCTGCGGAAGCAGCGCTGCGACCTCGTCCAGGGCTTCTACTTCAGCAAGCCCGTGCCGGCCGAGGAGTGCGAGCACCTGATCAAGCTGGGGACGCTGCTGCCCTGAGCGCCCGAGGGCCGGTCCGCACAGGGCCCGGCTCATGCCCCGTGGCACTTCTTGTACTTCTTGCCGCTCCCGCACGGGCAAGGGTCGTTGCGGCCGACCTTCTCGTCGACCACGCGCTGCTGGACCGCGACCGGCGCGGCCTGGCGGCCGTCGGCCGCGACCGCCGGCGGCGGCTGGTCGGCGAAGCGGGCGTCGGCCGACGCCGACTCGGCGTATTCGCCGCCCGCCACCGCCGCCCCCGCGAACGAGGTCGCGTTGGCGAGATCGGCGCCGCTCGTGTAGTTGAAGGCCTGCACCGGCTGGTCGAGGGTCATCGCGGTGAAGATGGCGAGGTCTTCGGGCCGGTTCTTCATGAGCGTCGTCACCGTGCTCGACTTGATCGTCTCGAGCATGTCCTGAAAGAGCTCGAAGCCCTCGTTCTTGTACTCGACGAGCGGGTCGCGCTGGCCGAGGGCGCGCAGGTGGATGCCCTCCTGCAGGTAGTCCATGTCCTGCAGGTGCTCCTTCCATTTGCCGTCGATGACCTGCAGCAGTACCGCGCGCTCGACGTCCCTCATCTGCTGGGCCCCGATGAGCTCTTCGCGCTGGTCGTACTGGGCGAGCGCGTCGTCGACCACGAGGTCGACCACGTCCTGGACCTGGGCCGAGTCGAGATCGACGTCCTCGGGCCGGACCACCGGGTCGTAGGCCATCTTGAGGGCGACGAAGAGCGCGTCGAGATCCCAGTCCTCCGCGTACGCACTCTCGTCCAGCTGGCCGCGTACGGTACCCTCGAGCACCTCGGCCACCATGTCGCGCACCTGGTCTCCGAAGTCCTCGCCGTGCAGGATCCGCCCGCGCTGCTCGTAGACGATGCGCCGCTGCTCGTTCATGACCTCGTCGTACTTGAGCACGTTCTTGCGGCGCAGGAAGTTGAGCTCTTCGACCTTCTTCTGCGCCTTCTCGACGACGCTGGTCAGCATCTTGTGCTCGATGGCCTCGCCCTCGTTCGGCCCGACGCGATCGAGGATCCGGTACATGCGGTCGCCCGCGAAGAGCCGGATCAGGTCGTCCTCGGCCGCGAGGTAGAAGCGGCTCTCCCCGGGTCGCCCTGGCGACCGGAACGGCCGCGAAGCTGGTTGTCGATGCGCCGGCTCTCGTGGCGCTCGGTGCCGAGCACGTAGAGGCCGCCGGCCTCCAGGACGCCCTCGCCGAGCTTGATGTCGACGCCGCGGCCGGCCATGTTGGTGGCGATCGTGACGGTGCCCTTCTGGCCGGCGTTCATGATGATCTCGGCCTCGCGGGCGTGGTTCTTCGCGTTGAGCACGGCGTGCGGCACGCCGCGCCGCTCGAGGAGCCGCGACAGGAGCTCGCTGACCTCGACCGAGACCGTGCCCACGAGCACCGGCTGACCGCGCTCGTGTCGACCGACGAGGTCGTCGACGACGGCTTCGTACTTCTCCTTCCGCGTCTTGAAGATGAAGTCGTTGTGGTCCCCCCGCACCATCTCCGCGTTCGTCGGGATGGTGATCACCTCGAGACCGTAGATCTGACGGAACTCGTCCTCCTCGGTCTTGGCGGTGCCCGTCATGCCGGCGAGATGCTCGTACATGCGGAAGTAGTTCTGCAGCGTGATCGTCGCGAGCGTCTGGTTCTCCTCGCGGATCGGCACGCGCTCCTTGGCCTCGATCGCCTGGTGGAGACCCTCGGACCAGCGGCGGCCCTCCATCATGCGGCCCGTGAACTCGTCGACGATCTTGACCTCGCCGTCCTGGATCACGTAGTCGACGTCGTTCTTGTAGAGGGCCTGCGCGCGCAGCGCCTGGATCAGGTGATTGACGAGGCTTCCGTCCTTGTACAGGTTCTCGATGTCGAGAGCCTGCTCGATCTTGGCGACGCCGCTCTCGGTGATCGCCACGGTCTTGTGCTTCTCGTCGACCTCGTAGTCCTCTTCGGGGCGCAGGCGGGGAACGGCGCGCGCGAATTGCCGGTACGTGTCGGCGGCGGTCTCCGGCGCGCCGCTGATGATGAGCGGGGTGCGCGCCTCGTCGATGAGGATCGAGTCGACCTCGTCGACGATGCAGTAGTAGTGGCCGCGCTGCACCTGATGGTCGCGGCGCATCGTCATGTTGTCGCGCAGGTAGTCGAAGCCGAACTCGCTGTTGGTCCCGTAGGTCACGTCGGCGTTGTAGGCCACACGGCGCGCCGCCGGGTCCATCATCGCCTGGACGACGCCGACCTCGAGTCCGAGGGCCCGGTAGACCCGGCCCATCCACTCGGCGTCGCGGCGCGCCAGGTAGTCGTTGACGGTCACGAGGTGAGCCCCGCGGCCGGCGAGGGCGCGCAGGTACATTGGCATGGTCGCGACGAGCGTCTTGCCCTCGCCGGTCTTCATCTCGGCGATGTCGCCGTCGAAGAGCGCGATCGCGCCCATCACCTGGACGTCGAACGGGCGCATCTCGACGGCGCGGCGAGCACCCTCGCGGGCGACGGCGAAGGCCTCGTTCATGAGGTCTTCGAGTGGCTCGCCGTTGTCGGCGCGCTGGCGGAAGACGGGCGTGAGCGCGGCGAGCTCCTCATCGCTCAGGGCCTGCATCTGAGGCTCGAGTGCGCTGACGGCCCTCACCTGCTCCTCGAGGACCTTGAGACGCCTGCCTTCGCCGGCGTGCATCAGCTTGTCGACGATCTTGATCACTTGGACTCCTGGACCGGGACGCACGCAGGTGCGGCCGCCGGCCGCACCCTCCCCCCTATTGTCGCATAGGTCGCGGCGAGCGTCGCTCCCGCGGCACACGGTGGCGGAGGACAACCGATCGGCGGCGGGCGCGGGCCGGCGGCCCGCGCCCGCCGCCGATCCCCTAGAGCTCGGCCGGCTCGATCAGGCCGTAGTGGCCGTCTCGCCGCCGGTAGATGACGTTGGTGCGACTGGTCTCGGCGTTCTGGAAGACGAAGAAGTCGTGGCCGACGAGTTCCAGCTGCAAGCTCGCCTCGTCCACCGACATGGGCTTCAGGGCGAACTGCTTGACCTTGACCACGCGACCGTTGTCGCCGCCGGGCTCCTCGCCGGCCAGCTCGGCACCGACCACGGCGGCGGCGGCGAGCGGCGCCTCGGCGGCGACCTCCGTCTCACTCGGGAGCGTCGCCTCGGCGCCCATCACGAGCTTCTCGTGGCCCTTGCGGGTCTTGCCGTGGACCTTGTCGTGGTACTTCTTGACCCGGCGCATGAGCTTGTCGGTCACCAGATCAATGGCCGCATACATGTCGTCGGAGCGCTCGCGGGCGCGAATCACCGGCCCGCGGGTGAAGATCGTCGCCTCGGCGATGCTCGACTCGGGGATACTGGGGTTCTTCTCCACCCTGAGTTCGAGCTCTACGCGCGTCACCTCGTCGATCTTGCGTTCCTGGAGGAGCTTGTGGACGCGAGCGACCTTGTCCTCGGCATACTCCTGCAGTGCGGCGGTCACGGTGACGTTCCGGCCCTTGATCTGTGTTCTCATCGACTACGCTCCTTTGCATAGAAGGGTGCCTCGCGATGAGCTGAGGACGCTGAGATGGACGTGCGCGCAGACGAGCGACGGACGGCGCGCGCGAAGCTGAACGCTCGGGGGTCGAGCCCAGCCTCGGCCAGCACGCTCGCGCAGTGGTTCAACGTTTCACCTGTGGTGTATACGTCGTCAACGATCACCACTCGCTTGAGTCCAGATAATACCCTGTCAGCCCCCTGCCGCAACTGGAAAGCGTCACTCACGTTGGCCGCACGCTCGGCGCCGTGCAGGCCGCTCTGGCGGGCCGTCTCGCGGGCCCGCCGCAGCAGGCACGCGGCCGGCAGCGATGTCAGGTCGGCGAGCTCCCGCGCGAGCAGTTCGGCCTGGTCGAAGCCGCGCTCGATCGTGCGCGTGCGATGGGCGGGCACCCAGGTGACCGCGAGGGCCGGGCCGGCGGTCTCGCCGCCGCAGGCGGCGACGAAGGCCGGCCCGGCCAGTCGTGCCATCTCGCGGGTGAGAGAGCGGTAGGAGCGGAACTTGCAGGCCGTGACGAGCGCCCGCGCCGGGCCCTCGTAGACGAATGCGGCCGCGGCCGAGCCGAAGGCGAGCTGGCGGCCGCCGCACTCGGGGCAGGCCCGGCGCCCGTCAGCGGCCTCTCCCGGCCAGGCCCGGCGAGCAGGCGCGCCGCAGCGGGAGCAGCACCCGGCGGGCAGGGGCGTGAGCTGCGCTGCGCAAGCGGCGCAGAGCCATGCCCCCACGCGCCGGCACTGCACGCAGCGCCGCGGGAAGGCCAGATCGAGGAACTCGTCCAGAAGCTCGCGGGCGCCCACTCCGCGGCCAGATCAGTCCGGCTCGCAGTACTCGCCCGAGAGCTCGGTACGCGGTCCGCAGCGGGCGCCGGGCGGCACGAGGGCCTTCGGCGCCACCACGCAGCGATCGCCGATCACGGAGTCTTCGTGGACCACCGCCTCGTGGTGGACGACCACGTTGCGTCCCAGGATGCTGCCCGCGAGCCGCGAGCCGCGGCCGGCGCGCACACCGTCCCAGTTGATCATGCCTTCGAGCACGGCGCCGCGCTCGATGACGCAGCCGTCGCCGACGATCAGGGGACCGATCAGCTCGGCCTCGGGCTCGACGAGGCAGCCCGCGCCCAGCAGGATCGGGGGCTCGAGGTGCACACCCGTCGCGACCTCCGTGCCCTCGCCGATCCACACACCGGGACGGATCTCTCGCCCGGGGATGTCGAGATCCACGCGCCCGAGCAGCGCGTCGAAGTTGCTCATCCGGTACTGCTCGATGTTGCCGACGTCGTTCCAGTACGTCTCGAGCGGCCAGACGCAGACGGGTACGTCGCCCTGGAGTAGGGCCGGGAAGACGTCCTTGGCCCAGTCGACGAAGGCGCCCTCGGGCACATAGTCGAAGACCTCGGGCTCGAACACGTAGATGCCACAGTTGCAGAGGTCGGAGCGCTCCTCCCCGGCCGCCGGCTTCTCCTGGAAGCCGGTGACCCTGCCGTCGCCGTCGTGGACGACGACGCCGTAGAGAGACGGGTCCTCGACCTGTTTCACCGCCATGGTGGCGATGCCTCCGCAGGCACGGTGGGCGGCCACGAAGGCCGTCAGGTCTATGTCGGTGAGGCCGTCGCCGCTGACCACGACGAAGGCGCCGTCGCCGAGGAACGAGCGGAAGGCGCCGACGCCGCCCGCCGTCCCCAGGAGCTCGCGCTCGACGTTATAGCGGAGGTCGAGGCCGAACTCGCCACCGTCACCGAAGTAGGTGCGGATCTTGTCGGGGTGGTAGTGCAGGTTGGCGGCCACCTCGCGCACGCCGTGCCGACGGAGCAGGCGCAGCATGTGCTCCATGACCGGGCGGTTGAGGATCGGCACCATCGGCTTGGCCGTGCGGCCGGTCAGCGGGTGCAGACGGGTGCCCAGACCGGCCGCCATGATCATCGCCTTGAAGGCGCCGGCCGGCACGGCGGGGCCGGCACCGGACGTCCTACGCTCGCTCATCCTGACGCCCCTCTCCCCTGCGTCGACGGCCCTGGCCGCGGGCGTGCGCCGCCGCCAGTGCCCGCCCGAACGGCGGTCGCAGCACGCCGGCCTCGGTGACGACGGCCGTGATGTTGGCGGCGGGCGTGACGTCGAAGGCAGGGTGGCGCGCACGCGCGCCTGCCGGCGCGACCAGCCGCCCGGCGAACGACGTCACCTCGCTCTCGGCGCGCTCCTCGATCGGGATGCCGGCGCCGCTCTCGACCGTGAGATCGACGGTCGAGAGCGGCGCCGCCACGTAGAACGGCACGCCGTGCTCCTTGGCGAGCACCGAGACCGTGTAGGTGCCGATCTTGTTGGCCGTGTCGCCGTTGGCCGCGATGCGGTCGGCGCCGACCACGACGCCGTCGATCTCTCCGCGGCTGAAGAAGTGACCCGCCATGCTGTCGCTGATGATGCGGTACGGGATGGCCTCGACCTGGAGCTCCCAGGCGGTCAGACGGGCGCCCTGGAGCCACGGCCGCGTCTCGTCGACCCAGACCGAGACGTCGCCGTGACGGGCGAAGGCCGAACGGATGACGCCGAGCGCCGTGCCGTAGCCGGCCGTCGCCAGTGCGCCGGCGTTGCAGTGCGTGAGGATCCGGGAGCCGGCTCCGAAGAGCGCGGCTCCGTGCTCGCCGATGGCGCGGCAGCGAGCGATGTCGTCGTCGTGGATCGCCTGCGCCCGGGCGAGCAGCCTGGCCGCGCACGCCACCGGCGGCTCGTCGCAGGCGAGCCACGCGGCGCGCATCTCGTCGAGCGCCCAGCGCAGGTTCACGGCCGTCGGCCGCGTGGCCAGCAGGCCGGCGGCGGCCTCGTCGAGCGCGGCGCGGAAGACGACGAGATCGTCGCCGGCGCGCCCGGCGGCCTCGCGCGCCGCGAGGGCGATCCCCCCCGCCGCCGTGACGCCGATCGCGGGCGCCCCCCGCACCGTCATGTCGCGGATGCGGTCGGCGACCTCGCGCCAGGTGACGCAGGTGACGTAGCGTTCGTCGTGCGGCAGCGCGGTCTGGTCGATCAGGACGACCGCGTCGGGCCGGATGTCGACGGTGCGCACGCGCAGGCGCGACCCGCTCGGGCCGGCGTCAGCCTCGGATGACCGCGTCTCGGCCATCAGCGCCCGTCGGGCATCGCGCCCGGAAGGGTCAGGTCCCCTGGTCCCACGAGGCCAGGTACGCGGCCTGTTCGTCGGTCAAGGTGTCGCACTCGACCCGCATGGTCTCCAGCTTGAGGCGGGCGATCTCGGCGTCGATGTCGGCGGGCACGACGTAGACCCGGTTCTCGAGCTCGTCGTGGTGCCGCACCAGGTACTCCGCGGAGAGCGACTGGTTGGCGAAGCTCATGTCCATGACCGACGCCGGGTGGCCCTCGGCCGCCGACAGGTTGACCAGCCGGCCCTCGGCGAGCAGGTAGATGCGCCGGCCGTCGGCCATCGTGTACTCCTCGACGAACTCCCGCACCGTACGCCGCTTCGTGGAGAGCTTCTCGAGCGCCGGGATGTCGATCTCGACGTTGAAGTGGCCGGTGTTGGCGACGATGGCGCCGTCCTGCATGGCCTCGAAGTGCTCGCCGCGCAGGACGTGGATGTCGCCGGTCGCCGTCACGAACAGGCGGGCGACCTTGGCGGCCTCTGCCACCGGCATGACGCGGAAACCGTCCATGACGGCCTCGAGCGCCCGCAGGGGGTCGACCTCGAGGACGATCACGTCGGCGCCGTGACCCTTGAGACGCATGGCGAGGCCGCGGCCGCACCAACCGTAGCCGGCGACACAGACGGTGGTGCCGGCGATCAGGATGTTGGTGGCGCGCAGGATGCCGTCGAGCGTGCTTTGCCCGGTGCCGTAGCGATTGTCGAACATGTGCTTCGTGTTCGCTTCGTTGACGGCCATCACGGGGAACATGAGACGGCCTTCACCCTCGAGCGCCTTGAGGCGGATCACCCCGGTCGTGGTCTCTTCGGTGCCGCCGATGATGTCGCTGGCCATATCAGGCCGCTCCCCGTGGAGCACGCCGATGACGTCGGCACCGTCGTCCATCGTGATGTGCGGACGATGATCGACGCAGGCGTTGATGTGCCGGTAGTAGGTCTCGTCGTCCTCGGCCTTGATGGCGTAGACGCGCACCCCGTAGTCGTTGACCAGCGCGGCCGCGACCGGGTCTTGCGTGCTCAGCGGGTTGGAGGCGCAGAGCACGACGTCGGCGCCCCCGGCGACCAGCGTGCGCATGAGGTTGGCGGTCTCCGTGGTGACGTGCAGGCAAGCGCCCACGCGCACGCCCTCGAGCGGCCGCTCCTTGGCGAAGCGCTCGCGGATCGAGGCCAGCACGGGCATCTGCATGTCGGCCCACTCGATGCGCAGTACGCCCTCGGGCGCGAGACCGATATCCTTGATTTCGTAGTCGGGGCTCACGGGCTCCTCACTCCTCGTCGATAGGTGGCGCCTGCACGACACCGCAGGCGGCCAGCGTGTGACCGTAGTACGCGGCGACCACGGCTGGGTACACGAGCAGATCGGCGACCGCGGAGCAGCTCGCTCGCCGCAGCTCGCGGCGCTCGAACGGCGTGAGTCGTGCGAGGTCGCCGACCCCAGCCACGACGCCGCCAGAGTATACACGCGCGCTCGCGGCCGACCGTACCACGGCGGGTTGATAACGAGCGGTCATGGAGGGGAAGCTGCGCGGCAGGCCTGCCGGCCAGGCGCCGGTCAGCGGGCCGCGCAGCTCGAGGTTGACGTGGTCCTCGACCGCGAGCAGACCCGGAGCCGCGCCCGCCGGCGCAGCGGGCCGCGACGACACGGACGACGGCTCTGCCGGCGCGCCGCCGGACCGGCCGGCGGCGAGACGGACCGGCACGACGAGCCCGACGCACGTGCCGGCCGGGAGCGCCGCGAGGACCTCGAAGAGCCGGCCTTCGAACGGCAGCGCCGGCCGCAACTCGTCGGGCTCGAGTGTCACCACCGCCGCGCGCACGAAGAGCTCCGTCGCGGCGCCCGCCGTCGCGGGCGCCGCGAGCACGACGGAGACGGCCGGCGCGCTCACCCGCCGGCGGCCAGCCGCCGCTTGAAACGCTCGATGGCGGCGACCGGCGTCGGGTCGCGGCCGTAGAGCAGCGCGAGGTAGTACGAGACCCAGTCGCCGAGCCCGACGAGCGAACAGGCGCGGGCGAGCGGCGGCGCCCCGCGCGCCGTGAGCCGCTCGACGGCGACGCCTTGAGCGCCGAGCTCGGCGGCGGTGAGCTGCGCGCGACGCCCGAGCGGCGCGGCCCACTCCGGATCCTCGAGCAGGACGACCTGCGTATCCGCGGTGAGCGCCGGGACGCTCGCCCATCCTTCGATCTCGTTGTGGTCGAGCTCCGGCAGCTCGGACCAGAAGGCGATCGCCTTCGCGTTCTCGTTGAGCTGCGTCTTCCAGCGGCGGGCGGCGGGCGTCGTCACGCCCCCGCCGTAGACGAGCACGAGACGTCCCGTCAGCCGTCGGGCCAGCGTCTTCGCGCCGTTGGCCTCTTCGGGCACCTCCGGCGCCAGGTCGGAGGCCAGCTCGTCGAGGACCGTGCCCGCCGCGACCACGTCGGCCGCGAGGTCGCCGCAAAGGCCCGCCTGCACGAGTGCCGCCGCGACCGGCGTCGCGAGGACGCCGAGGGCGGCCCGCGGCTGCAGACCGGCCGGCACCGGGACGTGCGCGAGGCCGCGCTCGGCGGCGAGCGCCGCCAGCCGGCCGCCCGAGGCGACACAGAGTGGACGGCAGCCCCGCGCGAGCGCCCCCTCGACGCAGGCGAGCGTCTCCTCGGTCTCGCCAGAGTAGCTGACCGCGACGACCAGCGTCTCGGAGCTCACCCAGGCGGGCAGCTCGTCGCCGCGCACCACCGTCGAGGGGACGGCGAGCGCAGGGACCGCCGCCAGCATCAGCTCACCGCCGATGGCGGAGCCACCCATGCCGCAGACGGCGACGCCGTCCGGGCGCGGCGGCGTCGCCGTCGCGCCATTCGCGGTGTCGCCGGCCAGTGCCCGCCGCGCGGCGTCGTAGCCCTCGGTGAACTGCCGGCCGAGCCCGGCGATCGCGCCGCGCATGTCGGCGCGATCGAGCTCCGCGACCGTCGCCGGGCCGAGATCGCCGGCCGCGGCCGTGCGCTGCTCCTCGCCGGTCTGCGTCATCCTGGGCCCGGAGGCGCGCTCCCCGTCGCCGTTCATCTCAGGCCCTGATCGCGGAGAGCACGAGGTCGCACTTCTCCTCCAGGAGGCCCGACTCGTCGGCGCCGACGTTGAGGCGCACGAGCGGTTCGGTGTTCGAGGGCCGCACGTTGAAGTGCCAGTGCTCGTAGTCGACGGAGACGCCGTCGAGCTTCGTGACCTCGCCGTCCCTGAAGCGCTCCTCGATGCGGGCCAGCGCCGCGCCGACGTCGTCCACCGTGGAGTTGATCTCGCCGGAGATGAAGTACCTGCTGCGAAGCGGCTCCAGCAACTCGGCCATCGTGGCCCGCTTCTGGGCGAGCAGCTCGAGGATCAGCAGAGCCGGTATGAAGCCCGAGTCGGCGTTGAAGTTGTCCCTGAAGTAGTAGTGCCCGGAGACCTCGCCGCCGAAGAGCACGGGCTCGCGCCGCATGCGCTGCTTGAAGAAGGCGTGGCCCACCCGGTTCATCAGGGGGATGCCACCGTTGGCCCTGATCGTGTCGGGGACCGCGCGGCTCGCGCGCAGGTCGTAGAGGATGGCCGCACCCGGGGCCTTGCGCAGCAGGGCCTCGGCGAGAAGGGCCGTGACGAAGTCGCCCGGCACGAACTCGCCGGCCTCGTCGATGAAGAAGCAGCGGTCGGCGTCGCCGTCCCAGGCGATGCCGAGGTCGGCCTTCTCGGTCAGCACGCGGGCGGTGAGCTCGCGCCGGTTCTCCTCGAGCAGCGGGTTGGGCGCGTGGTTGGGAAAGGTGCCGTCGACCTCGAAGAACAGCTCGACGGCGCGGATCGGAGTAGCGGCGAAGACCCGCGGTGCCAGAGCGCCGGCGATGCCGTTGGCGGCATCCATCACGACGCGGTGCGGCGCAAGCCCGGCGACGTCGATGAACCCGTGCAGGTGTCGCACGTAGGTCTCGTACAGATCGACGTGCTCGCGCCCCGCCGCGCCGGTGACCGGCGGCAGCTCGTCCAGGGCCTGCACGCGCCGCAGCAGCTCGGGCATCCCCTGCTCGCCGGAGAGCGGGAGCGCGCCCTCGCCGACGAGCTTGAGCCCGTTGTACTCCGGCGGGTTGTGCGACGCCGTCACCATGGCGCCGCCACCCAGCGCGCGACTGGCGACCCCGTAGTAGAGCATCTCGGTGGCGACCGCGCCGAACTCGGCGACCGACGCACCCGCGCGGGCCGCACCGGTGACGAACGCCTCGACGATCCCCGGCGACGAGGGCCGCGGGTCCATGCCCACGCCGAGACTCGTGGCCCCGAGCTGCCGCGTGAGCGCGAAGCCGATGCGCTCGGCCGCCGCCTCGTCGAGCTCGGACGGATACAGACCCCGGATGTCGTACGCCTTGAAGATGCTCGCCGGGACCGATCTTGTCATGCGTCCTCCCCACCGCGCAGCTGCTCGCGGAAGTCGATGGCGTTGTCCGGGAGCGTCGTACCCGGTGACAGGCAGATGCCCGCCGTCAGCCGGTTGCCGGCGCCCACGTCACAGGCCTCCCCGATGACCGCCCCGGAGAGCTGGCTGCCGGCGCCGATACGTGAGTCACGCACGAGGATGCTGTGCTCGACCTGCGCGTGATCGGCGATCTCGACGCCAGACTGCGCGACGGACTCGGTGAGGACGGCGCCGACGCCGAGGCGGGCGCCCGCGCCCAGGACCGCGAGCGGTCCTACTCGGGCGCCCGCCTCGACCCGGGCGCCGTCGCCGATATAGCAGGGCGGCACGACGCGGGCGTCGGGCGACACCTCGGCCGTCGGGGCCACGTATCGGTAGCTCTCGCCGAGTGCGTCGCCGGCAGCCGTCCGCACGACACGCTCAAGCACGTCGATGTGTGCCTGCAGATAGCTCTCGGGCGTTCCGATGTCCCGCCAGTACCCCTTGCCCACGTAGCCGTAGAGTGAGCCGGCCTGTGCCAGCCGCGGGAACACGCCGCGCTCGATCGAGAAGAGCCGTCCCCTCGGGATCAGCTCGAAGACCTCGGGCTCCAGCACGTAGACACCGGCGTTGATGAGCGCGCGACCCGTGTGCTCGCCGGGCTTCTCCAGGAACTGCGCGACGCGCCCGCCCTCGGCGAGCTCGACGAGCCCGTAGCGCCTCGGGTCGTCGACGGCGGTCAGGTAGATGGTCGCCATGCCTCCCTGGTCGGCATGCAGACGACCGAGCGCCGTCAGGTCGACGTCGGTCAGCACGTCGCCGTTGAACACGAAGAGAGGGCCCTCGTCGAGCGTCTCGGCGCAGTTGGCGATGGCGCCCGCCGTGCCCAGCGGCTCCTCCTCGACCACGTAGTCGACCTGGATCCCGTAGGCGCGACCGTCGCCGATCTCGGCCCGGACGACCTCGGCGAGGTGGCCGCTGGAGAAGACCACGCGGGCGACGCCATGTCGGGCGAGGTTCTCGAGGATGTAGGCGACGAACGGCCGCTCCACCAGCGGCGCGACAGGCTTAGGGACGCGCGACGTGACAGGACGGAGCCGGGTACCCTCCCCCCCGACGAGGATGACCGCCTGCGTGGGGATCATGCCCGCGTGGCTCACGCCCGGCCGACTAGTCGAGGCCGGAAAGTCCGTCGCCGAGACCGATGCCCTCGTACTCGAGGCCGGCCTCGAGGATTGCGGCGGGGTCGACGAAGTTGCGCCCGTCGACCAGCAGCGGGCGGCGCATGCTCGCGGCCGCCGTGGCCCAGTCGAGGCGGCCGAACTCGGGCCATTCAGTCACCAGCACCGCGGCGTCGGCGCCGTCGATCGCGGACGGCACGTCGGCGCAGATCGTCACACCCGGGAAGAGAGGATGGTCGCCGGGCTCGATCACCGGGTCGTAGGCCCGCACCTCCGCCCCCTCGTCGCGCAGACGCCCCGCGAGGACGATCGAAGCGGCCTCGCGCAGGTCGTCGGTGTTCGGCTTGAAGGTCAGCCCGAGCAGGGCGATACGCCTGCCGCGTAGATTCCCCAGGCGCCGCTTGAGCTTGCCCACCACACGCCGCTTCTGCAGCGCATTGACCTCGATGACGGCGTTGAGCAGCTGGAAGTGGTAGCCGCTGTTGCCGGCCAGCTGCTTGAGAGCCTGGACGTCCTTGGGGAAGCAGGAGCCCCCGTAACCGATCCCGGCCTGCAGGAAGTGCGGGCCGATACGGTGGTCGAGGCCCATGCCGTGGGCGACGACGCGCACGTCGGCTCCCACCTGCTCGCAGACGTTGGCGATCTCGTTGATGAACGAGATCTTGGTCGCGAGGAACGCGTTCGAAGCGTACTTGATCATCTCCGCGCTCGGCACCGTCGTGTGGACGACGTCGGCGTCGATGCCGCGGTAGAGGTCGGCGACCGCCTCGCCGTCCTCTGGGTCGAAGGCTCCGACCACGACGCGGTCGGGCTCGAGGAAGTCCTGGATGGCGGCGCCCTCGCGCAGGAACTCGGGGTTGGAGGCATAGCGCACGCCCTCGGCGCCGAGAGCCCGCAGGTCGGAGACCACGCGGTGTCCGGTGCCGACCGGGACGGTGCTCTTCATGACGACCAGGCGCTCGCCGCCGCGCGCCGCGATCTCGCGCATGACGCTGTGCACGCTCGACAGGTCAGCGTCGCCCGAGGGTGACGGTGGGGTGTCGACTGCGACGAAGAGGGTGCGACAAGGCGCAAGGTCGTCGTGAGACGTCGTGAAGGTGAGCCTCGAGGCGTTGTCGTCCATGAGCTTCTCGAGGCCGGGCTCGTAGATGGGGGCTCGTCCCTCGTTGAGCGTGGCGATCTTGGCCTCGTCCACGTCCATGGAGATCACGTGGTGTCCGAGGTGGGCGAAGCAGACCGCCGACACGAGCCCCACGTACCCCGTACCGACGACGCCTATCGGCGCCTCAGCGTGCATGCCGACGAACACCTCCCAATAGCCAGAACGACGCGGCCCCGAAGACCGGGCGTCAGTCTACCACGGGCTCCGAACGACGACCGTCAAAGACGGCCTGCCGGCCAAGCGTCAACCGCCCTCGCGGAGCGCCGTCTGCAGGGCGACCCCAAGCTGGTACTCAGCGCCGTCATGCAGGGGATCGAGCTCGAGAGCACGGCTGAACTCGCCGGCCGCCTGCGAGTACCGGCCCAGCGCGAGCAGGAGCACGAGGCCCCGCTGGTAGTGCACGCTCGCGTTCTGTGACTGTAGCGCCACGGCCTTGTCGAGCGTCGCCAGGGCGGCGCGCCCCTGACCCCGCTGCTGCTGCACGAGAGCGAGCGTGATGAGGGGCCGGACGGCGAGCGGGTTCCAGGCGCTTGCCGTCTCGGCCTCGCTCGCGGCGAGCGACAGCTCGCCCGCGCCGGCCGCCGAGACGGCGCGTACGGCGGCCCGCTCACCGAGGTACGGCGGCAGCCAGCTCAGCGCCGCCAGCAGCGCCAGACCACTGAGCGCGACGCGCACCGGCAAGGGCACACCCGACGACGGCTCGCGGCCACGCGCCGGAGGCTGGGCGGGCCTGCGGCCGATCGCGCCGAGCCACGGCATGACGGCCTCGTCACCGGCCGCCGCCCCGGTCGCGTCGTGCGCCGCCGTTGCATGGGCGTCGCGGCTCGGTGCACGCACTGCGTCGGCAAGGTCGTTGCGCCTCGTCGTCAGGAACGAGGCGGCGGTGGAGGCGAACAGGAAGAAGACCGACCCGGCGACCGCCATGTCCCAGTCCCAGTCCCACGAGATGTGGACGAGGAACGCGACGACACCGCCCTGCAGCGCGGCCAGCAGGGGTCGCTCCGAGTCTCCCCGATCGCGGAAGAGCCGGCGGAACGCCGCCAGCGCGAAGAGGCCCATCGAGGCGGCGAACAGGGCCAGACCGACCCAGCCGAGCTCGCTGAGCACGTTGAGCCACTGGCTGTGCGCGTGCTTGACCACGCCGCCCTTCAGCCTGAAGCGCTCGTGGGTGAAGACGAACGTGCCGGCCCCCGTCCCCCGGGCCGGCGTCACCCCGTATTGCTCGACCGCCTCGCGCCACAACGGCGGCCGACCGGTGTTCAGCGAGAAGACCCTGCCGGCCGAACCGCCGGGCGAGCCCTCGCCGCCGTCGGTCACCAGCAGCCGGTACTGCTGCCGCAGCCACGTGGCCCCGCCTTGGTCGCGCACGTAGAGCCAGCCGCCGCCAACGCCGCCGGCCAGGACGACGACGAGCACCGCCGCCCCGGCGGCGATGCGCGACCAGCGGGGCCACGGGAAGCCGCGATGCAGAAGGGCGACGGCGACCTGCGATCCGGCGGTGACGACCAGAGCCGCCAGCGACCAGCGCAAGAGAGCTGCGCCCTCGGCGGCTCGCAGGGCGCCGTCTTCGGTCGCGGTGAACAGGGTGTCGAGGCCGCGCACCTGCCAGAGCGCGAAGGCGGCGGGCGCAGCGATCGTGACGAGCGTGACCACACTGGCCAGACGAGTCGTGGTGAGCGCGAAGTAGACGAGGAGACAGGCCACGAGCGCAACGTAGCCGCCCCTCGAGAAGGTGAAAAAGAAGGCGAAGACCATCGGCACGGCCGCGGCCGCCACCACCGCCCGCAGGGCGACCGCCGAGCGAGGGCGCGAGGCGAGCGCGACGGCCACGACCACCCCCATGGCCATGAGGAGCGCCAGGACGTTCCAGTAGCCGACGGGGCTGTCGAGGCGCGCGTAGGTGTGGGCGTGGGTGACGAGGTCGGGCAGCGTCTTGCCTGCGAACGCGTACAGCCCCACGGCCGCGCACATGGCGACGAATCCCAGCGTCAGGACGCGGATCTGAAGGCGGCGGGCGGGCGTCAGGCCGATGGCGGCGGCCAGCACGAGGTAGAAGAGACACACGTTGAAGGCGTTCCACGACAGGTCGGGCCCGATGGACCACGCCACCGAGGCGCCCGCCCACAGGGTGAAGGCCGCGAACGCCGCGAGGGCGGCCACAAACAGCGTTGAGGGACGTTGCGGTCGCACGAGCCAGACCCATGTCGCCGCCAGGATAAGGAGCGTGACGGTGATCGGCGTCGCACGCTGAAGGATGTAGCCGCCGGAGAGGAACGCGAAGCCCGTCGCGCCAGCGAGGACCGCGACGATGGGCGGGAGCTCGCGCCTGCGGCTGCGTCGCGGTCGCAGGCACGGCTGCTCATGCGACTCGAGCTCGATGTTCGCCTCCAGCGGCATTCTGGGCATTATAGCCGCATGGCTCGCGGGCGGAGCCGCCTTGACGCGATCGTCGGGCGGAGGCGGAACGGCTCTGTGCCAAGACCATCCTAATGGTCATCCGAGCGAGCGCGTGGTATAAGCATAAGATGGGCCGAGAGAGACTGTACCCCGTCGAGTGAACCAAGACGGGAGGGGGTGAACTCATGACAAAGCTGATCATCATCGCCTTGGTGGCCGTGCTCATGCTGGCGCTCGCCACCGTGGCCTACGCCGTGTCACAGTCAGTCATCGATGCCATCATCGACGACGCGCGCGACGGTACGATCGACGGCGACTGGAGCGCGGCCGAGATCGAGGCTGCGCTCGCGTACCTGCGCGACAACCCGCTGTACGAGCAGTACGCGGATTACGAAGGGGTCCTCGAGGACTACCTCGCCGGCCTGCGTGATCCGGGCGTCGCTTCCGATCCTGGCGAACTCGCCTTCACCGGCACAGAACTCCTGCTGCTCCTCGGAGCAGGGGCAGGTCTCGCCGGCGGCGGCGCAGTGCTGCGCAGACGTCGCGCGTAGATCGACCACAACGTGTCGCACGAGACAGGCGTTGCCCAATCGGGTGACGCCTTTTTCGTGCGCCGACGGCAGCGTTCACGGCACGACCGCGGGCGGTCACGTTCACGGAATGACGGTGACGGGCCCCGGCGCCGTCTCATCGACCACCACCTGTGACGGCGGCGCGGCGAGATCGCCGGCCACGGCGAGGGCGAGGCGCCGCCATCCGCGGTGGTACGCGACGCGCACCACCGCGGATGGCGGCGCCCAGTCGCTCGCCGCGAGAACAGGCACGTACCCGCAGGCCAGCAACCGTTCCCGAGTCCCAAGCGCCCCGTCATCGGCCGCGATCGACAGGTCGAGGGTGCGCCGCTCCGCGTAGGAGACCCCGAGACGCGTGCCCGCGAGATCGGGCGCGAGGACCTTCGGCCAGCAGGCGCGGACTGCGGCGGCGGCGGCGACCCGGCCGGCGGCGGCCCAGGCCGCCATCTCGGTGCCCGCCGCCGGCGCCGCCCCGGGCGCGGCGCTCGCGGCCGGCATGATCACAGCCACGAGCGGCAGCCCCGTCTCCTCGAGAGCGTCCGGCACTGCCGCCTCCCCACCATCCTCCGCGGCGCGGACGGGAGCGAAGAGCACAGCCGGCTGATGGAGGCGCCGCAAACGATGGGCGCACTCCACGACCTCGTCGTGCTCGTCGCCCGCGTCGCTCGCCACGAGCACGACGGCGAGCGGCCTGCGCGCGGTGACGACTTGCGCGATGCGCACGTCGGCGCCACCGGGACCGCAGCGCATCGCGGTCACCTCGATCGTCGCGCCTGCGCTCTCGGCGACCGCCATCGTCAGACCGCCTTCGAAAGCCTCGGCGGCGGCGGCGGCCATGGCCGACGGCAGCACGAGGAGGACGCCGCCGGGTCGCGCGGCGTGGGCGATCGCCTCTGTCGACTCGGGCGGCCGAAGACCCAGGCGCAGGGACTGCGCCAAACGGTCCGTGGCGTCCCAACGGGGTCGCCAGAAGACACCCTCTCCACGCTCCTCCCGGATGACGGGGAGAGACAGCACCGCCACGTCCTGCGGCGGGACCTCGCGCGCGCCGGTGGCGAGCGCGGTCGCCCGTTGAAGGTCGAGGTCGCTCTCGGCCAGATCCGATCCCAGCGCGTAGTTCGCGACGGCGACGACGCTGAGTGTCTCCAGCGGCACGCCCGGCAGCGCCGTGGCCAGCAACCTCGTCTGGCGCCGGAGAACGGCCGCGGCGGAGCCGCGGCCGGCCCAGGCGTCGGCCGCGGCCTTGCGCTGCCGGCGCTCACGTCGCGTGCCGCCGGCAGGGAACATGCTCGGCACTGCCGCCGCCAGGCCCGCCCGACTCAGGGACACCCAGCCCGACAGCGGCACGTCGAGAGCCTCGGCGAGAGCGGCGGTGGCGACGCCGGGGTCGAAGAGGCCGACGACGCGACAGACCTGCTCGAAGCCGGCTCCCGGCACGGCGACCCGGAGCTGCACCGGCACGATCACCGCTGTGAGCGCGGGCCGCTCGCGCTCGACGTGCAACCACACGACGCCCGTACACTCGTCGCCATCCGGGCCGCCCCGCACGAACACGACGACGTCGCGGGGCGGCTCCGCCGGCGCGACCAGCGGCGGCGAGCCGACGACCTCGCGCCACGGGCCGGGTGTCGCGAGCAGGATGATGACGGCGAGGACGGTGAGGACGCCGACGATCAGCGCGCCCCAGGCGTCGAGGACCCGCGCGGCCGGACGCAGCACTCGCACGGTGTCAGGGCGTGAGGGGCGTGCAGGAAGTGGCGAGAGCCAGCATGACCTTCTCTGGGATCTCGTTCTCGATCGTGTTGACCACCCAGTACACCGTCCCCGTGCGCCGCCATGCCACCATCCGCAGCGCCTCGCCCTCGTAGAAGAGCAGATACTTGCGCCCGCGGATCACCTTCGTGCTGCTGGGGTTGGCGATCGCCGGCGGATCGGCCCAGCGCATCGCCTGGATACCCCAGTAGCCGCCCTTGGACGTCGTCCCGACGACGATGGCCGCCGCCTTCTTCTTGCCCTCGGTGGTCTCGATCGCGTAGGCGTGGAACTCGTCGTAGCCGAGCCCCGGGTACCACGACGTCGGCGCCTCGAGCTTGAGCGGCGACTCGGCGTCGAGCGCCTGCCACTCCGTCCAGAGATAGCGCTGGTTCTTGAGGATCTCCGCCTCGGGTTCTGTCGCCGTCTCCTCCACGGGGATGTCGAGGAGACCGTCGTACGCCGTGCCCAGGAACACGTGCACGTCGGCGTCCGTCCCGGCGGAGCGCGGCACCGTGCGGACCTGCGCCGGCGCCAGCAGACGGGCCAGAGCCTCGGCGGCGGTCTCCAGGTACTCGGGCGCGTAGATCACCGTGGTCTCGACCAGGCCGTCGGCGTCGCCGACGGCGGTGGCCCGGTGCCCGAGCGCCTTGAGCTGGGACGCCGTTGAGCCGGCCACGCCGGCGTACCCGCTGGCGTTGAAGACCCGCACCCTGTACGAGCGCTTCGAGACCTGGCGCGCGAGCTTCGCCGGCTTGTACAGCGGGTTCTTGAACGCGGCGACCTTGGCGGCGATCTCCTCCTCGGAGGCGACCACGTACGACACGCCGTCGATCATCGGGGTGTCACCTTCGACGTGCACCGTGGAGATGCGCGAGGTGTCGAGCGTGAGGGCGAGATTGGCGAGCGGCAGCAGTCGGCTGAGAGAGTCGAGATCGGAGGTCGTCTCGGCGGCGACTGCTTTGATGAGCTTCACGACCTTCTTCCAGTCGGTGTTCCAGCGACTCGACTGGCGCTGCAGCTCGCGCAGGAAGAGCTGCTGACGCTGCATGCGCGTGAAGTCGCCCTTCTGGTCGTGCCGGAAGCGCACGTAGTCGAGCGACTGACGGCTCATGAGCTTCTGGTAGCCGGGCTCGATGTTGATGGACTTCCAGCTCGAGGACGGGGGGTTGTAGTAGCGGCGATCGACCGGGATGTAGACGCCGTCGAGGATGTCGATCGAGCGCCAGAACCCGGAGAAGTCGACCCTGATGAAGTGGTTGACGGGAAGGCCGGTGACGGCCGTGAACGTCTTGACCGTCAGAGCCGGGCCTCCGTAGCTGTAGGCTTCGTTGATCTTGGCGAGGCCATACCCTGGGATCTCGACCCGCAGGTCGCGAGGCAGGGACAGCATCGAGATGCTCTTCGTGTCCGGGTCGAGACGCACGAGTATCTGGGTGTCGGAGCGGCCGGGATCCTCCTCCGACTGCTGGTCGCTCCCGATGAGCAGGATGTTGACGGGCTTGCCGGGAAGCGGCGGCTCCAGCTCCTTGGCGGTCTCGGTGACCTCCGTCTCGACCTCCTCGCTGCGGTCGCCGACCGTGGTCACGACGCCGTTCGTCCACCCCAGGGCGAAGCCAGGCGCGGCGAGGGCGGCCACGACGACCGCCAGCCCCAGGACCTTGAGGCTGAGATGGCGACCGAAGGCCAGGTAGGCGGTGACGCCGATCACGACGAGGACCCCGAGAGCCGGCACGCCGTAGAGGATCCAGCCGGCGATGCGGCCGCTCTGCTCGGCGAGATCGAACACGCCGACGGCGTTGCCGAGCGCTTCGCGGCCGCAGTACCACGACAGCACGAGACCGCCGCCGAGGGCCGCGAGGAAGAGCAGCGTCAGCAGCAGCGTGCGACGCCGACTCCTCGGCGGCTCGACGGACCGCTCGCGCCGGCTGAGCGGCGGGGCGGGCACAGACGTCGCCGGCGCACTGCGCACGGGCGCCTCTTCGCCGACTCTGTAGACACGGTACTTACCCATACGCCGCCAAGCTCGGGGACTCGCTAGATGGTACCATCGCCCGTCGCACTCGAACGCACACCGGCCGTCTCCTACGACCCGGACGAGCCCGCATCCAGGTCGCTGACCACGTCGGCGCCCAAGCCGCGCAACTTCTCCTCGAGGCTCTCGTAGCCGCGAAAGATGTGGCCGGCGGCGCGCACCTCGGTCACATCGTCGGCCACCAGCCCGGCGGTCACCAGCGCGGCGCCGCCACGCAGGTCCGGCGCCTCGACGACGGCGCCGCGCAGACGCCGGGGACCGGCCACGACGGCGTGATGGCCGCTGGTGACGATCCCGGCGCCGAGCCGATTGAGCTCGTCGACGACGACGAAGCGGTTCTCGAAGACGTTCTCCGTGACGATCGACGTCCCTTCGGCCAGCGACAGCAGCACCATCATCTGGGCCTGCAGATCGGTCGCGAACCCGGGGTGCGGGAGCGTGGACACGTCGACCGGCGAGAGATGTCCCTCGCGGCGCACGCGCATGCGAAGCTCGCTCTCCTCGACGTCGACGCCGGCGGCGCGCAGCTTGGCGAGGAACAGCTCCAGGTGCGCCGGGTCGAGACCGCGGACCGTGACGTCCCCGGCGGTGGCCGCACCCATGATGAGGTACGTACCGGCCTCGATGCGGTCGGCGATCACGGTGTGCTCGGCGCCGTGAAGCGCGTGCCCGCCCTCGATCTGCAGCGTGCTCGTCCCCGCACCGTCGATGACCGCGCCCATGGCGCGAAGGAAGGCGACGAGGTCCGCGATCTCGGGTTCGCGGGCGGCGTTCTCGATGACGGTGACACCGTCGGCGGCGGTCGCCGCCATCAACAGGTTCTCCGTCGCACCGACGCTCGGGTAGTCGAGGGCCACGACAGCGCCCTTGAGACCGCTGGTGTGCACCTTGATGAAGCCGTGGTCGATGTCGATCCGGGCGCCGAGCTTCTCCAGACCCCGGATGTGGAAGTCGATGCGCCGCGGGCCGATGTTGCAGCCTCCGGGCATGGCGATCGTCGCCTCGCCGAGGCGCGCGACGAGCGGTCCCATCACGATGATGCTGGCGCGCATCTGGCGCACCAACTCGTACGGTGCGCACCCCTCGAGGTGCTCGCCCGGGTCGATCGTCATCATCGTGCCGTCGCTCTCCACTCGAGCGCCGAGCGCGCGCAGCATCTCGACCATCAGTGCGACGTCGGTGATGGCGGGCACCCGGTGGATGACGGAGGGCTCCGGCACCAGCAGGCTGGCGGCAAGCAGCTTGAGCGCCGAGTTCTTGGCGCCGGCGAGAACGACCTCGCCCTCGAGGCGGGTCCCGCCCCTGACGAACAGGCACTCGGCGTGCCGCGACGCCGTGCTCGCTGCCTCACCCATCATCACGGCCCCGCCGACCGCGCGTCAGCCGCGTCGCTGCGCCACGTGCAGGCGGTTCTCGGCGCGGCGCAGCGCCTGCTCGGCGCGGAACAGGTCGACCTCGGCGCGCGCCTCCGGATCGTCGCGTAGCTGCAGCCGGTCGAACGCGCGGCGGCGGGCCGCCTCGGCGCGCTCGAGATCGATGCGGCCCGCCTCCTCGGCATGATCCACCACGATGAGGACCCGGTCGAAGAGCACCTCGGCGAAGCCGATCCCGGTGGCCACGTAGTCGTACGTCCCATCGAGCTTCTGGATCCGGGTCTCGCCGACCGCGAGCAGGCTCACGAGCGGCTGGTGACCGGCCATGATGCCGAGTTCGCCCTCCACTCCGGTCAGCACGACGAGGGTCGCGGCGTCCTTGTACACCTCGCCCTCGGGCGTGACGAGCTCGACCTGGATGGGGGGGTGCTCCGCCATGCCCGGCTCAGCCTCCTTCGGCGCGGCCGCTCAGCTGCTTCGCCTGGTCGACGGCCTCCTCGATGCCGCCGACCATGTAGAAGGCCTGCTCGGGCATCTCGTCGCCGCGCCCCTCGAGGAGCTCCTTGAAGCCGCGCACCGTCTCGGCGAGCGGAACGTACGTGCCCGGCCGCCCGGTGAACTGCTCGGCGACGTTGAACGGCTGACTCAGGAAGCGCTCGATCCTGCGCGCCCGCTGCACGACCACCTTGTCCTCGTCGGAGAGCTCGTCCATGCCCAGGATGGCGATGATGTCCTGGAGGTCCTTGTAGCGCTGCAGTACCTCCTGCACCTGCGTCGCGACCTCGTAGTGCTGGTCGCCGACAGCGTCACGGCTGAGGATGCGCGACGTGCTGTCCAGCGGGTCCACGGCCGGGTAGATGCCCTTCTCGGAGACCGCACGCGAGAGTACCGTCTTGGCGTCGAGGTGCGTGAAGGTGGCCGCCGGCGCCGGGTCGGTGAGGTCGTCGGCCGGCACGTAGATGGCCTGCACTGAGGTGATGGAGCCACGCTTGGTGCTCGTGATGCGCTCCTGCAGCTCGCCCATCTCGCTGGCGAGCGTGGGCTGGTAGCCCACGGCGCTCGGCATGCGCCCCAGGAGCGCCGAGACCTCTGAGCCCGCCTGCACGAAGCGGAAGATGTTGTCGATGAAGAGCAGCACGTCCTGGCCGCCCTCGTCACGGAAGTACTCGGCTACCGTAAGCCCGGCCAGGCCGACGCGCAGACGGGCGCCCGGCGGCTCGTTCATCTGCCCGAAGATGAGCGCCGTCTTGTCGATGACGCCCGATTCTTTCATCTCGAGCCACAGGTCGTTGCCCTCTCGCGTGCGCTCACCCACGCCGCAGAACACCGAGAGCCCGCCGTGTTCGGCGGCGATGTTGTGGATGAGCTCCTGGACGATGACCGTCTTGCCGACGCCGGCGCCGCCGAAGAGGCCGATCTTGCCGCCCTTGACGTAGGGGGCGAGCAGGTCGACGACCTTGATGCCGGTCTCGAAGATCTCGTCGGTGGGGTCGAGCGACTCGAAGTCGGGCGCCGGGCGATGGATGGGCCAGCGGTCAGCGCCTTCGATGTCGGGGAGCATGTCGATGGTCTGGCCCATCACGTTGATGAGCCGGCCGAGGGTCTGCTCGCCGACGGGCACCGTGATGGGCTGGCCGGTGTCGGCAGCGGCGGCGCCGCGACCGAGGCCGTCCGTGGAGTCCATCGCCACGGCCCGCACCTTGTGGTCGCCGAGGTGCTGCTGGACCTCGCACACCAGCTCCAGCGCCTGCCCGTCCGCGCGCTCCACCGGGATGGTGAGGGCGTTGTGGATGGCCGGCAACCCTTCGGGGAAGTGCACGTCGACCACGGGGCCGATCACCTGCACCACTGTACCTCTGTTCATCTGCTCAACTCCGCTCGTCACCGTTGTCGTCGGCGCGCGCCGTCGCGGCGCGGCGCCCTGCCCCGTTAGCCGAGGGCGTCGGCGCCCGCCACGACCTCGAGGATCTCCTGCGTGATCGCGGCCTGGCGGGCGCGGTTGAGGGCCAGCGTGAGGCCATCGAGCATCTCCTCGGCGCTGTCGCTCGCGTTGCGCATGGCGGTCATACGTGCGCCCTGTTCGCTGGCGCTGGACTCGAGGAGGGCGCGATACACGGCGATCTCCACGTAGGCCGGCAGCAGGCGCTCGAAGATCGTCGCCGGGTCAGGCTCGTACAGATACGACACCGGCCGAGCCTTGCGGCTGTCGTCGGTGACCCGCTCGCGGGGTACCGGGATGATGGGCTCGTCCACGAGGGTCTGCTCCATGGGCGAGTCGAAATGATTGTAGATCACGCGCACGCGGTCGACCTCGCCGCTCAGGTAGAGGCCGATGAGGTGCTCGGCGATCTGCTTGGCGTCGCCGTACTCGGGACGATCGCTGAGCCCCTGCCAGCTGCGTTCGACGGCGCAGCGACGGAAGCGCAGCGTGCCGATGCCCTTCTTGCCCACCGCGAGGACGCGGGTCTCCCGGCCCTCGTCGCGCAGCGTACGCTCGACCTCGAACGAACGGCGCAGCACGTTGGCGTTGAAGGCTCCCGCGAGACCCCGGTCGCCGGTCATCACGAGAACAGCGACGACGCGCTCGGGGTCGCGCTCCTGGAGGAGCGGGTAGCCGCGCGTCTCACCCGAGTACGTCGCCAGGTCCATCATCATCTCGATCATGTCGGCGGCGTACGGGCGGAGGGCCTCGATGCGACCCTGGGCGCGGCGCAGTTTGGCCGCCGCGACCATCTCCATGGCCTTCGTGATCTTGCGCGTGTTCTGGACCGACGTGATGCGCCGGCGGATGTCGCGCAGGGCGGCCATGTCAGGCGTCGCCCTCCGCGAGCGCCGGCTCGGCCGGCACTGAGACGGCGATCGCGCCGCCGAACTCTGCCTCCGCGGCCGCCGGCGCGAACGAAGTGTGGAACTGGGCGATGGCGGCGCGCAGCTCGGCCTCCGTCTCGGGCGCAAGTTCCTTCTCCTCGCGGATGGTCCGCAGCAGATCGGCGTGCTGGGCGCGCATGGCCACCCGCAGCTCCTCGCGGAACGCCGCGACCCGTTCGACCGGCACGTCGTCGAGGTAGCCCTGGGTGCCGGCGAAGATGACCGCCACCTGCTCCTCGACCGGCTGGGGATCGAAGCGGTCCTGGTTGAGCAGCTCGATCATGCGCTTACCTCGGGCGAGCGTATTCTGCGTGGACTCGTCCAGATCGCTGCCGAACTGCGCGAAGGCCTCGAGGTCGCGGAACTGCGCCAGGTCGAGCTTGAGGCGCCCGGCGACCTGTTTCATGGCCTTGATCTGCGCGTTGCCACCCACGCGGCTCACGGAGATCCCCACGTTGATGGCCGGCCGCACGCCCGAGTAGAACAGGTCGCTCTGCAGGAAGATCTGGCCGTCGGTGATGCTGATCACGTTGGTGGGGATGTAGGCCGAGACATCGCCGGCCTGCGTCTCGATGACCGGGATGGCTGTGAGCGACCCGGCGCCGAGCTCGTCGTTGAGCTTGACGGCGCGCTCGAGCAGCCGCGAGTGCAGGTAGAACACATCACCCGGGAAGGCCTCGCGCCCCGGCGGGCGGCGCAGAAGAAGGCTCATCTGCCGGTAGGCGTCGGCGTGCTTGCTGAGGTCGTCGTAGAAGCACACTGCGTGCCGGCCGCCGTAGAGGAAGTGCTCGCCCATGGCGGCGCCGCAGTATGGGGCCAGGAACTTGAGCGGCGCCGAGGACGAGGCGGTGGCCACGACCACGATGGTGTAGTCGAGAGCGCCGTACTCCTCCAGCTTCTGCACCATCTGCATCACCGTGCTGGCCTTCTGCCCGATGGCCACGTAGACGCAGGTGATGTCCTGACCCTTCTGATTGATGATGGCGTCGACGATGAGCGAAGTCTTGCCCGTCTGCCGGTCGCCGATGATGAGCTCGCGCTGACCGCGCCCGATGGGGATCATGGCGTCGATGGCCTTCCAGCCGGTCTGCAGCGGCTCGCGCACGGGCTGCCGCTGCACCACGCCGGGCGCCTTGAACTCGACCGGGCGGAACTCGTCGGTCTCGACGGCGCCCTTGTCGTCGAGCGGCTCGCCGAGAGGGTTGACGACACGGCCGATGAGCGCGTCGCCCACCGGCACCTGCAGGATGCGACCGGTGCGTTTCACCAGGTCGCCCTCCTTGATGAGCGTGTCCTCACCCAGCAGGACGGCGCCGACATTGTCCTCTTCGAGGTTGAGCACCAGCCCGGTCACGCCGTGCGGCAGGTCCAGCATCTCGCCGGCCATCGCGTTGCGCAGCCCGTAGATGCGGGCGATGCCGTCACCCACCTCGAGCACCGTGCCGACTTCCTCGATCTCCACCTCGGCCTGGTAGCCCTCGATCTGGGCCTTGAGGACCGCGGCGATCTCTTCGGGGCGCAGCTTCACTGTCGTGTCACCTCACACTTCTGCTGTCTGCAGCCGCCGCCGCAGCTGATTGATACGTGCGCGCACGCTGCCGTCGACGATCAAGTCGTCGACGCGCAGCACGACGCCGCCGATCACGGCCGGGTCGACGCGCTCCGCGAGCTCCACGCGGCGGGCCGTGGCGGCCCGCACCTGTTCGGCGAGACGCTCGCGAGCGGCCGCCGGCAGCTCCACCGCCGTGGTGACCTCCACCGTCACCGTGTCGGTCTCTCTCGCGGCCAGCCGCCGGAATTGCTCCCCGAGACCGGGGATGGCCGCCGCGCGGCCCTTCTGCAACATCAGCTGCAGCGTGTTCGCCAGCAACGGCTGCGCATCGTGGGTGAGCTCACCCACGACCCGAAGCTTGGCGGCGGCGGCGATCTGCGGGTCGCGCAGCGCATGACGAAGGGACGCCGAGGCCGCGAGGGCGGCGACGAAGTCGCCCAGCTCGCGGCCGACGCGCTCGACCGCGCTCGCCTCGCGCGCGGCATCGAACAGCGCCCGGGCGTAGACGCGTGTAACGGCTGCTTCGCTCATCGGCCCGGACCCGCCTCCAGTCCGTCGAGATCGAGCTCGCGCAGGGCGTCGTCGACGAGGCGCAGGTGGTCCTCCTTGCTGAGGCTGCGCATGGTGACCTTCTCGGTGGCCAGCGCGGTGAGCTCGGCGACCTCGGCGCGCAAGGCGCGCAGCGCGCTGCGCGTGTCGCGCTCGACCTGCTCGTGCGCCTTCTCGAGAATGCGCTCGGACTGGCGCCGTGCCTCGTCGACCAGCTCGGCCTTCGCCGTGTCACCGGCGAGCCGCGCCCGCTCGACGATGCCCTCCGCCTCGCCGCGCACCTGGGCCAACGTGGCCTTGTACTCCTCGAGCAGGGTCTGCGCCTCGACGCGCGTCTCCTCCGCGGCGTCCATGCTCTCCTGGATGCGGGCGCGGCGCTCGTCGATCGCGCGCTGCAGCGGCCCGAAGGCGTACTTCCAGAGCACGAACACCGATAGGCCGAACGTGAGCAGCGTCCACGGTATGAGACCCCAGTTAGGATCCAGCATGCCTCTCTCCGATCCTCCGAACCCGGTCCGCGAGCGGCCTCAGGCCACGAAGACGAGGATCAGTGCGACGACGAAGGCGTACAACGCGACCGCCTCGGTCACGCCGATGCCGATGAACATGTTGACGCGGATCTCCGCGGAGACCTCGGGCTGACGGGCGATGCTCTCGTATGCCTTGCCGAGCAACATGCCCAGGCCGATGCCGGGGCCGAGGGCTCCGACGCCCATGGCGATACCGGCGCCGAGAAGCTTTGCGGCTTCAGCTTCCATTCAGTGTCCTCCTTGACGGTTCTCAGACCTCATGAACGAACGGTCAGTGCTCCTGGTCCAGCGCGCCCCCGATGTACACACCCGAGAGGATCGCGAAGATGAACGCCTGGATGAAGGCGACGAACAACTCGAACAGATAGATCAGGACCGAGCCACCCTGCAGCAGGGCCGCTGCCGCGTAGTTCTGGAAGAGCAGCGCCATGCCGAAGAAGACCGCGAGGATGGCGTGACCGGCCAGCATGTTGGCGAAGAGCCGCACGGAGAGCGAGACGACGCGGAAGATCTCGCTCACGGCATGGATGACCCAGATGAGCTGGCGCAGCACCGGAGGCGCTGACGCCGGCGCCCAGTTGCGCACGTAGACCAGGACCCCGTTCTTGCGGGCGCCGGCATAGTGGGTGAACACGAACGTGCACAGGGCCAGCGAGAGCGTGACGTAGAGGTTCGCCGTCGCCGTGTAGAAGCCGAGGTTGCCGTGCTCGGCGAACGGCAGCGGCACGAGCCCGATCAAGTTGTTGAGGAGGACGAAGAAGAACACGCCCGCCACGTACGGGAACCACGCCGCGCGGCCGCTCTTCATGACGCTGCCGACGATGCTCCCGCGAGCCAGCTCGTAGAGCGTCTCCATCGCGAACTGGAAGCGCCCCGGGACGGGCTTGATGCTGCGGTTGATGAGCCATGCGAGCGCGCAGATGACGCCGAACGAGATCCACAGGTAGACGACGGCCTTGTTGATCGAGAGGTCGACCGGGCCGATCGAGGGCAGGTGGACGAGCGGGTGCAGCGCGAACTCCTCGGCGACGTCGAACTCGGCGCTCTCGCCCCCGGGCAACAGGAAGAGCGCGACGACGCCGAGCGCGACGATGAGGAGGATGAGGAGCCGGCGCCTCACGAGCGCTTCGCCTCCCCGGCGCCGAGCGCGCCCGACAGCAGCAGCAGCCGGAAAGGCAGGTACACGGTGAAGCCCGCGAGGAAGCTCACGGCGGCGGTGGCGAAGGCCGGACGCGCCAGCAACCCGATGACGATGAGACCGCCGAGGACCGCCGCCAGGCGAAGGACCATGCCGCCGAGCGCCACAGCCACGGCGCCGGTGAAGTCAGCGCGCGCACCGCGGCGCCAGGCGAGCTCCTCGAGCGCCCAGTAGACGACGACGAGGGCGGCGCCGACGGCGGCCGCCCAAACCGGGCGGTCGAGCGCCGTCGCCACGCCGACGGACAGCGCGGCGAGCGCGCCGAGAAGGATAGGTGCGAGTGCCCAGCGTGGGATCGGTCTGCCTCCTGCCGTCGTCACTTCGTCTCCAGATACACCGCGTACAGGGCGACGGCGAAGCCGACGAACACCCCGATGGCCGTGGCCAGCGGGAAAGTGCCGAGGGCGTAGTCGATGCCCCCTCCCACAGCGATCCCCGTCACCACGCCGCCGAGCAAGAGAAAGGCGACGGCTTCGGCGGACGCCGAAGATCCGGGCTTCTCGCCTCGCCGCTCACGCTCGTCCTTGCGCGGAGATGTCACACTCTACCTGTCGTGTCGCGCCGTCGCAACGGAGCCTCTACGGGCCGACATCGCCGCGGGTGTCTCCCCCGCCGACCTCATCGTGAAGCACCAGCCGCCCGCCGCCGTCGCGCCTCACCGAGCGGTAGCGCGAGAGCAGGCGCGCCATGTAGGCGGTGGCCAGAGCGGAGCCGACGCCCAGGATCACGGTGGCGACCGTCGACTGCCGTTGCATGGCGATGGCGAGCCCGTTGAGCAGCAGGCACCAGACGTAGAGGACGAGGACGCTCTTGCGCTGCGAGAAGCCGTGTACCAGGACGAGGTCGTGGTGGACGTGGTCCTGGCCGGCCGCATAGAACGGGACGCCCCGGCGCCAGCGGCGCCAGACGATGAGGAGCAGGTCGGTGAAAGGCACGGCCAGCACGAGCAGGGGGAGCAGCAGGGCGACCGCGGCCGTGCTCTTCATCAGGCTCTGCACGCTGATCGCGCCCAGAGTGAAGCCAAGCAGCATCGAGCCGGCGTCGCCCATGAAGATGCTCGCCGGGTAGAAGTTGAAGCGCAGGAACGCGAAGGTGGCACCTGCCAGCACGGCGGCGACGATCCCCATCGTGGGGAACCCGGTCGAGAGCGAGATCACGCTGAAGGTCAGGGCCGAGATGGCGCAGACGCCGGCGGCGAGCCCGTCGAGCCCGTCGATGAAGTTGACCATGTTGATGATCGCGGCCATCCAGACGGTGGTGAACAGCACCGAGAGTATCGTCGGGAAGTGGATGAAGATGTCCGTGAACGGAATGCCGACCCGCGTGATGCGCACGTCGAAGTAGACGGCTACCCCGATGGCCAGAAGCTGGCCGATGAACTTGATGATCGGCTCGAGCTCGAAGAGGTCGTCGAAGAGCCCGACGGAGACCACGATCGTCACGCCGCCCATGATGCCCCAGACGGGCCGCGAGATGTCGACCAGCAGGACAGTGGAGACGAGCCACGCCAGGTAGATCCCGAGGCCTCCCAGCAGGGGCACGGCGGCCATGTGCATGCGACGCTCGTCGGTGGGCTGGTCCACGACGCCTGCGCGGTGGGCGAAACGAGCCATGAGCGGCGTCAGCAGGTAGACGAGCACCGCCGCCAGCACAAAGCCGAGTACCGCGGTGCGCACCGAGGTCGAGAGGCTGAGCAGCCCGCCTATGAGAGCGTCTCCTTGTGCAGCGCGACGCCGGCCTCAGCGAGCATGGCGCGCGACAGCTCGTCGGGATAGCCCTCGAGGTAGTGGATCTCCTTCACGCCGCAGTTGATGAGCATCTTCGCGCAGAGGATGCAGGGATGGAGAGTGGTGTAGAGCGTCGCGCCCTCGATGGCCACGCCGTGAAGAGCGGCCTGGATGATCGCGTTCTGCTCGGCATGGATCGCGCGGCAGAGCTCGTGGCGCTCTCCCGAGGGGATGTCGAGCTCATCGCGCAGGCAGCCCACGTCGAGGCAATGTTCCACGCCGCGCGGCGCGCCGTTGTAGCCCGTCGCCAGGATGCGCTTGTCGCGCGCGAGGATCGCGCCGACCTGCCGCCGCAGGCAGGTCGAGCGCGTGGCCGCCTGACGGGCGAGCTGGAGAAAGTACTCGTCCCAGCTCGGCCGCGCACGGCGGCCGGACACGGGCTCCCGGGCCTGCGACGCGCCCTCCATCAGAGGAACTCGTACAGGGGAAAGCGGTCGAGGCGTTCGATGACCTCGCCGCGGATGACCTTGAGCGCCCCTGAGTCGCGACGGTGTTCGATGGCGCGCAGCACAAGCTCGCCGGTGGCCCGCATGTCGGCCTCGTCGAACCCCCTCGTGGTGACGGCCGGAGAGCCCACGCGCAGCCCGCTGGTCGCGTTGAACGCCGCGTCGTCGAAGGGGATGACGTTGCGATTGGCCGTGATGTTGACGGAATCGAGGAGCTCCTCGCACTCGCGACCGGTCATGCCGACGCTGCGCAGGTCGAGCAGCGCCAGATGCACGTCGGTGCCGCCGGAGACGAGGCGCAGCCCCCCCTCGGCGAGCGCTTCGGCGAGGGCGGCGGCGTTGGTCACGATCTGACGCTGCAGGCGGTGGAACTCCTCGCTCGAGGCGATCCTGAAGCAGACGGCCTTGGCGGCGACCACGTGCATCAGAGGCCCGCCCTGCATGCCGGGGAAGACGGCCTTGTCGATGGCCGGGCCGTGCTCGCGCCGACACATGATGATGCCGGCGCGCGGCCCCGTCAGGGTCTTGTGCGTCGTGCTCGTGACCACGTCGCAATGCGGCACGGGATTCGGGTGGATGCTCGCCGCCACGAGGCCGGCGACGTGGGCGATGTCGGCCATGAGCAGGGCGCCGACCTCGTCAGCGATCCGGCGGAAGGCGGCGAAGTCGATGGTCCGCGGGTAGGAGCTGTAGCCGCAGATGATGAGCCGCGGCCGGTGCTCGAGCGCCAGGGCGCGGACCTCGTCGTAGTCGATGGTCTCGGTGTCGCGGCGGACGTGGTACGGAACCACGTTGTACGTGCGCCCGGAGTAGTTGAGCTCGAGCCCGTGGGTGAGGTGACCGCCGTGTGCGAGCTCCATGGCCATGATCGTGTCGCCCGGCTCCAGCAGGGCGAAGTAGACCGCGAGGTTGGCCGAGGAGCCGGAGTGCGGCTGCACGTTGACGTGTTCGGCGCCGAAGATGGCCTTGCAGCGGTCGATGGCCAACTGCTCCACCTCGTCGACGACCTCGCAGCCGCCGTAATAGCGAGCGCCGGGATAGCCCTCGGCGTACTTGTTGGTGAGTACCGAGCCCGTCGCCTCGAGGACGGCACGACTGGCGAAGTTCTCGGAGGCGATGAGCTCGAGCGTCTCCTGTTGGCGCAGGAGCTCGGCCCGCAACAGCTGGTTGAGCACCGGGTCGAGCTCGTAGATCGGCTGTCGCCGCCACTCGCGCCCAACGACGCGATGCGGCGTCACTCGTCCCGTCCCCGGTCGTCGATGCGAGCGACGCGACGGGCGTGACGGCCGCCCTCGAACGGCGTGCTCATCCACACCTCGGTGATCGCCCAAGCCTCCTCTTCGGAGAGGATGCGGCCGGCCAGACAGAGGACATTGGCGTCGTTGTGCCGACGCGACATCTCGGCGAGGTGCGGCGTCGCGCAGACGGCCCCCCGGACGCCCGCGTGGCGGTTGGCCGCCATACACATCCCCAGCCCGGTCCCGCAGACGAGCAGGCCGCGCTCGACCTCGCCACCCGCCACCATGGCCGCGACCTGGTGGGCGTAGTCAGGGTAGTCCACCGAGGTCTCCCCGTCGGCAGCCCCGACGTCGACGACCACGTGACCTTGGGCGCGGAGACGGCGCACCACGATCTCCTTCATGCCGAAACCTGCGTGATCGCTACCGGCGGCGAGCCTCAACGGACGCCTCCTCTCGAGAGCGTGATGGACGGCGGCCGGCGGCGCGCAGTGCCGCGCCGGCCGCTCAAGAGACTCCGATTCTACCAGCGGCGGCGGCGAGCGACAGCCGTAGCCGCCCCACGGGGCCTACAGGGTCAGCTCGCCCCAGAGGACGGGCCGCACGCCCCCGCCGACCAGGACGTCGTCGGCGTGGCCGGCGCCCCCCGTCAACGAGACGAAGAGGCGACTCGGCCGGCCGACGTAGGCGCCCTGCAGGACGACGCGCATCTGGCCGAACGGCAGCACACCGGCCCGCGCGAAGTATGCGGCCAGCGGGCCGGCGGCGCTGCCGGTCGCGGGGTCCTCCGGGATGCCGCACAGCGGGAACAGGCCGCGAGCTTCGACCCAGACATCGCGGCCGTCGTCGTCGAGGGCGCACGGATACACCTCGGCGTGGGCCGCCTCGAACGCCGGCAGCCGCGTGACGTCGAGGGCGATCCGCCCCAGGGCAGCGCGCTCTCGCAGCGGGATCACCGTGTAGTCCAGGCCCGTGCCGACGACCGCGGGCCCGTAGACCGGGTGCAGGTCGCCCTCGGTCAGGCCCAGCACGGCCGCCGCTTCCGCGCGCGGCACGGCGTGCCCGAAGCGCGGCGCTCCCTGATGGACGGTCGCCCCCAGCGGCTCGCCGCCACGGACCTCGACGTCGACCACGGTCGGCCCCACGCCGAGCTCCAGCACCACGTGCGTGACGGGCTCGACGGCCGGCACGATGCCGAGTCGCACGAGCTGGCAGGCCGTGCCGACGCTCGGGTGTCCGGCGAACGGCAGCTCGACCTCGGGCGTGAAGATCCGCACGCGCGCGCTCCCGCCCTGTTCGGGTGCCGAGACGAAGGTGGTCTCCGACAAGTTCATCTCGCGGGCGATGGCCTGCATCTCGCCGGCGCTCAGTCCGTCGGCCCCGACGAACACGGCCAGCGGGTTGCCGGCGAACGGCGCGTCCGTGAACACGTCGACCTGGTAGAACGTCAGGGTCCTCACGGCGTCGGCAGGTCCTCCCTCTTCTTCGTGAGCATCTCGGCGATCGTCGCCTCGCCCCACGGCCCTTCGCGCAGCAGGCGCCAGCGGCCGTCCTCTTCGTAGCCGCTGAGATCGACGACGCTCGAGGCGAGTCCGGGGACCGGCCCGGCGTCGAGCAGCAGGTCGCAGGCCTCGAGCACGGCCGGGTCGACGTCTTCCGGCGAGGTCGCCGGGCGCTGCCCGCTGCGGTTGGCGCTCGAGGCGACCAGGGGGAAGGGGAGCGTCTCGAGCAGCCGTGCGCCGCCCGGCCAGCGCGGCACGCGCACGCCCAATGTCCGCACCGTCATGGTCTCCGCCCTCCCGATCAGGCGACGGCGCTCGTGCTGCACCTGCCCGGGTGAGGGCACCGACCAGTCCGCCGGGTACGGAAGCAGCAGTGTCACGGGCCCCGGCAGGAGGCGCCGGCAGGCGTCGCGCAGCCGGCGCCCGAGCGGCACGGTGGCGAGCAGCAGCTCGCGGGAGGGAAAGACGACCTGGAGCGGTTTGTCCGGGTCCCGCCGCTTCGCCGCCGTGATCGCGGCGGTGACCTCGGGCGAGAGCGCGCCGCCCACGCCGTACACGGTATCGGTCGGGAAGCAGGCGAGCCGCGCGGCGGCCAGCGTGGGCGCGAGCTCGAGCGCGTCGGTGGCGCCGATGGCGGCGAGGTCGATGCGGCGCATCCCGCTCAGCCCTCGCTCCCGACCGGGCGCACCGGGATGCCGCGCTCCGCGAGGAAGCGCCGCGCCTCGGCGATCGAGTAGGTCTCGTAGTGGAAGAGCGACGCGACCAGCGCGGCGTCGGCCTCGCCCGTGGTGAGTCCCTCGGCCAGGTGCTCGAGCGTGCCCGCGCCGCCCGACGCGATGACCGGGATGTCCACGGCGCGCGCCACGGCGCGGGTCAGCTCGAGATCGTAGCCGTCGAGGGTGCCGTCCCTGTCCATGCTGGTCAGCATGAACTCGCCGGCGCCGAGCTCTGCGGCCCGGACCGCCCACTCCAGCGCGTCGATGCCGGTGGGAGTGCGGCCGCCGTGGACGTAGACCTCCCAGGCGGCCGGCTCGCGGCCGGGCACGCGCTTGGCGTCGATCGCCACCACGATGCACTGGGCGCCGAAACGTTCGGAGCAGCGTCGGATGAGCGCCGGCTCCTCGACCGCGGCCGTGTTCACCGTGATCTTGTCGGCGCCGGCGGCCAGGATCCTGCGGATGTCCTCTTCGCTCCCCAGCCCGCCACCGATCGTGAAAGGGATGAAGACCTGCTCGGCGCAGCGCGCGGCCAGCTCGACGATGATCTCGCGACGCTCGTGGGACGCCGTGATGTCGAGGAAGATCAGCTCGTCGGCCCCGTCGGCGTCGTAGCGCGCCGCGAGCTCGACCGGGTCGCCGGCGTCGCGCAGACCGACGAAGTTGACGCCCTTGACGACGCGGCCGTCGCGGACGTCGAGGCAGGGGATGATGCGCTTCGCCAGCACGCGACGGGCGCGGGTCAGGCGCGGGCGGCGGCCATCGCCGCGCTCAGCGTGAACGCCTTCTCGTAGAGCGCCCGGCCCACGATGACGCCGACGACGTTCGGCGCCTGCAGCCGCTGGAGGCGCCGCAGGTCGTCGAGGAGGGCGATGCCCCCGGACATGATGATCTCGAGCGGGGTGGACTCGGCGAGGTCGCGCAGCCCGATCAGGTTGGGCCCGCCCATCATGCCGTCGCGGGCCACGTCGGTGTAGACGGCGCGCTGCACCCCGTACTTCTCGAGCAGCTTGACGAAGTGGATGGCGCTCATCTGCGTGCGCTGCTGCCAGCCATGGGTCGCGATCATGCCGTCGGTGCAGTCGAGGCCGACGACCAGCCGGTCCTCGAGCCAGTTGACGGCGTCCTGGAGCAGGTCGAGAGCCGTGATCGCAGCCGTGCCCATGACCACCCAGCGCACGCCGATGCCGGCCACCAGGGCGAGGCTTTTGGGACTGCGGATCCCACCGCCGTACTGCACCGGCAGGGTCACGCTGCGGACGATGCGCTCGACCATCTCGAAGTTGACGAGCTCACCCGTGCGCGCGGCGTCGAGGTCGACGACGTGAAGCGCCTCCGCTCCCTGCTCCTGCCACTGCTGCGCGAGGGCGACGGGATCGTCCGAGAAGATGGTGGCCTGGTCGAAGTCGCCGCGGCGCAGGCGCACCGCCTTGCCGTTCTGGATATCGATCGCCGGGAACACGATCATGGGCGTTCACTCTCCCTTGTCGACGGCGCTCACGAAGTTACCGAGCAGTCGCAACCCGACCGCCGAGCTCTTCTCCGGGTGGAACTGTACCGCCCACACGTTGTCGCGCGCCACTGCCGCGACGTGTGGGCCACCATAGTCGGTGACCGCGGCGACCACGCCGTCGTGCTCGGGAACCGCCGCGTAGGAGTGGACGAAGTACACGGCCGCCGGCTCCGGCAGACCGGCGGCCATGCCGGCGCCGGGAGCCCGCCACTCGAGCGTGTTCCAGCCGATGTGCGGCACCTTCAGCGCGGTGTCGAGGCGCTCGACGCTGCCGCGCAGGACGCCGAGGCCGGGCAGACGCCCGCCCTCGGCGCTGCTCTCGAAGAGCAGCTGCAGGCCGAGACACACGCCGAGGAACGGAACGCCGGCGGCGATCCGCTCGCGAACGGCGGCGCCGAGCCCCGACTCGTTGAGACGGGTCATGGCGTCGCGGAAGGCGCCGACGCCCGGCAGGACGACCGCGCCGGCCCGCCTGACGGCGGCCGGCGCCGCGCTCACCGTCACCTCGGCGCCGGCGCGCTCGAGCGCCTTCGCCACGCTGGCGAGGTTGCCCATGCCGTAGTCGACGACGACGATGCGCGGCGGAGTCACAGGCGGACCCGGCCTCAGAGGACGCCTTTGGTGGACGGCACGGCGTCGCCGCGCTCGCCACGGCCGCAGGCCTCGGCGAGCGCCCGCGCCGTGCCCTTGAAGACGGCCTCGACGATGTGATGCGGGTCGCTGCCGGCCAAGAGCCGCAGGTGCAGCGTCGCGCCTGCCTGCGTGGCCAGCGAACGCAGGAAGTGCGCCGTGAGGTCGGCATCGAAGTCACCGATCCGGAGGCCGGCCAGCTCGAGGTCGTGGGCGAAGAACGGGCGCCCGGAGAGGTCGACCACGACCATGGCGAGCGCCTCGTCCATCGGCAGCAGCGACGAGCCGTAGCGGCGGATCCCCGCCTTGTCGCCCACGGCCTCGCGCAACGCCTGGCCGAGCGTCAGACCGATGTCCTCGACCGTGTGGTGCCCGTCGACCTCGAGGTCGCCCTCGGCGCGCACTGTGAGGTCGAAGCCGCCGTGGTGAGCGAAAAGCTCCAGCATGTGATCGAGAAACCCTATCCCCGTGGCGATCTCGGTGACCCCCGAGCCGTCGAGCCCCAGGGTGAGTGCGATATCGGTCTCCTTCGTGGTGCGGCGGACCTCTGCTCGGCGCGACGTCATGGCTGCTCCTCGGGGCGGACGGCACGGAGGGATGCGGAGCGCGCGTGGGCGCGCAGGCCCTCCTCGTCGGCGATGGTGGCGACCGCGCCGGCAAGGGCGACGGCCGCGGCCTCGTCAAGTTCTACCACAGCCACCCGCTTCTGGAAATGCGCGACCGAGAGACCCTGCCCGAAACGGGCCGCACCGCCGGTGGGCAGCACGTGGTTGCTGCCGGCGGCGTAGTCGGCGAACGCTGTAGCTGCGCAGGGACCCACGAAGATGGCGCCGGCGTTGCGGATGCGCGGCACGAGCGCAGCCGCGTCGTCGAGGTGCAGCTCGAGATGCTCCGGCGCGAAAGCGTTGCTCAGGCCAAGGGCCGTGGTGATGTCGGGACAGGTCACGACGA
This sequence comes from uncultured Thermoleophilia bacterium, assembly GCA_963831295.1. GTDB lineage: Bacteria > Actinomycetota > Thermoleophilia > UBA2241 > UBA2241 > UBA2241. The sequence continues at coordinate 337,285 of CAWHPR010000004.1, read as the reverse complement.
CGATCTGCTCGTGCCCGATGCCCAGCTCGTCGCCGAGCCGTCCGACGGCGGCCGTCACCGCCTTCTCGAGCGTCCCCCCCACGTCGACGAGACAGCCCATCGCGCCGGCGCCGTGTTCGGCCTGCGCCAGCAGGTCGGCGGCGAGCCACTCCGGGTCGGCTCCGGCGGCGGCGACGATGAGCACCTCGCTGGGCCCGGCGAGCCCGTCGATCCCGACCTCGCCGACCAGCCGCCGCTTCGCCTCCGTCACGTAGGCGTTGCCCGGCCCCGCGATGACATCGCAGCGCGGAACGACGCCGGTGCCGAGCGCCATCGCAGCCACGGCCTGGGCGCCGCCGACCGGGTAGACGCGCTCGATGCCGAGCAGCGCGCAGGCGGCGGCCACGCCGGGGGCCACCCCACCCTGCGAGCGCGGCGGCGAGCACACGACGAGGCGTTCGACGCCGGCGACCAGCGCCGGCAGCGACGTCATCAGGAGCGAGGACGGGTAGTCGGCGAGGCCGCCGGGCACGTAGAGACCGGCGGCCGAGACCGGCACGACCTCCTGACCCACGACCTGGCCTTGGGAGAGTGTCGCCCGCCAAGGTCGCGGGGCCTCGCGCTCGTGGTAGGCGCGGATGTTCGCGGCCGCCAGCTCGAGAGCGGCCCGCAGCGCAGGACCCATCGCGGCGAGAGCGGCGTCGAGGTCGGCGCGCGGCACCGCGAACTCCGCGCCGAGCTCGACGCCGTCCAGGCGCCGCGTCCAGTCGCGGACCGCGGCGTCGCCGCGGGCACGCACGTCGCCGACGATGTCTTCGACGGCCTCGCGGACCGCCGCGGGCCGCGGTGCCAGCGCGCGCAGTTCGGCGACGACGCTCTCCGCGTCGCCCGGCCATACGATCGTCCTCACGACTGGACCACCTCCCTGAACCGCCGGGTCAGGACGGCGACTTCGGCGCCGCGCAGCGCGTGCGCTGCGAGCCCCGCAACGAGCCGCAGATTGCCCGCCAGGACCTGCTCGCGCTCGACGAGCGGGGCGGGCAGCTCCTCACCCTCGTCGAGCAGGCCGACGACGAGGTCGACCGCGAGGAGACGGCCGGCGATCCACGGGTCGCTCGCGAACTCGACGAGCCGGGGCTGTCGCCCCCGCGCCCCGAAGTGCCGCCGCGTGAGGCGAGGGTGGGCGGTAGCGACGAGCGGCCCCTGCAGCGACTCGTCGCGCTCGTCGCCGACACCGGCGACGACCAGCCTGGCGACGCCCTGCCCGAGGTCGACCAACTCCACGACCTCGAAGCCTCCCTCGAGGACGACCTCCTTGCCCACGACGGCGACGTCGAGCGCGTCGAGCCCACAGAGCGTGAGGAGGTCGCCCGGGTGAGCGAGTATGACGGTCTGGCCGTCTTCCTCGACCAGAGCCGGTCGCGAGAGACCTTGCAGAGACTCGGCGGGCGCGCCCGCGCGCACCGCCAGCTCGATCGCCGCCGCCGTGCGCGCTGGGGGGCCGAGCGCGATCCCGAGTCTCACCTGAGCCCCAGAGCCTGCAACACGTCGCGCCAAGAGCCGCTCACGGCCTCGCCCTCGAGAGGCTCGAGCTCATAACGGCCGTGCTCGCCGCGGAGACGCGGTCTCGCGGACGGCTCCGCGTCGGCAGGCAGCGCGGCGACGGCCAGGCCGCCGCGTCGCAACTCGCTCGTCTGCTCAGGCTGCTCGAGGCCGCCCACGAACTGCAGCGGCGGCGCGGGTGCGGGCGGCGCGGCGCCCGCCTCCTCGAGGGCGAGGCGCAGGCGGTCGACGGACAGCGCGAAACCGACCCCCGGGACGTCCCAGTCGAAGTGCGCGCCGAGACCGTCGTAGCGTCCGCCCGTGGCGATCGGCAAGCCGACGCCGGGAGCGTACGCCTCGAAGACGATGCCGCTGTAGTAGTTGAGGTCCTGGAAGAGACCGAGGTCGAAGACGAGCACGTCGTCGTGCCCGGCGTCGGCGACCAGGTCGCGCACGGTCTCGAGGCGGCCCACCGCCTCTCTCATCGGTCCGGTCCTCGCGAGGCGCCGCGCCTGGGCGAGGACCTCCCGGGTGCCGCTCACCTCGATGGTCTGCTGCAGAGCGCGCCGCGCCTCGTCGTCGATATCGAGGTTGCCGAGAATGCTCTCGAGCAGCGGGTAGTCGCGATCGTGCAGCGCGTCGAGCAACGCGCGCCCGTCGTCGCCGCCGATGCCGAACGACTCCACGAGGGCAGCGCTGAAGGCCAGCGTCCCGAGCACGACGCGGTGGCCGCGCAGACCGAGGGCGGCAAGCACGTCGCACAGCAGGATCACCGACTCCGCGTCGGCCGCCGCCGAGTCCGCGCCGAGCAACTCGGCGCCGGCCTGCGCGAACTCGCCGTCCTGGCTGCGCTGCGGCGCCCAGGGCCGGCAGGCGGAGGCAAGATACGAGAAGCGCAGCGGCAGCGGCTTCTCCCGATACCTGCTGGCCGCCATGCGCACGATGCCGACCGTCAGGTCGGTGCGCACCATCAGCTGACGCCCGTGTTCACCGAACACGCGGTAGCCGGCCTCGAGCGTGTCGTCGTCGAGCAACTCGAACGTCTCGGCGAACTCGAGGATCGGGACGCTCACCTCACCGTAGCCGTACGCGGCGAAACGCTCGCGCACGCCGCGCTCGATGGCCTGCAGCTCCGCCGTCTCGGGAGGCAGGATGTCTTGCATACCTTCAGGAATCACGAGCTCACCACCTCGTTGCAGGGCAGGCCACCGAGCTCGATGCAGCTCTCGCCGAGCAGCGCCTTGAGCTCGGCGTAGAGGCCGGAGGCGGGCGACACGCGCAGCGCGTCGCCGACCCGCAGCCGCGCGCTCTCCCGACCGCGCACCATGTTGAGCACGACCGGCACGTCGCCGGGGAAGTCGGCGAGCACCTGTCTGATCTCCTCCAGGGTCCCGACGGGCACGCGCCCGGCGTCGATCGTGACGGTGAGCGGATGGTACGCGCTCACGCCGCCGAAGGGCTGCACCTCGAACACCGCGAGTCTGACCTCGTCCTCGGCCTTGCGGTCGACCTTGACTCTGATCTTGACGATGGCGTCCTCGACGAGGAGATCGCGGAACTGCTCGTAGGAGTTCGCCCAGCACATGCACTCGCAACCGCCGTCCACGTCCTCGAGCCTGAAGGTGAGCCAGACGGCGCCTTGCCGGTTGACCTTCTTCTGGGTGCTCGTGATGACGCCGCCGGTCCAGAGGAAGACCCCGTCGGCGGCGTCGTCCAACACCGAGACCGGCACGTCGATCTCGTCGCGCAGCTGCTGCCGCAGCCCCTGGAGCGGATGCGCCGACACGTAGAGCCCGAGCGCCTCCTTCTCGAGACGCAGCAGCGTCGCCTGGTCGTACTCGCGCGACGGCACCTGCGGCGCCTGCGCCGCGCTCTCGTCGGGCGTCATCATGTCGAAGAGTCCGCCCTGCCCCTGGTCACGGTCCTTGCGGCGCCGCTCGCCGTCGGCCATCGCCCCGGGCAGGGCATCGAGCATGCCGCGCCGCGGGTCGCCGGTCGAGTCGAATGCGCCCGCCTTGATGAGCGCTTCGAGCGTGCGCTTGTTCACGTGCTGCGAATCGACGCGCGCGCAGAAGTCGTGCAGGGAGGTGAACGGCTCGTCTTGTCGCGTGCGGGCGACCGCCTCGATGGCGCCGACCCCCACGCCCTTCACGGCGTTGAGCCCGAAGCGGATCTTGCCTTCGACGACGGTGAAGCCGACGGCGCTCTCGTTGACGTCCGGGGGCAGCACCTCGATGCCCATCTCGCGGCACTGGTGCACGTAGAAGGGCACCTTGTCCTTGGTGTTCATCACGCTCGAGACGAGGGCCGCCATGTACTCGACGGGGTAGTTCGCCTTGAGCCAGGCGGTCCGGTAGCTGATCAGCGCGTAGCAGGCGGCATGGCTCTTGTTGAACGAGTAGTCGCCGGTAGCCTCGAAGTTGGTCCAGAGCCGCTGGCTCACGGCCGGCGGCACGCCGCCCGCGGTGAGACCCTGCATGAGGGGCTCCTTGAGGGTGGCCATCAGCTTCTTGTCCTTCTTGCTGATTGCCTTGCGCAGGTCGTCTGCCCGGGCGGGGCTGAAGCCCGCGACACGGCGCGCGATCGCCATGTACTGCTCCTGGTAGATCGTCACCCCATAGGTCGCCTCGAGGATCGGACGCAGGGCCTCGTGGTCGTAGACGACCGAGGCCGGATCCCTCTTGTTGCGGGCATACGCGGGGATGTACTGCATCGGCCCCGGCCGGTAGAGGGCGACGATCGCGATGAGGTCCTCGAAGGTCGTGGGGCCGACCTCGCGTAGAGCGTCGCGCATCCCCGCCGACTCGAACTGGAAGACGCCGGTCGAGTCGCCGCGGGCGAGCATCCGGTACGTCTTCTCGTCGTCGAGCGGCAGGGTCGCGATGTCGACGCACACGCCGTCCGTCGCCTCGATGAGCTCGAGGGCGGCCTCGATGACGTCGAGGTTGCGCAGACCGAGGAAGTCCATCTTGAGAAGGCCGAGCCGGGCGACGTCGTCCATGCCGAACTGGGTGACCACCTCGGCGTCACCCTTCTGCTGCAGCGGCACGTACTCGGTGAGCGGCCTGTCGCTGATGACGACCCCGGCGGCGTGGATGGAGTCGTTACGGATCAGACCCTCGAGAGACATCGCCAGGTCGATGACCTCCTTGACCTGCGGGTCTGAGTCGTAGGCCTGGCGCAGCTCGCCGCCCGGCGTCATGGCCTCCTTGAAGGTGGCCGGCGGCGCCTGCTCGGGGATCATCTTGGCGATGCGGTCGCCGACCACGTACGGGAGCCCCTTGACACGGGCGGCGTCGCGGGCGGCGGCGCGCGCCGCCATCGTGCCGAAGGTGATGATCTGCGCGACGCGGTCGCGGCCGTACTTCTGGGCGACGTAGTCGATGACCTCCTCGCGGCGCGCCACCGAGAAATCCATGTCGATGTCGGGCATCGACTTGCGGCCGGGGTTGAGGAAGCGCTCGAAGAGGAGGTCGTACTTGAGCGGGTCGATGTCGGTGATGCCGAGCGCGTACGAGACGATGCTGCCGGCCGCCGAACCGCGGCCGGGGCCGACCGCGATGCCCGAGCGCTTGGCGAAGTCGACGTAGTCCCACACGATGAGGAAGTAGGCGTCGAAACCCATGTCCGAGATGACGCCCAGCTCGTAGTCGAGACGGTCACCGATCTCGGGCGGGGCGTCCGGCCCGTAGCGGCGTCGCAGCCCCGCGTCGCAGAGTTCGCGCAGGTAGGACGTCTCGGTGTGGCCCTCGGGCACGGGGTACGTCGGCAGCCGGTACGTACCGAACTCGAGATCCACGTTGCAGCGCTCGGCGATCTCGACCGTGGTGGCGAGCGCCTCCGGGTACTCCTTGAAGCGCTCGGCCATCTCCTCCGGCGACTTCAGGTAGAACTCGTCGGTCGACAGCCGCATACGGTTCTCGTCGGCGAGGCTGCTCTGCGTCTGGATGCAGAGCAGCGCATCGTGGGCGTAGGAGTCCTCGTGGCGCAGGTAGTGGACGTCGTTGGTGGCGACCGTGCGGAGGCCGGCCTGCCGGGCCAGCGCCGCCAGCTGCGGCAGCAGCTCGCGCTGCTCGGGCAGGCCGGCGTCCTGGAGCTCGACGAAGACGTTGTCGTGACCGAAGAGGTCGACGAGACGCGCGAGCTCCGCTCGCGCGTCCTCCTCCCTCCCCTCCCGCAAGGCGACCGGGATGCGACCGCTCATGCAGCCGGTCAGGCAGATGAGGCCGGCATGGTGCCGCTCGAGCAGCTCCCAGTCGGCCCGCGGCTTGTAGTAGTAGCCCTCGAGATATGCGAGGGTCGAGAGATCGACCAGGTTGCGATAGCCCTCGTTGTCGGCGGCCAACAGAGTGAGGTGGTGGTAGCGCTCCTTCACGCCGCTGCGAGCGCGGCGATCGTTCACCACGTAGAGCTCGAGGCCGATGATCGGCTTGACACCGTGATCGCCTTCGGTCGCGGCCCGGTAGAACTTGACGACGCCGCCGAGCGTGCCGTGGTCGGTCAGCGCGACCGCGCCCATGCCGAGCTCGCGAGTGCGCTGGAGCAGGGCCGGGATACGACAGGCCCCGTCGAGCAGCGAGTACTCACTATGAACGTGGAGATGAACGAAAGGGGCCATCGACGGTGTCAGATTCTAGCACCTCGGAGGGACCCGCGACGGGATCGCGCCGTCACGCCGGCGACCGGCGGCGGACCGGGTTCGTCAGCCGGCCCACGCCGCCGACCTCGACCGCGACCGTCTGCCCGTCGCGGAGAGGGCCGACGCCCGGCGGCGTACCCGTCAGCACGACATCGCCGGGCTCCAGGGTCATGACGGTGCTCACGAAGGCGACCAGCTCGAGCGGCGCGACGAGCATGTCCCCCACGCTGCCCGTCTGCGCCACGCGGCCGTCGAGCAGCGCGGCGACCCGCGCGCCGGACGGCGGCTGCCCGGGCACGATCCAAGGCCCGAGGGGGCAGAAGGTGTCGAAGCTCTTCGCCCTCGTCCACTGACCGTCGAGCGCCTGCAGGTCGCGCGCCGTGACATCGTTGGCGCAGGTGTACCCGGCGACGGCGTCGGCCGCCGCTGCCGGGCCGACGGCCCGGCAGCGGCGGCCGATCACGACGGCGAGCTCGGCCTCGTAGTCGACGCGCGTCGAGCGGGCCGGGAGGAAGATGGGCTCGCCCGGCCCGATCACGGCCGTCGGCGGCTTCAGGAAGAGGACGGGCTCGGCGCTCGTCTCGAGATCGAACTCGGCCGCGTGAGCGGCGTAGTTGAGGCCGACGGCGACCACCTTGCCGGGCACGACGGGCGCCAGCAGCCGGACGCGGTCGAGGGCGGCTTCGCCGGTCTCGACCGCGTCCGGCTCCCACGCCGGCCGGTCGAGCAGCACGACGACCCCGCGCGCGAAGCGGCAGTCGCGCGGCGCGCCGTCGACGGCGACGCGGCCGAAGGCGCCGGCGGGGGGCTCGAGCGGGACGCCGGGATCGGCGCCTGCCGCGGCGTCCTCCGCCCCGCCGCCGTCCCTCACGTGTCCTTCTGGGTGCGCAGCATGCCGTACTCGATCGAGTCGACGAGCGCCTCCCAGCTGGCCTCGATGATGTTCTCCGAGACGCCGATGCTGCCCCAGCTGGTCTCGCCGTCACTGGCGTCGAGGAGCACCCGGGTGACCGCCCCCGTGCCCTTGTCCTCGTCGAGGATGCGCACCTTGTAGTTGACCAGCTTGATGTCGGCGAGGTGCGGGTACTTGGCGACGATCACGCGCCGCAGCGCCGTGTCGAGCGCGTTCACCGGGCCGTTGCCCTCGGCCGTGCTGATCACGCGCTCGCCGCCGACGTGCACCTTGATGGTCGCCTCGACGACGGCGCGCCCGTCCTCGCGCTTCTCGACGATGACGCGGAAGCTCTCGAGCCTGAAGAGCGGCTCCTGCGGAGCGAGCGCCGCGCGCACGAGCAGCTCGAGCGAGGCGTCGGCGGCCTCGTAGTGGTAGCCGCGATGCTCGCGCTCCTTGAGGCTGCGGAGCACGCCGGCGACGCGCTCGTCGCCCTCCTCCAGAGGGAGGCCCATGTCCTGGACCTTGCGCAGGATCGCGCTCTTGCCGGAGAGCTCGGACAGCAGGACGCGCGGCTCGTTGCCGATGCAGGCAGGCTCGACGTGCTCGAAGGTCCGCGGCGTGTCGCGGATCGCGGCGACGTGCAGACCGCCCTTGTGGGCGAAGGCCGCCCGCCCCACGTACGGCGCGTGCGCCGAGACCGTCATGTTGCAGATGTCGGCCACGAAGTGGGCGGTCTCGGTGAGCCGCTCGAGCTGGGCGGCGTCGAGGACCTGGTGGCCCATCTTCAGCTGCAGAGCCGGGATGATCGAAACGAGGTCCGCGTTGCCGCAGCGCTCGCCGTAGCCGTTGATCGTGCCCTGCACCTGGCGCGCACCGGCCTCGACGGCGACCAGACTGTCGGCGACGGCGCAGCCGCTGTCGTTGTGGATGTGCACGCCGACCGTCGCGCCGAGAGCGCCGGTCACCGCGGCGACGGCGCCGGCCACGAGCGGCGGCAGGGCGGCGCCGTTGGTGTCGCAGAGGCAGAGGGTCTCGGCGCCGGCCTCCTCCGCGGCGCGCAGGGTGTCGAGCGCGTATCCGGGATCGTCGACATAGGCGTCGAAGAAGTGCTCGGCGTCGTAGACCACGCGCTTGCCCTGGCGCACGAGGAAGGCGACGCTCTCGGCGATCATGCGCAGGTTCTCGTCGCGGCCGACGTGCAGGACCCGGGTCAGGTGGAGGCCCCACGTCTTGCCGACGATGGCGACCGTCTCGGGAGCGGCCTCGGCGAGCACGCGCAGGTTCTCGTCGGCGTCGGCCGCCGTGCCCTTGCGGCGCGTCATCCCGAAGGCGACGAGCCGCGCGTGCGTCAGCCGCTCGCGCTCCATGCGCGCAAAGAACTCGGCCTCCTTTGGGTTCGACGCCGGAAAGCCGCCCTCGATGTAGTGGACGCCGATCTCGTCGAGCCGCAGGGCGATGCGTACCTTCTCGTCGACCGAGACGGACATGCCCTCCTGCTGCATGCCGTCGCGCAACGTGGTGTCGTACAGCTGGACGCTGGCTTCGCTCATCGCCGCCTCCCGACGGGCAAGGCGCCGCGGGTCTATCCCGCGACGTACTCGAGCAAGTGCGCGAACTCCTCGTCGCGCCCCTCGGTCACGGCCTTGAAGCGCTCCTGCACGGCTCGCGTCAGAGGACCGGGGTCACCGATCACGTGGTCGTCGATCTCACGGATCGGCACGATCTCGGCGGCCGTGCCGCAGAAGAACACCTCGTCGGCCACGTACAGGTCGCTGCGGGTCAGGGTCTCCTCGACGACCGGTCGCCCGAGGCTGGCCGCGATCCGCATCACGGTGTCCCGGGTGATGCCTTCGAGCAGCCCCGCCGACAGCGGCGGCGTGGCGATGCGCCCGCGACGCACGGCGAAGATGTTCTCGCCGGAGCCCTGCGTGACGTAGCCGTGCCGGTTCAGCATGACCGCCTCGTCGTAGCCCGCCTCCGTCGCCTCGATCTTGGCGAGACTGCTGTTGAGGTACTGGCCGCAAGCCTTGGCGGCCGGGGTGATGCTGTTGGCGTCGAGGCTCTGGATGCTCGAGACCTTGGCGCGGATGCCGTGCCTGACGCCCTCCTCGCCGAGGTAGACGCCCCACGGCCACACCGCGATGGCCGTCTCCACCGGCGCGTGCAGCGGGTAGAGGCCCATCTCGCCGTACCCCCGGTAGGCGATCGGGCGGATGTAGCAGGCATCGAGCCCGTTGGCCTTGATCACGTCCTTCGTCGCCTGGGCGAGCTCGGCCGTCGTGTACGGCAGTTCCATGTAGTGCAGCTTGGCGGAGCGGCGCAAGCGCTCGAGGTGCTCGGTCAGGCGGAAGACGGCGGGGCCGCGCTCGGTGGCGTAGGCGCGGATGCCCTCGAAGACGCCGGAGCCGTAGTGCAGCGCGTGCGTGAGGACGTGGATCCTCGCCTCGCCCCACGGGACGAGCTTGCCGTTCATCCAGATCTTGTCGACTTCGGGGATGGGCATCGGTCCTCCTGACCTTCACGCGCGCTCCGCGCGGTGCCTTCAGTCGCTATTCAACAGGTAGCTTGGCCTTCTGCACCGTCAGACGCGCTCGGCCACGAGGTCGCCGACCTCGGACGTCGAGTAGCCCATCCGGCCGGATGCCATGCCCTTCATCTTCGTGCCGGTGACCTCGGCCACGGCGCTCTCGACGTCCTGCGCCGCCTGGCTCTCGCCGAGGGTATCGAGCATCATCGCGCCGGCCACGATGGCCGCGATGGGGTTGATCACGCCCAGGCCCGTGTACTTGGGCGCCGAGCCGCCGATGGGCTCGAACATGCTGACGCCCTCGGGGTTGATGTTGCCCCCGGCCGCGACGCCCATCCCGCCCTGGGTGATGGCGCCCAGGTCGGTGATGATGTCGCCGAACATGTTGCCGGTGACCAGGACGTCGAACCACTCGGGGCTCTTGACCATCCACATGCAGGTGGCGTCCACGTGGTAGTACTCGCGCTTGATGTCCGGGTACTCCTCCTCGCCGATCTCGTTGAAACGGCGGAACCAGAGGTCGTAGACGTACGTCAGCACGTTGGTCTTGCCCACCAGGCCGAGCGTGTCGTCCGGGCCGATGCCGCGCGCCTTGCGGCCGTGCTTGCGTGCGTAGGCGAACGCCCAGCGCAGGCAGCGGTCGACCTGGGCGCGGCTGTACAGCATGTTCTGGACGGCGACCTCGTGCGGCGTGTCCTTCATCATGATGCCGCCGCCGCCGGCGTACATGTCGCCGGAGTTCTCGCGGACCACGGTGTAGTCGATCTCCTTCGGGCCCTTGTCCTTGAGCGGCGTCTCGACGCCGGGATAGAGGCGCACGGGACGCAGGTTGATGTACTGGTCCAGCTCGAAACGGAGACGGAGGAGAAGGCCCTTCTCCAGGATGCCGGGCTCGACGTCCGGGTGCCCCACGGCGCCGAGGTAGATCGAGTCGAATCCCTTCAGCTCTTCGACCGCCGAGGCCGGCAGGATCTCCCCGGTGCGCATATAGCGTTCGCCGCCGAAGTCGTAGTGCGTCAGGTCGAGCGCGAACTGGTGCTTGGCGGCGGCGGCCTCCAAGACCTTCAATCCTTCAGCGACCACCTCGGGCCCCGTGCCATCGCCCGGCAGCACCGCGATCTTGTACGTCCTCCCCATGGTTCCTCTCTCCGATCACGAATGGGCTGTCAATGTCTCCGTGTCCGTTCGCGGCGCGCCGTTCGGGCGCTGTCCGGCGCGGCGGTCACGCGGGCCCCTCTTCGCTCAGGCGCCGTCGCACGTAGGGCAGCAGCCCGTCGCTCTCGACGAGCGCGCGCATGAACTCGGGGTAGGCGTCGGCCTCGTACGTCGCGCCCTTGGTCAGGTTGTCGACGCGGCCGGCGACCACGTCGACCCGCAGGCGGTCGCCGGCCTCGGCCTCACGCGCGGCCTCGGGGCACACCACGATCGGCAGCCCCGTGTTGAAGGCGTTGCGGTAGAAGATGCGCGCGAAGGAGGCCGCGACCACGCAGCTCACGCCCGCGGCCTTGATCGCCACCGGCGCGTGCTCGCGCGAGCTGCCGCAGCCGAAGTTGTCGCCGGCGACGATGATGTCGCCCGGCCGGACCCTGTCGACGAACGCGGCGTCGATGTCCTCCATGCAGTGAGCGGCGAGCTCGGCCGGGTCGCTCGTGTTGAGGTAGCGGGCCGGGATGATGACGTCGGTGTCGACGTCGCGGCCGTACTTGTGGACGGTGCCCTCGAAGATCATCGGTCAGCCCCCTGCCGTCGCGGTCGCGACCATGTCGGGTGTCGCGATGTGGCCGGCGATCGCCGAGGCGGCCGCCACGTACGGGTTGGCGAGGTAGACCTCGCTCTCCGGGTGCCCCATGCGCCCGACGAAGTTGCGGTTCGTGGTGGCGACGGCGCGCTCGCCGGCGGCCAGCACTCCCATGTGCCCGCCGAGACAGGCGCCGCAGGTCGGCGTCGAGAAGGCGGCGCCGGCCTCGACCAGCGCCTGCATGGTGCCGTCGCGGCTCGCGGCCAGGAAGACCTCCTGCGAACCGGGCAGGATGATGAGGCGCACGTCCGGGTGGACGGCGCGTCCGCGCAGCACCTCGGCGGCCTGCCGCAGGTCGGCGAGGCGACCGTTCGTGCAGGAGCCGACGATCACCTGGTCGATGCGCACGTCGGCGAGATCCTCGGCGGCGGCGGTGTTCGACGGCAGGTGCGGCTTCGAGACGGTCGGCGGCACGGCGGTCGCGTCGATCTCGACGACCTCCGCGTAGGCGGCGTCCGCGTCGCTCGCGAAGACCTCGCCGGCCATCCGCGCGCGGCTACCCTCGGGGCGGCTCTCGAGGTAGCCCCGCGTCGCCGCGTCGAACGCCGACGATGCCGCTCTTGCCGCCGGCCTCGATCGCCATGTTGCACATCGTGAAACGGCCGTCCATCGAGAGCGTCTCGACGGCCTCGCCGGTGAACTCCATCGCCCTGTACAGCGCCCCGTCGACGCCGATCAGGCCGATCGTGTGGAGGATCAGGTCCTTGCCCCCGACGTACCGGCCGGGCCGGCCGCGGTACACGAACCTGACGGTCTCGGGGACCCGCAGCCACACTCTGCCCCACGCCATGGCGGCGGCGAAGTCGGTCGAGCCGACGCCCGTCGAGAAGGCGGCCACGGCGCCGTAGGTGCAGGTGTGCGAGTCGGCGCCGATCACGAGGTCGCCCGGCGCGACGAGGCCCATGTCGGGCAGGATCACGTGCTCGATGCCGGCGCGGCCGGTCTCGAAGAAGCGCCCGATGCCGTGACGGCGGGCGAACTCGCGCATGCGCTTCACCTGGCCCGCCGTCTTGATGTCCTTGTTGGGCGTGAAGTGATCGGGCACGAGGGCGATGCGGGCCGGGTCGAAGACCTTCGTGAACCCGGCCTTCTCGAACTCGTCCATGGCGAGCGGCGCCGTGATGTCGTTCGCCAGGGCGAGGTCGACCCGCGCCTCGACGATGTCGCCGGCCGCGACCTCGCCCCGGCCGGCCGCCCGGGCCAGGATCTTCTCGGTGATCGTGCGTCCCATCAGTGCCCTTTCGCCGTCGTCGCCGCGCGCGCCTGCAGGCGCTCCCGCCCCTGAGCGCCGGCGGCGTTGTTCATCGCCCTCACGTAGGCCTTGGCCGATGCCTCCATCACGTCGAAGCTCACCGCCTGCCCGTTGTACGTCTCATCGTCGACGGTCACGGCCACGCGCACCTCGGCGAGCGCGTCCTTGCCCTCGGAGATGGCGCGCACCTGGTAGTCGGCGAGACTGCCCTTCATGCCGACGGCGTTGTCGATCGCCTTGAAGACCGACTCGACGGTGCCGTTGGAGAAGCTCTTGCCGCGGCGCACGCGGCCCCGCACCTCGACCTCGACCTGCGAGGTCGGGATGATGGCCGACCCGGACTGGCTGACGAAGCTGCGCAGCGTGAAGAGGTCCTGGCGCTCACGGATCTCTTCGCCGACGAGCGCCTCCAGATCGAGGAGCGTGACCTCCTTCTTCTTGTCCGCCACCGCCTTGAAACGGCGGAAGGCCTCGTCGAGCTCGGCGTCGGAGAGCTCGTAGCCGAGATCGGCCAGCTTGGCGCGCAGGGCGTGCCGGCCGCTGTGCTTGCCGAGCACGAGATCGCTCTCGGCGAGCCCCACGTCGGCGGCGCGCATGATCTCGAAGGTCGAGGCCTCCTTGAGGATGCCGTCCTGATGGATACCGGACTCGTGGGCGAAGGCGTTGCGCCCGACGATCGCCTTGTTGGGCTGCACGACGTAGCCGGTGACGTTGGAGACGAGCCGGCTCGTGCGCGCGATCTCCTCAGTCTTCACACCGGTCTCGGCGGCGAAGTAGTCGCCGCGGGTGCGGATCGCCATGACGACCTCTTCGAGCGAGGCGTTGCCGGCGCGCTCGCCGATGCCGTTCACGGCGCACTCGACCTGGGTCGCGCCGGCGCGCACGGCGGCGAGCGAGTTCGCGACCGCGAGACCGAGGTCGTCGTGGCAGTGACAGCTCACGGTGACGTCGCGCAGCGCCGGACAGAGGCGAGAGAGCTCGCCGGATGAAGTCGCCGAACTCGAGCGGCTGCGCGTAGCCGACGGTGTCGGGGATGTTGATCGTCGTCGCCCCGGCCTCGACGGCGATGCCGAGGACTTCGGCGAGGAACTCCGGCTCGGAGCGGCTCGCGTCCATGGCGCTGAACTCGACGTCGGCCTCCGAGCGCTGCCCGGCGAGCTCGACGGCGAGGGCGACCATGGCGCGCGTGTCGGCCTTGACCTCGTCGGGCGTCTTGCGGATCTGGTACTTCATATGGACCGCGCTCGTGCTGATGAACGTGTGGATGCGCGGCGCCTCGGCCTGTCGCACCGCGTCCCAGCACACGCGGATGTCCTTCTCGATGGCGCGCGCCAGGCCGCAGACGCGCGCGCCCTCGACCTCCCCGGCGATCGCCTGGACCGCGTCGAAGTCGTCGGGCGAGGCGACAGGGAACCCGGCCTCGATGACGTCGACGCGCAGCTTGGCGAGCTGGCGCGCGACCTCGAGCTTCTCGGCCCGGTTCATGCTCGCGCCGGGCGCCTGCTCGCCGTCGCGCAGCGTGGTGTCGAAGATCCTGATGTGGCGGGTGGTGCTCACGAGAGCCTCACTTCCCCCGAGACGTCGCGTGACGACGCCGCGAAGATCGGTGCGTCGGTACCGGATGGAAAGGTGGCCGCAGTGGCCGGCAGGTGTCTACGCATCCCCCCGGGGGGGGAGCAGGAGCAGGCCGCCGAGGAGTGCGAGGACGCGGGCGCGTACCCCAATGTGATCCTCCCGGCCGGACTCGCTTGTCACACCGCGACACATGGTCGGGAGATTGTATGCCGAGGCCGCGCACGGTGCAAGGAGGGCGGTGGGGGCGGCAGAGCCCGCCGCCCCCGCCCGATTGACGACGCCCGAGGCGCTGATAGCCTTGCTGCCGGACGATCACAGCCGCACCGGAGGTGTACGTGATGGCAGTCGAGCCGAGAGCAGCCTCGAGCCCCGCTCGCGCGGGCGTGTACTGGGCGGGGGGTGACGAACGCTGGCGGCCTCCGGCGGAGGTGATGCCTCTGACCGACTCCATCCAGGCGGAGGTGTGCGTCGTCGGCGGCGGTTTCACCGGCCTGTGGACGGCGCTGTACGTCAAGCGCCTCGCACCGACGACCGACGTCGTCCTCCTCGAGCAGTTTGTCTGCGGGCTCGGCGCCTCCGGGCGCAACGGCGGCTGGGTCAACGGCTGGCAGGACGCGCTCCCAGCGCTCGTCGGGTTGTTCGGCGCCGAGCGCGCCCGCTGGCTCCTCGAGCAGTCGGTGGAGAGCGTGAGCGAGATCGCGCGCACCGTCACCGAGGGCGGCATCGACTGCGACCTCACGCTGGACGGCGGCGTCACGGTCGCACTCTCCGAGGCCCAGATGGCGCGCTTCGAAGAGGAGAACGCCGAGCGCGAGCGGTACGGCGCCTCGGGGTACGTCGAGCTCCTCGACGCCGCGGCCGCGCGGGCGGCGTGCGGCTCGCCGCGGGCGCTCGGCGGCGTCGTTCTCAAGACCGCCGGCGGCGTGCAGCCGGCGCTGCTCGCACAGGGACTGCGGCGGCTCGCCGTCGCCGCCGGCGTGCGCGTCTTCGAGGCCAGCCCCATGACCCGGCTGCGCCGTACGGCGCCGGCCGTCGTCGAGACCCCCGCCGGCTCCGTGACGGCCGACAAGGTCGTCCTCGCCGGCGGCGCGTGGATGGCGCAGGTCGCCGAGCTGCGACGCACCGTCTTCGTCATCCCTTCGCACGTGGTGGCGACGGCGCCCTCCCCCGCCGTCCTCGACGAGATGGGCTGGCGAAGGGGCAGGCCGTTCTCCGACGGGCGCACGGCCGTCCACTACGGGCAGCGCACCACCGGCGACCGGCTCGTCTTCGGCCGCGGTGGCGGTCAGCTGGGCTTCGCCGGCCGCGTGATCCCGAGCCACTTCCACGACAGGGCCAACGTGGAGAGCATCGTCGCCGACCTCCGCCAGCTCTTCCCCGCCTCCCGCGATCTGGCGATCGAGTGGCGCTGGGGTGGGCCGGTCGAGCGCACGCAGCACGGCTTCCCCTGGGTCGGCACGCTCGGCAGGGGGCGCAACGTCCACTACGGCATCGGCTACGGCGGCAACGGCGTCGCGCCGAGCAACCTCATCGGGCGCACGCTGGCCTCGGTCACACTCGAGCGTGACGATGACTACGCGCGCTCGCCGCTCGTCTCCGACCCGCCGAGCTACCTGCCGCCGGAGCCGTTCCGCTTCGTCGCCGCGCGCGCCATGCGGTCGGCGATCGAGCGCTACGAGGTGCTCGAGGACGAGGGCCGCAAGCCCGATCCGGTGTCGAACCTCTTGCGCCGCGGCCTCGGTCTGACCGTGCCGAAGGGCGTCGAGGTGAGTCGGGTGTTGCGCCGCGACGACCGCTGAGGTGTGGGGCGGGGAGCGCGGCCACGCGCTCCCCGCCCCATCCCGCTACAGTCTCGTGCGCCTGCCGCCGTGCAGACCGCAGGCGCCGATGAGCTCCTGGAGCTGGTCGGCCGTGACCGGCTGATCGAGGGTCAGGCCCATCACCGCCCGGCGCTCGGCCACATCGCGGCCCACCGACATCTGACCGATGTTGACGTCCCACTTGCCGAGCTTCGTGCCGATGCGGCCGATCATGCCGGGCACGTCCTCGTACCGCAGGAAGAGCATGTGCCGCGCCGGCTCGATGTCCACGTCGTGCCCGTACACCTGGACGAGCCGCGGGCGGTCCTTCGGCCCGAGCGTGGTCCCGGCCAGGGAAAGCCTGCCCTGGGCGTCGTGCGTCGTCACCGTGATGAGGTTCAGGAAGTCGGCGACCGCGGGGTCCCGGGTCTCGCGCACCGTCAAGCCGCGCTCGTCGGCGATGGCGGAGACGTTGACGAAGTTCACCGGACCGTCGACCTTGTCGGCGAGGAGACCCTGCATGACGCCCAACGTCAGGATGCGGGTGTCGTAGCGCGCGATCGCGCCCTCGTAGGCCACCTCGAAGGCGTCGACGGTCCCGTCGGCGAGCTGCACGATGAGCTTGCCGAGGTCGGCGCAAAGCGAGAGGAACGGCATGAGCTCGTCGGCATCTTCGCCCGGCGCCAGCGGCACGTTGACGGCGTTGCTCGCGAACTCGCCCTTGAGCACGGCCGCGACCTGCTCGGCGATGATGGTGCCGGCGCGGAGCTGGGCCTCCTTCGTGGAGGCGCCCAGGTGCGGTGTGCAGATGACGCTGTCGTACTTGAAGAGCGGGCTCTCGGTGGTCGGCTCGGTCGGGTACACGTCGACCGCCGAGGCCGCCACCCTGCCGCTCTCGACGGCGCGCGCCCAGGCCGCCTCGTCGATGATACCGCCGCGCGCGACGTTGACGACGCGCACGCCGTCCTTCATCGCGGCGAAGGCGTCGTCGCCGATGAACCCCAGCGTCTCGGCGTTCTTCGGCAGGTGCACGGTGATGAAGTCGGCCTCGCGGTAGACGTGCTCGGGCGTGTCGGCGCGCTCGAGCCCGAGCTCGTGGAAGCGCTCGGCCGGCACGAACGGGTCGTAGGCCAGCACCCGCATCTTGAGGCCGCGAGCGCGCTCGGCCACGAGGAAGCCGATGCGCCCGAGGCCGATGATGCCGAGCACCTTGTCCTGGAGCTCGACGCCGCCCTTGCCCCACTTCGACTTCTCCCAGCGACCGGCCTTGAGATCGCAGTGGGCCTGCGGGATCGAGCGGGCGCAGGCCATGATGAGCGCGATCGTGTGTTCGGCCGCGGTGAGCACGTTGCTCTGCGGAGCGTTGACCACGATGACGCCACGCTTTGTCGCCTCTTTCACGTCGACGTTGTCGACGCCCACGCCGGCGCGGCCCACGACCTCGAGCTTCGCGGCGGCCTGGATGACCTCGGCGGTCACCTTCGTCGCCGAGCGGATGATCAGGCCGTGGTACTCGGGGATGCGCGCCAGCAGCTCGGCGGCGTCCCACTCGGTGCCGACGTCGACGGTGAACCCCTGCTCCTCGAGGTACGCGATACCCTCGGGGGCGAGCTTCTCCTTGACGAGGACCTTCTTCTGCTTCGCCATCGCCGTCTCCCCTCAGACCTGGACCGGACTCTTCATGAGCACCTGCTCGGCGGCCCCGACGCCGGCCCCGAAGGCGACGTCGTAGCCGAGTTCCGCGAGGACCATCTCGACGACGCCGAGACCGACGAGGATGTCGCTCGCGCCGAAGTAGCCGCAGTGCCCGAAGCGGAAGATCTGACCCTTGAGCTTGCCCTGCCCTCCGGCGAGCCAGACGCCGTACTTGTCGCGCGCGAGCTTCGTGATCCCGCCGCCGTCGACGCCGGCGGGCACCTTGCAGGCCGTGACCGAGTTGGCCTCGGGATCGTCGGGGCCGAAGAGCTCGATGCCGAGGGCCTTGACGCCCTCCTTGCAGGCGCGGCCGAGCACGCGGTGCCGCGCGAAGACGTTCTCGAGCCCCTCCTCGCGAATGAGCCGGATGGCCGCGTTCTGCGCCACCATGAGCGAGACCGCCGGCGTGTACGGCGTCTGGGCGGAGCCGCCGGTCATCTTCTTGCGGGCCGCGACCCAGTCGAAGTAGAAGCGGGGCTGCGTCGCCGCATCCACCACCGCCCATGCTTTGTCGGAGACGGCCACGTAGGCGAGGCCGGGCGGGACCATCAGCGCCTTCTGCGAGCCGGCGATGCAGACGTCGACGCCCCAGGCGTCGGTCTTGAGGTCGGTGGCGCCGAGGCCGGAGATGGCGTCGACGACGAGGATCGCCGGCGTCTTCGACACGAGCTCACCCATCGCGCGGATGTCGTTGACGACGCCGGTCGAGGTCTCCGAGAACTGGACGTACACGGCCTTGGCGTCGGGGTGCTCGGCGAGCGCCCGCGCGAGGTCGGCGGGAT
This sequence comes from uncultured Thermoleophilia bacterium, assembly GCA_963831295.1. GTDB lineage: Bacteria > Actinomycetota > Thermoleophilia > UBA2241 > UBA2241 > UBA2241. The sequence goes on along the minus strand of CAWHPR010000004.1, from coordinate 318,802 downwards.
CGGCCTTCGTGCCCCACTCGTACTCGAGGGACACGACCTCGGCTCCCCACTGGCGGGTGAGCTTCAGCCAGCGCTCGCCGAAGTTGCCGACCGAGATGACGATGACGGTGTCGCCGGGGTTCACGACGTTGACGACGGCCGACTCCATGGCGCCGGTCCCGGACGAGGCGAAGACGAGCACGTCGTTCTCCGTCTGGTACACGTGCTTGAGACCGGCCACGACCTCTTCGAGGATCTCGGTGAAGCGGGGGGCGCGGTGGTGGATGACGGGCTCGCTGAGAGCCGAGAGCACCTCGGGCGGCACGGGAGTCGGCCCCGGGGTGAGGAGGAAGCGCTTCAGCATGGCGGCGTCCTTTCTTCGGTCCTTGAGGCCGCGCCCGATGAGGGCGACGGGCCAGATGCTCGGAGGTGCAGAGCGGCCATTCTAGGTACATGTGACGCATTGCACAAACACTGAACAGTCGTTCGTGTGACCGCCGGAGGGCCACTGCGCGGGAGGTGCGATCGCGCCACCGTCAGGCGAGGCTGCAGGCGAGCTTGGCGCAGGCGCGTCTCGGGATCGAAGAGGACCGCCAGCAGGCGGCGCACAGGCCTGCAGAGAGCCGCGAGCAGGCGGGACGCAGGCTCAGAATGGGTCGTCCATGACGTCGCGCGCGACGGGCTCTCGAGAGCGGTCGCGCGCAGGGCCGGTCGTCGGCTGGTGCAAGGGAAGGGCGGAGCCGGCTGGTGCGGGCGGGCCGGCTGCGCCGGCCCGCCCGCACCAGCCGTCACGACGGGCGATGCTGAAGGCTCCGCATGGCCCGAAGGGTAGACGAGCGGCGTCGCGCTGTCCAGTCATCTTTCGATCCCGTCCGCCCCATCATCCACCTGCATGCGAGCGGCGGCGCGGACGGCCCGTCGCGCACGCGGGTGGCGGCCCGGACGGCCGTCGTGCCCGCGGGTGGCGCGAAAGCGACGGGGGCCGCGAGGAGCGTCAGACGCTCCTCGCGGCCCCCGTCGCGACACCCGGCGGGCGGGCTACTCGTCGATGTCGAGCCCGCCCTCGTCGATCCAGCTCATCATGCCGCGGAGCTCCTTGCCGACCTGCTCGACGAGGTGCTCCTTGCCGCGCCGCCGAAGCGCGTTGAAGACCGGGCGGTTGGCCTGGTTCTCGAGGATCCACTCGCGCGCGAACTCGCCGCTCTGGATCTCGGAGAGCAGCTCGCGCATGGTCTCGCGCACGTTCTCGTCGATGATGCGCGGGCCGCGCGTCAGGTCGCCGTACTCGGCCGTGTCGCTGATCGAGTAGCGCATGCCGGCGATGCCCTTCTCCCACATCAGGTCGACGATGAGCTTGAGCTCGTGGAGGCACTCGAAGTAGGCGATCTCGGGCTGGTAGCCCGCCTCGACGAGCGTGTCGAAGCCGGCCGTGACCAGCTCGGTGCAGCCGCCGCAGAGCACGGCCTGCTCGCCGAAGAGGTCGGTCTCGGTCTCCTCGGAGAACGTCGTCTCGAGGCCGCCGGCGCGCAAGCCGCCGATGCCGCTGGCGTAGGCCAGCGCGAGGTCGTGCGCCTTGCCGGTCGCGTCCTGATGGACGGCGATCAGCACCGGCACGCCCTTGCCCTCCTCGAACTGGCGGCGCACCAGGTGGCCGGGGCCCTTGGGCGCGACCATCGTGACGTCGACCGTCTTGGGCGGCACGATCTGTCCGAAGTGGATGTTGAAGCCGTGCGCGAACATCAGCATCGCGCCGTCCTTGAGGTTCGGCGCGACGTCGTTCTTGTAGACGACCGCCTGCGTCTCGTCGGGGACCAGCATCATGATGGCGTCGGCGCGCTTCGTCGCCGCGGCGGCCGACAGCACCTCGAAGCCGGCCTTCTCGGCCCGCTCCGCGTTCGGCGTGCCCGGCACGTCGCTGACGACCACGGCGACGCCGGAGTCGCGCAGGTTCTGCGCGTGGGCGTGACCCTGGCTGCCGAAGCCGATGACGGCGACGGTCTTGGCGGCGAGCAGGCTGAGGTCGGCGTCCTTCTCGTAGTACATGTGATGTCCCTCCTCTGGACGGCCCTTTGGGCCGGGTGCACTCAGGAAGGGTGAACTCTACTGTCTCGGCTGGGATGCGGCAACGTGAGGTCGCGCCCTACTCCTCATCCGCCGTCCGCGAAGAGCGGCGCGCAGGCCGCGGCGATGTGCTCGAGATGACGCTGGTCGGTGCCGCAGCAGCCGCCGAAGACATTGAGCCGCGGCAGCCCCCGCTTGAGCCGCGCGTACTCACGCCCAAGTTCCTGCGGGTCGCCGGAGTCGGGCGCCGGCAGGGCGTCGAGCTCCGCGTGGCTCAGGCGCGAGGCATTGGCCCGCAGGCCTCTGATCCTCTCGACCCACGGCCCGCCCTCGGCGAGAACGGCCTCGAAGTGGCTCGGGTGTGCGCAGTTGATCATGTAGTAGCTCGGATACGCGGAGGTGGCCTCGTCGACCTGCATGACGGCCGCCTTCAGCGACTGGCCGGTCGCCAAGCGGCCGTCGGTCTCGACGGTGAACGAGATCGCGACCGGCATCCCCGCCGTCTGGCCGGCGCGGGCGATACCCACCGCCTCCTCGGCGTTGTCGATGGTCAGGGCGCCGATCATGTCGGCGGCGGCGGCGGCGAAGGTCTCGATCTGCTCACGGTGGTAGGCCTCGGCCTCCTTCTCGGACATCGCCGAGGCCGGGTCGTACCCGCCGCCGCGAGGACCCAGGCACCCGCTGATCACGACCTGGGTCCTCACGTTGTCGTCCTCGTCGCGTACGTCCTCGAGGAGCCGGATCGCCTTCAGGTTCACGTCCCTCAGCATCTCGCGCCCGAAGCCGAGCCTCGCCCCCCAGTCCGCGCTGGCCCGCCACGTCGCGCTCTCGAGGACCAGTCCGGCACCGGAGCGCCGCGCGATCTCGGCGTACCCGCGGAAGTACCTGCGCAGCGCCGCCTCACCCTCCGGCGTCGCGAGCAGCGGGAAGACGGCGAACTCCGGCAGATCCAGCCCCTCGTGGGCGATCATGCTGGTCTCGATGCCGCCATCCGTCAGGAACAGGCCTCCGCTCATCTGCGGCAGCGCGTGCCGGTATCGCGGCACGACCGCCCTCCATTCCGTCATCACGCTCGCCCCTGCGTCGGGGACCCGTCGCTCGTGACGCTCCCCACGAAGGCGTACGACGCCTTGCCCTGCGGCCGGGAGTCTCCCGCGATCCCGACGCTCCTCATGAGATCCTCGAGAGCGCGCGGCTCGAGGAAGCCCCCCGGCTCGCCCACGAGACGCTCCACGGCGGCGATCACGCGGACGACCCGCCGTCGCGGATCGGGCTCGAGGATCACGACGCCTCCCCCCGGCCGCACGACACGCGCCATCTCGCGCGCCGCTGCCTGCGCGCCCGTGAAGTGATGGAAGGCGTCGCAGACCAGCACGGCGTCGAAGCGCGCGTCGGGGAACGGCATCGCCCCGGCGTCGCCCCCGACGGGCGTCACGCCCTGGAGACCCTCGGCGTGGCGCAGCATGTGGGGGCTCGCGTCCAGAACGGTCACCGAGCAGGCCATCCTCACCGCCAGCAGGGCAGCGAGCGCGCCGGTGCCCCCGCCGAGATCGAGCAGGCGGCCCTCAGGCGGAACGTACGGCTCAAGCCATGCGGCGAGCGCGTCGGCGTCGCCGACACCCCAGCGCGAACCGACGTGCGCGAACACCGGCGCGGTCCACCTGAACATCGCTCCCGGCATCGTTCTCCCCGCGTGACGCTCCGGGTCAGGACCTGCCCTGCTCCGCCATCCGGGTCGTGTTCTCAGCGATGCGGAAGAACACCATGATCAGCTCACACCATATCCGGGTCCAGAGCACGCCCAGAAGGAAGACGAGCGGCGACAGGAGGAGGAGAATGATGCCGACCGCGGTGCCCTGGCTGAACCCGGCGACGATGAACCCCAGTGCGTAGATCCCGGAGAGCACGATGCCGATGACGTAGACGACCTTGATGACGCGCGTCGTCACGAACTCCGAGAACGACAGATCGAACAGCATCCCGACAAAGCCTTTGGTTTCCATCGCGTACTCCTTTGCTCGTCACCTCTGCGGCCTCTGCCCGTATTCGGCTCTCTTCTCGGCCGACGGGTCATCACCTGCGGGTACCGCCGGACGCGATTGACAACCCGCGGCGTTCGCTCGCATACTCGCCGGCGGGTCGCGCCGGGTGCGCGCCGTCGAGGAGGAACGCAATGAGAGCGAGGAAGACGATGGTGATCGTAGCCACGATGATCGTCGCACTGCTTGCCGTCGGGTGGGTCGGCCTCCGGGTCAGACCGGCGCCCTTCGAGGACTTCCCGGAGCAGTCGGGCACGACGGAGACCGCCCCCCTGCCTGAGGGCCTGCCCGCGCCGGTCGAGCGCTTCTACCGCGCCGCCTACGGCGACTCGGTCCCCGTCGTGCGCTCGGTGGTGGTCACGGGGCGCGGCAAGCTGCGGCCGTTCGGCGTGTGGCTGCCGGCGCGCTACCGCTTCACCCATGACGCGGGCAAGAGCTACCGGCACTACATCGAGTGCACGTGGTTCGGCATCCCGTTCTTCAAGGTCAACGAACGCTACATCGACGGCAAGGCGCGCATGGAACTGCCCTGGATGAAGGATGAGGGACCCAAGCTCGACGAGGCGGCCAACATCGGCATGTGGGCCGAGCTCGCGACGGCGGCGCCGTCGGTGCTCGTGACCGACCCGCGCATCCGCTGGGAGCCGATCGACGACGCCTCGGCCGTCCTGATCGTGCCGCTCGGCGCCGAGGCCACCGACAGCTTCGTCGTGCGCTTCGACCCCGAGACCCACAAGATCACGTCGCTCGAGGCGATGCGCTACCGGGACTCGAAGAGCAGCGAGAAGATCCTCTGGATCGCCGCCCACGAGGGCGAGAGGACCATCGGCGCCGCGGGTTCACCGGCGGTCGGCACGGCGACCTGGCTCGACCAGGGCAAGCCGTGGGCGTACTTCGAGGCCGAGGATATCCGCTACAACGTCGACGTCGACGAGTACGTCAGGGCGCGCGGGCTCTGACGAGGGCTCGCCGCGCCGCGCTCAGTCGTCCGCGCCGTCGTCCCCGATCCCCCAGTGCTCGATGACGTAGTCGAGGTCCTTGTCGCCGCGGCCGCTCAGGTTGACGAGGATCGTGCCGGTCTTCATCTCGCGTGCCTTGACCAGGGCGTGGGCGACCGCGTGCGCGCTCTCGAGCGCCGGGATCAGGCCCTCGAGCCGGCTCAGCTTGAAGAAGGCGTCACGGGCACCATCGTCTGAGCAGGTCACGTACTCGACGCGGCCGCTGTCCTTGAGATGGCTGTGCTCGGGACCCACGCCCGGGTAGTCCAGACCGCTGGCGCAGGAGTAGACGGGCGCCGGCGAGCCGTCCTCGTTCTGCAGCAGATAGCACTTGAAGCCGTGGATGATGCCCTCGCGGCCGTACGTCATGGTCGCGGCGTGGTCACCGACGGCCTCGCCGCGCCCCAGCGGCTCGACGCCGATGAGCTCGACCGGGTCGTCCAAGAAGGCCGAGAAGAGGCCGATCGCGTTGGACCCGCCGCCGACGCAGGCTTCGACGACGTCGGGAAGGCCGCCGGTCATCTCGGCGAACTGCTCGCGCGCCTCGATGCCCACGATGCGCTGGAAGTCGCGGACCATGAGCGGGAAGGGATGCGGGCCGACGACCGAGCCGATGCAGTAGATCGAGTCCTCGTAGTCCGCGAGATAGGCGTCGAAGGCCGAGTCGACGGCCTCCTTCAGTGTCCTGAGACCGCGCGACACGGGGACCACGGTGGCGCCCAGCAGCTTCATGCGGCTGACGTTGGGCGCCTGCTTCTCGATGTCGACCTCGCCCATGTGGATCTCGCACTCGAGGCCGAAGTGGGCGGCCGCGGTCGCGAGAGCGACGCCGTGCTGGCCGGCGCCCGTCTCGGCGATGAGGCGCTTCTTGCCCATGTACTTCGCAAGAAGCCCCTCCCCCATGCAGTGGTTCAGCTTGTGGGCGCCGGTGTGGTTCAGGTCTTCGCGCTTGAGGTAGATGTGTGCGCCGCCATTGGCGAGCGAGAGGGTCCGCGCGTGGTAGACCGGCGTCGGCCGGCCCTGGAAGTGCTTGCGGAGGGAGCGCAGCTCAGCGATGAACGCCGCGTCGTTCTCGATCTCGTGGTACGCCTTCACGATCTCGGCGAACGGCGCCTCGAGTTGGGGCGGCAGGTACTGCCCGCCGTACTCTCCGAAGAACCCGTTCTCGTCGGGCATCGCCTGCCGCCCGACCGCCTCTCGCTGCGTGGCGTGCTCAGCCATTCGTCACCTCGTGGACGTCGTCACCCGTACCGTCATGGTCGTGGGCGTACGTGCCGCCGCGGACCGGCCGCAAGTCTACGAGATGTACGGGGTTCGTGCGCGCAGCGGCGCGCTCGAGGCGGGCCGGCGGACGTCGAGGGGCTTCTCGACGAGGTCCGTCACGCGTTGCCCCCACGGCTGCTCGCGCGCCGGATGGATCGAGAAGCCGCCCTCGTAGAACCGGCGCGAGACGGCGATGTCGTCGACGACGAAGAGCGGGCAGACACACCTCAGCATGGCAAGCCCTCTCCTCCCCGCTCCGGACGCCGTCAGGCGTGCGCCACGCGCATCTGCGCGACCGACGCGACGACCAGCGCCTCCAGCACGCCGACGTCGAGGTCCGCGAGCCGTTTCACGTAGAGGCAGGACTTGCCCGTCTTGTGGGGTCCCAGTCGCGCCAGCAGGTCCTCGTGGCCCTCGAAGCCCGGCATGATGTAGAGGGTGAGGTCCCTCTTGCGAGGCGAGAAGCCGGTCAGGAACCAGTCGCCTTCGCGACCGCTGGCGTACGTGTAGTGGTAGCTGCCGAACCCGACGATGCTTGCGCCCCACATCTGCGGCTCGCTCCCGCTGACGCGCCGCATGATCTCGAGCACGGCCTCACAATCCTTGCGGCGGGACTCGTCGGCGACACCCTCGATGAACGCCTGGACGCTCGCCGCCCTCGGTCTCGTCTTCAGCTCAGCCACGGCTGCCTCCTTCTCTCGGCCTAGTCCTAGTGACGGGCGCGTGCGCCGGGGGACCGACTGCGACGAGGAGTCTAAGCCTCGACGTGACCCTTATTGTTGCCTCGCCTGCGCGCCGGCGGCAGCGGCACCAGCACCGGGGTGCGCGCCTTGTAGGCCTCGTAGTCCTCCTGGCCGCCCCACTTCTGGTCGGCCCGCTTCTCGAGCGGGGGCACACCGCTGATGCGGGTCAGCAGCAGGGCGACGAACAGCGGCGACACGAGCGTCACCCACTGCCAGCCCTGCAGGACCGGCACGGCGACGAGCGCCACCCCGACCCACAGCGTGATCTCGCCGAAGTAGTTGGGGTGGCGCGACCATGCCCACAGCCCGCTGCTGATGAAGCGGCCCTTGTTCGCCGGCTCCGCCCTGAAGCGGCTCTTCTGGCGGTCGGCCGCCGCCTCGATGCCGAACCCGGCGGCCCAGACCACGACCCCGATGAGCGCGACGACACCGAGATCCTTGCGCACGGTGGTGGTGACGGCGGCGAGCGCGGCGGCCAGGGTCAGGCTCACCCACAGTCCCTGCAGAGTCCAGGCGTTGAGGAAGCGGACGAACGACGGCTTGATCCGATCGAAGCGCTCGTCCTTGCCCGCCCCGCGGATGCGGCGGAAGAGGTAGAAGCCGAGCCGAGCCGCCCAGACCACGACCAAAGCGAGCAGCAGGATCGAGCGGCCGCCGACCTCCGGCGAGAGGGCGACCGCGAGGATCGTCACAGAGATGTACGTGAGGCTGCCGGTGAGGTCGTAGAAGCCCTCGTCCTGCAGCAGGTAGGCCGGGACGAACGCCAGCCACTGGATCGTGAAGGCCAGCCCAACTCCAAGTGCGAAGACGGGTACGCCGCCGACCGAGGCGCCGCCCCGGCTCCCGGCCACTGCCACCGCGGCTCCGACCAGCACGACGATCGGGAAGACGGCGAGCGCGTTGCGGTCTGACTTCGTCATGGTGCCGTTTGTTCTGCCCCGGCGATGGCGCTACGAACCGCACGTCCCGCGCTCGGCCTCGAACTTCTCGCCGGCGGCGACGACCGCCGCGGCGATCTCGTCATCGGTCGGCACGCGCCCGGCCCGGCCGAGCGCGTCTCCGCGCTCGAAGAAGACGTCGTGGACTTTGACCGCCAGAACGGCCACGTGCGCCGGGTTGTCGGCCTGCGCTCCCCCGCGGAAACACTCCTCGTGCCGCCGCAAGAACCGCGCGGCGGCCCGCACCGCGGAGCGTCTCTCGCGATCGGCCTTCGTGCGGAACTCGAACGCCCAGTGTCGGGCGCGTTCGGTGATGAGCGGCCTGTCCGCGTCGATCCCCGCCGCGGCGAACACCCGGCAGTCGTAGGTACGGCAGGTGAGCGGGCGATCCTCGTAGATCGAGCAACGACCTGCGCTCAGCATCGGGCAGCGGCCGTGCTCGTCGTACCCAAGCACCATGTGGCCGGCCGGCATGCCGGGGGCCGCGAAGAGGAGCTCGGCGGGGATCCGGGCGAGAGTCTGGGTCTCGTCGGGTCTGATGTGGATGAAGTAGGAGGACGTGCAGCAGGCGGTACACCCGCCGCACGGCACGTCGACGCCCGTGTCCTCGATGTGGGCGAGCCGCGTGCGACGAAGCCAAGTCGAGAAGACGCCGGCGGGCGACTTCGGCGCTGCGGTCATGCCCTCGTCCCCGCGTCGCCTGACGGCCGCGCGTGTGCGGCCGGCGCCGCCGTCTCACCCGGCCTGCGTCGCAGACCAGTCGCCATGCTGCCTCCTCCGCGCTCGCTCGACAAGCGCCCACGGCAGTGTGACGAGCAGGGCCGAGCTGACGACCAGGCAGGCGACAACGACCGTCAGCGCCGGGAGACGACCCGGCACGGGTTGCCGGCCGCGGTCACACCGGGCTCGAGCGAGCTCGTCACCACGCTGCCCGCCCCGACTATGACGTCGGGGCCGATCTCCACCCCCGGGAGCACGATGACGCCTCCCCCGAGCCAGGCTCTCGCGCCGACGGTGATGGGGGCCGCCGACTCGAGGCCGGCCGCTCGCTCGCGCGCGTCACGAGGGTGATCGGAGGTCAGCAGTTGCACACAGGGTCCGAGTTGCACGTCGTCGGCGAGCGTGATCGGGGCCGCGTCGAGAAACGTGCACCCGGCGTTGACGAACACCCGGGCGCCGAGACGGATCTGGGCTCCGTAGTCGCAGTGCAACGGAGCGACCACGACCGAACCGACCCCGATCGCAGCGAACAGCTCCTGCAGCAGCCGGCGCTGGCCGTCGCTGTCTGCCGGGTCGAGATCGCCGAGACGCCGGGTCGACCGTCGCGCCTCGGCGCGAGCGCTCACAAGCTCGGGATCGAACGGGTCGTAGAGTCGGCCGCCGAGCATCTTGTCGTGCTCGTTCATGCCTCCTCGACGCCCGGCCACGTCGCCTGCAGGATGCTCCCGCGTCCCTCTGCCTTGCCTCTGAACATGAGGGCGTCCGCCTGACGCACGGCGTAGTCGGCGGTCTCCGGCGGCTCGCCGAAGGTCACGGCGCCGATCGTCGCCCCTACCCCCCAGCGACTCCCCGCGTCCGCGCCGATCGCGGCGCCGATGCGCTCCAGCGGCACGCGGCCCTGCTCGGCATCCGTGTCGGGCATGAGAATGCCGAACTCGTCTCCCCCCAGGCGGGCCACCACGTCAGTCGCGCGCGCCGCGTCCCGTATCAGAGCGGAGACCGTTCGCAGCACTCGATCGCCCTCGGCGTGACCATACTCGTCGTTGACGGCCTTGAACCGGTCCAGGTCGATGTAGGCAACGGTGAAAGCGCGCGCGCTGCGGCGGCTCTGGGCCATGGCTCGGTCGACGTGCTCCTCGAAGACGCGCGCGTTCGCGATCCCAGTGAGCGCATCCGTTCGGGCCAGCTCGCGCTCGCGCATGTGTGCGCGCCGGAGACGGCCCATGAGTTCGTTGATGATCAGGAAGAACGCAAGCCGGACCCCGCCGTTCCAGTACGGGATCCAGGCTGCCGAGAAGCCGCGTCCCGTCGTGATCTCGAAGTACGTCCACAGGACGGCGCTGGCGACGGCCAGCGCGGCGCCCGCCCGACGCGACACGAGCGCGCCCGCGAAGGCCACGGGCGCGACGTAGAAGACGGAGCAGCTGATCTCCGAGCCGGTCACGTAGTCGACGGCGGCTGTGAGGCTGAGGAGCAAGAGCGAAAGCACGAGTCGCACAGACACGGGGCTCAGGGCCAGTCTGGAGCCCCATTCTGAGAACGACTCGTCGCGCCGGTCGGTGACAGACCTGCTCACCATCGACCCATTCCTGCCTCCGCTCACAGCAGCGACGAGCAACGGACCCGCGATCGATCCCACCCGCCGCACTCCGAAGACCATCATACCTTCGGAGCCGGTCCGCGGCCGAAGTCCTTGGAGCCGCGGTGCACGTCGGCGAACGCCGCGCCCTCCTCGCGCGCCATCGCCCTCGCGGCGTCGACGGAGACGGTCAGAGCGCCCGCATACGATTGTTGCGTGCGTTGTGCTCGACCTCGGCGAGTCCAAGGCTCTCGAGCAGCGGCGGCAGGTACATCCCGAAGCGGCCGCGAAGGCCCTTCTTCAAACCGTACCAGCCGCCGACCGGGTTGTCGGCCGATCGGCCCCACGCCTCGACGGTGCCCTCGGCAGCAGGCTTCTGTTCGTCGGCGCTGCCGAGCGGCACCCAGTCGCCGTGCGCTCCGAGCATCGCGTGCAAGTCCTCTATCGCGCTGAGCCGGTACTTGAGCACGGTCTTGCCGACGACACACACCAGCGCGGGCGGGTCGGCAGTCTCGTCTCGATACATCCGGTACTCCGAGGACCCGCTCGGCGTGCGCAGCTCCCACGGGTCCTCGCGGCTACCTGAGCCGCTGGTTCCTGTCGTCGTCATGATCTGCCTCCCTCGCGCGGCTGCTGCAGTGCGTCACTTCGCGCTTGGTTCATCCCCGAGGGGGCGCTCGAGCGAACGCCTTGCCCGGCGGCGCCGTCGCCGCGGGGAGCGGCGGTGCACCTGTCCTTCGCCCCCCGGTCGCGCCGCCCCGCCCGATGTCGCGTCAGCCGACCTGAGACACACCGTCGAAGAAGTCGACGACCCCCGTTTCCAGCGAGCACTCGGCCCCCACGACCAGAAGTCCATTGTCCTGGATGAGCCGCTCGAGGACTCCCGATCCACGCCGGACACGGTCTGCGGAGGCACGGATGTTCGCGCGCACGGCGTGCCGCATCAGGGCTCCCTGGTCGTGCCTGAGCTCTGTCTCCAGCAGGGCCTCCACAGACGGCCTGATGCGGTCGACGATGGAGCGCGGATACCACGACGGGTCTTCCGGCGGTCGCCGAAGCGTGTCCACGGTGGCCTCGACCGCCCCGCATCGGGAGTGTCCCAACACCACCACCAGACGCGTGCCGAACCCCACCGCGGCGAACTCGATGCTGCCGATCTGAGAAGAGGCGGCGACGTTGCCGGCGACGCGGATCACGAACAGATCGCCAAGGCCCTGGTCGAAGACGATCTCCGTCGGCACCCGCGAGTCGGAGCATCCGAGGACGATGGCGAACGGCTCCTGGCCTGCCGCCAGCTCGCTGCGGCGCGCCCGGCTGTCGAGCGCGCCGCGTCCGCCGCTTCCGGACACGAAGCGGCCGTTGCCCTCGCGCAGGCGTTCGAGCGCTTCCCGGGCCGAGATCATCCGCACTCACCGCGATCCGAGACGCTGCCGGCGTTCTCCTCGACTCTGGACTCGACGATCCGGCGGATCAGGGCCGCGGGCAGCGGCTGGTCGAGAGGGAACCTGACCGAGCCCTTGCCGGTCTTGTAGGGCTTCAGGTCCTCTTTGAACGCCTCGAGCCCGCTCGGGGTCGGATACAGCCCAACATGCCGCGCGTACCCAGCGAAGTGCACGAGGTGCTTCCCGTTCAGGTCGAACGTGGGGATCGCGTAACTGATCGTCTCCGTCGCATCCGGCGCCGAGGCCTTGATCAGCGCTCGCAGCTCGCCGAGCACCGCCTGAGTCCCGGCGGGGAACTCCGAGATGTACGCGTCGATGGAGTCCGCAGCAGACCTGCCCGTCGTCATACCCACCGCCTGTCGGTTTGGCTAGCTCGCTTCACGCAGGGCGTTGTCGTACGCACTCCGGACCACCGTCGCCAGACGCTCCAGGTCCGCGGCGCCGACCACGGCGAACTCGATCCACGCAGGGACCTCCTTGCCGCGGCCCACGAACGGGTGCGCGTCGTGGACGTCCGATGCGGCGGCACGCTGCTGCGGATCCAGCTTGGTCAGTATGAGACCGTCGCCGCCAATCATCGCGAACAGCACGCCCTTGGCCCGATATGAGCGCGACCCGAACATCTTGCCGATGGCGACGTCCGGCCAGCTCTGGACCAGAGCATCGACGGCCGCCTCGATCCGCGCTTCGTTGGTCTTGTCGTTGAGTCCGGGCATGGCGCCTCCGCTTCGTCGCCGGTCCTCACCGCGGTGTGGGCGACCGGGTCGCGGTCCTACTTGGACCTCGGCTTCCTGGGCTTGGGCGTCGGGAGCTCGTGTGCGGTCAGCTGAATGAGCCTGCTCAGCCACTCCCGATCGTCGATCCCGTCCTCGATCAGGAAGTGGGGCCTGGCACTCGGATAGGGAGGCGACTCGACGACCTCGCCGATGAAGGCCCTCCCGCCGGGCGTCGGCTTCACGAACAGCCGGTCGTCGCAGACGAGCGCGACCACCTTGTCGTCGCAGTAGATGGCGAACTCGCCGAACATCTTGCGGGACCGGACCCGGCCGGCGTCGCGCATCTGATCACAGACGTACTCGACGAACTCCAGATCCGACGACAATCCATCACCCCATCTGACGGGACGGCACCGGTCAGTCTACCTCGTCGCCGTCGCTTCTCGGGACGCACTACCCGCGCCCGCACAGCCCTGCCGCCTCCAGCACCTTGCGGCACGCGTCGGGCCCCTCGGCGCGGTACGCCCGGATGCCGAGCTCGCGGGCGGCGTCCACGCAGGCCGGCGAGTCGTCGAAGTAGTACACGTCGCCCGGTTCGACCGCGAGCCGGACGAGCACCGTCTCGAAGACGTCGCGATCGGGCTTGATGCGGCCGAGAAGGTGCGACGAGAACGCCACGTCGAAGTGCTCGGCGAAGCCGCGGAACCTGGCCCAGTGGAGCTCGTTGCAGTTGCTGAGGCAGGCGACCAGATGATGTGCGCGCAGCTCGGCGATCAGATCGAGTGACTCCGGCCAGAGGGCGCGCGGCCAGGTGGCGAACTCGGCGAGGAGCTCTGCCGGGGAGAGAGCGACGCCCCACTCGGCGACGAAGTCGGTCGCGAAGGCGACCGGATCGCTGCGCCCGAGCTCGAAGGCGCGGACCGACTCGGAGGCGAGCCACCGCTCGCGGACGGCCTCGGTGCCGGTCGCCTCGGGCAGGAGGTCGCCGAGCGCGCTCAACGTGACGTTCTCGACGAGCACGCCGCCCAGGTCGAAGATGATCGTCGGCTGTCGCTTCACTCGCCGTGCTCGGCGTCCCCGCGATGCCCCAGGGCGTAGACCACCACGTCGATGAGCTCACCGTCCTTGAGCGCGCTGGCCCGGGAGACGCCCTCCCGGACGAAGCCGCAGTGTTCCAGCACACGCATGGAGGCGGGGTTCCAGGCGAAGACGGTGGCCTCGAGCCGGCACAGGTCGAAGTGACTCATGGCGTACGGGATCACCGCCCGCGCCGCCTGCGTCATGATGCCGCGTCCCCAGTAGGGCTCGCCCAGCCAGTAGCCGAAGTCGGCCGAGCGCGAGAAGACACCCTCGTGGAGAATGACGCCGATACCGCCGGCGGCATGACCTTCGACCTCGATCGCCCAGTACGTCGGCTCGCGCATGTCGGCGAGGCAGGCGAACCAGGCGTCCGGGTCGGCGTCGGTGAAGGGATTCGGGAACATGTGCGTGAGGTCGCGCCAGATGGAGCGGTCGTCGGCGAAGCGCACGAGAGCGCCTTTGTCGCTCGGCGTCCAGTCGCGCACGACGCAGGCAGGGCACTCGAGTCTCATCTCGCCCCTCCCCGTTGCGGCTCGCGTGTCTCGGCATGAGCTGCGGTCATGCGCATCCAACATTGTAGCGCCCGCGACGTCCGCTCGATGCCGCCGGCGGCGGGGAATGCGATGAGTACCCTGAGCTCCTGCAGCGGATCGTCGACGCAGGCCACGAGCTCGGAGACCACACCTACGCGCACAGGCGGCTGTCCTTCGTCTCCGAGGGGACCGTGGCCACTGAGATCGAGCGCACCGACGCCGTGTTCCGTGCCGCCGGATATGGCGGCCCCATCACCTTCCGGCCGCCCCGCGAAGCACTGCCGCGGATCCTCGAGCAGCTGCAGACCCGGGGTACCGCTTCGTCACGGTCTCCGAGCTGCTCGCCCTGCGCTAGCGGCGCGGCCGATCCTCTCGACGATGCGCCATGCGAGCAGCGTGACCCAGCGCGACGGTTCGCGCTTCTGGCCGAACTCCCAGTCCTTCCAGGGCATCCACACGGACTCGGGCGTGAACCGCCCCTGATCGTCCGCCTTGTCGACGAGGACGCCGAGCATGTCCCGCAGCCGCGGATCGTCCGAGAGCCACGGGAACCGTGAGAGCACGTCGAGTACGTGCAGGAGGTCGTACCAGATGAAGGGCGCCTTGAGCTTCCTGAAGTCGGTGCCCATGTGGAACAGGTACGGGTGACGGTCCCGGCTCTCGCTCCACAGCGTGAGGAGCGTCTCGGCGCCCGCGTGGCACGAGGGCCCGTCTCGCAACTCCTCGAGCTCGGCGAGCGCCTTCAGCATCGCGAGGCTCGCGAACGGACAGGGGTCGTCCTTGCGCCCGGGCCCCCGGAAGGTCCCAAGCTCCTCGGAGACCGCGCACGGCCAGCCGTTCTCACGCACCAGACCGTTCAAGTGATCGACGGCGGCCCGCACCGCCCGCTGCTCGGCCAGACCCATCTTCGCGAGCGCGTACACGATGAGAGGGGCGTCGCAGAGCGCCCACGCCCACGTCTCGACTCCGGTGCCGCCGTAGCGCTGCGCGACCTTCGTGGTGATCTGGAAAGGGCCCTCGTCCGAGCGATGCTCCACTATCGCCGCGACGATCTCCTCGACGCCGTCGTCGGCCGCGCGCAGACCGAGGTCCGCGATGAAGGCGAGCTTGTGGAACGATTGGCTCGCGCTCTTGTGGCTGGCTATGGCCGCCCCCGGCCACGCCGTCAGGTCTCCGACGAGGCCGACCACCCGAGGGTCCGCCAGCATGGACGTGCGGGCGGAGCGCACGAGAGCGTCTTCGTCGGACTGCCCGAGCAGATCGAGCCTCGTCCGGTACTCGACGAAAGGCTCGCCCTCGAGCAGCCAGTCGACAGGCGTCTCCATCACCATCTCCTCTCTGCCGCCGCTCCGTCGCGCCCGATGCCGTGCGCGCGAACAGAGACGCTCTCGCCCTGACGCTCGCCTCAGGGCGGCCACTTGCCGAGGACCGACCTCCGCTTCTGCGCCGACACCACCAGGTCGCGGATCGCCTCCGGCAGATGTTCCCTCTGCCACCGACCTTCACGCTCGCCCGCCGAGTGCGCCTCGGGCGAAGCGGACGCCAGCGTCACGGCCTTGACCGCGTAGCCGGCCGCTCCCAGCGAGTGGTCCGCCATGTGTGCCGTGGAGACGGCATGGCCTGCGGCGCGCGCGGCCGCGATCGCCTCGACTTCGGGCGCGTCCCTCGCCGCGGCATGCGCCCGGAACGCCGCCTCACGCGCCGCGCCCACCGTGATCTCACCGCGGGACCAGGCGCGGGTCGCCTCGATCGCGAGTCGGGGGCGGTCGTCATCAGGATGCCCGCGGGTGAAGAGGGGCAGGGCGTGCTCCGCGCAGTCTGCGGCCCAACTCGCCAGCAGGCGATGTCGCGTCAGGTCGAGCGGGCCGCCGCGATGGACAGCCACGAAGCGTCGATCTCTCGTCATGGCGGCTCTCCATATCGTGCCGACGGATCCGGCTCTTGGGCGTCAGCCCGCCGTCGCAGAGAAGCTGACGCCGTCCTTCCCATGCTGCTTCACCGAGTACATCAAGGCGTCCGCGGCCTGTATCAGTTCATCCGCGTTGGGCCATTCGTCGACGCACGTTGCCACGCCGATGCTGAAGGTCATTGCCACATCACTCCGGGAACGCATCTCCTCCTTGAGGCACTCCCTGACCTTCTCGATGCTCTTGCGCGCAGCCTCTTGCCCTGTCTCGGGGAGCAGGATCGCGAACTCATCTCCTCCCATGCGAGCGACCACGTCCGTCTTGCGCGTGCATCGCTCAAGACCGGTACTCAGACTGCGAAGCGCCGCATCGCCCACGCGATGTCCGTGCGCGTCGTTGATGGCCTTGAAATCGTCGACGTCGATGAAGGCCAGCGTGATGGGACGCTCGTATCGGGCAGACCGAGAGAGCTCATGTTCGACCGTTTCGCGAAACACTCTGGCATTCATCGCGCCGGTCAGCGGGTCTGTACGGGCAAGGCTGCGCTCACGCTCGAGTGACTTCCGCAGGCTGGAGAGAAGGACGACCAGTGCGATCGTCACTGCCAGCCTTCTGGAGAAGTCCCACGTGTGAATGAGGTAGTCCGAGTAGGAACACTCGGCAAGAACATCGACCGAGAACCGAACGGCGACGCTCAACAACGCCGCAGCGACACTGATCTTCAGTGGTGCGAACCAGGCAAGCAACGCGATGGGGATCAGGTAGAGCGACTGGAACGCGACCTCGGGGCCGGTGAAGTAGTCACCGACGGCGACGACGGCCAGCAAGATGCCGGCTATCCAGAATGCGCTTCTCGGCCTCTCCTCGTTCCAGTTCAACCGATCCTCCACCGCATCTCCGGATGAGATCAGGGAGCGGACGACATGCCCTCCCTGTCACATGTCCGCGACGACCACCCGGTCGCGCCCTTCATCCTTGGCGCGATAGAGCGCGGCATCGGCGGCCTTGAGGACCGCGTCACCGGTGGGACCGTGCTCGGGGAACACGGCCACGCCCAAGGACACCGTCACGCTGCCGAGATCCTGGTCGCCATGCGCAACGCGCATGCGGCTGACGTCGTCGCGCAACTGCTCGGCGCGCTGCGCTGCGATGGCGCCTGAGGCGTCGGGCAGGACCAGCAGGAACTCCTCACCGCCGTAACGGCACACGACATCGGATCCTCGGACGTGCGCCCGCAGCAGCGCGCCGAGCGCCTCCAGCAGCGCATCGCCCGCCGCATGCCCCAAGGCGTCGTTGAAGTCCTTGAAATGATCGATGTCCAGCATGATGAGGCCGAGTGGTCGCCGCTCGCGGGCCGATCGCGCGAGCTCGCGCTCCAGCGTCTCCTCGAGGTAGCGCCGGTTGAAGAGACCGGTCAGATGATCGCGGACGGACTGGTCCCGCAGTCGCGTCTCACTCGCCACGAGCAGATCGGTCTGGTGGTCGATCTGCGCGGCATCGCGTTGGCTGACGACGCCGGCGAGGATGCAGAGCGCGGATGATGCGAGGACGTAGGCGAGCATGCTGGGCCAGTTGGCCCCGCTTGTCGCGGGACTCAGCGCGAACAGCAGCCCCAGCCCCGCTGACTGGAGCGCCGCCAGCACGATGGTGAATGCGGGGGGCAGGAGGACGCTGGAGAGCAGCACCGACAAAGCCACCCAGACGAGGGGAACAAGGTCTCCTTCGAGGATCCCGGGATCCAGCAACAGAGAGCCCCAGGGCCCAAGGACGGAACACGCGACGATCACCACAGCGGACGCAAGGTAGCGCCCGCCTCGGTTCAGTCCGTAGGCCAGGGCGACAAGCGCCGACAAGCCGCCGATCAACACGGCGTATTCGTCTCGTCGCGAGCCCTGCTGCGGGGCGACGAGGAGCACAAGCATGAGGCTCGCGAAGAGGAGCAGAAGGAGGAAGAGCAGGAGCGACGCCAGCAGCCGCGCCCGGCGACCCGCCGGCCCGGCGACCATGGTCGGACTCGACGGCATGCGCCGCATCAAGGCCGACGCTCCGCTGCCGGCCTCACGCCGAGCCCCAGAAGGACCGCCCATGTGACCGAGCGGCTGCGCGCCCAAGCGCAAGCTTGGCGCTCCCGGCTCGCGGCGGCGACAAACAGAAGCCAGGAGACTTCGAGCAAGGCTACCTCCAAGAAGGCGGCGAACGTCTCGCGCCCGACGCGCCTGCGGGCGCGCCGGTCACTCGCGAGCCCAGACGACATCCACGCCGTCGGAGTCGCCGACCGCCTCCGTCAGGACCCGGATGAGATCGGCGCCGGCTCCCGCCTTCTTCAGCACGTCGATCGTGTCTGTGGACACGTAGTAGTCGGTGTCCTCGGAGTCCTCTTCCTCAAGCTGGCCGATGAGCAACCGTAGGTCCTCCTCGCTGATCGTCCCGAAGACCGCGCCGCCGTCCTTCGCCGAGAGTGTGATCATCGATGCTCTCCCTTTCGTCGTCCTCTTCGTTGTCGACCCTGCTCTGCGCACCCCTTGCCCACGTCTCCGCCGCAAGCCGGCACCCTCGCCGGCGACTCACCTAGCGCGCGACTCCCCGCTTCATCCGCCGGTCAGGCCCAGCGCCTCGGGCAGCGAATCCGCCCAGGCCGCGATCGCGTCCCAGTCTCTGAGGTCGCTCGGAGGCAGCTTCTTCATCGCCGGGTTCGCCTCGGGGAAGCGCAAGCGGTCCGGGTCGAACGCACCCCCGAACACGGCGACGACGACCGGCGAGATGGCGTCGTTCTTGACGAGACTCTTGTCGAGGTGCTTGCGCGCGCCCGCATATTGCTCCTCGACGTCCTCCATCGGCCCCATGCCGAAGACCGCCACGGGCCGCGCCGCCAGCGCCTTGCGGTGGCGCGCGAGGAACCGGCGACCCTCGCGAACGAGGCGGAAGAAGTAGAGCGCGCCGCCGAAGACGACGGCGTCGTAGCCGTCGAGCGAGTCGACGTCGCCGGCAGCGCGCACGTCGACCTCGAGGCCGTGCTCGCGGAGTCTCTCGGCCACGACGTTTGCAACCTCACGTGTGGACCCGTACTTCGTCGCGTACGCCACAAGGGCTGAGGCCATCGGCGCTCCCTCCATCCCAGCCGGTCCGGCGCGGGATCCGGCGGCGTCAGCCGCCCCGCCCGCGCCCGATCGCGATCAAGCCGGTGCGCACGACTTCGAGCACGCCGAGCGGCTTGAACAGCTCGAGCAGCGCCTCGAGCTTGTCGGCCGTGCCGACCACGCGCAGCGTCACAGCGCGCCGGTCGACGTCGACGATCTTGGCGCGGAAGATCTCGGCGATCTGCAGCACCTCGGTACGCTTGTCGCCCTCGGCGCTCACCTTCACGAAGAGCAGCTCGGCGGCGACCATGCCCGTGGGCTCGAGGTCGCGGATCTTCACCACGTTGATGAGCTTGTGGAGCTGCTTGGTCACCTGGTCGATCGAGTGCTCGGCGCCGTCGATGGTGATCGTCATGCGCGACAGAGCCGGGTCTTCGCTCTGCCCCACCGCCAGGCTGTCGATGTTGAAGCCGCGACGGGCGAAGAGGCCGGCGACACGCGTCAGCACACCGGGCTTGTTCTCGACGAGCACGCTCAGCGTGTGCTTCACGACGTCCTCCTGCCCTTGCCCTTGGCCTGCCCGCCGATCATCTCGGTGATCTCCTGACCGGCCGGCACCATCGGGAACACGTTCGCCTCGGCCGAGGTCCTGAAGTCGATCACGGCCGGCCGGCCGCAGGCGATCGCTTCGCGCAGGACCGGCTCGATCTCGTCCTTCTCCGTCACCAGCATGCCCACGGCGCCGAACGCCTCGGCGAGCAACTTGAAGTCGGGCTGTGACTCGATGCAGGTGAAGGAGTAGCGCTTGTTCCAGAAGAGGTCCTGCCACTGGCGCACCATGCCGAGGTAGCCGTTGTTGAGGATGCAGACCACGACCGGCACGCCGTAGCTCACCGCGGTGGCAAGCTCCTGCATGGTCATCTGGAAGCCGCCGTCGCCGCTGATGTCGATGACCGTCTTGTCCGGGCGCCCGATCTTGGCGCCGATGCTCGCCGGCAGCCCGAACCCCATGGTCCCGAGACCGCCGGAGCTGATGAACTGGCGCGGAGACGTGTAGGAGTAGTACTGCGTCGCCCACATCTGATGCTGGCCCACGTCGGTGCAGATGAGGGCGTCGTGGCCAGTGACCCGGTCGATCTCCTCGATCACGAACTGCGGCGCGAGCTTGCCGTCCTCCGGGTCGTCGTACTGGAGGGGGAACTCCTCCTTGCGGGCGGCGATGCGCGCCAGCCACTCGGCGGTGCGCTCGGCCGGCCACTCCATGCCTTCGAGCTCCTTGACGAGCCCGGCGGCGACGTGCTTGGCGTCACCGACGATCGGGATCAGCGGTGTCACGTTCTTGCCGATCTCGGCCGGGTCCACGTCGGCGTGGATGACACGGGCGTGGGGCGCAAAGGCCTTGAGCTTGCCGGTCACCCGGTCGTCGAAGCGCGCGCCCAGGTTGATGAGCAGGTCGCACTCGTGGACCGCGTAGTTGGCGGTGACGGTGCCGTGCATGCCGAGCATGCCCATGGAGAGCTCGTGCGTCTCGGGGAAGGCGCCGATGCCCATGAGCGTGGTCGCGACCGGCAGCCGGCGCAGCTCGGCGAGCCGCAGGATCTCGGCGGCGGCGTCGGCGGTGATCGCTCCGCCGCCCAGGTACAGCACCGGTCGCTGGGCCTCGTTGATGGCTTTGGCGGCGGCGCGGACCTGCTTGACGTGACCCCTGACCGTGGGCCGGTAGCCCGGCAGGTCGAGCGCGTCGGCGTCGTGGTAGGCGAGCTCGCCCAGGGCGACGTCGACGGGGATGTCGATGAGCACCGGGCCGGGACGGCCGGTGGAGGCGATGTGGAAGGCCTCGTGCACGACCCGCGGCAACTCGGCCGTGCTCTTGACGAGGTACGAGTGCTTGACGATCGGCAGGGTGATACCGGTGATGTCGGCCTCCTGGAAGGCGTCGGTGCCGATCAGGTCGCTGCGCACCTGCCAGGTGATCGCCACGAGCGGCGACGAGTCGAGGTAGGCGGTGGCGATGCCGGTGACCAGGTTGGTGGCGCCGGGGCCGCTCGTCGACACGCAGACGCCCACCTTGCCGGTGGCTCGAGCGTAGCCGTCGGCGGCGTGCGCGGCGCCCTGCTCGTGCCGCACCAGCACGTGACGGAGCTTCCTGGCGTCGTAGAGGGCGTCGTAGAACGGGATCGCGACGCCGCCGGGAAAGCCGAACATGACCTCGCAGCCCTCGTGCTCGAGGGCGGCCACGAGGGCTTCGGAACCCTTCATCTTCTTGTCTGGACTCATTGGAGGACAGCTCCCTTCTCCGCACCGGAGACGAGTTTGGCGTAGCGGGCCAGATACCCGGATACGCCGGGGCGCGGCGTGAAGGGCGGCTGTGCCGCCCGGCGCCGCGCCATCTCCTCCTCGGAGACCTCAAGGGTGAGAGTGCGAGCGGGGATGTCGATGGCGATCACGTCGCCGTCCCGGACGAGACCGATCGCCCCGCCGGCCTGGGCCTCGGGTGCGACGTGGCCGATGGCTGCGCCGCGCGTCGCGCCACTGAAGCGGCCGTCGGTGATGAGGGCCACATCCTTGTCGTGGCCGCGGCCGGCGAGCGCCGAGGTCGGGGTCAGCATCTCGGGCATGCCGGGCGCGCCCTTGGGCCCGCAGTTGCGGATCACGACCACGCCGCCGCCGCGGATCTCGTCGGCGGCGATCGCGGCGACCGCCTCGGCCTCGCTCTCGAAGACCTGGGCGGGGCCGCGGTGGCGCAGCATCTCCTCCGCCACCGCGCCCTCCTTGACGACCGCGCCGTTGGGAGCGAGGTCGCCGAAGAGCACGGCGAGCCCGCCGGTCGCGTGGTGCGGCCGGTCGAGCGGGCGGATGACTTGGTCGTCGAGCACGGTCGCGCGAGCGACCGCCTCGGCCTGCGTCGCGGCGGCGACGGTCTTGCACGAGCCGTCCATGAGGCCGGCGTCGATGAGGCGCTTCATCAGCGCCTGGATGCCGCCGGCGTGGTAGAGGTCCTCGACGTGCACGTCACTCGCCGGGGCCAGCATGCAGACGTGCGGCACGCGGGCGGCGATCTCGTTGATGCGCTCGAGGGGGAACTCGAGGCCCGCCTCGGTCGCGATCGCCGCCAGGTGCAGCACGGTGTTGGTGCTGCAGCCGAGGCTCGCGTCGAGCGCCAGGGCGTTGCCCATGACGGCGTCGGTCAGGATCTGCCGCGGCGTGAGACCGTCGGCGAACACGTCCATCACCCGCATGCCGGCCTGCTTCGCGAGCCGGATCCGCTCGGAGTAGACGGCGGGGATCGTGCCGTTGCCGGGCAGCGCCAGCCCGAGCACCTCGGCCAGGCAGTTCATCGAGTTGGCGGTGAACATGCCCGAGCACGAGCCGCAGGTCGGGCAGGCGGCGCACTCGATGGCGGCGAGGCCCTCGTCGTCGAGCGTGCCGGCCATGTGCCGGCCGACGCCCTCGAAGACGGTGTTGAGATCGACGGGCCGGCCGTCCGGCCGGCGGCCGGCCAGCATCGGACCACCGCCGACCATGACGGTCGGGATGTCGAGCCGTGCGGCCGCCATCAGCATGCCGGGGACGATCTTGTCGCAGCACGGCACGAGCACGAGAGCGTCGAACGCGTGCGCGACGGTCATCGCCTCGACGGAGTCGGCGACGAGCTCGCGGCTCGGCAGCGAGTAGAGCATGCCCTCGTGGTTCATGGCGATGCCGTCGCAGATGCCGATCGTGCCGAACTCGAAGGGCGTGCCGCCGGCCATACGCACGCCGGCCTTGACCGCGTCGACGACCTGGCGCAGGTGCAGATGGCCGGGGACCACTTCGCTGAACGCGTTGGCGACACCCACGAACGGACGCTGCATCTCGGCGTCGGTCACACCCAGCGCACGCAGCAGGGAGCGATGCGGCGCACGCTCGACTCCGTGCTTGATCTGGTCGCTCCTCACGGTGGCCACACCTCTCTCGATCCTCGCCGTCAGCCTCCACCGGCCGGGCGCCGGCGTCGGCGCCTCACAGCCATGAACCACGCATGATATCGGAAAGCGCCGGGATATCGGGAGCGTTCCGCGGACGACGCATGAGTCGCCGGCAGAGACGCACCGCCGCCGGGAGCACGCCGTGTCGCGAGTGCGACGGGATTGGTCCGAGCGGCCGCGGGGCAAGTAAGAAACCAGGCGCGGGGCCGGTCTCGCTCGGTTTCACCCATACCCCCTTGGGTATATCTGCCTCGGCCTCGTCGCAGGATCTGGAGGGAGACCATGCAACCAGCAGACTATGGCGTAGGACGCAACGTGCCGGAGCGGTTCGACGTCGTGCTGCCCCGCGTGCGCGAGGCACTCAAGGCCGAGGGCTTCGGCGTGCTGGCCGAGATCGACGTGCAGGCCGCGTTGAAGGAGAAGCTGGGCGTCGAGCACAGCAAGTACGTGATCCTCGGCGCCTGCAACCCGCCGCTGGCGCACAAGGCGCTCACCGCCGAGCCTGACCTCGGCGTGCTGCTGCCCTGCAACGTCGTCGTGTACGAGAGCGAGGCCGCCACGAGAGTCGTCGCAGTCAATGCCGGCGCGATGCTCGGTGTCGTCGGCAACCCGGCGCTCGACGAGATCGCCGGCGAGGTCCAGGCGCGCCTGACGCGCGTCATGGAGAGCGTGTGAGCGGATGCATGTGAACGAACGAGGCGGCGATCGACCGCCCTACAGCCAAGGAGGACGTGGTGTCCGAAGTCAAGACCCTGACCGATGAGACCTTCGACAAAGAGATCACCGACGCCGCGACGCCGCTGATCGTCGATTTCTGGGCGCCGTGGTGCGGCCCGTGCCGCATCGTCGGACCCGTGATCGAGGAGATCGCCGGCGACCACGACGGCAAGGTCGCCGTCGGCAAGCTCAACGTCGACGAGAACCCGGCGACGGCGAGCAAGTTCGGCATCATGAGCATCCCGACCATCATCCTCTTCAAGGACGGCGAGCCGGCGAAAAAGGTGATCGGCGCCCGCTCCAAGGCCGACTTCGAGCGCGAGTTCGATCTCGTCTGACACGACGACGACGCCGCGGCCGCCGAGGCGGCGGACGGCGGAGTGACCATGAGAAGGGGGCGGGCGGCCCGGACGGGCGGCCCGCCCCCTTCGTGTCTCACGCGGGCGCAGACGCGCGTCGCGCGCTCCTACTTGATCGCGTCGCGCTTGCGCTCACCGGTACGCGTGCGGATCGCGTCGTCGATCGGCGCGACGAAGATCTTGCCCTCGCCGATCTGGCCGCTCTTCAGCGACTCCCCGATGCGCTCGACGATGTGCTCGACGTTCTCCTCGAGCACGACCATCTCGACCTTCATCTTGGGGTGGAACACGTACTGACCCGGCGCCACGTCCTCGCCGCGCGTGAAGCCGCGCTGGACGCCGAAGCCCTTGCACTCCGTGACCGTCATGCCCAGCACACCTTCGACCGCCAGCGCCTTCGCCACGGCGTCCAAGCTGTAGGGCTGGATGTAGACC
Organism: uncultured Thermoleophilia bacterium; assembly: GCA_963831295.1. Lineage (GTDB taxonomy): Bacteria > Actinomycetota > Thermoleophilia > UBA2241 > UBA2241 > UBA2241. Next base: position 294,248 of record CAWHPR010000004.1, on the reverse strand, counting down.
TCGATCTTCTTCATCGCAAGCGCTCCTTTCAGGCCCTCACACGGGTCCTGTCACCACGAGTCCTGTGCCTTCTCCGATCGTCCGGGTCATACCCGAGCGCGAGGACCGTGAACCTATCGCCGGCGAGTGCGACGGCCGGGGCGGTGCCGGCGGGGCCGGGCGCTGCGCGCGGCCCCGCCGTCCGTGCCGTCGCTCAGACGATGCCCTGGGCCATCATCGCGTTGGCGACCTTGAGGAAGCCCGCGATGTTGGCGCCGGCGACATAGTTGCCCTCGACGCCGTACGCCGCCGCGGCGTCGACGCACTGCTTGTGGATACTCTTCATGATGCCGTGCAGACGCGCGTCCACTTCTTCACGCGTCCAGCTCAGCCGCAGGCTGTTCTGCGACTGCTCGAGACCCGAGGTGGCGACGCCGCCGGCGTTGGCGGCCTTGCCGGGACCGTAGAGGAGCTTCTTCTCGACGAAGAGGTTGACGCCCTCGGGGACGGTCGGCATGTTGGCGCCCTCGGAGACGAGGTACACGCCGTTGTCAACGAGGGTCTTCGCGTCCTTGGCGTTGATCTCGTTCTGCGTCGCGCAGGGGAAGGCGCAGTCGGCCTTGTGAGCCCAGAGGGGGTTGAAGTCCTTGGTCGCATCGACCGGGGTGTAGACAGCGCTCGAGTACTTGTCGGCGTACTCGCTGATGCGGCCGCGCTTCACGTTCTTGAGCTCCAGGAGGAAGGCGTGCTTGTCACGGTCGATGCCGGCCTCGTCGTAGATGTAGCCACCGGAGTCGCTGCAGGTCACAGGCTTGCCGCCCAAGTCGAGGATCTTCTCTATGGCGTACTGCGCCACGTTACCGGAGCCGCTGACGAGACAGGTCTTGCCCTCGAGGGTCTGATCGCGCGTGGTCAGCATCTCGGCGGCGAAGTAGACCGCGCCGTAGCCGGTCGCCTCGGGACGGATCAGCGAGCCGCCGAACTCGATGCCCTTGCCGGTGAGCACGCCGACGAACTCGTTGCGGATGCGCTTGTACTGGCCGAACATGAAGCCGATCTCGCGGCCGCCCACGCCGATGTCGCCGGCGGGGATGTCGGTGCGGTCGCCGATGTGGCGGCAGAGCTCGGTCATGAAGCTCTGCGTGAAGCGCATCACCTCGAGGTCGCTCTTGCCCTTCGGGTCGAAGTTCGAGCCGCCCTTGCCGCCGCCCATGGGGAGCGTGGTGAGCGAGTTCTTGAAGACCTGCTCGAAGGCGAGGAACTTGAGGAGGCCGAGGTACACGCTCGGATGGAAGCGGAGACCGCCCTTGTACGGGCCGATCGCGCTGTTCATCTCGACACGGTAGCCCTTGTTGATGTTGACCTCGCCCTTGTCGTCGACCCAGGGCACGCGGAACAGGATGACCCGCTCGGGCTCGGCGAGGCGCTCGAGGACCTTCGCCTCACGGTACTTCGGGTTCTTCTCGAGGACCGGCTCGAGAGACTCGACGACCTCCTCGACAGCCTGATGGAACTCAGGCTCGCAGGGGTTGTCGGCCCTGATCTTGGCCATGAACTCGTCTACGAATGCGCTCATCGCTTGCCCTCCACTCGGGTCCTGGACGGTATCTTCGGGGTTCTGGTAGCGCGGGTGTCGTCGTCGGGTGACGAGGACTGAACTGGGCTCCCTGTACCACTTCCTTCCCTCGCGCGGGCGCGAGACTGCCCGGGCTCACATCGACGTTTGGTGAGGCGGGGTGGGCCGGAGAACGACCCACGATCGCCCGCAGTATATGTGGGGCGCCGACGGCTCGTATACTCCACGACGGCCCAAGTTGGCGCGCCGGACCGCGCCAATCGGTACAGAGCGGACAGGCCGCAGGAGAGCGTGACCGGCGACGGGAGGGGCCGGCCCCCGCGCGACAGCGCCACCGGCCCCTCCCTTCGCCGCACGCCTTAGCCTCATCCCACGCTCAGGTCAGCCCGAGGAGAGACGCCGCGTCTTGGCCATAATGTCCAAATACCCACGGCCTCATTGCCATCGAGTTAGTGAGAATTGACGAAGGCCACTCCGCTTCCTATAGTTCTTTTGGAGAGGGCGTGAGCCCCTTTCGTGGATCCTCCGCCCCTCCGCACCGCATCAACCGCGCGCGCTCCCGTCTCAACGCGCGCCCGCGTCCGATAGGTCAGTACAGCGCCCGCCCCAGAAGGCGCAGGGAAGGAGTGGCATGTCGCTCAAGACGCCCGAGGAGTTCGCCCAGAGCATCGCCGACCTCGACCTCACGATCTACCTCTTCGGTGAGAAGGTCGAGGACTACGTCCACCATCCGATCATCCGCCCGAGCATCAACTGCATCGCGATGACCTACGAGCTGGCCCGCCATCCCGAGTACGAAGACCTCATGCTGGCGACCAGCCACCTCACCGGCGCGAAGGTCAACCGTTTCACCCACATCCACCAGTCGACCGAGGACCTCGTCAAGAAGGTCAAGATGCTGCGCCTGCTCGGGCAGAAGACCGGCTCCTGCTTCCAGCGCTGCGTCGGCATGGACGCGATCAACGCCCTCTACTCGGTCACCTACGACACCGACCAGGCCAAGGGCACCGAGTACCACGAGCGCTTCAAGAAGTACGTCCAGTACCTGCAGGAGAACGACCTCGTCGCCGACGGCGCCATGACCGATCCCAAGGGCGACCGCGGCCTGCCGCCGCACCAGCAGCCCGACCCCGACATGTACCTGCACATCGTCGAACGGCGCGACGACGGCATCGTCGTGCGCGGCGCCAAGGCGCACCAGACCGGCGCCTGCAACTCGCACGAGATCATCGTCATGCCGACGGTTGCGATGCGCGAAGGCGACGAGGACTTCGCCGTCAGCTTCAGCTGCCCGGCCAACGCCGAGGGCGTCTTCTACATCTACGGGCGCCAGAGCTGCGACACCCGCAAGCTCGAAGGCAACAGGCTCGACGTGGGCAACGCGCAGTTCGGTGGCCAAGAGGCCCTCATGGTCTTCGACGACGTCTTCGTGCCGTGGGAGCGCGTCTACCTGTGCGGCGAGATCGAGTTCTCGGGCGCCCTGATCGAGCGCTTCGCCGGGTTCCACCGGCAGAGCTACGGCGGCTGCAAGGTCGGCGTCGGCGACGTGCTGATCGGCGCCGCCGCCCTGGCCGCCGAGATGAACGGCGTGCAGAAGGCGAGCCACATCAAGGACAAGCTCATCGAGATGACGCACCTGAACGAGACCCTCTTCTCGTGCGGCATCGCCTGCTCGGCCGAGGGCTCGCGGATGCCGGCCGGCAACTACCAGATCGACATGCTGCTGGCCAACGTCTGCAAGCAGAACATCACCCGCTTCCCGTACGAGATCGCGCGCCTCGCCGAGGACGTCACCGGCGGCCTCATGGTCACGATGCCGTCGGCGCAGGACCTCGCCGACGAGAAGATCGGCCCCATCATCGAGAAGTTCCTCGTCGGCCAGTGCGACACGTCGACCATCGACCGCATGCGGGTGCTGCGTCTCGTCGAGAACCTCACCCTCGGCACGGCGGCCGTCGGCTACCGCACCGAGTCGATGCACGGCGCGGGCTCGCCGCAGGCCCAACGGATCATGATCGCGCGACAGAGCAACATGGACCACAAGAAGGCGCTCGCCAAGGCGCTCGCCGGCGTCGGCAAGCCGTGGGACAAGACGGCCGTCAAGAAGCCCACGGCGATCGCGAAGGCGTGACGAGCGACAATCACACACCCGGCGAGCGGCCGCGCGTGGTCTTCTGTGGGGGCTGCAACCCGCATATCGACCGCGGCGCCATCGCCGCCGAGCTCGCCGGCGACGAAGACGGCTCAGGCCCGGGGACGACCGTCTATCTGAGCGGTTGTCCCCGCGCCTGCGCATCCGACCACCGACTGACCGGCGACGAGCCGGGCCACGTGGTGGTCGCCGGCGAGACCGTCGAGGGACGGACTACCCGGCAACAGGAGATCGCCACGACCGTCATACGGAAGCTCAAGGAGTGATGGGATGGATTGGACCTCGGACTACGCGAAGAAGGTCGTCACGGCCGCGGATGCGGTGAAGGCCGTCAAGCCGGGCGACCGCGTCGTGTTCGCCCACGCCTGCGGCGAGCCGCTCGAGCTCGTCGACGAGCTCGTCGCCCGCGCCGCTGAGTTGCGCGACGTGGAGATCGTCCACATGGTCGCGATGGGCAAGGGGGAGTACGCGAAGCCCGAGTACGCCGAGAGCTTCTACCACAACTCGGTGTTCGTCGGCGCCAGCACGCGCGAGGCGGTCTACCAGGGTCGCGGCGACTACACCCCGACCTTCTTCAGCGAGATCCCCGACCTCTTCCTCAAAGGCTACCTGCCCGTCGACGTTGCGCTCGTCCACCTCTCCCCTCCCGACAAGCACGGCTTCTGTTCGTTCGGCATCTCGGTCGACTACACCAAGCCGGCCGCCTCGGTGGCGAAGACGGTCATCGCCCAGGTCAATCCCAACATGCCGCGCACGCACGGCGACTCGTTCATCCACGTCTCCGACATCGACCACATCGTCGAGAGCGAACAGCCGATCATCGAGCTGGCGCCGCCCAGGATCGGCCCCGTCGAGGAGGCCATCGGCAAGCACATCGCCGACCTCATCGACGACGGCGCCTGCCTGCAGCTCGGCATCGGCGCCATCCCCGACGCGGTCCTCAGCTTCCTCCACGACAAGAACGACCTCGGCATCCACACCGAGATGTTCAGCGAGGGCGTCGTCGACCTCTACAACGAGGGCGTCGTCACCAACCGCCACAAGAACCTGCAGCGCGACAAGATGACGGCGACCTTCCTCATGGGGACGCGACGCCTCTACGACTTCGTCGACGACAACCCGATGGTCAACATGTTCCCGGTGAGCTACACCAACGACCCCTACGTGATCGGCCAGATCGACAACGTCGTGTCGATCAATTCCGCTCTCCAGGTCGATCTCATGGGACAGGTCGTCGCCGATACCATGGGGCCGATGCAGTTCGCGGGCATCGGCGGACAGGTCGACTTTGTGCGCGGCGCCGCCCGCAGCAAGGGCGGCAAGGCGATCATCGCCCTGCCCTCCACCGCCAAGAAGGGCACCGTGAGCCGCATTGTCGCCACCGTGACCGAGGGCGCCGCCGTCACCACAATGCGCGCCGACGTCGACTACGTGGTCACCGAGCACGGCGTGGCCCACCTCAAGGGCCGCGGCCTGCGCGACCGCGCGGCGATGCTCATCGACATCGCCGACCCCAAGTTCCGCGACCAGATCAGAGACGAAGTGAAGCGGCTGCACTGCGAGAGCTGGCTGCCGCGCTGAGACACGAGGACAACCACCCTCCAGGAGGAGTCATGGATCACGTTCACAACGAGCCGGAGCCGCGCGTCTTCTCGTCCGCCATGGGCGGGCAGCAGGTCGAGAGTCGCAGGGTCGAACGCAAGATGCGCATCCATCGCCAGCCCAAGACGCTGATCACCGGCATCGGCGCCGTCGACCAGCTGGGCATCGAGGCCAGGAAGCTCAACGGCACCAAGGTGCTGGTCATCACCGACGAGGGCGTCAGCTCGTGCGGCATGTGCGACGAGGTCGAGCGGCCGCTGCGTGAAGAGGGCCTCGAGGTCACCTTCTACGACAAGACCGTCCCCGAACCGCCGATGGGCACGATCGAAGAGATCGTGCGCATCGTCGAGGCCGGCGGCTACGACCTCATCGTCGGCTTCGGCGGCGGGTCGCCGATCGACGTCGCCAAGGCCGCAGCCGTGCTGCCGCACACCGGCGACACGGTCTACGACTACGTCGGTATCGACAAGGTGCCGCGCAAGGGTCTGCCCATCATCGCCATCCCGACCACGGCGGGCACCGGCTCGGAGTGCACCGCGATCGCCATCTTCGCCAACGAGAAGCTCAACGTGAAGCAGGGCCTCGTGAGCCCGTTCCTCATGCCGAACGTGGCCCTCATCGATCCCACGCTCACCAGGAGCTGTCCGCCCGGCGTCACCGCCGCCTCGGGGATGGACGCTCTGATCCACAACATCGAGGCCTACATCTCGGTGAACGCAACGATGCACACCGACTCGCTGGCCTACGAGGGCATCAAGCTCATCAGCCAGAGCATCCGTACCGCCGTCTACGACGGCACCAACATGTGGGCCCGCGACAGCATGGCGATGGGCTCGATGATGGGCGGCATCGCCTTCGGCAACGCGGGCGTCGGCGCGGTGCACGCGCTCTCGTATCCCATCGGCGGCATGTTCCACGTGCCGCACGGCGTCGCCAACACGATGGTCCTGCCTTGGGCGATGGAGTACAACATGCTCGCCTGCCTGCGCTGGTTCAAGCAGTTCGGCCAGGCCATGGGCGAAAACATGATCGGGCTCTCCGACCGCGAGGCGGCCGACAAGACGGTCGCCGCGCTGCGCCTGCTGGCCGACGATCTCAAGGTGCCGCAGTACCTCTCCGACGTCGGGATCCCTGAGTCGGCGATCCCCGACCTCGTCGAGGGCGCCAAGACGCAGACGCGCCTCTGGGCCAACAACCCGCGCAAGTTCACGCCCGAGGACATGGAGCAGCTCTACCGCGACATGGCCGTGCGGCCCGGCAGCAAGCCGGTCAAGGAGAAGAAGCCGGCGGCGAAGAAGGCCGCGGCGAAGAAGTAGGGCGGTCGCGGACGGCGGTCCGCGACCGAAAGGCGAAGGGCGGGGGGCGACCTTACGGTCGCCCCCCGCCCTTCGCGCGTCGGTCGTGCGTCGGTCGGGCGGCGGTCGGGCGACGCCCGACCGCCGCCCGACCGCGCGGGCGTCAGCCCGCCGTCGCGGCGCCCTCGAGCACCCGCGCGACGACGGCCGCGGCCTCCTCGACGTCGGTGTCGTCGACGTCGATGTGCGTCACGAAGCGCACTTGCCACGCCGACTCGTCGAGGGCCAGCACTCCCGCCTCCTCGAGACGTCGCACCACTTCGCGCGCCGGCAGCCCGGTCCCTCGCGTGCCGGCATACACCATGTTGGTCTGCACCTTCTCGAGATCGATCGAGAGGCCGGGCGTCGCCGCGAGCCGTTCGGCGAACACGCGGGCGCGGCGGTGATCGTCGACCACGCGCTCGACGTGGTGCTCGAGCGCGTACAGACCAGCCGCCGCGATGATGCCCGCCTGCCGCATGCCGCCGCCGAAGAGCTTGCGCGCACGCAGCGCGCGCTGCACGAAGGCGGCGTCGCCGGCGACCAGCGAGCCGACCGGCGCGCCGAGACCCTTGGACAGGCACACGGCCACCGTGTCGCAGAGCGACCCGATCTCGGACGGCGAACCGCCCCCGGCCGCGGCCGCGTTCCAGATGCGGGCGCCGTCGAGGTGCAGCAGCAGACCGTGCCGGTCGCAGAAGGCGCGCACCTCACGGATCTTCTCGAGCGGGTAGACGAGACCGCCGCAGTGGTTGTGCGTGTCCTCGATGCAGACGATCCGCGTCGGCGCGAAGTGGATGTCGTCGTCGTGGTGGACGTACTCGTCCATCACCTCGGGGTCGAGCGTCCCGTCGGCGGAGTCGAAGGTCCGCAGCTGCAGGCTGGAGAGGACGGCCGCCCCGCCCTGCTCGTAGAAGATGATGTGGGCCTGCGCGTGCAGGAAGATCTCGTCGCCGCGGCGCGTCTGGGCGTGGAGCGCCACCTGGTTCGCCATCGTGCCCGACGGCACGTAGAGGGCCGCCTCCTTGCCGAGCAGCTCCGCCGTGCGCCGCTCCAGCCGCAGGACTGTCGGGTCGTGGCCGAGGACATCGTCGTCGACCTCGGCCTCGGCCATCGCCCGGCGCATATCAGGACCGGGACGGGTCACCGTGTCGCTGCGCAGATCGATCGTTCGCGTCGCGCTCATACCATCCACTCTCCGTCGTCGAGCAGGAGCCGCCCGTCGACCTCGACGGTCGGCCGCAGGATCATCATGTCCCAGTGCAGGGTCGAGTCGTTGACCCCGCCGAGCATCGTGTTGTCGCCCAGCGCCAGGTGCACGGTGCCGAGGATCTTCTCGTCGGTCAGCGTGTAGCCGCACGGCGCCCCGACCGCCGGGTTGAGCCCGATCCCGAGCTCACCGATGATGCGGGCGCCGGCGTCGGAGGCGTCGAGGACGCCGGTGAAGTATTCGAATTCGCAGGCGGCGCGGATGGGCCTCACGACCCCGCGCTCGAAGCGCACCTCGAGGTCCTCGATGCGGCGTCCGTCCCAGAAGGCGAGATCGAAGACGACCGTGCCGTCGGCCTGGTCTTCGAGCGGGGCCAGACAGATCTCGCCGGCCGGCAGGTTCGACAGGTCGGTCTCGCGACCGACGAGACCGACATCCTTGTCGATGGGCCGGCCGGCGACGCCGAGCGTCACGTCGGTGCCCTTGGGCGAGCGGATGCGGACCTGCTGCGCGCCCTCGAAGAGCCTCGCGGCGGCGTCCGCCTTCTCCTGCAGCTCGCCGTAGTCCACGTCGAGGCTCCGCCAGAACATCTCGCTGAAGGCGTCCCACTCGAGGTTGAACGCGGCCGCCTGGGCCGGCGTCGGGAAGTCGGTGCCGATCCAGCGCTTGCCGCCGCCGAAGATCGCGTCGATGATCGGCTTGCGCCCGCGGCTCTGGGCCGCGCGCTGCCCCGGCGACACGTCGGCGAAGAGCCTCGGGTCGCCGTCCTCCATGCGCACCACGAACACAACGTCAGCGGCCTTCACCGCCTCGAGCTCGCAGGCCGAAGTGGCCGCGATCTGCTCCTCGGTCAGCTCGGTGAGCCGGCGGTGCATGCGCTCGTCGCTGCGGGCGACGACGAGCGCCGTCGCGCCGGCCAGCTCGCACTCGTGCGCGAGCTGCTCGAGGTAGGCGGCCGAGTCGAGGCGGCCGTCGATGAAGACGTGCTCGCCCGGCCGTACCGCAGCGCACTCGGTCACGATCCTGCGCGCCACGGCGCGGACGCGCGCGTCAAGAGAGGTCATGAGGACTCCACGGTCGCCGGCGGGACACGGCCGTGAGGCTACACCTGAGGGTCGTCGGCAGCCACCCACGACGGACCCGGCGCGAGGGCGCCGGTCGCCGGGCCCGGAGCGGTGTCGCCGTCGCACGAGCCCCCACGGGGATCAGCAACAGACCCGCCGCGAGCAGGACCCGGCGTCCCCACGGCATCGGGTCCCAGTACATCCTCACCTGGCTCCTCAGCTCGCGGCGCAGGCTGAAGTCCTCGGGCAGGCGCAGGCGCAAGCCGTCCTCGCCGCGCTCCGCCAGCACGAGCGCGTCGTTCTCGTTCGCAGTCGGCTGCTTGCCGGGGTAGTCGACCCAGATGTGGTCGATCGAGATGCGGAGCTCGTACGGGATGCCCTTGGCGGCCAGCACGCTCGCCAGCACCAGGGCGCGCGTCTCGCAGTCGCCACGCCCCTCACTCACGGCCTCGGCGGCGCTGGGAAAGCGCCAGGGGACGCCCTGGCCCTCCCAGTCGGTCGCGTACGGCACGCGCTCCAGCACCTCCGCCTCGACCAGCCTCGGGTCGTCCGGGAGCTGCCGCGCGAGCGCCGCCGCCGCAACGGGATCGGCCTCGGGGCGAAGCAGGTTGCGCACGCTCGTCGTCAGCACTGAAGGGTTCGGGTACAGCACGACGAGAGTCCAGGCGAAGGCCAGGAAGACGACGAAGCCGCGCGACAGTCTCATGCCTCGATTGTAGCGGGCCGGAACGCTCAGGGCGCTTCGGCTGCGGCGCTCGCGGCCGTGACGTAGCCCGCCGTCCCGTAGGCGACGCCGGTGGCAACGTCGATCGCGCCGACCCGCCAGGTCACGAACGCGAGCGAGGCGCCGGGCGCGAGCGGCAGCCTGAGCTGCGGGCTGCGGTCGACCGACGCCTGCGGGGCCACCGAGGGTGGCAGCGAGACGCTCGCCTGCCCTTCGACGAGCGCGAGCGGCAGATCTCGACGGCTGCCGCCGCCCCACGCCGTCGCCACGATCGAGCCGAGCGGGGGCATCGTCCACGTCGCGTACCGCGCTGCGGCCCACTCGATCAGCGCTCCGGCATCCTCGCTGCGCTGCTCCTCCGAGGGCGCACCGAGCAGCGCGGCGACGATGCGCGTACCGTCGGGCGCGCCGCTCGCCACCAGGCAGAAGCGCGCCTGTTGCGTCTCGCCGGTCTTGACGCCGTCGGCCCAGTCGAAGTCGCTGACGAACGTGTTGTGCGAGCGCAAAGTGACCTTCTCGCCGGTGCCGGCGAAAGTGAACTGCCGGGTGCGATGGCGCACGTACCGCGCGAAGCGCGGGTCGGCCATCGCCAGCCGGCCGAGCTCGCAGAGGTCGCGGGCCGTCGAGGCGTGGCCCTCCTGGTCGAGACCGTGCGGGTTGCGGAAGCGCGTCCCCTCGAGCCCGAGTCGCCGCGCCTCCGCGTTCATGAGCTCGACGAACGCCGCATGCGTGCCGGCGACGTTGACGGCGAGCGTCACCGCCGCGTCGTTCGCGCTCTCGACGAGCAGCGCCCACAGGAGCTGGTCGCAGGTGTAGCGCGTGCCCGGCACGAGGTCCATGACGCCGAACGCGATGCGCTCGACCGACGACGGCACCGTCATGACCGTGTCAAGGTCGCGCACCTCACGGAGCACGACGAGAGCCGTCATGATCTTCGTGGTCGAGGCCATCGGCAGGGAGAGGTCCTCGTCCTCTCCGCCGATCAGGATGCCGGTGCGCGCGTCGACGACGGCCCAGGCGCGCGCCTCGACGTCGGGCGGCGGCGGCGCGGCCGTCGCCGGCGACGGCCGTGCCGCCGCCGCCACGAGCGCGAGCAAGAGCAGAAGGCCGAGTGCGAGCCCGCGGGCACGGCCGAGGGGCGGGGTGCGACGCGCCGGCTTCGCCACGCGTCGCACCCCGCCCCTCTCCATGTCCGCTCGCCTCACCACTCGACGTATATACTCGGTGCCATGCATGATACATGGCCGACGCTGCTGCCTCGCGTCAGGGCGATCCTGCGTGCCAAGCAGTACGTCGTGTTCTTCGCGATCGCCCTGTACGCTCTCGACTTCACCGCCCCGCTGGTCTCCGCCTGGCTGCGTCACGGCGGGTCGCTGGCGGGCGCGCTCGACAACGTCGGCTCGCCCTTCGTCGATGCCGGCGCGGCGCGGAGTCTCACGATCGCCGCGCTGGCGCTGACGGTCACCGCCGTCGCCGCCTTCTTCCGCGCCGGCTACATCCGCTCGCTCGTCGGGCGCTTCCACCCCGGCCCTCGCGACGCCCGCCAGTTCTGGCGCCTGCTCGGGCTGTGGCTCGTCATCGAGGCCGTCGTCGCGGGCACCGTGTTCCTCGGCGAGCGCCTCCCGGACCACTCGGCGGCGCTCGGCGGCGCGTGGACGCTGTCGCTCGCCGCCGCGATCCTGCTGTTCACCTTCGTCTCGCTGGTGATCGCCTACGCGGATTACGCCATCGTGATCACTGGGATGAGCCCGTGGCGCGCGATCGCCCGCTCGTGGCGCGTCTTCCGGCTCAACCCCCTCGTGACCGTGGTCGTCTTCTTCGTCGTCACCGCGCTCGGCGCCGCCGGCGCCTCGGCCGCGCGCGGGCTCATGACCGGCCTTGCGCAGGCGCTGCCGGTCATGGTGATCCAGGTCTTCGTCTTCGGCCTCATCCTCTTCGCCGCCGATGTCGTCTTCATCGTCGTCTATCTCGAGACCGTCGAACGCGGTCGCCCCAAGGAGCCCCAGCGTGACTGACGAGCACCAAGACCTGCCCGCACTCCCGGGAGAGCGACGCGTCGCCGTCCAGGTAGGGGACCTCTTCGGGATAGACATGAGGCCGAGCAGGAGCTTCGTCTGGCTCGGCCGCCGCGTCGAAGGCGAGGAGCGCGTGCTCTCGCTCGACCGGCCGCCGAAGGTCGTGTCCGACCCGACGCCGGTGCGCACCAAGCACATCGCCGGCGCGGAGATCACCTACGTCGGCAGTCCCGCGGTGACCGTGCCGGAGTCGCTCGTCAGGACGGTGCGCTACCTCTGGAAGCGACGGCGGGCGGCGGGCGGCGGTCGGTAGCCGGCGGAGCGCGGCAGGCCGCGCGAAGCGGCGCCGCCATCGTCGCTCAGCCGCTCACTCCCACTCGATGGTGCTGGGCGGCTTGCTCGAGACGTCGTAGACCACGCGATTGACCTCGGGCACCTCGTTGATGATGCGCGAGGAGACCTTCTCCAGCAGCTCGTAGGGCAGCCGCGCCCAGTCGGCGGTCATCGCGTCGTCGCTCTTGACCGCGCGGATCGCGATCGGGTACGCGTAGGTGCGCTCGTCGCCCTGCACCCCCACGCTGCGGATCACCGGCAGGATCGCGAAGCACTGCCAGAGCTCGCGGTAGAGCCCCGCCTTCTTGACCTCGTCCTGCAGGATCGCGTCGGCGCGCTGCAGGATGTCGACGCGCTCGGCCGTGACCTCGCCGATGATACGGATGCCGAGCCCCGGCCCGGGGAAGGGCTGCCGCCAGACGATCCTCTCCGGCAGCCCGAGCTCCTCGCCGACCGCCCGCACCTCGTCTTTGAACAGCAGGCGCAGAGGCTCGACCAGCTCGAAGCCCATCTTCTCGGGGAGACCGCCCACGTTGTGATGGCTCTTGATCTTGGCGGCCTGCCGCGTACCGCTCTCGATGACGTCGCTGTAGAGCGTGCCCTGGACGAGGAACTTCGCGTCGGTCAGCTTGCGCGCCTCCTCCTCGAAGCAGCGGATGAACTCCTCACCGATGATCTTGCGCTTCTTCTCAGGGTCGGTGACGCCCACCAGCTTGTCGAGGAACCGCTTCCTGGCATCGACCGCGATGAGCGGGATGCCGAGGTGCTCCGTGAACATCTCGACCACGTGCTCGGCCTCGTTCCAGCGCATCATGCCCTGGTCGATGAAGACGCAGGTGAGGCGGTCGCCGATGGCCTTGTGCACGAGGACGGCGGCGACCGAGGAGTCGACGCCTCCGGACAGGCCGAGGACCGCCTTGTCGCCGGGGCCGACCTGCTCGCGGATGCGCTTGACCTGCTCCTCGATGATCGAGGCGGGGGTCCAGGTCGGCGTGCAGTCGCAGGCTTCGTAGAGGAAGTTCTTGAGGACCTCCATGCCCCGCGGCGTGTGGACGACCTCCGGGTGGAACTGGACGGCGTAGAAGCCGCGCTCGCGGTCCTCCATGGCAGCGACGGGCGCCCTGTCGGTCGCCGCCAGCGTGGCGAACCCTTCGGGCGCGGCGGAGATGCCGTCGCCGTGGCTCATCCAGCACTGCTCCTCGTCGGCGAGGCCGTCGAGGAGCAGCCCGTTCTCGGCGACGCGCAACTGGGTCTTGCCGAACTCACGCACCCCCGTCTTGGCCACCGTACCGCCGAGCTGAAGGGCCATGAGCTGGGCCCCGTAGCAGATGCCGAGGACGGGGATGCCGAGCTCGTAGAGGCGCGGGTCGGGACGGGGGGCCCCATCGACGTAGACGCTCATGGGGCCGCCCGAGAAGATGAGGCCTTTGGGGGCGCAGGCCTTGATCTCGTCGACGGAGATGTCGTGAGGGACCAGCTGCGAGTACACGCGGCACTCGCGCACACGCCGCGCGATGAGCTGCCCGTACTGCGCCCCGAAGTCGAGCACGAGCACCGTGTCGAAGCCCGTGCCCGCCTCCTCGATGTGCGGGGCGGTCGCGCCCGCCTCGTGTGCCCCTGCCGCGATGTCGCTCACGCCGTCCTCACCCTCTTGCCGTCACCCCATCCCGACGTCTTGTTCCTTCTGCAGCTTCTTGCCCTCGGTCATGAGCGCCGGGGCGACCATGACCTCGGCCTTCTGGAAGGAGGCGATGCCGTCGTAGCCGCAGGTCGCCATGCTGGTCTTGAGCGCGCCGAAGAGGTTGAGCGTGCCGTCGTTCTCGTGGGCGGGGCCGAGGAGGATCTCCTCGAGCGTGCCCTTGATGCCCGCCTTGACGCGCGTGCCGCGCGGCAGCTCGGGGTGGAACGTGGCCATGCCCCAGTGGTAGCCGCGGCCGGGCGCCTCAGCCGCGCAGGCCAGCGGCGAGCCGACCATGACGGCGTCGGCGCCCAGGGCGATCGCCTTGGCGATGTCGCCGCCGGTGCGCATGCCGCCGTCGGCGACGACGTTGCAGTACTGGCCGGTCTCGAGCAGATGCTGGACGCGCGCCGCCGCCGCATCGGCGATGGCGGTCGCCTGCGGCACGCCGATGCCGAGCACGCCGCGCGTCGTGCAGGCGTGGCCCGGACCGACGCCGATGAGCACGCCGACGGCGCCGGTGCGCATGAGGTGCAGCGTCGTCGCGTACGAGGCGACCCCGCCGACGATCACGGGCACGGGGCAGCCGGCGATGAACTTCTTGAGGTCGAGCGGCTCGACCCTGGTCGAGACGTGCTCGGCGGAGACGACCGTGCCCTGGATCACGAGCACGTCGAGCCCAGCCTCGAGCGCGGCCTGGTAGTGCTCCTCGACGCGCTGCGGCGTGAGCGAGGCGGCCGCGAGCACGCCGCCGTCCTTGATCTGTTTGACGCCGCGAGCCAGAAGCTCGGGCTTGATCGGCTCCTGATAGATCGCCTGCATCTCGCGGGTGGCGGTCTCCTTGGGCAGAGCGGCGATGCGGTCGAGTTGCGCCTCGGCGTCTTCGTAGCGTGACCAGAGGCCCTCGAGATTGAGGACGGCGAGCCCGCCCAGACGGCCCATCTCGACGGCGAAGGCCGGGCTGACCACGCCGTCCATCGCCGAGGCCAGGCACGGCAGTTCGAGCGTGTGGGGTCCGAGCTTCCACCTGATGTCGACGTCGTCGACGTCGCGGGTACGCCGGCTGGGCACGATGGCGATGTCGTCGAACCCGTATGCGCGGCGACCCTTCTTGCCGCGTCCGATCTCTACTTCCATGCCGTCCTCCTGTAGGACAGAGTCACTCTTGATAAGCGAAAGACCCGGGCACGGACGTACCGGGGTCTGCGGGTCGGGATGGCGCGTATGCGTACCGTCGCGTTCGGCACCGTGGACCGACTCTACCAGCGCCTCCGGGGGCGGTCAACGCAGCGAGAGCGAGCACGCCTGACAGTCCGACGCGACCGGCGCCGGACTCGTCGCCCGCGGGCGCGACACAGGCTTTCCCCTTACCCTGACGAACCAGTGCCAGAGGCCGCACCACTCCGCGCACGGCGGCGGGCACCGACCCCGACGGCACGGCCGTCGCACGAGGAAGATGACAGAGACCCTGGTCATGACAGCCACCATCGCGCTCGTGGTATGGGCAGTCGGCCTGGTCGCGCTCACGTTCGCGCTCAAGATGGCGGCCCGCCGGACCGAGCGCCGCCGCGCGGCGACCGAGCGCCGCTGGCGCGGACCGCTGGAGGAGCTGGTGCTGGGTGGACGCACGCCGCGTGCGCCGATCGGCGCCGAGCGCCCCGTGGTCCGCGACATGCTCCTCAAGTACCTGAGCGTCCTGCGCGGCGGTGAGGCCGCCGTGATCGGCGACTACCTCGAGACTTCCGGCTACGTCGACGAGGCCATCGTGCGTCTCGGGAGCCGGCGCGGCTGGGATCGCGCCGAGGCCGCCGACCTGCTGGGGCGCGTCCGCTCGCGAAAGGGTGTGGACGCCCTCGTGGCGACGCTCGACGACCCCAATGAGGACGTACGGACCGTCGCCGCACGCAGCCTGGCCGCGATCCACGACCCGACGACCGTGGGGGCGCTCGCATCGACCTTGGGACGGCCCTCACGCTGGACCGTGTCCATGGTCTCCGAGGATCTCGTGGAGATGGGAGCGGAGGCGGTCCCCGCCCTGCTGGACATGCTCCGCGCGGACGAGCACGCCACCGTGACGGCGGCCGTGAAGATCCTGGGCGAGATCCGCGACCCGCGCGCCACGCTCGCCGTCACGCAGCTGCTGCAAGGCTCGGCGGACCTCAATGTGCGAGCCCAGGCGGCCGCCGCCTTGGGCAAGCTCGGCGGCGCGGAGGCGAGGAGCGCCCTCGAGATGGCGCTCAGGGACCCCGCCTGGCAGGTGCGCAGCCAGGCCGCGAAAGCACTCGGGCACGCGGGCGGGCCGGGGACCGCCGCCCGGCTCGCGCACGCGATCTTCGACGACAACTGGTGGGTGCGCGTCAACTGCGCCGAGGCGCTGGCGCGACTCGGCGACCAGGGACGCGCCGAGCTGCTGCGCCTGCTGGATGCGCCGGACCGCTTCGTACGCGAGCAGTGCTTGGGCGTCGCGCAGGAGCACGGTCTGGTGATCCCCGCACGTGCAGCCGCCCCCCCCTTATCGAGCGAGGCCGGCCCGGGATGAGCACCGTCCTCTGGGTCCTCAACGCGGGCATCCTCGTCTACTTCCTCACCCTCGACGTGGTGTACGGAGTGCTGCTCCTCATGTCGTTCTGGGAGTCCGGCAAGCACATGCACCGCGTCGGCTTCGGCGGTTACGACCGCATCTTCCGCTCTCCGATCACGCTGCCGATCTCGATCATCGTGCCGGCCTACAACGAGGAGGCGACGATCGTCGAGACGGTGAACGCGATGCGCCTGCTCGAGTACGGCGAGTTCGAGATCATCGTGGTCGACGACGGCTCACGGGACGCGACCCTCGCACGACTCGTCGAGCGCTTCGACCTCGAGCCCGTCGATCGGCCCGTGCACCTCGTCATCCCCTGTCAGCCCGTCAAGGGTGTCTACGTCTCGCGCAGCGTCACCAAGCTCCTCGTCATCACGAAGGAGAACGGCGGCAAGGCGGATGCCCTCAACGCGGGCATCAACGTGGCGCGCTACCCGCTGTTCTGCGCGGTCGACGCGGACGCGATCCTCGAGAGCGATGCGCTGCTGCGCGTGGTGAAGCCGTTCATGGAGCGCCCGCAGGAGACCGTCGCGGCCGCCGGCATCGTCCGCGTGGTGAACGGGTGCAAGGTCAGGGATGGCCGGATCGTGAGTGTCGGCGCGCCGCGGAGCAGCCTCGCGGTCCTCCAGGCGGTGGAGTACCTGCGCTCGTTCCTCGCCAACCGCACCGCCTGGAGCCGGCTGGGCGCGCTCTTCATCATCTCGGGGGCATTCGGCCTGTTCAAGAAGACCGCGGTCGTGGATGCCGGAGGATACCGGACGGACACGGTCGGCGAGGACCTCGACCTGGTGTTGAGCCTGCACCGCCTCATGCGCAAGCGCCGTGGGCGCTATCGCATCGTCTTCATCCCGGACCCGGTGGTCTGGACCGAGGTGCCCGAGTCCCTGCAGTTGCTGCACAGACAGCGCAACCGTTGGCAGCGCGGTCTGCTCGAGGGTCTGATGTTCAACCGGGACATGATCGGTCGCCGGCGCTACGGCACGCTCGGCCTGTTCGCGCTGCCCTACAACCTGGTGTTCGAGGCGATCGGACCGCTGATCGAATGCAGCGGCTACCTGGCGATCATCGTCACGGCGGCGCTCGGCCTGCTCAGCGTCCAGCACTTCCTGCTGTTCACGCTGCTCGCCTTCGCGTACGGCATCTTCCTCTCGGTCTCCGCGGTGTTCCTCGAAGAGCTGCGGATGAAGCGGTACCCGGGCGTGGGTGACATCGCTCGGCTGCTGCTGTTCACCGTGCTCGAGAACTTCGGCTATCGTCAGCTCCTCGCCCTCTGGCGCGTGCAGGCGACGTTCGACTACATGCGCAAGAAGTCAGGCTGGGGCGAGATGCGACGCAAGGGGTACGAGACGGTCTGAGCGTGCTGCGATGCCGGAGGCGGCTGGGCCCGCCGCCCCTCTCACCTCTCGACAGGATCGCGGCGGCTCAGCATGGCGCGGACCCGTGCGCACAGCTCCCGCAGCATGAAGGGCTTGGTGACGTAGTCGTCGATGCCGAGCTCGAACCCCGCGACGACGTCTTGTTCGCCCACGCGCGCGCTGAGGACCAGGACCGGCACGCTGGGATCACGGTCGCCCGTGCGCTGCAGCTCGCGCAGCACCTCGTACCCGGAGAGCCGGGG
Organism: uncultured Thermoleophilia bacterium; assembly: GCA_963831295.1. Taxonomy (GTDB): domain Bacteria; phylum Actinomycetota; class Thermoleophilia; order UBA2241; family UBA2241; genus UBA2241. The sequence goes on along the minus strand of CAWHPR010000004.1, from coordinate 276,382 downwards.
CATCGTCAGATCGAGGATCAGGAGGTCGGGCTTGACCTCGCGGTAGGAGTCGATCGCCTCCTGGCCGTCGCACGCCTCGCACACGGAGTAGCCCTCCGTCTCGAGCGCGTGGCGCACCAGGCTGCGGACGTCGCCGTCGTCCTCGGCAAGCAGGATGACGAGTTGCAGCGTCACCCCCCCGAACCATCCCGGAGCTCGACCGCCTCGGCCGTGTCGAGCAGGCGCTTCACGTCGGCCGGATCGAGCACGCCCGCCCCGTAGCGCAGCGTGTTGGCGGTGCCGCTGGCGAGGGCCAGGCGCAGGGCGTCGGGCAGCTCCTGCTTCTCGAAACGCGCGCTCAGGAACCCGGCGAGGAAGGCGTCGCCCGAGCCGACCGTACTGAGGACACGCTCGAGCGGCTCGATGGTCGCGCGGTAGACGCGCGCCCGGCGGCCGCGCGTGAAGCGCGCGACGCAGCCGTGCGGCGTCTTGATGATGACGTTGCGCGCGCCCATCTCGACGATCATCGCGGTCGCGTCGACCATGTCCTGCTCGTCGTGGAACTCGTGGCCGACGAGATCCTCGGCCTCGCGCACGTTGGGGGTCACCAGGTGCGGCCGGCCGCGGATCCCGAGTCGCAGGGGCTCGCCGGCGCTGTCGAGCACGACGTAGCAGCGCTGCGGGCGCAGGCGCCCCAGCATCGTGGCGTAGTAGTCCTCTGGCACCTTGCGCGGCAGCGAGCCGGCCAGCACGACGGCGTTGGCGCCCTTGGCGAGGAAGTCGACCTTGTCGAGCAGCGCCGCGAGCTCGGACGCGCTCACGACCGGGCCGTACTCGATGATCTCGGTCTGGGTCATGGTCGTCGGGTCGATGACCGCGGTGGATGTACGTGACTCGCCCCCGATGCGCACGAAGTCGCTCAGGACGTTCTCGCGCGCGAGCCCCCCGACGATCTGCTGGCCGGCGCGCCCGCCGATGAGCCCTGTCGCGACGACCGGCTGCTCGAGGCGTTTGAGCGCGCGCGCGATGTTCACGCCCTTGCCGCCCGGCAGCGTGAGGCTCTCACTCGCGCGGTGACGGAAGCCGCACTGGAAGTTGGGAACGGTCAGCGTCTTGTCGACGGCGGCGTTCGTTGTGACCGTGATGATCGTGGCGCTGCCCCCCGAAGAGCTCCCGCATGGAATCCGGCGTACCTGCGTCGCGCCGGCGCTGAGAGCCGTGCGAGTATACCCCCTGGGCCGCCGGGGTGACCACCACGGGGCGGGAGGCTGCCTTGACTCATCCAGACCACCGGGGTACGTTTCGCTGGCGTCACACTAGGCGCAATCCTCGTTAGGTGAGGCTCCGGCACACATAGAGGCCGTTGCCCGGAAACGTCGAGAGACGCCAACGGGTAGAACAGGCACTACCGGCTCAAGGTCTTGCCTAAGACGGCTGAGGTCCAGACCTCTACGGTGTGCTGTGCTAAAGCTCGTGGACGAGTGAGGATCGCCCATCCTGCTTGCGCGTGCGGAGCCTCGCCCCGAGGAGGTTCCCAGTCGCCGCACACCGGCGACCGGCGGGAGGAGGTGAGACCGTGTTCTTCGTGAGCAAGCTGCTCGGTGGCCCCGTCCGTGACCGCGAGAACAAACCGGCGGGCACGCTGCAGGACCTGGTCGTCACCACCCGCTCGAACTACCCGCGCGTGACCGCGTTGCTGATCAAGCGCCGCGGGCGGCTCGTCGCCGCCGACTGGAGCGCGGTCGAGTCCTTCGAAGAGACCGCGACCATGCTCAAGGTGCGGGCCTCCGAGCTCGACGAGCGCGAGCTCGCGACCGACGAGCTGCGTCTGGCCGAGGGCTTCCTCGACAAGCAGCTCGTCGACACCGAGGGGCGCAAGGTGATCCGCGTCAACGACATCCAGCTGGTGCGGACCGGGCCCTTCGTGCATGCGGTCGCGGTCGACATCTCGAGCGGCGCGATCCTGCGCCGCGTCGGCCTGGGCCGCGTCAGCGACCGCCTCACGAAGGGCCGTCAGAAGCCCAAGCCGCACCTCATCGACTGGCGCGTGCTCGACCTCGGCGAGACCGACGACAGCGGCGTGCGTCTCGCCGTGCCGCGCACCAAGCTCGAGTTGCTGCACCCCGCCGACATCGCCGACATCGTGCACGAGCTCTCGCCCGATGAGCGCGCCGCCGTGATCGACGCGCTCAAGGATGAGATCGCCGCCGACACGCTCGAGGAGTTGCACCCCTCCTATCAAGCCTCGCTGCTCCTCGACATGCCCGACGACAGAGCCAGCGAGCTGCTGGCCAGCATGTCCCCGGACGACGCCGCCGACCTGCTCGCCGACCTGCCCGACGAACGGCGTGCCCACCTCATCGCGATGATGGAGAAGGACGACGCCGAGGACATGCGCGAGCTCCTGAGCTACCCGGAGGATTCGGCGGGCGGCATCATGACGCCCGACTTCGCGTGGGTGCGCCTCGACGACACGGCCGCCGAGGCGACCGAGAGCCTGCGCACGCAAGCCGACCACGTCGAGACCGTCTACTACATCTACGTGCTGGACCGCGGCGAGCACCTGCGCGGCGTCTTCAGCCTGCGCGACCTGCTGACGACCGCCCCGGAGCGCAAGGTGCGCGACTTCATGACCGAGAACCCGGTCTCCGTGCTTATCGTCGCGAGCGAGAAGGACATCACGCAGGCGATCGCCAAGTACAATCTTCTCGCCCTGCCCGTGGTCGACGACCAGAACGTCCTCCACGGCATCATCACGGTCGACGACGCCATCGACCTCGTCCTGCCCCTGGCCTGGAAGAAGCGGCTGCCGCGCCTCTTCCGGTGAGATGATGACGAGAGGTCGTGAGAAGCTCCGGCGTCGCGCCTTCGGCCGGATCGGCCGTACCCGGCTGCTCATCTTCCTGAGCGTCGTCGGCCCGGGGCTCATCGCCGCCAATGCCGGCAACGACGCGGGCGGCATCACCACGTGGTCGGTGATCGGCTCGCGCTACGGGTACAGCCTCATCTGGCTGCTCGTGCTGATGACGCCGGTCCTCGCCGTGGTCCAGGAGATGAACGCCCGCGTCGGCGTCGTCACCGGACGCGGGCTGGCCGCCCTGATCCGCGAGAACTTCACGATCAAGGTCACGGCCCTGGCTATCGCCGCGGTGGTGGTCGCCAACTTCGGCACCACGGTCGCCGAGTTCTCCGGCATCGCCGCGGCCGGCGGCCTCTTCGGGGTGCCACCCTACCTCGGCGTTCCCGTGCTGTCGCTGGCGATCTGGCTGCTCGTGACGCGCGGCTCCTACCGCAAGACCGAGCGCGTGCTGCTCGCCCTCGGCTTCGTGCTCGTCACCTACGTCGCGTCGGGCGTCCTCGCGGGACCCGACTGGTCGGCGGCCGCCCGCGGCGCCGTGGTGCCGCACATCCGCCTCGAGAGTCTCTGGCTCTTCACCGCGGTCGCCGCCGTGGGCACGACGCTCACGCCTTGGGGCCAGTTCTTCATCCAGGCCGCCGTGGTCGACAAGAAGATCCCGCTGCGCCAGTACGTGTACACGAAGTACGAGATCTTCGCCGGCTCTGTGTTCATGACGGGCATCGACTTCTTCATCGTCGTGGCCTGCGCGGCGACCCTCTACAAGCACGGCATCGTGGTCGAGTCGGCCGAGCAGGCGGCGATGGCTCTCGAGCCTCTCCTCGGGTCCATCGCCAGGTACCTCTTCGGGATGGGCCTGCTGGCCGTGTCGATCCTCGCCGCCGGCGTGCTGCCTCTGGCCACCGCCTACGTCGTCTGCGAGGCCTTCGGCTTCGAATCGGGCCTCGACATGGGCTTCAGGGAGGCGCCGGTCTTCAACGGCATCATCACGTTCCTGATCTTCGTGCCGGCGGCGATCGCCTCGATCCCGGGGCTGCCGCTGGTCACCGTGATCCTGCTGGCCCAGATGCTGAACGGGCTCCTGCTGCCGGTGATCCTGTTGTTCACGCTGCGGCTGATCAACGACCCGCGCGTGATGGGCACGCACGTGAACGGCAGGATCTCGAACGGTATCGCCTGGACGTTCACGGTGGCGCTCATCGTGATGAGCGCCTTCCTCGTGCTCTCGCCGATCCTCTTCTGAGTCTCAGGACCCGTCGTCGCGCTCGTGCGAGCGCGGCTCGACGTGCACCATGACGTCGGCGTTGGGCACGCAGTCGCGGATGTCGGCGCCGATGTGCTCGGCGACGTCGTGCGCCGCGGCGACGCTCAAGTGCTCGTCGACCGTGATGTGCAGATCGATGTGACGCCGGCTGCCCGCCCGGCGCGCGCGCAGCTTGTGATAGCCGGAGATGATGTCGCCGCGATGGTCGCCCAGGCAGCGGCGGATCTCGTCGAGCTCGTCGTCCGACAGCGTCTCGTCGAGGAGCACGCGCGTCGACTTGACCACCAGGACGTGCCCCGTGCGCAGGATCAGGACCGCCACGGCGATGGCCGCGATCGGGTCGATGATGGCCTCACCGGTGAGCTGGACGAGGAGCAGCCCGGCGCTCACGCCGAAGGACGTGTAGACGTCGGTCAGGAGGTGCGCGGCGTCGGCCTCGAGGGCCGCAGACTGCGTACGCCGCGCTACCGGGTAGAGCACGCGCAGCGCCACGACCAGGTTGACGACACCGGACACGGCCATGACGCCGACCCCGAGCCAGAGGTGGTCCAGCTCGGGGCCCCCGAAGAGGCGCTGCGCCCCCTCGTAGATGATGACCCCGGCGGCGGCGATGATCAGCAGCGCCTCGACCACCCCGGAGACGTTCTCGACCTTCTCGTGACCGTAGGGGTGGCGAGCGTCGGCAGGCTCACCAGCCCTGCGCACCGCCCAGAAGGCGATGATCGCCGCCACGAGATCGGACGCCGAGTGCAGCGCCTCGGAGATGATCGCGATGGAGCCCGAGAGCAGTCCGACGACGAGCTTGAAGACGATCAGCGTGGTGTTGGAGGCGATCGAGACCGCCGCGGCGCGCGCCTTCAGCGGGTGGTTCAGAAGGTCGTCGGGGGCCTCAGCCCGCGGCACCGTCCGGCTCATGCAGCACACCCTCCCGTAGCAGCCGTTCGAGGAGGGCCGTCCCGGCCAGAGCGCGGTGGCTGGCCTGGTCCTTCTGCTCCTGCGGCCACTGGGCCACAGTGAGGTCTGACCCCTCCGGGATGAAGACGGGGTCGTACCCGAACCCGCCCTCACCGCGCGGCGCCTCGACGATGGCGCCCCACCAGTATCCCGTCGCTTCGTATTCTTCCATCCGCGGCGTGACGGCGACAAGCGCGCAGACGAAGCGCGCCCGGCGGGCGGGCGCGCCGGCGAAGCCCGCGAGCGCGCCCAGGAGGCGCGCCACGTTGGCCCCGTCGGCGCCGGGCCCGTCGACACCGGCGTAGCGAGCGGAGACGATCCCCGGTGCCCAGCCCAGGGCCTCGACCTCGAGCCCGGAGTCGTCGGCGACGAAGACGAGGTCGTCGGCGGGCGAGACCAGCGACGCGTCCGCGGCGACGGCCGCCGCCAACGCGCGCGCCTTGACGCGCGCGTTGGCGGCGAACGACTCCACCCCCTCCGGCGGAAGCGTCACGCCGGACGGCATGGCGACGACTTCGCGGGGAGCGAGGATCGCGCGGAACTCGCGCAGCTTGTGGTCGTTGCCGGAGGCGAGGACGAAACGCGTCATCAGGCCTTGTCGAGCCCGGCGATCGCGGCCTCCTGCACGGCGCGGATCTCGGCGACCCCGGCGAAGGCGCCGTCGAGGAGCTCGTCGAGCACGGCGCGCGCGAACGGCTCGCCCTCGGCGGTCGCCTGCACCTCGACGAGCCGGTCGTCGCCGGCGACCACCACGTTCATGTCGATCTCGGCGGCGACGTCCTCCTCGTAGTCGAGATCGACGAGCACGGCGCCGTCGACGAAGCCCACCGATATGGCCGCGAGCGAGTCGAAGAGGGGGACTTCGGCGAGACGCAGGTCGCGCCTCAGGCCGGCGAGCGCCTGGTAGAGCGCCACGTAGGCGCCGCTGATGCCGGCCGTGCGCGTGCCGCCGTCGGCCTGCAGCACGTCGCAGTCGACCGTGACGGTGCGCTCGCCGATGATGCCCAGATCGACGACGGCGCGCAGGCTGCGGCCGATCAGCCGCTGGATCTCGAGGGTGCGGCCGCCTTGCCGGCCGCGGGCGGCCTCGCGCGGGGTGCGCGTGGGCGTGGCGGCCGGCAGCATGCTGTACTCGGCCGTCAGCCAGCCGCGGCCCGAGCCACGCAGCCACGGCGGTACGCCGTCGGAGACGGTCGCGGTGCAGAGTACGTGGGTGTCGCCCAGCTCGATGCGCGCCGAACCGGCGGCGAACTTGGCGACGCCGGGCGTGATCGCGATCGGGCGCGGCTGCTGCACTCCTCGGCCAGTCCTCACGGCGTTCTCCTCACGTGTCGAGTGTCGCTGACCCGGGCTGCCCCGCCTGCGGCGGGCAGCCCGAGCAGCTCCCCGCGCTCGCGGACGAGCAGCAGCAGGGCCAGCCCCGCGGTGCCCATCACGACCGTCTCACCGAGGGCGACGAAGAGCACACCGTACCAGTACGGCACGTCGAGCACGACCGCCAGCATGACGGGGACCCCGACCGCGTTGACGACGACGGGGACCGCAAGGGCGGCGACACGCAAGCCGAGCCGGTACATGACGGCGACGGCGACCAGGGTCAGCAAGGCGCCGAAGGGCACGTCGACGATCGCCATCGGGCTGGCGACGTTGCCGAGCGCCGTCCCCAGCGTGAGCCCGGCGATCGCGGCGGGGTCGACGCAAGCGAACACGGTGAGCGCCTCGGCCACCCTGAACTGGACCGGTCCGTACGCGAGCAGCTCGAGCCCCGGGGCGAGAGTGAGCGCCGCGTAGACGACCGCGTAGACGGCGGCGCGCACGAGGAAGTGCGTGGTCATCAGTGGACGAGTTCGGCGAGGCGCTCGAGCGGTATGCGGGTGACGTCCTCGAGCGGCATCTGCAGGAAGCGCGCGCCGACGGTCCGGAACGCCTCGACGTCGCCGGTGCAGAAGAAGCGGTAGTCGCCTTCGCGCTCGGCCTCACGGGCGATGCCCTGCCGGTCGAGGATCTCCTCGACCTCGCGGGCGATCTCTTCGGCCGGGCTCACCAGCGTGACGTCGCGCCCCAGGTGCCGCTGCAGCATGGGGCCGATGTGGGGATAGTGCGTCGATCCCATGATGACGGTGTCGACACGCTGCTCTCGCAACGGTTGGGTGACTGCGCGCACGGCGTCGACGAGCTCGCGGCTCGCCACGTCCCCGTCCTGGATGTACTCCGCCAGCCCGGGGCACGCCTGCATCACGACCTCGGCGCCGACGTCGAGGCTGCGGATGGCCCGCGGGTAGCTGCCGCTCGCCACGGTCGCCTCGGTGGCGAGCACGCCGATGCGCCGCCAGCGCGAGCTCTGCACCGCGGCGCGGGCCCCCGGCATGACCGCGCCGACGATCGGGGTCTCGAACTCCGCCTGCAGCAGGGGCAGCGTCGCCGCCGTCGCCGAGTTGCAGGCGACCACAATCAGCTTGACGCCGTGGGCGTCGAGGAAGGTGGCGATCTGCCGCGAGAAGAGCTCGAGCTCGCCTTGCGTCTTGGGGCCGTAGGGGAAGCGGGCAGTGTCCCCGAAGTAGACGAAGTCCTCGGCCGGCAAGGTCACCAGACACTGATGGAGCACGGTGAGACCGCCGATGCCCGAGTCGAACATCCCGACGGGCAGGGCGGCGAGCTCTCGAGTGTCTGTGGAGGTGACCGGCATGATGACAAAGGGCGCCGCAGCGCCCCGGTAGTATATCCCGCCCGCCCTGCCCGTCCCTCCCGGCTCGTTTCGCGCTCGTTTTGCGCGCGTTTTGCGCTCGTTCGCGCTCCAATACCCCGACGTTTGTTCCCTCAAGGAGCCGCTCGCCGACACCGATATCGGCACTGAGAGGTACGAGAGACAAAGAGCGGCGGCGGGTGAGGCCCAAGATGCAGGACCACGACTTCAGGATCGAGTTCTTCGTGTTCCCCGACGGGACCGAGATCGAGATGCTCGTCTTCGAGAAGCCCACGGAGCGCACGCGGACACTGAGCGAGGCCGGCGAGACGCGGTGCGACAGGCCGGCGCTGCACGAGGAGCCGGCGCGGCACACCGCGGCGCAGGTCGCGCCTGAGGCGACGGGCGCCGGCGCGGAGCCCGCTGCCGACCAGAAGGAGCCGCCGCCGGACGGCGGCGAGTACCACGTCTGCCCCATCTGTCACGGCGAGCTCGTCTACCCCATCGTCTGGTTCCGCGCGAACGACACCGCGTGGCAGCTGCGCATGCGCTGCCCCGAGTGCGAGACGGAGCGCGAGGTCATCGCCGGCCGAGCCGACGTGGAGGACCTCAACCGGCGTCTCTACCGCGGCAGCCAGGAACTCGCGAAGGCCGCCGACGAGATGAGCCGGCGCAACTTCGAGGAGGAGGCGGCCAAGCTGGTCGCCGCCCTCGAGCTCGACCTCATCCTGCCGATGGACTTCTGAGAGACTCGGCGCGCACGGCAGGCGTCCGCCGGCCGCTGTTCGTCAGCCACACCCCCAAGATCACCACGACCGCCGCCGCGACCTGCGCGGCGGTCAGCCGTTCCCCCAGCAGCACGTACGCGCCGACGACGGCCACCACCGGCGTGAGATTGACGAAGACCGCCACCCGGCTCGCCTCGAGGAAACGGAAGGCGTAGTTGAGCAGCAGGTAGGCGAACACCGAGCACAGCAGCGTGAGGTAGAGCACGGCGCCGGCCGCCGTGAGCGTCGGCGTCCGCACGCCGACGACCGCCATCTCGAGCAGCGCGAGCGGCAGGATGAAGAGCGCGCCGAAGAGGTTCTGGAAGGCGGTCACGTAGAGTGCCGAACGGGTCACGAGCAGGCGCCGCGCCATGAGGTTGTAGACGGCGGCGGTGAAGGCGGCGGCCAGCACGAGGAGGTTCCCGCCGAGGCCGCCGCCGCCCGCCCCGCCGCCCAGCTGGATCAGCCCGACGACCCCCGCGAACGACAGAGCGATGCCGGCCCACTGCACACCGCCGGCGCGCTCGCGCAGCACGAGCGCGCTGAGCATGTTCACGAAGATCGGGATGGTGGCGATGATGATCGCCGCCTCCGAGGCGCTGGTGCGCGCGATACCGTTGATCTCGAGGGTGAAGTACAGCGTCAGCGAGACGAACCCCAGGGCCGCGAGCTGCTTCAGCTCGGCCCGGGTCGCGCGCTCCCGGCCGGGGCGCAGGCGCCAGAAGCACCACAGCAGCCCGCCGGCCAGCGCGAAGCGGATGAGAGCGATCAGCAGGGGCTCGAAGCCGCGCAGCGCGTACTTGGTCACCACGAACGACAGACCGAAGGCGACGGTCATGCCGACGGCGGCGAGGTAGGCGGAGAGAGGGACGCGATGCTCCACGGCGCCCTAGTCTAGCGGAGAGCGGCGCACCTCAGCGGACGACTCTCGAGCCGCCGGCGCGGCAGCCGAGTCCCGGTCTGATGTCACAGGATGTCCGCAGGGACCTCGCAGCGGGCTCACAGGCAACCGACCTACGGTTTGACGGACAGGCGGCAGGGCAAACACCCGTGCCGACTCGCCGCAACGACACCGAAAGGGCATGACCATGAATCGAGCCCGCGCCTTTCTCCTGATCGACCTCGTCATCTTCGGCGCCTTCATCGTGAGCGCCTTCACCGGTCTGGTGTTCTACATCCCGGCCAGCATGCTGGACTTCTCCCTGACGAGCACTGTGCCCACGTTTCTGGGCGTGGCGTTCGCCACCTGGCAGGACATCCACACCTACAGCGGCCTGGTCATGATCGCCGGCGGGATCACCCACATCGTGCTGCACTGGCACTGGATGATCCGCACCGCCGGCGGGATGATGCCCTGGTCTGGTCGCGGCGATGCCCGCGCCGGCGGCACGGACGCCGCGAGCCCCGAGAGCGAGGCAGCATGAACCCGACGACGCGGCGCGACTTCCTCAAGGCGGCCGGCGTGAGCGTCGCGGCCCTGGCCGCGGCCAGGGCGTTCGGCGGGTTCGCGGAGAACACCGCCGTCGCCGCCGCGGAGGACATGCCGCTCTCACGCATCGACACCGACGTGCTCGTCATCGGCGGCGGGTACGCCGGCGCCTTCGCGGCCGTCGCCGCCAAGGCGAAGGGCCTCGACGTCGTCCTCGTCGACAAGGCGACGGTAGGTCGCTCCGGCATGACGCCCTGGGCGAACGGCTTCAACGTGTTCGACGAGACGGCGGGCGACGACCGCGCCGAGATGAAGGCGTCGGTGGCCGTCGCGAGCGAGTACATCAACAACCCCGACTGGCTCGACCTGCAGTTCGAAGACTCCAAGGCCCGCTGGGACGACTTCGTCTCCTGGGGCGCGCTCGACTCCAAGCTTCGCCATCCCCATCTCGCTCTGCGTGACAAGGTGGTCGGGGACGGCATACGGCTCGTGGAGCGGACCATGATGACCGAGTTGCTCACACGGAGCGGCGCCGTCGTCGGGGCGATCGGCTTCTCCCTCGCCAATGAAGAGGCGGTGGCCGTCGTCGCCAAGGCCACCGTGCTCTGCTCGGGCGCCGGGTCGTACAAGGCCTCGGGTTTCCCCATCCAGGGCCTCACCTTCGACGGTGACGCCATGGCCTACAGGGTCGGAGCCACCCTCTCAGGCAAGGAGTTCGTGGACTTCCACAGCACGAGTCAGGAGCATCCCGCCGACTGCTGGGCGCAGTGGCAGGGCATGTGGGAGGCCGGTGTGTCGCAGACGCACGGAGCCGCGGGCGGCGGGATGCTGCTGTCCGAGGCCTTCGCCGCGGATTCCGGTGAGGCGATGAGCTCCGGCCTTTCGGGCCCTCCCCCGGACGCAGAGTCAGGGTCATCCAGCGGCGACTCCGGCGCACCTACCGGCGCGCCGCCGGACGGCGAGGATGCTCCCGCCGGCCCGCCTCCCGGTGACGAAGACAGCGGCTCGTCCGGCGGCGACCGTCCCGGGACATCACGGGGTGTGCAGGTCTCAGGTGCGGCCACTGGTCTCGGCATCCACAAGGCAGAGGGCGTGTGGCCCACCGACATGACCGGCGCCAGCGGAGTGCCCGGCCTGTGGGCCGCCGGTGATGCCCTCGCCTCCATGCTGTGCGGAGCGTCGTATGCCGGCGTCGGCCTCTCGAGCTCCGGCTCGGCGGTCCAGGGCGCGCGCGCCGGAGAGGGTGCGGCAGCCTACGCGGCCGATATCGAGGCGCCCGCGGTCGCCGGCGATGATCTGACGGCGGCGCGGAAGACCATGCTGGAGCCACGCACGCTCGAGAGCGGCTTCTCGCCCGCTTGGGTGACCCAGCTCCTGCAGAACACGATGTTCCCTTACTACGTCCTCTTCGTGAAGAGCCCGGCGCGTCTCCAGCCCGCCCTCGATCAGGTCATGTACCTGCAAGAGCATATGGTCCCGCTGCTGGTCGCCTCGGACGTGCACGACCTGAAGCTCGCACACGAGACCAGGAGCATGCTGCTCAACGCCGAGATGAAGCTGCGCGCTTCGCTCTTCCGCACCGAGAGCCGGGGCACCCACTACCGCGAGGACCACCCAGCCCGCGACGATGAGAACTGGCTCGCCTGGGTGCTGCTGCAGCGGGGAGCCGATGGAGACATGAAGCTGCGCAAGGAGGCGGTCCCGAAGGCGTGGCGGCCCGATCTGAGCACGTCGTATACGGACCGCTACACGTCGCGGTTCCCGGGCGAGCTCGCGTATCTCGGTCTCGAGTAGGAAGGACGACACCAATGGCCATCCAACAAGTCGACCACCGCCGCTGCATCGGCTGCAAGATCTGTGTCGTGACCTGCCCGACCGATGTGTTCCGCATCGACCCCGACACAGGCAAATCGATCGCCAAGTACGCGAGCGAGTGCCAGATCTGCCACATGTGCGTCAACTTCTGCCCCGTCGGTGCCCTGAACATCACGTCCGACAAGGAGATGCCGATCCTCACCTGCTGGGGGTAGCGGCACTCGGGCGGGGCTTCGCCGAGAGGTCGTGGAGCTGCCGCGCAGGCGACGGGACGGGACGGTCATGAGCAGGAGGAACGTTGTCGCTCTGACAACGTTGGTGCCCCCGGAAGGATTCGAACCTTCGACCTCGCGCTCCGGAGGCGCGCGCTCTAATCCCCTGAGCTACGAGGGCAACGGAACGGCAGTGTAGCACACGGAGGTGCAGGAGGCGGCTGTCGGCGGGCGCTCACGGCCGGCGGCGGGCGCGTGCGATCGGCGGCGGGCGGGCGGCGGGCGCGTGCGCCCGCCGCCTCCTCCCTACCCGATGCTCCCGAGCGCCGCGGCCAGGTCGAGGTCGGCCTCGGTGACGCCGCCGGCGCTGTGCGTCACCAGATGCACGATCACCTTGTTGTAGCGGATGTCGACGTCGGGGTGATGTCCCATGCCCTCGGCCACCTCGGCCAGGCGCTCGACGAACTGGACCGAGCCGCCGAAGTCGTGGAAGCGGAAGGTGCGTCGGAGTTCGCCGTCCTCGTAGACCCACTCCCCCAGCTCGGCGAGCGCCGCCTCGATGCGCTCCTGGCTCAACGTCTCCATGGGTCCCCCTTGCGCTCGCGCGGCGCGGCCGTCGCGTCGCGGCCGCCGGCCGGCCTACTCCTCGCCGCGACCTCGCAGCGTACGCTCGACGGACCGCTCCGCGTCGCGGCGCGCCAGGTCGTGCCGCTTGTCGTACTGCTTCTTGCCCCGCGCCAAGCCGATCTCCACCTTGGCGCGTCCGTCCTTGAAGTACAGCTTCGTCGGGACCAGCGTGTAGCCGCGCTCCTTGACCTTGACGGCCAGACGGTCGATCTCGCGGCGGTGGAGCAGCAGCTTGCGCACGCGCATGGGATCGTGGTTCCACAACCCGCCCTCGGCGTAGACGGGGATGTGGACGCCGACGAGGTAGAGCTCGCCGCCCCGCACCTCGGCATGGCTGTCGCGCAGGGTGATGCGGCCTTCGCGCAGCGACTTGACCTCGGTGCCGACGAGCACGAGCCCGGCCTCGACCGTCTCGTCGATGAAGTAGTCGTGCCGCGCCTTGCGGTTGAGGGCGACGGCCTTCTGTCCCTGTTCTCTCGGCATGCGATGTACCTACCCGCTCCGCGGCGGCGGCGTCAAGGGGCCGCGGCCGCCGGGCCGGCGACGGCGCGGCGGCCGGCCGCCCGTGCCGCCACGGGCCGGCCGCCTGTCGCGCCCGGCTCGGGGAGCGTCCGGCGGCTCGACGGCCGGCGCCAGGTCGACCTTGCCGCGCAGGCGGTCGACACGCTCGACGCGGACCGCGATGGGGTCGCCCACACGCAGCCGCCGGCCGCTGTCGTCACCGACCTGCGCCGTCTCGTGGTCGCTCAGGTGGTAGCGCTCCGTGCCGAGGCTGCGCAGCGGCAGGAAGCCCTCGTAGCACCCGCCGAAGTGGACGAAGACCCCGCTGCCGACGAGACCGACGATCTCGCCCTCGAAGCGGGTCTCCCAGCCCTCGCGCTTGAGCTGAGCGTCCAGCAGGAAGCAGAGGGCGACCGCGTCGCCGTCGAACTCGAGACGGCTGAACTCGCGCTCGGTCGTCGAGCAGGCCTCGGCGACGCCCAGCAGCTCGTCGGTCGAGGGCGGCGCCCCGCCGGCGGCGGCGACCTCCCGCAGGAGAGCGCGATGCGCCACCAGGTCGGGGTACCGGCGGATCGGCGACGTGAAGTGCAGATAGGCGGCGCTCGCGAGACCGAAGTGCCCGAGGTTGGCCGGGCTGTAGCGGGCCTGCTTGAGCGAGCGCAGCACGCGCTGCGCGAAGGCGATCCGGCCGCGCCCCTCGCGGGCCACCGTCTCGGCGACGTGCCGCGTCAGGCGCCCGTAGGCCGCCGCCAGCTGGGCGGGCTCGAGGTGCTTGCCCCCGGGCAGCGGCGGCACGCGCAGCTCTAGCTCCTCCATGGCGTCCCAGAGCTCGACGGCGCTGCGCCCGTCGGGCGGCTCGTGCACCCGGTAGACCGTCGGCGCGCGCCGCTTGAGGAGGAACTCGGCGACCGCCTCGTTGGCGGCCAGCATGAACTCCTCGACCAGCGCGTGCGACGGGGTCTCCGGGCGCGCGGCGGCGCCCATCAGCTCGCCCGCCGCCGTGAAGCGGTACTCGGGCTCGAACGAGCCGAGGACGAGCGCGCCCCGCGCGAAGCGCCGCTGCCGCAGGACGCTCGCCAGCTCGTAGGCGAGAAGGAGTTGTGCCGTGACCGCCTCGTCGGGCTCGGTGGTGGCATCGGGGACGGCGGCGGGAGGTCCGCCGGCGTCGCCGGAGCTCTCGTCGCGAGCCGTCTCCTCGGGAGCTGCCGGATCTGCGCCGGCGCCCGCCGGCAGGAGCCCGAGCGCGGCGCCGTCGGCGCCGGCCGCCGACAGCACGGCGTCGGCGAAGCCGTAGGTCAGACGGTGGTCGCTGCTGATCAGCGAGCGGTAGAACTGGACCGACGTGCGCCGGCCCTGCCCGTCGAAGGTGGACTCGACGGTGACGCACTTACGCGGCTGCCGCGGCACCAGGCTGCAGAGGTCGCTCGAGAGGGCGGCCGGCAACATGGGCTCGGCGAACAGCGGCAGGTAGACGCTCGAGGTGCGCCGCCGGGCCTCGCGGTCGATGGCGCCGTCCTCGTCGACGAAGTACGACACGTCGGCGATGTGCACGTGCGCCCGGTAGCCGCCGTCCTCGGCGCCGACCGAGATGGCGTCGTCGAAGTCGCGCGCCGTGTCGGGGTCGATCGTGAACGTCGGCAGCCCGCCGAGGTCGCGGCGGCCGTCGTCCTCGCGCGCGACGCGCGCCGCGACGGCCGCCGCCTCGTCCGTGACCTCGTCGGTGAAGCCCTGCCGCACGCCCTTCGCCCAGAGTAGGGCGCGCAGGACCGCGGGCAGCTCGTCGGCCTTGCCGAGCACCTCGACGATGCGAAGGCGGTCGCCGTGGGCCGGCACCGCGAGGACGATATCGTCGAGGCGAGGCGGCAGGCTGCCCTTCGCCACGAGGCGTGCACGGGGGTCGGCGAAGAGGGGCTCGAGCGACCAGAACTTGCCCCAGCGGGCGACGCGGTACGGCAGCGGTGCCGGCGGCGTGCCCGTGCGCTGCGTGCGCACCCGCAACCCCCTAGTCGGCCGCGATGAGCGACAACACGCGCGCGAGCGCCTCGTCGCGCGGTGTGTCGGGGTCGTCGACGCCGCGCACGTCAGGCTCGACGCCGAGCTCGTTGATGTCCCGTCCGTCGGGCGTGAAGTAGGCGGCGGTCGTGATCTTGAGACTGGCGTCGCCGTCGAGGGGCACGATGGTCTGGACGAGGCCCTTGCCGAACGTCGTCACACCGACGATGGTGGCCCTGTCGACGTCCTGGAGGGCGGCCGCCACGATCTCGGACGCGCTCGCCGTGTACTCGTTGACGAGGACCACGACGGGCACCTCGGTCTCGGGGTCCTCGCGCGCCTCGAAGACCTCGAGGGGCGAGTTGAGACCCTTGGTGGATACCACGACGCCTTCCATGAAGACGTTGGCCACGTCGACCGCCTCGGAGAGCAGGCCGCCGCCGTTGTAGCGCAGGTCGAGCACGAGGGACTCGGCGCCGCGACCGATGAGCTTCTCGACGTCCTCGCGCACCTGGTCGCCGGCGCCGTTGGAGAAATCGTAGAGCTGCACGTAGCCGACCTGCTCGCCGCCGGCGGCGAGCATGCGCGTCTCCGTCTGCGGGATCGGTATGGTGCGCCGGGTGAGCGTCATGAGCCTGGTCGACCGCTGGCCGTCCTTGCGGATCTCGAGCTCGACCTCGGTGCCGGCCTCGCCCTTGATGCGCGCGATGCTCGTCTCGATGGCGACGGGGGCCGTGCTCTGGCCGTCGACGCTGACGATCGCGTCGCCGGCCTCGAGCCCGGCCCCGGCCGCCGGTGAACCCTCGAAGACGCGCGTGATGAGCAGCACGCCGTTCTTCTTCTCGAGCGCCGCGCCGATGCCCGAGTACTCGCCTTCGGTCAGCTCGTTCAGGCGCTTGGTCTCCTTCGGCGAGAGGTACACGGTGTACGGATCGTCCAGCGCGTCGAGCATGCCCTTGATGCCGCGCCGGACGAGCTGGTCGACGTCGACCTCCCGGTAGTAGCGGCCCTGCAGCTCTTCGATGATGCGCTGCTGCAACTGGCCCGCCTGCTCGGCGCTGTCTTGCTGGTCCGCACTCAGTCGCACGACACCGTCGCCGTGCAGATCCCAGCCGGCGAAGAAGCCGCCCAGGAATCCAAGCGCGATGAGCACGACAACGATGCCCGTCTTGAGGGCGCGCACGTTCGTCACCTCCGCGAAATGGGGTCGTGACAGCCCGTCACCGCGTCACCGCACGCGCGAGCTTCTCAGGGAAGATACCTCATTGGGTCGACCGGCTCCCCATTGACCCGCGTCTCGAAGTGGAGATGCGGGCCCGTGGAGAGGCCCGTCGAGCCGACGTACCCGATCACCTGACCCTGGGTGACGCGCTGCCCGGCGCCGACCCGCATCGAGCTCTGATGCGCGGACAGTGTCGAGAGCCCGTCCCCGTGGTCGATGATCGTGCAGTTCCCGTAGCCGCCGTACCAGGCCGCCATGACCACCGTGCCGTCGGCGGTGGCCTTGATCGGCGTCCCGTATGGGGCGGCGATGTCGATGCCGGTGTGGAAGATCTCGATGCCGAGGATCGGGTGGATACGCCAGCCGAAGTCCGACGTGACGGTGCCGCTGCACGGCCAGATCAGCTGGCCGGTGCCGCCACCGCTACTCGAGCCTCCGGAGATGACGCCGGCCAGCGACTGGCTGAGGGCGAGCAGGTCCTTCTCCTGGCGCTCGAGCTCCTCGAGGTTCTGCTCGACGGCGGAGAGCGCACCCTGTTTGTCGGCGCGCGCCGCGTTCGCCTCGGCGCGCTGCGCCTCCTGCGTCGCCCGCAGCGCGAGCAACTCGTCGTTCTGCTGCTGCAGCTCGTGGGCGATGTCCGAGACGTCCTGCTCCTTGCCGGCGATCTCGGCCTTCTCGCGCTCCACCTGCGCGCGCGTCGTCTCGAGCTCGCCGACGAGGTCGTCGTCGCTGCCGACGAGCGAGCGCACCAGACGCAGGCGCGTGACGAGCTCGTCAAAGCTGTGCGCTTCGAAGACGATGTCGAGGTAGTCGATCTCGCGCGTCTTGTAGGTGAGGACGACACGCTGCTCGAAGGCCGCCTCCTGGAGCTCGAGCTCACGCTCCGCCTCGGCGAGTTCGAGCTTCTTCAGCCGGAGCTGCTCGCGCACGACGGCGAGCTTCTCCTCGGTGACGCCGAGCCTCTGCTGGAGATCGGCGATCTCGCTGCCGAGCGCCGCAAGCCGCTCGTCGATCGACGTGAGCCGCGCGTCGAGAGTCTCGATCTGGCCGTCGAGGGTCTTCGCCTCGGCGCGCGCCGCGTCGATGCGGTCGCGTGTGAGCGCCAGCTTCTCCTGGGCGACCGAGAGCTCGTCGGCGGCGGCCGGACGCGCCGCGACCAAGCCGCCCGCCAGAGCGACGAGGCCGACGATCACGGTGATCACGACTATGAGGGTGCGGCGCCGGTGTGACATGGTGTCCTGTGGGCTTCTTCGGCACACGCGGCCTTTCCTGTAGGCCGGCGCGCCTTCCCCTCCTAGACCTTGAGGTAGCGGCGCATGGCGAAGACGCTGCCGACGGCGCCGAGAGCGGCGCCCAGGACCACCAGCACGGCCAGCAGGTTGAGCGGCGGGTAGACGTCGATATTGACGATGCCGAGCCCCGTGCTCTTGATCCAGTTGAAGAGCGTCCAGTTGGCGCCCCAGACGGCGAGCGCCGCCAGCAACGCGCCGACGAGCCCGGTCACGAACCCCTCGAGCACGAAGGGCCAGCGGATGAACCAATTGGTCGCGCCGACGAGACGCATGATCTCGATCTCCCGCCGCCGCGCGAAGATCGACAGGCGCACCGTAGTCGAGATCAGCAGCACCGCCGCGATGCCGAACACGCCGGTCACGCCCCACATCACCTTCTCGACGAGGTTGAGCGTACCGAGCATCTTGCGGACCGTCGCCGCCGCGTACTGGACGCCGTCGGTCGTGCCCGGGGTGTGGTCGACGTACTGGTCGTCGTAGAAGCGCTCCGCCACCAGGTCGACCTGATCCGCGTCCTTCACCTGGATCTCGAAGGAGGCGGGCAGCGGGTTGATCGGCAGGTTCTGCACGATGCGCGTCAGCCGAACGCTTCTCGAAGCGCTCGAGAGCCTGGTCCTTCGAGATGTAGATGAACGACTTGACCTCGGGCATGGCGGCGATCTTCTGCTCGAGCGCCTGCTGCCCTTCGGGCCCGGCGTCGTCCTTGATGAAGACCTCGATCGTGACGCGGTTCTTGAGCGACGTCGCTCCGCGGTCGAGGTTGCGGTCGGTCACGAGGACGGCGCCGAGGATCGCGGTCGAGATGAACACGGTCATCACCGCGGCCATGCTCATCACCCAGTTGCGTTTGATCGAACCGAGCGCCTCGCGCAAGAAGAAGCCGAGCCGCATGCTCACACCTCTTGAAGCGCCGGCTGGGCCTCGACCGGCTGGTCGTAGCTGCCGCGGTGCTCGTCGCGCACGAGGCGGCCGTTGTCGAGCTGCAGCACCCGCCGTCGCATGCGGTTGACCATGTCGCGGTCGTGAGTCGCGATCAGGACGGTCGTGCCTGTGCGGTTGATGCGCACGAGCAGCTGCATGATGCCGACCGCCGTGTCCGGGTCGATGTTGCCGGTAGGCTCATCGGCCAGCAGCAACGGCGGGTGGTTGACGAAGGCGCGGGCCACCGAGACGCGCTGCTGCTCGCCGCCCGAGATCTCGTGGGGCTGACTGTTGACCTTGTCGGAGAGCCCGACGAGGCTGAGGATCTCCGGCACCTTGCGGCGGATCGAGCGGCGCGGCTCGCCGACCACCTCGAGGGCGTAGGCGACGTTCTCGTAGACGGTCTTGTTGGGCAGCAGCTTGAAGTCCTGGAAGACGCAGCCGATGTTGCGCCGCAGGAGCGGCACCTTGCGGCGCGAGAGCGTGCCCAGATTGCGGCCCGCCACGAGGATACGGCCCTGATCGGGCTCGAGCTCCTTGAGGACGAGCTTGATCAGGGTCGACTTGCCCGAGCCGGAGGCCCCGACGAGGAAGGCGAACTCGCCCTTGCTGATGTGGCAGGTGAAGTCCTGGAGTCCGACCACGTCCGGGTCGTAGACCTTGGTCACGTCTTCGAAGACGATCATGAGCGGACTCCTCCTTCTCGGGGTCGCCGCCGGCCAACGCTCGATTATCGTCGCCCCGGGCCCCAAGTCAACCTGGCGCGGGGCGGGCGACGCCCGCCGCGGCGGCTCCCGTCGTGCCTGCCGTCCCGTCGTCGCGGTGACCCACGGGACGGTAAAAGAGGGCTGCCGGCGATCGAGAATGACCAGTCGAGCGAGCCGAAGGAGTACTGGTTTGTCGGCAGCCCCCTCCATCTGCCGAGTTCGGCGCCGGCGCGGCCGTTCCTTCCCCGGCGCCTGCGGACGGCGGGCGCACGCGCCCGCCGTCCGCGACCATCTATAATCCGCCTCATGCAAGAACGCACCGACGCGACCGCTCCGCCGCCACGCAAGCGAGGCCGTCCTCGCAAGGATCCCGTGGAGACGAGACACCCGGGGCTGCCCATCGAGAACCCCCTGTCGACGCTCAGCCCGACGGCGCGCTACATCCTCGAGACGGCGCGCCGCCTGCTCATCGAGCGCGGCTACGGCGCCCTCACCATCGAGAGCATCGCCCTCGAGGCCAACGAGACGAAGTCGTCGGTCACACACCACTTCGGGAGCAAGGCCGGACTGATCGAGACCCTCTTCGACTCGCTGGTCCACGACACGTACGGAGCGCTCGTCGCCGAGATCGAGAAGCTGCCGGCCGGGGAGGAACGCGTCGGCGCCTACATCGCGGGGCTTCGCACCATCGCCGAGGACGTCGAGGCATACCGCGCGTTCTTCAGCATCGCGCCGCACGCCCTGCTCGACGCCGATCTGAGATCGCGCATGGCGGCGCTCTACACGTGGTATCGAGAGGTCACGCTGCGCGCTTGCGGCGTCGCGCTCCCCGGCGATGAGGCGGCGCGGCGACGCCTCTTGGCGACGGCCGGTCTCATACTGGCGGCGATCGATGGCCTCGCCCTCCAGGTCGCCCTCGACCCCGAGAGTATCGACGACGAGTACGCCTTCCAGGTCCTGATGCCGGCCGTGCAGCGCGCGCTGGCGTGCGACGGCGCAGCGTCCGGCGGCAGCGAGGGCCCCGCTCAGTAGGTCAGCCGTCCGTCCTCCACAGCCAGTCTTGCCGGCGCTGATCACCCAGCGAATGTTGGCCGCGTCGTAGAGCACGTCCGCGTCCGCCGTCGGGTCCCTGGTCACCACGAGCAGGTCGGCGGCTTTGCCCGGCTCCACAGAACCGAGGCGATGAGCCATGCCGAACGCCTCCGCGGCCGTGTGCGTCGCCGCCTCGATCGCCTCGATCGTCGTCATCCCGCAGCGGACCAGCGCCTTGAACTCCCGTGCGCTGTACTCGCCGTAGGGAGTGAGCGGCGTGAAGACGGTGTCGGAGCCGAGCGCGATCTTCACGCCCTTCTCCTTCGCCATCCGGAAGTTGTCGATGACCCGGCGGGCCTGGCGCCGTCCGAAGTCCGCGTCGGGGACGTCGTCGACGTCACGATGCAGGAAGACCTGCGGGCGGACGTGCTCGATCGGCGCGTCCGCCGTGGCGGCGAAGTCGGTGAACCATGTCACGAGCAGCTCCAGCGTCGGCACGAGGATGACGCCGCGCGTGGCCATCTCCTCGCAGAGCGCCTCGTCCAGCTCCTCGCCGTGCTCGATGGTGTCCGCCCCAGCCGTGACCGAGTCGCGGGCGGACTCGAGGTTCTCGGCATGAGAGCACACGAGCGTCCCCTTCTGCATGTGCGCCTCGGCGACCGCGACCCGGAGCTCCTCGAGCGTGTAGTGCTGGTCGCGGTTGCGGTCGTTGGCCCAGTTGTCGCCGCCGCTCGCCCACACCTTGATCTGGTCGGCGCCCTCGCGCAGCAGGCGGCGCACCGACTTGCGGATCTCGTCGGGACCGTCGGCGAGGATGGCCCAGAAGTGGTTCCGCACCACGTAGTCCTCTTCGTACTGGAAGGCGTCGCCGTGCCCCCCCGTGCGGCAGAGCCCGGGGCCACAAGCGATGATGCGCGGACCGGCGAGCGAGCCTTCGCGGATGACGCGCTTGAGATACAGGCCGTTCCAGGAGATGTCGCGGACGGCCGTGAAGCCGCGCTTGAGGAGCGCCTGCGCGTCGGCGACCGAGCGGATGGCACGGGCGAGCTTGGGCTCCATGAGGACGCCGAGCTCCTGGTCCTCCAGGCCCGCGCGCCCGCCGGCAAGGTGGACGTGGGCGTCGATGAGGCCGGGGAGCACGAAGCACCCTCGGCAGTCGACCTCCTGCCGGTCGGCCTCCCGCCGGTAGCCGGCCATGGGAACGACCGCGGCGATATCTCCGCGGTCGACGACCACGGCCATGCCCTCTCGAGGCTGGTTGCCGAGACCGTCGACGACCGCGACGTCCAGCAGGGCGAAGCTCTCGTCGAAGTGTGGCGCGCGCGGGCTCACCCGGCCACTACCGGCAGGGTCACGAAGGACGGCCGCGACGCGTCGTGGTACACGTGCTGGGTCGCGACGACGCGGCGCACGCTCAGGCCCGGGTCTTCGCCCGTGTTCAGGTTGCGGTCGTAGCGGTCGAAGTTGCTGCTGGACACCTCGACCCGGACCCGGTGTCCCTGCTCGAAGCGGTAGCTCGTCGCCCAGAGGTCGACGGCGATCTCGTAGACATGCCCCGGGTCGACCGGTGCCTCGTGCTCGTCGGAGTCCCGGTACCTCAGCCGCCGGATGCCCTCCTGGACGAGATGCGCGTGCCCGTCCGGGAAGACGTCGGCGAGGGCGACCGTGAAATCGGTGTCGGCCGCCGACGTGCTCACGTGCAGCGTCGCGGCGACCGGGCCCGTGACCTCGACGGTCACGGGCCAGCGACTCGGACGTGTAGACCAGCACGTCGGGGCGACGCTCGACCGGGCGCCGATCGCGCAGGTAGTGAGCCGCCTCCCAGAGGCTCGTCCCGAGCCAGTAGGCGACCGGGTCGTCCGGGTCGTAGCGGTAGACGTCCGGCGGCTCCTGCCCGGGCTGCTCCGGCGTCAGCGAACCGTCGCCGTCGAGTCCTGAGGCCCGGCCGTCCCCGTGCAGGTAGAGGCGGCGCTCTTCGACGCCGGGCGGTGGCCACTCGCTGGCGGAGTGCCACTCATTGGCCACCATGGTGAAGTAGCTGACCGGGGCGGCGGCGCCGGATGAGGGGCTCGCGGCGGCGCCGCCGTCCTTGCCGCCGGGCAACCACTCGTCCATGAAGCGGGCCACCCGGTCGTGCGCGTAGCCGTGACCGGCGAGCCGCAGCCGGCCGACACGGCCCGAGAACTCCGGCGTCATCTCGTGGTCGGTGGCGGCGATCGTGAGGCGCTGCCGGCGGCGGGCATCCGGGTCCCGGCTCGCGTCACGCACGCCCCGCCAGCCGCCGATCGTCCCCGTCAGGAAGGCGTCGTACCAGCCGCCCCAGTGCAGCATCGGGATGGTCACGTCCGCGTACTGCCGGCAGACGTTGATGCGATCCCAGTAGCCGTTGCGGCACGGGTTCGCGATCCACTCCTTGTGCGTGCTGCTCGGGTGACCCGCGGCATCGGTGGCCGTCGCCAGCGGCAGGTGCCACGGGTCCCAGCGGAATTCGTTGACGTCGCGCTTGCCGTTGATGGCGTACGTCCAGCCGCCCATCGTGTGCTGGCAGAACGCGTTGTCCACGTACGCCCAGGACGCGTAGATGTCGGCGGCGGTGTCACCCGGCGCCGCGCACACGAGATTGGGATGCCCGGAAGCGGCCACCGCCCACTGCGTGTAGCCGTAGTACGACTCGCCGGTCATCCCGATGCGGCCGCTGCACCACGGCTGGTTCGCGACCCAGTCGAGCGTGTCCCAACCGTCGGTGGCCTCGTGCACGAAGGGCTCGTACACGCCCTCCGAAGCCCAGCGGCCGCGGACGTCCTGTATGACGCAGGCGTACCCCAGCCGCGCCCAATACTTGCCGTGGGCAGGCATGTAGCAGTACGCCTCCCGCTTGCCGTAGGGCATCCTGATCAGGACGGTGGGGTACGGGCCCGGAGCCTCCGGCAGGTAGACGTCGGCACAGAGTCGCACACCGTCGCGCATCGGCGCCCGCGCCTGACGCAGGACGCGGACCCGGTCGACCCGCCGCGGCAGATCGGTGGGAAGCTCACGGAAGGGCGTGCTGACGACGCGCTGGAGGAGGTTCGAGGAGCGCTTGAGCGCCCAGAGCGCGTCGGCCCTGAGCCGTGACTCAGTCATGAGCCGCCACGCTCTTCCGGCCCCGCGCCGCCCCCGTGTCCGTCGCTGGTCACGAACGGCCCGAGAAAGGCGACGACGTCGCCGCCGATGCGATCGAGGTCGTAGCCGCCCTCCTGGACGATCACCGTGGGCAGCCCCGCCGCGCGGATCGCAACGGCGGTACGCGTGAAGTCGTCGCGTTCGAGCCGGAACTGGCCGAGCGGATCACCGGCCGCCGTGTCGAACCCGGCGCCGACGACGAGCGCATCGGCGCCCCAGGCGACCACCGCCTCGAGCGCCTCGGTCAGCGCGCGCTCGTACTCCGCGAAGCTGGTGCCGTACGGCAGAGGCCAGTTGCGCGTCGTCCCGGCGGCCTCGCCTTCGCCGGTCTCGTCGGCGTGCCCCCAGAAGTACGGGTACTCGACGGCCGGATCGGCGTGCAGCGAACAGAACAGCACGCTGGGGTCGTGGTAGAAGATGTGCTGCGTGCCGTTGCCGTGATGGTAGTCGACGTCGAGGATCGCTACTCGCCGGCCCGCCGCCTGCAGGCGGCGGGCCGCGACCGCGCAGTTGTTGACGTAGCAGAGGCCGCCACAGAAGTCGATGCCGGCATGATGCCCGGGCGGCCGGCAGAGCGCGTAGGCCGCCGCGGCCCCGCCGACGATGAGATCGGCGGCGCCTACGGCGCACTGCGCGCTCCAATACGCGGCCGGCCACGTCCCGTCGAGGATCGGGGCCCATATGTCAAAGGCGTACCAGCCCATGCGCGCGACGGCGTGTGCCGGCGGCCGGCTCACGGGCCGCGTCGCAAATGTGTGCGGGAACACCGTCGAGGGACTGGTGACCGGGTCGCCCTCGACCGACCGGTGCTCGCGGAGGAAGTCGATGTAGCCCGCGTCGTGCACCGCGAGGAGCGGCTCGAGCCCCTCGTCGATCGGCTCGTGGACCTCGGTGGGCAGCGACGCCCACACAGCCTCGAGGATCTTCTCGACCCGCTGGGGAAGCTCGTTCGACGGATACGGATAGGCCGCGAGCGGCAGTCGGTCCGTGTCGTGCGACTCGTGCCGGTCGCTCCAGACCATGGCCAGGACGGCGCTCATGCCTTCGCCTTCTTCGTCTTCGCGGCCCGGCGCTGGCCGGCCGGCTCGATGAGCGTGGCCACGATGACCAACGCGAAGGAGACCAGGATGATGAGCGACGCAGCGGCCATCACGATCGGCCCCGACGTCGTGTTGCGGAGCTGCGAGAACAGGTAGGTCGGGATGATCGGCTCCGGGCCGATCAGGAAGAAGGCCATCGCGAACTCGTTGAACGACGCGACGACGCAGGTGATGAACGCCGCCGCCAATGACGGCGCGATGATCGGCAAGGTCACGAGGACCTGGGTCTTCCAGTAGTTGGCGCCCAGGTCCATGCCGGCCTCTTCGAGGGTCTGGTCGAACCCGATCACCGCCCCGAGCACGATGAGCATGGCGAGGGGCAGGTTGATGACCATCTCGCCGAGCCCGACCGTCCACAACGAGAGCGGCACCCCCATCCAGTTGAGAGCGACGAGCAGCGCCACGCCGACGATCACGTAGGGGATCACGAGCGGCGCCGTCGCGAGACCGACGAAGAAGTTCCTCCCCGGGAAGCGATACCAGGCCACGGCGAGAGCGCCCATGGTGCCGAGCAGCGTGGCGGCCACCGAGCTCACGATGGCCATCAGCGCGCTGTTCCTCAGGGCCTCCATCATGATCTCGTTGTGGATGACCTTGTCGTACCACTCGAGCGTGAATCCCTCGAGGGGGAACGAAAGACTGATGGAGTCGTTGAAGGAGAGCACGACGAGCAGGGCGAGCGGCACGTAGAGGAAGAACACCATGAGCCAGAAGTAGATGGTTCCGAGAGGGAGACGCCAGCGCCGGCCCATGTCAGGTCCTCTCCGTGTGCAGGGAGCGCCGCCGCCATACTCTGTAGAGCACGAGGCCGACCGCGATGAAGACCGCCATCTCGAGGAGCATGGCGATGCTCATGACCGATCCGGCCGGCCAGTTGAAGGCGTTCACGAACTCATCCTGGATGATGTTGCCGTACATGATCCCGCCCGTTCCGCCGACGAGGACGGGCGTCACCCACTCCCCGAGCGTGGGGATGAAGACGAAGAAGAAGCCCACGAGGACGCCGGGCGCGCTCAGCGGCAGGGTCACGCGAAGAAAGGCCACCCAGTGCGGACACCCCAGGTCACCGGCCGCCTCGAGCAGGCTCTTGTCGATACGGGAGAGAGAGGCGTAGATGGGAAGGGCGACGAACGGGATCCACACGTACACCAGCGTCACGATGACCGCTTCGCGATTGTAGAGCAGGCCAGGCAGCGTGGACTCGCCGAAGCCCACCCACTGCATCAGGGCGCTCAGGGCCCCTTCGGGCCCGAGGATGATCTTCCAGGCCATGACGCGCAGAAGGTAGCTCGTCATGGCCGGCAAGATCAGCAGCAGCATGAGGCTGATCGCGCGCTTGCCGGCACGAAAGGCCAGGTAGTAGGCCACCGGATAGGCGAAGATCACGGCGGCCACACCCACGACGAACGATGTCACCGTCGAGCGCCAGAGCAGACGCAACTTGTCGGTGTCGCTCAGGAAGTCGCGTACGTTCTCGAGCGTGAAGACACCGTACTCCGGGGCGAAGGTGCCCTGGCGGAAGCTGTAGACCAGCATGATCACGAGCGGTACCAGGAAGAAGGCGAGAAGCAGGATCGCCGGAGGTCCCGCGAGCGCGGCCGCACGGCCGAGGTGGCGCTCGCGGGCGGACGCGGCGATCCTCCCGCCTCTGCCGCGGGGGCGCTTGCGCCCCCGCGGCAGAGAGGCCGACTTGGCGTCGACCGGGGTGGCGCCCTGCGTCACTGCGCCGCCTTCACGTTGGTCCAGATCTCGTTGTAGACAGTGCGCTCGTCCTCGGTCGGGTCGAGGAAGATGCACTTCTCGAAGAGCGCGTCGGGGTCGTCGAGACCGAGCACCTCGAGGAGCGAGGGTTCGATCAGCGGGATAGCGGCGTCGTTGCCGACGCCGAGGCCCCACGAGTTGGCGATGAAGGCCTGGGCCTCGGGGTCAAGGCAGGCGTCGATGAACTCGAGAGCGAGGTCGTAGTCCTTCGTGGTCTTCGAGATACCGAGACCGGCGGCCCAGCTGAACATGCCTTCCTCGGGCCACACATACTCGCAAGGGATGTTCTTGTCCTGAGCGGAGAGCAGACTCAGCGACCATGCCCCCGCGGCGACCCAGACGTCGCCGGCGGCGAACTGCTGGTCGAGCTGCACGCTGTCGACCCAGTAGTTCTTCAGGTTCGGCTTGAGCTCGATCAGCTTCTGCTCGATCTGCTCGAGCTCCTCGTCACTCGCGTTCGCGTAGTCGATGCCCAGGACCGCGGCCGTCATCGCGACCGCCACGTCGCCCGAGTCGAAGAGCGAGACCTTGCCCTTGAGGTCGGGGCGCCAGAGATCGGCCCACGAGGTGATCGGCTCGGTCACCTTGTCGGTGCGGTAGAGGATCGCGGAGAACCCCCAGGTGGTGGGCACGTAGTACTGCGCGCCGTCGTAGTTCATGGTCTGGGCCAGCGTGGGGTTCACGTTCGACCAGTTCGTCAGCTTGCTCGTGTCGATCGGCTGGAGCAGATCGGCGTCGTGATAGATGCGCAACCATGTCGGGCGCACGGTGTCGAACGCGAAGCCCGTGCGCGCCTTGGAGAACATCTCGGCGTCGGAGTTGGCGAAGACCCAATTGAGCTTGACGTCGTCATGGGTGGAGCCCCACGGGCCGAGGAACTCCTTCGTGTCGTACCCGCCCCAGTCGAGGAGCGTGAGGCGCGTGCCGTCGCCCGTGTTGTCCTGCAAACCCTCTTCCTCGGCGCTCGTGCCGGCGGTCGTTCCTCCGCCCCCGCAGGCGGTGACGACCAGCATCGTCCCCACCAGACACGCGACGAGCAGCGTGAAGATCGCCGCCGTCAGGGTGAAGCGGTGTGTCCCAGATCCCTTCATATCTCTGACTCCCCAGTCTGTGACGGGTCTGGCCGGCGTCGGCCGTAGCGAACGCCCCAGACGTCTCGCGCACCGAAGGCGAACCCCTCGACCCGGTGCATTGGTGCTGCGACGCGCACGCTAGTACAGGGGCGTGCGCTGTCAACGCCCAATATTTGTGCGCGGGTGGGTGCACGAGGGGGCGGCGGCGCACCGTCGCCGCTTCACGTCGACACGGCCGGCCGGCGCCGGGAAGCCCGCGGAGTCCTCGCGAGAGTTCGGGAGATATGGGTCGCCCAGGCGCGGGCGACCATCGGAAGACCGGTATCGGCCTCAGGAGGCCTCGGCCGCGCCTACGCCGCCCTGGCCAGACGCTTGCGCGATCTTGTCACCAGCCGCAGCCGTGCCCGCCCGGACGCGGACGTCAGCGCGCACGCGGAGCAGACGCGCAGCGTGCGCCCAGCCAGGCGCGCCCGGTAGCTGCGATCGCCGAGCGCGATCGTGGAGCCGCAGAGACCACATACGTCGACGCCCCACTGCTCCTCGATCGTGTGGGTCGACCCGCTCGCGTGCTCGTATCCACGCATCTGAGTCCGACCCGCCGAGGCCGTCGTCGACCGCCGGAGAGAGAACCGTACACCGTGCCCCATGACGCTGACCTTCCTTGGCCGCGCCGCCGCTGCCCGGGCGACGACTGCTGGTCTCACTCGTTCCCTGGCCGGAGCCGCACGAAACGATGCCACGGCCGATCGTCGCGCAGGCCGATGACGGCCGTGCGCGACCCGTGCTCCGGCTCAGGCGGTGACGCCGCCGTCCACGACCCACGTGCGTCCGGTGACGAAGCCCGCGTCGCCGCTCGCCAGAAAAGCGACCACGGCGGCGAGCTCCTCCGGCCGGCCGATGCGGCCGAGCGGGTAGCCCTCGTCCTGGACCGCGGCGTAGGCCTCCGGGTCGGGCGCGGCGGCGATGGCCTCGGCCAGCATCGGCGTGTCGAAGACCGCCGGGGAGACGCTGCAGACGCGGATGCCGTCGGGACCGTGATCGACGGCCAGCGCGCGCGTGAACATGATCACGCCGGCTTTGGCGGCCGAGTACACCGCCGCGCCCGGCTCGCCGTGGATCCCGGAGTCGCTCGCGATGTTGACGACGACGCCGCTGCGCCTGGGCACCATGTGCGCCAGCGCCGCCTTGCACATGAAGTAGGCGCCCTTGAGACAGATGCCGATGCACCACTCCCAGTCCGCTTCGGTCGTGTCGAGGATGGACTTCTCGAGCCACACGCCGGCGGAGTTGACCAGCACGTCCAGATGACCGAGCGCCGCGACGGTCTCGCCGACCAGGCGCTCGCAGTCGGCCACCACACTCACATCCCCGAGGACGACGGGGAAGCGGGTCTCGTGGCCTGCCTCGCGCGCGAGAGCGGCCGCCCGCCCGGCGACGGCGCGCGCCCGGGCCTCGTCGCGCCCCGCCACCGCTACATTCGCCCCTTCCTCCGCCAGGCGATACACGATCGCCTCGCCCAACCCTGACGACCCACCGGTCACCAGCGCCGTCTTGCCGGCCAAGCCACGCATGCGCACGCTCCTCGTCGTCTCCGTCGTCTGACCCGGGCGCGGCGTGCGCACCGAGCCCAGGCGCGGCGCGACGGCGCGCCGACCGCGCCGGGCCGCGCCCGGCCACCCTCAGGCGACCACCTACCCTCTCGACGATGTCACTCGAGCCATTCTGTCAGGCGGCTCGACGTCGGTCGATCATGCGTCCACCCGCTCACGAAGTGTGCGCGAGCAGTCCGCGCAGCGCCGGCTTCGGATCATCGAGGAGCGGCGCGCCATGGTCGAGGCAGAGGATCGAGAACGGCAGGTCGAGCAGCCGCTCCACGCTGCGCCGCGTCGCGGCCGGGTCCTCATGGTACTCGGGCGGGATGAAGCGCAGCTCGCCGTCGTCGCTCGGGACCGCGCCCCCGAGACTCACCAGCGCTCGTACCTGACGAGCTCCTCGAGGGGCCGGCGGTCGGTGCTCGCCGCCGGCTTGTCCGGGTAGCCCAGCGGCGTGAAGGCGATCGGCTCCACGTCGTCGGGGAGCCCGAGCACCTCGCGCGCCGCGGCCGGGTCGAAGGCGGCGATCCAACAGGTACCGAGACCCAGACCGGTCGCCGCCAGGATCAGGTGATCCATCACGATCGTCGCGTCGACCTCGTCGTAGGGCTTGTCGTCCATGCGCCGCCACGCCTCGGCGGGCACGGCGACGACGCCGATCACGAGCGGCGCCTGCGTGAACCAGCGCCGGCCGTAGATGCGCGCCAGCTCCTCTTCTCGGCCGGCCGTGTGGATCACGATCACGCGGAAGGGCTGCTTGTTGGCGGCGGTCGGCGCTCGACGCGCCGCCTCCAGCACCTTCCGCAAGACCTCATCCGGCACCGGGTCCGCCTTGTACCCGCGCACGCTATAGCGAGCGGCGATGGTCTCGAGCACGTCCACGTCGTCCTCCTCTCGGGCGCCGGCTGCTGCGCCCAGGGCCGGCGCCCGCCGTGCGACTCAGTGTCGAGGACAGAGTGTACCCATAAGGCAGGGGGCCGCCCGCCATCGGCGGGCGGCCCCCTGCCTCGCATGACGGCCGAGCCACGACGTCAGGCCGCGGCGGCCTCCGTGTCGCCGGCCGGCATCGGGGTCGAGGCCCGCGCCAGCGCGACCGTCTGACCCACGACGACCCCCATGGCGAAGGCCAGCAGGAGCATCGACAGCGCGAACAGGTACGCCTCGGCGAAGAGCAGTGTCGCGAACGCCGGCACGACGGCCACGAACCACACCAACGGGACGACGGGCGAGCGCCGCAGCGTCGGTCGCCCGTCCTCGCTCGAGACCCGTCCGCCGCGACTGGCGAAATACCCGACGAACAGCCCGAGCACGATCAGGACGGCCGCCCAGAGGACACCGTAGTGCACGCCGACGACCGCCGACGCGACCGCGAACAGGGCCACGGTCAGCGCGCCGAACACGATCTCCCGCCAAAGCTTGAACGGGCGGCGGGCAGACATGCGGATCACGGTGACGAACGCGACCAGCGTCACCAGCGCGAGGACCGCGATCCGCGCCCAGTAGTAGATGGTGATGAAATCATCCATGGCGTGCCTCTCAGAAGAAGAACAACAGGCCGAAGACGGCGAGGAAGACGAGGATGAAGACCATCGTCGCGACCCACTTGTCGTTCTCGGGGATCGGGGGTGTGGCCTCCGCGGCCGCCAGCGACGAGGCCGGTTCGATCTGCTCGACCTGCGCCGGCGGTTCCGGCGGCTTGAGCGTGCCGCCCTTGGTCGCCTCGGGGGGCGCCTCCTCCGAGGCCGGGGGGCCGCCGAAGATGGCCTCGAGCCCGCCCGTGATCTGGTCGGCGATGCCGGGGACCTTCACGCCGGTCGCGACACGGGTGCCGAGGATGGTACCCGCGCCCTCGTAGGTCAGCACCTTGCCGGAGCCGCTGCCCGTGAGGATCCAGGCATCGCCGTCGCGCTCCAGCGTCACGGTGCCCTTGGCCCTGATGCCCATCTTCTTGATGTTGAACGGGACGAGGAGCGTGTCGTCGCCCTGCCACTGCTTCGGCCCCTGGGCGTCGAAGGTCACGCCGATCCTGGCGGCCCTGATCGTGAAGCGGACCTGGTCGCCCAGGTCCTGGACCCAGACGGTGACCGCCGACGTCGCCTTGCCGCCGCCCTTGCCGGTCCCTTCGCCCCAGCCCTTGTACGTGCCGACGAAGGTGTCGTCGGCGGCCCCGGCGAGCCCCGCCAGCACGAGTGGCGTGACAAGGACAAGTGCGACGACGACCCCCGCGCCGATGCGCGCGCGCCGCATACCTTCCTCCTTCCCTGGATCGACCGATTGAGCGCACTCTACAACGCGGTGCTACACCGCCGCACGGGTGCCGTTCTCCGGCGGCCGGCACGATCGCCGCGGCCTCCGCCGAACGCGTAGACTAACGGCGTCGCCATCCGCCACACCCCGAGGAGGTCACGCCCGTGTCTCGAAAGGGCTGGGCGCTGTTCATCGCGCTCTGCGTGATCTGGGGCATCCCGTACCTGCTGATCCGCGTCGCGGTCGAGGAGCTCTCGCCGCCGGCGCTGGTCCTCTTCAGGACGGCGCCGGCGGCCCTGCTCCTCGTGCCCTTCGCCCTCTACCGCGGCCAACTACGGGGCCTGATCGGGCACTGGCGCTGGATCCTCGCCTACTCACTGATCGAGATCGCCGTCCCCTGGGTGCTGCTCTTCCACGCCGAGCAGCGCCTGTCGAGCTCGATGGCCGGGTTGATCGTCGCCTCGGTGCCGCTCATCGCCGTCGTCGCCTATCGCGCCGTCGGCACCGTCGACCACGTCGACGGGCGGCGCCTCGCCGGGCTGCTCGTCGGGTTCGCCGGCGTCGCCGGCCTCGTCGGCCTCGACTTCGGCTCGCGCGACACGCTGGCGATGGCCGAGGTCGGCCTCGTCGCGCTGTGCTATGCGATCGGCCCGCTCGTCATCAGCCGGCGACTGGCCGACCTGCCGAGCCTCGGGGTCGTGACGGCATCGCTCGTCATCTCGAGCGTCATCTACGCGCCGTGGGCTCTCGCCTCGCTGCCGACGGCGGTGTCGACCCAGACGGTCGCTGCCGTCGCCACCCTCGCCCTGGTGTGTACGGCGCTCGGCTTCGTGCTCTTCTTCGCGCTCATCCTCGAGGTGGGACCCGCGCGCTCGACGGTGATCACCTACGTCAACCCGCTGGTGGCCGTGCTCCTCGGCGTGTGGCTGCTGAGCGAGCCGCTCACCCTCGGCATCGCGGTCGGCCTGCCGCTGATCCTGATCGGATCGGTGCTGGGGACGGCGCCGTCGATGCGCCGGCGCGTCGAGGACGCGCCGGCGGCCCCGCCAGCGCCCTGAATCGACCAACCCTCACCTTCAGAACGAGGGTGATGGTTGGTCGACTCCCTTCCGCTCAGAAGCACTCCGGCGCGTCTCTCACGGCTTGGTCGAGTATCAGGCGCGCGTTCTCTTTCATCACGTGCGAGCCGTCGTAGAAGAAACGGGGGTCGCCGCCGAAGCTCTCGATCTCGGTGTAGTCGAGGACGCACAGGTCGTAGGTCTCCTGCAGGCCGTGCAGATAGGCCAGCAGCGCGTCGTTCTTCTCCTGCCAGCCCACCTCTCTGAAGGCCTTCAGGGCCACGGGATGGTACGGCATGACGACGATCGCCGGCGTCACCCCGCGATCGTTGTAGAGCCTGAGGAGCTTCTCGAAGTAGCGGTGCGAGCGGGTCTGCTTCGCGCCCGACGCCGCCGCCCTCGGGAGCAGGCTCTTGATGTAGATCTCCAGCGCGCGCTCCTGGGTGCGCCCCCGCTCGAGGCGCTCGTCGTAGCTGTTGTAGAGAAGGCAGCCCCGCGAGTCGTAGTGGTTGTTCGAGGGGATGCCGTCGTGCTTGGGAGGGCCGAGCTCCTCCTTCTGCCGGCGTATGAGCTCGGGCGGGAACCACTGCGAAAGACGCTCATCGTAGAGCAGCCCCGGGTGCAGCGTCGTGTCGCTGAAGGTCGTCGCCTGCACGGCGTAGAACAGGCGCAGCGTCACCTCGGGCGCCCGCGAGACGAGGAGCTTCGAGATCGCGTACGCGTCCTCGGGACGGTTGTTCTGGACGGCGAAGTTGAAGGCGCTGAGGCCGGTGAGGTCGCGGATGTACCAGGGCTCGAAGCGCAGCGCCCGCGAGCCCCCGAACACGACGAGCTCGGGCGGCTTGTCGAGCGCCTCGAGCAGGTCGAGCTTGTAGTTGCGGTCGTAGCGGATGGGGCGCCCGTCGGCTCCGGGCAGCCACGTGGACACCGCCTCAGGCGTCGCCGACGCGGCGGGCTTCGGCGCCCGCTCCGCGGCCGTCTGACCGAAGACCGCGAAGGCCGACACGCCGAACACCAGCGCGACGGCGACGAGGAGCTCCCAGCGCCGCCAGCTCACGCGCGTCTCCCGTCGCCGTCCCCGAGCCGGCCCGTACCGAGACCTGCGACCGTCGCACGACTCGTGTGTTCGTCCACCGCGTGTCCTCTGTGTGTGTCGGGGGGTTCGTGGCCGCGTCTCACGACGCGTGCCATGCGGGCCGTCCGGGGCCTCGAGCCGCCCGCCGCTGTTGCGTCGCGCCATGGTACCACTGCAGGCGAGCCGCCTCTTCCCGAGGGACGTCGGTCGGCTCGCCGGACGGGCGCTTGATGAGAGTGCGACCGTAGGTCAGTCTCTTGCAGTCGGTACGCCGTCCCGCGAGAGGAGAGACCCATGTACACCTGCGCTGAGTGTGGCCGGCTCGGTTGCGACACGGGCGACGCAAGCGCCTACCCGGCGAATTGCCCGACCGCCGAGTCAGACCGCGACGAGCAGCTCCTCGCCTACGGCGCCGGCGAGGACCGGGAGATCGCCCGCAACGCCGCGCTCGTCGAGGCCCACGGGTACTGCCGCCTGACGCGCGTCGAAGAGATCATGGACTTCGCGCGTCGCAGCGGCTTCAGCCGCCTCGGCATCGCCTTCTGCATCGGTCTGCGGCGCGAGGCGGCCGTGTTCGCCAGGGTGCTGCGCGCCAACGGCTTCACCGTCGACTCGGTGGCCTGCAAGAACGGCAGCCTCCCCAAGGAGGAACTCGGGCTCGGCGACGACGACAAGGTCGCGCCCGGCGAGTACGAGCCGACGTGCAATCCGATCGGCCAGGCGCGCGCGCTCCAGCGGGCCGGCACCGAGCTCAACGTGCTGCTCGGCCTCTGTGTCGGTCACGACAGCCTCTTCATGAGGCACTCGGCCGCGCCCGTCACTGTGCTGGCCGCCAAGGACCGGGTGCTCGGCCACAACCCGCTGGCCGCCATCTACTTGGCCGACGGGTACTACAGGGCACGGCTCTTCCCGACGGACGGCGCGACGGCCGACGAGGTGACGACCGAGCCCTGACGGCGCGACGTCAGCAGCCCAGCAGCCCCGGCAGGTCGGCGAGGGAGTCGATCACGTGGTCGGGACGCCCCGACGCCCCCGCGAGAGTGTCCTCGCGGAACTTGCCCGTGCGCACGAGGACGCCGGTGATGCCCAGGCGCTGCGCCGCGAGCACGTCGCTCTCGACGTCGTCGCCGACCATCGCGACCTGGCCGGCCTGCCGGTCCAGGGCCTGGAGGCCGGCCCTGAAGGCCTCGGCGGCCGGCTTGCCCGTGACGACCGCCGTGCGCCCGGAGGCCCGCTCGAGACCGAGCAGGTACGCGCCGGCGTCGAGGCACTCGCCCTCGCGCGTCATCCACGTGAGGTTACGGTGCATGGCGATGAGCGCGGCTCCGCCGAGAAGAGCGCGGTGCACGCGGTTGAACGACTCGAACGCGTAGGACTCATCGGCGCCCGAGACGAGGATCACCTCGGGCCCGTCGTCGAGCCCGACCAGACGGAGACCCTCGAGGTCCTCGCGGCGCGCGTCGCCGAGGACGAAGACGCGCGCGTCCGGGTGCGCCTCCAGCAGATAGCTTCGCGCCGACATCGCCGCCGTCGACACCTCGTCGGCGTCGATGTCGAACCCCAGCCGCTGCAGACTCGCGGCCATCTCCGCGCTCGTACGGCTCGTCGTGTTGGTGATCACGTGCAGCGGGAGGCCGGCGGCGCGCAGCCGGCGAACGGCCTCGACGGCGCCCGGCAGCGGCTCCCAGGAGACGGCGAGCACGCCGTCCATGTCGAGCAGCAGCGCCTCCACGCGACTCATCTCGTACGGCCTCTGCTCACCCGAGGTCGCGCCTCCACTCCCACTCGGGAGCGATCACTTCGGTGCCCTCGGTCTCTTCGATCTCGCGCCGCCAGGCGACCCGCGGTCCGACGGCGGCGCGCACCCTCCAGCGCAGCGACTTGGCTTCGACCTTGATGGCATCCTCCAGCTCGGCGAGGCGGCCGCGGACGCGGCTCACCTCCTCGCCCGAGAGCCCGTAGTCGTCGAGGCGGGCGGCGACCATCTGGAGGTTGGCGGTGAAGTCGCGGTGCAGCCCCCAGTCCCTCCCGCACACGTCGGCGACGTAGATCACGTCGATCGAGGCGTCGTCATCGTCGCCTGCGACGAGTGGCACGTCCTTGAGCAGGGCGATCGCGTCGTGGACGTCCTTCTGGTTGATCTTGCCGATCTGCAGCTTGGCGATGAGCGCGTCGGCCGGAGAGATCGCATAGTCGTCGATCTCGAGGCGCTCGCGCACGTCGAGGTCGTGGTCCATCATCATCACGTCGAGGAAGACGTCGAGGTGGTCGTACAGAGGCGCGTCGTGCGCCCTCTCGCCCTCTGCCGCCCCGACGACCGTCAGGCCGCCCCTCAGCGCCTCGGCGGTGACGTACTGAAGCTGCCGCCACTCGGTCGCGCGCGCCACGTAGGTGTTCTCGACCAGACCCAGACCGGTCAGGACCTGCTCCAGCTCGCGGATCTGCGACGTGAGGCCGACCAGATCGATGTCCGAGTACTCGCGGTCCATGAAGTCGAGGTCGACGCAGTGGCGGCGCACGGCGAGACCGCCGATCAGACGTACCTGCACGCCGCGCTCCCGGGCCGCATCGACGATCGCCATCGCCGCGGCCATCAGGCGGTCGGCGCGCCGCGTCGGCTCCTCGCGCCGGCCCGCCGCCGATTTGACCGCCGCGGCGGCCGCCTCCGCCTCGGCGCCCCCGCGCAGGCCCTCGAGCGGGTGCATGACGGCGTCGAGGATGGGCCGCGCCAGGTAGATGCGCGGGCGCCGCGGCTCCGCCCACTCCTCGAGCAGGCTCCACTCCTCGAGCTCCTCGACGGCGCGCCGCGCCGTGGCGTCGCTCGCGTCGAGCACGCGCCGCGCCTCTGGCACCGTCATGCACGGCGTGCGGACGAGCTCGTCGGCCAGCACCAGGGCGCGGCCCTTGAGGTGGACGCGAGACTCCGCGTGGTAGCGCGCCAGGCTGCGGGCCTGGGCCGTGGCGCGCACCGCGGTCTCGCGGACGCCGTCGAGGAAGAAGAGGAGCCACGGCACCCACTCGGCGTGCGTGCGCACGCGCTGCAGGCGGAGGTAGTACTCGTCGCGGTGACCCTCGAGGTACGCCGAGAGGTAGAGCAGCGGGAGGGTGAGGCGGTCGCGCTCGATGAGGAAGAGCGTGATCAGCAGGCGGCCGAGGCGGCCGTTGCCGCCCACGAAGGGGTGGATGGCCTGGAACTGCTCGTGCAGCAGCGCGCACTGCACGAGGTCGGGGAGCACGTCTCTCTGCTGGACGAACTCCTCCCACGCGTCCAGCGCTTCGAGCATCTCGTCGACGGGCGGCGGCACGTACGTCGCCGTGGCCTGCGTCGCGCCGGGCGGGCCGATCCAGTTCTGCCCGGTCCGGAAGTCGCCCGGCGTCCTCGCCGCGTCCATCTCACCGCGCAGCAGCTGCTCGTGGAGCTCGCGCACGAGTGACAGCGACAGCGGGGTCTCCTCGAGACGCTGGACCCCGTAACGGACGGTGGCGACGCAGCGCCGCACCACGTGCAGATGGTCGCGCGGCACCGTCGCGCGCGCCGCGCCCACCTGGTCGAGCAGCAGGTCGGAGAGGGAGACCTCGGCGCCCTCGATGCGCGACGAGCACAGCGCCTCCTGGCGCTTGAAGGGCGCGTCGAGCAGCTTGGGGTCGGGGAGCTCGCGGCCGACGCCGCAGAGCTCGCCGAGGGCGGCGTCGGCCTTCGACAGAGCCAGCGCCAGCTCTCTGGTGAACGTCAGGCGGGGCGGGAGCGGCGCCGGGACGAAGGCGGCGTAGCCCTCGGGCCCGGTGACGACCCGGCCTGCCTTGGGCGCATGGAACTCGCTCGGGTCCATCTCGGCGACCTCGCTCGCGGCTGATGCGACACACACGGCGACCCTGAACGCAGTCGCTCACAATGCTGTCAAAGTGGCGGGGACGTGGCAACGACCACGCTCGACCCGGGAGGGTCGCACCCCCCGCACGCCGGGGGTCGCGTCAGGATCCGTCCTCTCCTGGCGCGACGGCGCCCCGGACGTACTCGGCGATCTCGTGCGCCGGCGCGACCCACACCCCCGGCGCCTCCGTCACCTCGCGCAGGATCGACTCGAGCAAGGGGAGGCGGCCCGGCCGCCCGATGATCTGCGGGTGCATCGTGAAGACACAGCAGCCCCCGAGCCGGCGGATGCCCTCGAACTCCGCCCGCCAGATCGAACGAACTTCGTCGACCGTGGAGATCTTCTTCGTCCAACTCTCCTCGGCGAACCAGAAGTGGGGCGCGTCGTCGAGGATCCAGTGCACGGGCAGCTCGACGATCGAGGTGCCGGGATGGCGGTACGGGCGGATGTCGTCCATGAAGTTCGACGAGTAGGTGAAGCCGTGCTTCTCGAGCAGCGGCAGGGTGTTCGGCGTCAGCTCCCACGAGGGCGAGCGATAGCCCCAAACGCGCGCCACGAACCGCTCGAGCCGCTCCTTGCCCTCGACGAGCTCCGCCTCCTCCTGCTCCGGCGTCAGACCCGTGGGCGACACGTGCGTGTAGCCGTGGTGGCCGAGCTCGTGGCCCGCCTCGACGATCTGGCCGACGCGCGCGGCGTGTCGCTCGGCCACGCGGCCGGGGACGAAGAACGTGGCCGGCGTCGCATGGCGGGCGAGGAGGTCCAGGATCAGGGGGACGGCGACCTTCGCGCCGTACGTGCCCTGGGAGAGGAGACCCGGCCGGCCGGCGTTAGCCGGGTCCTCGGCGAGCCAGACCTCCTCGGCGTCGAAGTCGAAGGTGAAGGCGGCCGCGCACTCCGCCCCCGACGGCCAGGCGAACGACGCTGACGTCTCGACGCTCAACCCGGCCTCAGGACGGCGCGGCCGCCGACGACAGGAACTCGCCGTAGTCCACGCGGCGGTAGCCGGCGCTGCACGGGGTGCCGTCGGCCAGCCAGAGCGTCGCCTTCTCCACGTCCATGATGACCGAGACCACAGTCTCCCCTTGTTCGCTCGGCTTGTCGCGAGGGTCGGCGTGAGCGCAGATCCCGTCGGGGTGGTTCACGTGATCCGAGAAGAGCGTCTGCAGCAGCTCGACCGTCACCGGGCCGCGCCGCTCCTCGAGGATGCCGCGGGCGCGCATCGACCTGAAGAAGCTGCCGGGCATCCACCACAGGCCGACGTCGACGAAGTCGCCGCGACTGAGGAAGTGGTTCGTGTGCACGAGCAGACCGTGCTCCGGCTCCAGCAGGCGGAGCCGCGAGTAGTCGCCGGGCCGCGCCTCGACGTCGACGGCGAGGCCGTCGCGCTGGGCGAGCATGTAGTTCGCGGACGACGAGTGGGTCGCGCGCTGCAGCGACGCGAGCGCCGTCGGCAGATCCCGCGCGTCGAGCAGCGCCCGCAGGACGACGTGATAGGGGACGCCGACGGCGCCGACGTCGGCGTCGCTGATCAGC
The DNA here is from genome assembly GCA_963831295.1 of uncultured Thermoleophilia bacterium. Taxonomy (GTDB): domain Bacteria; phylum Actinomycetota; class Thermoleophilia; order UBA2241; family UBA2241; genus UBA2241. Next base: position 237,655 of record CAWHPR010000004.1, on the reverse strand, counting down.
GCGTTCGTGGCGAGCGCGACACCGTGCGAGTTGAATCCCGTCTTGGCGAGGAGCCCCGCTTCGACGACCGTCACGAAGGCGGGGCCCTCCTCCTGGAGGGCCTCGAGGACGACGGTCGTCTCCCGGGCGTGCGGCAGCCAATCCCAGTTCTGCGCCAGCAGCGTGTGCCCTGAGTCCGTGACCGTCGGCAGCGCCGCCACAGCGGTGCACTCGCCGGGCAGCCGCGGCGGCCGCCCGGTCCCCGCCGCCTGCTGCCCGTGCGCCCGCGCCTGCCGCGCCTTGGCGGCGAACATGATCTCGGTGCGCACGTTGATGGCGAGGATCGCCTCGAAGCTCTGCCCCGAGCCCTCGGCGAGGCCGCGCATCTCCTCCAGGTAGCGCGGCTCGAAGCGGGCGATGGCCTCGGCGTATCCGGCAGCCACATCCAGCACCTCGGGCCACCGCAACCCGGCGAGCTCCACGTAGACCGCCGCGTAGGCCTCGACGGAGCGCCGCACACGCTCGCGCGCCTGCTCGCCGTACTCCCGCCCTCTCTCGCGCGGCGGACCGGCGACCCTCACGTGCGGATACCGGACCTCGGCCATTCACGCTCCGATCTCGACGCGCTCGCCGGCTACGAACGTCCCGGCCGACGAGCACGCGGCCGGCGGACCCGTCAAGTATAGCGGCCGGCGCACGCAGCTGGCCGAGACCGCCGCCGGCCCCGCGTGAGCCTCCGGCGCCTGGCGTCGCTTCCTTGCCGCCCCCACGCCCGGCGGAGCGGTTTCGAAACCGCCGCGTCGCGGTAATTCGCCAGCGTTATAGGAGACCATTATTGTCGCCTTTTGACCGCGAGATCGCGCACCGAGCGATCGGCACAGGGAAGGTCCTGCGGGCACGGCCCGCACGGCGGACCGCCGAGCGAAGGAGAGCCGGGACACTGCAGCCAGCCATCGACGATACCGACGCCCGACACCCTGCTCGCCCGCGCAACACCTATCGACCGCGCCACACGGGGCACCGGGAAGACGGTGGCCTTCCGCAAGACGCACGGCCCGAGCTCACGCCCGGGCCACCCACGACACATCGATCCTGAGAGGTACGCAATGAACCTACGTCGTCTTCCACTGCTCCTGGTCTTCGGGCTGCTGGGCACGGCCCTGCTCTGGGGCTCCGCGCAGTCGTTCGCGGCCGGCCAGAGCTCCGCCGTGCCCAGGAGCCAGCAGGCCCCCCTGGCGAGCAAGCGCGACCAGGTCCTGAAGTACCGAGCGTCCGACCAGAACCTGCAGGAGAAGAGAGCGGTCGCGGCCGACCGCCTTCAGGCCGTGATCGAAGAGACGGCCGCCGATCTGGGCGTCTCGGTCGAGACCCTCCTCGCCGCGACCGCCGCCGAGCCGGGCGGCACGCCCGACTACTTCGGCGTCGCCAACTGGGGCTACAGCCCGCCGTATCCGCAAGTTCGTCGACAGGCTGCCGGGGCTCGACCTCGCCAACAACCTCGGGAACTCGATCCCGGTGGCGGTGCCCGACACCAGTCACGTACCCGGGCTCGGACTACTACGAGTTGTCGGTGCGGCAGTTCAGCCAGAAGACTCCACTCCGACCTCGCCCCCACCACCCTCAGCGGGCTACGTGCAGACCAACAACGGCACCGACGCCGTACGGCAACAACACCATCGCGCCGGCGGCCATCATGTACCTGGGGCCGATGATCGTCGCCCAGAAGGATCGGCCCGTGCGCATCAAGTTCACCAACGAGCTGCCCACCGGCGAGCGCAGGGCAGACCTCTTCATCCCGGTCGACACGCACCATCATGGGCTCCGGCATGGGCCCGACCGAGGATCCGATGCATGCCGGGCATGCGTGAGGAGTACACGCAGAACCGCGCCGTGATCCACCTCCACGGCGGCCACACGCCGTGGATCAGCGACGGGACGCCGCACCAGTGGATCACCCCGGCCGGCGAGATCACCTCGTACCCCAAGGGCGTGAGCACCCAGAACGTGCCCGACATGCCCGACCCGGGCGCGGCGCGCAGACCTACTACTACACCAACCAGCAGAGCTCCCGGCTGCTCTTCTACCACGACCACTCCTGGGGCATCACGCGCCTCAACGTGTATGCGGGCGAGGTCGCGGGCTACCTGATCCGGGACAAGGTCGAGCAGGATCTCATCGACCGCCGCGTGATCCCGACGCGCGAAAGATCCCCCTGATGATCCAGGACAAGACCTTCGTCGAACGCCCGCACGGTGCGCACGACCGACCCCACGTGGAACTGGGGCACCGGCGACGTCGACCCGGGCACCGGCTTCCTCACGCCCAAGACCGGCGACCTGTGGTACCCGCACGTCTACGTGCCGGCGCAGAACCCGTTCGACGACCGACGGCGTGAACCCGTTCGGCCGCTGGCACTACGGGCCGTGGTTCTGGCCGCCGACGCGAGACACCGTGCAGCCCGTCCCCAACCCCTACTACGACCCCATCAACGCGCCGTGGGAGCCCCCAGAGGCCCCGGGCGTGCCCGACGTGTCGATGCCGGGTGAGTCCTTCCTCGACACCGCGCTGGTGAACGGCACCGCGTATCCCAAGCTCACCGTCGATCCCAAGGCCTACCGCTTCCGAATCCTGAACGGCTCCAACGACCGCTTCTGGAACCTGCAGATCTACGTGGCCGACCCCAAGGTGGTGACGAAGGACGGCCGCAGGAACACCGAGGTGAAGATGGTGCCGGCCGTGCCGAACGCGGGTCTTCCGGAGACCTGGCCGACGGACGGCCGCGAGGGCGGGGTCCCCGATCCCAGGACACGCGGCCCGCGCTGGATCCAGATCGGCACCGAGGGCGGCTTCCTGCCGGCCACCGGCGATCGTCAAGCAGCCAGCCGGTCACCTGGAACCAGAACCCGACGACCTTCAACTTCGGCAACGTCGACCAGCACTCGCTGCTCCTCGGGCACGGCCGAGCGCGCCGACGTGATCGTCGACTTCTCGCAGTACGCCGGCAAGACCCTCATCGTCTACAACGACGCACCGGCGGCCTTCCCCGCCCTCGACCCGCGCTACGACTACTACACCGGCAGCCCCGATCTCAGCGTCCGAGGGTGGCGCCAACAGCGACCATGGCCGGTTACGGCCCGAACACGCGGACCATCATGCAGATCAGGTGTCCGAGCGACGAAGCCGGCCAAGCCGTTCGACCTCGCCCGGCTGAGAGGCGAGTTCGCCTCGACGGCCGACGACCCACGGCGTCTTCGCCCGCGGGCAGAACCCGATCATCGTCGGCCAGTCGGCCTACGACTCGCACCTACAACACCACCTTCCCGACCGAGTGGCCGCTGTGGGGCTACTCGCGCATCCAGGACAACGCCATGCAGTTCACGACCGTCGACGGGCGACGACGCTCGACGCTGCCCATGAAGCCGAAGGCCATACAGGACGAGATGGGCGAGGCCTACGACGAGTACGGACGCATGAGCGGAAAGCTCGGTCTCGAGCTGCCGCTCACGAGTTCCCTGACCCAGAACTTCGTGTTGCAGAACTTCGCGGACCCGGTCACCGAGGTCATCGATGACTCCCTCACGCCGATGTCACCGGTGCTCGGCGACGGCACGCAGATCTGGAAGATCACCCACAACGGGGTCGACACCCATCCGATCCACTTCCACCTCTTCGACGTGCAGCTGCTCAACCGGGTCGGGTGGGACGGCGCGATCCGCCAGCCCGACGCCAACGAACTGGGCTGGAAGGACACGATCCGCGTGAGCCCGCTCGAGGACACGATCGTGGCCTTGCGGGCGACCTCGCCGAAGCAGCCGTTCGGTCAGCCCGACAGCATCCGGCCGCTGAACCCGGCGGAGCCGCTCGGCTCGCTGATGGGCTTCACCAACATCGACCCGACGACGGGACAGCCGCTCGCCGAAGCGACCGTCAACGTCCTGACCGACTTCGGCTGGGAGTACGTGTGGCACTGCCACATCCTGAGCCACGAAGAGATGGACATGATGCGGCCGCAGCGCTTCAACGTCGACCGGCAGCCGGCCGCCCAAGCGTTCCTCGCCGCGGTCCGGACCGGGCCCGGCGGAGCGCCGGTCATCGAGCTGAACTGGAGTGACGCGACGCCGTGGAACGGCGTCGCGCCCCGCACCACACTCGGTGATCCCTCCAACGAGCAGGGCTTCCGCGTCGAGCGCGCCCTCGTGACCGGCGGCGTCCCGGGCGACTTCGCCGAGGTCGGCTCGACGATCGCCAACCACACGAGCTTCACCGACGACACCATCGAGGCAGGCGAGACGTACCAGTACCGCGTCATCTCCTTCAACGTCGCCGGCGACACCGCCTCGAACACCGCCGAGGTGGGGCCGAGCTTCGCGGCCCCGACCGCCCCGAGCGGCCTGACCGGGTCGCTGCAGGAGGGCCCGCAGGTCGACCTGGAGTGGACCGACGAGTCGAGCGACGAGACCGGCTTCGCGATCTCGCGGAGCGTCGACGGCGGCGCCTATGCACCGCTCGACACGCTCGGCGTCGACGCCGTCGCCTACAGCGACACGACGGTCAGTTTCGGCAGCACCTACGACTACGTGGTGCAGGCCGTGAACGGCGTCGACGCGTCGCTGCTCTCGAACACCGCGAGAGTCGTGGTGAGCGACACCGTCGCGGCACCGTCCGAGCTCGAGGCGAAGGTCAAGCGCAACACGACCGGGAGCACGGACAAGGTGACGCTCTACTGGGTGGACAACGACACCAACGAGGTCGCCCAGACGATCGAGCGCGCCACCGACCCCGCGTTCACGACGGGCCTGACCACCTATGCGGTCGGGACCGACGTGACCGGGGCGGTGGACACGATCGCACACGGCGACTCCTACTTCTACCGTGTCAAAGCGACCGGCGTGCTCGCCGAGTCGGCGTGGTCGAACGTCGCCTCGATCGAGACGATCCCGGCGACGCCGACCAGCTTCCGCCGCACGGACCGCACAAGGAGCTCCATCAGGCTGGGCTGGAACGACGTCTCGGACAACGAGACCGGCTATCGCGTCCAGCGCCGGAGACCGGGCGGCAGGTTCGTGACCGTCATGGAGACGGCCGCCGGCGCGACGGGGTGGACGAACTGGAGCCTCGTGCCGGGGCTCAGGTACGAGTTCCGCATCCGCGGCTTCAATGATGTCGGCCGGTCGCCGTGGTCTCCGATCTTGAGCGGCAGGACGCTCGAGTAACGGCGGGCGACATGAGGCTGCCGGCGGGCGAACGATCGGCCGCCGGCAGAGCAGAACGACCGCGATCGGGTGACCGATCGGGGTAGAGGAAGGACCGGGCCGCTCGCGAGCGGCCCGGTCCTTCTCGTGTTCCCCGCGCCCCAGACCTACTCGCCAAACGCCGAGAGGCTCAGGAGCAGCCCGGGTATCTCTTCACGCCGGAAGCGCCTTCGACCGGCACCACGACGCTCGCCGTCTGCCAGTCGCCCAGGAGACTGTCGTCCGCCGTCTTCTCGACCTTCTGGGTATGGTCGATGTCGCAGCCGCATGGGCCGTAGAAGACGAGGCCGCACGCTCGACAGCGATACTCCGACATACCGTCGATCACCGCCCGCGGCACGTTGTCGCACTCACACGATGGACATTTGATGTGCCGCATCTCCGACATGTCCCCCTCCTCCGCTCGATACCCACTCCACGGCACCCCCCGACGCCGTTACGCGACCGTCATGCGGAGCTCACGCAGCTCCTTCTGGCCCGTACTTGAGAGTGAGTCTCTCCAAAGAAATCATATTGCCACACCCCGCGTAGAAAGTAACTACCCATGTAGTGTTTAGATGTTTGAGCCACCTCACAAGCACGCCGCACCGGCGCCGAAGTCGATATACTTATCGCATGTCCGGCGTCGCCGAAGCGCTGATGCCCCTTATCCACCACCTTTGCGGTGGTGACCCTCCCTTGCGCCTGCGTTTCTGGGACGGTAGTGAACTCGAGCCGGCATGTGCCGGCGTCGCCACCCCCGATCGCGACCCGGCTGCAGGCGACGGCGCGACCCTCGTGATCTCGTCGCCGAACGCCCTGCGGCGCATCCTGTGGCGGCCCAACGAGCTCGGTCTGGCCCGCGCCTACGTCGCCGGCGAGATCGACGTCGAGGGCGAGATCTGGTCGGTCTTCAGGCTGCAGGGGTTGCTCTCGGCGGCGGACCGCCCGGACGGGCTGAAGGGGCGCCTGGAGGCCGGGCGGCGGCTTCTGGCGGCCGCGCGCGCCACGGGCGCGCTCGGCCGCCCGCTCGAGCCGCCGCCCGAAGAGGCGCGCCTGCACGGCTCCCGGCACTCGCGGGCCCGCGACGCCCAGGCCATCGCCCACCACTACGATGTCTCCAACGAGTTCTACCGCCTCTTCCTCGGCGAGACGATGACCTACTCGTGCGCCTACTTCGCGACGCCGGAGACCTCGCTGGCCGACGCGCAGCGGGCGAAGTACGACCTGATCTGCCGCAAGCTGGGCCTGCGTCCGGGGATGCGGCTTCTCGACGTCGGCTGCGGCTGGGGCGGCATGGCCATGCACGCCGCCGAACACTACGGCGCACGCGCCATCGGCGTGACGCTGTCGCGACGCCAGGTCGAGTACGCGCGCGAGGCGGTCGCGGCCGCCGGCCTCGGCGACCGCGTCGAGATCCGTTTGCAGGACTATCGCGACGTCTCCGACAGCCCCTTCGACGCCGTCTCGAGCATCGGCATGTTCGAGCACGTCGGGCGGTCTCAGCTGGCGACGTACTTCGGCCGCCTGCACGCCCTCCTGCGCCCCGGCGGCCGCCTGCTCAATCACGGCATCTGCCGGCCGCGGGGCAGCCGCGGCCTGAGTCGCGCCTCGTTCGTCGGCCGCTACGTCTTCCCCGACGGCGAGCTTCACGAGGTCGGCATCGTCGCGCAGGCGATGCAGGCGCGCGACTTCGAGGTGCGCGACACCGAGTCGCTGCGCGAGCACTACGCGCTGACCCTGCGCCACTGGGTGCGCAACCTTGAAGCGAACTGGGACGACGCGGTCCGCCTCGCCGGCGCCGGGCGTGCGCGCGTGTGGCGGCTCTACATGGCCGGGTCGGCGGAGAACTTCGCGAGCGGCGGGACGACCGTCCACCAGGTGCTCGCCGTGCGCCCCGGCCCGGACGGCGTCTCGGAGATGCCCCTGACCCGCACAGCCCTGCTCGACTGACGCGGCGGGCCTGGCCAGCGAGGACGGCGCCCTCGGAGCCGCTTCGCCACGGACCCGGCGGTCGTCAGACTTCCGGGTCGCCCGGAACGTCGCCGGCGGGCGGGGCTGCCGGAGCCGATGAGGAAGGCTGAGGCTCGAGCTTGCGAACGGCCGCGATCGCGATCAACGCGCCCACCGCGACGACGAAGCCGAAGATCCCCCAGCCTACGATGTTCCTGTTCTTCTTCCTGGCGATGATCCCGCACGCCAAGGCACCGGCCGAAGCAATACTCAAGTACGCGATCCATCCGGCCCAATTGCCTCCCTCCTCAACGGGCGTCGGGTCCCAAGGTCTGGCTTTGAGTATGTTGTTGCGGTAGAGGAGGGCCGATGTCCGCTGCCCTCAGGCATCACCTTCGACACCGAGTTGGCGCAGCGTTCGACCGGTGAGAACGACCCAGATCGCCAGGAACACGATGGCTGCGAAGTACGCCGCAACGAGGAGCGCGAAGATGTCACCTACTATGGGTGTGTGTTCCAGCGCGACTGCCCCGATGGCGGTTGCCCCGGTCAGGATCCCCGAGTAGGCGGTGGATCTAGTGAACACGGTGCTCCGAAGCATCACGACGGCGATCATCAGCCAAGCGGCGGAGACGATGACGTAGCTCACCTGGAAAGCGCCCACGTTGAAGGTTGTCAGCGATGCCTCCCCCGCAGCAAGGAACATGGCCCTCTCCGCTTCAGTCGTCGCTGCCGCGTACTGGCCGCTGAGCGAGAACAGGGAGAAGGCCGTGTTCGTGGCAAAGAAGGTCGATATCCCAACGAAGAAGAGAGTTGTGGCGACCGCCATGAGGCCCTCGCCGTAGCGCCTGAGAGTCACGTAGAGCGCGAGAATCACGGGGACGAGCAGAACGTAGGCGACCATCCCCAAGAGATCGAGGTCCAGGAGTCCGATGAGCCAGTTGCTCTGAAAGAGCTCGAAGTAGCCGATTGCGGTGGTCGGTTGTGGCCAGAGCGAGAAGACCGCGATCTCACAGGCGAGCAGCACGGCCACGACCAGCGCCGCAGTCCCACCTGCCCGGTAGAGACCTTGCCACCGGCCGTCTGTTGCAGCGAATCCGGTTGATTGATCTCACTGTGGTGCCGGCATGGCGCCCCCTCATGCACATACCTTCACGGATGGTCCGGTCGACCCAACGTCATGCGTATGACCTGCGCGCGCTGCGCCTCGAGTCTATCGTGGCGCTTGGGTGCGTCACGTTCATGCCATCTTGTTGGGCATGGGCAACTGGCCGGATGTCGAGCGGCTTGCGCACAGGTGCGACTACCTCCACACGCGATCAGGTTCTGGACACCGTACGCGACGAACAACGTCATGAGCCCAGAGCTCGATGGCGCAGCGGTAGAGACCCTCCTTGTTGGCGAAGAAGTCGTAGATCGTCTTCTTCGAGATGCGGAGCGCACGGGTATCTGCTTCCTCTGTACGCCGCAACGAGTCTGGTACACGTGTACATCATAGGCGCGGCGAGGATGGGAGTCAGGAAGTTCGTTTGAGTGCTTCCTCTTGTCCTGGTGGAATTGGAAGTGACCCGCTTTGGTGGACACCCGAGGATTGGGGACCCGAGGTCCCCAGAAGGGAGTCCAGATGGGCAAGACCAGACCACCCTACCCGCCCGAGTTCCGCGCCGAGGCGATCCGCTTGGTGCGCAGCGGCGGCCTCACGCAGAGCCGCTCCCCGAAGGCGAACGCCTTCGCTGAGCGATTCGTGAAGACGATGCGACGCGAGTGCTTGGACCACCTCCTGATCCTCGGGCAGCGCCACTTGCAGCGAGTCCTCCGAGAGTACGTCGGACCCTACAACGAGGAACGACCGCACCGTGGGGTCGTGCGGCTTGATCGACTCGGCGGGTTGATCCACGAATACCGCCGAATTGCAGCGTGACCCGAGATATGCGAACCCCTCAGGTGATCAGCCGCGAAGTCATGCACGCCCCGTTCATGCCAGGGTCTTCGCCTTCTCCACCGCCATGCCGGCGTTGGCGCCGTAGCCGTCGGCGCCGATCTCACTCGCGTAGGCCTCGGTCACCGGAGCCCCGCCGACCATCACCTTGACCGAGTCGCGCAGGCCGGCCGCCTTGAGGGCGGCGATCGTCTCGGCCATGTGCGGCAGGGTCGTGGTCAGGAGGGCGCTCATCCCGAGGATGCTCGCCTCGTGCTCGCGGACGGCCGAAACGAAGGCCTCGCAGCTGACCCCGGTGCCGAGGTTGACCACACTGAAGCCGGCCCCCTGCAGGAGCATCCCGACGAGGTTCTTGCCGATGTCGTGCAGGTCGCCCTCGACGGTGCCGAGCACGACGGTACCGGCGCTCGTGCTCTCACCGGCGGCCATGTGCGGGCGCAAGATGTCGAGGCAGGCCTGCATCACCCGGGCTGAGAGCAAGACCTCGGGGATGAAGCACTCACCCTCGCGCATCCGCGCCCCGACCGTGTCCATGGCCGGCAGCAGCGCCTCGTCGAGGATCTCGCGCGGCGAGGCGCCGGTGGCGAGCAGAGCAGAGGTCATCGCCAGGGCGGTCGCCTCGTTGCCGTCGATGACGGCCTGGTTGAGCTGGTCCTTCATCTACGTCTCCTTCAGGCCACGCCGGCGGCGCGGTCGGTCTCTTCGACGATCGCATGGATGCGCGCCGCGACGTCATCGGGCAGGGGCTCGGGGTGGTGCTCGGCGAGCACCTCTTGCGCCGTGGCGCGGCAGCGCGCGTGGAGGTCGGTGCTGCCGCGCTCCTCCCAGTCCTCACGCACCCGCCGGTCGAGCACCGTCGGCTGGCTCAGCTGGCGCATGTGCTTGAGCGTCGCGTCGAGGCTGAGGAAGTCGCCGAAGGCGCCGACCTTGCCGATGTCATCGACCGCCAGCGACTCGTCGTCGACACGGATCCCGCCGACCACGTGCTTGATCATCCGCGCGATCTCGTTGTCCATGACCAGCTGGCCGAAATCGAAGGTGACGCCCGACTCGATCATCCCCAGACCATAGATCAGGTTGGTCCCTGCCAACGCTGCCATGAGTCCGGTGAGAGTCTTCTCGTGACCGATCTGGGCGTCACTCAGCTTGCTGTCACCCTACGCACCCGCGATGTAGCTCGGCAGGCGATACTGCCGCGCGAGCTGCGCCACGCCGGCGCTGAGCAGGGCGAGCTCCGGCGAGCCCACGCACGCCGCCGCCAGCTTGAGGTCCATCGCCGTCGTCGATGATCCGTAGATGACCGGACACCCGCGCTCGGTGAGCTGCGCCAGCGTGATGCCGGCGAGCACCTCGGCGTTGTGCGTGACCAGCGTTCCGGCGAGTGTCACCGGGCTGGAGCCGCCGGCCATCGCCATGCTGAGCACGGTGTTGGGGAGACCGGCCCGCGCCGCCTCAACGACGACCTCGCAGAACTCCCGCGGCAACTTGAGCGGACTCACGGGGCAAGTGCCGAACAGGAGGATGGGCCGCTCGCGCAACTCGTCCTCACCACCCACGGCCGTGGCGGCCATCGCCACCGTGGCACGCACGGCGTGCCCGTCCTGCGGCCCGGTGGAGATGGGCTTCGTGCAGTTCAGGAGAGCGGCCTCATAGTTGTGGATGGTCGCCGTCTCGGGTGGGCAGTCGCCGGCGCCGACCGCCATCTCGAAGACATCGACACAGTCGAGGGCATCGACGACGCGAGCGGCGTCGGCGATATCGTGCTTGACCGACGCCCGGTGCTCTCCGGTCTCGAGGTCGTTCACCATGGTGCCCTCGCCGAAGTTGCAGAAGCCGACGCGGCCGGGCCCGAGGACGATGTCGTGACGAGAGTCGCGGCCGGCCAGGAAGACCTGGCGAGGTGAGGCGGCGATCGCCTCTTCAACGACATGCCCGGGGATACGGACGACCCGCGTGTCGGCATCCACGCCGCAACCGCCGTCTCTGAAGATGTCGATCGCTTCGTCGTCTTCGACGAACACCCCGGTCCGCTCCAGCACCTCGAGGCTGGCGAGATGGATATCGTCGCACTCTGTCTCGGTGAACACGTTCAAGCTCAGGCCGCCGCTGTGGCGGCGGCCTGTCTGTGGATTCCGTTTCAAGCTGACGACCTCCCGCGACCAGGCTGACTTGCAATTGATTAGCTAATCAAGTTGTAACGCTAGCGATGCGGGAGGCAGAACGCAAGTGGAGGGTGGAGCCGACCGGGTCGATCCGGGGCTCTCGGCCTCATCGCCGCCCAGCCCTTGAGCGCGGCGCACCTTCGCACTCGCCCGGGACCCGGAGCCGGTATGGTCAGTCGTCGTCTGCGGCGGAGACCCGCCCGAGGCCGGCCTCGGGTTCTGCCGTGCCGGCCAGGAAGCCATCGATGATCGTCTCCCAGAGGCGGTATGCACGGCGCAGATCGAAGTCGGGGTCTGACGCGTGCTGCAAGGCCAAGCCGTCGGTGACTGCGACCGTGAGCGCACTCAGCGCGTCGAGATCGCTCGTGCTGCCCGATGGCACTTGGGGACGCATGGCCCACGCGTCCAGATCACGATACCAGCGATACAGGGTCGCCAGTCGTGGCATCAGCTGTGGGTCGCGCAGGATGTGAGGCACGAGATCGAAGAAGAGTCGATACGCGTCAGTATCGGCGGAGATGACACGGTGCGAGTCTATGAGTCTGCGCACGCGCCGCGAACCGACCGGCAGCCGCTGCACCTCGTTCGCCAGTGTCTTGTTCGCGTCGTGGGCGACGGAGTCGATGAGCGCCGTGAGAAAGCCGGCCTTGTTGCCGAAGTGGTAGGCGATGAGCGCCTTGTTCTCGTTTGCCTCGGCCGCGACGGCGTCGAAGGTGATGCCGGCGAACCCATCGCGCGCCAGCACACGGCGAGCAGCCTCGAGGATGCGTCGCGCGGTCGGGCTCAGTTCCGAAAGCGGATCGTTGCCCGGAAAGCTGTAGGGAAGATCCAGGTCACCCTCCGTGATGCGGTCGCCGTACGAGCCACGAGTATACCTGTGGCGCCGGTACGACCGGGTTCGCGTTGACTCCGCGCGAAGACCTGCTATTCTCGGCGCCAATGACTTGACCAACTAATCAACTCCGAAACGCGTCGATTCGCTGGTCACTGGGCGCGCAGAAACCATGGAGGTCTGACTTGGAGGGGAAGATCACGACACGCATGGGCGATGGATCGTGCATCGACCTGACCAGAAGTGAGATCCGCGCCGAGGCGGAGGCCGGCTCGCAGGCCGCCGTCGCGCGCGCGAAGGTGCCGCCGCTGGGCGAGACAGACCTCGATCACATCACCGAGATCATGCATCGACGTCACGCTTCACCGGAGTGGACGTCGGCACCGAAGTGGTGCTCTCGTACGACGGCTGCGGCTGCCAGGCGATCGGCACACGCATCAACGACCTGCAGACCTACGAGCAGATGCTCGGCGCCGACATCGTCGAGTTGTGGCACATGGACTACTGCTACAAGGCGGCCCGGACCGTACTCCCGTATGAGCAGGGCCAGATGCGCGCCGCGCAACGAGTCCTGACGGCGCCGGTCCAGTATGGTGCCATGCCCGACCTGGGCCGGTACACCAAGCCGGACGGTCCCTGCGAGAACTGGTCGGAGCTCATGCCCCTGGGCCGGATCGACGATGCCCGCGCGGCGCAGGAAGAGGCCGCGGAGCTGGCGACACGAGACATCGTGCTCGTGTGCGAGGGCATGGCCGAGGCCGGTGCCGACGGCTTCGACTTCGATACGTCCGGCGCGGCCGGTGATGCCGACCTGCTGGCGGCCCTGCGCGCGGCCGAGGCCCTGCGCGCGCGATTCCCTCATCTCGGCATCGAGATGGGCATGGCCAGCGAATGCACCCTCGGGATGCACGGGCAGGTCACCTACAAGGGCACCCGGCTGGCCGGCATGTGGCCACACCAGCAGGTCAAGGTGGCGGAGCAGGCCGGCGTCCACGTGTGGGGACCCACCGTGAACGTGAACACCGGCAAGTCGTGCGCATGGAACATCGCCCGCGCCGTCACGTTGCTGCGTCCCGCGTGTGAAGCGGCCGAGATCGCCGTGCACGCCAACGTGGGCATGGGCGTGTGCGGCGTGCCCATGACGCTCCGACCGCCCGTCGACGCAGTGTGCCGGGCCTCGCGAACGCTCGTCGACCTGCTCCGCCTCGATGGCTTGTAGGTGGGCATCGGCGACGCCCTCGGAATGGGGTGCACGCACGCGCTTGCCTCGGGCATGGGCGGAATGCGGACTGCCGGAGATCTGGTGGCCCGCATGCAGATGGCTCACGGCATGCGTCTCGACAAGGCAAAGGACCACGTCGCAAAGCGACTCGGCGTGTCGATCGTCGATCTCTCCGACCCGTGTGTGATGTGGGAGGTCCGCGCAGAGCACGGCCTCGGCCGCTTCGACGACCAGGACACGACGTTCCCGGTCGAGCCGGGAGCGATGGAGGCGAAGCACCACATCGCCGAACTGCTCGACGTACCCATCAACTGCGTGACCCAGTCTCTGGAGTACTCGCAGCGGGTGTGAATCGTGCGGTAGCCCGTGAGTGGCTCCCTCGACGGATGTGCGAGTGAGCCGGAACGGCTGGGGAGACCCGGCGCGAGAGGAGCATGAAGCATGGAGAACGAAGCCGTTTCCTCTGCGGTGGCGACCCGTTCACCCATCGAGGCCACAGAGGCCCCGGGAGGGACCGCACCGGTGATCGACAAGGGGCTCAAGGCCGGTTCACTGAAGTCCATCATGAACGTGGTGATCGGTGTCGGTTCGGCGGCGCCACCGTACTCGCTGGCCTGCACGGCCGGGTGGATCGCGCTCGCCGTCGGTCTGCAGGCGCCCATCATCTACGTGCTCGCCTTCGTCCCGCTGTTGTTCACGGCGATCGCCATGTACTACCTGAACCGCGCCGATCCCGACTGCGGCACGAGCTTCGCCTGGGTAACGAAGGCAATGGGTCCGCACCTCGGCTTCTTCGGCGGCTGGTGCATCCTCGCCGCCGACGCCCTGGTCATGGCCAGCCTGGCCCAGGTCGCCGGCATCTACACGTTTCTCCTCATCGGCGCCGACGGTCTCGCCGGTTCGGCACTCTGGGTCACCGTGTGCGGAGTGGCCTGGACGCTGGTCCTGACCGGGATCACGCTGTTCGGGATCAACATCTCGGCGCGCTGGCAGTACTGGCGCATGGTGCTCGAGATCGGCATCCTCGTGCTGTTCGCCGTCGTCGCCCTGATCAAGGTCTACGCGACGAGTCCCGCCGGCTCGATCAGGCCGTCGCTCGCCTGGTTCAACCCGTTCGCCATCAACGGAAGCGGCGTGCTGGCCGCAGGCGTCATCCTCGCAGTGTTCATGTTCTGGGGCTTCGACAACGCCGCCACGGTGAACGAGGAGAGCGAGAACAAGACGGAGAACCCGGGGCGTGGCGTGGTCTACTCCACCATCCTGCTGGTGCTCACCTACGTGGTGGTCGCCACCGCCGCGCAGGCGTTCGGAGGGCTGGAGGGCCTGACTTCCAATCCCGACGACGTCTTCGCGACAATCGGCAAGTCGGTCCTGGGTTCGCCGCTCGACAAGCTGCTCGTCCTCGCCGTGCTCAGCGCCTCGGTCGGCGTGATCATCGCCACCGTCATCCCGCTGGCTCGCGTCGCGCTCTCGATGTCGGCGCACGGCGCCTTCCCGAAGGTGTTCCAGCGGGTCCATCCCAAGTACGGCATCCCGTGGGCCGGGACCATCATCCTGGTGTCCCTTTCGATCGTGTGGTATGTGGCGCTGACGCTGGTCAGCGAGAACGTCCTCAGCGACTCCATCGCCGCGACCGGTCTCATGGTGGCGATCTTCTACTCCCTCTCGGGCATCGCCTGCCCCATCTTCTACCGGAATCAGATCTTCGCGTCACTCAAGAACACTCTGCTGATGCTGGTGCTGCCGATCCTGGGTTCGGCCGGCCTCGCCTTCATCGTCTACGAAGAGGCGAAGTACCTGCTCGACCCGGTCAACTCCTACGTCGGGCAGGAGTGGATGGGCGCGGGCCCACCGTTCGTCATCGCGGTGGGCTTCCTGCTCCTCGGCGTCGTGATCATGCTGGCGCGCTGGATCGCCTCGCCGCGCTTCTTCAAGCAGCGGCCGATCACGGTGGAGCAGTGGATGGAAATGGGCGGTCCCGAAGCGGCCGTCACCGGCGAAGAATGAGCTCAGGGGCGCCGGCGCCCGATAGGGCGCCGGCGCTCGACGGGGAGGAATGAGATGGTACCGAGAGTGAGCCTGCTCGACGAAGCAGCCAAGCAGGAGATCCATGAGCGCAGTCTGCGGGTCATGGAACAGACTGGGGTACGCTTCGCGAGCGCCAAGGCTCTGGCCGTCCTGAGCGACGCAGGCTGCCGGATCGACGAAGAGACGCAGATCGCGCGCATCCCGCGCGGCCTCGTCGAAGAGGCGATCCGCACGGCGCCGAAGGAGATCCTGCTGGCCGGCCGTGACCCGGAAAAGGATGTCCTCCTCGATCACACGCGCACGTACGCGACGCTCGACGGCATCGGCGCGTACACCCTGGACCACAAGACGCACGAACGGCGGTTCTCCACCGCCGCGGACCTGGCGCTCGCGGTGAGGGTGGGCGACGCGATGGACGAAGTCGGCGTCGCCTGGTACATCGTCAATCCCACCGACGAGAAGCCCAAGCTCGAGATCTTGCGCGGCGTCGAGACGATGCTTCGGAGCACCGGCAAGCACGTGCAGGCCGAGGTCCTTCATCCCGACGAGGTTCCCTATGTGATGGAGATGCTGGCGGCGGTCTCCGACGAGGGCTCCTGGCAGCGCGACCGGCCCATCTTCTCCGTTGTCTACTGCCCGGTCGCACCGCTCCAGCACGAGACGGACAGCGTCGAAGCAGGCATGCTCCTCGCAAAGGAGCGCGTACCGATGACCGTCTTCAGTCTCGCGCTCGCCGGCGCGACGGCGCCGGTGACCGTCGCGGGAACCATCGTGCAGACCAATTGCGACGTCCTCAGCGCGTTCGTGCTCTTCCAGCTGGTCGAGCCGGGCTGCCCGCTGATCTACGTGGGCGACTCGGCCATCATGGACATGCGTTCGGCCACGTACGCCACCGCGGGCCCAGAGGCCACACTCATCAACCTGGGCCTCTCCGAGATGGGCCAGTTCTACGGTTTCCCCGTGCTCACGACCGGGTTCACCTCCGACGCCAAAGAACTCTGCATGCAGTCTGGTCTCGACGGCGGCCTCATGGCGGTGATGGCACACATGAAGGGCGTCGACCTGGTGACGGGGATGGGCATGCTCGACTCGGCCCAGATGCTGTACCTGCCCAAGCTGATACTCGACGGCGAGGTCATGCGTGAGTGTCAGCGCCTCATGCGCGGCGTCGACCTCGACGAGCAGCACCTGCTGACCGACCTCATCGACGAGATCGGCCCGGGCGGGCACTATCTCAAGGCCAAGGTCACCAGGACCATGCTTCGTGCCGGTGAACACTGGTCGCCGAGCATCTTCACGCGCGGCTCCTACGAGGCGTGGACGGCGGCGCCGGTGAGTGAGTACGACCGTGCTGTCGAGATCCTGGACGGCATCGTCGCGACGCATACCCCCAAGCCGCTGCCGAGCGGTGCCGATGAGACGATCGGCGCGATCTTCGAGAGCGCGGAGCGGGAACTGCCGGAACGCTGACGGTCCCGAGCAGTGAAACACGGATACCCGCCGCGCGCCGAGAACACTCGGCTCTGCAGGATGAGGCGGCGAAGATGATCGCGACGCTGGTGACGGCAGAGGGCTGAGCGCCGGTGTCGCACAGTGGCAGTCAGTTCGCGTCTTTCAGGCTGACGTCACTGTCACTTGGCCGCCGCAATGGCCATCACCAGGCAGGCCGACCCACAAAGAAGGCGCGCAGGCGTGCAGTAGCTGCGCGCACCTGTACCCCGACTACACTTGCGAGGCGTCCCCTGAGGAAACGTTCCCTGACGAAATCCCGCTCCACATCTTGAATGGCCCTCACGATCACGTGACGCCCGTGGAAGGCGGCGGCATCCAGTACGAACACAGCCCGGCGGGGGGTGTGCCGAAGCCGAAGTGGGCACCGTGAGAGTCCGCGGCGGCGTGGACGCGGGAGTCTCGTCGGCTGTCTCGTCGGCAGAATGTCGGCAGTCCTGCCGATTCGGAAGAAGATGGGCGTGCGTCGACGACAGAAAGATGCCCATTTACAGGGAGATTTGTTGGAGGCGGCGACCGGAGTCGAACCGGTGATGGAGGTTTCTTGCAGTCGCCTGACCGCGGTGATGGGTCGTGTGTGCGTGCGCGAAGGTGCTGCACGGTCCAAGGCTCCTCGGAGACGCCACGACCAAGCATTCTCGAGCGTGCGGCCTGATCTCAGAACGTCTCGTCAGCAGGACGTCGGCAGGTCGGCGGCACCACGCCGAAACCTCAGGTGCGTGCCTCGATGGCGTCCTCGAGCGCTTCCACCGCTCGCTCGAGTGCGAACACCTCTACTAGCGCGAGATCACGAACGCCGCCGAGCTCGCCGAGGAGGTCGCGTCCTTCCTTCTCACCTTCAAGGAGGTGCGTCCTCGCGAGACCCTCGGGCAGCGTACGCCGCTCAGCCTGCATCGCGCCGACCCACACCCATTTCGGGGGCTGCACCTCCAAGAAGCTCGACGGTGAAGATGTCCCTGGTGCCCGGTCCGGGAGGACTTTCAAGGTCGTGGCCTTGCCGGACCCGTTCGGCCCAAGGAGCCCCGTTACGCAACCGGGGTGCACCTCGAAGGACAGATCCTGAACGACGGCCCCCTGCTTGCAGCGTTTCATCAACCGCTCGAATACCAGCGGATGCCTCAGACCTCACTCTCCCTGTGAGCTGACTGTCGCATGAGATGCGGACGACCCACCCCGAGCAGGAACAGCGCCGAGAACACCATCCCGATACCGGTGAACGTCGCCATGATCGGCACGGCGCCGAGTGACTGCGACGGGTCGTGGATGTGACCGAAAACCTGGTCGATGGCGATGCCCGCCGTCTCGAGGGTCAGCATGATCACCATCATCCCGCCGACGACGTAGCCCCACGCGCGGCGCCGCCAGAGCCAGAGCGCACCGATCACCAGTAGCGGGAACGTGAAAGCGAAATCCAGGACGTAGATCGGGTTCTGCGTGAGCCCGCTGCCCTCGAAGCTGGCCGGCATGGTGTTGTCGATGGTGGCCGGGACGATGCCGAGCAGCCACATCCCGGCGAAGAGGACCAGGATCACCAGCATGTAGACGGCGACCGTACGTGCCGGGACCTGTGAGCAAGCGTCTTTCACCTCGGCGAGAACCAGGTCACGCAGCAGCGTCAGAAGCGCCCAGAACGACAACGCCAGCAGGGCTGCGAAGAGCAGAAAGTACGAGTTGAAGTGCACTGCGAAGCAGAACACCACCGCGTTGTAGGCGACGTAGGCGAGCGCGCCCAGCCAGACGAAGCGCGCCCGCAGTGAGCCGCGCAAGGCCAGGGCCATCGAGACGAGGAGGAGGGGCACCGCGATGGCCAGCACGGCCAATGCCGTGCCCCTCATGTTGCCGACCCCCATGGGCGCGTCTCTGTGGAAGACGCCCCAGAAGAAGAAGCTCGCCGCCGACGTGACCAGCGCCACGACGGCCAGCGCGACGGACACGCGATAGGTGAGCCGTTCGCCGGCGTTCATCGCACGCCGATCCGCGCTGCCAAGCTCCGACTCACTCGCCAATGACTGCATAGCCACACATCCCCCGTTCAATCCAGCGCCCCGCGCATGGAACCGACATTGACCATCACTGTGGCGGGTGCAGCTGACGCCCGCGCGACGGTAGCCCATCTGCGCGATCCACGGCCAGACGGCGTCCGCGCTTGCCTCAATGGTGATCGCCCTGGTCGCCTGGAAGAACGCCCCGGGAAGCTCGGTATCGGGCGACAGAGCGATCGGCTACCCTCTGCTCCCGCACGCGACGTCGCGTGTGTGTGCTGCTACGCCACCACCCGATACGTGGAGGTGATCGGTGTGCCGTCCTTGAGCATCGCCCAAACGGGGCAGAGCTGCGCCTCGGCCATGGTGACGGCTCGCTCGACAACTGCGGGGTCGACCCCCTCGCCCTTGACGATGAACTCCAACGCGATCTCCGTGTAGACGGTCGGGTGTTCGTCGCGCCGTACGGCGCGGACATCGACCTCGATCCGCTCCACCGGCTGCCGCGTGCGAGCGAGCAGCAAGGCCATGGTGTTGCCGCTGCACCCGGCGAGACTGGCCAACAGCGCCTTGAGCGGAGTGATCCCGGCGAGCTCCGCGTCCGCCCCCGGCGAAGGATAGTCCATGGTGATCGTGTGCTCGCCGTCTCCGGCGGAGATGCGCATCCCGCCTTCGTGGACAGCGTGGACCCGGGCTTCAGCAGGCATGACAGTCTCCTCGAATCGGTGTGTCCTCAACATCTTGACAGGCTCCCAAAGTGCCCTCCACTTGACTCATCCGCCCAACCACCGCAGCCTCGCGCAGGCCGCCTCTGAGTACCGGTCTCCGGCAGAATCTCCCTGTATGTGACACATGGGGATGACCGGACCCCAGGGGTCAGTCCACTTCCTGTGCTCGTCCAAGGGACACCTCCCGCCCAGGTGCAGCGCCCAACAAGGTTGCTGACAGGCAAGGGTCCGCACCTGTCGGTTTGTGGTTGTCCAGGCGCACCTGAGGGCGACCTCGGTGACGGCCAGGCCAATCATGACGTCGAGCACTGCAGAATGGCGCTGCTCCACGACTCCCAGCTCGATCAGCACGATCCCTGCCCTCCCTCGACTCGCCGACCCGTGGGTCGTCTATCGAGTGAGGGCTGGCGCCGGCTGAAGCGCTGGGGAGGTGGAACACGGCTACCGGAGCCACGCTGGACAGGATGTACCGGAGCCGCACACGTCTTGTCGGCAGAATGTCGGCCGTTCAGCCGATTCGGAAGGGAATGGGCGCGGAGCGCAAGCAGGCAAGCGCCCATTTGCAGGAGATTCATTTGAGGC
Source organism: uncultured Thermoleophilia bacterium (assembly GCA_963831295.1). Classification (GTDB taxonomy): domain Bacteria; phylum Actinomycetota; class Thermoleophilia; order UBA2241; family UBA2241; genus UBA2241. The sequence continues at coordinate 217,508 of CAWHPR010000004.1, read as the reverse complement.
GGCGACCGGAGTCGAACCGGTGATGGAGGTCTTGCAGTCGTCAATCGGTCGTGCGCGGTCGTGGTCGGCTAGGCGCGACCGTGCTGCGCAGTTCAAGGTTCTACGCGAACCCCATGCTGGACCGCACTCGAGCGTGTTGCGCCGTGGCGAGGCGTCTTGTCGGCAACCCGTAGGCGGCATGTCTGCGGTGAAGCGCCCGGCCTGCTGGCGCTGACTCCGCGCACTGCCACTGGCTGCTTGCCGCGCCAGCCTCATGAAGCCGTGCCGGCGAGACCATGGGCGGACGCCGGGCAAGTCCCGTTCCATGTGAAGTGTCGTGCCCTGTTCGTCGGAGAGGATCTCCAGGTCGTCCATGAGGTTGCGGATCAGGAACAGCCCGCGCCCATGCTCGCCCATCAGGTCGGGCTCAGCGCTACGGTCGATCTGCGACGGGTCGAAGCCGGGTCCCCCGTCGCTGACTTCGAGCGTGAAATGGTCGTCGCGCAGGGCGGCGAAGACGTTCACCGGGCTGCCTGCCGCATGTGCGACCGCGTTGATGAGCGCTTCGTCGGCACAGAGCACGATTTGTCGCGTGGCTGCATCGTCGATGTCGTTCGCGGTGAGACAGGTCGTGAGAGCCTCGCGCGGCACAGCAGCCGATGACGGCCGAGCCGCATACCGACGCCGGAACGCGTCGGTTCGCTGCCGCCGCCAACGGCTCGTGTCGCTGCAAGCAGTCCTGACGGCCACGAGACCAGGAGTGCTGCCCCTCGTGACCGTGACCGTAGCCGCCGTGTGGGGCGGCGTGCGATCGACTGTCGTCTCCATCTGCCTGCGCTCCTCTCTGCGCACCGTCTATGCCGAGGTGGACCCGTCTGCCGTCTGGAAGCCAGACGAGACACCCCGGAGGCTCGATGGAAGCCGCGGATCGCGCAGGAGAATGGCGCCGAGCGCAGCCGCCATGATGAGGTTCGGAACCGTCCACGGACCCAAAGGGGCGATCACCATCAGGAAGACGATGCCGCCGAGCAGGCCGAGCCTTCCCCACTCGCCACCCTTGATCATCAGCAGCCCGATCGTGACTTCATAGCTGGCGACGAGCAGGCCGAAGACCGCAGGGGCTCTGGCGACCACATGTTCGAAGACCCACTCGTACGGGGGAAGCAGCGGCGCACTCGTACCGAGGCTCACGAACCCGTCGGGCGCGGCCAGGACGAACACGACGTTGATGCCGACCGCCATGATGATGAAGAAGATGCCGAGAGCCCGGCGCCCGAAGCCCGGGCGCCAGAGCGCGAGCCCTAGAGCGACGAGGCAGAAGGCTGCCCAGACGATGGTCTGCTGCGCCATGTCCATCCCTCCGTCCTGGCCCCGTCTCATGAACCAGTGGCCGCCGTCAAAGACGATCCACGGTCCTCCATGACCGATTCGCGCTCCAACCACAGGCAGAAGGATACGTAGCGGTCGGCTCGGCCGCGCCCGTCATGGGGGCAGTCTTCTGACTGGCCAGTTGACCAGGATTTCAACAGCCGGGCCACGATCCAGGCCCCGTACCGTGCAGCGGCGGTCAGAGCGACCCGGTAGAGTCGAGGCTGCGCGAGGGCTCTGGATGCCAAACGGCTCGCACGCGTGTTCCCTCCACAGGGCGGGACCGCAGCTCGAGCCGCGCCCCGATCGACTCGGCCCGCTCGGCCATGATGCCGAGTCCGAGGCTGCCGGACCGAGCCGCCTCGGGGTTGAATCCGCAGCCGTCGTCGGCCACGACGAGCTCGAGAGCTCCGTGCCCTCGCCCGTCGCCGCAGTCGCGCAGGAGCACGCTCGCGTGCGTGGCCCCGGAGTGCTTGGCCACGTTGTTGAGCGCCTCCTGCGCGATCCTGTAGAGCGCCACGCCGACCTCTGCCGGGATATCGATGGCCGTGTCCACGTGGACGTCGATCGGGATGCGCGAGCGCCCGCCCACGGCCTCCCCCAGCTGCTGCAGCAGGTCGGGCAGGTTCGCCTCAGCGAGCGCGGCAGGACGCAGCTCGAGCAGCAGCGTGCGCATCTCGGCGAGGGCGCCACGGGTCAGCTGACGCAGCTCTTCAAGCCTCTCCCTGCCCTGCTGCGGGTCACGCTCGTAGATCCGGGGAAGGACCTCCGCGATCAGCGACGCCGAGAACAGCGTCTGGCTCACGGCGTCGTGGAGGTCGCGAGCCAGGCGGTTCCTCTCCATGGTCGCTGCCGACTCCTCGGCCTGCGCGTAGAGGCGGGCGTTGTCGACCGCCATGCCTATCTGGTTGCCGAGGCCCGACAGCGAGGCGAGATGCTCGGGTGTGAGCTCCATCTCGTCGGCGGCGAAGAGCACCAGGGCACCGAACACCGTCCCCTTGGCGGTGAGCGGGATCTCCACGGCTGACCGCCAGCCCGCCGTCTCCAGCGCGTTCTGCGCATCCCCGGAGGCAAGGACGTCGAGCGCCAAGGCCTGGGCCTGCGTGCCGGGCACTCTCAGGCGCCGCTCCAGGACCTCCGGAACACGGACCGCGAGGACGGCCGAGACGTCGGCAGAGAGACTCATGGACGTCACCAGCCTCAAAACGCCATCCCCGCTGTCGATATCCGGGAGGACGAACGCGGCCCCTGCCGCGAAGCCGAGTTCCGGGATGATCTTCCCGAGGGCGTCCTTCAGGATGCGTCCGAGATTGAGCGACTGGCTCACCACGGCCGCCACGGCGTTCAGGGTGGCGAGCTCCTGCGTGCGAGAGGCCACCCGCTTGTCCAGATCCGCGTACGAGTCACGCAGTCGGGCGGACATCTCGTTGAACTGCTGCCCGAGCTCCTGCAGCTCGTCGTGGGTAGTGATGCTGACCGCGTGCTCGAAGTCTCCCGCGGCCACCTGTCGGGCCGCCTGCGTGAGGTCGAGCACCGGCCGCGTCAGGCGTCGCACGCCGAGCAGCACGACCAGGGACGGGACCAGGACCCCAAGCACGAGAAGGACAAGGAGGAAGGTGCGATATCCCTGGAAGGGACGAATGAGCGTCGACCAGTTCTCGACGGCGATCAGGCCCCAGGGCGTCCCCGGCACCGGGGCATAGCCGACCACCACGTCCCTGCGGTTGAGATCCCGGGTACGCTCGGCACCGGTCTGGCCCGACACGACGCGCCGGACCACCTTCTGCGATGTGAGGTCGGTCCCCACGAGCGCCGGGTCAGGATGCGCGATGACGCGGCCGTTGCTGTCGACCAGGTACACGTCGCCGCTCACCCCCACGCGAAGCTTGGCGATGTCGCCGTACAGCGCGCTGACCGAGGTCGCCCCCAGCCGGAACATGCCGGCGAGGACACCGATGAACTCGCCCTGCGGCCCGGAGATCGGCACGGCAACGGCTATGACCTGGGCGCCGCCGACTCCGTCAGGGGTGATGTCGGAATAGACCGGCCGTGGGGAGCGCAGCAGCTGGACGAAATATGGACGCGACGCCCAGTCCTTGCCGATGTCCCCGGGACGCTTCGGCCAGGCGGCGACGAGGATGCCATGTGCGTCGAGGATGATCGTTCCGGCATCGAAGACGGAGAGCTTGCTCGAGGCTGCGGCGAGTGCGGCTTCCTGCCGACCCGACCGGGAGTCTGCGATGTCGGACTGCCGGCTGAGGTTGCCGAGGTCGAGCGAGAACTGACTGACCTCGGCAGCCAGGTTGGTGGCCGAGAGGCGAGCCAGTTCCTGGTTTCGCTGGACGGCCTGCTGCTCCGTCACGCGGGAGTAGGCGAGGAAAGCAACCACCGCCACGGCCAAGAGGATGACGGCCGAAGGGACGAACGACCAGGCAAGGATCCGCGTCCTCAGGCGAACATGTGTTAGGCGCACCGGCATGGCCGCGACCCGGACCAGTCTCTAGCTGGTGGCGTCCGACTGAGCCGCCTCGATCTGCCGGCTCACGCCGCGCAGGATGCCTACGCCCGCTTGACCGAGGGTGAAGATCTTCGTGAAGGCATCACCGAGGAGAAGCGTCGCCTCCTCCATGTTCCTGGGGAACGACTCCTGGACGACCGAGTAGCCGTCGCGGTGCGGAGCGGCGAACACGTCGAGGTCCATCCCCTTGGCCTTCTTCGGGTACTGCTGCTTCACGAGCCGCTCCCAGCCGGCCACCAGCGACAACCGGGCCGGCTGCAGGAGGTTCGCCTCGGCCATGGCCAGCGCATACTCCTTGCTCACGAGGAACTTGACGAGCTCCCACGCCTCCCGTGGGTGACGCGTGCGCGAGTAGATGCCGAAGCCGTCGGTCGTGCTGAGCGTGGCCCGCCCCGCCGGCCCCGCGGGGATCGACGCCACGCCGATGCGGAAGGGCGCGTTCTCGAGGATGCTCTTGAGGGCCCAGGAGCCGTCCTCGACCATCGCGAGCTGGCCTGCGGAGAACGCCGCCGCCGTCCCCACGTTGTTGACGTCGGTGAACGTCGCCATCACCTTGTCGTCCCACATCCGAGCCCGCACCCACTCGAGGGCCGCCAGGGCCTGCGGGTCGTCGATGCCACACTTCGTTGGGTCGGTGGGGTCCACGATGTGACCCCCCCAGGCGTTGATGTGTACCTGCAAGCGGTCCCAGCCGATGTCGATCATGCTGCCCCAGATGTCGGTCCTGCCGTCACCGTCGGTGTCGCGGGTCAGCTTCTTCATGGCCGCGAGGTAGTCGTCCTGATTCCAGGAGTCGTCGGGGTACGGGACCTTGTATCTGTCGAAGACGTCCTTGTTGTAGTAAAGCACCAGCGTGCCCTGGTACTTGGGCACGCCGAACTGACGGCCGCTGGCGTCGAACATGGCCCTGTACTGCGCGGGGTCCCAGTCGGCCACGATCGACTTGTCGAGGTCGGTCTCGACGTACTTCCTCAGGTCGAGCACGTAGCCCATCTGCGCCCAGGCGGGGAAGAAGCCGCAGCTTCCTTGGAACACGTCGGGTGCGTTCCCGGCCTGCATGTCGAGCGGCATCTGGTCGATGAGGTTTTCCGGGTCGGGCGTGTAGAACACGCTAAGGTTGGAATGCTGGGCTTGGAACAGCTGGAGCTCCCTCTGCACCATGGGAGGGAACCACTCGGTACGCCAGTCCTGGTAGACGAGCTGGACCCGCCCCTGGCCGGAGGAGGACGTCGAGTCATCGCCCCCTCCACAGGCGCTCAGGTTCAGCGCGGCCGCCGACAGGGCGAGGGCGAAGAGAATGACGTTGAGCGTGCCAGGCCCAAGAGCGGTGCGCCGTCCAATGGTGCGACCGGGGAGCCGGACCGGCATCATTCCACGAGCCTCCGCTGCACGGCCACGGCGACCGCCTCGGTACGAGTCGCAGTGCCCAGCTTCATCAGGATGTTGCTGACGTGGAACTTGACCGTGGACCGACTAACGAAGAGTTTCTCGGCGATTTCGGGGTTGCTGTCCCCGTGCGCCATCAGCCTGAGGATCTCGAGCTCCCGCGACGTGAGACCCTCGTCCTGCGCCGGCTCTGTGGCCGCCTTGATGAGCACCTGAGCCGCCTCAGGCGCGAGCGTGGAACGGCCCGCGCGGGCCCCCCGGATCGCATCGGCGAGCTCGTCGGCCGTGACGTTCTTGAGCAGGTAGCTGATGGCTCCGGCCTTGAGCGCGCCTTGGACCAGGTCGTCCTCTTTGTAGCTGGTGAGGGCGATCACCTGGACCTCGGGGCAGGCCTCTTTGATGCGGCGGGTCGCCTCGGCGCCGTCCACCTCCGGCATGACGAGGTCCATGAGCACCACGTCCGGCCGCAAGGACATGCACTTGCTCACGGCGTCCGCGCCTCCGGTGGCGTCGCCCACGTGTTCGAGGTCGTCGTACGCCAGCAGGAAGGCTGAAAGCCCGCTGCGCACGACTGCATGGTCGTCCACGATCATGACCTTGATGGGACGGTCGGCGTCTATCGTGTCTCTCCTCACTTCAAATACGCAGGATAGCGGCAATCATGGCCTCGTGAAAGGCGACGCGGCACATCGGCCGCCGATGGTCAGCCTGGCCACCTGGTCAGACTCAAGACTCGCCGGTCAGTCAGGCACAAGTCTCACCGCGTGGCGGGCGCACACACAGGGGTCCCAGGGCTACGCTGTGGCTGCGATGGGAGCCACAGGCGAACAACAAGATTGCGTGCGCACGGTCCTGGCCGAGGGCCAGGCCACGGTCCGGAATGCTCTTCGCATCCTGGTGACGCAGGGCCTCGGCATGCAGGTGGTCGGCGAAGCCAAGACGCTCCAGACACTGCAACGCCAGTTGCGGGCGCACCGCCCCGACCTCGCGATCGTGGATTGGGACTTGCTGGGCCAGTCCGCACCCATGTTGGCAGGCCTGCGCGCCTGTTCGCCGGGTCTGCGCATCGTCGTCGTCGGGCTGCGTCCGGGGATGCGCCCCGCCGCCCTGGCGGCCGGCGCCGATGGGTTCGTCAGCAAGGTGGACGCGCCCGACGTCGTCGTCGGCGTCCTGCGGCCTTGCCTCGAGACTCCTGGTGAGACGACAGGGGGTCTGTCATGAACGAGTCGAGCGCCGTTCGCGCCAACTCATGGGCCAGCACAGTCCACGCGCCGGGACCAGCGCGTCCCGGCGGTCCCCAAGATCATGGTGTGCTCGCGGGTCAGGCCCGCGAGTCGCATCCGCACCACAGGCAGCCGGACGTCGACGACATCGGCATGCGCTGGGCGCTCGCCTGGTACCGCACCATCCAGTCAAGGACATCGACGCTGGGGGATGGTCATGTCGCAGCGTAGAGACGAAGGGAGCACGTGGGCCGGCAGGAGCAGCGTGAGAGGTTCGCAAAGTCGCGACACGCTTGCCTGAGCCGCTTCGTCGAGTAGCATCGCGGGCTCCCGATCCGTCTCCTCTCGGAGTGCCGAATGCTGCTGTCGCTTCTCTACTTCGCCGTCCGTTGCCTGCTGAGAGCTCTTGCTCCGGCTTCGAGCGACGAGCTCTCTCCGGAGATCGAGATCCTGGTCCTACGTCACCAGCTGCGCGTGCTTGCGAGGGGTTGGAGAATGCCGACGCAGGCGGCGCGCGGGCCGACCAAGGATCGGCGGCGAGGCAGCCAGGCTCACCCTCCGCCTAGCAGAGGAGAACCCGCGCTGGGGGCATCGCCGCATCCAGGGTGAGCTACGCGAGCTCGGCGTCACGGTCTCGGCAACTTCAGAAGAAGGACGGGAAGACAGGCCTCTCCCCCTTGACCATCCACCACGTGCACACCTGCCTGCACAAAGCCTGCAAGGACGCGGTCCGCTGGGGACGCCTCCCGAAGAACCCGGTCGATGCCGCTGACCCGCCGAGCACGCGCGGCGCCGCCAAGAAGGAGATGAAGACCTGGAGCGCGGGGCAGCTCAGGGCGTTCCTGAAATCCACCAAGGACGATCGCCTCGCCCCCCTCTGGCGGGTTCTCGCGATGAGCGGGATGCGCAGGGGTGAGGTCTGCGGCCTGGGCTGGGAGGACGTCGACCTCGAGAAAGGCAGACTGTCTGTGCGCCGTGCCCTCATCCCCCACGAGGACGGCGTTATCGTGAGCGAGCCGAAGACGGCACGAGGTCGTCGGCAGATCGCCCTCGATACGGCGACGGTGGAAGCCTTCAAGGCGCAGGCCGCGCAGCAGCTCGCCGACCGCGACGACGCCGAGGTCGCCTGGACCGAGACCGGCTACATCTTCACGCGCGAGGACGGCGAGCCGCTGCACCCGCAGAGCGTCTCACGGGCGTTCGAACGGGCGATTACCGCGGCGAAGCTGCCGCGGATCCGGCTCCACGACCTGCGCCACACGCATGCCAGCCTGGCGCTCGCGGCCGGCATCAACCCCAAGGTCGTCTCCGAGCGCCTCGGGCACGCCACCGTCTCAATCACCCTCGACACCTACTCACACGCCATCCCGGCGCTGCAGGAGGAGGCGGCGGAGAGGATCGCAGGACTCGTACTGGCGGAGGGGTAGGAGCGCACCGCACAGCCTCAGGGCGGTCAGAGGCAGTCAGCCAGATTCTGCAGACTCGAGATGACGCTCGTCCCGAGACGGTCGGGCAATCCAGCGCGCTGAGCTGCAGCGGCGATGGCCTTGTCGGTGACGACCACGTCGCAGTAGGCGAGAGCCGGACCAAGCGCATCTATGTCGTGGATGTCGTTCGGGGTCCATCGGTGGTTCGCATCGCGATGCAGCTCAGTCTTCAGACTCACCGCGATATCGAAGCTGGGCATCGAGTCGAACGCCAGACGCGCTTCCCGGACCTCAGGAAAGAGCTGCTCCAGCGTCGCACCGCGGTCTGACATGCCTCGGTAGAGCAGGTCATTGATCTCTATGTACACCTCGCGCGCCGCCACCACATCTCGGATGCGGCCGCGGCGCCATCGCGGTTCTTCGTTGAAGCGAGCGGCCTGTTCCGCCTCCTGCGCAGCCCTCTCCCCGGCGATTCTGCTGATTCCCTCGGGATTCCAGCCTAGCTCGCGCAGCGCCGGTTCCTCTTCTGGTGTGGGCCCATCCAGGACCTGACGATTCAGCCTCAGCTGCGCTTGAGCCATCAACTTGTCGAAGGCGTCAGGACCGAGAGGATGTGTGGACCGCACGGCCTGCGTCACTTCCTCATCGCCGGACCAAACCTGGAGACTCCCGTCAAGGCCAAATGCCCGCGCAGCGCCCCAGTCCAGGTAGTCCATCTGCCGGATCGGGTGAGGATTGGGTCCAACCAGGTGATCTAGGAGGGCCTCAACTTCATGCGCGGAGACAACGTGCCGAGCGGTCACGACCATGTAGCGCGACAGATGTTCGATGGCTTCGCGAAGGTCACGTCGCTGGCGGTGCGACCTAATCTTCCCCGTCTCAATGTAGATGGTGTCGGATATCGGGAAGACGGCTCGCCCCGATTGGAGAGCCTCGGTGCAGGCCTCCAACATCTCTTCGTGAGCCGACCCTCCTGGGTGTTCCGTCAGCGCCTTCGCCAGCGAAACCCAGTGGCCCAGATCGAGGTAGACGAGCTTCGGAGGTCGCCGCGGCAGCCACAACGACGATGGTCGCACGTAGGGCGCACCTGAGTGATCGCTACCGGCTCGCTCGCGCATCACGGTCTTCTCAGGGACAAGGCCACCACGCCGTCAGGGAATACCTGTTGCCTGGTGTCAGACGGTATCACCGCGGCATGATGGATCTCGTCGGCAGAATGTCGGCCGATTTGCCGAATCCGACACTCAGTGCGACGGGCATGCACGACCGAACATGGCCATATGCAGGGAGGTTTCTGGAGGCGGCGACCGGAGTCGAACCGGTGATGGAGGTTTTGCAGACCTCTGCCTTACCACTTGGCTACGCCGCCCCGGTGCACCAGCCCTCAACGACGAAACGGCAGACGACAGGGCACATCGCCGCTGCCTCTGCCGCGCCCTCGGAGAGGGTCTGGAGCGGGTGAAGGGACTCGAACCCTCGACCTTCTGCATGGCAAGCAGACGCTCTAGCCAACTGAGCTACACCCGCAGCAGAGAGGGATGATACACGAGCGCGCGAGGCAGGCGCAATCGAGCCGGGGCGGGTGGGCGGCGGGCGAGCGGAGCGCGAGGCAGGCGCAATCGAGCCGGAGGCGGGCGGGCGGCGAACGAGCGATGCCCGCCGTGCGGGCGGCGCGCCCGTCAGCCGCCGGCGTCGAGCGCCTCGTTGACGAGGCGGTCGGCCTCGGCGTTCTCCTCGCGCGGGATGTGGCGCACGTCGACCGACGCGAAGCGCCCGAGCAGGCGCCGCACGTCGCCGAAAAGGACCTGCAGCGCCTTGTCCTTGACCTTGTAGGCGCCGCCGACCTGACGCACGACGAGCTCGCTGTCGAGGAAGCAGGTGAGGCGCTGGACGCCGTGCTCGAGCGCCAGCTCGAGCCCGCTCACCAGCGCCCGATACTCCGCCACGTTGTTGGTCGCGTGGCCGATGGCGGCGGCATGCTCGGCGACGAGGTCGCCGCCGGGCGCGAGCAGCCGCACGCCGATCGCCGCCGGACCGGGATTGCCGCGGGCGCCGCCGTCGGTGTAGAGACGGAAGGCGGCGGGCGGGCCCGGAGCGGCGGCAGGCGGGCCGGGAGCGGCGGACGGAGTCGCATCGCTGCCGGCCGCGGAGTCGAAGTCCTTCATGCCCGACCGTTCGGGGTGAGCAGGCCGGTCTCCTGCGGGCGCGGGTCGCGCAGTCGGCGCCGCGGGCGGCGCAGTCGTCCCCGCGGGCGGCGCAGTCCGCCCCGCGGCCGCCTCACCCGTCCGCCACACGCCGCGCGGCCGGCGGTACGTCTCGAGCCGCACGCCGCCGCCGAGCGCCTCGGCCAGCGCGGCGCTCCAGCGCAGGACGAGCTCCTCCTCGGTGAGGTCGTGCGGCGCGTCGACGAGCGCGAGGCCGGCGTCGAGGGCCTCGCGCGCCTCGTGGTACTTGACGTCGCCGGTGACGAGGACGTCGGCGACGGCGGCGACGCCGCCGGCGATCGCCGCTCCTCCCGAACCCGGCAGACACGCGACCTTGCGGACGAGGCGGGCGCCGTCGCCGGCGAAGCGGGGCGACGGCTCACCGACGAGCGCGGCGACATCGGCGGCGAGCCGGGCCAGCGGGACGGGCTCGGGCAGCACACCCAGACGCCCGAGGCCGAGGCCGGGGAGCACGTTCTCGATGGCGAGGATGTCGAAGGCGGGCTCCTCGTAGGGGTGCGCCGCGACGTAGGCGGCAGCGACGCGGCGCCGCAGGCGCCGCGGGAAGACGACCTCGATGCGCACCTCGGGCACCGCTTCGTCGCGGCCCGGCGCGCCGATCACCGGTGCCGTCCCCTCGGTGGCGAAGAACGTGCCCTGGCCCTCGACGCCCCACGAGCAGTGCTCGTAGTCGCCGATGACCCCGGCGCCGACCGAGAAGAGGGCCTTGCGGACGAGGTCGGCGTCGTCGACGGGCACGAAGCCGACGAGCTTGAGCCAGTCGACCGCGCTCGGCTCGAGCGGCTGTGCGTGCTGCAGGCCGAGCGCCCCGGCGAGCAGGTCGGCGAGGCCGCCACGCGCCTTGTCGAGGTTGGTGTGCGCGACCACGACGGCGCGGCGCTCACGCGCGGCACGCAGGGCCACGCGCGCGCTCGGCTCCTCATCCGTGAGACGCTCGAGCGGCGAGAAGATCAGCGGGTGGTGGGCGAGGACGAGGCCGCAGTCGAGGCGGGCGGCCTCGTCGAGGGTCGCCTCGTCGGCCTCGAGCGCGACGAGCACGCCCTCCACTTCGTCGTCGGGCGCCCCGACCTGCAGGCCGACGTGGTCCCATGCCTCGGCGAGGTCGAAGGGCGCCAGCCGGTCGATCCGTTCGACGATGTCGCGCACGCGCATGACGGGCTCCTCGGTCGACGTCTGCGGCTCAACTTCGCTTCGCCCAGTCTCAGACCTGCCACGCCGGATTCTAGCGTAGACTCCGCCCATGGCAGCGACCGACCGCATCCCCGAGCCCCACTCGCACCGCCCCTGGCTCGTCTTCTTCGCCGTGCTCCCCGGCATCTTCGTGACGCTGGCCGACGCGACCATCATGAGCGTCGCCGTCCCCAAGATCATCCGCGAGCTCGACGCCTCGGTGACCGGCGTCTCCTGGGTGATGAACGGCTACAACCTCGTCCTGACCGTGCTCTTTCTCCCGATGGGACGGCTCGCCGATCGCTACGGCCACCGCCGGCTCTTCCTTATCGGGCTGGCGGTGTTCACGGTGGCGTCGCTGGGATGCGCCTTCTCGGGGACGCTGACGGCGCTCGTCGCCTTCCGCGTGGCGCAGGCGATCGGCGCCGCCGCGGTCGTGCCGACCGCGCTGACGCTGCTGATGGCCGGCTTCCCGGCCGACCGCCAGGGCTTCGCGGCCGGCCTCTTCGGCATGGCCAGCACCCTGGCCGCCGCGCTCGGCCCCACCCTCGGCGGCCTGCTCATCGAGCGCTGGTCGTGGCCGGCTATCTTCTGGGTCAACCTGCCGATCGGCGTCGCCGGCCTCGCCCTGGCGGCGGGCCTGCTGCCACGCGTGCGGGGCGCGCGCCGCCTGCCGATCGACCTCCCCGGCCTTGGCTTTTCGTCGGCCGGGCTGTTCTGCCTGACGCTCGCCCTCATCCAGGCCAACGACTGGGGCTGGACCTCGGGCGTCACGCTCGCGCTCTTCGCGGGGGCGGCCGTGGGGCTCGCGCTCTTCGTCTGGCGCGAGCTGACGGCCGCCTCCCCGGTCTTCGACCTGCGCCTCTTCCGCGACCGCACCTTCGCCTCGGCGAGCGCCGCCATCATGACCGTCGACGTCGCCATGATGGGCTGCATGTTCATGCTCGTCATCTACATGGAGTCGGCGATGGACTACACGACCCTGCGGGCGGCGCTCGTCGTGACCGCCGTGCCGGCCGCCGCCTTCGTGCTGGCGCCGATCAGCGGCCGCCTCGTCGACAGGGTCGGGCCGCGGCCGCCGGCCGTGGCCGGCGCCCTGCTCACGGCGGCCGGCCTCTTCCTGCTCGGCCGCCTCCTCCGCACGGCGCCCACCGAGGCCGTCGTCTGGCGCACGGCTCTGGTCGGCTTCGGGCTCGGGCTCTCGCTGCCGGCCTTCACGGCCGCCGGCATGTCCGCCGTGCCCGCCGGCGCCCGCGGCGTCGGCTCCGGCATGCTCAACACGGCGCGCCAGCTCGGCTTCCTGCTCGGTGTCGCGTTGCTCGTCGCCATCTTCACCCACACGATGAGCAGCGCCGTGAACTCCGCCGCCGATCAGAGCCAGGCCCTGGCGGACGCGGCCGCCCTCACCTCCGAGGTCGACGTCGTGCTGACCAAGGCGCTCGACTCGGCCCGCACCATCAACCCCACGGCCGGCTTCAGCGAGATCCGCCGCATCGCCCACCCGGTCGCCGACGCGCTCTCGGGGATGGCGACGGGCTTCGAAGGCTTCAAGCTGCTCGCCCTCAAGGAGCGGATCGAGAACCTCTTCTGGGACGAGGTCGCCGGCGCCTTCGGCTGGCCGTTCACCGTGGCGGCGCTGGCGGCGCTCATCGCCGTCGTGCCCGGCGCCCTGCTGCCCCGGCGGCTCCCGCGCCGCGACGACTGACGGCCGCGGCGCGACGAGACTGACGGCCGCGGCGCGACGAGACTGACGGCCGCGGCGCGACCAAGACCGACGCCCGCGGCGCAACGAAGACCGACGCCCGCGGCGCAACGAAGACCGACGCCCGCGGCGCCGCGGCCCGAGGGTCGGCTGACGCCGGTCACGCCGTCGACTGACGCCAGTCTCGATCGGTCGCCAGCAGGTAGGTGTGCGACACCCTCTTCGAAAGCGCGATCGTCCACCCCCGAATCCGCGGTTCCCGTCGTTTCGCAACCACCTGTCGACGCGATCAGCGACAAGATCGCTGGAATTTCGCGCCCGAATCGCGACCCGCGTGAGCGCCAGCGCCGACTCCGCCACCATCACGCCTGTGACGCGCCGCGCCGGCGGCGCGCAAGAACCAACTCGAAGCACACGCCCGCCTCGGCCCCCATCCCCCGGCGCACGCCTGCCTCGGCGCCCATCCCCCGGCGCACGCCTGCCTCGGCCCCTATCCCCCGGCGCACGCCTGCCTCGAGACGCCCGGAGTCAGCGAGCGGCGGCGGCGCAGGCGCCTGCGAGACGGCCGGCAGTCAGCGAGGCGGCGGCGGCGGCAGGGGCGGCGGCGGCAGCAGGGGCGGTGGCGGCAGCAGGGGCGGTGGTGGTGGCAGCAGTGACGACAAGGCACTGCCAGCAGCAGGTCAGTCTCCGTGGCGTGCCGCTGCACCTCGGGCTGCCAGCCGAGACGACTCGCGATTCGGCTGTCGTATCTGGCCGCTTTGACGCCGGATTCAGCATGACGCGCCCGCTCACACGACCGATAGCGCCGCGATATGGGGTCGACGTTCGCGCTTTCGAATATAGGCCCTGACAGGCCCCGGGCAATCATCGTCCGGGGCGGAGCGCAGGGCGGGGCGGAGCGCGCGGCGGCGGCCGCGCTGGGCGCGGCAAAGCGCTGGGCGCGGCAAAGCACAGGGCGAGGCGGAGCACAGGGCGGGGCGGAGCACAGGGCGGGGCGGAGCCCGCGGCACAGCGGAGCACGCACGAGCCCGCCGCGTTATACTAGCGCGAGAATAACGCGACATCAGCGACCGACGGAGGGGCGATGGGAGCGGGGACACCTGGACGCGGCGGCACGTCGGCGAAGCCGGCCGTGCGTGTGCGGCTCGAGTGCGACGGCGATCCCATCTTCGGCCCGGGCCCCTACGAGCTGCTCTGCAAGGTCCGGGATCATGGCTCACTCCACCAAGCGGCCAAGGACATGAACATGGCCTACAGCAAGGCCTGGCGCCTCGTGCGCGACGCCGAGGAACACCTCGGTCTCGAGATCCTCAACCGCCGGGCGGGCGGCGTCGCCGGCGGCGGCTCCGTCCTCACCGACGACGGTGAGGAGCTCGTCAGGCGCTTCGGCGCCCTGCAGGAGGACGTCCGCAGCGAGATGCTCAGGCTGTTCGTCGAGCACTTCGGCGATGCGTGGTGGGCCGACGGCGATGCGCGGTGTGTGGACGGCGCGCGGCGGGCGGGCGGCGACGCGCGGCGGGCGGGCGACGACGCGCGGCGGGCGGGCGGCGACGCGCGGCGGGCGGGCGGCGACGCGCGGCGGGCGGGCGGCGACGCCGTCGCCCGGTCGACCGACCCGCGGGCCTGAGCCGGCTTTGTCGACCCGACCACTCCAGGCGCCGACACCGCTCTCCGGCCGCCGGCTCGGCCGGCCGCTACGGGTGGCCCTCGTGCTGGTGCCGCTCGTCGCCCTGATGGTCTCGGTCACGCTCGGCCGATACCCGGTGTCGCCGCTCGATGTCGTCTGGGCCGCGCTCGCCGAGCTGGGTCTCTCGTCGCGGGCCGTGCCCGAGAACGTCGCGGTCGTCGTCTTCGACCTGCGGCTGCCGCGCATCCTGGCGGCGATGGTCGTCGGCGGAGCGCTCTCCGCCGCGGGCGCCGCCTACCAGGGCATGTTCCGCAACCCGCTCGTGTCGCCCGACATCCTCGGCGCCGCGGCCGGCAGCGGCTTCGGCGCCGCCCTCGGCATCATGCTCGGGCTGGACATCCTCACGATCCAGGTGCTGGCCTTCGCCCTCGGCCTGGCCGCGGTCGTCGTCAGCTACACGGTGGCCAAGCGACTCAGAGACTCCGACCCGACGCTCGTGCTCGTGCTCGCCGGCATCCTGGTGGGGACGGTCTTCACCTCGCTCATCTCGCTGCTCAAGTACCTCGCCGATCCGTACGACCGCCTGCCCGCCATCACCTTCTGGCTCATGGGCAGTCTGTCCTCGGTCGGTCCCGGCGACCTGCCGTTGCTCGTCGTGCCGGCCGTCGTGGGCCTCGGCGCCCTCTTCCTGCTGCGCGGCCAGCTCACCACCCTGTCGTTCGGCAACGACGAGGCCATGACGCTCGGCGTCGACACGGGGCGGGTACGGGCCGTGGTGATCGTGGCGGCGACGCTCATGACCGCGTCGACCGTGAGCGTCTGCGGGATGATCGGCTGGGTCGGCCTCGTCATCCCCCATCTGGCGCGGGCGCTCGTCGGCCCCACCTTCAGGCTCCTGCTCCCCGCATCGGTGCTCCTCGGATCCACCTACCTGCTGCTCGTCGACGACCTCGCGCGTTCGCTCGGCCCGCTCGAGCTGCCGCTCGGCGTGATGACGGCGATCATTGGGGCGCCGTGCTTCCTCTACCTTCTCTCCCGCACCGGCAAGGGGTGGTCGTGATGCTCGAGCTCCGCGACCTCTCCTGCGGGTACGGCTCCACCGCCGTCCTGAGCGGCGTCACGTTCTCGGTCGAGCCCGGCGAGATCCTCTGCCTCCTCGGCCCCAACGGCGTCGGCAAGACCACGCTGCTGCGGACAGTGCTCGGCCTCATGAAGCCGCTGGCCGGTGAGGTGCGGGTCGAGGGCAGGACGCTGTCGGGGCGCAGCCGGCGCGAGCTGGCGCGCCTGGTGGCCTACGTGCCCCAGGCGCACACGCCGCCGTTCCCCTTCAGCGTCTTCGACGTCGTGCTCGCCGGGCGCACCGCTCACGTCGGCCTCTTCTCGACGCCCTCGGCGGAGGACCGGCTCGTGGCGACGGAGGCCCTCGAGCTGCTCGGCATCGCGCCGCTGGCCGACCGCCCGTACACCGGGATCAGCGGAGGCGAACGGCAGCTCGTGCTGATCGCCCGCGCCGTGGCCCAGGAGCCCAGGGTCCTGCTGCTCGACGAGCCGTCGGCGAGCCTCGACTACGGCAACCAGGTGCGACTGCTCGAGCTCGTCGGCATGCTCTCCTCCGAGCGTCGCCTCGCGGTCGTCATGTCCACGCACTTCCCCGACCACGCGCTGCGCTGCGCGACGACCGCGGCGCTCGTCAAGGACGGGGGGATCCTGGCGGTCGGAGCGACCGACACCGTCATCACCGACCGCCACCTGGAGGAGGTCTACGGCGTCCCCGTCGACCTCGTCGAGAGCGGTCACAACGGCAGCCGCGCCAAAGTCTGCGTCCCCCGCCTGGGGAGTCGCAGCCCGGAGCTCACGCCCAGATAGCGAAGGAGATCGAATGGTTCTGTGGAGTCACCGCGTCGGAGACGGCGCCGCACCCGGCCGATGCATCATGCTGCTCGTCGTCGTGCTGCTCGCCGCCGCCCTGGCCGCGTGCGGCGCGACCGTCGATCAGACCGCCGCGCCCACCGACGTCGAGATCGTCGACGACGCCGGCCGGCACGTCGTCGTGCCGGCCGAGATCGACACCGTCTTCGGCACGGACCCGGTCGGCACGACCGTCATCTACACCCTCGCCCCCGAGAAGATGGTGGGCTGGAACTACACGCTCACGCCCACCGAGAAGGCGTTCATGCCCGAGGAGTACCAGGAGCTCCCCGATCTCGGCGGATGGTTCGGCAAGAGCGTCGTGGGCAGCGTCGAGGAGCTCATCGCCCACGACATCGACGTCTTCGTCATGATGATCGCCGTCGACGCCACTGCGGCCGAGCAGGCAGATCGTATCGAGCAGGCGACCGGACGCCCCGTCGTCGTCCTCGACTGCTCGCTGACCGAGCTCGATCACGCGTACGAGGTGCTCGGCCGTCTGCTCGGCGAGGAGGAGCGCGCCGCCCGCCTGGGAGCCTACTGCCGCGAGACCGTCGACGAGGTCGTGACCCAGGCCGGTGAGATCCCCGAGGCCGAGCGCACGTCCGTCTACTACGCCGAGGGACTCAAAGGGCTCGAGACCGATCCGGAGGGTTCGATCCACACCGAGGTGATCAGCCTGGCCGGCGGACTGAACATCGCCGACGTGCCGTCGTCGCAGGGCGGAGGCCGCTCACCGGTCTCGCTCGAGCAGGTGCTGGCCTGGGAGCCCGACCTCATCGTCGTCGGCAGCAACCCGGGCGCCGAGATCGACTCCTACGTCGCGATCCGCACGGCGCGGCGCTGGGCGTCGCTGCGGGCCGTCGACGGCGGCGAGGTGTTCGAGGCGCCGCATGGGCCGTTCGACTGGCTCGACCGTCCCTACTCCGTGAACCGGGTCATCGGGCTCCAGTGGCTCGCGAGCCTCCTCTACCCGGATGTCTTCACCTACGACGTCGCCGAGCGCGCACGCGAGTTCTACGAGCTCTTCTACCACGTGCCCGTCACCGACGAGCAGCTCGACTGGCTGCTGCAGCGGAGCACGCGGGGGGTCGACGGTCTGACACCCGTCCCCGCGCCCACTTCGGGGTCGGAGGCGGGCGCCGAGGGGTAGAGCGCGTCAGCGGCGGCGGTACAGCGCCATGATGGCCTGCGGCAACCCGTCGCGGACGTCGGGGCCGACCTCGAAGACCTGACGCCGCCCGGCGAAGCGCCGCTCGGCCGGCTCGAGCACGAGCGGGTTCACGGCGACCAGCGCCATCTCGTGCCGGCCACGGAGGACGGCGTCGAAGGCCGCACCGAACCCCGCACCCGTGCGGAGCTCCAGCGGCCCGATCTGGTCGACGACGAGAAGGTCGCACGGGGTGGTGAGCGTCGCGACGAGGGCGGCGTTGCCGAAGGCAACGCCGCCCTCGTCGAACACCCAGCTCGCGGCGAACTCGTCGGTGACGAGCGGCCGCTCCACGCCCTCGTAGCGCGCGGCGACGCGAGCGCGCTCGGCCGTCGCGGTCGCCAGGAGGCTGCGACGGCCGGTCCGCACGTCGACCACGTGCTGGACGACGGCTCCGCTCTCCGTGACGGCGTTCTCGGTGACGATCCCGCCGACCGTCAGGCCGGCGGCGCGCGCCAGGTCGATGACCTTCGTGCAGACCGTGGTCTTGCCCGAGCGCGACGCTCCGGTCAGGAGGATGGTCAGGGGGTCCTCACGCATGTGCGCGGCTCCCGATCGACAGCACTCCGACACCCTCGCGCACGGCCGCCCGCCTCACTCCGCCGCGACGATCGCCGAGAGCAGCTCGTCGGGCGAGAAGACCGGGAGGGTCGCGCGGACGAAGTCTTTGCCGTTGCGCGTCACGATCCCCGCCGCCCCACACGCCCTGGCGGCCTCGTGGACGACCGCATCCTCGTAGTCGGTGAAGTCGAGCCGCAGCGCCGCCTCGAGGACCTGCCGGTCGACTGGAGCGAGAGAGAACAGGTCGAGCAGCTCGCGCAGGATCCGCTGCGCCCGCCTGCGCCCCGTCGACTTCGCGGCGATGTAGTACACCGTGGTGACCGTGCTCGCGCAGACCGAGCCTTCGAGCTTCTCCGTGTCGACAAGCGCACAGAGCCTCGCGGCCGCGCCGGCGTACGGCTCCCTCGCGAGCAGCACGTCGAGGACCACGTTGGTGTCGAACAGCATCTTCACCGGTGCTTGCCCCCCAGGTGACGGCGGTAGTCGCCCTCGTCGAGCGTCGAGGCTGACAGAGCGCCGAGCAGGGAGCGCACCCGTGGCGTCAACTCGATACCCGACGCCTCATCGCCGGCGTCGATCAGCGCGAAGTAGTCGGCGACGAGCTGCGACACCGACTTGCCCGACTTGCCGGCATAGCGCTTCGCGCTGCGGATGAGCGCGTCGTCGAGCCGTAGGGTCAACTTGGTCTGCACCGGAGGACTCCCATGACGTATATTCTCTTGCCGAAGTATACGTCTGCTCGATCAGCACGACAAGGATGCCGGGATGCGCGAGGGCGATGCGCCCCGCCTCAGTGCCCGGCCAGGTCGCGTCGCAGCCGGATGAGACGAACGAGGAACTCGTCACGGAGCGCCTCCCACTGCTGCAGCAAGCGCTCCGCGTCGTCTCAGAGATGCTCCACGTGTCCGTCGACGGCCAGCGCCTGGCCGGAGATCCTCGCACCCGCCTCTGAACACACGAAAAGGATCAGCGAGGCCACGTCGTGCGGGCTGATGAACGTCTTGAGGGCCGTGCCCTCGACCCGCTCCGCGACCACCTGGTCGCGGCTCACGCCTCGTGACTCGGCCTCCATGCGGATCACCCGCTCGATGCGGTCGCCCTCGACGTCCCCGGGGCAGATGGCGTTCACCCGGATCCCGAACGGGCCCAGCTCCAGCGACATCGCCCGGGTCAGCCCGACGATGGCCCACTTCGAGGCCACGTACGGCGCGCGTCGCGCCAGGCCCATGAGCCCGACGTTGGAGGAGATGTTGACGATGGAGCCCCCCGCGCCCCCCTTCTTGAGCAGCCGGATCGCCTGCTGCGAGCAGAGGAACGTCCCGGAGAGGTTCACATCCAGGGTCCGGGACCAGGACTCGTAGTCCATCTCCTCCATGTTCATGTCCGGACCCGCCACCCCGGCGTTGTTCACCAGGATGTCGAGGCCCCCGAGGCTCTCGGCGGCGCTCTCGAAGAGCCTTCGCACGTCCTCCGGGACGGAGACGTCGGCGGCGCTCGTCGTGATCTCAGGGTGCGTCCCCCGTAGCGCCGCGAACTGCTCGACCGCCACGTCGCAGGTGTGGACCTTCGCGCCGGCCTCAGCGAACCGCGTGGCGATGACCTTGCCGATGCCGCTCGCGCCGGCGGTGACGACCACGCGCTTGTCGACCATGTCCTCGAGGATCATCACGACCTCCGTTGGATGGACCTGATGACCGGTCCGCTTGGTGATGTCTGCCCGGTCGCCACGTTAGCCGGGCTCCCGACCCGTGCCCGGGGTCTGTGGCGTCGATGAGGGGGCCCGCTCCGACAGCACGAGGCGCGCGTCGAGGCCGACGGCGCCCTGCGGGAGCACGAGAAGGGGGTTGACCTCTACCGAGGCGACCTCGGGGTGGGCGGCGGCGAACCGAGAGAGAGCCGCCGCCGCTTGCGCCGCCGCGGTCAAATCCAGTCGCGGGCGCCCGCGCGCGCCCTCCAGCAGCGGCGCGCCCCGAAGCGCCCGGAGGAGCCGCGCGGCGGTCCGCTCGTCGGCGGGCGCCAGCACGGTCTGCGTGTCGGCGAGAAGCTCCGTGTACAGCCCGCCCATGCCGATCGTGAGCAAGGGGCCGAAGCGATCGTCCCAGCGGCAGCCGACGATGAGCTCGACTCCCTGCGAGGTGGGCGCCATGGCCTCGACCGCAAGCTCGGCGGCGGCGGCGCCCAGACGATCACGAAGGTCTTCGACAGCCGCCGCCAGCGCCTGCGGATCGCGGATGCCGAGCACGACGCCGCCCGCGTCGGACTTGTGCAGCAGGTCCGCCGCCTTGACGGCGACCGGGTAGCCCAGCTCCTCAGCCGCGAGCGCGCACGCCGCCGGGTCCGCCGAGGACACACGACGCGATTCGGCGAGCGGAACACCCGCCTCGGCCAATGCCCGACGGGCCTCCCAGTAGCCCTCGGCCCGGAGCGCGGGACCGAGCGGAGGGGCATCCGGCACGCCGGACGGCTCCGGAGTCGCAGCCAGGCGCGCGAGCGCCGTCACGGCCGACTCCACGTCGCGGTAGATGGGCAGGCCTCTCACCCGCAGCTCATCGACGACGGCGCAGCTCTCAGGCGTGTTGCCGAACAGCGGCAACCCGCTCTCTCTGACAGACTCGGCCATCCGGAGCAGACTGGCGCGCTCCTTCTCGACCATCTCCGTCTGCTCGGGGAACCGGGCGCCCCAGAAGCCGATGACGCCGCTTGCCAGGATCGCGTCCACTTCGCCGCAACCGGCCACGATGCCGACGACGCGCTCGTACGCCTCCGGGTCGTAAGTCGCCGCGGCGAAATCGATGGGGTTGGCGCAGCCCGCATTGGCGGGAAGGATGGCCCCGAGACGATCCTGCGTCTCGGGGCTGAGCGGCGGCACCGAGAGGCCGGCGAGCGTTGCCGCGTCGGCGCAGATCGCTCCCGTGCCCCCGCCGTCGGAGACGACCGCCACTCGCCGGCCCGCCGGCCGCGTGCCGCCGGCGAGGGCCACGAGCGTCTCGACGGCCTCCCTCTGCGTGTTCACTCGGAGCACGCCCGCAGCGCGGCATGCCGCATCGACGACGACCGCGTCAGACGTCAGCGATCCCGTGTGCGTACGCGCGACCCTCGCGCTCGCGTCGGAGCGGCCCGGCGCAAGCAAGACGACGGGCGTGCCCGAGGAGACAAGCTCGTACGCCGCGCGCGCGAACTCGAGGCCGTCGCGCAGCTCCTCGGCGTAGACGACCACGGCGCGCGTGGGCTCGTGACCCACGAAGGAGCGCAGCACGGCGGGCGTGTCCACGTCGGCCTGATTGCCGATGGCGATGAAGCGCGAGAAGCCGAGGCCGAACTCGCCGAACCGCAGGTTGAGCTCCTCGCCGAAGCCGCCGCTCTGCGAGACCAGGCCGACGCACCCGGGGCGCACGTCGAGATACGCCACGGCGGACAACTCGCTCTGGGTGTCGGCGACGCCCAGGCAGTTGGGCCCGACGAGCACGGCCCCGGCGGCGTGCAGACGCTCCACCGCCGCCTGCTCGCGAGCCTTGCCCTCGGTGCCCATCTCACCCAGCATGGCCGTGACCGCGACGACGGCCTTGGCGCCGACCGTCACGCAGTCGTCGATCACGGTCTCGAGCAGCTTCGCCGGCATCGCGAGGATGACGAGCTCGGGAGCCTCGGGCAGATCGCGCAGTGAGAGGAAGGCCCGGTGCCCGAGGATCTCGCCGCCTCGCCCGTTGACCAGGTAGACCGAGCGACGGTGCTCGCCCTGCAGGAGCCGGGCGCTGACGTCGCCACCCCACTTCGAGGTGTCGCCGGAGGCGCCGACGACCGCTACCGAGCGAGGATCGAAGAGCGCCTTCAGATCTGCACGCACCCATCCACCTCCGTGTGGCCTGGACGACGACGTGACCCACAGCCTTGGGATCGGTCCGCCTCCAGTGTACGGCCTCGCGACCGGCACGTGCGGCAGCTCAGTCCGCCACGTCCCCCTTGATCACGCTCCCGTCGAACACCGGCACGACCTTCACCTGGTCGCACGAGAACGAGTACGGGATCACGTCGTCCAGCCCCAGCTTCTGCAACCGGTGGGGGTGAGCGGCCTTCTCGATGTAGCCCAGCACGTCACCTCGCGCGAGGCTCCAGAGGTCCATCGACGCCTGCGCAGAGTCGCACTCGGTGTGGAACAGGTCCGTCGCCAGAAGCCTCGTCGTCAGCGCTCCCGCGAAGAGCGTGTCCTCGAGGCAGAACCTGTTCTTCCAGCCCGAGCACAGGATGACCACGTGCTGCCGCTGCCTCGCGAGCCACTCCGTCAGCGCGGAGATGTTGATGAAGGCTCCGATCGCGATGCTGCTCGCGCCCTTCGCGATGTGGAGCGCGCGCGTGCCGTTGGTCGTGCAGTAGACCAGCGTCTTCCCGGCGATCCTGTCTGCCGTGAAACTGAAGGCCGAGTTGCCGAAGTCGGCGAAGTCAAGTTGCACGCCGTCCTTCTCGGAGGCCACCAGGAACCCCTTCGCCTTGAGCTGGCGTGCTTCTTCGTGTGTCGCGACGGGGATGATGACCTCCACCCCGTTCGCGACCGCGGCGCAGATGGTCGTCGTGGCCCGCAGGATGTCCACCAACACGACGACGAAGTCGTCCGTCGCCAGGATGTCCGGGAACAGCACCGGAGAGAAGCAGACTTCGACTGACTTGGTCTCCTGCAACTTCGTCACCCTTTCCTGCCGGGACGGCGCGACACAGGGCGCGACCGGAGCCGAAGGTCACCCTAGCCGATGGATCGACGCCGGTCTACGGGCCCGGCGGCGAGGGCGGCTTCGCCTGCTCGGCCCGTCGGCTGCTTGCGGCGGCATGTCGCACAGGACTGACGCAGACATGCGGTCTCCGACAAGCGCCACGACCAAGGACTAAGTCTCGGGATGCCGCCGCCTGCCACGTGTCGGGCGATCGGTCAGGCGAGCGCGTCGCCCAGGTCGGCTGAAGCCGACAGCGCGCGCGACGACGCCGATAGGAGATTGTGGGCTTGAGCCGCGTTGCCGCCGTCCACGTCGCGCGGTACGGTTGCAGGGACGACCCCGGAATCGAGGACCGAGACGATGACCCCCATGCCCGACTGGACCATCGCGGAGTTGGCGTCGTCCGCACCCGGGGCGTTCACCGACGCCGATCTCGACGGGCTGGAACCCCTCTGGCGCGCGCTCATGGACAGGCATCGCGAGGCCTGGGAGGTCGTGGCCATGCGCAGCTACGAGGACTCCTGGCCGCGCCGCCGCGCCCAGTATCGCGGTTGGCTCACCGCGCCCGGGTCGTTCGCCCTCGTCGCCCGGCGCGGAGGCCGGCTGCTCGGCTACACCGTCGTCGGCATCGAGGAAGGTGACGAGACCTACGCGACTGGAGACCGTCAGGCCGAGATCCACACGCTGGCCGTCCTCCCCGGGGAGCGCGACCGCGGCCTCGGCGCCGCCCTCGTTGAGGAGATCGAGCGGCGGCTGCTCGCCGAAGGCGTGACCGACGTCTTCGTCGCGACCATGCACGGCAACGACGCCGCGCAGCGCTTCTACGAGCGGCGCGGCTACACGCCCTTCGTACTCATGAACTACCGCAAGCTGCCCGTCGACTGACGGGAGCGGGCGACGCCGTTGTGGCGAGCCTGTCTCGCTTGCTGCTCCTCTCCGGTCTCACATCATGTAGCGGCGACGACAGAGTGCGCGACGAGTGCCGCCCTGCGGGCTGGAGGAGTCGCGTGCGCCCTGACGCCGCCTCAGCGCATCCCGTGCAGGAACGCGCGGATCGTCGCCACCCCCTCCTGCCGCAGTCTTGCCCTGCCTTGCTCATCGTCACGATCGGCGAGGAACGACGCGTAGGCGTGCGGGGTATCCTGGTCGACATCGTGGAATCGGTCCGCAAGCAGCGAGACTGCCTCGGCGACCTGCGAGTGGTCAGCCACGGGGCCGGCGGCGGCCACCGTCCCCGCCTGCATCGAGGCGCTCGCCCTCCAGGTCGCGCTCGACGAAGTCGCGGCGTACAAGATGGGCGCCACGCACGTTGAACGCCCCCATTTTGGTGCCGGTGGACTCTCCCTTCGGGCTGAAGATGCGTCCGGGCTCGACCCTTCTGAGCTGGGACAGTCCACGCTGCCGGGCCTCAACGGCACCTATGACCGCGTGACCTGCAACACCAAGATGGCGCGGGACGTCGATGAAGCCGCTCGGGCGCTGGCGGCGAGCGACGAAGAGGGTGAGGCCCTGGCCTCGACCATGCACGCCTTCGAAGAGGTCGTCATCGCGCTGCCGAAGGGCGACGGCGAACCTCGGTACGGCGTCAAGTACTGCAGGATGTGCGAGCTGAGTTGCCCGGTGGGGAGGCGGTCGCACGGGTAGGGCGCGATCCGACAGGCCGGACACCGGATTGCGTTCATTCGCGGGGAGACCGTCGTGACGATGACGACGCTGGTGGGCCTGACTACACAGCTCTCGACCTTCCGGATTGAACTGCAGCGCCTAGTGGATTCTCATCTCTCAGCGTGAGCGATCGGTGGGGCGGCAGGCTGGCTTCAAGAATCGGGGGAACAGGATACTCGGCCGCGGTTGCCTCAGGGCGTTAGTGACGGCGTCGAACGACCCCCCATCCGGCACAGCCTTTCAGGGCCGACTGCCGGTTCGTGCTCAGGCACGCCTTCGGCGCACGCCGAAGGCCAGCACACCCGCTCGACGCTCTAGGAGATCCTGCGGCGGTAGACGACCATGGCGAAGACGTACGCGACGATGAGGAGCCCCACACACCAGGCAAGGGCGATCCAGATGTCGCTGCCGACCGGCTGCCGTGCGAACAGCTCGCGAATCGCATTCACGATGGACGTCACCGGCTGGTTCTCGGCGAAGGCGCGCACCGGACCCGGCATCGTGTCGGTGGGCACGAATGCCGAGCTGATGAACGGCAGGAAGATGAGCGGGTAGGAGAACGCGCTCGCGCCGTCCACGGTCTTCGCGGACAGACCGGCGATCACAGCGAGCCACGTCAACGCAAGGGTGAACAGGATCAGGATGCCGGCGACCGTGAGCCACGCCAGCACTCCCGCGCCCGAGCGGAATCCCATGAGCAACGCGACGAGCACCACGATCACGAGCGAGATCATATTGGCGACCAGCGAGGTCAGCACGTGCGCCCACAGCACGGACGACCGTGCGATCGGCATGGACTGGAATCGCTCGAAGATCCCGCCCTGCATATCCAGGAAGAGCCGGTACGCGGTGTAGGCGATACCCGAGGCTATCGTGATGAGCAGGATGCCGGGCAGCAGGTAGTTCACGTAGTCTCCCGTGCCTGTGCTGATCGCGCCGCCAAAGACGTAGACGAACAGCAGCATCATCGCGATCGGCGTGACCGCCGTGGTGAGGATGGTGTCCAGGCTGCGCGTGATGTGGCGCAGGGATCGTCCGGTCAGGGTGGCGGTGTCGCCGAAGAAATGCGTGGTCATCGTTGCTCCTTACTCGGTCGAGCCGACGCTACGGTCGTTGTCGGCGTCGTCCTTCTTGCGGTCGTCACCGACGATGGCGAGGAAGACATCCTCAAGGGTCGGCTGCTTCTCGACGTATTCGACTTTGGCGGGCGGGAGCAGCTGCTTGAGCTCGATGAGGGTGCCGTTCACGATGATCCGACCCTCGTGGAGGATCGCGATCCGCTCGGCGAGCTGTTCGGCCTCGTCCAAGTGCTGGGTCGTGAGCAGCACCGTCGTGCCGGCCTCGGCGAGCTCCTTGACGGCCTGCCACACCTCGATGCGCGCCTGGGGGTCGAGCCCGGTCGTCGGCTCGTCGAGAAAGATGACCGGCGGATTCCCGATGAGGCTCATCGCGATGTCGAGGCGGCGGCGCATGCCTCCCGAATACGTCGACACCTTGCGTCCGGCCGCGTCGGTCAGCGAGAAACGATCGAGCAGGCCATCGGCGATCACTGCCCGGGTTCTTCAGGTGCCGCAGCCGGGCGACCAGCACGAGGTTCTCTCGCCCGCTGAGAACTTCGTCGACGGCCGCGAACTGTCCGGTGAGGCTGATCGACTTCCGCACATCCGCACCCTGCGTGGCGACGTTGAAGCCGTTGACGCTGGCAGTTCCCGCGTCGGCCTTGAGCAGCGTGGATAGGATATTCACTATCGTGGTCTTGCCCGCCCCGTTCGAGCCGAGCAAGGCGAAGATGCTGCCCCGTGCGACGTCGAAGTCCACGCCGCGCAGCACGTGCAGTTGCTTGAAGGACTTCTCCAGGCCCCGCACGTGGATCGCGGGGACGTGCTGTGCCGCCATCAGACGGTCCTCTCTTCTTGTGCGGAGTCGTCGCCGGCGACGCGATCGATGGTGTCGGACAGCCGCTTCCGCTCCTTGTTGATCCATTGACCCTCCGAGTAGTTCGCAAGGAACGTCTCGGCGAACTCCACGGGGTCGTCCCCGACGATCGCCCGGATCGGGGTTCCGCTGGTCGCGCTCTGCTCGAACAGATCCGCGAGGTCTTCCAGCATCGACATCAGGGTGTCGCCTTTCGTGATCGCCCCGAAGTACGTCAGGTACCGCTGCAGCGCGTCGATCGCCGTGCGGTAGTTCTCGGGGAGTTGTCTCGTGCGCGTCTTGTACTGCCGCCATCGACGCTTGTCGCCGATGTCGCCGATGATCTTCTCGATGAACATGGTCATCTGCCTCCTTCGTGGAGCTGTTCGAGCCGTTCCGTGAGGAAGCTCCAGGTCCTCCAGAACTCTGCGAGGCATTCCTGTCCCTGGGTGTTGAGCGAGTACACCTTGCGCGGCGGCCCCTTCTCGGAGGGGACCTTCTCCACGTCGACAAAGCCGCGCTGCTCGATCCTGATGAGCAGAGCGTAGACGGTGCCCTCGGCGATGTCGGAGAAGCCCAGCTCCCGCAGGCGTGCGGTGATCTCGTAGCCGTAGGCGGACCGCACGCACAGGATCGCGAGAACGATGCCCTCCAGCGTGCCCTTGAGCATCTCCGTCATCTGCTTGCCCACGGCACATCTCCTCTGACTACTCATCGTTACTGACTACTGGTACATAGTAACACAGAATAGTGGCGGCGAAACATCCGCTCGGCGAGAGGTGTCGGCTTCTTCCACTGGCAGCCCGAACGGCGGGAACGGCCAGGCCGTCAGCGGCTCGACAACGGCCACACCTCATCGGAGACCCCCAGAGCGCATCACGCTTGAAGGCTCTCCGGCCAACACGCAACCGCTCGATGAACAGGACCTGGCGGGAGCCCCTGCTCATCGTCACAGCCGCTCGCGAGCGAGGGCGCGCATGAGCCACACCGGCCTGCGGATTCCTGCCGGGTAAGCGGATCAGGACTGTTTGCCGGGGGAAGCGTTGTCTTGTTGACAACGTGGTGGGCCCAGCAGGACTCGAACCTGCGACCGGCCGATTATGAGTCGGCTGCTCTAACCAGCTGAGCTATAGGCCCACGGGAAGGACCCCGCGATGATACGCTACCCGCCGCTCGCTGGGTACGAAGGGCGTGCGCGCCGGACGGCGTGGCGGGCGAAGGAGGGGCGGGGCCGCTGACGCGGCCCCGCCCCGGTGCGCTCCCGGCGCGCCGTCTCTCACCCCGGGAGCAGTGTCGTGCGGCTCGGGCGGCGGCTCACGGGGGTGCGGCCGCCGCCTTCACGCGCACTGTCTTCGGTCGTTGCCCGTGCGCCGGCCGAGCGCGCCCGCGACCTTCGCCTAGACGCTCTTCAGCCGCTCGACCAGCGCCGGCACGACCTCGTAGAGGTCGCCGACGATGCCGTAGTCGGCGAGCTCGAAGATCGGCGCCTCCTTGTCCTTGTTGACGGCGGCGATGAGCTTCGCCTGGGCGATGCCGACCGTGTGCTGGATCTGGCCGGAGACGCCGACGCCGAGGTAGAGGTCGGGCGCGGTCTTGGCGCCGGAGAGTCCGATGATGCGGTCCTCGCCGAGCCACTCGAAGTCGGCGAGGCTCTTCGTGCAGCCGACGACGCCGCCGAGGGCGGCGGCGAGCGCGTCGGCGAGCGGCAGGTCCTCGCGGGCGTTGAAGCCGCGCCCGGCGCCGACGATGCGCGGCGCGGCGTCGAGGTTGACCACGTCGCCCTCCTTCGGGCGGCGCTCGACGACCTTGACGCCGGTGCTCACGTCGAGCTGAGGCTCGACGACCTCGCCGGCGCCCGCCTCGGCGTCCTCCGCCGAGAAGGTCTTGGGCATGACGGCGAAGACCTTGACGTCGCCGGCGAGCTTCTCGCGGGCGACCGTCGCGCCGCCGAAGGCGTAGCGACCGGCGACGAGCTCGCCGCCCTCGAGCACGAGGCTCGTGACGTCGCTGACGCAGGCCGCGCCGAGCTTCTGGGCGAGGCGCGGCGCCGTCTCCTTGCCGCGCCGCGTCGAGCCGACGAGCACGACGCTCGCGCCGGCCGCGGCGACGATCTGGGCGAGAGCGGCGGCCACGGCGTCGGCCGGGCGGCCCTCGAAGACCGCGTCCTCGCTCACGAACACGCGGTCGGCGCCGGCCGCCCCGAGCTCCGCGGCCGCCGCCTTCGCGCCCTCTCCGAGCGCCGCGGCCGACACGCCGAGCCCGAGCGCCTGCGCCAGCTTGCGACCCGCGGCGAGCAGCTCGCGCGCGGTCTCTGTCCTCTCGCTGTAGACGAGCAGATCAGTCATGACTCACCTCACCTCCCCAGCACGCCTTCTTTGATGAGCGCGTTCACGAACGCGTCGGCCTGTTCGGCCGCGGACCCCTCGAAGAGGACGTGCTTGCGGTCCTGCTCCTCAGCGAGGTTGGAGACGATCTCGCGGCGCGGCGCCACGGCGCCGGCGTCGAGATCGAGGTCGGCGAGGGTCCACTCCTCCACCGGCTTGCTCTTGGCCTTCATGATGTGCATGAGCGACGGGATGCGCGGCTCGTTGATCTCGCTCACCACGGTCACGGCGGCGGGCAGCGGCGCCTCGAGCGTCTCGATCATCTCGTCCATGCTGCGCTCGCAGCGCACCGCGCCGTCGGCCGCCTCGAGCTTGCGGGCGAAGCCGATCTGCGGCACGCCGAGGAGCTCGGCGACGCGCGGGCCGACCTGGCCCGTGTAGTTGTCGGTCGAGCCCTCGCCGAAGAGCAGCAGGTCGCAGGCGGGGAGCTTCTTGACGGCGGCGGCGAGCACTGCCGCCACCGCCGCCGCGTCGGCCTCGGCCAGCGCCGGGTCGTCGACGATCGCGGCGCTGTCGGCGCCCATCGCGAGCGCCTCCTTGATGGTCTCGCGGATCTTGCGGTTGCCCTCGGCCACGCTGACCGCGGTGACGGTGCCGCCGGCGGCGTCGCGCAGCTGGATCGCCGCCTCGAGGGCGTTCTTGTCGAGATCGCCGAGCTTGTACGGCACGGCCTCGAGCACCGCCTCGCGATTCTTCACCCGGACCATCTGCAGGTCCGGGTTGGTCTTCACGCACACGACGATGTCCACGCCGTCACCTCTCCTTCGCTCGGTCGCCTCGCCGCGGCCCTCGCCGCCTCGCTTCTCGTCCTCTCGCGCTCGCCGCGCCTCAGCTCATCCTGTACTGCACGCCGTAGGGACCGCGCGGGTAGGTCCACGTCAGCGCGCGCTTGTCGCAGCAGGTCAGGCAGGTGCCGCACTCGAGGCAGCCCTCCCAGTTCACCGTCATGCGGCCGGTGTCGTCGAGCTCGTAGAGACTGGCCGGGCAGACGTAGAGACAGGCCTGGTCCACGCACTGCGTGCGACACACCTCGGTGTCGATCACGATGTGCGGCTCCTTGTCGAGCTTGAAGACGTCGAGGCCGAGCTTGGCGTCGATATCCACCAGTCCACCTCCTCAGATCCGGCGCGCCGACCAGGCGTCCTTGACGGTGCCGACGTTCATGAAGTCGCGGCGGATGCCGCCCCACGCGGTCTTGAAGAGCCCCGGCGTGGGGCCGGGGCCGACGGTGTACAGCTGCTCGAGCAGGCGAGAGACGGCGCGCGGGTAGTGCGTGAACAGGCGCGGGTTCTCCATGAAGGCCGGGATGTCGCTCGCCGTCTGCAGGTCCTGCAGCACGAAGCTGCTCCGCAGCGAGGCCTCGTAGCCGGCGAGACCGGCGGCGCTGAAGTCCGAGCGCTCGCGCGCGCCGAGCACGGCGCGCGCCGCGTAGTAGCCAGAGGCGATCGCGAAGTCCATGCCGCGCACGGTGATCAGCGCGTTGAGCGCAAGCCCGGCGGCGTCGCCGGCCATCACGTAGCCGTCGCCGTAGAGCTTCGGCACGGCCGCGATGCCGCCCTCGGGGATCGCGTGCGCCGAGTACTCGGCGACCGTCCCGCCGGCCACCAGCGGCCGGATCTGCGGCAGCTCCTTGAAGCGGTCGAGGAGCTCGTTGGACTCGATCTGCGCGTCGGGCCCCGTCCTCGCGGCGCGCTCGCGCATCGCCTTCATGCCGACGACGACGCCGAGCGAGATGCTCTCCTTGTTGGTGTAGAGGAAGCCGCCGCCGAGCATGCCCTGCGTCACGTTGCCGAGGAAGAGCTGGGCGGCGCCCTCCCCGGGGTTCAGATGCCAGCGGTCCTCGATCACGCCCGGCGGAAGCTCGATGACCTCCTTGAAGCCGAGGGCGTGGTCGCGATCGACCGGCTCGGCCGCGAGGCCGGCCTCGCTCGAGAGCAGCCGCAGCACGCCCTCGGCGACGATCACGACGTCGGCGCCGATCTCGTCCTCGCCGGCGCGGATGCCGACGATGCGCCCTTCGTCGCGCAGCAGGGCGTCGACCTTCATGTTGGGGACGACCATGCCGCCCTTCTCGCCGACCTTCTCGGCGAGCCACTGGTCGAAGCGGGCGCGCAGCACCGTGTAGGACTGCGGCGGGTCGGCCGTGAAGCGGTCGGAGGCGATCTCGATCGTCGTCTGGGCGCCGTCGCCGAGCATGGTCACCAGCTCGCGCGCGACGGTGCGCTCGTACGGCGCCTCCTCCCAGAGCTCGGGGTAGAAGCCCCGGATGGGGCTCATGTAGAGGCGCCCGCCGGTCACGTTCTTGGCGCCCGAGTAATCGCCGCGCTCGAGCACCATGACCTCGACGCCGGCGTCGGCGAGGCCGTAGGCCGCGGACAGGCCGGCGAGGCCGCCGCCCACGACGATGCACTCGACCTTCTCCATCTCCGCCCTCTCCTCGTCAGTCAGGATCTTGACTCAGCGTGCGGTGCCCGGCCGCGGCCCGTCCGGCGGGCCGCGGCCTCTTCGCACCGCACGCTAGGCCACCTGCGACGGCTTCCGCCGCCTCCGGCGCTTAGTCCTTGAACGGGTTGTGCGTCTCGCCCCACTCGTCGCGGGCGATGATGCCGCGCATGATCATGAGGCCGCCCTCGGCGCCGACCTCGTAGCTCATGACGCCGCGCAGCAGCATCTCGAGCGGGGTCTCCTTCGTGTAGCCGAAGGCGCCGTGGTACATCATCCCGTGCCGGGCGATGTCGTGGCAGAGCGTGGGCGAGAGGCACTTGCAGGTCGAGATGACCTTGTTGATCTCCTTGCGGCCGAACTGGCCCGGGTTGGTGTGCTCCTGGCCGATCATCCAGGCGCCGCGCAGCAGGTTGAGCTTCAGCATGTCGAGCTGCATCCAGTCGTCGGCCATCTCGAACGAGATGCCCTCCCACTTGCCGAGCGGCTTGCCGAAGGTCTTGCGCTGGGCCGTGTACTCGCCGCTGATCTCGAGCGCCTTCTCGGCGCCGCCGAGGCAGGCGGCCGCGACCAGGACGCGGGCGGCGTTGAAGCCGTCCATGTTCACGTAGAAGCCCTTGCCCTCTTCGCCGAGCAGGTACTTCTTCGGGAGCTCGACGTCCTTGTAGATCCAGCCGCCGGTGGACAGGCCCATGCGGCCCATGTCCTTGTAGGTCGTGTAGGTGATGCCGGGCAGGTGGGCGGGGACCCAGATGAAGGTCATGCCCTTGTGACCCTGGCTCGGATCGGTCTTGACGAGGGTGCAGTGGCCGCTCGGGGCGCCCCACTTCTCGCACTCCTTGGGACCGGAGACGTAGGCCTTCTCGCCGTTCATGACGTAGGCCTGCTTGGCCTCGTCCCACGGGGCGATCGTCTTGATGGCGCCGAGGTCGGAGCCGCCGCCGGGCTCGGTCGTGTTGATGCCGGCGAACGCCTTGCCGGCGGCCACGGCCGGGAGCACTTCCTGCTTCAGCTCTTCGCTGCCGTAGCGATCGATGATGTACGCCCAGCCGATGGTGAGCAGCGTGTACACCGGGGTGCTCATGCTCAGGTCGGCGCGCGCGATCTCCTGCACGGTGATCATCGCGTAGATGAGACGCTCGTCGTCGGGCAGCGGCATGCCGCCGTACTGCTCGGGGATCGTCACGCCGAACATGCCCATGTCGGCCATGCCGGCGGTGATGTCGGTCGGGATCCCGTCCTCAGCCTCGTCGATGGCGCGGGCGCGCGGCTCGAGATTCTTGACCAGCCACTCGCGAATGGCCTGACGGTACATGGTCTGCTCGGTGGTGTATCGGAAATCCATGCGACTCCCTCCTTAGGAACCTGTCCCCGGAAACAACGAAACCCCCAGGGCACGCTTACGCGGTCGCTGGGGGTGCAAAGCCTGAAGTCAGCGGGCGGAGACGGCGCCCGTCTGCGACTCTGTGTGCAGCCGCGACATCATACAACGCCCAAAACGACGTGCAAGCGACATCGCTTCGCCAATGTGGAGAAGGATCCGGGCGGACGCTCGACGGGGCGGACGGCTCAGCCGTAGGTCTCGGTCCCGACATCCGGGTTCTTGGCGCTGGGCAGCGGCGAGGCCGCGTCGCCGAGCACGAGCGGCGACTGGTCGACGGCCTCGAAGACCTTGTGAAGGGCCGAGATGAGGGCGCCCTGGGAGTGACCGCGGTAGCGGTAGCGCACGAGCGCCTCGATCTCGCGTCGCTCGTTGAGGACGCTGCGGCCCTGCAGGAGGCGCGAGAAGAAGTCGCGCGCCACGTCCATGATGAGCGAGGCCGTGCAGCCGACGATCGCGCCGCTCTCGTCGACCTCGAGCACCACTCCGACCCGCTTGTAGATCGCCTGATGGGAGACGTCCTGAGGCAGCCGGGCATAGCCCGAGAACAGGAACGTCGTCTTGTCCATCTCGCCGTCACCCGGACTCGCCATTGGGCCATTCTAGCAGGGCGCCGGCGCTTGCACGGGGAGCCGGCGCCTGTATCATGGTCGCGCTGCCGCGTGGTCACGGCAGGGAGCCGTCCTCCCGCCGTTCCCGGCCATGTCCCCCAGCGGAGACGACGACGTCTGCCCTGGGGGCTTTCGTGTTTCAGGCCCCACGTGACTCGAGGAGGGAGCAGCGCATGGGCGAGACCAACGGCCTCGACGGCAAGCTCATGACCGCGAGCGAAGCCGTGGAGCGCTTCGTCCACGACGGGTGCCAGCTCGCCGTCGGAGGCTTCACCATCAACCGCAACCCCATGGCCCTCGTGTACGAGATCGTGCGCCGCAAGGTCCGCGACCTGCACCTGGTGGCGCACTCCAACGGACAGGCGCTCGACGTCCTCGTGGGCGCCGGGTGCGTCTCGCGCATCGAGATCGCCTACGGCGGCAACGGGCGCTTCGCGCCGACCTGCTTCCGCTTCCGCAAGGCGATCGAGCGCGGCGAGGTGCTGGTCGAGGACTACACGAACAACCAGATGACGCTGCGCTTTCTCGCCGGCGCCCTGGGCACACCGTTCATCCCCAGCAAGTCGGGGCTCGGTACGGACGTGCTGAACAAGGAGGGCTTCCCGGCGGAACTGCGCGACGGCGTCAAGGTGGCGAAGAAGAAGGTGCACGTCATGGCCGACCCGTTCGGGCACGCCGACGATGACGTCGCCCTGCTGCCGGCGCTCACGCCCGACGTGTCGCTGGTCCATGCGCAGCAGGTGAGCACGGACGGGACCGTGCGCATCAAAGGCCTCACGTTCGCCGACCTCGAGCAGTGCAAGGCCGCGTCGGCGGTGATCGTCACCTGCGAGGAGATCGTCCCGGACAGCTACCTGCGTATCGACCCCGACCAGAACGCCCTGCCGCCGTTCCTCGTGGACGCGGTCGTGCCCGTGCCCTACGGCGCCCACCCGACCGCCTGCCGCTACTTCTACGACTACGACCCACAGCACCTGAACCTCTACAAGGCTATGGCCAAGGACGACGCCCGCTGGGACGACTACCTCGACGAGTGGGTGTACGGCGTCGCGAGCTGGGACGAGTACCTCGACAAGATCGGCGGGGCACAGCTCGCGCGCATCCGGGCCAACACCGTGGCCGGCTACGCGCAGGGTCTGGACCGGAGGTGAGCGGCATGACCGAGACGCCCACGTACACCCCCAGAGAGATGATGGCGATCGCCGCCGGACGCTTCATCAAGGACGGCGACGTGCTCTTTGGCGGCACGGGCGTGGCGATGCTGGCGGCGACCGTCGCCAAGCGCATCCACGCCCCGCACGCCCACATCTTCTTCGAGACCGGCGGCATCGGGCCACGGCTCGAGGAGCTGCCGATGGCCGTGGCCGACCCGCGCGTCATGGCCTACTCGAACCTCAACGCCGGCCTCGTCGAGGCCTTCAGCTACGTCGCCAACCGGCGCCTCCACACCATCGCCTTCCTCGGGGCCGCGCAGATCGACATGTACGGCAACATGAACTCGACGGTGATCGGCGATTACCACCACCCGACGGTGCGATTCAGCGGCAGCGGCGGCGCCTGCGACGCCGGTTCGCTGGCCAGCGGCTTCATCGCGTTCATGCAGCACGGCACGCGCAAGTTCGTCGAGAAGCTCGACTACCTGACGACGCCGGGCTGGCTGACCGGCGGCGAGTCGCGGCGCCACGCCGGGTACCGGCGCGGCGGGCCGCTCGCCGTGGTCAGCGACCTCGGCGTCATGAAGTTCGACGACGAGACGAAGCGGATGTACCTCGCCGAGCACTACCGCGGCGTGACACCCGAGCAGGTGGCCGAGAACACGGGCTTCGCCATGGACGTCTCGCGCGCCGTCGAGGCCGAGCCGCCGAGCGCGGAGGAACTCCGCATCCTGCGCGACGACGTCGACCCGCAGCGGCTGATCCTCGGCTGAGAGGCGGGCCGACGCGAAGAGGGCGCCGCGGCCTGACGGCCACGGCGCCCTCTTCGGAAACTGGCTCCTCGGGTAGGACTCGAACCTACAACCCTCCGGTTAACAGCCGGATGCTCTACCGATTGAGCTACCGAGGACCGCTCAGAAAGCCGCCAAAGTATAGGCCACACCCCCACCCCGGACAAACAGTGCGGCGACGCGGAACGGGACCGCTACGGCCGTCGCGACGAGGCGGGCACGCAGTCCTCCGGGCCCGACCGCGTGCGGACGCTCAGTGCCAGCGGGGCTCGGCGAGCCATCCGTGAGGCACGCCGTGGGCCTCCGAGCCCACGGCCTCGTGGCTGCGCAGTCCCCGGCGCGCCTCGGCGGTCAGCTTCGCGGTGAAGCGCTCGGCCAGTGCGTCAAAGCGCGCACGCCAGTAGCTCTCGTCGCCCGGCGGGCGACCGGCGAGCTCGGCGCTGGCGACCACCGCGGTGGCCGCGGCCCGGCTGGGCACGGGCTCCTTCCACCACTCGGGGTGAAGGACCTCGGTGCCGAAGCGCCGCCGCGGCGCCTCGATGTCGGCTTCGGGGTCGCCCGACGGCTGGAAGGCCCACGACGAGGCCTGCAGACGAAGGGTCGTGTTCGGCAGGGTCGCGACCAGCTCCTCGAGTCGCTCGAGCGTCTCGGCGACCGTCTCCTCGGTCTCGCCCGGTCGGCCGAAGGTGAGCTCCACCTGCGCGAGCACGCCCTTCGCGTTGGCGTAGGTGAGCACGTCGAGAGCGTGAGCCACGGTCTTCCGCGGGTCGGCGGCCTCGCCGGTCCGCTGGAGCAGCCGCCAGGACAGCGTGCCCACGGCGAGCCGGAGTTCGGCGCGCGCCTGGTACAGCTGGTCGACATCGAGCCGCGCAAGCGTCTCGGGCCGCGCCGCCAGACTGACGGCGACGTCGCGGCGATCGGCGTGCGCCAGGCGCTCGAAGGCGAGGCGCCGCCAGGCGGGGTCGTAGCCGAAGACCGGATCGAGGACGTCGATACGGCCGGGCACGAGGGCCGCGGCCCGGTCGACGAGGGCCGCGGCCACATCGGGCGGGTACGCGCGCCATCCGCTCCCGCCGGGACGCAGCAGGCAAGCGGGTGCGTTGTAGGGACAACCCCGGCTCAGCGAGACGGCGATCTCGGGCAGACCCGCTTCAGCGTACGGGTAGCCGGCGGTATCGGGCGCGTGCGCGGCGTCGAGCGGCAGCGGCATCCCCTCGAGCGGGCGGCACGTCTGCACGTCACGCTCGCCGCCGGAGACCAAGCGGACGAGCTCGACGGCCGCCATCTCGGCCTCGCCGACGATCAGCCAGTTGAAGGGGGAGCCTTCGTAGGCGAACTCGTGCGGTCGTACCGACACGTGGTAGCCGTGCACGGCGATGACGGTCGCGGGATGGAGGCGTCGCAGCCGCTCGGCGACGGCGACGCTCGCCGAGTACTGGAGTGCGGACCAGCACGAGACCACGGCGAGGTCGGCGGGATGGTCCGCCAGCAGCGACTCGGCCCTCTCGAGGAAACCGGCGCGGCTGGCGTCGTCGTCGGGGGCGCCGAGTTCGACCTCGAGGTCGAGGACCTCGACCTCGAGGTCCGCACGGCGCAGCTCGCTCCAGAGGCTCACCATCTCCGGCTTGAGGCGGGGACCCTTCGCCCACTCGCCGCCGAAGAGCGAGCCCGGGAAGACGAGCAGTACGCGTGCGCCCACGCTCATCGCCGGCTCACTCGAGATAGTCGCGCAGCGCCTCCGCCTCGCGGAAGCTGCGCAGCTTCGCCAGAGTCTTGCCCTCGATCTGGCGGATGCGCTCGCGCGTGAGGCCGAACCGCTGCCCGACCTCCTCGAGCGTGAGGGGGTGGCCGCCCTTGAGGCCATAGCGCAACTCGAGGATCGTACGCTCACGCCCGGTGAGCTGGGCAAGGGCCCTGTCCAGGCCCTCTCTGCGGAAGACGTCGTCGGTGGCTTGAGGCGGCGCCACGGCGCTCTCGTCCTCGAGCAGGTCGCCGAACTGCGCGTCGCCCTCGTCGCCGACCGGCGTCTCGAGGCTCACGGGCTGCTGACCGATCCTTCTGATCTGCTGCACCCTCTGCGGAGTCATCTCCATCTGCACCGCGACCTCGTCGACCGTCGGCTCGCGGCCGAGGTCCTGCAGGAGCTGGCGCTGCACGCGCATGAGCTTGTTGATCGTGTCGACCATGTGGACGGGCACGCGGATCGTCCGCGACTTGTCGGCGATCGCCCGCGTGATCGCCTGGCGGATCCACCAGGTCGCGTAGGTCGAGAACTTGTAGCCGCGCCGCCAGTCGAACTTCTCGACGGCGCGCATCAGGCCGAGGTTGCCGTCCTGGATGAGATCAAGCAGGCTCATCTCGCGCCCCGCGTACCGCTTCGCGATGGATACCACGAGGCGCAGGTTGGCCTCGATCAGCTGGCGCTTCGCCTCCATATCCCGACGCTCGATGCGCTTGGCCAGGGAGACCTCCTGCTCGGCCGTGAGCAGCGGGACCTTGCCGATCTCGCGCAGATACAGTCGGGTCGGATCGGTCGGGGCCGTCTTCACCGACAGGTCCAGCGGCCGTGGCGCCTCGACCTCGGCCTCGGCGCTCTCACCCTCGTCGCTGGGCCGCGACTCGCTGCCGAGTATGTCGATACCGAGGTCGTCGAGGGCCGTGTAGACCTCCTCCATCTGCTCGGCCGAGAGCTCGACGTCGCGCAGCGCCTCGTGCACCCGGCCGGCGTCGAGGTAGCCCTGTTCGTGGCCCTCCGCGACCAGCGCGCGTACGTCGTCAATGGTGTGCTCGAGCGGGCCGTGACCGGGCCGCTCGTCCAAGATCTCGATGATCCGCTGCATCGTCATTGCCTTCTCTTTCCACTGACGCCGGCCGCGCACTCTCCGGTGCGGGCCGAGCGTCGCTGCGACACGTCGTCTGCGACGTCTGCGCGGCGCGGGAGAACGACTCGCGCCGCCCGATCGGTGTCTGTCGTCATTGAGGGCGGACGGGGCGCGCGGCCCGGCGGGGCCGCGCGCCCCGTCCGCCTCCGTGTCAGTCCAAGAAGTCGCGCAACCGTTGCGAGTCGCGGTACGCCTTGAGCTTGGCCAGCGTCTTGGCCTCGATCTGGCGGATGCGTTCGCGCGTCACGCCGAACTTCTGACCCACCTCCTCGAGCGTCCGCGGGTGCTCGCCCTTGAGACCGAAGCGCAGCTCGATCACCTTGCGCTCCCGGTGCGTCAGGGTGCTCAGCACCTGGTTCAGCTCCTCCTTCTGCATGATCTCGCTCACCGCTTCGACCGGCATGGTCGCGTCTTCGTCCTCGATGAAGTCGCCGAGCTGCGAGTCCTCTTCTTCGCCGATCGGCGTCTCGAGGCTCACCGGCTCCTGACTGATCTTGAGGATCTCGCGGACCTTCTGTGGAGTTGTACCCATCTCGTGCGCGATCTCCTCGGGCGTCGGCTCGCGGCCGATGTCCTGCAGGAGCTGACGCTGCACGCGGATCAGCTTGTTGATGGTCTCGACCATGTGGACGGGGATGCGGATCGTGCGCGCCTGGTCGGCGATGGCGCGCGTGATCGCCTGCCTGATCCACCAGGTCGCGTAGGTCGAGAACTTGTAGCCCTTGCGGTAGTCGAACTTCTCGACGGCGCGGATGAGCCCGAGGTTGCCCTCCTGGATGAGGTCGAGGAAGAGCATGCCGCGACCCACGTAACGCTTGGCGATCGAGACGACGAGGCGCAGGTTGGCCTCGATCAGCTTGCGCTTGGCATCCATGTCCTTGCGCTCGATGCGCTTGGCCAGGGAGACCTCTTCTTCGGCGGTGAGGAGCGGCACCTTGCCGATCTCCTTGAGGTACATGCGCACGGGGTCGTTGGTCGGCGTCTTGACCGAGAGGTCGAGCTTGGGGATGACCTCTTCTTCGGGTTTGGCGTCTGCAGCGCCCTCGACGACGACGCCCTCACCCTCGACGATGTCGATACCGAGGTCGGCGAACAGATTGTAGATGCCGTCGATCTGGTCGGTCGTGAGCTCGACGTCCTGCAACGCGTCGGCGATGTGGTCGCTCGCGAGGTAGCCCTGCTCGCGACCTTCGTCGACGAGGACGCGCACCTCTTCGATGCCGAACTCCGCCGCCTCGGGCGTCTTGCGCTCTTCGGAGATGTCGGTCACTCTCGGGTCCCTACCCTTCGTCTGGGTACTCCTCGACGGGGAGCGAGCGGATCGTCTCACGCAGCCGGCGCCGCACCTCTTGCAGACGCGTGAGCTGCTCCTGCCGTGTAGCTTTGTCGCCGGTATCGGTCTCGACCTTGAGCCTCGCGATGCGGCGCCCGACGTGCGCCTCCTGCACGCGCAGAAGGAGCTCCTCGAGAACGGTCACGGTGAACGGCTCCTGGCCGGATCGCAGCACGACCTCCGCGACTACCTCGCTCCCGTCGTCCTCACCCTCGGCGATCTCGGCCGCCGAAGTCTTTTTCCCTGCATTTCGCCGCTTCAACCGCGCGATCGTCCAGTGCAGCGCCGTCCGCGTCTCGGCGCTCGAGAAATACTCCTCGTCGATGCCGGCCAGGCGCTCCGCCCCCGCCTCGGGCACGGCAAGACATGCGGCCAGAAACCGGACCTCAAGCTCGTGAGCGCCGCCGGTGAGGACGGCGCTGCCACGCGCGGGCGCCGCGGCGCCCGCGCGCGCCGCCTGCGGCGACCCGCCGCTGCTGCGCAGCAGGTAGCGCACGCTCTCCTCGGAGAGCCGCAGCCGGCCGGCGATGTGACGGACCTCGTCGTCGCGCTCGATAGGGCTCGCCGTCTCGGCGAGCACGCCCTTGAGCTGGGCGAAGGCTTGGGCGCGACCGTCGGACCGTTCGAGATCGTGCGTATCGAGGACCTGGCGGACGCGGTAGTGTAGCACCGACTCCGCTTCATCGGCAAGGCTGCCGAAGTCGTCGCCGCTCGCACCGCCGGTGATGTAGTCGGCCGGGTCGAGCCCGCTGGGCATGCGGACCACATACATCGTCAACTCGAGGCGGCGGGCGAGGGTGAGTGCGCGCGACATGGCGCCGAGGCCGGCGGCGTCGGCGTCGAAGCAGAGGTAGAGCCGGCGCGTCAGGTGCGAGAGACGCGTGAGCTGCTGCTCGGTGAGGGCGGTGCCCATCGCCGCCACGACCTGCTGGACGCCGGCCTGAGCCAGCGCCAGAACGTCGGTGTAGCCCTCGACGACGTAGATGCGATCCGCGCGCTGCGCCGCCTTCTTGGCGGCGTGCAGGCCGAAGAGCGCCTCGCTCTTGTGATACAGAGGCGTCTCTGGCGAGTTCAGGTACTTGGGCTTCTCATCGCCGAGCGCCCGCGCCCCGAAGCCGAGCGTACGCCCGCGGTCGTCGGCGAGCGGGAAGACGATGCGTTCTCTGAAGCGGTCGTAGGGCCGGTCGCGGCGGCCGGGCACGGCGAGACCGGTGTCGAGCAGCTCCTGGTCGCTGAAGCCCTTGGCCGCGGCCGCGTCGCGCAGCGTCTGCCAGCCGGCCGGCGCGAAGCCGACCCGGTAGGCGCGGCAGACCTCGTCGCCGAACCCGCGCGCCTGCAGGTACTCGCGCGCCGGGGCGGCGGCCTTGCCCTCCCACAGCACCCGCTCGTAGTAGGCCGTGGTCTGCTCGAGCAGCGCCCGGA
This sequence comes from uncultured Thermoleophilia bacterium, assembly GCA_963831295.1. Lineage (GTDB taxonomy): Bacteria > Actinomycetota > Thermoleophilia > UBA2241 > UBA2241 > UBA2241. The sequence continues at coordinate 176,522 of CAWHPR010000004.1, read as the reverse complement.
GGCGCTCGCGGCGGTGGCGCTCGGCCTCGCCGCGGGCGCTCGTCTCCTCGTACTCGAGCACGATCCCGAGCTTGTCGGCAAGGTGCTCGACGGCGGCGGCGAAGTCGAGATCCTCCTTGCGCTGCACGAAGCTGAAGAGGTTGCCGCCCTCGCCGCAGCCGAAGCAGTAGTAGAGCTTCTCGATGGGATTGACCGAGAACGAGGGCGTCTTCTCCTCGTGGAAGGGGCAGCAGCCCATGTAGTTGGCGCCCGACTTCTTGAGTTGCGTGTAGCGCCCGACGACCTCGACCATGTCGGCGGCGGCGAGCACCTGGTCGATGCTGTTGCGGCTGATCAGGGGCACCTAGGCTCGCCCCTCTCCGTCGCCGTGAGGCGCCGACCGCTCCTTCGGCGCGGTCGGCGCCTCACGGCCCGCCAGATAGCGCAGCCCGGCCCACAGGCGCCGGCGCTCGTCCTTCGTCGCACGCGGCGCGCGCTCGAGAGGCATGTAGCGCTGGCCCAGGCGGTCGAGCGCCACCACGAGCGCGACGAGCACCAGCGGCGCCCACACCAGGAAGGCCACCGCCAGCAGCGCCCACGCCTCGGGCGAGTTGTGGTCGACGAGGCCGCCGATGTCGCCGCGATCGGCGTCCCAGCCGAGCGCCATCCAGCCCGCGCCGAAGGCCACGATCGCCGGCACCGTGGCCAACGCGAGCGCCGCCAGACCGGCCAGAGCGGCCAGCAGTCGACGGAGCCGCGGGCCGACCGTCATCGCGACCTCGAGAGGAGGCGAGTCATCGGGGCCTCGACAGAGAACGCGCCATCAGCATCTCGTCATGATACTCGTCGCCACGGCGGTACTGGTCGCGGCGGAGACCCTCGCGCGCGAACCCGTGCCGTTCGTAGAACGCGACGGCGCGCTCGTTCTCCGGGAACACGCCGAGCACGAGGCGCTGCGCGCCCGCGTCGGCGGCCCACGCCGCGGCCTCTTCGAGGAGCGCGCCGCCGACGCCGAGACCGCGCGCCGCGCCCGCCACGGACATCCCCACCCACAGCACGTGCCCAGACGCCGGGTGCGAGTCGGGACGCAGGCCCAGGTTGCCCACCTGGACGTCATCCAGCTCGGCGATCAGCATGAGGCAGCGGGGCTCGACGCGACTGTCGGCGATGCGGTGCTTCCAGTCACGCGCCGTCATCTCGCCGGGCGCGAGGACCAGACCGCTGCCGGGCTCCGCGGCGACCGTGTCGAGCAGGCGCGCCAAGGCCTTGGCGTCTTTCGGCCGGGCGGTGCGCACGCGCACCGCCCGGCCGTCCTCGATCCTCAGCTCCCTGTCGTGCCTGAGCGAACCCACGGCCTCGTGGCGCCGCCGGCGCTCACTTCTCGAGCTCGAGCTCGCCGCGATCCTCGATGGCGGCCTGCGCCGCGGCGAGGCGCGCGACCGGCAGGCGGAACGGCGAGCAGCTCACGTAGTCCATGCGCACCCGGTGGCAGAACTTGACCGTCGCCGGGTCGCCGCCCTGCTCGCCGCAGATGCCCACCTTGAGACCCTCGCGGGTCGCGCGGCCCTTGCGGATGCCCATCTCGACGAGCTGGCCGATGCCTTCCTGGTCGAGGCTGTCGAACGGGTCGACGGGCCAGATCTCCTGCTCCAGGTAGAACGGCAGGAACTTGCCCGCGTCGTCGCGGGAGATGCCGAAGCCCATCTGCGTGAGATCGTTGGTGCCGAAGCTGAAGAACTCCGCGGCCTCCGCGATCTGGTCGGCGACGAGACACGCTCTCGGGATCTCGATCATGGTGCCGACCGAGTAGTCCACCTCGACGCCCTGCTCGGCGAAGACCTCGGCAGCGACGGCGCGTACCTGCGCGGCCTGGTGCTCCAGCTCCTTCTTCGCGCCGACGAGCGGGATCATGATCTCGGGATGCACGGCGACGCCGTCCTTCGTCACGACGCAGGCCGCCTCGAGGATAGCGCGCGACTGCATGCGCGTGATCTCCGGGAAGGCGATGCCGAGGCGGCAACCGCGGTGGCCGAGCATCGGGTTGCTCTCGTGCAGCTCGGCCACCTTGCCGGCGACCTTCTCGGCGCTCACCCCGAGCGCGTCGGCGGTCGCCCGCACGTCGGCCTCCTCGTGCGGCAGGAACTCGTGCAGCGGCGGGTCGAGGGTGCGGATCGTGACGGGGCGCTCGCCCATCACGCGGAAGATGCCGGCGAAGTCATCGCGTTGCATCGGGAGCAGCCTGGCGAGCGCGGCCTCACGCTCCTCGGTCGTCTCGGCGAGGATCATCGCGCGCACATCCATGATGCGCGCGCCCCCGAAGAACATGTGCTCGGTCCGGCACAGCCCGATGCCCTCGGCCCCGAAGGCGATGGCATTGGCGGCCTGGTCCGGCTGGTCGGCGTTGGTGCGCACGCCGATCGTGCGCTCCTTGTCCGCCCACAGCATGATGTCGGCGTAGTAGCGATACGCGTCGGATTCCTCGGGCTTCATCGAGCCCTCGAGCAGCACTTGCAGGACCTCGGGCGGGCGCGTCTCGATCTGGCCGAGGATCACCTCGCCGGTGAAGCCGTCGATGGACAGCCAGTCGCCCTCTTCGACGGTCGTGCCGTCGACCTCGAAGCGGCGCGCACGCAGGTCCACGCCGAGCGCGCCGCAGCCCACGATGCAGACCTTGCCCATCTGACGCGCCACCAGGGCGGCGTGAGAGGTCATGCCGCCCTGTGCGGTCAGGATGCCCTGCGCCGCGTCCATCCCGCGGATGTCGTCCGGGCTCGTGAAGTCGCGCACGAGGAGCACCTGCTCGCCGCGGCCGGCCCAGGTAACGGCGTCGGCCGCGTTGAAGACGACCCGGCCGGCGGCCGCTCCGGGGCCGGCCGGCAGCCCCTTCGCCAGCACGCGCCCCTCGCCCACCGCCTTCTGCTTGTCGTCGGCAGAGAAGATGGGCCGCAGCAGCTGGTTGAGCTGCTCGGGCTCGATCCGCATCAGCGCCTCCTGGGGGCTGATGAGGCCCTCGTCGGCCATGTCGACCGCGATGCGGATCGCCGCCAGGCCGGTGCGCTTGCCGTTGCGGGTCTGCAGCATGTAGAGGCGACCGCGCTCGATGGTGAACTCGAAGTCCTGCATGTCGCGCAATTCGCGCTCGAGCGTCTGGCGTACCTCGAGCAACTGCTCGTACGCGCCGGGGAAGACCTCCGCGAGCTCCTCGACGGGACGCGGCGTGCGCACGCCGGCCACCACGTCTTCGCCCTGCGCGTTCACGAGGAACTCACCGTAGAAGACGTTCTCGCCGCTCGCCGGGTTCCGCGTGAAGGCGACGCCGGTGCCCGACTCGTTGCCCGTGTTGCCGTAGACCATCGTCTGGATGTTGACCGCGGTGCCCCAGGTGTCGGGGATGTCGTAGAGGCGACGGTAGGCCACGGCGCGGTCGTTGTTCCACGAGCCGAAGACGGCCGAGACCGCGCCCCAGAGCTGCTCCATGGGGTCGTCGGGGAAGTCCTTGCCGGTGCGCTCCTTGACGAGCAGCTTGAAGCGCGCCGTCAGCGCCTCGAGGTCGTCGGCGCTGAGGTCGGTGTCGAGAGTGGCGCCGCGCTCGCGCTTCATCGCCTCGAGCTGCTCCTCGAAGGGATCGCCTTCGTCACCCTCGGGCTTCAGGCCCATGACCACGTCGCCGTACATCGTGACGAAGCGACGGTAGCAGTCCCAGGCGAAGCGAGGGTTGCCGGTCTGCGCGACGAGACCCTGCACGGCGGTGTCGTTCAATCCCAGGTTGAGGACGGTGTCCATCATGCCCGGCATCGAGGCGCGGGCGCCCGAACGCACAGACAACAGCAAGGGATCGGTCGGATCGCCGAACCGCTTGCCGGTGTCACGCTCGAGAGCGGCGAGCGCCTCCTTGACCTGGTCTTCGACGCCGCCCTGGTACTGACGCGTGTCCGCATAGTGGATGCAGACCTCGGTGGTGATGGTGAAGCCGGGTGGGACGGGCAGGCCGAGGACGGTCATCTCGGCGAGGTTCGCGCCCTTGCCGCCGAGGAGCGTCTTCATGTCCTTGCCGCCCTCATCGAACCGGTAGACGTACTTGTGCGCCATCACTTCCCTCCCCGGGTGACCCCACCCGCGTGTTCGCGACTCTCGGCGGTCGGCCCTTCTGTCGCCCTCAGGACACCGCCGGCACCGGCAGGCGGCTGAGGTCGCCGATCTCTACGAGCAAGGCGACGACCGCGGCGAGCTGTGCGAGCCGATTGGCGCGCACCGCCGGGTCGGCGTCCATCACGAGCACCTCGTCGAAGTACCGGTCGACGGTGGCGCGCAGCGGCGCAGCGGCCGCCACGGCGGCCTCGATGTCGAGCGCGGCGAGCGCCGCGCGAACGGGCCCGACGGTGGCGGACAGTCCCTCGAAGAGCGCCCGTTCGACCGGCTCGCCGAACAGCTCGGGCTTGACCGGAGGGACGGCGGGCGAAGCGAGGCCGGCGACGGCCGGGGACGTCGCGCTCTTGCTCGCGATCGAGAAGCAGCGGTTGTAGGCCACGACCACGTCGTCGAAGGCGCCGGAGCCGGCGAGAGCGGCGAAGGCGCGCGCCCGCGCGGCCTTCGCCGGGACGTCGACCGCGGCGGCGCCGAGCGCCGCCTGGACGAGCGGATACGAGAGGCCTTCGTCGAGGAGGAGCGCCTCGAGGCGCTCCCAGACGAAGGCCGTCATCTCATTCACGAGACCGCGATGCTCCTCGTCGCCGGGTTCGCAGGCGCCCTGCGCCTCGTACTGGTCGAGCGCGGCCGCAAGCAGACCCGGTACCGCGATGCGAAGGCCGTGCTCCAACGCGATGCGCACGATACCCATGGCGGCGCGGCGCAGGCCGTACGGGTCGCGGGAGCCGCTGGGCTTCTGGCGTGCCACCCACGCGCCGGCGATGTTGTCGGCCTTCTCGGCGATGGCCAGGCCGGCGCCCGCGGGCGTCACCGGCGCCGGCCCCGTCGCCGACAGCGGCAGGTAGTGTTCGCCGACGGCGCGGGCGACGGCCTCGGGCAGACCGGCGTGCCGCGCGTAGAGCTCGCCCATCGCGCCCTGCAGCGTCGGGAACTCGATGACGACCTGACTCACCAGATCGGCCTTCGCGAGCCGCGCGGCGTGCGCCGCCGGCTCGGCCGGCGCGCCGGCGGCGAACCCGGCGACCAGACCCTGCAGGCGGCGCGCCTTGTCGGCGAGCGTGCCCAGCTTCTCGTGGAAGACGACCTCACCGAGCCGCTCGGCCATGGCCTCGATGCCCTCGGCGAGGTCGCGGTCGTAGGCGAATTCGGCGTCGTCGAGCCGCCCTTCGAGGACGCGCTCGTTGCCGCGCGTGACGAGCGGGGCCGCCGCGGGATCGGCGTTGGAGACGTAGAGGAAGACCGGGGCCAGCCCGCCGTCGGCGGCGCGCACCGGGAAGTAGCGCTGGTGGCTCTGCATCGCCGTGACCAGCACCGGCGCCGGCAGGCGCAGGTGCCGCTCGTCGAAACACCCGAGCGCGACGGTCGGCCACTCCGCCAGGTAGACGGCCTCTTCGAGCACCCGCCCAGGGTCGTCCCAAGACCCGCCCAGGGTCTCGGCCTGCGCGTCGAGCCCGGCGACGATGCGGCGCCGGCGCTCCTCTTGATCGACGATGACCTTCTGCTCTTCGAGCAGGCGCTCATAACGGCTCGCGGCGTCGATCACGACCGGCGCGCCGAGCACGCGATGACCCATCGAGACGTCCCCCACGGTGAGGCCGTAGAAGCTCGTGGAAATCGTCTCGTCGCCGAGCTTGCAGAGCAGCCAGCGGATCGGCCGCGCAAAGCGCAGGTACTCGTCGGCCCCCTCGGGCCGCCGGTCCCAGCGCATGCCGCGCGGCACCTGGATGCCGGCCACCAGGCGCGGGATCAGACCGGGCAGCACCTCTCGCGTCGCCCGGCGCTCGGCCTCCACCTCGGCGGAGACGAACTCGACCCCGTCGACCGTCTCGCGGCCGAGCTCCTCGAGGCGCACGCCCTTGCTGCGCGCGAAGCCCGCGCCTGCCTTCGTCGGCCGGCCTTCGGCGTCGAAAGCGACGTCGGCGCGCGGGCCGCGGAAGCGCTGGACGAGAGCGTGCTGCCGCTCGGGCAGCCCCTCGACCAGCACGGCGACGCGGCGTGGCGATACATGGACCGTGAGGCGCCGCTCGAGGAAGCGCTCGGCCGGCGAGGGATCGTCGTCGTCCGCCGGCAGCAGCCGCTCCTCGGCGAGCAGGCGGCGGACGAGGCCCTCGCCACCGGCGCCGCGCAGCTGGCGGACCACCGAGTGGCAGAAGCTCGCCGGCAGCTCTTCGCAGCCGATCTCGACCAGGAGCAGGTTCACGCGGCCGTTCCTTCGCCGGGTGGCGCCGTACCGGCCGATGCAGCGGCGTCGCCCGGCGCCGCGCCGTCGGCCGGCGCCCCATCCCCGCTCGCCGCGTCGTGCGGCGCGCGGCGCTCGGCGTCGACCTCGAGGTAGAGCCGCGCCACCGCGCGCGCCAGGTCGCGCACGCGCGCGATGTGCGCCGTGCGATCGGTCACGCTGATCACGCCGCGCGCGTCGAGCAGGTTGAACGTGTGGCTGCACTTGAGCACGTGGTCGTAGGCGGGCACGGGCAGACGGGCGACGAGGCAAGCCTGCGCCTCGGCCTCGTACTCGCGGAAGTGGCGGTAGAGCATCCCCGTGTCGGCGATCTCGAAGTTGTAGTGCGAGAACTGCCGCTCGTTCTCACGGTAGACGTCGCCGTACGTCACGGTGACGGGCTCGCCGTCCTGCTCCCACTGGGACCAGACCACGTCGTAGACGCTGTCCACGCCCTGCAGGTACATGGCGATGCGCTCGAGCCCGTAGGTCAGCTCGATCGTGATGGGGTCGAGATCCATCCCTCCCAGCTGCTGGAAGTAGGTGAACTGGGTGATCTCCATACCGTCCGCCCAGACCTCCCAGCCCTGGCCCCAGGCCCCGAGCGTGGGACCCTCCCAGTTGTCCTCGACGAAGCGCACGTCGTGCCGGGCGAGGTCGATGCCGAGGGCGACCAGCGAGTCGAGGTAGATCGCCTGGATGTCGGGCGGCGAGGGCTTGATGACGACCTGGTACTGGAAGTAGTGGCCGAGGCGATACGGATTCTCGCCGTAGCGCGCGTCGGTGGGACGCGTAGAAGGCTCGACGTAGGCGGCCCGCCAGGGACGCGCGTCGAGGCAGCGCAGGAAGGTGGCGGGGTTGAAGGTGCCGGCGCCGACCTCGGTGTGGTAGGGCTGGACGATCACGCAGCCCCGTTCCTCCCAGAAGGACTGGAGGCGGGCGATGATCTGCTGGAACGTGGGGCGGGCGCCCACGGCGCCCGGTTCACGCGCTTCGTTCTTCATGCTCCTCCGCGTCGGGCGGCGATTGTATCAAGCGGCGGCGAGACGACGCCAACAAAACGCGTCGCGCTCGCCGCCCGTGACGAGAGCCGGCGACAGGAGCGGGCGTCAGTGCCGCGCGAAGCGCAGCGCTCGCAAGCGCAGGCCGGTGTGATACGAGTACAGGTCGTGCACGTGGCGGACGCCCTCGGCGACCGCCACGGACGGCGTCTCGGGGCCCAGATCAGCGAGCGGGCGTCTTACAGCCGCGCGCAGCGCGGCCAAGGTCACCGGCGAGAGCGGCGCGGCGTCGCCGAGGCACTGACCGCAGACGGCGCCGCCGCGCGCCGCCGAGAAGCCCACGAGCACCCCGTCTCCCCCGCACGCCACGCAGACGTCGAGCGCCGGCAGCAGCCCCGCCTCGTGCAGCATCTTGACCAGAGCCCCGAGCAGCAGCGGCGCCTGCAGCGCCGGCCCCGCGACCCCGCCGTCGGCCGCGCGCAGGGCGTCGCACAGCAGCGCGAAGGCGGCCGGTTCGGGCTCGCCGGGCGCGAAGAGGGTGGCGGCGGCCTCGCAGGCCACCGCCGCCACGGCCATCGCCTCCCGTTCCTCGCGCAGGTGCGTGAAGAGCTCGACGAGCTGCGCAGAGGTGACGGTGAAGAGCGAGCGCCCGCGGAAGAGGATGAGGTCGCAGACGTTGAACGGCTCCAGCCGGCCGCCCCAGCGCGAAGAGGTGCGGCGCACGCCTTTGACCACGGCGTCGGCGCGGCCGAACTCGCGTGTGAACAGCACGGCGATCCGGTCGGCCTCGCCGAGCGGCCGCGAGCTCACGACGACCGCGCGCACCGGCTCGTAGCGCGGCATCAGCCGGGGCGGGCGTCGTCCGCGTCGGGCGGCCGCTCGCGAGCGCTCACGACGCGCGGCCGGCCGCCCAGGTCCTGGTGCAGGTCGATGTCCTCGAAGCGGGCGGTCTCGACGAACAGAGAAAGCACGTCGAGCGCGCGCATCTCGGAGATCTCGACGGCGAGCGCGCCGCCGGGCCGCAGCCGCGGCGGCGCCCCCGGCACGATGCGCTGGTAGAACTCCATCCCGCCGTGCTCGGCGCGCAGAGCCACGTGGGGCTCCCAGCCCCGGACCTCGGGGCGCAGCCGGCGCAGCGACTCGGGCGTCACGTACGGCGGGTTCGAGACGACGAGGTCGAAGGTGAGATGCGGAGGCAGGTCCTCGTAGACGTCGCTGAGCATGAACGCCACGCGACCGTCGAGCCCCAGGCGACGGGCGTTGCGGGCGGCCACCAGGAGCGGCGCGGCATGGAAGTCGGTGGCGAGCACCCTCACGGTCGGGTGCTCGGCGGCCAGGGCGAGCGCGACGTTGCCCGAACCGGTCCCGATATCGAGGGCGAGCGGCGCCTCGCGAGACACGCCGGCGAGCCGGGCGAGAGCCACCTCGACCAGGGTCTCCGTCTCGGGTCGCGGGATCAGGGTGTTGTCGTTGACCTCGAGCTCGATGGTGCGGAAGGCGCGGCGGCCCAGGATGTACGCGACGGGCTCAAAGGCCGCGCGCCGCTTCACGAGGCACGCGAAGCCGGCCTGCTCCTCGGGCCCGAGCACGCGCTCCGGCGCCGCGTAGAGGGCCTCGCGGCTCACGCCGAGGGCGTCCGCCAGGAGCAGCTCGGCGTCGAGGCGCGCGGACTGCGAACGCGCCTCGCGGGAGATGCGTGCGGCGGCCGCGGTCAACGCCTGCGCTACGGTCTCGGCTACGCTCACGCCCGCCGCCCCGTCACTCTTCGCCGACCTCGGCCGCCAGCTGCGCGCGCCGGTCCTCCGCGGCGAGGGCCTCCGTGAACTCGTCGAGCTGGCCCTCGAGGACGTCGCCGAGGCGATGCGAGGTGAGGCCGACGCGGTGGTCGCTCACGCGGTTCTGCGAGAAGTTGTAGGTGCGGATCTTCTGCGAGCGCGCGCCCGACCCGACCATGCTGCGCCGGGCGTCGCCGCGCTCCTGCTCCTGTCGCAGGCGCTCGGTCTCGAACAGGCGCGCGCGCAGGATGCGCAGGGCGCGCTCCTTGTTCTGAAGCTGGGACTTCTCGTCCTGACAGCTCACGGTGACGCCGCTGGGCAGGTGAGTGATGCGGACGGCCGAGTCGGTGGTGTTCACCGACTGCCCGCCCGGCCCGCGCGCCCTGAAGATGTCGATGCGCAGGTCGTTGGCGTGCACGGCGACGTCGATCTCCTCGGCCTCGGGAAGGACGGCGACGGTCGCCGTCGAGGTGTGGACGCGGCCGACCGACTCGGTGCTCGGCACGCGCTGCACCCGGTGCACACCGCTCTCGTACTTGAGCGCCGAGTAGGCGCCCTGACCGCGGACCTCGAGGATGACCTCTTTGAAGCCGCCGGCCTCGCTTTCGCTGGCCGAGAGGATCTCGACCTCGAAGTCCTTCGACTGCGCGTGGCGCGTGTACATCCGGGCGAGGTCGCCGGCGAAGAGGCCGGCCTCGTCGCCGCCCGTGCCGGCGCGGATCTCGATGATCACGTCCTTGGTGTCGTAGGGGTCGACGGTGAGCATGCGCTCGCGGATCTCCTCGCCGAGCTCGTCGAGCCGCCTGCGGCTGTCGACGAGCTCCTGCTGCGCCAGCTCGCGGAACTCCTCCTCGTCGTCGGCGCCGAGGAGCTCTTCGGCGCCGGCGGCCGCACGCTCCGCCTCGCGGTATCGCACGACCAGCTCGTGCACGGACTGCAGCTCTGAGTGCCGGCGCGCGGCCGCCGTGTAGCGCGCGCGATCGCCGAGCACCTCGGGGTCGGCGAGCTGCTCGGTGAGCTCCGCGTAGGAGCGTTCGATCTCTTCGACGAGTCGTGTGATGGTCGCCATGATGGGAGGCGGGGCTGACGGGGCCGCCCTCACGATTATAGCCGGGCGCGGCCGTGGCGGCGGGCGGCGGGCGGCCGCCGCGCTCGCCGCCCGCTGCCGCGCCCTCGACAGGACACCTCCTCGCGCGGCACAATGCGGCGACATCCATCGCGGCGGCGACCGTTGCCGGCCGCCGCGGCGACATCCATCGCGGCGGCGACCGGCGACGGCCGCCGCCCGGATCACCGGGAGGAGCGCATGGCCGACCAGCGGCAGCCGAACGCCGCGTCAAGCCTGACGGCCGGTGCGGCCTGGCCGGTCCTGGTCGCCGCCGCCGCCATGGTGGTGCTGCTCGGCATGCACGAGATGCAGTCGGTGGTCGGCCAGGCGTTCCTCGCCTACTTCATCACGCTCGGGGTCTCGCCGCTGCTGGGCTGGTTCGCCAGACGGCGCGCGCCCGGCTGGCTGGGCGTGGCGCTGGCGATGCTCGTCGTGATCGCCATCGTCCTCGCCATCCTGCTCGTCAGCGCGGTGTCCCTGAGCAGCATCCAGTCGGAGCTGCCGAAGATCGAGCAGAAGTTCGCCGAGCAGCAGGCGATGCTGACCGACACGCTGGCCGGCTACGACATCGATATCAGCGAGATCGGCGAGCTCGTCTCGCCGAACACCGTGACGCGGGTCATCGGCGCGATCGCGACATGGCTGACCAACGGCCTGACCTTCTCCTTCCTCCTGCTTTTCATCGTCCTCTACATGCTGCTCGACTCGTACGAGATAGGGCCGCAGCTGAAACGGCATTTGAGCGCCGAGGGCTACGGGCGCCTGACCCGCTACCAGAAGGCCATCCGCCGCTACTGGCTGATCACGACCTTCACGGGCTTCATCGCGGCCGCCCTGGACTTCACGCTGCTGCTGGCCCTCGGCATCCCGTTCGCCCTCTTCCTCGGTGTGCTGGCGTTCATCACGAACTACATCCCGAACGTGGGGTACTTCGTCGCCCTGGTCCCGGCGCTGTTCTTCGCCTGGATCGAGCGCGGGTGGACCGGCGTGATCGTCGTGTTCGCCGGCTACTGGCTGTTCAACACGCTGGCCGGCAACGTCATCGCCCCGCGCCTCAACGCCACCCAGCTCAACATCTCCTACACGACCAGCCTGATCGCCGTGCTCTTCTGGGGCTGGGTACTGGGCCCGATCGGGGGGCTCATCAGCGTCCCGTTGACGCTCTTCGCGCGTGACCTCGTGCTGGCCGACCGGCCGGGCGCGCGCTGGCTCGCGGACCTCATGTCGAGGCAGTCTCCGGAGGAGGCGGGACCGACGCCGGCGGCGGCCGCCAAGGGTGACGGTGGTGGTGAGCCGCCGGGCGCAGGGCCGCCGGGCGCGGAGCCCGGAGCGACCGCGAAGGGCGGGGCCGCCGAAGCGGCGGCGGGGCCGAAGAGCTAGGCCATCACCTCGACGCCCTTGGCCGGCGGGCGGTCCTGAGGCTCGAGTTCGAGCACCTTGTCGAGAGCCGCGATGGCGACCTCGATCTGCCCGCGGTCGGGCTGCTTCGTCGTGAGCCATTGCAGCGCCAGGCCGGGCATCATCACGACGCGCACGATGCGATTGTCCTCGTGGCGCCCGGCCCACTTGATGATCTCGTAGGAGATACCGGAGATCAGCGGCACGAGCACGATCCGCGAAAGCACGAGCCAGTACCAGGCCGGCCAGCGCACCAGGGCGAAGATGAAGACCGAGACCACGAGCACGATGAGCAGGAAGGAGGTGCCGCAACGCATGTGCATCGTGCGGTACTTCTCGACGTTCTCGGGGGTCAGCTCATCGCCGTGCTCCAGGGCGTGGATCGCCTTGTGCTCGGCGCCGTGGTACTCGAAGACGCGGCGCAGGTCACGGAACCGGGTGATGATCACGAGGTAGGCGATGAAGATCCCGACCCTGACGATCCCCTCGACGATCCAGAAGGCGAAGCCCGTGCCGAGCTGGCCCTTGAAGAGCCCCGTGAGAAAGAGCGGCGCGAGGAAGAAGAGGCCGACGGCGAAGGCCACGGCGACGAGCAGGGTGAGGGCGAGCTCCTTCTTGCCCAGCTGCTCCTCCTCTTCGCCGAGCGACTCGTTGGCCGACATCGTCAGGGCGCGGATCCCGATGACGAGTGACTCGACCAGAGCGACGACGCCTCTGACGACTGGCGTCTTGAGCACGGGGTAGCGCTTCATCCAGGAGACGAGCGGGAAGTCGCGCACGCCGATCGTCTCGTCGGGGCGGCGCACGGCGAGCGACCAGTGGTCGACGCCGCGCATCATCACGCCCTCGATGACGGCCTGGCCGCCGACCTGCGCGCGCCTGGCGGCCGCGGCGACGAGGAGAAGGGCGTATGTGAGGGTGCGGGTCACCATGAGGAACGTCTGCGGGATGTATCGGCCGCGGCGGGGTGCGGCTTCAGCCGCGCGCCGCGGCCGCCCCGTCGATCTCGCTCAGATCGTAGGGTCGCCCGCAGGTCATCTTGCCCTCGGGGCACTCGCCGTGCACGCAGCCCGGACCGCTGCCCTCGAAGAGCAGGGGCGAGATCGCGCACACGAGACGGCGCATCTCCCAGGAGAGCGCGTTGATCTCCCACTGCGCACGGTGACAGCAGCGCACGGCGAAGAAGTGGCGCAGCTCGCGCGCGTTCATGGTGACCACGATCTTGGTCTCGGCGGCGTTGGGCAGCACGAAGCGCGCGTCCTCCTGGACAGACTCCTTGACGCGCCCCTCGGCCAGACCGAGCTCGACCAAGCGATCGTAGGCGGCCCGCGCGTAGTCCATCGCCTCGAGGAAGACGCGCCGGGCCTCGGTGTTGGCGACGATCGTCGGCGGCACGACGAAGCTGTCGGCGGTACCGAAGTTGACGTAGCGCTGAGACTGCTGGTTGTACGAAGCGACACGGTGCCGCACGAGCTGGTGCGTGCAGGCGCGTGAGACGCCGTCGACGGCGAAGCTGAACGAGGCGTGCTCGAGAGCCGAGTGATGGCCGCTGCGCACCAGGATCCGCACGAGCTTGGCGACGTCGTCGTCGCTCATGCCCTCCTTGAGCTCGGCGGCCGATACCGGCGCGTAGCAGAGCCGACCGGCGACCCCGACCGCGCGGTCGGGGTCGGGCGTGTGCTCGAGAAGGGCGACCTGCAGCTCGGCAGCCACGACGTCGATCAGGCCTCGGAGCCCTGCTTCTTGGCGCTGCGGCGCTTGAAGCGCTCGACGCGACCGCCCGAGTCGACCAGCTTCTGCTTGCCGGTGTAGAACGGGTGGCACTGGGAGCAGAGCTCGACGTGCAGCTCGGGCTTGGTGCTGCGCGTCGTGAACGTGTTGCCGCACGAGCAGTGCACCGTCGCCTCGACGTAGTTGGGGTGGATGTCCTTCTTCATGTCTACGGATCCCTTCTTGCGGTCATCCGGGGGTGCCGTGTCCGGCCCCGACGGGCCGAGCGGTATGGTAGCACGAACCGCGGCGCGCAGACGAGTCGGGTCGGCGCGACGGCCGAATCCGGGGGGCGGGCACCTGGCCCGCCTCCCCCACATCACAATGCCTCGTCACCCTACGGACACATGTCAGCCGATGGGCGAGAGCAGGGTCCGCGCCTCGTGTGCGCGACGGTACTCAGACTCCATCTCCAAGAGCCCCCCCGGTGGGAGGGGGGGCATCCAGAGGAACCACCTTGGTGCCCTTCACGTCGACCTAGTCGGCGAGCGCGATTCCCTCGAGTCACTCGCCGCTCGGGTCGCGAGACTGGGCTATCTTGGCGATCGCCTCGCCGACACCACTCACGCCGACAAACGGCACCTTCCCATACACACTCCTTGCTCGCGCCTGAGCGCACAGTGCCCGGGAGACTGGACTCCCGGCGCGCGGGCGACGATCGTCATCGGCCCTCAATCGATCGCCCCCCGTAGAGGCGATGACCGGTCAGGCCGACTTGACCTTCTGCCAGCCGTCTGCGTAGCTGCGATTGAACTCGCCCAGATCGAGGATCCCCTCGCCGCGCTCCAGCACGGCCGGATCGGGTGTCGACGCCTGCAGGAGCGGGCCGAGGAGCTCGGTGGTCGACGGGACCGGAGAGAGGTAGCCGGTGTAGTTCGACACCTCTGCCGCGATCTCGGTCTCGCACAGGAAGTCCACGAACTTGTGCGCCCAGTACGGGCTTGCTCCGCCGACCGGGATGCAGAGATTGTCCGTCCACATCGAGAAGCCCTCCTCGGGGAGAACGAACTTGACCTTGTCGACACCGAGTTCGGACATGGCTCTGCGGCAGTCGCCGTCGTAGATGTGTACCAGCGGAACACCACTCATCAGTGGGCGGGCGACGTTGGCGCTCGTGTAGGCGAGAACCAGGGGCTTCTGCTCGATGAGCTTGGCCACCGCCGCGTCGAGTTCGTCCGGGCTGGTCGTGTTCAGGGAGTAGCCGAGCAGCTTCAGGCCGACGGCCAAGGTCTCGCGCTCGTCGTCCAGCATCTGGACCTTACCGCTGTTCTGGACATCCCAGAGATCCGCCCAGCTCGTGACCTCAGCGGAGAACAGATCCGCGCGCACCCCGATGCCGGTCGTACCCCACTGATACGGCACGCTGTACTTCGTGCCGTCCTCCTCAGGGTCGTACTTCGGCTTCTGCATGCTCTGCGCGACGTTCTTGAAGTTTGGGATCAGGTCCATGTGCAGCGGCTCCAGAAGACCGCTCCTGAACAAGACCGACACCATGTAGTCCCCAGGGAAGCACAGGTCGTAGCCTCGGCCGCCCGCCTTCAGCTTGGCCAGCAGCGCCTCGTTGTTCTCGTAGTGGGCGACAGTGACCGGGATCCCCGTCCGGTCCTGGAAGATATCGACCACCGACTGCGGCAGGTAGTCGGCCCAGTTGTACAGGACGAGCTTCTCCGGCTTGGTACTATCGAGCGCCTGAAGCGACTCAACCGCGGTCTCTTCGGCGGTCTCCCCGCAGGCTGACAGCAGCGTGCCGACGACAGTCGTGGAGAGTCCGAGCGCCAGACCACGCTGCACGAACTGACGTCGGCTGATCCTCTCAGATGCGACGCCCGCGACAAGCCGTTCGAGGTCCCTCATCATCCCCCCATTCAGGAAACAACGAAATGCCGGCTTTCAGCCGCGCGAACCAGGAGTGCAGGGCAACGCGATGACCCGTGACGAGATGACGGGAATGCGTGCGAACGCCTACGCCATGAGTATGGTCGCGAGACGATGCTCTCTGCTGCCCACACGGGCATGACAACCGACCGGCGAATCAGTCAGCTATCACACCCCCCCGTTCGCAGTGCACCACCCACCCGCATCGGCGGGCGAGGCAACGCCGTGAGCATCCTGATGGCTTCAGAGCCTAGCCTCGACGCCCGTGGGCTCGACGACCGCCTTGCGCATCGTGGACCAGCCTTCAGCCGCGTGCATGATATGCAGGAGACGGCAGATCCGTCAAGGACGGATCGCGCGCGACCAGCGCAAGGACGCACGACGCGATCCAGACCCCGGTGATCGCAGGCGCGTCAGCGTGAGTTCTTCTGCAGCGCGCTGAGGAACTCGGCGTTGCTCTTGGTCTCGCGCACCTTCTTGATGAGGAGCTCGATGGCGGCCGCCGGGTCGAGGGAGTGCAGCACGCCGCGGAGCTTCCAGACGGCGGCCGCTTCGGCCGGTTCCATGAGGAGCTCCTCCTTGCGGGTGCCGGTCATCTCGATGTCGATGGCCGGGAAGATGCGCTTGTCGGCCAGCCGGCGGTCGAGCCTGATCTCCATGTTGCCGGTGCCCTTGAACTCCTCGAAGATGACCTCGTCCATGCGCGAGCCCGTATCGACCAGGGCCGTCGCCAGGATGGTCAGCGAACCGCCTTCCTCGATGTTGCGCGCCGCGCCGAAGAACTTCTTCGGCGGGTAGAGCGCGGTCGAGTCGACGCCACCCGAGAGGATACGCCCCGAGGCCGGCGTGTTGAGGTTGAAGGCACGCGCCATGCGCGTGATCGAGTCGAGCAGCACGACGACGTCGTGCCCCATCTCCACGAGGCGCTTGACGCGGTCGAGGACGAGCTCGCACACCTGGACGTGGTTCTCGGAGGGCTGGTCGAAAGTCGAGGCGACGACCTCGCCGTTGACCGAACGCTGCATGTCGGTGACCTCTTCGGGTCGCTCGTCGACGAGCAGGACGATGAGGTCGACGTCGGGATTGTTGGCGGTGATCGAGTTGGCGAGCTTCTTGAGGATGGTCGTCTTGCCGGCCTTGGGCGGCGAGACGATCAGACCGCGCTGGCCCTTGCCGATCGGGCAGAGCAGGTCCATGATGCGCGCCGCCGTATCGTGCTCGGGTGTCTCGAGGCGCAGGCGCTCCTCGGGGAACAGCGGCGTCAGGTGCTCGAAGGCGGGCCGGCGGCGCGCTTCCTCGGGGTCCACACCGTTGACGGTGTCGATCTTGAGCAGCGCGCTGTACTTCTCGTTGTCCTTGGGCTCGCGGATCTGACCCTCGATCTTGTCGCCGCGGCGCAGACCGAAGCGTCTGATCTGCGAGAGCGAGACGTAGACGTCGTGGTCGCCTTGGGCGTAGCCGCTCGTACGCAGGAACCCAAAGCCGTCGGGGAGTACATCAAGGATGCCGACACACGGGATCGGAGGACCCAGGGGACGCTGCTCGCGCGGTTCGCGCTGTTCGCGCTGATCTCCCTTGCCCCGACGACGCTGGTCGCGCCCATGAGTGCGCCCTCCCTGCCTGTCGGGACGCTTGTCGACCGGCCGCCCGGCGGCGGGCGCCTCGCCCTTGTCGGCGGGCGGCGTCTGGACTCCGGCCGCTCCGTCGCCGCTGGGCGGCGCCTGGGCTGCCTCTGTCCCGCCGCCATTCGGCGCCGGCTCGGCAGTCGGCGGCTGCTCGGCCGCCTTGGGCGCGGCAGCGGCCGGCGGCTGCGGCTCGGCCGCCGCCGACGAGACCTTCGTGGACTCGGTGGCCGGCGCCGGCTTGGCGCCGGACGAGGGCTCCGTGACTATGGCGATCTGCTCTGTTTGGTCTTCGGTCATGTCCTCACTCGTTCGTGGATCCCGTCTCTCCACGGCACGGTGCGCGCTCGGGATGTTCGACCAACCATCGCGCTGCTCCCACACGCACGGTGCCACCGGAACTGGAACCCCTTGGGTGACGTGACGCGTGAAGAGACGGACGGTGTCGGCGAAACGCACGACGATGCGACGCGTGCACGTGATACCGAAGCCCATGGCGAGCTTCGCGACAGAGTATTGCACACCGGTCGTCAAATTCCCACTGCCTTCGCTGGATGTCCCTGCGCCGGGCGCCGATGGAGGCTCCCCGGCTCGGCGGCGAAGCGCCGGCGTCTCGCCGACGCAGGGGCCGAGGGGAGGCAGAGCTTGTATCGGCGCAGCGGCCTCGAACTGAAGGGCCCGGATCAGGGCGCCGGCGGCGCAGCGGGCCGGCGGTACTCGCCGACGGCCGCCAGGATCCTCTCGAGCACCTCTTTGACGCAGACGTCGAGGCTCTCGTTCTCGACCACCGGTACGCCCTGCTCCTGCGCGCAGGCGATGATGTACTTCTGGATCCGGCGGATCTGCGCGAAGTGCTCGACGTAGCGCCGCAGCGTGCGTATGCCGCCGGTCTCGTACTCACGGAACGCGAAGTGGCCGCGGTGGCGGTCGCGGTCGCTGACCGCGAGCACGAACTGGACGACGAGCGCCTCGGGCCAGCGCGACAGATCGAGGAAGCCGGGCACGATGTGGACGCCCTCGATGACCACGCTGTGCGCCTCGGTCACGCTGCGATCGACGAGCGCGCCCACGCCGACGGACACCGCCTTGGTCTGTTCGACGAAGCCGGCCCGGCTCAACTCGCTCGAACTCGGCCCCGGCAGGCGGACCGGTTGCCCCGCGTCGAACGACGAGGAGTGGATCGTCGGCATGAGATCGCGGGCGAAGAAGGCGCGCATGACCTGGCGGACCATGTCGGTCGAGGCCACCCGCGTGACGCCGAGGCGGTGGGCAAGCTGGGTGGCCAGCGTGCTCTTGCCGACCCCGGTGGCGCCGCCGATGAGGATCACGACCGGCACCTCGTTGCGGCGCAGCGACTGCCACTGTCCGATGCGCTCGATCAGCAGGTCGCCCTCGACCTCGCCGAGCGTGCGACGGGCGATGCCCTGCAGCTGCCGGCGGGTGACGGCCGTGCGGCCGCTCCGTTTGAGCGAGCGTTCGACCGCCGCCGCGACGCTGTAGGCCCGCTCGGGGGCGAGCCCGGTCGCCATGAAGGCCTGCGCCATGAGCCCCTTCGAGAACGGGACGCCACGCTCGCCGACGACGACGAGGTCGTCGGCCGTCATGCGCGGCGCTCCCCGAAGCGCAGCAGGCAGCGTGCGCCGAGGTCGCCGAGGGCGGCGTCGAGCGCGCCGCCCTCGGCGATCGGCTCGTTGTCGCAGAAGACGAGTTCGACGCCCGACGCCGACGCCGCCTCGGCGACGACGTCGATGGCGGCCGCCTTGATCTCGGTCAGGAAGACCTCGGCGAGGCGCGTGCCACGCTCGACGTCGACCACCAGTCGGCTCCGATCGGCGAGCGCGCCCGAGGCGAGCACGACGTCAGCGCCGTGCACCTCCTCCAGATGGCGCGCGAGCACCGGCAGCGCGTCGGCCGGCGCGGTCGAAAAGAACGCCACCCGGCGGCCCCGCACGGACGCCGTCGGTCGAGGCCTGAGGACCGTGGCCACGATCTCGAGCGCCGGCCGCACCGCGCTCGCCGCCTCGGTCAGCCGGCGCACATCCGCACGTGTCGCGAACGGCTCCTCACACATGGTCAGCACGAGCACGTCGGACAACAGCAGCCGGTACGTCCCGAGATAGCCGGCCACGTAGTCGAGCGGCTGCTGCGCGCCGGCCACGCAGACGACGCCGTCGGCGGCGATCGGCGGGACGACGGCGCCGCTCCCCTCGAACACCGCGAGGGCCGGCGCCAGCCCCTCGACGAGCGGGAGGGCCTCGGCGACCGTGCTCTCGTAGGCGGCCCCGGCCAGCCCACCGCCGCAACGCCGGCAGCCGATCGTCGTGACGCCGGCGAGCACAGCGTCCTCGTAGCAGTCGGAGGCGGCATGGCGGCCGCGGCGCGAGGCCTCGAGGAGGTCGTGCGCATCGACGTCGCCGCCGCGCACGACCTCGGGCTCGGCCGGGCCCCCACGCCCCATCGCCACGACGACGACCCCTCCCTCCGCCCGCATGCGCCGGTCGAGCAGCCGCGCCAGATGACCCGTGACAGCCGTCTTGCCGACGCGCTTGCCGGTCCCGATCACGGCCAGCGAAGGCAGCGAGAAGGGCGCGAGCGGAGGCGGGGACAACGAGAAGTCGGCGCCCTCGTAGCGGCAGCCGGCCGACAGCGCCGCGCTGGCGAGGACGAAGCGCTCGCGATAGCCGAGCACCGGCTCGTCGGACAGGTCGATGAAGACCTCGGCGCCGGTCTCGGCGACGAGGGCGGCGACGACGGCCGCCGTCGCCGCCACGTCGCCCGACGGCACGACGGCGCGGAGCAGCGGCACGCCGTACTCCGCACGCAGGTCGCCGAGGTCGCCGCGGAGCTTCTCGCGACCGCCGGCGAAGAGGCCGGCGGCGACCTCGAAGCGCTCGCCGATGCCGGCGACGCAGTCGCGCACCACGGGCGGGTAGTGCTCGCCGTCGATCACGACCACCGCCCGCGGCCGCGTCACGGCTCGATGGCCCCCGCGCCGGGCTCCTCGGGCGACAGCATCGGGTACTTCGTGAAGCGACCGCTCGAGGGCGTGAACTCGATCAGCCTCTGGCTGCCGTGGAAGGGGAACTTGCGCGCCACCGTCACCCGATCGTCACCGATGTGGATGACGTTGTAGCAGGGCCGCGTCGTACCGCGCAGCCTGAGCGAGCAGCACGTGCCCGCGTTGACGACGAAGACATTCTCGAGCCGCCACGCGAAGGGCACGTGCTTGTGGCCCGAGAGCACGAGATCGACGCCGCATTCATCGAGCACCTCGAGCACGTCGCCGGCGTCGTAGACCATGTTGCGCTCGCGACCGGTGCCCGGGATAGGGAGCAGGTGGTGGTGCAACATGAAGATGCGGAAGGAGGCCGGGCCCGCGAACTGCTCGCGCAGCCACGTGTAGCGGGCCCTGCCGATCGAGCCGTGGTCGAGGTCGGGCTCGGTCGAGTCGACGCCGACGATGCGCAGGTCACCGATCTGCACCGACTGCGAGCGCGGCCCGACAAGTTCCTCGAAGTGCACGTAGCCGACGTTGCGGGAGTCGTGGTTGCCCGGCACGACCACGATGTTGGGGCATTCGATGCGCTGCAGGTAGCCGCGGGCCTCCACGTAGTCCTGGCGGAACCCCATCTCGGTGAGGTCGCCGGTACAGAGCACGAGGTCGGGCTGGAGTTCGTTGAGCTCGACGACCGTGCGGTCCAGGAGGCTCGGCACGAAGTACGGCGAGCCCGCGTGCAGGTCGGAGATGTGGGCGATGGTGATGGCCTTCACGCTGCCCCCACGGTGACAGGCGGACCCTGTGGCCGCCCGGCGGACTCAATGGTACCCCGACGCGCACGGCGTCTGCCAGGCAGACGCTCGAGGCACGCCCGCTACTCGACGATGACGATGCGCCCCGGTCCCTGCTTGTCGCGCACGGAGAAGGTGGTGCGTCCGCCCTCTCTCCTGAAGCGCAGGTGCATGGTGGTGCGGCCGATGCGCAGGTTCGAGAGAGTGACATCGCCCAGCCAGCTCGGCAGCACCGGGTTGTGGACGTACACGATGTTCGTCTCGGCCTGCGCGTAGATGCCGAGCATGGCCTGCAGGACCAGAAGGAGAGCCCCGCTGGCGGCCGCGGACGGCGAGCACGCCATGGGATACGCCACCGGCCGCTCCGACAACTGCCGCGTGAAGCCGCAGAACAGCTCCGGGAGCCGCGCGCCCTCGTAGCCGAGAGCCGCATCGAAGAGACCCTTCGCGAGGCGGTTGGACTCCTGGACGTAGCCCAGCTTCTTGAGGGCGTTGGCGGTGATCGCCGTGTCGAACGGCCAGACGCTCCCGTTGTAGAAGCTGACGGGGTTGTAGGCCGTCGCGTTGCGACCGACGGTCCTGATGCCCCAGCCGGTGAACAGCTCGGCCGACATCAGCCGTCGCACGATGCGCGGCACCAGCTCGTCGTCGACGATGCGCGACCACAGGCAGTGACCGGCGGTCGAGCACGGCGTCGCGACCGGGCGCTTCTCGCCGTCGAGCGCCATGGCGAGGAACCCTGCCTCCTCGACCCAGAAGCGCTCGTTGAAACGACGTTTGAGCTCGCGCGCCTCGGACGCCATGCGCTCTGAGCGCTCGATGTCGCCGAGCTGCCCGTAGATGGCCGCCAGGCGGCGCTTGGCGTAGTACACGTACGCCTGCACCTCGGCCAGCGCGATCGGCCCCTCGGCCACCGAGCCGTCGGCGTGCACGACCGCGTCCGTCGAGTTGCGCCAGCCCTGGTTGAGGAGCCCGCTGCGCGAGCGGCGCTGGTACTCGATGAGACCGTCGCCGTCGAGGTCGCCGTCGCGAGCCAGCCAGCCCAGCGCCGCATCGACGGGCTCGGCGAGCTCCTCGAAGGCCTCGAGGTCTCCCGTCCACATGGTCAGCTCGCAGACGAGCAACAGCCACAGGGGCGTCGCGTCGGCGGAGCCGTAGTACGGCGTCTGCGGGATGGTACGCAGGGCGGCGAGCTCGCCGCGACGCAGCTCGTGCATGATCTTGCCGGGCTGCTCCTCGCGGAAGGACACATCGCTGCGCCCCTGCAGCGCCGCGAGCGCGCGCACGGCTGTGGAGGAGAAGCGCAGGTCGAAGAGCAGCGTCTCCAGGCCGACGAGGCACAGGTCGCGACCGAACGGTGCGGCGAACCAGGGGAGACCCGCCGCGGGCACGCGGCCCCACTGGGTCTCTTCGGTCAGCATGCGCAGGTCCTGCTGCGCTCTCTGCAGCACGTGGTTGAACTGCTCGTTGTCGGTGTAGATGCCGCTGTTCTCGGCGGCCCACTGCTCGTAGTCACGACGAAGGACCGCGAGCTTCTGAGTATCGTCACCAGGGCGCACGGCCGGCGCCTCGGAGCCGGCGACCTCGGCCGAGACCGCGCACGAGCGCGCGCTCGCCGGGCTCGAGGCGCAGGCGGAAACGAGCGCGCCCATCCCTGATGGACTCGGGCGCGGGGTCGAAGCGCAGCACCGTCTTGCGCAGCGTCTCGTCGAGACCAAGGTAGGCGAACGTCAGGGAGTCCGGCTCCGCCTTCGGCGCGAGCAGCCGGCCCCGACGGCGTCGGCGCATGCCACGCACCTCGAAGAAGTCGGCGAAGTCGGCTCCGAAGACGAGGTCGAGCGAGAGGTCGATGGGGCCGTGATGGTAGTTCCGGATGCGGACGGTCTCGTAGAGACGGTCCGCAAGGAATCGCAGGCGCCGCACGTGGACGGTAGCCTGTGGGATCGTCCTGCCGTCGCGGTCGCGCAGCTCGACGTTGGTCGAGTCGATGATGGCGCTGTACCCGCGGTCGGCGGTCGAGGAGAGCACGACGGGCTCCCGGCCACCGAGCAGCAACTCGAGTCTGCTCAGGTGCCGCGTGTCGCGGAAGTAGAGACCGAGCACCGAGTTCTCGCCGCCGGTGACGTGGCCCGCCTGGTTCGTGTTGAGGAAGAGATCGCCTTCCTTCAGCACGAGCCGCGAGGCACGGCTCCCGCCCATCACGTAGCGCTCGGCCACCATCGTGCTGAGGGGCTCGTGCTCGACCGCGTCGAAGCGCTCGTCTCCGACTGTCACCTTGTCTGGCTTGCTGGGGGTCTCGGCCATATGGGTCAGTGTCGCGGGAGTCGGGTCGTCAGCGTATCTACCCGCTCATCTTCAGGAACAGCCCCATGAGATCGGGGCCCGTCGCGAGCAGGACGCCGGTGCGGGCGGCTTCTCCCTCGCCGAAGGACGCCGCCCCGGCGCCGGCCGAGCCCGTCTCCGGCGGGACGCCGATGACGAAGGGCACCGGAGCGGTGCCGTGCGTCCGCGTGGAGAGCGGCGTGTGGTGATCCGGGAGCACCAACAGGGCCGGGGGGCGGGCGCCGCCAACAACGGCGCGAGCACCTCACGGTCGACGCGCTCGATCGCCCTGATCTTCTCGGGCAGGCTGCCCATGTGGGAGGCTTCGTCGGGCGCCTCGACGTGGACCCAGACGAACTCGTGATCCTCGAGGGCCGCCAGCGCGGCGCGCGCCTTGGCGCCGTAGTCGGTGTCGAGGTCGCCGGTGGCGCCGGGAACGTCGAGCACGTCGAAGCCGGCGCAGCGCCCGATGCCGCGCACGAGGTCGACGGCTCCCACGACGGCGCCCGAGAGGCCGTAGAGGTCGCGAAAACGTGGCAGACGCGGCGCGGTGCCCTCGCCCCACAGCCAGATCTCGGTGCCCGCGCGCAGCGGCGCCAGCACCTCGCGGGCGCGAGCCATGAGCGCGCGCAAGACGGCCGGCGGCGCATCCGCGGCGACGGGCTCGCCGTCGAGCGGACCCGGCAGGTAGCCCTCGACGGGCTGGTCGAGGATGTCGTGCGGCGGCGTACACGGCACGAGCGCGCCGCCGCGCCACACCACGAGGTTGCGGTAGCTCACGCCGGCGTGGAACTCGAAGGCGCCGCCGCCGAGCGCGGCCTGGAGGGCCGCGACGAGGCGGCGCCCCTCCCCCGTCGAGATGTGGCCGGCAGCGTGGTCCTTCATCACGCCGTCGGCGATCGTCACGAAGTTGCAGCGGTAGGCGACGTCGTCGGGGCCGAGCTCGACTCCGATGTTGGCCGCCTCCAGCGGCGAGCGGCCCGTGAACACCTTGGACGGGTCGTAGCCGAGCGCGGCCAGGTTGGCGACGTCGCTGCCGGCCGGCAGCCCAGATGGGATGGTCTGCACGAGGCCGACGACGCCGTGGCGCGCGAGATCGTCCATGGCCGGGGTGTGGGCGGCCTCGAGCGGCGTGCGGCCGCCGAGCTCGGCCTGCGGCTCGTCGGCCATGCCGTCGGGCACGAGCAGCACGCGGCGGCGCATCACGCCCCCGCCGATCTCAGCCCGACCGCCGGCCTCAACTCGCCGACCCGACCACGAGCATGGGCTGCAGCTCGAAGGACGCGTACGTCGGCCGGTAGCGTTCGGTGTCGTAGAACTTCTCCACGTCGACGACCTTCTTGGAGGCGACCACGGTCTCGATCGGCACCGAGTCGTAGCGACCGTTCCGGAGCGCCACCATGCGCCCGTGGTCGCCGCGCAACAGCAGGTCTATGGCAAGGTTGCCGTAGGCCATGGGGACGATCGAGTCGATGGCGTCCGGGTCGCCGCTGCGCACCGCGTACCCCAGGTTCATGCTGATCATGTCGATCTTGCGCCCGTCGTTGTACTCGGGAGCGCGCTGCTTGACGAGCGCGCTCACACGGTCGCCGATGCCGCCCAGCTTGGCGTGTCCGTACTGGTCCTTCTCCTGGTTGCTGAACAGCATGTCCTCACCCTGCAGCGTCGCCCCCTCGCTGACCAGACAGACGGAGTACTTCTCGGGGTGCTGGTTGCGGTCCTCCACGAGGATCTCGGTGAGCGCGTCGATGTCGCCCTTGAACTCGGGGATCAGGCAGCGGTGGGCGGCGCCGGCGATGGTCGGGAGCAGGGCCGTGAACCCGGCGTAGCGCCCGAAGACCTCGACGATCATGATGCGCTCGTGCGAGCCGGCCGAGGTGCGCAGCTGGTTGGTGATGTTGACGGTGCGCGTCACGCAGGTGCTGAAGCCGAGGCAGTAGTCGGTCCCGGGGACGTCGTTGTCCATCGTCTTCGGCACGGCGACGACCGGCACGCCCTTACGGCCCAGCTCGACGGCGTAGCTCAGGGTGTCGTCGCCGCCGATCGGGACCAGGTGGTCGATGCCGAGGAACTCGAGGTTGGCGATGACTTCGTCGGTCAGGTCGTTCTTGTCGGCCGTGTACTTGTCGGCCAGGTGCGCCGGCACGTCCTGCTTGGGGACGGCGCTGGGGCGGGTACGCGAGGAGTGCAGCAACGTGCCGCCGGTACGCCCGTACTGATTGACGAGCTCCTTGGTGAGCGGCATCGCACATTGGCCGTTGTCGGCCTCCCTGTCGCGCCGGACCTCGACGAGCCCGGCCCAGCCGCGACGGATGCCGACGACGTCGAAGCCCTCGCGGACGGCGCGCACGGTGAGCGCGCGGATCGCCGGGTTGAGACCGGGGACGTCGCCGCCGCCGGTCAGGATGCCGATCCGCCCTTTCGAACCCTTGGTCATCGTCTCCTCCTACTCCTGACCTTCGACCCTGATCACCGCCGGCCTTCCCGGCACCTCGTCGAGCGCGGTGATGCGCTCGAGCGCCGCGAAGAAGGAGGCCTCGCGTACCGGATGCAGCACGAGGACCAGCTCGGCGCCCTCGTCGCGGCCCTCCTGCGCGACCGAGCGGATGCTGACGCCCTCCCCGCCGAAGATGGCCGCGACCCTGGCGAGCACCCCCGGTTTGTCGTGTACGTGCATCCGCAGGAAGAACGTGGAGACCATCTCCGCGTCGGGAAAGAACGGCAAGTCCTTGTAGCACAGGCAGCTGCGCACGAAGCTGCCCGCGACCGTGTTGACCACCGACACGATGTCGCCGATCACCGCCGAGGCGGTCGGCAAGCTGCCCGCCCCGGGGCCGTAGAGCATGATCTTGTCGAAGGCCTCGCTCTCGAGGAAGACGGCATTGTAGGCGCCGGAGACGGTCGCGAGCGGATGCGCGGCCGGGAGGAAGGCCGGGTAGACGCGCACGTTCACACGGCCGTCGATGAGCTTGGCGACGCCGAGCAGCTTGGCGACGAGGCCGAGACGCCGGCCGTGCTCGATGTCGACGGCCGTCACCCGGGTGACGCCCTCGTGCGGCACATCGCCGAGAGTGACGCGGCTGTGGAAGGCGATCGAGGAGAGGATCGCCATCTTGGCGGCCGCGTCCTTGCCCGTCACGTCCTCGGTCGGATCGGCCTCGGCGTAGCCCAGACGCTGGGCTTCCTTGAGCACATCGTCGTACTCCGCGCCGCTCGCGCTCATCGCGCTCAGCATGTAGTTGGTGGTGCCGTTGACGATGCCGAAGACGCGCGTGACCTCGGCGGCCACGAGCGACTCGCGCAGCACCTTGATGACGGGCACGGCGCCGGCCGAGCTCGCCTCGAAGCGCAGGTGGACGCCGCCGGCCTCGGCGGCGTCGAAGAGCCGCGCGCCGTGCTGCGCGAGCAGCTGCTTGTTGGCGGTCACCACGTGCTTGCCCGCGGCGAGCGCGCGCAGCTGGAAATCGAGCGCCACACCGACGCCGCCGATGAGCTCGACGACGATGTGCACCTCGGGGTCGGCGAGCAGGGCGTCGATGTCGTTCGTGACGAGCGCGGGATCGAGGTCGGGGTGTGTGAAGCCCGGCAGCTCGAGCACGCGACGCAGCACGACATCCCTGCCCGTCGCCAGGCGGATGTCGTCGGCGTTGCGCCGGAGCAGCATGCCGACGCCCGATCCGACCGTACCGTAGCCGAGCAACCCGATGCCGACGCGTTCCACTAGGACCCTCCAGCTCGTTTTCGGGACGACGGCGCCCGACGAGAGCGGCCATCGGCCGCCATCCTCACGAGCCCGTCCCTGTCGTCGCGACTGCCGCCGAGCCGTGTCTCGGGCCCGCGAGGCCTTCACGCTTCAAGTATATGGGATGAGCCACAGACCCCGCGGCGCGCGCGGACGACGCGCTGCTATCATGGGCGGCCATGGAGGCTCTCGCCGACAGCGCGACCAAGCCCTTGCTCGGGCACGCCGCGGTCGTCGTCGGCGGCGCTCCGGCGCTCACCGCGGCGATCGCCCGCCGTCTTCTCGCCGACGGCGCCGGCGTGCTCGTCACGACCCCCGGCGATGAGGACGCTCTCGCCCTGGACGAGTCTCTCGCCGGCGAGGGCGGCGCCGTCTACGTCACGGTCGCCGATCCCTCCCGCCCGCGCGACCTCGAAGCGGCGTTCGGCGAGGCGCTGCGTGTCTTCGGCGCCGTCCACATCGCGGTCGCGATCACGGCCCCGCCGCCCGCGAGCGGTTTCCTGGCGCTCGCCGACGCCGCCTTCGAGCGCGGTGTCCGGTCCGTCCTGCGGCCCGCCTTCGTGACCGGGCAGCGGGCCGCACGACTGATGACGGCGCGTGGGCAGGGCGGCAGCTTCGTGCTGGTCCTCGAGCCGCCGCGACCCGCGTCCGGCACTGATGCCGGCCTCGTCGACGCCGTCGCGCGCGGCGCCCTCGAGGCGATGACGCGCCGTCTCGCCGCCGAGCTCGGCGGCCACGGCATCCGCGCCAATCTGGTGCGCGCCGACGACACGGAGGACGGCGCCGGTTGTTCATCTTCGGGCACGCCGGCGACGGCCGACGACGTCGCCGCCTCCGTCGCCTTCCTCGCCTCCGGGCGCGCCTCCTGCGTGAGCGGCGCCGTCCTCCCCCTGCGGTGGCGGCCCGGGAAGTCCGCAATGCACCCGGTCGACCCGCTCTCGACGAAGACCGCGCTCGTCGCCGGCGGCGCGCACGGCATCGGCCTCGCCTGCTGCCGGGCGTTCCTCTCGCGCGGGGCTGGGGTCGTCTTCTGCGGGAGCTCCGAGGAGGGAGTAGAAGCGGCGGCGGCCGAGCTCGAAGGGCTCGGCCGCGGCCCTGTCGCCGGCTACGTGTGCGACATCGCCGACGACGCGGCCGCCGAGGCGCTCGTGGCCGAGACGCTCCGCCTCTTCGGGCGCCTCGACGTGTGTGTCGCCGTCGCGGGCACGGAGCCCTGCGGTCCGCTCGACCGACAGCTCGCGGCCGATGTCGCGGGCGTTGACCACATCGTTGCCGCCGCCGAGGCTGTGATGCGCCGCCAGGGCGAAGGCAGCATCGTGACCATCGGTTCGGCCGGCGGCCTGCGCGCCGACTGTGACTGCGCGACGTATCGCGGCGGCGAGGCGGCCGTCCACCTCCTGACCGAGGCCGCGGCCCGAGAGCTGGCGCCGCACGGCGTACGCGTCAACTGCGTCGCCGCGGGCTGGGTCGACGGCGACACGAACGCGGAGATCCGAGGCGACGAGGTGAGACCGAGTGCGACGCGCGCCGAGACCCCGCTCGGCCGTCTGGCGCGGCCGGAGGAGGTCGCCGAGGTGGTGGCGTTCCTCGCCGGCGACGAAGCGGCCGCGATCAGCGGCGCGGTCGTCGTCGCCGACGGAGCATTCACCGCGGACTGACCTCGAGCCTGCCCGCTAGTACTCGATCCCCTTGCGCCCCTGCACCCCGTCGTCGAAGTAGTGCCGCAGCGGCTTCATCTCGGTCACGAGATCGGCCGCCGCCACGAGTTCCTCCGGAGCGCGGCGGCCGGTGATCACGAGCTCGACCGCGGCCGGTTTGTCGCGCACGAGCCTCAGCACGTCGCCGAGGGGGACGAGCTCGAAGTAGAGGGCCGTCACGAGCTCGTCGAGCACGACGACGTCGTAGTCCTCGCTCATCACCAGTCCGCGCGCTTCGGCGAACCCTGCCGCCGCGGCGGCGAGGTCCTCTGCCGTCGCCTCGCCCTTGCGCACCCAGTGGTCGAGCCCGGCCTGCACGACCTCGACCTCGAGGCGACGCAGCATGACGATCTCGCCCCAGGTGGGATCGGCCTTCATGAACTGCACGACGACCGGACGCAGACCGTGCCCGAGGGCGCGCAGCACGAGGCCGAGCGCAGCCGTCGTCTTGCCCTTGCCGTCGCCGGTGTAGACCTGGACGAATCCTCGCGCCAGCGGGCTCATCGCACCACCGCTCTCATGGCACGAGGGGCTTCACCGCATCCCCTCGCGCCGTCGTGGGCTCACTTGCCGTACTCGTAGAAACCCACACCGCTCTTGCGGCCGAGCTTGCCGGCCGCGACCAGCTCGCCGAGCACGGCGGCAGGACGGTACTTCACATCGTCGAGCTCGCGCTCGAGGGTCTCGAGGATCGCCTTCGTCGTGTCCAGCCCCACGAGATCAGCGAGCGCCAGCGGGCCCATGGGGAAGTTGGCGCCGAGCTTGAGACCGGTGTCGATGTCGGCGGCGCTGGCCACGCCTTCGCCGTACGCCCCCGCCGCCTCGTTGATCATCGGGAACAGGATGCGATTCACGACGAATCCGGGCGCGTCCGTCACGGTGATCGGCGTCTTGCCCGCCCGCTCGGCGAAGGCGCGCGCCGCCGCCATCGTCTCGTCGCTGGTCTCGGCGCCGCGGACCACCTCGACGAGCGCCATGAGCGGCACCGGGTTGAAGAAGTGGATGCCCACGAAGCGACTGGGATCCTGGACCGCCTGCGCCAGCGCGGTGACCGAGAGGCTCGACGTGTTGGTGGCGATGATCGCGTCGCCGCGTAGCGTCGCGGCCGCCCGCCCGAGGATCTCGCGCTTGAGGTCGATCGACTCCGGGGCGGCCTCGATGAACAGGTCCGCGTCGGCGCCGAGCGCCATGTCGGTGCCGGTCGCGATGCGCGCCAGAGCGGCGTCACGATCGGCGGCCTCCATGCGACCCTTGTCGACGAGCCTGCCGAGACCCTTCTCGATGCCCGCCATGCCGCGCGCGACGAACTCATCGGCTATGTCGATCATGACGACGTCGAGGCCGGCCACGGCCGAGACCTGCACGATGCCGGCCCCCATCTGCCCGGCGCCGGCGACGAGCACTTTGCTGACGGTCATCGAGTCCTCCTTGTGTCCGCCCGCGACGTCGCGGGTCTGGCAACGCCCGCCGGCCCTGAGCCGGGGGGCGCGCGTCTTGTCTGGTCTGCGGTGGGCGCTGCGGCGAGGCGCCGCGGCGGCCTTGCGGCCGCGCCTATGCTATCGCAGCGCCGCGGCGGGTGCCGCCTCCGCCTGCTACCATGACGGCATGGATGAGAAGCCCGTCATCGTCAGTTGCGAAGTGCTGCGCGACGAGATCGAGCGCGTCGCGCCGGGTCACGAGATCCGCTTCGTCGAGGGCGCTCTTCACGACTACCCGGACCGCATGAGGGCGGCGCTGCAAGCGTGCATCGACGAGACTCCGGGCGAGCGCACGATCCTTCTCTCGTGTGGTCGCTGCAGCAACGGGACGGTGGGGCTGAAGGCCGGCCGGCATCGCCTCGTCCTGCCGGCCGTCGACGACTGCATCTCGCTCCTGCTGGGCTCGCGCAAGCGCTATCTCGAGGAGCACGGACGCCAGCCGGGCACCTACTACTACACGCGCGGCTGGGTGGACTACATCGAAGACCCCTACCAGGAGTACCTCAAGATCGTCCCGAAGTACGGCGAGGAGAAGGCGATCGTGCTGGCTCGCATGATCCTCGAGCACTACACGCGGGTCGCGGTCATCGACACCGGGACCTACGACCTCGAAAGGCTGCGGCCGTACCTCGAGACGGTGAGCGCCTTCTACGAGTTGCCGCTCGAGACGCTGGAGGGTTCGCTGCGCCTGCTCGAGAAGCTCGTGACGGGGCCGCACGACGAGGAGTTCATCACGGTCGAGGCCGGCGATGAGCTCGACGAGCCCAGATTCTGGGCGCTGGCCGAGACCTGAGAGGGCCGGCAGCCGGCGCTCGTCACTCCGCGGGCGACCCTGCGTCCGTCTGCTCCTCGGTCCCGGCCTCGGCCGCGACTCGCGCGTAGCTGAGCTGCATCGCCGCCACGGTGCCGCGCAGGTCGCCCAGACCCTCGTCGCCGCGCTCGCGCGACAGCACGTCGATCCAGGCGCGCAGCGTCTCGATCGCGAGACGCGCGTCGCGCAGGTCGCGCAACTCACGCGTCTGATCGGTGAGACCCAGCTTCTGGTAGCCCACGGTGACGAGACCGACGAGCATCTCCTCCACCAGGTCGGCGACCCGCATGCGCTTCAGCTGATCGAACACCTCGCGTCGCCGCTGCTCGTCGGTCGGCTCCTGCGCCGCGCCCTCGGCGACGCGCTCCTCGTCCGTCATGGTTCCACCTCCCCGGCATCCACGGCCGACAACGCTTCCACGGCCTCGGCGGTCTGCGTGACGACGGCCGCGAAGACGTCTTCGATCGGGCGGCCCTCCCGGTGCGCCGCCGCCTGCCGCTGCGCACCGTTCCCGTCCCGCAGCATCCGCTCCACGTCGTCGAGGTATGGGGTGAGTCCCAGCTCCGCGGCGCGGGGCGAGGACAGCTCGACGAGCCGGCGCAGCGCGTCGGCGGCCGGCTCCTCACGCTCGCGCTCGAAGTCGACAAGCTTGCCGTCCATGCCGAAGCGGATGGCCCGCCAGAGGTTCTCCTCCACGTAGCGCGTGGGCTGCACGGGCAGTGCGACCCCTTGGTCGTACAGGCCGGCGAGGTAGGCGATGAGACCGACGCTCAGGGCGGAGACCGCGAGGTTCTGCCAGGGCTCCGACTGCGCGTCGGCGATGCGCACCTCGACGGTGCCGAACCGGTGGTGGGGCCGCACCGACCACCAGACCTGCGTGAACTCCTCGATGCAGCCGGTGGCGACCAGCAGCTCGTAGAAGCGTCGGTGCTCGTCCCAGCCGCCGAAGACATCCGGGATGCCGCAGCGCGGGAACATGCGCACGAAGGTCTGGGTACGCGCGGAGTGCAACTCGGTCCACACGCCCTCCGCGAACGGCGAATTCGCCGACAGCGCGAGCAGGTGGGGCAGATAGCCGCGCAGAGCGTCGCAGACGGCGACGGCGCGGTCGAGGCCGCGCACCCCGACGTGCACGTGTGCGGCCCACGTGTTGTTGCGCCACGCCACGTACTTGAGGCGCTCCTCGACCAGGCGATAGTGCGGCGTGTCGATGATCGCCTGGTCCTTCCAGCTCGAGAAGGGGTGGGTACCCGTCGCCGCGAGCCGGTAGCCCTGCTCCTCCGCGAGCGCGAAGAGCTCGACGCGGTTGAGCAGCATGTGCCGCGCGGCCTGTGCGAAATGCAGCGAGCGCGGGGTGCGCACCTCGATCTCGGAGCGGATCAGCTCGCCGCTGATGCGGTCGGCGAGCCGCGACCCGGCGGCGTCGCGCAAGCGCTCGAAGCCGGGTGTCAGCTCGAGCGTCGCGGGGTCGAGGATCTGGAACTCCTCCTCGAGGCCCACGTCGAAGTCCAGGGCGCCCTCGAAGCGTGCCTCGACCTCATCGAAGTATGCGTCCAAGGGAGTCGTCATGACGGGGCCACTCTACCCCGCCTTCGGGCGCCGCGACAGTCGACCGTCGGCGGCGCGACGGTCCGAAACGACGAGGGGACGGCCGCTCTGGCGGCCGTCCCCTCGTGAAAGACCTGGTCGCTGCTCGCGGTCACGAAGCCCCGACGAGCCCCTTCGCCACGGCGACCGCCTCGATCGCGTCCTCGGCGTAGCCGTCGGCGCCGATCTCGTCGGCCCAGGCGCGCGTCGTCGGGGCGCCGCCGACCATGACCTTGACGCCCGCGCGGAGACCCGAGCTCTTCAGGGCCTCGATCGTCTTCTGCTGGTTCGGCATCGTCGTCGTCAGGAGGGCCGAGAGCAGGAGGAGGTCGGGCTTCAGCTCCTCGACCTTGGCGATGAAGGCATCGACCGGCACGTCGCAGCCGACGTCGGTGACCGAGAAGCCGGCCGCCGAGAGCATCGAGCAGACGATCGTCTTGCCGATCTCGTGGATGTCGCCGGCGACGGTGCCGGCGACAGCGACGCCCATCGAGGAGCGCCCGGCGCCGGCGGCGTCGAGGGCCGGCTGCAGGACGCTGACCGCGGCCTTCATGGCCTCGGCCCCCTGGACGAGCTCGGGCAGGAAGAACTCACCGCGGCCGAAGAGGTCGCCGACCTCCTCGATGCCCTTGACGAAGCCGAGGTCGAGGATGTCGACGGCGGGGAGGCCCGCGTCGAGGCCCTTCTGGGCGAGCTCCTCGGCGAGTTCGACCTCACCGTCGATCACGGTCTGCTTCATCTGTTCGTAGAGTTCGGCTGCCACTGACTCCTCCTTCACAGCATCATCTGCTCGCGCGACCTTCGCTGCCGGACGCGGGTGAGCCCGACGGGAAGACGTGTGACGCGCAGCCGCCGGAGGCGGGCTGCGCACCCGACAGGCTACCGGAGCGCCTGCCGCCGTGGCAAGCCGCGAGGTCGCACGCCGGCAAGGCTCAGAGCCGGCGCCCGAGATCGTCGCGAGCGCCCCGGCGACGGCCCCGGGTACGGCGCGGGGGCGGCGGCGCCTCCGGCGCCGCCGCCCCCGTCTCGCCGTCCATCAGGCCGCGTCCGAAAGGTCCTCCTACGCGATGTCCTTGGAGATGCGCGCCTTCAACTCGAGGAACACCACGATCGCCGAGCTCACCGCGATCATCACCGCCGAGAGGGCGTTGATCTCCGGAGTGATCCCCATGCGGACGGCGCCCCAGAGCCACACCGGCAGGGTGTTGTAGTTCTGCCCGATCACGAAGAAGGTCGTCACGAAGTCGTCGAACGACAGGGTGAAGCAGAGCAGCGACGCCGCCAGGATGCCGGGAAAGATGACCGGCAGCGTGATCTTGAAGAACACGGTCACGGGGTTGCCCCCCAAGTCTGCGGCGGCCTCCTCGATCGCCTTGTCGAAGCCTCTCAAGCGCGCCCGGATGATGATCACCGCGAAGGGGATGTTCCAGGCGATGTGGGCGAAGACCACCGTCCAGTAGCCCGGCAAGAAGATCGACCAGAAGCTGAACCCGAGGTAGTCGCCCAGGAACCTGTCGAGCTGCACGAAGAAGAGCAGCGACGACACGCCGGCGACGATCTCGGCGATGATGATCTTCGTGTAGTTCAGACCGTCCCAGAGCATCTTGGTGCGGAACTCGAAGCGCTCGAGCGAGAACGAGGCGAGGACCCCGATGACGACCGCGGCCGCCGTCGAGATCACCGCGATCTCCATGCTCGTCACGAAGGCGTCGATGACCTGCGTGTTGTGGATCAGCTTCCTGTACCAGAAGAAAGTGAACCCCTCCCACGTCACGTTCAGCTTCTGGCTGTTGAACGAGTAGACGATCAGCACGACGACCGGCATGTAGAGGAAGATGTAGACGAGGACCGACCAGGCGGCGATACCCAGGTCGCTGTGGCCCATGACACGGTCCCAGAGCGACAGATGCATGCGCGTCTGACGCTCGACGGGCGCGGAGGGAGTCTCGATCACGTTTCCGTCAGCCATCAGAAGTCCTTGTTTCCCATGGCCCGCAGGTACAGGCCGACGACGATGAGCATGAACACCAGCAGCACGTTGGAGAGCGCGGCGCCCAGCGGCCAGTTGCGCCCGGCGGTGAACGCCGTGTAGATCAGCCAGCCCCAAAGCACGACCTTGCCGCCGCCGATGATCTGGGGCACCACGAACTCACCCGTGGTCGGGATCGCGACCAGCATGCAGCCGGCGAAGATGCCCGGCATGCTCAACGGGATCGTGACACGTCTCAGGGTGGTCCACTTGCCGGCGCCGAGGTCCTTGGACGCCTCGTAGAGGGACTTGTGGATCTTCTCGATGCCGACGAACAGCGGCAGCACCATGAACGGCAGATAGTCGTAGATGAGGACGAGGTACACCGCGAAGTTCGTGTAGAGCATCGTGATCGGCTCGTCGATCAGGCCCAGGGACTGCATCCAGCCGTTGAGGAGCCCGTTGTTGTTGAGGATCGTGATCCACGCGTAGGTGCGCACGAGGAAGCTGGTCCAGAACGGCAGCATGATGAGCAGCACGAACAAGGTCTTGCGCTTGCCCGACTTGACGGAGATGAAGTAGGCGAGCGGGTAGCCGATGAGCAGGCAGCCGATGGTGTTGACCAGCACCATCTGCATCGTGAGTATGAAGGCCTTGCGGCTCGAAGGGTCGGAGAGGATCTGCCTGTACCAGTCGAGCTTGAAACCGAGACTCACACCGTTCTGATAGACACCCTGCGTGCCGAAGCTGTACAGGATGATCAGGATGAGCGGCACGAGGAAGAACGCCAGCATCCAGAAGGCCATCGGAGCCACGAGCAGCGGTCCGGCGGCCCTGGGGTGTATCAGGCGAAGGTGTCTCTCGCCTTCGTCACGGACGGTCGCGACTTCAGCCAACCTCTCCCACCTCCGTTGCGCGCGTTCCCCCACCCGGCGACGCCCACGCGCCGGTCTGGCGGATGATGACTGGGCGGAGACGTGGAGCCCCGACGGCCACCGCTGGGCGAACGCACAAGGCGAACGTCGCGGCGGGCTTCTCCCCACGGGCCAACATGGCTGCCTGCATCTCCCCCCACGTGTCAGAGGACCGGCGCCGAGCACCGGAGCCCCGTCACAGGCCTCATCGAAAGACCATCGGCAGGCCGCCCCACGCGACCGGCCACAGCCGAACATGACTGTTCTCATATCCGAGGGAGTACGGTGCATGCAAGAGGGCGGCACGCCGCGGAGGGCCGTTTCGGGTCCGAGCCCGAACATCGCTTAACAAGTCTAACCCCCGGAGGGGCGGCGGCGGGCGCTCATCGCGCCCGCCGCCGCCCCTCCGGGGGTAGGCATATGGTCAGATCAAAGAGCGGGGGCGTACGACATGAGCTGGAAGCTGAAGGCCACGTACGCGACTCCGGAATCGCTCCGAACGATGACGCCACGCGCCATCACCCTGCACCCCGGCGTGACCTTGTCCAGCGAGATCACCACGGCGCCGGGCGGCGGGACGCACTCGACGACCGAGACGCCGTCGGGCAGCTTGACCGTCATGGCCTGCCCGCTGCGGACGATGTCCTTCACGTCCTTGGTCCCGGTCGTCGGCGTCACCGTGACCAGATGGCCACCGTCACACGGCACGACGGTCTGGACGATCCCTTCGACCATGAACTGCGACCGGTCGCCGCCCGAGCCGCCGGTGCCGGCTATGGCGACCGGGACCACGGCGGCGGCCAACGCGACCACGAGCGCCACCATCATCCAACGTTTCACCTGGGACCTCCTTGTCGGTCCCGAACGGCCCGCACCGCGTAAGGCTTCCGTGCCCTTCCTCGGCCTCTACGACGCGTGGCATGAGAGCCACCATCGTCAAAGGCTTGTCAACGCTGCCAACGCGGCAACGCACACGGTAGCGTGACAGGGGCATGCCCCTGTAGCATGTCCGCGGCGCCAGGGTCGTCGGCAGCGAAAGGATCCCTCGTGAAGCTCAGCCTCGTCCCGAAAGAGCACGACTACTTCCGTCTCTTCTCGGAGCTGGCGGCCAACCTCGACGAGGCCGCCCAGCTGCTCGTCAAATTCATGGATGACTACGATCAGGCGAAGTCGATCGGAGCGGCCATCCTCGAGCACGAGCACGTCGGCGACAAGATCCTGCACGACATCGTCAAGCGGCTGAACCGCTCGTTCATCACGCCCATCGACCGCGAGGACATCTACGCCCTCGTCGCCACCATGGACGAGGTCCTCGACAACATCGAGGAGGCGACCGACGCGATGATCCTGTACCGCGTCGAAGCGCCCACCAAGTACGCGCAGCGCCAGGCGAAAGTCATCGCCGAGGCTGCAGCCGTCCTGCATCAGATCATTGACGACCTCGAGAAGCGCACCGACCTCATGGAGCGCGTCATCAGCGTCAACAGCCTCGAGAACGAGGGCGACCGCATCGTCCGCGAGGCGATCGCTGCGCTCTTCGACGACGACATGGACGCCAAGGACATCATCAAGTGGAAGGACATCTACGAAGTCCTGGAGTCGGCGATCGACGAATGCGAGCACGTCGCCAACGTGATCGAGAGCATCGTCCTCAAGCACAGCTGACGTCGACTTCCGGTGGTCCTCCTCCTCTTCACCTTCGCGTTCAGCCTCGGATACGCCTACACCAACGGCTTCCACGACACCGCCAACGCTATCGCCACATCGGTGTCGACGCGCGCCCTCTCGCCCCGCAACGCGGTGCTGATGGCGGCGGTCGCCAACCTCGCCGGCGCCCTCTACAGCACCGAGGTGGCGAAGACCGTCGGCAAGGGCATCGTCGATGTCACCGGTGGCGTCACCCTTGAGCTCGTGTTCGCGGCCGTCGTCGGAGCCGTGGCCTGGAACCTCATCACGTGGTACTTCGGGATCCCCTCGAGCTCCTCGCACGCCCTCGTCGGCGGCCTCGTCGGGGCGGCGTTGGTCGAGGGCGGTCTCGGCATGGTGCAGTGGGACAAGCTCATGACCAAAGTGATCCTCCCGATGGTGGGCTCGCCCTTGGCCGGCTTCGTCGCCGCCTACTTCGTGATGGCCGGCCTGATGTGGCTGGTACGCCGCTGGTCGCCGACGCGCGTCAACCGCTCGTTCCGCGTCCTGCAGGTGATCTCGGCCGCATGGATGGCCTTCGCCCACGGCCGCAACGACTCGCAGAACGCGATGGGCGTGATGACCCTGGCCCTTCTGGCCAACGGATCGATCACCGAGTTCGAGGTGCCTCTATGGATCATGCTCATGGCGGCCACGACGATCGCGATCGGCACCTATTCGGGCGGCTGGCGGATCATCCACACCCTCGGTTCCAGGGTCATCCGACTGACACCGCTCCACGGCTTCGCCGCTGAGACGACGGCGGGCCTGGTCATCCAGGTCGCGTCGAGCATCGGCGCGCCGATCTCCACCACCCAGACCATCACCGCGGCGATCATGGGCGTCGGCTCGGTGCAACGTAAGAACGCTGTGCGCTGGGGCGTGGCGCGCAATATCGTCACCGCTTGGGTCTTCACCCTCCCCGCGTCGGCGGGCATGGCGGCGGGCACGTACCTGCTCCTCACCGCGTTGACGTGAGGACCGGGAAGCGGCGGTCACCGCGCCCCCGCCCGGCGCTTGCGGCCCTCACGTAGCGCCCGTCCCGGCCGCGACCCGCTGCGGCAGAACGATGACGCGTGGTGTCGCCGCGGAGCATTGGGTCTAGAATAGGGTGTTGGACCCCCGAGGAGGACGATGAAGATCCGTTTGATCGAACCGGCCGCGCCAGGCATGCATGTGTATGCAAAAGTCCTGCTTCCCCGTCTCGGCCTGCCGATGATCGGGGCGGCTCTGAACGAACGCGGTCACGACGCCCGCGTGTACTGCCAGCAGATGGCCCCCATCGACTGGGACGACGTCGAGAGCGCCGACATCGTCGGCATCTCCACGACGACGTCCACCGCGACCGCAGGGTACGGCTTCGCAGACCGGCTGCGGGCCGCCGGCATCCCGGTGGTCATGGGCGGCTCCCACGTCACCTTCATGGCCGACGAGGCCCTGGGGCACGCCGACTACGTGGCGCGCGGTGAAGGCGGCGAGGCCCTCATGCTCGAGCTCATCGAACTGCTCGCGGGTGAGCGTGCGCCCGAGACCATCGCTGGACTCTCCTTCGTGGGCACCGATGGCCCTGTGCACAATCCGCTCCGCGAGCGCCTCGCCGACCTCGACGAGCTCCCGTTCCCCGACCTCGATCTCATCGTCGGGCACGAACGCCTCACGACCATCCCGATCATGACGAGCTGGGGCTGCCCCTTCGCCTGCAACTTCTGCTCGGTCACGGCCATGTTCGGCCGCCGCTACCGGATCCGCAGCGCCGAGAGCGTCATCGCCGAGATCGAGACCAAACGTCCGGAGCGGATCTTCTTCGCCGACGACAACTTCGCCGCAGACGTCAAGCGGCTCAAGCGTCTGCTCGAGATGATGATCGAGCGCGACCTCGTGATCCCGTGGTCGGCGCAGGTCCGCACCGACGTTGCGCGCGACCCGGAGCTGCTCGACCTCATGCAGCGCAGCGGCTGTCACCTCGTCTACCTTGGCCTCGAATCGGTCGACCAGGCGACATTGGATGGCTACGACAAGGCGCAGACCGTCGCCGATATCGTCCGGGCGGTCGACACGCTCCACACCTACCGCATCGACTCTCACGGCATGTTCGTGCTGGGCGCCGACACCGACACGGTGCAGACGGTGCGCGACACCGTCACGTTCTGCCTCGACCATCACATCGACACGCTGATGCTCAACATCCTCACACCTCTGCCCGGGACACAGCAGTTCGAGAAGCTCGAGGCCGAGGGGCGCATCTTCGACCACCGCTGGGAGCACTACGATGCCCACCATGTGGTCTTCCAGCCGGCCGGCATGACGCCGTTCGAGCTGCAGAAGGCGGTGCTGCGGGGCTACGCGCGCTTCTACTCGGTGCGCAACTGGCTGCGCGCGCTCGTCAAGCTCGAGGGCGCGAAGCACCTGCTCTACCGAGGCTGGGGCATCAAGATCGTGCGCACCTGGCGCAAGGACAGGGGTAACCGCGACTTCATGAAGGCGCTCAAGGGCCTGAAGCTGCCGCGCTGGACGCCCGGCGCCGGCCGTGGCGCCAGCCGCGACGCCACGACGCGCTAGCCGGAGGACCCCGGCCGGCGCCCGCGGCTCACATGCCGTAGAGCCAGAGCCCAACCATGTGGTACACCACCACGATCCCAAGCATGCATGCGAGCGCGGCGGCCGCGTACAACGCGGCCTTGTGGCGACGGAGCAGCCAGAGAGCCGCGAGGCCGGCGGTGACGACCCCGATCTTGTAGAGCGCCACCGGCACCAGACCCCACGAGAACAGCGCATCCATGAACGGGTTGAGCTCCTCGGCCCGTCCCGACCGGAGCGCGTCCACGGTCAGCACGAAGTCGGCGGCGTTGAAGACCCAGACGGCAAAGAGAAGCCACACGACCGTCGAGGACCAGGCGGCGACCGTCGCAGTCGCCTCACGAGAGTGTGGCGGCGATGAGACGACCCGGAGAGACGGCATCACCCGCGCACCTTCCCGCGCCGCCGCCGGGGCGCACGGCGATGCCGGCCGGTCGAGCGGACGCGCGACTCGGTCATCGCGCGTCTGCATGCTGATGCCGCATCGGTGTACCCCCCTTTTCGTCGACCTCGCACACCCGCGCGGGTCGGCGACACTCCCCACGCTGACGCTACAAGGTCGATGGGGTTGACGCAATCGGCGGAGACCGAGAGCGTCGGCTATCGTGACGACACCACGACTGCCGGCGCGCCCGTCCCGGTGTCAGCCGTGGACGCCGGTCGGTCGCGCGAACGCACGCGTGGCGTTTGCCGACGGAGATCAGGGATGCTAGGGTTCCGGGCTTGAGACCTGCGCTGGCCTTACCAGGGCTCACCTCACCAAGGACGTGGGGGCGCGCTCCCCGCCCGCAAGGAGGCGATGCATGACAGGCACACGACGGATCGCGCCGCTCTTCATCCTCCTCCTCATCGCCCTCTTCTTCGGCGTCACGTCGACCGGTCCGGTCGCGGCCACTCCTCTCTCCGAGAAGCGCGCGCAGCTCGAGGAGATCGGCGCGAGACTCGGTGAGGTCTACCGTCAGGCCGACCTGGCCGTCGAGAAATACAACATGGCGACGGCCCAGCTGACCGACGTCAAGGCGGCCATCCGAGAGAACGAGCATCTGCTCGACGTGGCCGAGTACAACCTCGGGCTGGCCAACGCCCAGCTCGAGGCGCGCGCCGTCGACCTGTACAAGCAGCGCGCCGAGGGCTTCGTCGACGTCCTCTTCGCGACCACGAGCTTCGACGAGCTGGTCACACAGCTCGCGCTCATGGAGCGCATCGGCAACTCCGACGTGGACACGGTCAAGTCGATCGCCGCGTACAAGCGCGACATCAAGGACCGCCGCCTCAAGCTGCAGGCCGACAAGCAGGAGGCGGCCCGGCTCGTCGCCGAGCGCGCCGCCAAGAAGGACGAGGTGCTCGCCCTCCAGTCTCGGCTCGAGCGCATGCAGAATGAGCTCGAGCGCCAGATAGCGCGGCCTCAGGGCCGAGGCCCGCGCCGCGGCTCGCGCCGCGGCGGCCGCCGCGGCCCAGCAGGCCGCTCTGGCGTCGACCGCGACCTCGTACGAGCCACCCGACCCCGGCGGCTCCGGCAACTCCTCCGTCGTCGCCATCGCGCAGCGGTACCTCGGCGTGCCGTACGTCTACGGCGGGGCCACACCCGCCGGCTTCGACTGCTCCGGTCTCACCATGTACTGCTACGCGCAGGTCGGCGTCTACCTGCCGCACGGGGCGACGCTGCAGCAGAAGATGTCCACTCCCGTGCCGCTCCACGCTCTGCAGCCGGGCGACCTCGTCTTCTTCGGCAGCGCCTCGTACAGCTACCACGTCGGCATCTACACCGGTAGCGGACAGATGATCCACGCCCCGCACACGGGCGCCGTCGTGAGTTACGGATCGATCAGCGGCGCCTGGATCGGCGGTCGTTTCTGAGCGACGCGTCGGGCGCACGCCGTCATCTCGCCCCACGGCGCGCGTCCTCCGGTCGTCGAAGGAGCATGCCCTTCCGCCGTCGGAGCGCCGATTTCCCGGCTCTCAGTGGAGACTCGCCCTCTGTTGCCGAGCCCCGGCCCAAGGTGTAGAGTGCTGAGCCTGAGAGCGGCACGCCCAGAACGCGCCCGCCGCCCACGCTCCCGGAGGGAGACGCAGGCATGACCGGCACACGACGCGTGACAGCACTTCTCCGCTTTCGGCTCTTCCTCCCCCTCACCATCGCACTGCTGTCGCTGCTCGTCGTTGCGAGCGCCGGCGGCACGTCGATCAGCGAGAAGAAGGCAGAGCTTCGCCGCGTGACGGCCAAGCTCGGTGATGTGTACCTGAAGGCCGACCTGGCCGTCGAGAAGTACAACATGGCGACGGCCCAGCTGGCCGACGTCAAGGCGGCCATCAGGGAGAACGAGCACCTGCTCGACGTGGCCGAGTACAACCGCGAGATGGCAAAGACGCAACTCTCACAGCGTGCGCGGCTCCTCTACAAGGCTCGCGGCGTCGACTTCGTGGACGTCCTCTTCTCGAGCTCGAGCTTCGACGAGCTCGTCTCGCAGCTCGATCTCATGCGGCGCCTGGGCGACTCCGACGTCGACACCGTCACGGCGATCGCCGCCTACGAGCGCGACATCAAGGACCGCCGCCTCAAGCTCGCCGCCGACAAGGATGAGGCGGCCCGGCTCGTCGCCGAGCGCACCGCGCAGAAGGACAAGCTGCTCGCCCTCCAAGCCCGGCTCGAACAGCTCGAGAGCAGGCTGACGGGCGACATCGACCGCCTGCGCGAAGAGGCCGCGGCCGCCGCGGCGGCGCGCGCCGCCGCGACGACCGGCGTGTATCCGCAGCCGGCAGACCCGGGCGGCAGCGGACACTCCGAGGTCGTCGCCATCGCGCTGCGCTACCTCGGCGTCCCCTATGTCTACGGCGGGGCGACTCCGGCGGGCTTCGACTGCTCCGGTCTCACCATGTTCTGCTACGCGCAGATCGGGTACAGCCTGCCGCACTCCGCGACCCTGCAGGCGGCAGTGACGACCGACGTGCCCCTCAGTGCCCTGCAGCCCGGCGACCTCGTGTTCTTCGGCACGCCGGCCTACTCGAGTCACGTCGCGATCTACATGGGCGGCGGACAGATCGTGCACGCCTCCAGCTCCGCCGGACAGGTCACCACGGGCGTGCTCTACGACGGCGCCTGGATCGGCGGCCGTCCCTGAGCCTTCGCCCTCCCCGGGGGCCGCTCAGAATACCGTTTGGAGCGCCGGCTCGCACCGGGCACCGCGCGCAGCTCGCCGGTGGCGCGCCCATCCTCGACTCCCCCCTCACGCTCACCCAGCCCAGAAAAGGGTAAGGCTTTCGCCCAATCTGACGACAAAGGGGAGTGGCGACCACACACGACCTTCGGGGGAGTCACGTGAGACCCATAGACGATCTGCTCCGCGACATGATCGGGCGCAACGCCTCAGACCTGCACATCAAGGCCGGCAGCCCCCCAGTCCTGCGTGTCGACGGCGAGCTGGCGCTCATGAACGAGCCGCCCCTCACGCCGGAGGACACGAAGGACGTCGCCGCCTCGATCATGACCGACAAGCAGATCCGGCGCTTCTCGGAGCACAACGAGATCGACTTCGCCTATTCCGCCCCCGACCTCGGGCGCTTCCGCGTGAACGTGTACCGCCAACGCGGCAGTATCAGCATCGCGATGCGACAGGTGACGACCAAGATCCCTTCGTTCGAGGAGCTGCACCTGCCCGAGATCCTCAAGCGCCTCGCGCTCGAGCCACGCGGGATGATGCTCGTCACCGGCACCACGGGGTCCGGCAAGACGACCACCCTGGCTGCCATGATCGACCACATCAACGCGACCATGCGGCGCCACATCGTCACCATCGAGGATCCGATCGAAGTGCTGCACCAGGATCACAAGGCGATCATCAACCAGCGCGAGATCGGGCTCGACACCGAGACCTACGCGAGCGCGCTCAAGTACGTGCTTCGCCAGGACCCCGACGTCATCTTCATCGGCGAGATGCGCGATACCGACACGGTGGCCGCGGCGCTCACCGCAGCCCAGACCGGGCACTTCGTGATGAGCACGCTGCACACCATCGACGCGACCGAGACCATCAACCGCATCATCGACTTCTTCCCCCTGCACCAGCAGAAGCAGGTGCGCATCATGCTGGCCGGCACGCTGAGGGGCATCGTCTCGCAGCGCCTCCTGCAATGCGCGGACGGGCAGGGCCGCGTCCCCGCCATCGAGATCATGATCACGACCAACCGCATCAGGGACTTCATCCTCGATCCCGACCAGGCGATGCTCGTGCACGACGCCATCAAGGAAGGCGACTTCTACGGGATGCAGACCTTCGACCAGGCGCTGCTCAAGCTGTACGAGCAGGGCCTGATCACGCTGAGCGACGCGGCGCAGGTCGCCACGAGCCCGCACGACTTCAAGCTTCTGGTCCAGCAGCAGGGCCACGACGTCAGCCTGACGACCTTCTGACGGGAAGAACCGCGGCGAGACGCCGAAAGGGCCGCGACCTCCACCGAGGTCGCGGCCCTTTCGGCGTCTCGCCCTAATCGATGACCTTGCGGCTCTCGAGATGCTGGTCGACTTTGCGCTTGATGCGCTGCAGAGCGTTGTCGACGGTCTTGCAGTCGCAGTCGAGCCGGCCGGCGATACGCTCGTAGGACAACCCCTGCAGATACAGGCGCAGGACGCGGCTCTCCAACTCCGACAGCATGTGCGTGAGGCATGCCGTGAGACTGGCGACCTCTTCGGAGGAGATCACCTGGAACACGGGGTCGTGCGAGGTCGGCCCCGGCAAGATGTCGGCCAGCGAGCAGTCGCCGTCGTCGGAGGCGTCGCCCGGCGTCTGGCTGAACGAGAGGTAGCCGTTGAGCGGGTGGTGCTTCTGCCGGGTCGCCGTCTTGATCGCCGTGATGATCTGTCTCGTGATGCAGAGCTCGGCGAAGCTGCGGAAGGACGCCAGGCGGTCGTTGCGGTAGTCGCGCACCGCCTTGTAGAGCCCGAGCATGCCCTCCTGGATCAGGTCCTCACCGTCGCCGCCCGCCAAGAAGTACGAACTCGCCTTGAGGCGCACGAACTGGTGGTAGCGAAGCATCAGGGTGTCGAGGGCTGGCTGGCTGCCGTGCCTATAGGCGCACACCAAGCCGTAATCTGAACTCTCGCTGAAGGGTTGAGGGTTCTGCGAGTGAGTCGTACTGCGCCCGGACGCGACCTGCCGCGACGCTTTCATCCCCACCTCCGTGCGCGATTGCCCCGCATACGGCCCATCCACCGCAGCGGCCCGGCCGTCTCAGGATCCGCCCCTGAGACGATGCAGCTTACGCAAAGTCTCAGGGTCTACTTTATCCTCAAGCCGTGAGCGCATTGTATGGGAGTCTGAGGCAGAGTCAAGTGCCTGCCCGAAGGAATTTCTGTCGACGAGCTCAGCGGGCCTGTCGGCGAGCTCGGCAGCCAGCTCGCGAGGCGTCATACGAAGCACCCCCGCGCGCGAGGCCGTCCGCTGCACCTCCTGGTCCGCGCTGACCACGATCACCGCCGTATCGGGAGCCTGCGAAGCGATGCGGCGTGCGATCAGGGTGTCGGCCGTGA
The DNA here is from genome assembly GCA_963831295.1 of uncultured Thermoleophilia bacterium. Taxonomy (GTDB): domain Bacteria; phylum Actinomycetota; class Thermoleophilia; order UBA2241; family UBA2241; genus UBA2241. The sequence continues at coordinate 131,534 of CAWHPR010000004.1, read as the reverse complement.
AGCGGCCTCCCGCGAACGCCACCTCGATATCGGCGCCGGCGATGGGCCGTGTGCTCGTGCTCTCGGGGCCGTGCCCGTCGAAGACGAGCGCGACGCCGGCGCCGCGCAGCGCGACGTAGCCGGCGAGACGGTCGAGCAGCCAGTCACGGCGTGCGAAGAGCTCGTCCCGCCCGACACCCGGGAAGAGGTAGTGCAGCACGTTGTAGCCGTCGACGATGTAGAGGGTGCGACTCACGGCGCGCCGCCCGGCGGAGCGGCGGCGGCGCGTTGCCGCCTTGCCTCGAAGAGGAAGACGGCGGCGGCGACACTGACGTTGAGGCTCTGGACCTGAGGTTCCATCGGGATGGTCGCGAGCGCGTCGCACGCCCGCGCCACGAGCGGCCGCAGCCCGCGACCCTCCGAGCCGAACACCAGGACCGACCGGTCGCACAGGTCGAGCTCGACGTAGGAGCACGAGACGTCGCCGGCCGCCCCGTAGACCCAGAGGCCGGCCTTCTTTGCCTGCTTGAGGAAGGCGACCACGTTCGGCACGACCGCGACCGGGAGCAACTCGAGGGTGCCGGCCGACGCCTTGACGGCCGCGGGCGTGACATGGGCCGCGCGATGTCGAGGGATGACGAGGCCGGCGGCGCCGGCGGCGAGCGCGCTGCGCGCGACGGCGCCGAGGTTATGCGGGTCGCTGATCTCGTCGAGCACGATCAGGAGGTCCGCCCCGAGCAGGTCCTGGGCGCGCACGTAGGGATAGTCGCCGACGAGCACGGCCACGCCCTGGTGCTCGCCCGACCGGGTCAGCCGCTCGAGCTCGCGCTCGTCGACCGTCTCGACGTCGAGCCCGCCGGGGACGCGGGCGCCGAGCGCGTGCAGGGCGGCAGGCGTCCCGGCGAGCCGACTGGGCCGGCGCCTTACCCCGGCGCCCAGCGCCGTCGCCACCACCTGCCGACCATACAGCCACTCCATCACAGACCTCGCAGCTTTCGACTCTTCCGCATCGCGGCCGCCCGCCCCCTCAGGATCGCTTCGTCACATGAGTGCCCTGTGGCGTGTCGCGCGCCTCGAACCCGGCGGCGGACAGGGCATCCCTCACCAGATCCGCCTTGACCCAGTCCTTCGCGGCCCGGTAGTGGTCGCGGAGCGCGCAGGCGTAGGAGGCGTCGTCACAACCGAGCCGCTCGACGTAGACGAGCTCTATGTCCTCCCAGCGACCTTCCTCGGCGAGGCGCGCGGCCGGGGGCAGAGCAACATGGCCGGTGGCGCAGCTCTCGGCCGCCGGGCCCTCGACCGTGCCGGCGCCGCTGAGACCGACCGATGCCGTCGCGCCTGTGCCGTCCGCGACCGGCGCATCCGCGCCGCCGGGCGTCACGACGCCGACAGCTTCTGCCTGCACACCGGACGTCAGCGTCGCCGCGCCATGCGCGACGACCGGTACCGGGATCATCAGCGCCTCCAGCGACTCCGCGATCGTGTCGCGGACGGCCGCGACCGACTCGACGTCGAGCGGCTCGCCGCCGGCGTCGACGGCGCGCAGGTGCCTGAACATCGCGGCCGCAAGGCCGAAGAGCTCGCCGATGGCGGCTGCCGTGTTGAGGTCGTCGTCCATGTGCGCGGCGAAGGCCTCCCGTGCCCGCGCGACCTCGTCGCGCAGGCCGGCCACCTCGCCGCGCGCGACGGCCTGTCCGGCCGTCTCGACCCTGAATTGCGCGGTCGCCAACGCGTCGACCAAGCGGTGAGAGGCGGCCTTGGCCTCATCGAGCTTCTCGATGGAGAACTCGAGCGGGCTGCGGTAGTGCGTCGTCAGGAAGTACATGAGCAGCACCGCCGGCCCGTAGCGGTCGAGCACCTCACGCAGGAGGAAGATGTTGCCGACCGACTTGGCCATCTTCGCGCCCTCGGAGCGGATCATGCCGTTGTGCATCCAGACGCGCGCGAAGGGCAGCCCGACCGCCTCGCTCTGCGCGATCTCGTTCTCGTGGTGGGGAAAGATGAGATCGCGGCCGCCGCCGTGCACGTCGAATCCGGCGCCCAGGTAGCGCAGCCCCATGGCCGAGCACTCGATGTGCCAGCCGGGCCGGCCGATCCCCCATGGGCTCTCCCACGCCGGCTCGCCGGGCTTCGCCGCCTTCCAGACGGCGAAGTCGAGGGGGTCCTCCTTGCCCGGCTCGGCATCGACGCGGGCGCCCTCCTCGAGGTCCTCGATGCGCTGTCCCGAGAGCTTCCCGTACTCCGGGAAGCTGCGCACGCGGAAGTAGACGCTGCCGCGGGCCTCGTACGCGTGACCCGACGCGACCAGCTGGCCGCAGAGGTCGACGATCTCGGCGATGGTCTCGGTGGCCAGCGGCTCCACGTCGGGCCGCAGGGCGTCGCCGAGGCGGCCCATGTCGTCGTGGTAGGCGGCCGTGAACTCGTCGGCGATCTCGACGGCGCTGCGGCCCTCCGCCTGCGCCTTGGCGATGATCTTGTCGTCGACGTCGGTGATGTTCTCGACCAGCGTCACCTCGTAGCCCCGGTGGCGGAGCCACGAGCGCAGCACGGCGAAGGTGACGTACGGGCGCGCGTTGCCGACGTGCACGAGGTTGTACACCGTGGGCCCGCAGCAGTAGATGCCGACCTTGCCCTCTTCGCGGGGGAGGAACTCCTCCTTCTGGCGCGAGAGAGAGTTGAACAGTCGGATCATGGTCGGGCTCCCTTGGAGGATGACGATGGGACGGTCGGGCTCGCCGGATCGGCGCGGTCGAGCGCCTCGCGCAGGCGCGCGACCGTCGTCGCGCGGTCGAGAGCGGCGAGCACGAAGTGAAGCTCCGGGCCGTGCTCCCGACCGGTCAGCGCGACGCGCAGCGGCATCAGCAGCGACTTCGGGGACAGTCCCTGCCCGGCGCCCCACTCGCGGTACGCGGAGAGAAGGGCGCGGGCGGCGGCGGGATCGAGCCACGCGGCCGCCGCCCGCGCCCCGACGAAGTACTCGATCTGCGGCCGCGCGCCGGCGACGAGCGCGAGCGCGGCCGCCTCGAGCGTGGGCGTGTCGAGCACGGCGGCCGCGAAGGCCGGCGCCTCGCCGTACGTGGAGAGCGACGGCTGGGACGCGGCCGCCAGGGCAGCCGTCGCCGGCGGTGGCGTGGACTGCGGCAGTCGCTCGGCGAAGCGCCGTGCGTGCTCTTGTGGGTCGAGGCGCATGACGTGCTCGTGCGCCAGCCAGTCCAGCTTGGCGCGATCGAAGACCGCGGCGCTCGTCGAGAGACCCTCGAGGTCGAACTCGCCCACCAGACGCTCGCGGGCGAGGAGCTCGTCCTCGCCGTGCGACCACGAGAGCAGCGCGAGATAGTTGACGAGCGCCTCGGGCAGGTAGCCGAGCTCGCGGAACTCGCCGACCGAAGTGGCTCCGTGCCGCTTCGAGAGCTTGCCGCCCTCGGCGTCGAGGATCATGCCGTGATGCGCGTAGCGCGGCGCCTGCGCGCCGAGCGCGCGCGACAGCAGCAGGTGGCGCGCGGTGTTCGTGAGGTGGTCGTCGCCACGGATCACGTGCGTGATCGCCATGTCACCATCGTCGACGGCGGTCGCGAAGTTATAGCCGGCCACGCCGTCGGAGCGCAGGATGATGAAGTCGCCGAGGGCACCGGCGCCGACAGTGACCGGCCCGCGCAGCAAATCGTCGACGACGATCTCGGCGGAGGGCACCTCGAAGCGGACGGCGGCCGGCTCGCCCGCGGCGAGCCGGCCGCCGACCTCGTCGCGCGACAGCGCGGCGCAGCGCCGGTCGTAGCGCGGCGTGACACCCGCGCGCCGCTGCTCCTCGCGCAGCGCCTTCAGACGCTCCTCCGGGCAGAAGCAGTGGTATGCGGCGCCGGACTCGACGAGCGACCGTGCCGCGGTCCGATAGCGCTCGAGGCGCTCGCTCTGCCTGTAGGGCCCGACGGGGCCTCCGGTGTCTGGCCCCTCGTCCCAGTCGAGACCGAGCCAGCGCAGGTCCTCGAGGATCATGGCCTCGAAGCGGCTCTCCGAGCGCGCCGGGTCAGTGTCGTCGATGCGCAGCACGACGACGCCCCCGTGGTGGCGCGCGAAGAGCCAGTTGAAGAGGGCCGTCCGGGCCGAGCCGACGTGCAGCGGGCCCGTAGGGCTCGGTGCGAAGCGAACTCTCACCGTCGAGTCGAACTTGATGTTTGTCTCCCGATGCTCGTGTTTCTCCTGCAAACCGCTACCCAGTGTATCACCGGAGGCACCGGAGTGACCGGGTGCGCGTCACTTCGGGCGCCGACCCCGTCGCTCTCTCGCGACGTGCCCCGCGTGTGTCGCTGATAGACTCGGCGTCGCCGGCCCGGGCGAGGACGTCCCGCCCGAGCCACTGCTGGACGACAGGAGAAGCCATGCCGCACGACCAAGAGGCGACCCCCTACATCGACGCCGTCCTCGCCTACCGCCGGCGAGGCTTCACGCCCTTCCACACGCCCGGACACAAGCTCGGCAGGGGAGCGCCGCCCAAGCTGCGCGAACTGCTCGGCGAGGCCTGTCTCCAGGCCGACGTCGCCATGGCCGGAGCCGTCGAGGACACGCGGGAGTCCGTCGGTCTGATCCGCCTCGCCGAGGACTACGCCGCCGAGGCCTGGGGCGCCGACCGCTGCCACTTCCTGGTGAACGGTTCGACGAGCGGCGTGCACGCCCTGGCGCTTACCGTGGCGGGGCCCAGCGACACCGTGATCGTGCCGCGCAACGCGCACAAGTCGCTGCTCGCCGCGCTCATCTACTCGGGGGCGATGCCCTGCTACCTGGAGCCCGCCGTCGACTCTGACTGGGGCATCCCACTGAACGTCAGCGTCGCCCAAGCCACGGCCGCCTTGCGCGCCCACCCGGACGCCAAGGCGCTGTTCGTGACCTCGCCGACCTACAACGGACTCGCCGCTGATCTGCCCGGCATCGCCGCGGCGGCTCGCGCCGCCGGAGTGCCCTTCATCGTCGACCAGGCCTGGGGCCCGCACCTGCGTTTCTGCCCCGAACTCCCCGTCGACGCGATGACGGCCGGCGCCGACGCCTGCGTCGTCAGCACCCACAAGCTGATCAGCGGGATCACGCAGTCGGCGGTGCTGCTCGCCCGCGGCGCGCACCTCAACCTGGCGCGTCTCGAGGGCATGGTGAAGATGACGCAGAGCACGAGCCCTCAGGTGCTGATCTACGCCTCGATCGACGCCGCCCGCCAGCAGATGGCCACGCGCGGGGCGGAGCTGTGGCGCGGGGCCATCGCCTGTGCCGAGTGGGCCCGCGGCGACATCGGCGAGATCGCCGGGCTGCGCTGCCTCGGACGCGAGGTCCTGCAGGCCGAGGGGGTGGCCGCGTTCGATCCCACGCGGCTCACGATCTCGGCGCTCGGTCTCGGCCTCAGCGGCTTCGAGCTCGAGACCACACTGCGCGACGACTACGGCGTGGCCGTCGAGGCGGCGGACCCGCTGGCGATCATCCTCAACGTGACGCACGGCGACTCGATGGACGACATGCGCGTGCTCGTCGCGGCACTGCGTGACCTCGCGGGGCGGTCGGTGAGTGCGGAGCGGCGCGATACCGCGGCGCGATGGCACGAGCTGAGACCGCCCGCCTTCACCCGCCAAGTCGTCACCCCGCGCGAGGCGTTCTTCGCGCCGTCCGTCGCGCTCCCGATCGAGGAGTGCGCGGGCCGCGTGAGCGCCGAGATCGTCACGCCCTATCCCCCCGGCATCCCCGCACTCGGACCAGGCGAGGAGATCACCGCCGAGACGGTCGTCTATCTGCAGCGCGCCTCGGCCGTGCGCCTCAAGGTACACGGCCCCGAGGACCTCAGCTTGCGGACCCTGCGGGTCGTGGCCTGACTCAGTCGGGCTTCTTGATCCCCAGCGACGTCGCCGTGAACAGAGGGTCGAAGGTGAGTCCGCCGGCCTCGATCTCGGCCCGGCCGCCCTCCTCGCGGTCGACGACGCAGAGCAGCGCCACGACCTCGAGACCCGCCTCGCGCAAACGCTCGGCGGCCTGCAGCGCGGCGCCTCCCGAGGTGACGACGTCCTCGACCATGACGACGCGCTGGCCGGGCTCGGACCTGCCCTCCATCGCCTTGTCGGTGCCGTACCCCTTGGCGCCCTTGCGCACGATCACGAACGGCGTGCCCGACTCGAGCGCCACCGCGGTCACCAAGGCCACGGCGCCGAGCTCGGGCCCGGCCAGCAGGTCGAACGGCCCGTAGGCCGGGAGCTTCAGGGCGAGCCCCTTCGCGATGTCGCGCAGCAGGTCGGGCTTCGTCTCGAAGAGGTACTTGTCGAGGTAGAAGCGGCTACGGCGTCCGGAGCGCAGCACGAAGTCGCCCTCCAGGTAGCTGGCCGCCAGCAGGCGCTGGCCGAGGTCATCCACGTGCGTGTCCTCCTCCGTCTCCCGGTCGTTCAACCGGTCGTGCGCGACCGGCGTACAGGTCAGGTCCCGCCGATCGCCATGCCCTCGATGGCGATCGATGGCGTCAGGATGCTCCCGCCCGGCACCCAGCGGGCGTCGTCCCCGAGAGCGACCACCCGGAGCAGCATGGAGAGCAGGTCGCCGGCGAGCGTGATCTCGCGCACGGGCGTCGTCAGCCGCCCGCTCTCGATGAGGACGCCGCTGATGCCGACGGAGAACTCTCCGGACACGGGATTGGCGCCCGAGTGCACACCGACAGCGTCGGTGACGAGCACGCCGCGCTCGATGCCCGCGACGATATCATCGACCGGCGTCGTGACGCCCTCGACGAGCAGGTTCGTCGGGAACACTCCGGGCAGCGACTGGTAGGAACCGCGCAGCCCGTTGCCGGTCGAGGCGCGACTCGCCTTGCGAGCGGTGTACGTGTCGTACAAGAAGCCTTGGAGGACGCCGTCGGCAACGAGCGGCGTGCGCTGGCTCGGCGTGCCCTCGCCGTCGAACGGAGTGCTGTCGAGCCCGTCGGGGTGGCGGCCGTCGTCGGTCAGCGAGAAGGCCGCCGCCGCGACGGTCTCTCCCTCGCGCCCCGCGAAGAGCGAGCGCCCCTTCTGGACGGCGTCGGCGGTGAGCGCCGAGCTGAGCACGCCGATCACGCCGGCGGCGACGAACGGGTCGAGCACGACCGTCGCCTGCATCGAGGGGCACTTGCGGGCGCCGAGCAGGCGGCACGCCCGTGCCGCGGCCTCGGCGCCGCACGCCTCGGGCTCGAGGTCGGGCAGGGCGCGCCCGACGGTGTAGGAGACACCGGTCTCGACCTGCCCGCCGGCCTCGGCGAGCACGTAGGCGAACGCGTAGCACTGGCTCGCGCGGTAGCTGCCGCGCACCCCCATGCTGCTGGCGAGGAAGACGTCGCCCTCGCCGTCGGCGTAGATCGTGTCCTCGACGGTCTTGACGCGCGGGTCGGCGGCGCGCGCCGCCGCCTCGACGGCGAGCGCGAGCTCGATGCGCGCGTCGTCGCTCACGCCCTCGACGCGCGCGTCGTACGGGTCAACGTCGGCGGGTGGGCCGCCGGGCTCGGGCAGCGCCACGAAGTCGTCGCGGTCGCTCACCGCGGCGTGGTCGAAGGCGCGCCGCACGACGATCTCGACGCCCTGCGGCGACAGCTCCGAGGTGTAGGCGTAGCCGGCCGAACCGTCGCGCACGACACGCACGCCGAGGCCGGCGCGGCGCGCCGACGTGAGCTGCTCGACCTCGCCGCCATAGACCTTCACGCGGCGCGACGTCGAGCGCTCCGCGTAGACCTCGACGGCGGCCTCGCCCAGGGCGGCGGCCCGCTCGAGGGCGGCGTCCAGCAGCTCGAACATCAGCCCGTCCCCCCGACCGTCATCTCGGCGATGCGAAGGGTGGCCTGGCCGGTGCCGACGGGCACGCCCTGGCCGTCCTTGCCGCAGATGCCGGACTTGACCTCGAAGTCACCGGCGATCATGTCGATCTTCATCAGGATGTCGATCCCGTTGCCGACCAGGGTGGCGCCGCGCAGCGGCGTCGTGACGCGGCCGTCCTCGATGAGGTAGCCCTCGGCGACGCCGAAGACGAAGTTGCCGCTCGCCGGCTCGACCTGCCCGCCGGCGAGGCTCTTTGCGTAGAACCCGCGGGGCGTCGCCGCGATGATGGCGTCTGGGGTCGCGGCGCCGGGAGCGATGTAGGTCGTCGTCATGCGGGGGATCGGCACATGGCGGAACGACTGCCGGCGGCCGTTGCCTGTCGATTGCACGCCCGCCTGCCGGGCGCGCAGCCGGTCGTACAGGTAGCCCGTCAACCGGCCGCCTTCGATGACCTGAGTGCGGCGCGTCGCCACACCCTCGTCGTCGAAGGCGGCAGAACCCCAGCCGTTGCTCACGGCCCCGTCGTCGTAGGCATCCACGATCGCGGCCGCGATCTCGTGGCCCATCCGGCCCGCGTAGATGCTCGCGTCCTTGGCCACGGCGTCGGCTTCGAGCCCGTGGCCACACGCCTCGTGGAAGAGAGTGCCGCCGAAACCGTTGGCGAGCACGACCGGCATGAGTCCGACGGGCGCCGGCTTCGAGTCGAGCATGATGAGTGCCCTGCCGGCCGCCTCGCGGGCGACAGCCAGGACTCCGGGCTGGCCGAGGAGCTCGAAACCGCAGCTGCCACCGAGCGTCTCGTGGCCGGTCTGGATCACCTCCCCGCGGCGCGCCACGCACTGCACGCTGACGCGCGTGCGCGTGCGGTCGTCGCGCACGAGGTCGCCGACCGAGTTGGCGATCAGCACGCGCTGGCGCGCGTCGGCGTAGGCGGCGATGACCTGCGCGATCTCGCCGCCGGCCGCTCGCGCCTCGTCGTCGGCGGCGCGCAGCAGGTCGGCCTTGCGGCGGATGTCGACCGTCTCCGGCGGTACGAGGACGGGATGGGCTCCGGGCCGGGACTGGACCGGACCGAGCTCGACGACGGGAGCCGACCCGCCCCCGCCGCGCAGCGCCGCGGCGACGGCGTCGGCGGCCGCCGTCAGGCCGGCCTCGTCGACCACGTCGCTGTAGGCGTAGAAGGTGCGCTCCCCGTCGAGCAGCCTCACGGCCGCGCCGAAGTCGCGCCCGCCGCTCGTCTGCTCGAGACGGCGGTCCTCGAGTCGCAGGGTGAGGCCGTCGCGCTCCTCGACGTAGACCTCGGCGAACTCGCCGCCGCGCGCAAGAGCGCGCTCGAGCACGGCGGCGATCAGCCCGAGCTCCACATCATTCACGCCCACCGCGTCACCCCTTCACACGGACGACGCCACGCGGTATCGCATGGCGACCGCCGGAGAGCCCGTCGTCGTCCCACCGATCCCTCTCGTGCCTCGACCGCGCGGTACCGTATCACAGGCGCGACGGCGACGGCGCGACGGCGCTGCCGCCTCGCCGACGCCCCATCGGCGGCGTCACGGCTTGAGCGTACACACGAGCGTGCAGCGATCGTCGCCGTGGCTGAGTCGCCCGTCTTCGTCGGAGCACGCGATGGCCCCCAACGGCCCGAGGATGACCTCGAGGAGGCCTTCGAGGAAGGCACGGTGCATGCCGCAGACGAGCTCCGGGTCGGCGTCCGACAGCTCGCGGAAGGCACAGTTGCGCACGGTGAGCCGGAGACGCCCGTCGTCCCACCGGACCTCGGGCAGCAGCCCCTGCTCTTCGGCCACTTGGGTGACCAAGCGGGCGGCGGCATCACGGTCGTCGGGCGGACCCCCGTGGCTCGCCACGGCCTGGCGCCCCTCGGCGACCCCCGTGTCGTGGCAGGCCCCCCGTACCTCACCGGTGAGCCGGTTGTCGCCCAGCGCGCGGAGCGCGAGCCTCGAGAGCAGCTCGTAGCGGCGCGGCGGGAAGCCGAACGAGATCACCCGCTCGCTGAGACGGTAGAGCCTGGCGGGACGCCCGCCCCCCGTCGTCCTGCGGAGCCCGGTGACGAGGAAGCCCGCCTGCTCCAGCTTGGCGAGGTGCATGCGAGCGACGTTCGGATGGAGGTGGAAGCGGTCGGCCACCTCGGCCACGGTGACCTCGCGGCCCGGGCGCTCGGCGATCGACCTGAAGATCGCATATCGCGTGTCGTCGGCGAGCACGGCGGCGAGCTCGTGGTCCCGATCCACTCAGTACCTCCAAGGGGGTCGCCTCGATACTAGCGGCCGCCCCACTCCATGTAAACACGGTCGGTGCAGTGAGAACTAGGTCTCGATGTCGTAGCGCGACTCGACCTGCACGTCCATGGCCAGGGACGCCCTCACCGAGCAGAACTTGGTCTCGGAGAGCTCGATGGCGCGGCGCAGCTTCGCCTCGTCCACCGCGCCGCGCACGTGATAGGTGAGCGTCAGGGCGGTGTACCGGCGCGGGTGCTCGTCTGGCTGCTCGCCCTCGACCTCGATCCAGAGGCCGTCGAGGGGTTGGCGCATCTTCCCGAGGATGGAGACGACATCCATGCCGGTGCACGCCCCGAGAGCCACGGCGAGCAGTTGCATGGGGCTCATGCCCGCGCCCTCGCCGTCAAGCTTCGACGCGAGCTGCACGGCGCCGTCGACGGAGCGCCCGTCGAAGTACATGCCGTCGCCCCTCCACCGGACTTCGACTCTCTGGCCCACGGCCCCTCCTTGCTCCTGATCCCGGACGGCCCAGGACCGTCCCGGCGCGCTCAACTCCCTCCGGCGAGCTCCGGCGCTCGCGGGGCGCTCCGGTTCTGCCGGCGCGTCTACCGTACGCTAAACTCCGCACGGACGTGCTGTCGACAAGGGAGTCCGCGTGACGCTGCTCCAAGCCATCATCCTCGGCATCGTGCAGGGCCTGACCGAGTTCCTGCCGATCTCGAGCTCGGGGCACCTGATCCTCGTGCCGTGGCTGTTCGACTGGGAGTTCCTGCTCGAGAACCCCGATCTCAACAAGACCTTCGACGTGGCGCTCCACTTCGGCACGTTCATCGCGCTCGTCATCTACTTCTGGCGCGATATCGGGATCCTGCTCGCGGCCTGGGTGCGCACGCTGGCGACCCGTCGCCTCGAGGAGCCCGAGGGCCGCCTCGCCTGGCTCATCCTGCTCAGCATCGTGCCGGCGGCCATCGTCGGCCTGCTGTTCGAGGACACGATCGTCAACATCCTCGGCGCGCCGTGGTTGATCGCCACGCTGCTCATCGTCTTCGGTGTCGTCATGTGGATCGTCGACCGCTGGTCGCGCAAGGTCCGCGAGACCGACGACCTGCGCTGGCGCGGCGCGCTGCTGATCGGCGTCTCGCAGGCGCTGGCGCTCTCGCCCGGCGTCTCGCGCTCGGGCATCACCATGGTCGTGGGGATGCTGATCGGGCTCAAGCGCGCGGCCGCCGCGCGCTTCTCGTTTCTGATGAGCATCCCCATCATCGGTGGGGCCGCACTGTACTCGGGGATCGGCGTCGCGCAGGACGGCCTGCCGTCCGGCATGGTCGCGCCGTTCCTCGTCGGCATGGCCTCGGCGGCGCTGAGCGGCTTCGCGGCCATCTGGTTCCTGCTCGCCTTCTTGCGGCGTCACACCTTCGTGCCCTTCGTGCTCTACCGCTTCGCGATCGGCGGCGGCGTGCTCCTGCTGATCGCGCTCGGCGCGCGCACCGCCGTCCTCTGAGGTCCCGCCGTGCGCGACCTCCATCGCAACGACCGCGGCAAAGAAGTCGGCGACGTCCAGCTGCGCCTGCGCGCTCGGGGCAGCGACCTCGGGACGGAGGGCATCGACGGCTTCTTCGGCCCCAAGACGGAGGCCGCGCTCAGGGCCTTCCAGCAGCGCCGCGGACTGCTCGCCGACGGCATCGTCGGGGCCAACACCTGGCGCGAGCTCGTCGAGAGCGGCTACGAGCTCGGCGATCGCCACCTGTACCTGCGCGCCCCGAGCCTGCGCGGCGACGACGTGCTCGCCCTTCAGGTGAAGCTGAACCTGCTGGGCTTCAACGCCGGCCCCGAGCGCGGCGTCTACGACGACGACGTGGAGCGCGCCGTCCTCGACTTCCAGCGCAACGCGGGACTTGCGGTCGACGGCATCGTCGGTGCGCGCATGCTGACCACGCTGCGCGCCCTTCGCAAGGCCGAGAGCGGGCAGGAGGGCAAGAAGATCCCCGAGCGTGATTTCGGCTACAGCTCGGTGGACAGCCTGACCGGCCAGACGATCGTCATCGACCCCGGCCACGGAGGCAGTGACATCGGAGTCATGGCGGCGGGCGCACCGCCCGAGAAGGACCTCGCGCTGGCCGCCGGCCTGCGGCTCGCCGAACTGCTGCGCGCCGAGGGCTGCCAGATCGTGCTGACGCGAGACGGCGACGTGACCACCCCTCTGTACGAGCGCACCGAGACGGCGATCGCCTCTGATCCCACCTTCGTCGTCTCGCTCCACCTGAACGGATCCGCGCAGCCGTCCGCCGCCGGCGCCGTCTGCACCCACTTCCAGCGCAGCCACTACTTCTCGGAGCACGGCTGGCGCCTGGCCGAAGCCATCGGCGGGCGACTCGACGAGATGGGGACCCGGTACCTCGGCAGCGTCGGGCGCAACTACGCGCTGCTGCGCGAACCCAAGGCGATCGCCGTGCTGGTCGAGCCGCTCTTCCTCACGAACCCTCGTGAGGCGGCCGTCGCGGCGCGGCCCGACTGCGCCGAGCTGTACGCAGTCGCCGTGACCCAAGGCCTGCTGGATTACGTCGCCTGCACGCCGAAGGCGACTGCAGCGGACCGCACACGAGCTTGACGAGCGGAGCGCGCATGCCCGACGAGATCCGTCTCACCCCGACGCAGGAGCAGCGCCTGCGCGAGCTCGGCGCCGATCCTCTCGAACTGGAGCGCGTCTTCGACACCGTCGTCGCGCGCGACACCGGCTTCAAGCGCGTCGAGGACGATCTCGCGCGCGCCGGCCGCGGGCGCCTGCAGGACCTGCGAGCGCACCGGCGCACGCCGCAGCTCGTGGAGCTCGAGCTCGAGCTGCGGCGCACGCTCATGGACGCCGGGTTCGTCCAGGTGGTCACGCCCGTCATCATCGGCAGCGACGCCTTGGAGAAGATGGGTATCGAGCACGGCCACGCGCTGCGGCAGCAGGTCTTCTGGCTCGAGGACGGGCGCTGTCTGCGGCCGATGCTGGCGCCCAACCTCTACACGCTGCTGCGCCGTCTCGGCCGCCTCTGGAGCCGGCCCTTCGGCATCTTCGAGATCGGCCCGTGCTTCCGTCGCGACTCGAAGGGCAGCCGGCACCTCAACGAGTTCACGATGCTGAACCTCGTCGAGCTGGGGCTGCCCCAGGCCGAGTGCGGCGCCCGCCTCGAGGAGCTCGCCGCCCTCGTCGTCAGAGCGGCGGGCATCGAGAAGTACACGATCGTGCGCACCGTCTCGGAGGTCTACGGGCCGATGCTCGACGTCGAGATCGACGGCGCCGAGGTCTGCTCGGCCGCCGCCGGCCCTCTTCCGCTCGACGCCAACTGGGGCATCCTCGAGCCTTGGGTCGGTCTCGGCTTCGGTCTCGAGCGCCTCCTCATGGCGCGCGAGGGCTTCACCGGCATCGAGCGCGCCAGCCGCGGCCTCATGTACGTCGACGGCGTGCGCCTCAACATCTGAGGCAGGGCGCTCCCGGGCCATGGATGGGGGCGGGCCGTGCAGCCCGAAACCCCCCTCAGCCGACGAGCGCTCGCGCCGCCTCACGAAGGACCGCGGTGTGCAGATCGACGTCGGCGACCGTGGTCTGCGGCGCCATGAGCGCCATGTTGTGGAATGGGGTCATGAGGATGCCGCGGTTGAGCATGAAGAGGTGCAGGTAGCCGTCCAGTTCCTCGTCCTCGGCCGCGGCGGCCTCGCCGCCGTTGCGCGGCGCCACAGGCCGCGGCCAGTACTCCGCCCGGCAGCCGAGACGCTTGACCACCCAGGGCAGCTCGAACTCGTCGATCACGCGCTGCACGCCGTCGGCCCAGCGCTCGGCCAGAGGGATAGTGTGCGCGTAGGCCCGCTCGGTGAGCACCTCACCGAGCGTCGCGCGCATGGCGGCGAGACTCAGAGCGTTGCCGGCGAGCGTGCCGCCGACCCCGCCGACGTCGGCGGCGTGGTAGTCCCAGTCGGCCCGGATGAGGTCGGCGAAGCTCTCGCCGAACCCGTACACGGCGCTCGGCACGCCGCTGCCGATCGACTTGCCCAAAGTGACCATGTCGGGGTCCAGCCCCCACGCCCTGGTGCACCCGCCGGGCCCGGCGGAGATGGTGTGCGTCTCGTCGATGACGAGCAGGGTGCCGGTCTCGCGCGTGACGCGACGCAAGGCGTCGTGGTAGCCGTCGTCCGGCAGGACGATGCCGATGTTGGTCAGCGCCGGCTCGGCGAGCACGCAGGCCACATCCCCGGGCGCCAGCGCCTCCTCGAGAGCGCCCACGTCGTTCCACTCGACGACCCGGGTGGTCAGGCTCGGGTCGACGGCCGGGCCGACGTTGCCTGGCTTCGGCCCCGGGACGCCGTCGTTGATCGTGATGATGGTCTCGTCGACCGAACCGTGGTAGCAGTAGTTGTAGACGAGGATCTTGGGGCGCTTCGTCACGTGACGCGCGAGGCGCACGGCGAAGCGGTTGGCGTCTGTCGCCGTCAGCGCCGCCTGCCAGTAGCGCAGGCCGAAGCGCCGCGTGAGCTCACCGGCGACCCAGAGTGAGTCCTCCGTCGGCAGCATGGTCGTGATCCCGCGGCCGGCCTGCTCCCTGATCGCGGCCACCGCCGCCTCGGGTGAGTGCCCGGTCATGGAGCCGGTGTCGCCGAGGCAGAAGTCGACGTACTCGTGGCCGTCCACGCAGGTGACGCGCGCACCGCGTGCCGCCTCGACATACTGCGGGAAGGAGCTGGACCAGCGCGTCATCCAGTTCATGGGCACGCCGTCGAACATGTACGCCTGCGCCCGCTCGAAGAGCTCGCGAGAGCGCGGGTGGCGAGCGACGAAGAGCTCGTCTTCGCCCGCCCTGAGAGCGGCGAGGCGGTCGCAATCGATACGCGCGGTCAAGGGTCACCTCTCTGCGGGGCCGCCCTGCCGACCCCGCAGGGCCGCCGGGGCGCGAAGGGGGCGGGCCTGCGGCCCGCCACCCGGAAATCACACGTCTGGGCGCGCTCCTACTTCCCCAGCAGCGCGTCGATCTTCTTGACGCCGTCGTTGGCGTCCTCGGCGTAGGCGTCGGCGCCGATCTGGTCGGCCCAGCGCTGCGTGCAGGGGGCGCCGCCGACCACGGTCTTGAAGGAGAGTCCCTCCTCCTTGATGACCTTGAGGACCTTCTTCTGCTCCTCCATCGTCGTCGTCAGGAGAGCGCTCATGCCGATCACGTCGACCGCGAGCTCCTTGGCCTTGGCGATGAAGGTCGCGGCGGCGACGTCGCGCCCGAGGTCGGTGACCTCGTAGCCGTTGGCCTTCAGGTAGGCGATCACGATCGCCTTGCCGATGTCGTGCACGTCGCCCTGCACGGTGCCGATCACGATCTTGCCCTTGGCCTCGGCGGCGCCGCCCTCGAGGGCCGCGTTCGTGACCTCGGTCGCGCCCGCCATGGCGTCGGCCGCCATCATGAGCTCCGGCAGGAAGACCTCGCCGCTCTCGAAGAGCTCGCCGATCTCCTGGATGCCCTTGACGAAACCGTTCTGCATGATGTCGGCGGGGCCGAGCCCTGCGTCGAGGGCGCGTTGTGCCACGTCCTCGGCCGATGCGCGATCCGCGTCGAGGATCGCCTGGATCGCCGCCTGGTAGAACTCCTCGTTCGCCATAGCCGTCGACTCCTCCCAACCGTTCGAGTGCCCATCGCTCGATGGCCTTGATGGCTGCGACGCGCCCAGCTGCGGACCCCTCCGCACGGGGCTCACAAAGAGGTCGTCCCCGGTAGAGAACGACCGAGCGCCGACCTCGGGGCGCGTGACGCGCCTAGTATATCCGTGCGGGCACCGGCGGCGCATTCCGCGCGCGCCGTCCCCCGCTCGCCGGCACACGCTTTCATCCGCTTGGATGAATGTCAAGGCCGACAGGGCGCGGGCCGGCCGGCGGCGCCCGGCCCGCGCCCTGCTACAATCGCCGCGTGCGCTACCGCGGCTCCGTGATCCGCCCTCCGAGTGAGGCCTCCAGCCTGATCGTGCAGGTCACCTACGGCTGCTCCAACGCCACCTGCGATTTCTGCGGCACCTACCTCGACAAGCCGTTCGCGGTGCGGCCCTTCGAGGAGATCGCCGAGGACGTGACCGGTCTGCCCGAGACGGCGAAGCGCCGCGTCGAGCGCGTCTTCCTCGCCGACGGCGACGCCCTCGCGCTGTCGCCGCGACGCTTGCACGAGATCCTCGACCTGCTGCACCGCGAGCTGCCCGGCCTGCGGCGCGTGGCGAGCTACGCCAACGCGCGCAACCTTCTCGCCAAGAACGTGGAAGAGCTCGCCGGGCTGCGCGAGCGCGGCCTGACGCTGCTCTACCTCGGCCTGGAGTCGGGCGACGACCAGACGCTCGCCGACATCCACAAGGGGATGACCGTGGCCGAGCAGATCGAGGGCTGCCGGCGCGCGAAGGACGCCGGCCTCAGCCTTTCGGTGACCGCGATCCTCGGCCTCGCCGGGCGCGCCCGCTCTCTCGAGCACGGGCGCGCGACGGGCGAGGCCCTCTCCGCCATCGACCCCGACTACATCGGCATCCTCACCCTCATGCTGGTCCCCGGCACCGAGATGCACCGCAAGGTCGCCGCCGGCGAGGTCGTGCTGCCCGACCAGATCGGCATGCTGCGCGAGTTGCGCGAGATCGTCGCCCACCTCGACGTCGGCGACTGCCTCTTCCGCTCCAATCACGCCTCGAACTACCTGCCCGTCGGCGGCCGCCTCCCCGGCGACAAGGCCCTCATGCTGTCCACGCTGGACAAGGTGCTCACGGCCCCCGAGTCGGTGCAGCTGAGACCCGAGAGCTGGCGGCTGCTATAGTCTCCGGGTCAGCCGCCTGTCGCGCCTCCGGGGGGTAGGTCGATGTCACGACCGACACCGAGTGAAGACCCCGTCGATTGCCCCGTTCGCGCGGGCTTCTCCGGTCGGCGCACCGCCGTCACCCTCCTTCTCGGCGTGCTGGCCGTCGCCGCAGCGGCCTTCCTGATCGTCTGGCTACCGCCGAGCGGCGACGTGAAGACCGAGGTCAAGGCGACCGTCCTCGAGTACGAGCTCGCACGCGAGGTGTCGTGGCCGAAGGGGGCGACCATCGGGCTGCCGCTGACACCCGCCCAGGAGCACGCGCTCGCCGTCACGCTGCGCACGAGAGTCGCCCGCTACGCCGCCGGCGAAGCGCTCGCGGCCTTCGACGGGGAGCTGGCAGCCCAGGCGTATTCCGACGACAACGAAGTCGACCCCACCGTGGTCCTGACGAATTGGAGGGGCGAGATCGTCTACTTCGACTTCGTGCGCCACACGCTGCCGATCGGTCTGATCGTGCGGGTCGGCGTCTTCAAGGCACACCGCGTCGGGCGGGTCAACGCCGTCGCGCACCGGGTCTTCGCGAGCAAATGGGTGTGGGCCGAGGGCGCCAACATCAAGGAGTACACGCTGCGCCAGGTCGACGGTGCGTGGCGGGTCGTCCGGGTCAAGCACTGGGGCGCGTGCGGTCCCGAAGGCGAGGACGTGGTCGAGGGGCGCCACGCGTTCTGAGCAGCGGCCTGCTCGCGCACACCGGCCGAGACTCAACCGATCCCGAATGCAGGCGGCCGCGCAATCGCACCAAGGACGGCATCAGGAGGCTGGCTCGTGGAGAAGGGGCCGATGTCCCGCCCCTTCTCCACGAGCCATGCTATGGACGGCTCTCAGTCACCAGCCGACATTTGTTCATGCGGCGTGTCGGGTCCGTACTCCTCGAGAGAGACGTCCTCAGACAACTCGACAAGCCGCTCTCTCATGAGTCTCCACTCGCCATCCTGCAGGCAGACTGCGTACTCCCACACAGGAGTGCAATCAACCGTGCTGACCGAGACGAGCTGGGCCTCCTCATCTGACCACGAGCCTCTCGTTTCGCCGCTCCAGACCATTGCGCGTACAACGAGGTTGCCATCCTTGTCGGTCCCCGTGACGTCAACGCTCATGACCTTGAACTCGTTCTCCACCGTGATGATGCCATCGGCATCGCGGCTCTCCTGCAAGAAACCGGCCCAGTTAAAGTACGCTTCCTCGGCGAACTCGGCAGTCCCAATATCTTGCAGGACTGACCGCTGACTTGTCTCGAGGGCCTGCTCCGTCGAACTCGACAGCGTCTCGGATGCAAGTTGAGCCTGCGGCCAAGCGACATGCTTGATGCCTTGGGCCTCACTGATCAGCCGGGAGACTGCCTTCATGTCTTCATCGCTTGGCTCTCCGGCTGCTCCTCCTGCGAAGATCACAACGCCAAGCGACACGGCAAGCAGCGCAGCAGCCGCAATGGCAAACGAGAGCTTCTTCCTTCTTCTCAGCATCCGCCGGGGTCTTCCGTTCATGCTCTTCACACCTCCTGCGAAGACGACTCAGGTCAGGGCGGTCGAGATGCGCCAGACTGCGAAGCCCCAAGCGGCCATCTGGCTCGACGTCATTCGATCCCCGCACTGCCACGCCTCGCGGTATCGGTTGTTCGAGTGCTGGCAGCGCAAATCGCCCTGCCAGTCATAGTCGTACGTGGAGTGAGCGTTGAGTCCCGTGCAGATGGCCACGTGATCCACGGTCCAGGTGCTGCCGCCGTACAGGTCCCAGTCGTAAGAGACTATGTCGCCCCTCACCATGCCATCCTGGTTGCATCGCTCCGGGCGAGGCCGGCTGTTATCGGGGTCGAAGTCGTACGTGCCCACGAGGGTCCTGAAGATGCTGGTCCTTGTGCTGTCTTTGAAGTAGCTGTGCAGAGAAGGCGCAACTGTCCAGGCAGTCCCGTACTCCCAATGCGGGTGAAGGGCTATCACCCACCTCATGTACCAGGTGTTGTCCATGCCGACGTGGCCTGCGTGGATGGATTGAGAGACGAAGTTCGCGCAGTCCTCCCCCGTGAAGTATGGCCAGTTGGTGTTCGGACTGAGCGCGTACGACTGAGCATAGTCCTTGGCGTCCTCGCGATCGTAGGCCTGACTCGCTTCCGCAAGACCAAGCACGCACGTGAAGGCTATCGTCGTCGCGACCGCTAGCCCTGCTAGTCTGCTTGCCACATCCCCTCCCGTTCGTCGCGATAGAGTCCCGCTCCCGCTGCGCACCACGAATTGTTAGATGCACAAGAGGCTGGGTTTCTTCGCCGACGTGGATCTTGGCCCGTCAGGCTATCCGGCTCAGAGGATCCACCGTCATCTGTCGCACAGGGCAGCTCTCGCGCTGCTTCAACGACGCGGCCATTGCCGGGTCCCACGCCCTGCTGCCTCGAGGATGCACACTGTTCACGGCACCGCCGTTGAGACCGTAGACTACGTTGCAGCGAAAGCCGTGACGGCGCTGAGCTGAACCGGGAAGGCGGTATCTGGCCACCTTGACGCAATCTGAGCACATCGATGAAGACCACCTTGTCGCGGCCGCTGTGGCAGGCGACAGAACCGCCTTCGAGTCGATACTACGCTGCTACGACGAACGTCTACGGATATTGGCTTGGCACATGCTGGGTGACTGGCATGTGATGGAGGACGCGCTCCAGGATGCCTACGCCCAGGCGTTCGCGGGTCTGTGCAACTTCAGGAGGGAAGCTTCCATCGGCACGTGGCTCTACAGAATCGTCTTCAATTCGTGCCTTCGCCACATGAGGCAGACGCGGATTGACTCAGTCCGCATTCACGACCTGCGGTGCGAGCCATCCACCGAACGGGACAGTCTGGATGAACTGGTAGCGCGGCGGTGCGACCTATCGGCGGCGCTCCGCTCATTGCCCCCAGACCTCTGCGCCACGCTGCTGCTTGCGCACCGAGAGGGGCTGTCGTACAAGGAGATAGCGGAGGTGCTCGGCATCGCGGTTGGCACCGTGGGCTCTAGACTCAATCAGGCCCGCCTGCTCTTGCGACATGCGCTGGAGCAGTCTCCGGCTCAGGAGGATCAGTGAAGACCACCGAGGGACCACTCCCCGAGGAGATGCGCCGCCTGACCGCTCCCGACCACGGCGATGAGTTCTTCTCTGAGATGTGGCAGCAGGTCGATCGAGAGGCAGCCTCAAGGAATCGCGGCCGCCAGAAGCGAACGGCGGCAAGGTCGGTACTGCCCGGCCGCGTGAGGCTTGCGCTCGTGTCGCTGGCTGTAGCCGCAGTTGCCGTTGTAGTCGCTGCCCTCCTGCTGGACGGCCTGCCAGGCGCTGGCACGTTCCAGACTGAGACGGCTACGGCGGCGAGCGTAGAGGCCAGACTGGGCCGGGCAATGACTACCTGGCGAACGTTCGAAGCAGTGATGGTGCTCCGCCTGAACACGCACTCGGACTACCCTTCCGACCCCCTCACTGCCCGCATTCAGGTCACTCTGTCTTCAGACGGCGGTGAGAAATGGGAGTGGCAGACCGTGCGGGAGCCCAAGGTCCTCGGGCTCCTGCCGGCGCACGCCGGCGACATTGAGGCCTACAACCCCGAGACGCACGAGAACCAGGTCTATCGGGATGATGGAGATGGTTCGGTACCGACTGTGACCATTGCCTCTGATGCCGTCTACGCCTCCCTCGGACCCCTGCAACCGTACGCTGCCGTCGCTCGCGCGATGCTGGCCGAGCTGCCTGCCGACACGCCCGTTGAGAGCACGGTGCAGGCTGGGCGCCCAGCGTGGGAGCTCGAGTTGACGCAAACGACACCCACGCTCATGCCGACGCTTCCAGCCGATGGTCGCCCGGAGTCCAGCATGAGGGTGCCCCGAGGCTTCGACTTCGCCGAGCGTGTTCTCGTGACTGTCGACAAGGCAACAGGCATGCCCCTGCGGATGGTCGGCACAGATCGTCTGGGGCGTGTGGTGGGAGAGATGCATTTGCAGGACGTGCACGTTGACCGCCAGCTGCAGCCGGGCACCTTTCAGCTCACACCGCCAGCCGGCGCAGAAGTGAGGCGCATGCGAGGCCGTGCGCAAGTGGTGACCCTGTCTGAAGTTGAGGCTCTTGCCGGACAACCTCCGCTGGTGCCCTTGACCGTGCCTGCGGGCTACTCCTTGTCCACCGTCTGCGCCATTTCGGACTATCGCGGAAGCGTAGCTGTGGAGCTCTTCTATCGCCGAGGGTTCGATGTGTTCGTCATAGGAGTCGCAGGCACCGACTTCGACCAGTGGCGTGACGGGCTCTTCTTCTTCAGCCTCAAGGATGCAGTGACACCCGCTGAGGCGCCATCCGCGGACCTGACAGGGGGCGCAGATCCAAGCGCTCGCCTCCAGACTCACACACTCCAGCGAGGTGCCTTCGCGGGTCATGAGGCTTCGACGACGCTCAGTGCTCGTTGGGCACCACAGGTTTGGCGGGGACCCTCGCTGTGGGCGACAGGCGACGGGAGGCAGCTCTTCATCACGGGTGCATTGACTCGAGCAGAGATGGTGACAGTCGCGGAATCGCTCGAGCAATGGGACGAGTAACGTCTACTCGCGCATGTGCGACCCGTACCCGCGCTTGAAGTGCGTCGCCGCGTACTTCTGCAGCTTCCACTCCGGGATCCGGCACTGGGGACAGGCCTCGGCGAACCACTTGTTGCGCAGCCAGCGCGCGGCACGGCTCGTCTTCGAGTCGTGCACGATCATGCGGCGCCCGCAGTGCGTCTCGATGATCGCGTAGGGGCCGCGCTGCTCGAAGGTCTTGACCCCGTGCAGGATGCCGCGCCGCGACGGCCACAACTTCATCTTCTCGACCAGCCTGAAGAGCGGGATCTGCTTGCGGTAGTAGCGCGCCTTGTTGGGGTCGGTCGGCACCGGAGGAGGGTCACCTCGCCTGCGTCGTCACAGAGCCCGGCGAGTCTAGCACGGGAGGACCGCATGGCAGGCGCGTGCCCTGTGGCGTCGAAAGGGAACAGTCGGAGGGGAGAGACGGCCCAAGGGCTGGACGTCACGGGAGGAGTCGCATGTCGCGTCGCATTCTGAGTCTCATGGTGCTCGCGCTCGTCGCGGCGCTGGCGCTCGGCGTTGTCAGTTGTGGCGACGAGAGTGACGGCGGGGCGGTCGAGCCGACGTCCGAGCCGACCGCCGCGCCGTCGCCGTCGCCCACCGACGAGCCGAGCGGCGAGACCGTCACCGTCCTCGTCTACTTCCTCTCCGGCGAGAAGCTCGCCACCGCCGAGCGCACCCTGCCGGCGACGCAGGCAGTGGCCCGGGCGGCGATGGACGCCCTGTGCGGCGGCCCCAACGACTTCGAGCGGGCCGCCGGCCTCACCAGCTCGGTCCCCGCGGGCACGACGGTCCTCGGCATCACCATCGACGCCGGCGTCGCGCTCGTCGACCTGTCGGGCGAGTACGCCTCCGGCGGGGGGTCGCTCTCGATGACCTCGCGCGTGGCCCAGGTCGTCTACACGCTGACCCAGTTCAAGACCGTCAAGGCCGTGCAGTTCCGCCTCGACGGCGAGCCGGTCGAGGCCCTGGGCGGCGAAGGCGCCATCATCGGCGCGCCGCAGCGCCGCGCCGACTGGGAGGACTTCGAGCCGCCCATCTTCGTCGAGCGGCCCGGCGTCGGCGCGACCCTCGCCAACCCCTTCGTCATCAAGGGTCGCGCCACCGTCTTCGAGGCCACCGTGCAGCTCGAGCTGCTCGACGACACCGACAAGCCCCTCGCCCGCGGCTTCACCACGGCGACGCGAGGCGCGCCCCTGCGCGGCCGCTTCCACGAGCGCCTCGCTTACGTGGGCGCCGCGACCCAGGGCATCGTCATCGCCTACGAGCAGTCGATGCAGGACGGCTCGCGGCTCAACGAGGTGCGGATCCCGGTCTTCCTCACGCCGACGCAGTAGCTGGAGTTGTCAACGTCGTGTGACCGCATCCGCTTCTCGACTCGGCCCCGGCCGCTGCTAGACTAGGCGCCCGCGCCACGAAGAGCGCATCCGGGGGGAGCGCCAGTGACAGCAGAGACGGAGCCGCCTGCCCTGGTGCAGGCCAAGCTGACGACGCCGCACGCCGTCGATGTGATCGTGAGTCCCGCTCTGCTGCGGCGTTTCGAGAGCTGTGCTCGACGGCGGCTCACGGTGGTATCGGCGCCCGCGGGGTACGGCAAGACGACCGTCACTGTCGCGGCCCTGCACGCCCTTCACCTCCCGCACGTCTGGTACAGGGTCGATGTGCTCGACCACGATCCTGCGGTCACCGTCCTCTCGCTGTGCGAGGCGTTGCGGCGGCTCCGGCCTGACTTCGGCGGGCTGCTGCGCGAGCGCCTCCTTCACCCCTCGGAGTCGCCGCTGTCGGCCGAGGGTATGGCGGCCGCATTCGTCGTCGAGGTGCAGGGTGGCGCCCCGGCCGGGCTCCATCTGGTCATCGACGACTACCACGAGGCCTCCGGCTCTGATGAGTTCAACCGGGTGCTCGACTACCTCATCGACAACCTCCCCGAGGGTTGGCGCTTCGTCGTCATGGGCCGCTACGAGACTGGGTTCGAGACGGCGAGACTGCGAGTCGCGGGCCAGCTCGGCTTCATCGGCGCCGCCGACCTGCGTCTCGACGAGGCGCAGGTCGGCGAACTCCTGCTGCGCCACACCCCTGAGGCCAGCCGCGAGCAGGCGGCCCGGCTGGCCGAGCTGACCGAGGGCTGGCCCGCGGCCGTCTCGCTCGCCGCGGAGTCCCTCTCCGGGCGCGACACGTCCGGCGTCGAAGAGGTCCTCGCCGATGCGCGTGTCACGGGCGACGTCTACGCCTACCTGGCGGAGCAGGTCTACCGGCGTGAGCGCCCCGGCGTCCGTGCCTTCCTCAGACAGACGTGCTTCCTCGACTCGCTCACTCCGGAGATCGCGGATCGCGTGACGGAGGCGAAGCACGCCCACCGCCACCTGGACCGTCTCGCCAGGAACGGCATCTTCACCTTCCAGACGCCCGGTACGGAGACCTACCGCTACCACACGCTCTTCCGCGACTACCTTCGCGAAGCCTGCCTGCGCGAGGACGGAGCGGAAGCGTGCCGCCGGCGGCGGCTTCACACGGCGTCGGTCCTCGAGGAGTGTGGCGAGATCGAGCGCAGCGTCGAGCTCCTCATCGCCGCCGACCACCCGGCGCTCGCACTCGCCGTCCTCGCTCGCCAGGGCGAAGCCGCCCTCGAGCGACACCGCGCCGAGACCCTCGACTCGTGGTTGACGCGCCTCCCGAGCACCCTGCTTCAATCGCATCCGTGGGCGCAGCTGCTGAGCGGCCATCGCGAGACGAGAGACGGGCGGTATCAGCAGGCCTTGCGACACATCGAAGCCGCAGCGGACAGCTTCAGAAGAAGCACGGACGCGCACGGCCTGTACTCCGCCCTCTCCGCCAAGGAGCGGGCGCTCTTCTGGAAGGGCGACCCCCGCGCCGCGAGCGCAGCGTGTCGGCAGGCCCTCGCCGTCGCCGAGTCAGATGATGAGCGTCTGCACACCATCACCAGCATGCTCTCCGCGGCCATCGACATGGGCGACTGGGCCGCAGTCGAGACGGCCCGTCGCGACAGCGCGATCCTGGCCGCGACCGGACCACCCGTGGAGCTGCTCAGGATCCGCGCCCTGCATGCGCACGCGCTGTACGTGCGCGGGCGCCTCAGGGAAGCCTACGAGGAAATGCAGGGCATCGACGTCGACATGGTCCCGCCGTATTTCCGACCGACCGTGTTCGACTGCTCGAGCCACCATCGCCTACGTCGCTCGCCCGCTACTCGGACGCGGAGCAGCAGGCGTCGGCGGCTCTCAGCGCCGCGCGCCAGATGGGCCACGAGGTCGTGGCCGGCTTCTCCCGCGACACGCTGGGCTTCGTGCGCGTCCTCAGAGACGGGGATCGAGCCGGCCTCGAGGACATCGAGGCGGCGCGGACGATCTTCCTCGAGCTTGGCGACGTGGCCGCTGCCGCGTGGCCCACGATGCACATCGGGACCTACCACCGCCGGCACGGCCGAGTCGAGTCGGCGACCTCCGCGTATCGAGAGGCTGTCCGGATGACCGCCGGGCAGCGGGACAGACTCGCCGCCTACAACGCGCGCGTGAATCTCGAGTTCACCCTGGGTCTCCAGGGCGACCCTGCGGCCGCGGCCAGGCTTCTGCGGCTCCAGCACCGTGCGGCCGAGCTGTCGCTTCAGTTCGTTCGACTCAAGGCTGCGTTCTTCCACGGTTGCCTCGATCTGAGAGGAGGGCGAGACGAACGCGGCCTCGCCGCGCTCAAGGCCGCCGTAGGGGAGCAGTTGGAACTCGGGCACCTCGCGTTCCTGGGCCGCGAGCTGCTCACGCAGTGGGAGATGGCGGAGCGGCTGCTCGCGGAGCTCGATGACGAGAGAGTCGTCGCGGCCTTGGTCGACTCGATCGCGCGACACGCCGGGTCTCTCGACGCGCTCGCCGCGGTGGCGAGCATGGGAGAGGCGCACGCGACTGCCGCCCTCGAGGCCGGCGAGCGGTGGCGTGACGAGCGAGAGCAGACGTCGCTCGCCCGAGCCGTGCTCAAGACGGGCCACGGCCGACTTCGAGAACGCGCGGCAGCGAAGCTGCTGCCGACGGCGGCGCCTCCTCAGGACAGACTGCGCATAGCGTACGACTTGACGGCGCGCGAGACGCAGGTCCTCGGGCTGATCGCCCGCGGCCTCACGAACCAGGAGATCGAGACGACCCTCCATCTCAGCCACGCCACCGTGAAGACCCACGTGAACCACATCTTCCGCAAGCTCGAAGTCACCGACCGCGTCGGTGCGGTCCTGCGGTACGGTGCGAACGGTACGTCGGGCGAGTGACCCTCCGCCGGCATCTCAGCCCCCCTCGCCCGGCGAATCGGCCCTCGGGTTGATTCGCTCCGCGCGCCCCGGCCCTAGCATCGCTGCACACTCCGACGTGAGGTGCAGCGATGGAATCTTCGGTCTCGGTCGTCTACGTTGAGTCCAACAAGATGAGCCAGCGAAAACGAACAGTCATCGACATCCTGCGGGAGAGCCCCGGATTCGTCTCCGGCGAGCTCATCAGCGCGCGCTTGGGCATCTCGCGCAACGCCGTGCACAAGCACGTCAACTCGCTGCGCAAGCGCGGCTACCAGATCCTCGGCATCTCGCGCCGCGGCTACAAGCTCGAGGCCGAGCCGGTCAAGCTCGTCGTGCCGGTGATCACCGAGATGACGCAGGGGTCGGCCTTCGGGCGCTCGTTCCGTTACTACGACGAGATCGAGTCGACCAACGTGGAGGCGAAGGAACTCGCCATGGGCGGCGCCCCCGAGGGCACCGTGGTCATCGCCGAGTGCCAGCGCGCCGGTCGCGGCCGCCTAGGTCGCCGCTGGACCTCGCCGGCCGGCAAAGGCCTCCTCTTCTCGGTCATCCTGCGCCCCAACGTGCCGATGAGCCGGGCGCACATGCTGACGATCGTCGCGGCCGTCGCGGCGGCGAGGGGGATCGAGCGTCAGACCGACGCCTCGGTGCGGATCAAGTGGCCGAACGACCTCTTCGTCGGCGACCGCAAGGCGGCCGGCATCCTGCTGGAGGTCGCCGGCGAAATGGATGTCGTCGAGTGGGTCGTGGTCGGCATCGGCATCAACGTCAACACCGAGTACGCCGAACTGCCCGTCGCCCTGCGCCGCACCGCGATCTCTCTCAAGATGGCGACCGGAGAGCCGGTCGATCGCAGCGAGCTTCTCGGCCGCATCCTTCTCTCGCTCGAGTCCTCCTACCTCGAGGCGCAGAAGTACGGCTTCGATCGTGCGCTCAGTGAGTTCCGCCGGCGCGACTACCTTCTCAAGCGCAGCGTGAGCGTGCAGACGCGCGAGGGAGCCGTCATCGGCGAGGCCACCGGCATCGACAACCAGGGGGCGCTGCTCGTGCAGCTCCCCCATCGTCACGTCCGCCGCTTCCACTCGGGAGACGTGACGTTGCACTGAGCGAGAGCGCCACGCCCCGGCCGGCTGCTCGGCTCGCGTTGACAGCCGGCCGCGGCCCCACTAGATTGTCACCTCTCGGCTCGCCAGAGAGGTTGACGATTGCCTGTACGCTCCACTCCCGAGATCGCCCGCGTCTCGCTGTTCGCCGCGCTCATCGCGGTCGGCGCCTTCATCACGGTCCCGTTCCTCGGCCCGGTGCCGTTCACGCTCCAGCCCCTGGTGGTACTCCTCGCGGGCATGATCCTCGGCCCGCGCCTGGCGCCGGTCAGCGTGATCGTCTACCTGCTGCTCGGGATGGTCGCCCCCGTGTATGCCGGCGGGCAGGCGGGCATCGGCGTACTGCTGGGGCCGACGGGCGGCTACCTCGCCGGCTTCGTACCGGCAGCGTGGCTCACCGGCTTACTGGCTCACCGCGGATCCCCGTCCTTCGCTCGCTTCGCGTCGGCCGGACTGGCCGGCCTGGTCCCGATCTACGCGCTGGGCGCGCCCTGGCTCGGTCTGCACCTCGAGGTCGAGAGCCTGTGGGGTGTACTGATCGCGGGGGTCCTGCAGTTCGCGCCGCTCGACGCGGTGAAGGCGCTCATGGCGGCCAGCCTCGCTCGAGCGCTGGTCAGCTCACCGCTGGGTCTTCCCGCGCTTCGCCCAGGCCGCTGATGTCGGCGAGCGCGCGGCCCCGCAGACGCAGGTTGATGCGGCCGCGCTCGTACTCGACCATGAAGTCGGTCGTGCTGCCGTCGCGGTAGGCCAGGTCCTTGTCGCGGAGGATCTGTGCGAGGAGCTCGATGTACCGCCCGTCCAGCGTGACGCCCCCGATGCGTCGCAGCTCGTTCATCGCCTCGAAGGAGCTCATCGCCTCGCGGTAGGGGCGGTCCGAGGTCATCGCGTGGTATGAGTCGGCCACGGCGAGGATCTTGCTCAGCTCGGGGATCTGCTCGGCGGTCACGCCGCGAGGGTACCCGCTGCCGTCGAGGCGTTCGTGGTGGTAGCGCACGATGTCGGCGACGTCCTGGTAGTTCGCGAGGTGGGAGAGCACCTCAGCGCCTTTCTCAGGGTGCTGACGCAAGAAGTCCCAATCCTCGTCACTGAGCTTCGCCGTCTTGCCGAGGACAGCGTCGGGCGTGCCGACCTTGCCCAGGTCGTGGAGCAGCCCCGCGAAGTGGAGAGCCTCGGCTTCCTCCTCGGGCAGGCCGAGCCCGATGGCCATGTCACGGCAGTACATCGCCACGGCCGCCGAATGCTGCGCCGTGTACTCGTCCTTGCTGTCGAGCAGCACGACCATGGCCGCCGCGAGGCCGATGTTCATCTCGAGGTACTGGTCGCTCAGCTCCTTCTGCTTGGCGACATGCTGCTTCTCCCGAACGAGGAGCTTGAACATGTACTGGCTCGCGAAGAGGGGGATGAAGAGCAGGACGACGGCGATCAGGCCGGCAGTGATGTAGAGAGCCGCGCTCAGCAGCCCGAGCCCTGCCAGCATCCCTAGAGAGCGTGCGAACGGCGGCATCTCGCTTCGCCAGTAGCTGGTCAACGGCCGGCGGTAGAGGATGGTTCCAGCCAAGCTCGCCGTCAGCAGGTTGATGGCTTCGTAAATCGCTGCAGCCCCGAAGACCAGCGGCCAGGAGGGCGGCCGACAGCGAGTCGCCAGCTACGCCGGAGCCGTACACAAATAGGAACGCCACTGAGCCAAGGAATGCGGCGGCAGTGTAGTTCGCCGTGTTGAACAGCGCGATGAACACCGACCGCTCTCTCCAGAAACCCCACGCTCCGGCCACAGCCGCGATCGCCATCGCCGGCGCCGGCCCCAGGAACATCATCGCAAGCAGCACCGGGAGGTTGGCAGCCGTGACGGTCATTCGGTCGGAGAACTCGACGGCCAGCCCTTCGGCAACGATAGCCAGACTCCGCCAAGACGATGACGTCAAGCAGGATCTGGCCCGCGTGCCGGTCCGATAGATCGGGAACTGGATAGCGAGCAGCAACAACGACCGTCGCCAGAGCGACCGTCGTTGTTGCTGCAGTCAAGAATCGAAAGCTAGTCGGGATAGCCCGCATGGCACCGCCTACTGCAGCTCATCAAAGCTGCGACTTAGTGTATCGGCGATGCGCCTCCGGTGCTTGAGCTGATCCCGGCAGACGATCTTCAGTGGACCTTGCCGCTGCCCCCCGCGGTAGCGAGGGCATAGAGCAGGGACGTGAGGACTGATTCCAAGCGCTTCACAGCAGGTTCTTAGTGGACCTTGACTGGTGTGTGGACCTTGACGGGCGAATGCATGAAACCCCCCTTCATGTTCCGGCAAGAAGTGCCGATACAAACCGGTTGACGTTGATACCGCCGAAGCGTATCCATATCTGGCAACGTCGGGACTCTCCGGCAGTTTGGACATGCGGACCAAATCGTAGGCGGGGTGTATCCATTCTGGACAACGCTCTTGCATCGTCGCTTGCCGTCGAGGCGGTCCAGGGGGTTGAATGGCTGCGGGGCATCCGAGAACGGCACCGGCCAGTCCGCCGGTCCTTGGCCCGCCCGCCATGACCAGAGATCGCCC
The DNA here is from genome assembly GCA_963831295.1 of uncultured Thermoleophilia bacterium. Taxonomy (GTDB): domain Bacteria; phylum Actinomycetota; class Thermoleophilia; order UBA2241; family UBA2241; genus UBA2241. The sequence continues at coordinate 102,174 of CAWHPR010000004.1, read as the reverse complement.
GTGAGGAGTGGCCCGACGGACCTGAAGGCAGCACCCGCAGCGACCACGCCCTTCCCCACGCGCGGGCTCGCGCGCAACGGCAACTTCCTGCTTCTCTGGACCGGGCAGTTCGTGTCTCAGGTCGGCGACCGGCTGGCCATGGTCGCCTTCCCTTGGCTGATCTACCAGCGCACTGGGTCGACCGTGTCCACCGGTGTGATCCTCGCGCTCTACACGCTGCCCTACGTGATCGTGGGACCGTTCGCCGGCGTCGTGATCGACCGTGTCGACAAACGCAGGCTGCTCATCGCTTCGGACATCGTGCGCGCCGGTCTCGTGGCGCTCGTGCCCGTGGCGGCATCCTGGAACCTCTTCGCCGTGTACGGACTGGCCTTCGTGGTCGCCTCGGTGAACGTCTTCTTCGACCCGTGCAAACTGGCGCTCATGCCCGACATCGTCGAGGAGCGCCAACTCCTGACCGCCAACTCCGTCCTCGCCACCGGGGAGACACTCACCGAGGTCGTGGGCTACGCAACCGCGGGCTTCGCTCTCGCCTGGGTGTCCATCGGGACGGCCTTCAGGATCGACGCCGCCACGTTCCTGGTGTCCGCGGTGGCGTTCGGGTTCATGCGCTATCGCCGGCCGCTGAGGGAGGCGACTGAGCAGGGCGCCGCGTCCGTGGTGCGCGAGATCCGTGAGGGTCTCGCCTTCGTACGGCGGCACCGCGGCTTGCTGCTCAACACGCTGCTCGTCGTCGCCTCGGTCCTCGGCATCGGCGCGACCTACCCGCTCACCTTCTTCTTCGCAGTCGACGTCCTCGGAGGCGGGACGGCCGCCTTCGGCCTCTTCGAGGCGTCCATCGGCGCGGGGTACCTCGCGGGATCGCTGATCCTGGCCGGCTTCGGATCGCGTGTGCGCAAGGGGTACGCGATCCTGGCCGGTTTCGCCGTGGTGGGCGCGGGCTACGCCGCGGTCGCGCTCACCCACGAGGTGTGGGTCGCCTGCCTTACCTTCGCCGTCGTCGGCCTCGCCAACGCGGCGGCCCTGATCGCCATCGACACCTACGTCCAGGCGATCGTGCCGGCGAAGCTGCGCGGGCGCGTCTGGGCGCTGCGCTTCACGCTCACACAGAGCGTCTACGCCGTGTCGGTGCTCGGGGGCGGCGCCCTGGCCGGCGTCGTCGACGTACGCCTGCTGCTCGCCACGGCCGGAGCGATCATCGCGGTCCCGGCGCTGGCGGGCTTCTTCTCGCGGACTCTCCGCGAGGCCTGACCGCCGGCGTGATAGCCTCTGGGCGCGGGCCGAGCGCGGCGACGTTGATGCCGCCCGGCGGCTGAAGGAGCCATCTGTGGATCCCCTGGTGGACGAGACGCGCCCGATCGACGGCGCGACGAACGACGGTACGGCCGGCGGCGGCCGCACGAGCTGGCGCCAGGTGATCGTCATCTCCGTCGCCGGCTTCATCGTGTGGACCGGCTTCGGCGCGATCCTGCCCTACCTGCCGATCTTCCTGCAGGAGCAGGCCCACAGCTCGCTCTTCATGATCGGGCTGATCGCCTCGATGCTCTACCTGGGCACTCTGCTGTTCTCGTCGCCGATGGGCTGGCTGAGCGACCAGATCGGGCGGAAGCCCGTGCTGATCGCAGGCATCGCGCTCTACGCCGTCGCGACGTTCCTCTTCACGCGGACGACCGATCCGATGTGGTTCGCGTTCTTCCGCCTGCTGGAGGGCGTCGGGACGGCCGCGGTGATGCCCGCGGGTCAGGCGTTCATCGCCGACATCACGAGCGAGAGCAACCGCAGCAAGGCCTTCGGCCTCCTGACGACCGCGCAGTTCGGGGGTCTGATCGCCGGGCCGGCGCTCGCGCCGCCGCTGTACCACCTGGCGGGCGGTGGCAGAGCCGGCTTCTATGCGATCTTCTACTTCGGTGCGGTCCTCTCGGCGCTGGCGGCGATCGCGGCCTTCGCGCTCCTCAAGGAGCCGGCGCAGCACACCGAACGCAAGGCGCAGCGGAGTTGCGGCGAGCGCCGCATCCTGCCGCCGCGCAAGATCCTCCTGTCACCCGCCATCCTCGCCTTCCTGCTGGTCGCGTTCACGAGCCACATCGCGATGGGCGGCTTCGAGGTGATCTGGAGTCTCTACCTCAGGGAGATCGGCGCGTCGATGCAGTTCATCGCCGCCACGTGGATCGCCTTCAGCGTGCCTATGCTGCTGGCCTTCGCCGGAGGCATGCTGGCCGACCGTTACAACCGCTTCGCCCTGATGTTCATCGGCTACACGATCTCGGCCCTGGCGTGGATCCTCTACGGCGTCACCACGAACCTGCCGCTCTTCCTCGCCGTCAACGTGATCGAGGGTCTCGCGATCGCGTTCTCGTGGCCGGCGAAGCAGGCCTTCTTCGTGCAGGCCGTGCCGCGCCGGTGGCTGGGGACGCTCCTGGGGGTCGAGAACACGTCGATGCAGCTGGCCGGATGGCTGGGCACGCTCACCGCACCGATGATCTACGGCTGGATCTCGGGCTACGTGCTCGCCGTCGGCGGCGCGATCAACCTGCTGGGGCTGATCGTCGCGGCGCCGATCCTGGCACGCGCGTACGAGCGCGCGCAGCGGGAGTCGCCGGACGGCGACGACGACATGGCGACCGGGACCGGGCAGGCGACGCCGGACCTGGGCATGGCCGCGCTCGTCAAGGACGCGTAGCGCCCGAGCCCGGAGGCGAGCGCCGCGAGGCCGGCGTCGTGCCGGCGAGCGAGACGCCGGCAGGCGTCAGTCGAACCGGCGCACTTCCCGGTACAGGGTGTCGCGCTGGACCGGGGTGAAGCCGGCAGCGCGGACGATCCGCACCATCTCGTCCACGGTGATGGCGTGGCTCACGCCCGCGGCCCTGACCACGTTCTCCTCGATCATCGTCGAGCCCATGTCGTTGGCGCCGAAGGCGAGCGCCACCTGCCCGACTCTCGGGCCCTGCGTCACCCACGACGCCTGCACGCTGGGCACGTTGTCGAGGTACAAGCGGCTCACCGCGAGCAGCCGCAGGTAGTCGATGCCGGTGGCGGGCACGTGGCCCTCCTCGAGGGCCGTGTTACCCGCCTGGAAGGTCCAGGGGATGAAGGCGGTGAAGCCGCCGGTCTCGTCCTGCAGGTCGCGGATGCGACGCAGGTGCTCCACGCGCTCGGCCGGCGTGTCGAGCGAGCCGAACATCATCGTCGCCGTCGTGCGCATGCCGAGACCGTGCGCCACCCGCATGACCTCGAGCCACTCGGCGGTCGCGATCTTGTGCGGGCTGATCGCCTGGCGCACGCGATCGACCAGGACCTCAGCCCCGCCGCCGGGGAGCGAATCGAGGCCTGCCGCCCGCAGGCGGCGCAGCGTCTCCTCCACCGTCAGACCACTCTGCCGGGCGATGTGGACGACCTCGGGCGGCGAGAGACAGTGCAGGTGTACCTGCGGGAAGCGCTCCTTGATGCCGGCGAAGACCTCCTCGAACCAGAGGATGTCGAGGTCGGGGCTGAGCCCGCCCTGCATCATGATCGCCGTGCCGCCGAGGTCGATCGTCTCCTCCACCTTGCGGTGGATGTCTGCCGTCGCCAGCAGGTAGCCCTCGCCGCTGCCCGGGGTCTTGTAGAAGGCGCAGAAGCGGCAGCCCGAGACGCAGTAGTCCGTGTAGTTGATGTTGCGGTCGACGATGAAGGTGACCTCGCCGTCGGGGTGCAGGCGGCGGCGGACGTCGTCGGCCGCCGCCCCGACGGCGAGGAGCTCGCCATGCTCGAGGAGCTCGAGCGCCTCGGCGTCGGTGAGGCGGTCAGGCATCGGGCGCTGCCCCGGCGGCGGGACCGCCCGGCGCCGGAGGACCATACCCGGCGGTCGGACCGCCGGACTCGTCCAGCTCGGGCACACGCTCGAGCTCGCCGATCTCGACCGCGCGCCGGTAGAACTCACGGAGACCGGCGCGATACTCGGCCGTGAAGCCGAACTTGAGCCGGTCGAAGTAGCGCTCGAGGAAGCTGGCGCTGAAGTCGTAGAGCTGGGCCGCCGCGGCCGCCGCGGCCTCGGGCTGCACGGCGCAGTCGTCGCGCGAGGCGAGCAGCGCGGCGCCGACTGCGGCGGCGGCGGCCGGGTGGGCGGCGACGAACTCGCGGCGGGCGGCGCAGACCGCGTACACCATCGGCAGGCCGGTGACGTCGCGCCACGCCTCACCGAGGTCGAGATGATACGGGAAGACGCCGGCGCGCAGGGCGCGCAGGGCGTCGTCACCGATGAGCAGCATGCCGTCACAGGAGGCGAGGACGTCGGCGATCGTCCCCTCCCAAGCCACGAACTCGGGGGTGATACCCCACTCGCGACAGAGGATCCGCAACAGACAGGCCGAGGTCGCGCTCTTCCCCGTCAGGGCGACCCGCGTGACCTCGTGCGAGGGCACGCGGGTGAAGAGCTGGATGGAGTCGACCGCGCCGAACGAACTGATCGAGACGTGTGGCAGCAGGACGAGTCCGTCGGCATCTCGGGCGAAGGCGATCGAGGACGGCAGGGCCATGTCGATCGCCCCCTCGACGAGCATCCCGTTGAGAGCGACGGGGGAGCCGGGCACGATGGTCGCGCCGACGCCGCGTGCGGCGAGCTCGCGCTCGAAGTGGTGGTAGAGCGGGAAGCAGTTGACGAAGTCGATGCGGCCAACGCGGACGAGAGACCCGCCGGGCATGCCCTCAGTCCTCATCATAACGCCGCACCGCGTTGTAGAGCGTGTCGCGCTCGACCGCGACGCGCCCGGCCCCGCGAATGACGCGGATCAGCTCCTCGCGGGTGAGCGCCTGCGCCGTGTCAACGCCTGCCGAGTGGCTGATCTTCTCTTCGACGACGGTGCCGTCGAGATCGTTGACCCCGAAGACCAGCGAGACCTGTGCGAGCTTGAGCCCGACGTTGATCCAGAAGGCCTTGATGTGACGGAAGTTGTCGAGCACCAGGCGGCCGACGGCGAGCATCCTGAGGTCGTCGATGCCGGTTGGGCCGGGCAGGTCGTCGAGCTCCGTATTGGCCGGCTGGAAGGAGAGCGGGATGAACGAGTTGAAGCCGCCGGTCTCGTCCTGCAGGGCGCGCAGACGGACCATGTGGTCGGCGAGCTCGGCCGATGTCTCGACGTGCCCGTACAGCATCGTCGCGTTCGACTTGAGGCCGGCGCGGTGGGCCGAGCGCATCACGTCGAGCCAGCGCTCGCCTGAGATCTTGCGCTCGCAGACCAGGTCGCGCACGCGGCCGCTGAACACCTCGGCCCCGCCGCCGGGGAGCGAACCGAGGCCCGCCTCCTTCAGCTCGACGAGCACGTCGTCGACGCTCATGCCGGAGATGTCGGCGAGGTGGGAGACCTCGCTCGCCGTGAACGCCTGGATGTGGACGCCGGGGGCGAGCTCCCTCAGGCCGCGCAGCATCTCCAGATAGTACTCGTAGGGCAGCGTCGGGTGCTCGCCGCCGACGATGTGGATCTCCGTGATGCCGTCGCTCAGCGTCTCGCGCGCCTTCTCGAGCACTTCAGCGACGGTGAGCGTGAAGGCGTCGGGGTCGCCCTCCTCGTGACTGAATGCGCAGAAGAGGCAGCGATTGGCGCACACGTTGGTGTGGTTGATGTGGCGGTTACAGATGAAGTAGACGTCGTCGCCGACGGCGCGCCGGCGGGCGAAGTCGGCCATCGCGCCGACCGCCAGCAGGTCGCGGGAGTCGAGGAGGGCGCACGCCTCGGCCTCATCGAGGCGCGCGCCCTCCTCGACCTTGCGCCAGACGTGCTCGAGGCCGCTGCGCGCGGCGAGCCGTTCGATGTCGCGTGTGTTCACGGGGGCATCTCTCTCGTCGTCAGCTGTACCTGTCGACCACCCGGCCGGCCAGTTCGGCGAGAAGCTCGCGCTCCACCTCGTCGTCGCACTGGCCGAGCGCCCGGCGGGCCTGCTCAATGTACCCCACCGCCACGGCGCGGGCACGCGCGATGGCGCCCGTCTCGCGCACCGCGGCGATGACCTCGGCCACCTGCGCTTCGCGGAGACCCGGCTGCGCAAGCAGTCCGCCAAGCTGAGGCCGTTCCTCGAGTGCGAAGATCAGCGGGAGAGTGACGGTACCGTCGCGCACGTCCGTGCCCGGCTGCTTCCCGGTGAGATCCTCCTCACCGTCGACGTCGAGGATGTCGTCGAAGACCTGGAAGGCGAGACCGAGCAGCCGGCCATAGACGGAGAGACTCGCCGCCGACGCCGGCGCGACGCCCGAGAGCAGCGCACCGAGGCTGCAGGCCGCGGCGAAGAGATCGGCCGTCTTGCACTCGCAGCGCTCCTCGTACTCGGCGACGCTCGTGGTGACCTTGTGAGCGGCGGCGCGCTGCAGCAGCTCCCCTCGTGAGAGCTGCAGCGCGGCGGCGCTCAGCACGTCGACCGCCTCCGGTGAGCCCGTTCCGGCGAGCACGACGAAGGCCCGGGCGAGCAGGTAATTGCCGGCCGAGACCGCGGTCATGGCTCCGTACTGCTGCACCACCGTGGGGTGGCCGCGTCTGAGCGCGGCGTGATCGAGGACATCGTCGTGGACGAGGGTCGCCATGTGGAGCAACTCGACGGCGACAGCGCCGCACAGGACCTTCTCGGAGAGCTCCGTGTCGCGCGGTGACGAGAGCAGGGTGAGGAGGGGCCGCAGCCGCTTGCCGCCGGCGCCCAACGTGGAGCGGCAAGCCTCACCGAGCCTGCCCGGACAGCCCGCCACCACGGCTTCCAGACGGCCTTCGACGGCATCGAGGCCCGCGACGTAGCGGCGCTTCTGCGCCGCCGAACGCCAGGACAGGCTGGCGCGCGGGCTCACGCGACCGTGCCGACGTGCAGCGAGACGGCGCCGAATCCCAGCCGCCGATAGCGGACTTGCGCGAGACCCGCGGCCGCCATGACGGCGGCCAGCCCGTCGGAGTCGGGAAAGGTCGCGACCGACGCCGGCAAGTAGCTGTAGGCGCCGGTCGCGCCGGTCACCAGTCGTCCGATGGCCGGCACGGCCCGGTCGGACCAGAGCGCGTGGAAGCGGCGACCGACTCCGGGCGGCGGTGTGGTCATCTCGAGGCAGACGACGCGCCCACCCGGCCGGACGACCCTGCGCAGCTCCGCGAACGCGGCGGTCGGGTCGGACACGTTGCGCACGCCGAAGGCAACGGTCGCCGCGGCGAAGCGGTCGGCGGCGAAGGGCAGAGCGAGCAGATCGGCGCGGACGAACTCGGCGCGCCGACCGGGCTCGCCCAGCGCTGCCGCCTTCTCCCGCGCCCGCGCCAGCATGACCTCGCTGAGATCGCCGCCGGTGACTCGGCAACCCGGGCGGCGGCGCAGCAGCGCGAACGAGAGATCGCCGGTACCGCAGCACGCGTCGAGCCCCTCGTCACCGTCGCAGAGCGCGGCCTCGGCCGCCGCCAGTCGCCGCCAACGACCGTCGAGGCCCGCCGTCATCAGGCGGTTCATCAGGTCGTAGCGCGGGACGATCGCGCTGAACATGCTCCTCGATGCTGACTGGGTCGCGGGCCAGCGCGTCGTCGGGGACGCGCCCGGGCATCAGCCGCCGTCCCAGGGGGGAAGAGCGTCTGCTTCAAGCCCAGCGCGGTCATGACCTTGCCGACAACGTGGTCGACGGCCTCCTGCAGCGTCGCCGGACGGTGGTAGAAGGCCGGCATGGCCGGCACGATGCTGGCGCCGGCCTCGCTCGCCTCGAGGAGACGCCGCAGGTGGACCGACGAGAGCGGCGTCTCACGCGGCACCAGCACGAGGGGGCGACGCTCCTTGAGGGCGACGTCGGCGGCACGGTGGACGAGGTGCCGCGAGCTGCCCAGAGCGATGTGCGCGGCACTCGACATCGAGCACGGGCAGACGACGACGGCGTCGGGAGCGCTGCTGCCGCTGGAGGGCGCCGCAGCCAGATCGTCGGGCTCGTACACGGTGACGTCGGCGCCGATCAGATCGACGAAGCGCCGGGTGACCTCGGCGCGGCCCTCGGCCGCGAACCGTAGCTCGTGAGCCGCGACCAGCAGCCCCGTGTCGGTCAGCGCGAGCGACAGGCGCAGCCCGTCGGCGGTCAGTGCCTGCGCCACGCGCAGGGCGTACACGGCGCCGCTCGCCCCCGTGATGCCAAGGAAGACGTTGTCCAAGGTGTGGCCCATGGACCCGAATCATGCCGCCCGGCGCCGGGGGGGTCAAACGGCGACCACGCAGCCTCAGAGGTCGAAGTCGTCCCCTGCCACGTGGCACTCGCCGCCGAAGCAGCCTGCGATACCTGTCCCGTTGTTGCCGTGGCACTTCACGCAGAGCGAGCCGCTGGCGTAGACGGGCTGCGCATGACCGGCGATAAAGGACGAGCTGTGCGGCAGGCTCACGCCGTGGCAGTCGTTGCAGTAGGCCGCGCTGTGGCAGCGCGAGCAGACCGCCGGAGAACCGAGCGCCGCGCCGCTGTGGACGGCGAGGAAGCCGCTCGGGTGCGGCATGGCGATGCCGTGGCACTTGGTGCAACCGTTCTTGCCGTGGCACTTCACGCAGAGTTTCGGGTCGTCCTCGGCGACGGCGACGTGACCCTTGGCGAAGCTGTTCGGATGCGGCATGTCGAGGCCGTGGCAGTCGTCGCAGAAGGCCTTGTCCTCCTTGGTGTGGCACCTGGCGCAGATCGACTTGTTGCGGTCGAGCACCACCTTGCCGTGCCGGTCCTTCTCCCAGCTCGACGCGTGCGGCATCTGAAGGCCGTTGTGGCAGCGGCGGCACTTGACCTCGCCCTTGTGACAGCCCTCGCAGTTCTTGGCCGTCATCTTGAGCGGCACGATCACCTTCTCGTGATCCCCGGGCACGGCGCCGAGGTGGCAGACGTCGCAGTCCTCGGGCAGCGTGACCCCGTCGTGGCAGCGCGAGCAGACGGCCATCACGTTCTGCGAGAGGCGCGCAACCTCCGTCTGCGTGCCCGGGTGCGAGATGTTGGCGTGACACGTGAGGCACTGGTAGCCGGCCTCGCGCAGGCCCTTGTGATTGATGCGGATGTTGCCGACCACGAGGTCTTGGCTGAGATCCTCGTTCGAATGGCACGTCGTGCACGTGTCGGCGCCCACGAAGGCCGTGATCGGCCGCTCGTAGGTGTCGGTGGCGTGCGCGAGGGCGTTGCTGAGACCCTGGATGTTGCGAACGAAGTAGGAGAAGGCCCCGGGCTTGGTATGGCACTGCTGGCAGCCGACGTCGGCGGCGTAGTGAGCCGTGTCCTTGTAGGTTTCGACCTCCGCTTTGATGACGTGGCAGGCCCCGCAGGTCTCGATACGGTTCACCGCCGCGAAGGCGACGACCGCGCCGATCAGCACGAGAACGAGCGCCGCCGCAAGCCCGCCGATCCAGAGGCGCGGGATGCGCACCTCGAGGAGGACGCGGCTCTTGGACTGTTTCTCGCGGCGCTTGCCCATCAGCGGCGGATCGTCGTGCCCGGCTCGGCGAGTGGTTCGGAGGGCGGCTCGTACTCGACTCCCTTGAAGAGCTCGTGGGCCTGGGGGGCGCCGTCACGGTGCTCACCGTGGCAGGCCTGGCAGTTGTCGGCACGATGGCAGTTGAGGCAGCCGGTCCCGATCCTGTCGGCTGCCTTCGTGTGCGAGGCGACGAACCGCGCCGGATGCGGCATGGCGAGCTGGTGGCAGGTGGCGCAGTAGTCCTCGGCGTCGTGGCAGGTGGTGCACTTCTTCTCGCCGAGCTTCTCGCTGCGCGCGCCGTGGCTCCGTAGCCACGTCCGGGGGTGCGGCATGAGCAGCCCGTCGTGGCAGTCGCGGCAGCCGGGGGCGCCCGTGTCGGGCAGGTCGAGGTCGGCCATCCGGGCGTCGTGGTGACACGCGCTGCAGACCGAGAGGGTACCGATCGAACCGTGCTGCTCCTCCCACGCCGTCTCTTCGTGGTTGGCGGGCGCCGCGGCGTAGAACCGCTTGGTGTGGCACAGCTCGCAGTCGGCGATCGCCACCTCACCCTCTGTGGATTCGTACCTGTTGTTGTGGCAGAGGAGGCACTGGAACATGGTGGGCTCGTGTCGCGAACCCGCGGGCACCGCGTCGCCGTGCCCCACCGTGGAGTGGCAGCGGATACAGAGGAAGCCGGCCTCGATGAGGTGGCGGTGCTGCACGTTGATGCCGCTGGTCGAGATGAGCCCGAAGAGGTCGTCGTTGGTGTGGCAGCGGCGACAGGACTGGTTCATCACGGTGCCCAGCATCGGCTCTTCGTAGCTCGTGAAATGCTTCACCGGCTGCTCGAGCGCCTCGAGCTTGGCGGTGAGGAAGAGGAAGGGGCCCGGTTTGGAGTGGCACTGCTCGCAGTTGACCGAGGCGTGCTCCGAGTCGCGGATCTGCTCGACGTAGGGCTCGTGGCTCTTGCAGAGGCCGCAGAAGGCCTGCGTCGAGGTGGCCGCCGTGGCCGCCCCCACGCCGATCGTGGCGATGGTGATCACGACGATCGCCACCGTGAGCCCCCGCACGGTCAGCCTGAAGTTCACGCCGGCGCCTGGCTCGATCTCACGGAGTCCGGTCGTGGACGGCTCGGCGATGACAGACCACGCACTTGAAGGGCCCGGTGTGATAGGCCGCGCGTGGGTGACAGTCGAGGCACCTCGAGTTCGTCGGTATCTTCTGGAGAGCGTGCATCCTGCTCTTGTGACAGGTGCGGCAGGAGTACTTCGGGTGATAGGCCCGGGCGTGCACCTCTTTGGTCGAGTGGCACGTCCTGCAGCGGAGGCGTTCGGCCACCCTCCTCGAGTGCTGGGCGGTCGGGTTCGCCAGTGGTGTCGTACCCGTGTGGCAGACCTTGCACTTGCTGCCGGGGACCCTGTTGCCGTCGTGCCCGCGCGCGTGGCACATGCGACAGGTCTTGGCACCGATGACCTCCCACCCGTGATGCAACAGCGGCATCTCGCGGTGGCACTTCGCGCAGTCGACCGCCGCAAGCGCGTGGCGGTAGTAGGTCCCGTGACACCTGCGGCAGGGCCCGACGTCTCCCGTGTGGATGTGCTCCAGATGGCACTCCTGGCACTCCTGGCCGGTCGCCGTCGTCTCCGTGTGACAGGCCACGCAGTTCGCGGGCATCTCGGGCCGGTCCATGCCCACGTGGCACTCGAGGCACTCGTGCGGCCCGTGGTTGCCCTGCTTCGAGGCGATCACGCCGTCGTGGCAGCGGGCGCAGGAAGGTGGCTCGAAAGTGAGGCCACTGTGGTGCGAGCTCTCGATCGACTCACCGGTAGGACCGCCGAGCGCGTGGCAGTCGAGACACTCTCCGTAGCTCGCGCCGAAATGCGGCGTCGCGGTGTGCTGGTAGGTCGTCCAGTAGCCCCACGAGTACGTGCTCTCGGCGTAGAGATGGCACTCCTGCCGACACGCCGTTTCGCTTGAGAGCACACTCGTGTCGCTGCCGGGCGCGTGACAGCTCCAGCAGTTCCTGCCCGGCACGGAGGTGAGCTCCGTGTGGCACGACGCGGTGCACGCCGCGTCGACCATGCCGGTGTAGTGACACTGACAGCCCACGACGGTGCCGTGTATCCAGGAGTCATGAGCTTGAGCGGACGCGGGGAGGACCGCGAGGACGGTGAGGACCGCCATCACGCCGGCGCACGCGAATGCGAGCGCGAGTCGCGCGACGGAGCCTGCGCCCCTTGCGAGCCAAGCTCTCACGCGCGCGTCAACGTCGGCCGTGTCGCCGACAAAGTCGGCGGGACACGGCTGACGAAGGTCATGGGTGCGTTCCCGGTCTCGTGACACCTGCGAATCTCGCCCCCATACTGCCCCTCCCGGCCATCGAGGGGAATGCTAGACGAAAGAGATGGCATAGGTCCAGCGATCCTGGGGTCGCTAAGCTACGATCACCCCTCTCGCCCACGACTCTCCCCGACATATGGCCCACCGACGGCTCCCCGCGCCGTCGCGCAAGCTCCATTCTGGCTATGGAGCCCGCATGAAGTCAATACCGCCGCGCAGGTGAGCCCACCGGCACGCCCGTGCGGCTCGTCGTCTCCCCTGCACTGCAGAGCGATCGGGTCATCCGCTCGCCCCTGCGAAAACCGTTGTCAGGGGCGGCGACGCGTCAGACGACCGAGGCCAGCACGACGACGGCGCCGTAGAGCACGCCGACCGCGCCGTTCACGCTCATGAACGCCATGCCGACCCGCTGCAGACCGCGGCGCGCGATATCGAGGTGTGACCAGGCGAGCAGGGCGGCGACCGGAGCGAGGCCCGCGTAGTACACCGGCCCGAGGCCGGCCAGAGCGCCGGCCGCGAGCAAGAGAGCGACCGCCGCGACGTGCGAGGCGGCGGCCGCGCGCAAGGCCCCTTCGGGGCCGAACGCGGCCGCCAGCGAGTGCACGCCCTCGCGACGGTCGAACTCGAGGTCGAAGATGCCGTAGATCGCGTCGAAGCCCCCCACCCATGCGCCGACCGCAAGAAAGAGGAGCACGGGCGACCATGCGATCGCGCCGGTGACGGCCACCCACGCGGCCGCCGGCGCGAGGCCGAGCGTCAGCCCCAACGCGTAGTGACACGCCCACGTGAACCGCTTCGCGAAGGGATACCCGATGAAGGCGACGACGGGGATCGGCCACAGATAGCGGCAGGGCGACGACAGGTTGAAGGCGGCGACCACGAGAGCGGCCAGCGCGGCGAGGGTGAAGAGCCAGACCTCGCCGCGGCCTAGCAGGCCTGATGGGAGTTCACGCCGCGCCGTGCGCGGGTTGCGCGCGTCGAGCCGCGCGTCGATGAGCCGGTTGAGCGCCATCGCCGCGCTGCGCGCGCCCACCATCGCCACCGTGATCCAGAGAAGATCGCGCCAGGCCGGCAGACCGCCGACGGCCATGAAGGCCCCGGCGTAGGCGAAGGGCAGTGCGTAGACGCTGTGCTCGACTTTGATGAGACGGGCAAAGAGGGCGGGCCGCGAGGGACCGGCCGGCGCCCGCAGGAGCTTGGTCATCCAGCCTCGGCAGGGACCGCCTCGTCGGGCGACGGCTCGGGCTCGTCGCTCGACGCCGCCGTCGCCTCGACCTCCGCGGCGCTCGATGTCGTCGACTCTCCTACCGCGACGGTCACGACTCTCGAGGTCGCCGGCGCCGACGCGGTGGCCGCCTCCGGGTCTTGCCCGAAACGCGCCGCGACCCAGCAGAGGACACCGGCGAGGACGGCGAACAAGCCGATCACGAAGAGCGTCGTCGGGATGAAGAGGCTGGTCGGGCGGGCGATGCCGAGGTAGGCGCTGATCGCCCACGCGACCCCGGCCAAGAGCCAGTTGGCGATGGACAGTATCCAGAACTTGCGATGCGTCGTCATGCCTGCAGGCTCCCGGTCGGGGTTGAACCCTCACAGTGTAGGACCCGATGCCGGTGGTCCGTCAAGTCGCACGCCTGCCGGCCACCGGCCGCCGCCTCAGCCGAAGGGGAGTCCGAGTTCGGCCCACCGCGCATCGACACAGGCCTTGACGGCGGGATCCATGGCGAGTTCGTCCGGCCACTCGCGCGGGTAGCCCTCCTCGGGCCAGGTCCTGGTGGCGTCGATGCCCATCTTGGCGCCGTAGCGCGCGAGCGGACTGGCGTGGTCGAGGACGTCGAGCGGCCCGTCGACGACGAGGCAGTCGCGGCGCGGGTCGACGTTGTTGAACACGCGCCAGGTCACCTCGCTGTAGTCGTGCACGTCGACGTGCTCGTCGACGACGACGACGAACTTGGTGAACATCATCTGCCCCATCCCCCAGATGGCGTTCATGATCTTGCGGGCCTGGCCGGGATACGTCTTGCGGACGCTGATGATGGCGCAGTCGTGGAAGACGCCCTCGATCGGGAGGTCCACGTCGACGATGTCGGGCTGCACAAGCTGCAGAAGGGGCAGGAAGAGCCGCTCGGTGGCCTTACCCATGTAGGCGTCCTCCATCGGCGGTCGGCCGACGATGGTCGCCGGGTAGACCGCGTCACGCCGGTGGCTCATGGCGGTGACGTGGAAGACGGGGTACTCGTCGGCCAGGGAGTAGTAGCCGGTGTGGTCGCCGAAGGGCCCCTCCCGGCGCCGTTCGTCCCTGTCGACATAGCCTTCGAGGACGATCTCGGCGTCGGCCGGCACGGCGAGGTCGACGGTGGCACACGGCGCCAGCTCGACCGGCTCGCCGCGCAGGAACCCGGCGAACATGAACTCGCTGATGCCCGGCGGCAGCGGCGCCGTGGCGGCGTAGGTCACGGCCGGGTCGGTACCCAGGGCGACCGCGACCTCGAGGCGTCCGTCGGCCTCCCGGAAGTTGGCGGCGCCGTCGTGGTGGACGTGCCAGTGCATCCCCGTGGTCTGGCCATCATGGACCTGCAGACGGTACATGCCGGCGTTCTGTCGCCCCTGGCGGTCCTTCGTGACGACGATCGGCAGGGTGATGAACGGGCCGCCGTCGCCCGGCCACGTCGTGAGTACGGGCAGCCGAGCGAGGTCGGGCGGCTCGACGACCACGTCGCGGAACGCGGCCTTCTTGACCACACGGGGAGCGTAGGAAGCGAGCTCCTTCAGCTGGCCGAGGGCCTTGACCTTGCCGACGAGGCCGCTCGGGACCTGCAGCTCGAGCAGCCCGGTGATGCGCTGGGCGATGTCGTCGAGCGGCGCGCCGAGCGCCAGCTCCAGGCGTCGGTAGGAGCCGAACTGATTCATGAGTACCGGTATGACCGGGCCGTCGGCGCCCGTCGGCCTCTTCGGCCGCTCGAAGAGCAGGGCCGGCCCGCGCGCCTTGCTGGCGCGATCGGTGATCTCGGCCATCTCGAGCCGAGGATCGACCTCGGGCCGCACGCGAGCGAGCTCGCCCTCGCGCTCGAGTAACTCGATGAAGGCGTGCAGATCCACCGTCACCTCCCGTCGTCTCGACTGTCGAGCGCGGCCATCGCCGCGCCTTCCCGTACCCGCTCCAGCTCTTCAAGCAGCGCCGCCGGGCGCGGGAGCCTGAGCCGTGGCAACGTCTCGAGGGCCATGGCGACGACGTCGAGCGCCTCGCCGGCGGCAAGACCCGCGTCGACCCCGTCGAACAGCGACGCGACCTCGCTCAAAGCGACGCCGCGACGCAGCGCGGCCAGACCGGCGGTCGCAGAGGCCCAGAGGGCGTCGTCGGCTGCGAAAGGGGTGCTCACAGACCGCAGGTACGAGCACGTGGACATGAGTCGCGTAAGCAGGGCGACACCGTCGATGTCGCCGCACATCGCCACCCGGCGCAAGCCGCAGGCGTAGAACACATCGCCCGCCAGAAGCCCCGTCTCGAGAGGAGGAGGATCGATGACACGGCTCTCGCGGTAGTGCAGCAGATAGCCTTCGTACACGAGTTCGAGCGCCGAGATGTAGCTCTCGTCCCACGTCCCGAGAGCGGCGAAGAGCAGACCCCAGTGGAGGGCGGGCGGCACAGCCGGTCGACGTCCGAAGGGCTCGGCCGTCTCGAGCAGCGCCTCTTGCACGCGCTTCACTCTCACGGGATCGGTCATCTCATGGCAGGCCCGCAGCGGGCGGGAATGGATCTCATCCCCTCCGGCAGCCTCGACGTCACCGAGGCGGGCCGGCCGTCGTGCCCGACCAAGCTTTGTAGAGGTCCTGCTCGAATCCGAGCACGGAAAGGAGCTTGCCGGTGACGAAATCGACGATGTCCTGCAGCGAGTCGGGGCGATGATAGAACGCCGGCATGGGCGGAACGACCAGCGCCCCCGCCTCGCTCAGCTCGAGCAGCCTGCGCAGGCTCACCGACGACAGGGGCATCTCGCGGGGCACGACGACCAATGGTCTGCGCTCCTTGAGCGCGACGGCGCCGACGCGATGGATCAGCGTGCGCGTACTGCCGATCGCGATCTCGGACGCCGTCGAGAGGGAGCACGGGCAGATGATGGCGGCGTCGGGAAACGACGAGCCGCTCGAACAGCTGGCATCGAACGCGTCGGGACTGTGGACGACGGTGCCGTCGGTCGCCGCAGCCGCCTCGAGGAACGCCGCCGTGACCTCGTCCCGCCCGTCTGCCTGCAGTCGCAACTCGTAGGCTACGACCTGGACGGCGACGTCGGAGAGACACAGGTGGACCCGGCAGCCCTCCGCGGCGACCATCTGGACCAGGCGCAGCGCATACGGTGCCCCACTCGCGCCAGTGATGCCGACGAACAGTGAGTGCGGCTGAGCTGGCATGGACGCGATTCTAGCACACCGCCTCAGCCGGCTACCTCGAGTCGACGGAGGACAGGCTGCGGGCGATGCGCAGGACGACGTCGAGCGGCACGCGCTCGCCGACGACGACCACCAAGGGGACGCGCACCGTGGCGACCACGGCCGTGGAGCCCGAAGTGGCGGCGCGCAGCCGGTGGCCGTCGATCTTCCCTACGGCCGCCTGCCAGCGCATCCCCGGCGGCGCCTCTTCGGCGCCGACGGTCACCACGACCAGCGTCTTGCCGTCGGTGTAGGAGACGCGGTAGCTCTGCCCCCATGTCTCAGGGTTCGGCCGCGCGCCACCGTCACCGACCGCGACGTACGGCGCCGCCAGGCCGAACCCGTCGGGAAGCCAGCGCGGCAGGAGCACGAGCGCTTCCTCCCCCACGGTGTCGCGCAGCCGGTCGCCGACCTCGCTCCTGCTCGTGTCGACCAGCTGCAGTCCTGGAGGGATGTGGCCGTCGGGATGGGCCGCCTCAAAGGCTTCCTCCACGGTCGGCGGCTCCTGTCCTGCGCCGTCGCTCTGGGCGCACCCCGTGAAGGCGAGACCGACCGACATCACGACCAGGGCGCACAGCAGCACGCGCCTCATGGCGCCCTCCCTGCTCGCGGCCGCGGCGCGACTTTCCGCTCGGGGCCTCCGTGACCTCGCTTGTCCGTCTCGGCGTGCCTTCATATAGTGGTCAACATGCCCCTCGACCTGTCAGTGCTCACCCGCACCGTCATCGCCGTCGATTCGCGCTCCAGCGTGTCCGACGAGCCGCTCATCGACGTCCTCCTGCCACTCTGCCGGTCGGTCGGGCTGCACACAAGCCTGCAGCAGGAACGGCGTGACGGAGTATGGCAGTACAACCTCCTGGCCGAGCGACCGGGACGCGGCGGAGCGAGGCCGCTCCTGCTCAACACCCACCTCGACACGGTGCCGCCCGGAGAGCTCTCCCTGTGGAGCGCCTGCGACGGACGGCCGTTCACCCTGACCGAGCGCGAAGGGCTCCTCTACGGCTTGGGGACGGCCGACGTGAAGCTCGACTTCGTGTGCAAGCTGCTGGCGCTCGAACGCCTGCGACACGAACCGCTGGAGCGGGGTGTGCTCCTGGCCGGCACCTACGGCGAGGAGACCGGGCGCTACGGCGCCAAGCTCCTCGTCTCCACGCTCGACCCGCGACCGGAGATGGCGCTGGTGGGCGAGCCCACACGCCTGCGGCCGTGCCTCGCCCACAAGGGCTACATGGAGATCCGCGTGAGCGCGGCCGCGGGCGACGATGCGGCGGCGGCGCCGCCGTCCCCCTGCTGGCGTCTCACCTTCGCAGGCGCCGCCGCCCACTCTTCGCAACCCGACAAGGGCAGCTCGGCGAGCGACGCCGCTCTCGACACTCTGGCGCGGCTCTGCGCCGAGCCCGGCTTCCGGCTCGTCTCCCTGACGGGAGGAGACCTCGTCAATCGCGTCGCCACGCACGCCGAAGCCGTCGTCGGGCTCGAGAGGCGTCCCCGGGTCGACAGCGCCGTGACCGTGGAACCGCTGGAGGGCCAGGCGGCCCCCGTCGCGCCGGCGACGCTCACGACCCTGCTCCTCGCAGTCCACGCCTCGACGAGGCGCCTTCACGAGGAGCTGCAGCGATCGACGACGGACGGCTTCGACCCCCCCTGGAGCACCGTCAACAACGGTCTGGTGCGGCTCGCCGACGGGGCGCTCTCGCACGTCGTGGACGTCCGTCGCCTGCCGGGAGACGCCCCTGCGGCGGCCATCGAGGATCACCTGGCGCGGCTGCACGAGGCCCTCGACTCCTGCGACTGCGAGGCGGGGCTCGAGAAGACCCTGGACTCGCCGCCGTTCCACGCCACGCCGCGCTCTTCGCTCGTCGCCGCCGTCGAAGCCGCGCTCTCGGCGCGGGGCATGACGACGGAGCCGGAGCTCAAGAGCGGCACCACAGAGGCCAGCGTCTACGCGAGCGCCGGCGTCGACACGGTCGTCTTCGGGCCGGGAACGGCGAGCGGCAACATCCATCGTCCCAACGAATGCGTGCCGCTCGCCGATCTCGAGGCTGCCGTCGACATCTACGCCGACGTCATCGGACGACTCTGTTCGAGCTGAGGCGTCGCGACCTCGTCAACCGGTCGACGCCTCCTCGGCCGGTCGCGTGGGCGGGTACTCGGGGTGCGAGAAGACGTACACCATGCTCATCGGCGCGTCCGAGTCGTTGACGACGCCGTGCGGGACGCCGGCGGGTACGAGCACCGCTTGACCGGCCCGGTACGAGCGCGTCTCTTCGCCGACCGACAGCTTGCCCTCGCCCTCCACGATGTAGCAGAGCTCGTCGACCTCGTGGATGAGCTGCTTCGTGTCCGCTCCCGGCTGCCAC
This sequence comes from uncultured Thermoleophilia bacterium, assembly GCA_963831295.1. Taxonomy (GTDB): domain Bacteria; phylum Actinomycetota; class Thermoleophilia; order UBA2241; family UBA2241; genus UBA2241. The sequence goes on along the minus strand of CAWHPR010000004.1, from coordinate 83,663 downwards.
GTCGAGAAGCCCAGCATGGTCGCGGCGGCGCCGTTCAGCGGGCCCGAGACGAGCTCGCACACCCAATGACCGCCGGGCAGGTCGGTGCGCTTGCCCTCGGAGACGTCGACGACCTTGACGCGGGCCGCCTGCTCAGATGACAAGGGAGCCGTCCCTGATGATGACCTTGCCGTCGACCTCGACCGTCACGTTTCGGCAGGAGCCGTCGAGATGCAGCCGGCTGTGGCTCTGGCCACCGGGGTAGCAGTGCGCGTTGTCGCCCAGCGCGAAGTGGACCGTGCCCATCATCCCCTTCTCGGACGGGGAGCCGAGCACCTCCTTGTCGCTCATGCCGATGGCGAACTCGGCCACCACGTTGGCCATGTTGTCGGAGCCCTCGATGACGGCGCGCAGCCGCTCGGCCTCGGAGCCGCCGGTGATCTCGACGGCACGCCCGCCCTCGACGCGCCAGCGCATCGACTCCTTCAGCGTGCCTGGGACGCCGACGCCCAGCATGATGCCGTCGACGATGATCACGCCGTGCGTCTTGTCCTCGCAGGCTGCGTAGGCGACCTCACCCCAGAGGGGGACCGGACCCATCATCTCGCCGGCGCCCTTGATGGGGACGACCTTGAGCGGCGGGCGGTCCTTGATCGAGACGTTCACGTCGGTGCCGGCGGGCGTGGTCACCCGGCACCACTCGGCGCCCTGCATCGCCGCCATGACCTTCTCGGAGCGCTCGACGACACGGTCGATGTCCTCCGTCGACAGGTCCCAGTCGGCCATGCCCTCCTCGATGGACCCGATCTTCGCGCCGAGAGCGACGCTCTCGGCCACCGGGTCGACGTGCGCGAACCGGTTGGCCCATTCGAGGTTGGTCGTGATGATGATCACGTCGGAGGCCTTCATCGCAGCGGCGAGCGTCTTCGACGGCTCCATCGACACCGCCATCGACGCGAGCGCCGCACTGACGTGGTGGGACACGTCGGCGACCACGGGGTAGGCCCCGACCGAGACCGCCACGCCGGCGACGGCTTGGGCCTCCTTCTTGTGGTCCTCGTCGGCGATGATGAGGACACTGTCTCCAGCCTGGACGGCGAAGCACCGCTCCACTACCAGACGCGCACCCTTGATCAGCGTGCTGTACGACTTCACGACAAACCTCCTTGGGGACTCGATCCACCCTGATGGTCACTTGCTTTCGTCATTCGCCCTCCCGCAGCACCGCTGTCGCAGAGGGAGGCGCCTCGAAGCGCAGCTCGAGGAGCCCACAGGCCGCCTCGAGGACGCCGCCGGCGACGGCCAGCGCCTTGTCCGAGACCAGACGGCAGTGCTCCGCGACACCGCGCGGGTCCACGTCGCCGAGCTTGGCGCCCTCGCCGACCTCCAGACCTGAGCGCAACAGGCCGCGCAGCAGGCCGTGCACGCGAGCGCACACCGGCACAGCGCCTACGTAGCCCACGATCTCGCCCGCGTCCACACGATCGCCGATCTCTCGGCTGCCCGAGAAGACCCCGGCGGCGGGGGCACGCAGCAGGCGCTCCTCGGCGAAGCCCCCGATCTCTCCGGGGACGCCCGTGTCGGGAAGCGCCTCTCCCTCGGTGATGACCCGCCCCAGCGTGTGGCCGCGCTTCGTCTCGACGACCGCGTGGACGTCACGACCGGCCGCGAAACCGGGGCCCAGAGCCACGACCGCCGGCGCATCGGAGATGCTCGTCCCCAGATTGCGCTTGGCCATGATGGCGTCGACGAGAAGCGGTGGACGAAGGCGGTCCACCGACGACCCCTTGGGATCGAGGATGACCGGGATCGCGCCCCGGCCGAGCAGACTCTCGACCCTCTCGACGTCGTCGATCCGCACCCCCTCCACGCCCTCGACCGTCGTGCGACCTTCGTACATGGCTTCGGCGAACGCGACGGTGCGTCGCACGACCGTCGGTCGCGCCAGCTCTGTCATGGCCACCGCGAACCCTGCCCGATGGAGGCGAAGAGCCACTCCCGAGGCGAGGTCGCCCGCGCCCTTGATGAGCGCGAGCGGAGGGTGAGGGACGCATGCCGCGCAGCCCCCGTCGACTCTCATCTCTCGCCCTTTTCGCCCGACTCCTGGCCCTCCGCGGGCAGCTCCATGCGCCCGCCCGACCGGTCGTGACGCACCGCCACGATCTCGGCCATGATGCTGAGGGCCAGCTCCGCCGGGGTCTCGGCCCCGATGTCGAGACCGATGGGGGAGTGCACCTGCTCGAGGAGCGCCGGGGCTACGCCCTCGTCTCTCAGCTCCGAGAAGATGGTGCGCACCTTCCTGGCGCTTCCCATCATGCCGATCGAGGCAGCCGCCGAGCCGAGCACGGCGCGAAGCGCTTCTTTGTCGCCCTTGTGACTGTGCGTGACGATGACGACGTGCGTCGTCTCGTCGATGGCGACGAGCTCGGCCGTCAGGGCCGGCTCGGCGCAGACCAGTCGCTGCGCCGTCGGGAAGTGCTCGCGCGTCACCATGTCCTCGCGCGAGTCGAGCACGACGAGCCGGTAGTCGAGCAGCTCGGCACAGCGGGCGAGCGCGTGCCCGACATGCCCGGCTCCGACGATCAACAAGGTGTGCGCGGGTGCGTGCACATCGAGGAAGACCGTGACCTCGCCGCCGCAGAGAGAGCCGAGCGCGCGCTTCCCCTCCGTCGTCAAGCCGTACGTCTCGGTACGGGAGACACCTGAGACCAGGCACTCGGAGGCGTCCGCCGCCACCTGACGTTCGAGAGGTCCTCCTCCGACCGTGTCGACCGTGGTGCCGTCCTTGAGGACCAGCATCTTCGTGCCGACGCCGCGAGGGCTCGATCCGTCCACGTGCGTCACCGTGGCCATCACGAACGATTCGCCCTGGCGGGTGAGCTCCGCCACCCGCGCGTACAGATCCGCCCTGCTCATACCTTCTCCCTTGCGGCTCGGTAGTCTTCGTCGGTGTCGATGTCCGCGATCAGCCACGGGTCGTCGACGGGGAGCAGACCCACCTCGCCGGCGTGCCGCTCGACGACCGCCCGGCCGCCGACGTCCCCCTGCTGTCGCAGGATCTCGGGGAAGAGCGCCGCGCTCATCAACACGGGATGGGCCGCGCGGCCCTCGTACGACGGTCTGATCACCTGCTCTCCCGTCTCCTCGAACCGCGCGATCAATGCGTCCAGCAGAGCGGCAGTGACGAACGGCTGGTCGGCGAGCAGGACCAGCACGGCGTCGCTGCCGCGTCGCACTGCTCGTATCCCCGCCTGCAGCGAACTGCTCATGCCGACCGCGAAGTCGGGATTGGCCACCAGGCGCACCGAAGAACGGTCGAGCGCCCGTGCGACGTCGTCGCTCTCGTGCCCGACGACGACGATCGTCTCCGTCGCCTGCGAGGCCAGCGCCGCCTCCACGCTCCACCGCACGAGAGGGCGCGCGCCCAAGGGCAGCAGCAGCTTCTGCGCGCCCATCCTCGTCGAGCATCCGGCGGCGAGGACGATCGCCGTCACGGGGCGGCACACCTTGTCGTCTCGGGCCACGGGGCCTCGTCTACCTCTCCGCCGCCGAGAACCGGGCGAACCGGCCCTCCTGCAGACTCGCGATGACCACCGCGTCGGGCCGCGCGCCACCCCCGCCGAGGGTGTCCTCCGGCGACCGCCTCTGCGCGCCGGACGAGCCGCCGAGCCGGTCTGCCGCATCCAGCGCGACGCCTTCGGCGGCGGGACCCTCCACCTTGTTCAGCAGGGTGACGATACGAGCTGCGGGCCAGCCCTGTCGCAGTCGCCGCAACTGGCGTCGCAACGCCTCGACGAAAACGGACGTCGTCACGGCGGAGCCCATCGGCACTCCCAGCTCTGCGGAGACGAGCCCCGCCCGGTGAACGTGCTCGGTCTCGAGGGGCCGCCCGACCACGTCGACGCCGGCCACCTGCACGATGACGGTCGTGGCGGCCGGCGCCGCGGGCTCGTCGGTCCCGAAGGCCTTGAGCGACCTGCCGCGACTGCCGTCGGCCTCGACGATCAGGCAGTCCGCGAGGGACGCCTCCCGGAGCGCGTCGACGGCCACGGCCGGCAGGCCGGCGACCTTGCCTGCACCGACCGGCGCGCCTGCGACCGCGACCGTGCTTCTTCTAGCCAACGTCTCCCTCATTCGATCGACGCGAGCGCCGGGGTCGGTCTCGAGAACGACGGGTCCGACGGCCTCCAGCTCCCGCCGGTACATGTTGGTCGTGGTGGTCACGACGACGCGCTCCCCGACTGCCGCGCGCTCACTCGCGAGCAGACGGAGCGCGGATGACTTGCCACCGCCGCCCACCAAGGCCACGACCTCGCACGAAGCCAAGCCGAGAGCGCCCGCGAGCGTGTCGTACGCTTTGGCGCCTATCCTACGGTCGATGCTCGCTTCTCCTTGAGCGCTGCCAGGACGCTCTCCCGGGTGATCGGCAACTCGTGGAAGCGGACTCCGATCGCGTCGAACACGGCGTTCGCGATGGCCGGCGCGGTCGGCACCAGCCCGGGCTCGCCGATGCCCTTGGCGCCGTACGGCCCCTTGGTGCCCTCGCTCTCCACCAGTATCGTCGTGATCTCGGGCAGGTCGCCGATGTTCGGGATCTTGTAGTCGAGGAACCTGTCGTTCACGACCCGCCCGTTCTCATTGACGAGTCGCTCCATGAGGGCGTAGCCGATGCCTTGCGCGACACTGCCCTCGATCTGACCCTCGGCCATCGTCTGGTTGAGCGTGGTGCCGGTCTCGTGCGCCGCCACGACACGCAGCACGTGCACCTGACCCGTCTCCTCGTCGATCTCGACCTCGGCGGCCTGAGTGCCGAACGAGAAGCAGGGGATGTTCTTGGCGAAGGCCGTGGGGATCGTGTAGCCCTCGGGCAGCTTGTCGACGAACAGACCGGTCCCCGAGATCGGCAGACCGTGCTGGTTCACGGAGTGGTCGACGATCTCCGACAGGGCGTGCTTCTCGTCGGAGCCCCGCACCCAGACCTCGCCCTCCTCGATCACGATGTCGTCTTGACTCGGCCTCGAGCATCTCGGCGGCGGCGTCGACCAGCGCCCTCTTCACGTCCTTGGCGGCCTCGAGCACCGCGTTCCCGTCCATGAAGCTGGTGCGACTCCCCCAGGAACCGAGGTCGTAGGGGGTCAGCTCCGTGTCGTGGGAGAGGACGTTGACGTCGCTCAAGCGCACGCCGATCTCCTCCGCGGCGATCTGCGCCATCACGGTGTGCGCGCCCTGTCCCATGTCGAGCGCCGACGTGATCAAGGTCACCGTGCCCTCGTCGGACAGCTTGATGATGGCCTCGGCCGAGTTGAACCCGTAGAACCGGCCGCCTCCTCCGGTGTGGACCATGTTCGCGATGCCCACACCGCGCAGGGAGGCGCCGTCCCGCCGTTCCTTCTTCCGCTTCCAGTCGATCGCTTCGGCGACGGCGGTCATGCACTCGGTCATCCCGCACCCGCACACCTCGGCGCCGCAGGAGGTCGTCGTCAGCGCGCAGTTCGAGTTGCGGAGACGGAGCTCGAGAGGATCCATGCCCATCTTGTCCGCCAGCTCGTCCAGCTGCGACTCGGTGGCGAACGTCAGCTGCGGGTTGCCGAACCCGCGGAAGGCGGTCCCCATCTGCTTGTTGGTGTAGACGGTCTGGCCTTCGAAGCGGATGTTGGGCACGTTGTACAGGGTGCCGTACATCATGCTCGCGAAGTTGATCGTGGCGGGGCCCTTGTCCTGGTAGGCGCCGGCGTCCGCCAAGACCTTGAGATCGCGGACCACGATCATGCCGTCCTTGTTCGCGCCGGTCTTGAGATGCATCGTGTACGGATACCGCACCTTGGCCGTCGTGAACTCCTCGCTGCGGCTGTTGACGATCCGCACGGGACGACCCGTCATCCTGGACAGGACGGCGGCGATGGGCAGCTTCATGTCCGTCACCAGCTTGGAGCCGAACCCGCCGCCCATGTGAGAGCTGATGACACGGACGTTGCGGCGCGAGATCCCGAGGATCCTCGCCACCTCCTGGCGCTGGGTGTGCGGCGCCTGCGTGTTGGTCCAGATGGTCAGGCGATCCTGCTCGTCCCACTTGGCGATGCAGTTGGAGACCTCCATGCACGTGTGCGCCACCTCGTGGGTGACGTACGTGCCCTCCACGACGTAGTCGCACTCGGCGAGGGCCTTGTCGGGGTCTCCGAAGAGGCGATCGACCTTCCAGGTCGCGTTGCCCTCCTGGTCCTCGTGCACCAGCGGCGCTCCCGGCTGCATCGCATCGTCGATCTCGAAGACCGCGGGCAGCGGCTCGTAGTCGACCTCGATCAGGGCGAGGGCCTGCTCGGCGGTGTCCGCGTCGACCGCGGCCACCGCCGCCACTTCGTCCCCGACGTAGCGCGCTTTGGTCGTGCAGAGGATGTTCTTGTCGGCCAGCCACTGGTAGAAGCTGAAGAGGTTGTCGGGCACGTCCTGCGCGGTGATGACCGCGAGGACGCCCTTCAGCCGCCGGGCCGCAGCGGTGTCGATGGATCTGATGCGCGCGTGCGCGTGAGGGCTGCGGAGGATCCGGCCGACGACCAGCCCCGGCATCGAGAGATCGACCGTGTACTGCGCCTTGCCCGTCACCTTCGGGACGGCGTCGACGCGCGGCACGCCCTTGCCGATGATACAGCGGCTCATGGCGTCTCCCCCTCCGCCAGCAGGCACTTGGCGGTCTCGACGGCGTCGATGATCTTGACGTAGCCGGTGCATCGGCACAGGTTGCCCCTGAGAGCCTGGAGGATCTCCTCCCGGTCCGGGTCGGGGTTGCGGTCGAGCAGGGCCTTGGTGGTCATGACCATCCCCGGCGTGCAGTAGCCGCACTGGATGGCGCCCTCTTCGACGAAGGCCTCCTGGATGGGGTGAAGCCGGGTGCCGTCGGCGAGACCCTCGATGGTCACGACCTCCTGCCCGTCCGCCTCGTGGGCGAGCACGAGGCACGAGTTGACCGGCTGGCCATCGAGCAGCACGGTGCAGGCGCCGCACTCACCGGCGCCGCACCCGTTCTTGGTGCCTGTCAGCCCGATCTCCCCGCGGATCACCTCGAGCAGCGTGCGCCGCGTATCGACCAGGAGATGATGCTCGTCGCCGTTCACGGTGATGTGGAGCTCACGCTTCACTTGCCGCTCCTTTCTCCGCCCAGGCGCGGGCCGCGGCGAGCGCGCGCCTCGACAGGACCTGCACGAGGATCCGTCGGTACTCGGCCGACGCACGTACGTCGCTGATGGGCGACGTCTCGCCGACGGCCTGCTCGCTGACGCGAGCGATGAGGCCGTCGTCGAGGTCCTTGCCCACGAGCAGCCGCTCGCACTCGTGCGCCCTCATCGGTGTGGGGGCCACGGCGCCGAGTGCGAGTCGGACCTGCCGGACCTCGGTCGACCCCGGCGCGAAGGCGGCGAAGACGGCAACGCCGACGGTGCAGCAGTCCATCGCCGAGCGGAAGGACTTGAAGTACCTGGCGAAGCTGCCGGCCGGGGCGGCGGGCACCCTCACGGCCTTGAGCAGTTCGCCCCGGGCGAGGGCGGTCTGCCCCGGCCCCACGAAGAACTCCTCGAGCGGCACGGAGCGTTCGCTCGCGCCGTCGGTGATGATCGCTTCAGCGTCGCAGGCGAGCAGGATCGCCGCCATGTCGGCCGACGGCGCCGCGTTGCACAGGTTGCCGCCGACCGTGGCCCGCGTGCGCACCTGCGCCGAGCCGATGAACGACGCGGCCTCCGCGATCGCGGGGAACCGCTCCATGACCTCGGGCGCGTGCTCGATGGCGGCCAGGGGCGTCGCCGCCCCGAGCAGCAGGGAGCCGTCGTCCTCGATGCGCACGAGGTCGAGCCCCGGCGACGTCCTTCAGACTGACGAGCGCCGTCGGCTCGAGGCCTGCCTCCTTCATCTGCACCACGACGTCGGTGCCGCCCGCGAGGACGCGGACCAGCCCGTCGCGATCGGCCAGCGTCGCGCAGGCCTCCTGGATGGATCGTGGTCGGATGTACTCGAACCCTTTCATCACGTCGCTCCTGTCTCGATCCGCTACTGCCAGACCGCGACGCCGGCCCTGGTCTCCTCGATCGGCACTTCCTTCATGCGGATGGCGTCACGTGCGCAGAGGAAGTAGCAGACGGCGCACGAGTAGCACTCTTTCGGCTTCACCAGCACGGCCTTCTTGTCGACGATCTCGATGCACTCGCAGTGGCCCGGCGCGGCGCAGAGCCCGCAGCCGTTGCACTTCTCGAGGTCGATCTCGGGCAGCATCGGGATGTAGTGCACCTCGCCGGGAGTGACGATGTGCCGCAGGGCGATGCCCCGCATGTCGGCGAGGGTCTCGTAGCCGTTGTCGTCCATGAACTTGCGCAGCCCGGCTCGATCTTGGCGAACGCCTTGTAGCCCTTCAGGTAGAGCAGGGAGCAGTACGTGAGGACGGTGGCGCCGTACATGAGCATCTCCACCGAGTGGCGCCAGTTCATGAGGCCGCCCCCGCCGGCCAGCGGCAGGTCCGGACAGATGGTGCGCATCTGCGCGATGTGCCGGTAGGCCAGCGGCCGGATCCAGGGACCGCACAGGCCGGCGAACGACTGGTTGTCGGTCGACGGGTACATCGGCTTGCCGCCGTTCTTGATGTCGAGCGGCGGCAGAGACTGCGGGCAGTTGATGGCCGAGACGGCCGCGGCGCCGTTCTTCTGCACCGACCGGGCCGACCATCATCGTGTTGGCCTCGGGCGTCATCTTCGGCATGACCGGGATGCCGACGGCATCGGCGACGGCCTTGCACACCTGCCCGGCCAGCGCCGGGTCCTTGCCGAGCGTGGCTCCCAGCTCCGGCTCCTCGTCGACGCCCAGCTGCTTCGCCATGAGCCCGAGGTTGGGGCAGGACATGTTCAGCTCGAGCATGTCGGCGCCGGCCTCCTCGAGCATGCGGCCCAGCTTGGCCCAGCCCTCGAGGTCCTCGCCCGGTCCCATCATGTTGGCGATGATCTTGAGCTCGGTCTGCTCCTTGCACTGCCGGATGAGCTCCTGGGTGTCCTCGACCCTCATGCGCTCCCCGGAGGGGGAGTAGAAGGCCCCCTCCTTCTCGATGATGTGGTAGGGCCGCGCATACAGGGGCACCTTGAGGAAGGTCAGCTTCGTGCTCACCGCCGAGGCGCCGTGCTCCTCGGCGATCTTGATCTTCTCCAGCTTGTTGGTCAGCTCGGAGGACGCGATGATGAAGGGGTTCTTCAGCTTGAGCCCCGCGAAATCGACAGACAGATCAGCCATCTAGCTCTCCCCTTCGTGTCTCGGTGTCGTCGGTCGAGTCGTCTCGCGAACCCGGAGGCCGGCACCTCTTCACGTGTCTCCTCCAGGCGCTTGCAGGTCTCCAGGTAGCGGCCTTCGACCGCGGCCTCGGCGTCTGCTCGCGCCTCGTCCGTCCAGTAGCCCAGCTCGTAGCCGTGCCAAGGCTTGCGCAGCGTCAGCTCCGGCAGACCCTCGGCCTTCCAGCGCTCGAGCGCCCGGTCCATGAACGGCTTGCGGGGGAGCGAGGTGGGCGGGTAGTCCCACTTGCGCGTGGCGTCGATGAGGATCGACGACGTGCCGACCGGCTGGGGGAAGCGCTGCTCGTCGACGTGCGCCTCGGGAGGCGCCGACGACGGGTCCAGGATGCTCGCCTTGCCCGTCACGATGTGCGTGTCGAGGTGCGGCCGCATGCGGTAGGCCATGGCCCAGTTCACGGCGTCGGCATCGTTCGGGTCGATGTCGTCGTCGACGGCGACGATCATCTTGCCGATGGTCGGGTCGAGCGCCACGGCGGCGTGCAGCGCCTGCCAGGGCTGCGACGGGTGCACCTTCTTGAGCTGGATGACCATGAGCCCGTAGCTGCCGGTCGCCTCGTGCAGCTGCACGTCGAGCACGCCCGGGATGTTCGCCGACTGCAGACGGTTCAGGTAGACGGCGTCGTAGGCGAGCTTGCGGATCAGACTGCTCTCCGACGGCGGGAACTGGCTGAGGAAGGCCTGGTAGACCGGCTTCTTGCGGTGCATGATGCCGGTCACCGTGAACACGGGGTTGGCCACCCTCGTGCCCATGTAGCCCGTGTACTCGCCGAACGGCGCTTCCTGCTCGCGGTAGGTGGGGTCGACGTAGCCCTCGATCACGATCTCGGCGCTGGCCGGGACCTCGAGGTCGACCGTGCGGCACTTGACGAGCTCGATCGGCTCGCCGGCGATGCCTCCGGCGACGGTGTACTCGTCCACCCCGTAGGGGATCTTCGCCACGCTGCAGAGACCGACGGCCGGCGTGCAGCCGACGATGATCGCGGCCTCCAGCACCTTGCCCTTGCGGCGCGCGCTCTGCAGGTGCAGGCCGATGTGCTGGCTCTGGTGCGCCATCATGCCGGCCCTGCCGGCGCCCTTGACCATCACGCGGTAGGTGCCGATGTTGCGGTCGCCGGTCTCGGGGTCCTTCGTGACCCAGAACGGCGACGTGAAGTACGGCGCGGGGTCGAAGCCGGGCGTCGAGATCGGGTGCGGGAACTCGAGGATACCGTCGTGCTCGAGCAGTCCGTCCCCGACGTGGATCTCCTCCATGACGGGGCCGTCGTCGACGAGTCGGGGCTCGATGTAGTTCCGGTGGACGTCGGCCCAGCGCTCGGTGATCCCGTCGGCGGAGCACCCCAGAGCCTTCGCGTACACGGTGCGGTTGGCGCCGAGGACGCCGACCGCGACGGACCCGGGGAACGAGCGGCCCGTCGCGTCGGTCACGTCCTCGAACACGAACGCCGTGCGCTCCTCGGCCGGCAGCCCGCGGAACTGCAGCCGCACCAGCGGCATCAGCTCGGTGTCCTTGCAGATGCGGCTGCGGACGCGGCGCAGCAGGCCGTCCGCTTCGAGAGCCGCCAGGTACTCGCGGAAGTCCTTGTAGTAGCTCACAGGGTGCCCTCCCGTTTCATGAGACCGGCGACGTCGGGATCGTCTGCGACCCAGGTGAGGCTCAGACGCTCGAGCGTCTCGGCCGTCGGCAGCCCGGTCTCGGCGTCGAGACCGGCGGCCGCATAGAGCTCGGCTCGCATCAGGTCGAAGTCCACGGTGTGGCCGACCAGGGGCCCCTCGGGCACGCTCTCCTCGAGGAGGCGCCGCGGCAGCGTGTCGTCCTCCGGACGCAGTCCCTCCCGGACGTTGATGATGCGCTCGAGGGCGTTCACACGCTCACCCGTGAGGTAGATGTCGGATGCCGAGAACTCCTGACCCGTGGCCGCCGCGATGACCTCGGCGAGCGTGGCGTCCTGCATGCCGACCGAGAGGAACGCGCAGGTGCCGGCGGAGTCGGAGCCGCCGGCACGGCGGTTGCGTGTGCCCAGCGCGATGGGCGCCTTGCCGGCGTCGTCGAAGCGGTCGTACTTCGGGTCGGTGAGCTCGGCGGTGACCGTGTAGCCGCCGGCATGGTGACACCCGCCGCGCGGCCCGCAGCCGTACACGAGCGCCATGCCCTTGACTCCCCTCGGGTCATAGCCGCCGATCTCCATGCCCTTGGCGTGCATGGCGAAGGCCTCGGAGCCGGAGCCGATCTCCTCGGCCATCGCGCGGCTGCCCTTGGCGATGCTGGCGCCGAACCCTACGCGGTAGGCGGCGTCGTGGACGAGCTTCAGAATGGCCTCGGCGTTGCCGAAGCGCAGGTCGATCCCGCCGGTGTCCTCCAGCGTGAGCAGCCCCTTCTCGAAGCACTCCATGGCGAACGAGATGGTGACGCCGGCCGAGATCGTGTCGAGACCCAGCAGGTCGCACTGCTGGTCGGCGGCGATCACGGCGCCCAGATCGTAGACCCCGCAGCTGCTGCCCAGCGAATAGACCGTCTCGTACTCGGGACCCTCGGACGTGGCCCCCGCGAACGGACCTTCGCGCACCACGGTCACTTTGGAGCAGCGACTGGGGCAGGGGGTGCCGCACGGCGTGTCCTTGACCAGGTAGCGCTCACGCAGCGCATCGCCCAGCAGGCCCGCCGCCTCGTCCTTCTTCGCGGAGCGCTGCCAGTTGTCGGCCGGCATGATCCCCGTGCTCAGCGTGACGGCGACGGTGCTGACCGAGCCATGCATCTTGAGCGGGCCCGAGGTGAACGGATGGTTGCGCAACTCCTCGTTGAGGGCGCGGACGGCCGTCTTGAAGCGCGCCGCGTCGGCCAGCGGCGCAGCTTCGTCGCCGGCACGCACGACCAAAGCCTTGACGTTCTTCGAGCCCATGACTGCGCCGGCGCCGCCGCGCCCAAGCGCGCGCCGCTCGTTGAGAAGACAGGCATACGGCACCTGACGCTCGCCGGCCGGACCGACGCAGGTGATGGCCAGCTCGCCCGCGGGCAGCTCCTCACGGATGTACTCCTGCGTCGCCTGCGTGTCGAGGCCCCAGAGATGGTCGGCCTTGTGGATCTTCGCCTTACCGCCGCCGACCTCGACGTAGACAGGCTCCTCGGAGCGACCGGTGAGGACGATCAGATCGAATCCTGAGCGCTTCATGACCGGACCGAGCTCCCCGCCCGTGATGCAGAAGAGATAGAGCCCCGTCAGCGGGGACTTGGTGACGACCGCGGCCCGCGCCCCGCCGGGCGCGCCGGTGCCCGAGAGCGGTCCGGTCGCGAAGATGAGCGGGTTGCCCGGATCCAGAGCGTCGGTCCCGGCGGGCAGCATCTTGAACAGGTAGTACGCGCCCAGGCCGCGGCCTCCCAGGAAGTCCGCCGCGGCTTGCGCGTCGAGCGGCTCTTCGCGGGTCTCGCCACTGCCGACGTCGACGACGAGGACTCTGCCCCAGCGGGCTCCGTGAGGAAGCGAGTTCTCCATCAAATCATTCCTCTCCACGTGCGCGACGGTAGAGCCGCGTGAGATCGTCGGGCGACGCCTGACGAAGGTTCAGCCGGTAGTTCACGACCTTGGTGCACTGCTCGACGAGCACCGGGATCTCGTCGTCGGTCACGACGGCGGGGTCGAGCTGCGTGGGGAACTCCACCTCGACCATCAGCTGGACGAGACGCTCGAGCAGCGTGTCCGCGAGCTCACGCTCAGACCCCTCCTCGCCGAGGAGCCGGGCCACCGGCGCCAGCTTGTGCGCGGCGACGGGAAGGTTGAACTCCATCGCGTACGGCAGCACGATCCCGGTGGCGAGTCCGTGAGACAGGTGGAGACGGCCGAGCGGCTGTGACAGGACGTGCGCGAGACCGGGCAAAGCGGTACCCGTCGCCATGTTGGCGATGGCGCTGGCCTCGAGCATCCGCTGCTTCGCCGAGAGGTCGCCGGTCAGGGCCGCCGTCGGCAGCACCTCCATGATGGTGGCGGCCGAGGTCACCGCGAGGTCGTCCGAGAAGTCGGTCGCCCCGATCGACCAAACGGCGTCGAGCGCGTGCGCCAGGGCGTCCATGCCCGCGACGAGCGCCGGCCAGGCCGGGAGGCTCGCCATCAGCCCGCCGTCGAGAAGAGCAACGGTCGGGTACGTGCGTTCGTCGAGGATCGACATCTTGAAGCCGCGCGCCTCGTCGGTGAGGATCGTGACCTTCGAGACCTCGGTCCCGGAGCCGGCCGTGGTGGGGATCGCGATCACCGGGTACGGCGCCCGCTCCGCCTTGTTGAAGCCTTCGTAGTCGGTCAGGACGCCGCCGTTCGCGGCGACCAGCGCGATGCCCTTGCCGGCGCACATGGGGCTGCCGCCGCCCAGCGCGACCATCACGTCGCAGCCGGTCTCCGTGAAGAGCGCGGCGCCCGCCGTCACGGTCTTGACGCCGGGGTCCTCCTCGACCTGGTCGAAGACGACATGGTCAAGCCCCGCCTGCTCGAGCACGGCGGTGACGGAGCCGGTGACGCCTGCGGCCGTCAGGCCCGCGTCCGCGCAGACGAACGCTTTGCTGCCGCCCACTCTCGTCACCTGCTCGGCCAACGACGCGATGGAGCCGAGCCCGTGGACGATCCGGGTGGGCATGAAGAACATTTTGCTCGCCTGTGTCATGAGCGCCTCTCGTCGATCGCCTGTCACGGACCTGCCGCGGCTGGTCAGCCCTTCTCGAAGTCCGTCCTATTTATAGCACATTTAGTGGTTCTACTTATAGTACATGTATGCGGCGTACCGCCGTCTGCGTCCTCCACGCCGCCTCTGCCTCCCCACTGGCCGGCATCAGCTTGACCGGATGGCGGCAGGGGCGGTCGGACACGCGTCGCCGTTGCTCTCCCATGCGTCCCAGAACGACGCGCCCGCGGCACGGTTCCGCGTGAGGTAGCCGTGATGGGTGTAGCGGTCCGAGCGGTAGTAGACGCGGGCGAGATCGACCACCGAGCCCTCGGTCGAGTAGGCGGTCAAGGTCAGCTTGAGCAGCGGCGTCAGCGTGTCCACCTCGAGCAGGTCGGCCATCTCATCGTCGGCGGCCACGGCCTGGAGCACCTGTGAGGCCCACTCGATCTGCACGCCGCCTCGCTCCTCGATGAGCACGATGAGGGGCGTCTTCGTGAGCTCGTCCAGAGAGATGCGCGCGCCGATCGCGTGGGGAACGTGATTGACCATCACGGCGAGCGGGCGACCCCCGACAGAGCGGACACGTTTCACGTAGAAGACGTCTGCTCCCTCCTTCTCGCCGAGGATCTCGGCGAGATCGGAGGTCACTTTGACCATGCGGAACTCAACGACACGGATCGTCGTGTCCGGTCCGATATGGATGAGATCCTCGAGGCTGCCGCTCACCCACAGCGGCGCGTCTTCGACTGCCGCTCTCGAGACGAACGTGCCCTTGCCCTTGATCCTGACGATCAGTCCCTGCTCGTGAAGGATGAGAAGGGCGCGACGGATCACGACCCGGCTGACGGCGAACCGCCGTGTCAGCTCAGCCTCGGACGGCAACCTGTCGCCCGGACACAGTCGCCCGGAGACGATCTGCTCCTTGAGATCGCGCATGATCTGGTAGTAGAGGGGTATCCCGCCTCGTCGCGGTCGGCGCATCGGGGGCACACCACCCGGACCGGTCTCGTCGTTGTCTTGTTTCATCTGAGTGACTCCTGCCCGAACGCCCGATGACCTCGGACGTCAGCCCCCACCGAGCGGCACGATGACTCGCAGCTCGTCGGCCTCGTGCACGAGCGCCGTGCACGCCGCACGTTCTCCGTTCACCGTGAGGTAGCTCCGCCCCTCGACGGGCACCCCGACGTCGTCCAGCAGCTCTCCGATGGTCGCTCCTTCCTTCACGCTGAGGATGACCGAGTTGCCGCTCGATCCCTCGGGCAGCAGGCGTGCGAGATGGCCGAACAGCACGAGCTTCACCTCCACGCCTCTGACCTCCAGTCTCTCAGCTGATGCCCAGCCGCTCGAGCAGCCCGGCCGTCGGGACCCCCTCGGCGTCCCAGCCACGCTCGTCATAGTACTGATCCATGACCTGGGACACGTCAAGGGTGTGTCCTCCCGTATCGGACGGGGCCGCCTCACGGGCGAAGCGCGCGGGCAGCGTATCGTCGGCCCGCGTGAAGCCCTCCTGCAGATTGAAGAGCCGCTCCACGGTGTTGATACGCTCCCCGATCGTGTAGACGTCGTCGGCCGTGATCGACATGCCGGTGGGCAGGTTCGCGCACTTCGCGTAGAGCTCGACGCTGATCCCCAGGTCGACGGTGAACATGCACATGATGAGCGAGTCGATGATCGCCGTGCTGTCCTGCATCGTCTTCACCAGGTGGGGCTTGCCCTCAAGCGAGTAGCGGTCGTAGTCACCGAGCACGCCGAGGAACTCGGCGGCGACGGTGAACGCCTTGTTGTGATCGGCCCCGCGGCCGGTCGTGGCGAAAGAGAGGCCCATGCCCGTGAACGCGCGCGGCGCGTACGCGGAGAGATCGAGCCCCTTGACCTGCATGGCGTACTCCTCGCCCTTGCCGAGGGCGCGCGCGGCGCCGCGCGCGCCCTGCGCGAGCAGCTCGCCGAAACCCTCGCGGGCGGCGATCTTCTCGATGGCGTGCCGCAACACGTCGGCGTTGCCGAAGGAGAAGTCGAGGCCGTCGGTGTCGGCCTTCGTCAGAAGTCCCTTCTCGGTCATCTCCATCGCCCAGGCGATGGCGGATCCGGCACTCATGGTGTCGATGCCGAGATGGTCGCAGAGGTAGTTCGCCTCCATGATCGCCGGCAGGTCGACGGTGCCGCAGTTCGGGCCGAGCGCCCACACCGACTCGTGCTCGATGCGTTCGGAGCGATAGTGCCGGCCCTCGCGCTCGAACTCGACGACGGAGCCGCAGATCACGTTGCAGCCGCTGCAGGCCTCGTAGTGGTCAACGTACTTGGCGATCTCGTCGTTGTGGATCGGGCCGACGTCCGGCGCCCGGTCGTCCTGGTGGTTCCTGTACGGGAGACCGACCGCCTCGTTGACCACCGGAAGCATGCCCGTGGTGCCGGCCCAACGGAAGGCGGGACGCACGGGGTTCTCCATGATGATGTCGTGCAGCTCCTTGCAGGCGGCGAGGTACTCGGCGGTCGGAGTGCCGACGCGCACGCCCCCCGTCCCACGGACGGCGACCGCCTTGAGCTTCTTGCTGCCGAAGACCGCGCCGGGTCCGCCACGGCCCGCGGCATGCTGGAGATGCATGAAGGTCCCGTAGAGAACGCCGTTCTCACCGCCGGGCCCGATAGCTCCCGTGCGGAAGTCGTCCCCCAGCTCCTCGGTCAACAGCTGCTGGGTCTCGAAGGTGTCCTTACCCCACAAGGCAGAGGCGTCGCGCAGCTCGATCCTGTCGTCGTCGACGATCAGGGTCACCGGCTTGTCGGCGACGCCGGTGATGACGATCCCGTCCCACCCGGCGTACTTGAGCTCCGGCCCGAAGTGACCGCCCATGTAGCTCGCCGAGATGGTCCCGGTCTGAGGGCTCTTGACGCCCACGGCGATCCGGCTCGCCGTCGGGATCATGGTGCCGGTCGCCGGCCCCGTCGCGAAGACGATGACGTTCTCGGGACCGAGAGCGTCGATCCCGCGAGGCAGCCGGTCGTAGAGCAGCTTGGCGACGAAACCGCGCCCGCCGAGGTACTGCTCGGCGAGCTCGTCGGTCAGCGGCAGCTCGCCGAACGAGCCCTGAGTGAGGTCGACGGTGAGGAACTTCCCCGTATAGCCCCCGTATTTCATGACTGAGCCTCCCAGGTGAGCGCACCCTCGGGACACCACTTGACGCACAGGGGGTCCCCGTCGCACAGGTCGCAGATCATGATCGTGCGCGTCACCGCGTCGATGTGGACGTGCGGGCAGGCCTCGAGGCAGTTGCCGCAGTCCGTGCAGAGCTCCTGCACGAACCTGACGACGCCGGCGGCCTCGTCGTAGACCAGGGCCTCCTGAGGACAGGAGTCGACGCAGGCCTGGTCGTGAGACATGTCGCAGACGGAGCAGCGCATGGCGCCGAGGTACTCGGCCGGGTCCCGTGAGATGTGGATGCAGGCGCCCGCGGGCTGCACGCGCCCCAGCTTGTTCAGGGAGCAGACGCCGGAGCAGAGATCACAGGCGATGCATTTCTCTGGATGGAACTCGATGTGATTCATCCTGTCCGCCTCATCATCAGACTTGATCGAGTGCGGAGAGGAAGGCCTCGACCCCCGCGCCCACGTCGGTACGGCTGCCCATCTCGTTGAGACAGTGACCGAGCGCCGTGAGGGCGATCAGGCCGTAGGCCGGGCTGCACGTTCTGCCCATATGCCCCACGCGCACGAGCTTGCCGTAGATCGGTGTGTTGAAGAGGCTGCCGGAGATCAGCACGCCGAACTTCTCGATCATGCGCGCGCGCAGCTTCTCGTCGTCGACGCCCTCGGGCACGGTGACCGCGGTGGCGACGCTGCAGGCGTGATCCTCCCTGTCCGCCCACAGCTCGAGACCCATCGCCTTCACGCCGGCACGCGTGGCGCGACTCACCTCGGCGTACCGCCGAAAGTTCTCCTCGTGGCCGAGGTCGAGATACTCGCTCACCGCCGCGTTGAGCGCCGCGACCTCGGTCGTCGAGGTCGTGTACGGCCACACCCCCTTCTCGAGCCAGAGCTCCTTCCAGTCGAGGATGCTGAAGTACGAGTACCGGTTGGGCCGCTTGACGTTGCGGAACACGTCCCAAGCGGCCTCCGAGATCGACATGGCACTCAGCCCCGGCGGCGATCCCAGCACCTTCTGGGAACCCACCGAGAGGATGTCTATGCCCCAGGCGTCGACCTCGACGGGGACGCTCCCCGCGCAGCTCACCGAATCGACGAAGACGAGCTTGCCGTACTGCTTGCCGAGCTTGGCCAGCGCCTCGAGATCGGTCTGCGTGCCGCAAGGCGTCTCGCAATGGACCAGCCAGAGGATCTTCGCCTCAGGGTGCGCCTTCAGGACAGCTTCGAGCTGCTCCGGCTCGACCACCGTGTTCCACGCGGTCTCCACTGGGATCGCCTTGCCGCCGTACTTCTCGACGAAGTAGCGATTGCCCTCACCGTAGTGGCCGCTCTCGACGTTGATGACCACGTCGCCCTCGTCGAGGCCGCAGAGCGAGACGGCCTCCAGCCCCAGCAGCGCCTCCCCCTGCATCATCACGATGTCGTTGCGCGTCTTGAGGAAGGTCTTGAACTTCTCCTCAGTGTCCCTGAAGAGCTCTATGTACTGTGGTGAGTAGTCGAACTGGAGCGGGTCGGCGAGGGCCGAGCGGACCTTGTCGGAGAGCTCGACCGGCCCTGCCGTCATGATGAACTCCACCGAGTGTGGCATCACGCTACACCTCACTTCTGCTTCGAAGGGACCGACTCGTCGCGCTCATCGCTGGCCGCGAACGAACGGGATGGCCAGCGCCGACGGCAGATACGACTGCCGCGCGAACAGCACGAGAGCGAGCATGACGCTGAGGAACGGCAGCATCTGGACGACGTCGGTGGAGATGTTGATGCCGACCAGTTGCAGAGCCGTCGCGATCGACAGCGCGATGCCGAAGAGCAGAGAGCCGATAAGGACCCACACCGGACGACCGCGACCCAGCATGGCGATGACGATGGCGATGAACCCGAGGCCACCGGTCATGAAGGGCACGAAGATGCCGGCGGTGACGATGGCCATGTACCCGCCGCCGAGGCCGGCCAGAGCGCCGGTCGACAACACCGCGATCGTGCGGATCTTGAGCACGTCCACGCCGGCGTTGTCGAGCGCCACCGGCTTCCACCCCGCGGCCCGGATGTTGAGGCCGATGTTGGCCCGGTACAGGAGCCAAGCCACCACGAAGATCAGCGCGATGCCGATGTAGACGATCAGGGGCTGGCTGAAGATGCTCGGTCCCAGCACGGGGATCTTGCTGAGCCCGGGGATGGCGACAGCCGGCACGCCGTCGAGACGCGGGTAGCTGTCGCCGAACTGTGCCGCGTGCAGCAGGCTGGTGAGACCCTCCATGGCGAGGAGGATGGCGATGCCCACGACGATCTGGTCGCGCCCCATCCGCACGCAGAAGATGACCATGAGCATGGCGACCGCCATGCCCGCGACGATGGCCGCAAGGAACCCGACCCAGTACGAGCCCGACCACCAGGTGACGACGAAGCCTGCGTAGGCGCCGAGGAGCATCATGCCCTCGAGGCCGATGTTGAGCAGGCCCCCCTGCTCCGAGATGGTCTCACCGAGCGCCGCCAGGAGGAGCGGCATGCTGGCGAGGATGGCGCCGGTGATGACGGCGGCGATGAAGTCGGCGGTCAGGATGCTATTCATTGCTCACCGCCACTTTCGGGTCGACCTCGGCTGCCGCCACGCTCTTCTTGCGACCCTTGATGCGCCAGCCTCGCGCCGAGGCCCACTCCGTGAGCACCATGAAGAACAGGATCAGGCCGATGAGCAGCAGCAGGAAGTCGTTGGGCAGCCCTGCCTGTCGGGCGGCCTCGTGCCCGCCTATCTGGATGACCGCGAAGAAGAACACGAAGGGGATGACCACCATGACGTTCAGCCCGGCCAGGAACACGATGGCGAACAGCGTCATACCGAACGCGGGGTTCCAGTCGGCGCGGACGTAGCCCCACACGCCGAGCACTTCGACGGCGGCGGCGAGACCGATGAGGCCGCCGCTGAGGGCGAACGACGTCATGATGTCCCTCTTCACGCTGATGCCCGCGTGCACCGCGGCCTTGGGATTGGCTCCCAGGATCCGCAGCCGGAGACCGTACCCGGTCTGGGTCTGCGTGTAGTGCACGATGCCGAGCACGACCAGGGCGATGATGATGCCGACGTGAATGCGCGAACCGGGGATGTACGGCAGCAGATACTCGAAAGGTATGACGTTGGTCTGCGGCACGTACGCGGTGTCGGTGAGGAACGGACCCTTGATGAGCATGTTGGCGATGTTGATGCCGAGATAGGCCATCATCAGCGTGGTGATGATCTCGTTCATGCCGTAGTAGGCCTTGAGGAACGAGGGCACGACCGTCCACGCGCCGCCGACGACGAAGCCGATGACGCAGAGCAGGATGAGCGCCAGCCAGAAGGGCATGGCACCCACCATCGAGGCGCCGAGTCCGCCGACCATGGCGGCGGCGAGCAGGAACTGGCCGTCGCCGCCGATGTTCCACAGCCCCGCCTGGAAGGCCACGATGAACCCCGCCGACATGAGCAGCAGGGGGGCGAGGCGGATGAGCGTCTGCATGAGGCCGCCCCACGTGAGCAGTCCGCTCTCGACGGTGGTCCAGTAGAAGGCGGCCGGGTTCTTGCCCATGACGAGCAGCAGCACGCCGCCGGCGATGAGGGCGTAGATCACGGGCGCGGCTGCCCGCCAGAACGCCTTTCCCCCGCGCCGCCACACCGACGCTTGCCGGGGCGCAACGGCGACAGGGGCCGCTCCGTTTGCGATATCAGTCAATCTGGCTCCCCTCCGATCATCAGTGCACCGATCTCCTGCTCCGCCCCGGGCTTGTTCTGGACGATCCCCATGAGGCGTCCGCGCGAAAGGACCGCGACGCGGTCGCTGAGCACAAGGAGCTCTTCGAGGTCGGTGGAGATGACCAGGGCGCCGGCGGTGCCCGTGTCCGCCAGATCTCGGATGCGCGTACGGACCGCGGTGGCGGTCTTGACATCCAGCCCGTAGGTCGGTTTGTTGAACACCACGATCTTGGGATCGAAGGACAGTTCGCGCGCGAGCACGACCTTCTGGATGTTGCCGCCCGAGAGCGACCCCGCGTGGGTGTGGATGGACGGCGTCATGATGTTGTACTCGCTCACCAGTCCGGTGGCGTGGTCGTCGATCGCAGGCGTTCGCGTACGGCCACGCACCCAGAACGGCGGCATGCCGATACGCTTGGTGACCATGTTGAGGGCGACGCTGAGCGACCCGACGATCCCCTCGTTGACACGATCGTCGGTGACGTAGCGCAGACCGTGATGCTGGCGCGCGGCGATGCTCAGCCTCCGCATCGATGTGCCGCCGAGCTTGATGTCGCCGGCGGCGAGCGGACGCTGGCCGGCGATGGATTCGGCCAACGGTCGCTGACCGTTGCCGTCCACGCCGGCGATGCCGACCACCTCGCCGGCATGCACGGTGAGCGTCAAGCCCCCCTCGATGCCGATCTCGCCGCGCTTGCCTGTGACGCTGATGTCCTGAAGCTCGAGCAGCGGCTCTCCGGCCGTCGCCTTCCGGCCCGTACCGCCCAGCTCCGCGAGATCGCGCAGCTCGGCGACGTTGGCCAGACTCTCGGCCTCGCCGGGGAACATCAGTTCCACGACCATGCGCTGCATCTGCTCCTGCGAAGCGGCACTCATCGCCTCACGGTCGATGGTGCCCTCGAGTCGACCTTGACGCAGGACCGAGACGCAATCGCCGATCCTGAAGGCCTCGGGCAGCTTGTGGGTGATGAAGATGACGGCGAGCCCCTCCTGCTTGAGGCGCACGAGGACGCGCTCGAGGTCCTCGATGCCCTTGGGAGTCAGCATCGAGGTCGGCTCGTCGAGGATGAGGACCTTCGAGCCCTGCCAGAGCGCCTTGATGATCTCCACCTGCTGCTGCTGGCCGAGCGAGAGCTGCTCTACCACGATGTCGGGCTCGACATCCACGCCGAGCGTGGCCGAGAGCCTCGCGAGTCCTTCCTGGGCCTTCTTGACGCTGAGTCGCACACCCTCGCCTTGGCCGAGCATGAGGTTCTCGAGCACGGTGAAGGTGGAGATCAGGCTGCTGTGCTGGTGCACCATGCCGATGCCCAGATCGATCGAGTCGCGCGGACAGCTGATGCAGACCTCCCGGCCGCACACGCGGATGTTGCCTTCTTCCGGCAGGTAGATGCCGGCCAGCACGTTCATCAACGTCGACTTGCCGGCGCCGTTCTCACCGAGTAGGCAGTGCACTTCGCCCTGCCGCACCAGGAGGTTGACGCAGTCGTTGGCGCGCACGCCGGGGAACACCTTCGTGATGCCGCAGAGCTCGATGGCGATCGTCTGCGCGACATCGGTGTCGGGTGGCGCAGCGTCGCCGGGGCGGGCGGGCGCGGTCATCTGACCGCGCCCGCCCGCCCCGTCACTCTCGTGAGAGACAGGAGCCATCGTCACTCACCAGAAGAAATGAGAGCCTTGACTTCCTTGCTGCTCGAAAGCGTCGGCACCTCGATGCTGCCATCCATGACGCCCGCCTTGGCCGTCTCGATCTCGGCCCAGACGTCGTCGGGGATGTGAGCGGTCTGCAACAGGCCCATGCCGTTGTCGAGGTCCAGATAGAAGCTGGCTGTCCCGAACGTGCCGTTCTCGACCTGCGCGATGGCCTCCGTCATGAACGGAGTCCAATCCCAAAGGACCGACGAGAGCAGGATGCCCTTGTCGTCCGTCGGGCTCTTGTCGCCGATCACGTCGATGAACCACACCTTGTCGGCGCCGCTCGGCGGCGTCGCGGTCTCGACTGCCTGCATCATGCCGAACGACGAACCGTCGCCCATACCGAAGACGACGTCCGCGCCGCCGGAGATGGCGTTCGCGGTGACGCGCTTGCCACCCGCCGCGTCGGCGTAGGCGGCCTGACCGATCTGCACGTAGAGGACTTTGACGTCAGGGGCCGCGGCGCGTGCGCCGGCGACGAAGCCGCCGGCGGCCTTGGACCAGTTCAGGTCTTCAGCGGACACCACGATGGCGACGGTGCCGGTCTGGCTCATCTTGCCGGCGAGGAAACCCGCGAGGTACCCGCCGTTCTGGCCGTTCGTCTCGACGGCCTGGACGAGACCAGGCACGTTGGCGGACTCGTCACCAGGGTCGCTGGCCGTGATCGGGATCTGCAGCTGATTCGCCATCTGCGGACCGACGGTGTTGTAGCCGCTCGCCCACGCGAAGATGAGCTGAGGCTCCTCGCCGGCCAGCTGGTTCAGGATCGGTGTGATGTCGCCGTAGCCTGCACCGTCCTGGACGATGCACTCAGCGCCCACCGACGCCGCAGCCGCCTGCGCGCCTTCGACGCCCTGCTGGTTCCAGCCGAAGTCGTTCCCCTTCTCGGGCGTGATGACCGCGATCTTGGTCACCTTGACCACATCGGTCGCGTCCCCTGTCGGTGTTACCGTCTCCTCTCGACCACCACAACCGACGGCGGCGGCCAGCATGGCCGCCAGACCCAGGACGAGCGCCAGGGCGAACCCCCGCCCGATCTTGCCTTCTCGCATGAAATGCCTCCCAGCGTTGGATGCCCTCAGTGGGCCTCGGAGCGTATACAAAGATCGTCGAGATCCTCCGCCCTCACCTCCTTGTGCGATCGGGTGACGTCACCACCTGTCCCCCAGGCTTGCCGCGAGAGGCCCCTGATCGGCCTCTCCACCCTCTCCACATCGGATGGCAGAGGGAACAACAGATATCTACCATCGCGGGGATGCAGTGTCAACAACAATACATGTAGTTGTACTGCATCAGATTCATGTGAGTGAATTCGCGGAGGTGGCGTGCCGCGCGTGGACGTGGTCCGCCTACCCCGCCGCCTTTGCCCGTCGGGGGAGCCGGGGAGTAGAGTGTGCCCCTGCATGAACGTCTACTTCATCCCTGCCGCAGGAGAGTCCACCGCCATGGACCCCCGCCCCACGCCGCGTGCGCGTACGCGAACCGCCGGGTGCGGTCGTGGCCGGGCTCGACCGGGGCAGACATGAGCCGGAGCGAGGATCCCGTCGCCCTCGTCATGCGAGGCGTGCGCGTGCTCGATCAAGCAGGCAGCTTCAGCGACCCGCTCGATGTGGCCGCTCGTGACGGGGTGGTGGTAGCGCTCGGCCGCGCTCTTCCCGCACAGCCCGGCTACCGCGACATCGACGCGGACGGGCTGTGGCTCCTGCCCGGCGTCGCGGACTGCCACGCGCACGTGGGCCTTCCCTCCTTCGATGCCCTCGAACTGCTGCGGACGCCGCTGTCGCTGCGCACCCTGGAGACCGCCCAAGCGCTGAGACGCACTCTTCAGGCCGGGGTCACCTTCGTGCGCGATGCGGGGGGCATCGATGCCGGCGTGCGCGAGGCCGTCGCGCGCTCCTATGTCCCCGGACCGCACCTGCAGGTCTCGGTGCAGGCACTCGGCCCGACCGGAGGTCACGGCGATGGCTACCTCGCCGGCCCGGCCCTCGAGTGCGCGACCGACTACGCCGTACCCGACTATCCGGGGCGACCGCCGCTGCGCGCCGACGGACCGGACGAGATGCGCAAGACCGTCCGTCGCCTTCTGCGCGCGGGAGCGGACTGGATCAAGCTCATGGCCACCGGTGGCGTCATGGCGACGGGCGACGGGGCGTTCGAGTCTGAGCTGACCGCTGAGGAGATCACGACAGCCGTCTTCGAGGCCTCACGGCGCGACAAGGGCGTCATGGTGCACGCTCTGGGCGGCCCGTCGATACGCGTCGCCGTGGAGGCCGGCGCGCGCTCCATCGAGCACGCGATCTTCCTGACCGAAGCCGACGCCCGGCTCATGGCCCGACACGGGTGCGCCCTCGTCCCCACCCTGGCGATCTACCACGAGCTGGCTGAGCTCGCCGCGGCCGGCGAGCTCAGCGACATCGTGTCGCGGCGCATGGGCGAGGTCACGCCGCGACTGGGCGAGGCGGTGAGGCTCGCGCGCGAGGCCGGCGTGCTCGTCGCTCTGGGCAGCGACTTCGGCCACCGCGAGCAGCACGGCCGCAACCTCGTCGAACTGCACCACCTGCATCGGGCCGGCCTGACCGTCGAAGAGGCGCTGCTGGCCGGCACTGCCAACGGCGCCTCGCTCTGCGGCGTCGGCCATCGGCTGGGGCGGATCGCGCCGGGCTACGACTTCGATGCGCTGCTGATCGACGAAGACCCCGGCGATCTGGGCTGCTTCAGGCGATCAGACGTGGTCACCGGCGTCTTCAAGCGCGGCGTGCCGGTGCTCACGCATCCGCGGCTGAGCACGTAGGGCAGTCGGCACATCCGGGGCGGCCGCGATCCGACTGAGCCCCCGTCTGCACGTTGGCGGCACGGTCGCGATACCCGGCAACGAACGTCATGAAGCGGTACACGTCGGCGAAGTCCGAGGCCACACCCAGCGAGACGCGGATGGTGTTCGGCACCTTGCCGGTGGCGTCCTCGATGATCTGCTGGCACTCCATCAGGCTGACCACGGCGGCCGGTTCATCGAAGCAGCGCTGCATGTCGTCGTGGGTGATGTCGTGCGCGACCTCGCCGTCACCCGGATTGCAGAAGCAGCCCGTGCGGATCGAGATGAGCTCCCGCCCGGCGGCCGTCTCGACGTCGTAGACGTTGTACGGACGGCCGTCGGGGTCCAGCAGGTAGAGGGCGATCGTGGCGCCGCGCTGCGCAGTGTCAGGTGGACCGAAGATGCGCACCATCGGAGCACCATCGCTGTGGCGCAGCATGCTCAGCTCCTCGAGAAGCCAGCCGGCCAGCGCCATGACTCGCGTGTGGATCGTCTCCACGCCGATCGACTGAAGGTACTCGACACCGATGATGACCGCCGGCAGGCCCAGGTAGTCGACCGTCCCGTCTTCGAAACAGGCCGGCGGCGGGGCCAACCGGTACCATCCCTCGTCCTGCACGGAGGCGACGGTGATCGTGCCGCCGGAGAACCAGGGCCGCCGCAGCTTGGCCAGGCTGTCGCGACGCGCGACGAGCGCGCCGACGCCGGTGGGGTAGCCGAAGAGCTTGTAGAACGACACGCAGACGAAGTCCGGCTTGACGACGCCCAGGTCCAGCCGATTGGTGGGCGCGAAGGCGGCGCAGTCGATGATGACGTCCCAGCCGTGCTCATGCGCCTCCGCCACCCACTCCAAGGGATGCTGCACGCCGCTGAAGTTCGACTGAGCCGGGTACGCGAAGAGGTGATCGGTCCCTGGGGTGACCGCGCGCAGCGCGCGTCTCAAGGCTCGTTCATCGAGCCGCAGGTCCGACCGGCGGACGGGGACGTACGAGGTCACGGCGCCCTTCGCATGCGCGAATTCTCGGATGCCGTTGACGGAGTTGTGATTGTCGTAGCTCAGCAGGAAGACGCCGCCTGGCTGGAACGGATACGCCTCGCCGACGAGCTTGAGGGCACCGCTGGCGTTGGCCGTGAAGATCACCTCGTACTCGTCGTCCGCGGCGTTGAACAGATCCCTCACGGCGTCGCGAGCGTCCTGCACCAGCCTGGTGGACGCGGCTGAGCTCGGGTTGTGCGAATGGGGGTTGCCGAGCACGCGTTCGCTCAACAGCGCGTGGTGGCGGGCCAGCTGGCACTCCGCGTACTGGCCGCCGCCCGTGTAGTCCAGGTAGGTGTGACCCGCGCGGTCGAGGCGCGCGTACTCCGCGGCGCGCAGCCCATCGAGCGCGGCCGTCCCGGCGTACTCGGGGCGGCGGCCGACGAAGTCCTCGAGGGCAGCCTTCAAGCCGTCCGCCGAGTATGAGCGAGAGCCGAGAGCGCGATCCGGCCGTCGCCCGGCCGCGGTCACGTGGCACTCCCCGGCGCTCCGCCGCGCTCCGCCCGGAAGTGGCAGGCTGCGAGATGCGGCTGGGCGCCGGCCGGGACCGGCCCGTCGGCGACGGGCGACAGGGCCGGCTCCTCCAGCGCACAGCGCTCCTCCGCCCGCGGACAGCGCGTGTGGAACCGACAGCCCGCGGGGACGTTCACGGCGCTCGGCGGATCCCCTTTGAGCCCCGGCTCCGGTGCCTTGCCTACCTGCCTCAGCCGAGGCGCGGCCTCGAGCAGCACGCGGGTGTAGGGGGCGCGGGGGTCGCTGAACAGGGTGTCGCGGTCGGCTATCTCGGCGATGCTGCCCAGGTACATGACCGCCACCTTGTCCGAGAGGTACCTGACCACCGCCAGGTTGTGCGAGATGAGCAGCACGGCCAGCCCGAGTCGATGCCGCAGGTCGTCGAACAGCTGCAGGATCGTCGCCTGCACGGACACGTCCAGCGCGGAGACCGGTTCGTCGGCGATCAGCAGCCGGGGCTCCACGGCCAGCGCCCGGGCGATGGCGATGCGTTGCCGCTGCCCCCCCGAGAACTGATGCGGATGCCCGTCGAGTGCCTCGTCCGGCATGCCGACCAACCCCATGAGCTCGCGGCAGCGGCGTTCGACCTGGTCCTTGGGCACCAGTCTGTGCACGCGCAGCAGCTCCGCCAGCACCGCGCGGACGGACATCCGTGGGTTGAGCGACGACGCCGGGTCCTGGAAGACCATCTGCACCGCTCTCCGCCGCTCCGAGGACCGGCGGCTGTCCAGCGCGGCGCCGTCGAGCAGCATCTTGCCGCTGTCGGGCTCCAGCTGGCCCGTGATGCAGCGGCCGATGGTCGACTTGCCGCATCCAGACTCGCCGACGAGCCCGACGATCTCGCCGGCCGCCACGTCCAGCGACACACCGTCCACGGCGCGGACCACCCCATAGCCGGGCACGTCGAAGGTGGCCTTGAGATCGCGCACCGCAAGCAGAGGCTCAGTCATCGCCACCGTCCGTGGCGTCGGCCCGGTCTGCTCGACGGTCGGCGACGGCCCGCGTGGCCTGCTCGAGCAGCGCTTGGCCGTCTTCGGCGACGAGCCGGTCCACGTGCAGGCAGGCGCTGGCGCGACCCGCGCCCAGGTCCGCCAGGCTGACCGGACTGGTCGCGCACTCGGGGGTCGCAAGGAAGCACCTGGGGTGGAACGGGCACCCCGCCGGACGCCGCGCCGGGTCCGGCAGGCTGCCGGGAATCGGCTTGGGCGCCTCCAGATCCTCATCCAGGTCGACCGCCGAGCGCAGCAGTCCGAGCGTGTACGGGTGAAGCGGGCGCTCCAGCACGGCCGACGTGGGGCCGGTCTCTACGAGCCGGCTCGCGTACATGACGCAGACGTCCTCGCACAGCTGACCGACGAGCGCCAGCTCGTGCGTCACGAACACGACCGCGAGCCCCATCTCCTCGCGCAGATCGACCAGCAGGCGCAGGATCTGCGCCTGGATCGTCACGTCGAGCGCCGTGGTGGGTTCGTCGCAGAGGAGCACTTTGGGCTGCGAGGCCAGCGCGATGGCGATCATCACCCGCTGCCGCGTCCCCCCCGAGAGCTCGAACGGATAGCTGTCGTAGCGGTGCTCGGGGTCGGCGATGCCCACGTGGTTCAGCAGTTCCAGGGCGCGGGCACGAGCCCGCGCCTTCGACTCGCCCAGCACCAGGCGCGGCGTCTCGGCGATCTGGTCACCGACCTTCTGCACCGGGTTCAACGCGGTCCCGGGATCCTGGAAGATCATCGCGAGGTGCCCACGCCGCGCCCGTGCCGCCTTCTTGCCCTCCAGGGGCAACTCGGTGCCGTGGACGCTGACGCTGCCGGACACGGCGCGCGCCGCGTCGGGGAGAAGCCCCATGATCGCGCGCAGGCTGATGCTTTTGCCGCATCCGGACTCACCCACGACCCCGACAGAACGGGCGGGTGCGACGCTGAACGAGACGTCGTCGACGGCACGGAAGCTCTCGCCGCCCCTTGAGATCTCGACCGCGAGCCGATCGACATGGAGAGCCGGGGTGGTCATTCGGGGCGCAACACGTCGGCCAGGCCGTCGCCGAACAGGGACAGTCCGATCCCGGTGACGACCACACAGAGACCGGGGATGGTCGACAGCCACCAGCGCGTGGTCATGAAGAGCTGTCCGTCGAAGATCATGGACCCCCAGTCAGGTTGCGGCGCCTGGATGCCCAGACCCAGGTAGCCGAGAGTGACGACCGCGAGGATCACGTAGACCACGTCGGACATCGCGTAGACGACGGCCTGGGTGATCGTGTTGGGCAAGATGTGACGCACGATGACGCGTCGGTCCGAGAGGCCGCCGCTGCGCGCAGCGGCGACCCACTCCATGCGACGCGCCACCAGTGTGGTGCTGCGCACCGTGCGCGCATACGTCACCCAGTCGGCCAGCGCGAAGGCGATGAAGATGCCGCGGATGCCCTCGCCCACCACGAACACCAGCGTGATGATCAGAATGTAGTACGGGAAGGCCATGACCACGTCAACGATGCGACTGAGCACGGTGTCGATCCAGCCGCCGTAGTAGCCGGCAAGCGTGCCGATGAGCGTGCCGAAGGCGAACGGGAAGAGGACGACGAAGAACCCGGTGGCGAGGTCGAACCGGGCCGCCCACACGAGCCTCGACCACACGTCCCTGCCGAGCTCGTCGGTGCCCAGCCAGTGCCCCCAGGACGGGAGCTGCAGCGTCGCCATGAGGTCTTGCTCAAGGGGGTCGTAGCGCGCGATCCACGGAGCCAGGAGCGCGACGAGCACCAGACTGCCGATGACGCCCGCGCCCAGCAGCAGCGAGCGGTTGCGCAGTGCCTTGCGCAGCGTCGGATGGGAGCGGACGACGAAGCCCTCCAGGGCTACGGCCTGCTCACTGCCGCCTGCGGTGACGATTCCGGGAGTGCTCATGACAGCCTGATCCGGGGATCGGTCGCCGCGGCCACGAGATCGGTGACGAGAGTGATCGCGACGACGGCAAGGGCGAAGATGATGGTGACGCCCTGGACGACCGGGAAGTCCCGGTTGCTGATCGAGGTGAGCATGAGGCTCCCGAGCCCGTTCAGCTGGAAGACGCGCTCCACCACCACGGTCGCCCCCATGAGGAACGCGATGTTGATGCCCAGCAGCGTGAGGGTCGGCACGAAGGCGTTGCGCGCCACGTGGACGATCAGCACGCGGGTCTCGCGGATGCCCTTCGACCTCGCGACCGCCACGTAGTCGGCCTCCAGCACCTCGAGCATGCCGGCACGCAGGCTGCGCACCAACAGGGGCACGATGCCCAGCGCCGAGGTGAGCGCCGGCAGGATGAGCCCGTAGATGTGCTCAGGAATCGTCTCACCCCACCCCCCGACCGGGAACCAGCCGAGCCGTACGGCGAAGATCAGGATCAGCACCAGGCCGACCCAGAAGGACGGCATGCCGAGCCCGACCAGCGGCACCATGCGGATGACGTGGTCGGGCAGGCGGTCCTTGTGCACGGCCGCGTACGTCGCAAGTGGCACGGAGATGAGCACCGCGAACGTCGCCGCCAGCGCGACGAGGGCGACGGTGACCGGGACGCGATTGGCGATCAGCTCGCGCGTCGGGACCTCGTAGAACAGCGACTGGCCCGTGTCGCCGTGGGCGAGCTGCTTGAGGAACATCCAGAACTGCACCCAGACAGGCTCGTCGAGCCCCCAGCGGTCGCGCAGCAGCTGGATGGCCTCCGGGGTGGCGTGCGTCCCCAGCAACGTCGCCGCCGGGTCCCCGGGGATGAGCCGCAGCATGAAGAACACGACGACGACGATGCCGATCACGACAGGGACGGCCTGAAGGAGGCGGCGCAGGACGTACATACGCCGCCTCCTCAGTCGATCCCGTAGTTGGAGCGAACGGGCGTCACGCCAACCAGACACCCTCCAGCGGATAAGCGCCCGCGGGGTTCACGCCAAAGGCGTTCACCGTGGTGGTCGAGCCAAAGACCGAGGGCGGGTAGCTCAGGGCCACGTACGGCGCGTCCTGGGCGACCGTCGCCTGGATCTCCGCGTACATCTCGGCGCGCTTCGCCGTGTCCATCTCGGCGGCCGCCGCACGCACGACCTCGGCCAGATCCTGGTTGTCGTAGTTGCTCCAGAAGCAGTTGGAGCCGCCGTACTCGTTGTCGCACTGGAACGAGGCCATCTCGTCGGGGTCGGTGATGTCGTTGATCGCGTTGTTGATGAAGGTCTCGAACTCGAAGCTGCGGAAGGCGTTCTGGTAGGCAGCCTGGTCCAGCTGCTTGATCGTGTAGTCGATGCCCAGCTCCGCCGCGCCGGCCTGGATGATCTGCGCGGCCAGGTTCCACACCTTGTCGCCGCTGGGGATCAGGATCTCGCTCTTGAAACCGTCCGGGAAACCGGACGCGGCCAGATCGGCCTTCGCCGCCTCAAGGTCGTACTTGAGCACCGGCGTCGCGGGGTCGTAGTACTCGAGGCTGGGCGGGAAGAACGAGCCGCCGGCCTCTGAGATGCCGAACGTCGTCGACTCGACGATCTTCGCGGTGTCGATGGTCTGGGCGATCGCCCGCCTCACGTTGCGGTCCGCGTAGTGGTCGACCAGATGGTTGAAGAGGAAGAGGTCTGTCGACCACGCGGGGAAGACGCCGATGCTCAGGTTGCCGTCGGCCTTCAACGACTCGACCTGGGCCGGCGGCACTGCGTCGGCGATCTGGATGTCGCCGCTCTGCAGCTGCAGCATCCGCTGGTTGTCGTCGGAGATGAGCTTGAAGACGACTTCGTCGACGTAGGGCTTGCCGCTCTGCCAGTAGTTGTCGTTGCGCGCCAGGGTGATCAGGGCGCCTTCCTGCTCCCAGCTCTTGAGCACGAACGGGCCGGTCCCGATCGGGTTCGCGAAGAACTCCTTGTCGGACATGCCGCGCAGGTCCTTGGGCAGGATGGCATCGGAGTAGATGGAGAGGTCGGAGAGCAGCGGCGCCCATGGCTGCGAGAGCGTGATCTCGACCGTACCCGCGTCGGCCGCCTTCACGTCGGCGATGGCGAAGTTCAGGAAGCTCATCGACCCCGTCTCGCTGAGCCGGGCACGGTTGAGCGACCAAGCCACGTCGTCGGCCGTCACCGCCGCGCCGTCGGAGAACAGGATGCCCTCCTTGAGGATGAGCGTGTAGACGAGACCGTCGCTGCTCACGCTGTGCTCCTGGACCATGAGCGGCTGCAGCTTGCCGGCCGCGTCGGTCACGTACAGCGGCTCGTACATCTTGTCGAGCGTGTACACGTTGCCGCTGCTGACCGCGCAGTTGTGCGGGTCCAGCCCGACTGCCTGGACCGTCGGCTGGTCGTGGCGACCGATGATGAGCGAGCCGCCGGTCTTGGGGCCGGACCCGGCGGCGGACGTCGAGGTCTCGGACTCGGAGCCGCACGCCGCCGCCAGCGGACCCAGGGCCAGCAGACCCGCGCCGGCGGCTCCCGCCTTGAGCACCTGCCTGCGCGTGTAGCTGTTGCTTTCCCACACCATGGCGTCTCCGATCGGTCGGCGGTCAACTGAGTAGTCAACTGTGCGGTCAGGTGACGGCGCCACCTGTCCCCCGAGCTTGCAGCGAGAGGCCCTTGGTCGGCCTCTCGTCCCCCCCCACATTGGACGGCAGAAGGAACAACAGATATCTATCATCGGGGGGATGCAGTGTCAACAACAATACATGTAGTTGTACTGCATCAGATTCATGCAACTAGGTCCTGCCGCTTCGGATCGTCAGCAGCGTCGGCCCTTGGGAGACTCGGACCGGGAGCCGGGTAGGGCTGCGAGGCGCCTGACGCCGCGCGCCTAGTCCGACTCCCGATCGAGGTGGAAGGACAGCGCCATGAGCTCGCTCGAGAGGTCGACCTGGCGAACGAGCACCTCGTCGGGCGTGTGGACCCGGACCGGTGCGAAGTTGAGGATCGCACGTACCCCGGCCGCCACGAGTCGCTCGATCGTGGCCTGCGCCTCGCTCGCCGGAACGCTCACCACGGCGATGTCGACGCGCTCCGCCGCGCAGTACTCCTCGAGCTCGACCACGCTGCGCACCCTGCCCTCGCCGTAGTTCGCCCCTATGACCGTCGCGGAGCTGTCGAACATCGCGGTCAGCCTGAACCCCTGCTCGCCGAAACCGCGGTAGCGCGCGAGCGCCGTGCCGAGGGGGCCGGCGCCGACGATGACCACGTTCCAGGTCCGGTGCAGCCCGAGTGAACGTGTGATGACCTCGACGAGGCTCTCGGCCTCGTAGCCGACGCCGCGCGTACCGAACTCGCCGAAGTAGGAGAAGTCCTTGCGGATCTGCGCGGCGTTGAGGTCGATCATCTCGGCGAGGTCCTTCGAGGAGACGCGCTCGACGCCGCGCGCACGCAACTCGCGCAGCTTGCGGAGGTAGAGGGCGAGCCGCGGGACGGTGACCGTCGGTACGTCCCTTCGATCGACGTTGCGCACGGGGCCTCCTCGTCAGGCCGCCGCGAAGAAGGCGGCGGCGGCCTCCTGCGCCTGGCGCAGGTCGGCGTCGGTCAGGGCGAGCGAGACCATCGTCGCCTCGAACTGCGACGGCGCCAGGTACACGCCGCGCTCGAGCATGTGGCCGTGATAGCGCGCGAAAGCCGCCGTGTCGGCGCGCTTCGCGTCGCCCCATCCCGCCACGGGACCCTCGCAGAAGAACATGGTCAGCATCGCCCCGACGCGGTTGATCGTGACGGGGGTGTCGCCCGCGGCCTCTCGCAGCCCGCTCTCGACGCGGGCCCCCAGCGCTTCGAGGCCCTCGTACACCCCGGGCTCCGAGAGCACGCCGAGCGTAGCGGCCCCGGCTGCCATCGCCAGCGGATTGCCGGCGAGCGTGCCGGCCTGATAGGTCGCCCCGAGCGGCGCGACCGTCTCCATCAGCTCGCGGCGGCCGCCGAAGGCCCCGACCGGCAGGCCGCCGCCGATGATCTTGCCGAGCGTCGTGAGGTCGGGGATCACGCCGAAGCGCTCCTGCGCGCCGCCCCACGCGACTCTGAAGCCGGTGATGACCTCGTCGAAGACGAGCAGCGCACCGTACTCGTTGCACAGGCGGCGCGCCGCCTCCAGGAAGCCCTGCACCGGAGGTACGACGCCCATGTTGCCGGCGATGGGCTCGACGATGACGCAGGCGATCTGCTCGCCCGACTCCTCGAAGAGGCGCTCGAGGCCCTCGACGTCGTTGTACTCGAGAAGGAGGGTGTCGGCCGTCGTCCCCTTCGTGACCCCAGGGCTGTCGGGCAGCGACAGGGTGAGGACGCCGCTGCCGGCCGCGGCGAGAAAGGCGTCGGAGTGGCCGTGGTAGCAACCGACGAACTTGACGATCTTCTCGCGGCCGGTCGCGCCGCGGGCGACGCGCACGGCGCTCATCGTGGCCTCGGTGCCGGAGTTGACCATGCGGACGAGCTCGATCGACGGCACCGCCTCGCAGATGAGGCGGGCGAGCTCGATCTCGAGGGCCGTCGGCGCGCCGAAACTGGTGCCCTCCTCGAGCGCCGCATGCAACCGCTGCAGCACCTGAGGGTGGCCCCAGCCGAGGATCATCGGACCCCACGAAGAGATGAAGTCGACGTACTCGTTGCCGTCGGCGTCCCAGACGTGGGCGCCGCGCGCCTTGGCGATGAAGAGCGGGTGCGGTCTGCCGACACCCTTCATCGCCCGCACAGGCGAGTTGACGCCACCGGGGATGTAGTTGAGGGCCTCCTCGAAGAGGCGGGCAGAGGTCTCGAAGTTCACGCGCTCCTCCAGCAGGACGGACTCACGGACTCCCCATATACTACGTGGTCGGCGGCTCATGTGAGACGTCGCACAAGGAGGCCGGGTGAGGGACGACGCTCGAACAGGCGTGTCACCGACGATCAGGGCGGCGGGGGCGGCCGACGCCGCCGCGATCACCGCCCTCATCCGCGAGATGGCGGCCGCCTTCGGCGAGCGCTCGGCGATCGAGCCCTCCTGGGTCGAGGCCTTCCTCGCCCGGGGGGACGCAGGCGCGTTCGTCGCCGACATCGAGAGCGAGGTCATCGGCGTCGTCACCTGGTTCCTCTTCCCCGGGCTGTACCACGCCGCCGACTGCGCCACCGTCGACGAGGCGGTCGTGACCGCGGCCCACCGCGGGCGCGGCGTCGGCACCGCGCTCCTGCGCCACACGATGGCGCATCTCGAAGGGCTCGGCGTGGCCGAGATCGGCATCTCCACGGGGCTCGAGAACGAGGGCGCCCAGCGGCTCTATCGGCGGCTGGGCTTCACCGACGCCTCGCTGCTGCTGGAGCGCCACCTGTGAGGGCCGCCCGAGACACCGGCCCGCGCAAGCCCGAAGGCGGGCGGGCGAAAAGGCCGGGAGAGGCTCGCCGGCGTCCGTCCCACCCCGCCGACCTCGAGATCCGCGAGGCCCGTCCGGGCGACGAGACGGCCGTCGTGCGCCTCGTCGTCGAGATGGGCCGCGACTTCGGTCGCGGCACGACGGTCGACGAGGCGTTCGTGCGACGCTATCTCGACCAGCCCGGTGCCCACATCCTGCTCGCGGTCGGCGCCGAGGGACCGGTCGGCCTGCTCTCGTACTCCTTGACCCTCGACCTCTACCACGCCGCCCCCGCCGGCGAGATCGAGGACGTGACGGTGACCCCGTCGGCGCAGGGTCAGGGGATCGGCGAGGCCCTCGTGCGCGAGGCCATGCGCCGTCTCAAGGCTGAGGGGTGCGCCGAGATCGGCGTGATCACCAGCCGCGACAACCGGCGCGCCCAGGGGGTCTACCGGCGTGCCGGTCTGACCGACGAGCTCGTCTGCCTGCAGCGGCACTTCATCGATGAGCAGTAGGCGGGCGCGCCGTCAGGGCGCGGCCGGAGGGCACCAGCCCTTCGGCACGTAGGCGCAGTAGGGCTCCTCGGCCATGTAGTCCCCGGTCGCCTCGTAGGCGCGGGCGCGGCAGCCGCCGCAGACCTTCTTGAACTCGCAGACGCCGCACTTACCCTTGAGCCGGTCGAAGTCGCGCAGCTCGACGAAGAGCGGCGACGTGCGCCAGATCTCGGGGAACGGGGTCTGGCGCACGTCACCCGCCACCTTGTCGAAGTAGCCGCAGGGCTGCACCTCGCCGCGGTGCGAGATGAAGCAGAACCCGAGCCCCGCGAGGCAGCCGCGAGTCAGCGTGTGCAGGCCACCGTGGCTGTGTGGGTGTACCTCGATCTTCTTGCCCGTCGCCTTCGCCCGCTGTCGCATGACGCGCCAGTAGTGCGGCACGTCGGTCGGCTTGAGGAAGAGCGCCGACTCCTGCTGCGCATCGAACATCCACTCGAGGGCGCGCTCGTACTCCTCGGGCGGGAGCTCCTGCTCCTCGAGCTCCTTGCCGCGGCCGGTCGGCACCAGCATGAAGGGGTGGAAGCTGACGGCGCCGAGCTCCTCGCTGAGGGCGAGCAGCGCCGGCAGATGATGCGCGTTGAGCTTGGTGATCGTCGAGTTGACCTGCACCTCGACACCGGCGGCGAGCGCGTTGCGGATGCCGCGCACGGCGCCGTCGAACGCGCCGGAGACGCCGCGGAACTCGTCGTGCTCCGCGGCCGTCGGGAAGTCGATCGAGACACTGATGCGCCCGACCCCGACCTCCGTCATGCGGCGCGCGACCTCGGGCGTGACCAGGGTGCCGTTCGGCGACATCACGACGCGCAGGCCCTTCTCGATGCCGCGGGCCGCGATGTCGAACACGTCGTCGCGCATGAGCGGGTCGCCGCCCGTGAGGATCAGGATCGGGTCTGCGAACGAGGCGATCTGGTCGACGAGCTCGAAGGCCTCGGCGGTCGTCAGCTCGCCCTCATACGGCCCGCGCTCGGCCGAGGCGCGGCAGTGGCTGCAGGCGAGGTTGCAGCTGCGCGTGACCTCCCAGGCGACGACGCGCGGCGGCGCGACCTCCGCGGTGTCGCCGCCGCGCGGCGTCACCGCGTCGTCGGCCTCCGAGTGCGTCACGCCCGCCTCCCGCCTCACCCGAGCCAGCGCGCCAGGTCCTTCGCCCAGTACGTGATGAGGAGATCGGCGCCGGCGCGCTTGATGCCGGTCATCGCCTCGAGGACGCAGCGCTCCTCGTCGAGCCAGCCCTTCTCGGCCGCCGCCTTGATCATCGCGTACTCGCCGCTCACGCTGTACGCGGCCAGGGGGAAGCGCGTCTCCTGCTTGACGGCGCGGATCACGTCGAGGTACGGCAGCGCCGGCTTGACCATGACGATGTCGGCGCCCTCCTCGATGTCGAGGAGCACTTCGCGGACGGCCTCCTCGCCGTTGGGCGGGTCCATCTGGTAGGACTTGCGATCGCCGAAAGCAGGCGTCGACTCGGCCGCTTCGCGGAACGGACCGTAGAAGGCCGAGGCGAACTTGGCCGAGTACGCCATGATGCCGGCGTCGTACAGACCCTCGTCGTCGAGCGCGTTGCGGATCGCGGCGACGCGCCCGTCCATCATGTCCGAGGGGGCGACCAGGTCGACGCCCGCCTCGGCGTGCGTGACCGCCATCTTCGAGAGCAGCTCGAGGGTCACGTCGTTGAGGACCTCGCCGTCCTGGACCACGCCGCAGTGCCCGTGGTCCATGTACTCGCAGAGGCAGACGTCGGTGATCACGAGCAGCTCCGGCACCTCGTCCTTGATCGCCTTCACGGCGAGCTGGACGATGCCCTCCGGGTCGTAGGCAGCCGTCGCCGCCGAGTCCTTGTGCGACGGGATCCCGAAGAGGAGCACGGCCGGGATACCGAGCTGCGCGACCTCGCGCACCTCGGCCAGCAGGTTGCCGATCGAGAGCTGGGAGCACCCCGGCATGGACTCGATCGGGTTGTTCACGTTCTCGCCGTGGATCACGAACAGCGGGTAGATCAGATCGTCGGGTGACAGCGTCGTCTCGCGCAGCATGCGGCGCACCGTCGGGGTGCGGCGCAGACGTCGCATCCGATAGCTGGGGTAGTACATCTACGCTCGTCCTTTCATCGCATGAAGGGCGCCGCTCAGCCCCCGACCAGGTCGATGGCCGCGCGCACGACGCCGGTCACCGACGAGCGGTCGCGCAGGCTGCAGGCGACGACGGGGACGTCGAGCCCGAGGCCGAGCGCCTCGCGCGCGGCCTCGGGCTCGACGTCATCGTCGACCATCGTAGTGTACGTCGCCACCACGAAGGGCACACCGTCGTACCCCTGCGCGAAGGCGATGTCGGGCCGGGCCGCCCGCAAGCTGTCGGGATCGTTGGCGTTGACGAGCAGTACGAAGGCCGAGGCGTCGCGGGCGATGCGCGCCCAGGCGACCTCGGGCACGGAGTTCACGGAGGTGTAGACGAGGACGTCGCCGATGGCGCCGAGTTCGGACTCGACCTCACCCCCGGGCTCCGTCAGGTTGCCGGCCACGATCGGCACCTCGACCTCTTTCTCGTCGATGAGCTCGACACGCAGCTGCTTGGTGACGTTCGAGTCGGTCAGCGTGGTGAGGAAGACCTCGTTGTAGATGTCGATCAGCCCGCGCACGCAGATGCTCATCCCCTTGCCGATGCCGTCGATGACCGGCTCCGACACGGTCACCAGGCCGCTCGAGAAGAGGCTGTAGATGACCTTGGCGCCGTGGAAGCGGTCGAGTCCGCAGTCGCGCAGGATGGTGTTGACGTCGGCGCGCCCGTCGATGTGCACGACGACGCGCCACTCGTCGGGCGTGAGCCGCACCTCGCCGCGGTCCTCGACGCCGACGTTGTAGGCGAGGTGCGGGATGCGCTCGAGGGACCCGAGGTGCTCGAAGATGAGCTCCCACTCGTCGATGCGCCGGCAGCCCTCCATGATCACGTTCTCGACGTTCATCTCGACCAGGATGTCCTGGTCGTCCGGCCGCTCCTCGGCGCTGAACGAGAACTCGCCGTCGGCCCAGCTGAAGAAGTCGAAGGCGGCGTCCTGGATCTGGTCGCGCACCGCCTGCTCGAGCTGCGCACGCTCGAGGAACGCCTTCTCGAGGAGGATCGTGCCGATGCGCGGTCCCTCCTTGCCGGCCTTCTTCTGCGCGGACAGCGCCTGCTTGAGCTGCGCGCGTTTGAGCAGGCCGGCCTGCACCAGGCGCTCGCCGAGCGGCAGCTGCTGCGGCACCGAGAAGGCGTAGTTGATAAGGCCGTTCGTGAAGAAGATCTTGCCCCACTCCTCGTCGCGCCGGATCGTCAGCGCGCCGCTCTTGGCGCTCATCTTGACGAGCTGGAAGATGTTCGGGAGGCTGAACTCCTTGAGGTTGCCCTGGAGCAGCAACGGCGGCCTTTCGTCCGACGGCGGCTGGAGTGAGCGCGAATGGCGCGTCCCATCCCTGACCCCGTATGTTACGACACCTGCGGCGCGGCGCACCTGCCCGTCGCGCGGCTCACCCGCTCGGGGCTCGCTCCAGACCGATGCCGGCCTCCTCGGTCTCCGGAAGGCACCAGGGCGTCTCGCACGAGCCCTCCTCGAGGCGCCGGCGGCGCAGCGCCCACGCCCCGCCGACGCCCGCGACCAGCGTCGCGAACCCGCCGAAGGCGATCGCCCAGCGCACGCCGAACCCGTACACCAGCAGGCCGGCGATGGGCGCGCCGATCGGCGTGCTCCCGAGGAAGAGCATCGCCCACAGCGCCATCACACGGCCGCGCATGGCCGGCGCCGCGTTCAGCTGCAGCATGGCGTTGGTCGTCGAGATGAAGAGGACGGCGGCCGCGCCCATCGGCAACAGCAGCACGAGCCCGGACGTGAACCCGGACGCAGCCGCCACGGCGAGGCTGAAGACCCCGAAAGCGAGCGTCGAGGCGACGAGCAGGCGCCGCGACGGGCGCGCCCGCCCGGCGGCCAGGAGGGCGCCCAGGAGGGCGCCCACACCCATGGCCGCCGAGAGCGCGCCGTAGCTCCCGGGGCCGCGGTCGTATGCGCGCTGCGCCAGCAGCGGCAGCAGCACCGAGAAGTTGTAGCCGAGCGTACTGACGACGGCCATCATGAGGAGGGGCACACGCAGGCTCGACGACTCCCAGGCGTGCCGCAAGCCCGCGCGCAGCTGACCCGGCGCGCGGGCGCTGAGCGGCGCCGGCTGCAACTCCCCGACACGCATGAGCAGCAGGCCGGTGATCACCACGATGAACGACGCCGCGTTCACGAAGAAGCAGGCGGCGATCCCCAGATTGACGATGATGAGGCCGGCGAGCGCGGGGCCGACGATGCGCGAGGCGTTGACGATCACGGAGTTGAGGCCGACCGCGTTGGTCACGTCGTCGGGCCCGACCATCTCGATGACGAAGCTCTGACGGGCCGGCATGTCGAGAGCGAGCGCGATGCCGGTGAGCAGCGTCAGCCCGCCGACCATCCAGAGCTCCACGACCCCCGTCGCCGTCACCACGGCGAGCGCCAACGCAGAGACGCCGGACGAGCTCTGCGTCACGATGAGCAGCCGGCGCTTGTCGACACGGTCCGCGAGCACGCCGCCCCACGCGCCGAGCACCAGCGTGGGTCCGAAGAGGATGCCCACGACCGCGCCCAGGGCGACGGCGCTGTCCGTCAGCTCGAGCACGAGCCACGAGAGAGCGACCGACTGCAGCCACGTCCCGCTCATCGACACCGTCTGGGCGATGAAGTACAGGCGGTAGTTGCGGATGCGCAGCGAGCGGAAGGTCCGCTCGCGAAGCCCACGCAGACGGCCGGGGCTCATGGGCTAGAGACGGGCGATGATGCGGATCACGATGATCAGCACGAACAGCGCGACCAGCGGGCTCATATCCAGACCCATCCCACCCAGACGCGCCATCGGCAGGTAGCGGCGGAACAGACCGACGTACGGCTCGGTCAGGGCGACGAGCACCTGGTTGACGCTGTGGAGCGGCGTACCGTAGCGCACGGGGAACCACGACAACAGCGCCCTCGCGATGATCACCCACATGTAGATCTGCAGGATCTGGACGATGGCGGAGATGATGAGGTCCACGAGGCTCCTTCGGACTGCCGGGAAGGGACGGCGCCGTCCGGCGCTCGAGAGCAGGTGGCGAGGGCGATGGCGGCGCCGGCCGGGGCGACTTCCAGCTTACTGGCAGGAGTGGCGCCGGACAATCCGGGCCGGTCGGCCGCTCAGCGGACGATGAGGCCTCTGATCGGGCTGAAGGCGGTCAGGTTGACCCCGTCGCCAACCATACGTGTGCGGAACTGCCAACTGCGTGACGCGGTGGTCATGGTCACGGCGACCGAGTAGGCGCCGGTCGAGGAGAGCGTCGCCGAGCGCCAGTTGATCCAGTCGCCGTCGGGGGCGAGGCGCTTCTTGACGGTCACGGTGCCCGATGCCGGAGCGCCGCTCGCGGTCTTGACCGTCCCTTTGTAGGTGACCGTCGTCCCGGCCGCGACCTCGCTCGCCGAGAGCGACAAGGTGACGACATACGGCTCGGGGACCACGACCCAGAGCTCACGGATCGGACTCTTGCCGGTGAGGTTGATGGCGCCGTCGCCGGGCATGCGGGCGCGGAACTGCCAGTCCCGCGGCGCGCTGGTCATGGTCACCGCGACCGAATAGGCGCCGGTCGAGGAGAGCGTCGCCGAGCGCCAGTTCGCCCAGTCGCCGTCGGGGGCGAGGCGCTTCTGGACGGTCACCGTGCCCGACGCCGCGGCGCCGCTTGCGGTCTTGACCGTCCCCTCGTAGGTGACCTTGGTGTCGACCGCGACCTCGGTCGCCGAGAGCGACAAGGTCACGACATACGGCGCGGGGACGAGCACCCGCAGGTCGCGGATCGGGCTCGTGCCGGTGAGGTTCGCCGCCCCGTCGCCGGGCATGCGGGCGCGGAACTGCCAGTCCCGCGGCGCGCTGGTCATCGTCACGGCGACCGAATAGGCGCCGGTCGAGGAGAGCGTCGCCGAGCGCCAGTTCGCCCAGTCGCCGTCGGGGGCGAGGCGCTTCTGGACGGTCACCGTGCCCGATGCCGCGGCGCCGCTCGCGGTCTTGACCGTCCCCTTGTAGGTGACCTTGGTGTCGACCGCGACCTCGCTCGCGGAGAGCGACAAGGTCACGACATACGGCTCGGGGACGACGGCGGCGAGCTTGATCTGCGCCGCGGCGGCGCTGCGCACCGCGCCGAGCTTGGCGTAGAGCGCGTCACCCGGACATGCCGTGTAGTTGGCGTCGCGATGGCCCGAGACGACCGGCAGGGTCACCGTCTGGCCCTCCGTGTATTTCTCCGTGGCCCCACAGGTCATTCTCGCGCTCGCCAGCGGGTCGAGACCGTGTACCTCGAGCTTCCAGGCGAGCAGGTGACCGAGGGCGTCCATGGCCGCGGCCGGGGGAGCCTCGCTCGTGTAGGTGCCCATGACCGAGACGCCCGTGCTGCCCGTGTTGAAACCGTAGACCTGAGCGCCGATGACGCCCTGCCGCGGCCCGCCGTAGCGGCCCACGTAGGTCGTGCCGTAGCGGTCGATGAGGAAGTTGTAGCCGATGTCGCTCCAGCCGAGACCGAGGGTGTGGTAGACGTAGATGCCGCGCACGATGGACGGCGCCTGCGCTGCGGTGTAGGTGTTGCTTCCGGCGGTGTGATGGACGAAGGCCATCTTGACCGTGGCGTATGCGGGCTCGCCCGTGCGCAACGACTCGTCGGCGCCCCACCCGGCGCGCGTGACCCAGAGTGGGGTCTCGACCGCCGCCGCGGCCGGCGCGGCGAGACTGACGCCGGAGATCGTAGCGACGACCTGGCGCAGGGTGGTGGCGGCCGCCGCGACGACGCCGGACCCGCCCTCGGTGTCGAGCGCCATGAGCTCGACCCCCGCGAGGGTGAGGGGAGCGTCGTCGCCCACCGCCGCGGCGCAGACCTGCACGAAGCGGCCCTCGCCGGTCCACATGGCGTCGGTGAAGGCGCGCGGCGCCTCGTCGCCGTCGCCCGCGATCTCGAGAGGAACGGCGTACCAGGCGCTCCACTCGCGGCCGTCGAGGCTGGTGCGAAGCTGCACCTCGACCTCGGCCCCGGTCGCGGGCACGTCGCACATCAGGCCGAGCATGGTGAAGCCCTTGCCGACGTCCAAGGTGACCGGCCCGGCCGCGCGCGCGCTGCGCAGGCGCTCGGCCGGCGAGGCGCCCTCCGGACCGGCCTGACCGACCTGAAGGCGCGGCTCGATGGCCACGGTGCGCGTCGTGACCGCCGGCGGTGACTTGATCCACGTGCCGACGGCCTCGCTGGTGCGTGGCGCGGCCCAGGCGACCGCGAGGAAGGCGACCGTCCCGAGAACCAGGACGGTCGCCGCACGGGCGACCCTGCGAACGACTCTGTCTCTGCTCC
Organism: uncultured Thermoleophilia bacterium; assembly: GCA_963831295.1. GTDB lineage: Bacteria > Actinomycetota > Thermoleophilia > UBA2241 > UBA2241 > UBA2241. Next base: position 40,573 of record CAWHPR010000004.1, on the reverse strand, counting down.
ATTGCATGCCGATACCACTGACCTTCGGCAGACGATGGCAGAACATTAGCCTTCGGACGGTCGGGGCGTCGCCGGGAAGCGCCCCCACGGACACCGTGCACGGTCCGCCGGGCGCTCGCTTCGGCTACAGTTGGCGGTGGAGTGGAGCCCCACGCTCGCCCGAACGCCGCGAGCGATGAAGGGAGAGCGCATGAGCGACCTGTGCTATCTGCCGGCGACCGAGGCCCTGCGTCTCTTCAGGGAGCGCGACCTCTCCCCGGTCGAGTTGATGGAGGCGGTCATCGCCCGCGCCGCGTCAGTGGAGCCGACGGTGAACGCCCTCTGCGTCACCTACTTCGACGAGGCCCTCGCGGCGGCCCGGAAGGCCGAGGACGCCTACATGGGCCGCGGCGAGACGCCGCGGCCCCTCACCGGTCTCCCAGTCGGTATCAAGGACGAGATGCCGGTCGCCGGCCAGCCCTGCTCGGGCGGCTCCCTGCTCTACAAGGACTCCATCGCCGACGAGAGCGCCATCGTCGCCGAGCGCATCCTTGCGGCCGGCGGCATCGTGCACGCGCGCACGACGACACCCGAGTTCAGCTGCGCCGGGTTCACGCACTCGCGGCTCTGGGGCGTGACCCGCAACCCGTGGAACCCGGAGTACGCCGTCGGCGGCTCCTCGGGTGGTTCCGGCGCGGCTCTCGCCAGCGGCACCGCCAGCCTGGCCACCGGCTCCGACATCGGCGGCTCGATCCGGCTGCCGGCATCCTTCAACGGCGTGGTCGGCTTCAAGCCGCCCTTCGGGCGCGTGCCCGAGGAGCCGCCCTACAACCTCGACCAGTACTGCCACGAGGGGCCTCTGGCGCGCACCGTCGCCGACTGCGCCCTCTTCGAGAACGTGATCAGCGGACCGCACCCGCGCGACTTGGTCTGCGTGGCCCCCAAGCTCGAGATCCCGGAGCGACTCGACGGGATCGCCGGCATGAAGGTCGCCCTCGTCGTCGCCCCGGGCGACTGGCCGATCGACCCCGACGTGGCGCGCAACACACGCGCCGCGGCCGAGGCGTTCCGCGAGGCTGGGGCGACCGTCGAAGAGGTCGATCTCGCGGTCGAGCGAGCGGACGTCCGCCGCGCCACCTACGTGCACTTCGGCGCCAACTTCGGCGCCGACGTGATGGCGGCGATCGCGGCGCACCGTGAGCTCCTGACCGCCTACGCCATCAAGATGGGCGAGGACACGGTCGCCGCGCTGCGCGCGACCGACGTCGCCGAGGGTCTACGGATCGAGGCCCGCATCATGAGCGCCATCGCCGGCGTCCTCGCCGCGCACGATCTGTTGCTGCTGCCCACCGTGACCACTCGGGGGCTCCTCGCCGGCGACGACTACGTCGACCACGGAGTGAGCGCCGGCGGCATCGACCTGCCGGACTACTTCGAGGCCTTCCTCACGCCGCTCTTCAACATCGCCAGCCGCTGTCCGGTGCTCAACGTGCCGTCGGGCTTCGCCGGCAACGGCGTGCCGACCGGTCTGCAGATCGTCGGGCGGCCCTACGAGGACGTCAGCGTCTTCCGCGCGGGCGCCGCCTACGAGGGCCTGCGGCCCTGGCTCGACGCACCGGAGCGGCGACCGCTGCAGGACCCCCTGCGCGCTGAGACTCCAGCGACGCGATCTACAGCGCTCCTCGGTCTCCGAGACCACCTCGGTCTTGAGCAGAGCGACGAGCCGCTGCAGGGCGTCGAAGACGTGCTCGCGGATGTCACCGGCGACGAGCACCTTCATGATGTCATCGCCGACGGCCAGTGACCCCTCGTTGACCCAGGCGCGCACGGCGACGATCCCCGGCCACGTCCCGGCCTCGGCGAGCACCTCGTCGAGCCGGGAGCGATCGACCTGCAGCTCCATGCCGCGCACGGGCTCGCCCGACCGGCTGGTGCCGCGTACGACGCCCTGGTGCGACAGGATCATGCCGATCGCGCCGGCGTCCGGCTGCGCCTTGACGGCGCGGATCCACTCGTTGACGTCAGGTGTGCCCATCTCCTCCTCGCAGTCCGTCATCCTCGTCGCCGGCCTATTCTAGAACGACACCCGCGCTGAAGCGGGCGGACGCGAGGCCCGCCCCGCCCAGCGGCGGTGCGGATGGCCGGGTGGCGAAGCCCGCCCGAGAGCGCGACACCGCCGTGTGGCACTCACGCGGTGACAAGCACGAACGGCATCGTCACCGCACCGAGGACGGCCGCCGTCGGCGACAGCACCCAGTGGATCCATCCGTGGCGTGCGCTGAGTCTATCGCTGCCGGTGCACCGACCGAACCCGTTCTGAGCGCGGTGGAAGCCTGCGAAGAGGAGTGGGCGCGTCGCCAGAACGACCGCAGTCGACGCGGCACACGACCGCGTGCCTCCATTACTAATCTACTATATACCTATGGATTACTATGGGTTCATATTGTGGAAGGAACGAAGCAGCGCTGTTCGATATGGATGCACTCCGGATCCGCGCTCCGAGGGCCGGCGGAAGTGCGAATGAAGATGATCGTCGCGGGCCGGGTGCGGAGACCGACCGGAAAGGGGTAGCACTATGAGTCGCCAGACGTTCTTGAGGTGGGTCGGCGTGGCTGGACTCTCTTTGGTCGTCATCCTGCTCGTCGCGGGCGGCCTGCTGACGTGGGGAAGTTCCTACGCGCAGACCCAGGTACGGGACCAGCTCACGGCACAGCAGATCAGCTTCCCGCCGGCGGGTCCCGGCCTTGGACCCGGAGCAGTACCCCGACCTCCAGAAGTACGCCGGCCAGCAGGTCGTGAACGGTGAGCAGGCGAACGCCTACGCCGCGTACATCCAGTCCCACCTGGACGAGATCGCCGACGGCCAGACGTACTCGCAAGTGAGCGCGGCTTCTCGCGAGGATCCGGAGAACGCGGGTCTGCAGGCGCAGCGCGAGAGCCTCTTCATGGGGACGACCCTGCGAAGCATGCTGCTGCAGGCCTACGCGTTCTCGACGCTCGGCGCCATCGCCTGGATCGCCGGCATCGTCGCCTTTGCGGCCGCCGGCATCCTGCTCATCCTCTCCGTCTTCGGACTCGTGCGCGCGCGCCAGACGGCGACGGCGACGGTGACCGAAGGCCATCGACACACGGTCACCGCCTCCCCGGCCCACGGCTGCTGAGAGAGGCCGGCCGCTGAGAGAGGCGCATTTGGAGGGACGACGACACCGGGAGGGCGGCATGCCGGAGCATGCCGCCCTCCCGACTTCGTCGTCTACTGGAACAGCGGCGTCGAGAGGTACCGCTCGCCTGAGTCCGGGATGATCACGACGACGAGTCGTCCGGCGTTCTCCGGGCGGCGAGCGATCAGCAGGGCGGCCCACACGACGGCGCCTCCCGCCATGCCGACCAGGATGCCCTCGTCCCGCGCCAGAGCCCGGGCCGTCGCGAACGCGTCCTCCTCGGTGACACCCACCACCTCATCGTAGACGCCCGTGTCGAGGACCGCGGGCAGGAAGTCGGCCCCGATGCCCTGGATCCCGTGAGGGCCGGCGACACCGCCGGCGAGGACCGGCGAGCCCGCGGGCTCCACGGCCACGACCCGCACGTCCGGCTTCAGCCGCTTGAGCGTCTGGCCCACGCCGGTGAGCGTGCCCCCCGTGCCCACGCCGGCCACGAAGATGTCGACGGCGCCGTCGGTGTCCGCCCAGATCTCCTCGGCCGTCGCCTGACGGTGCGCCTCCGGGTTGGCGGGGTTCTCGAACTGCTGCAGCATGCGAGCCCCCGGCAGCGTCGCACAGATCTCCTGTGCCTTCGCGACCGCCCCGCGCATGCCCTCCACGCCCGGCGTGAGGACGACCTCGGCGCCGTAGGCCTGCAACAGGAGACGACGCTCCACGCTCATGCTCTCGGGCATCGTCAGGAGCACCTTGTAGCCTTTGGCCGCCGCGACCATGGCCAGCGCGATGCCGGTGTTGCCGCTCGTGGGCTCCACCAGCGTCGCGCTCCGGGGATCGAGGAGACCCGCCCTCTCGGCTGCCTCGATCATGGACAGAGCGATGCGGTCCTTCACGCTGCCGCCGGGGTTGAAGGACTCGAGCTTGCCGAGGATCGTCGCCCCGGACTCCTCGGACGCCCGCCGCAGGCGCACGAGAGGCGTCCCCCCGATCAGGTCGGCGATGCTCTCGGCGATCCTCATGCCTCATCTCCTGCCGTCTGCCGTCGTCGCCGATCGAGCCAGACCCGGCCGCCCCGAGCGCAAGGCCTCGGTGACGCTCAGATCTGGTAGGTGGTGACGGTGGCCCGGTCGGCGACGCTCGCGATGGTCTCCCCGGCGAGAGCGTCGCGCAGCGCACCCCGGACGGCGCCCCACATCGGCTCGAGCAGTGGCGCTCCGGGATCACGGTCCCGGACCCGCCCCAGATCGTCGAGCGAGCCGTCGAGCGTCTCGATGACCTCGAGGACCGACATGGCCGATGCCTGCCGGCTGAGTGCGTACCCGCCCCCTCGGCCGCGCCGGCTCACGACGAAACCGCTCTGACGCAGGTCGCGCATCACCTGCTCCACGTACTTCTTCGGGATGCCGGCGAGCGCCGCGATGCGCTGACCGTTCAGGACGCCCTCCCCCCGCTTGAGGGCAAGGCATACCAGCGCTCGCAACGCGTACTGAGTACGAAGCGGGATCTCCACGCTCGGACTCTCCAATTCCCTTGTTGGAGATAGGGATTAGGCGAATAGTCACTGCCGCGCGGAGAGCTGTCAAGCCTCCTGGGCTTCACGGCGTCCGTCTGCGCCAGGAATACGACCGCACCGTAGCCCGACCCGAGCAGCGGAGACGTCGACAGAACGGCCACGGCAGCGCGGTCTCGTTGGCCGTCCCGTGCGCGGAACGCAGCCCTGGCCGCACCCGCTCGCACGTATCATATGAGCATAAGCTCACTATTCTCGCCGCTTCCGACGGCAGCGAGGCTCGCCCGAGACAAGGAGTGTGAAGCGGGGGCGGCACAAGACGGCGCGGGCGCAGTCCCGCATGGACACCGTCCCTCGACCTGTAACGCAACAGCGGAGCGTCACGACATGTCATACGTCGCGGTGGTGGGCGCAAGCCCGGACGAAGAGAGGTACTCCAACAAGGCCATGAGGCTCCTCAGGGACAAGGGGCACACGCCGATCCCGGTCGCGCCGAAGCACGAGCGCATCTGCGACGCCGAGGTCCACGCCTCGCTGCGCGAGATCCCCCACGAGGTGGACACAGTCTCGATGTACGTCGCCCCGGCGAGGCAGGAGGCGATCATCGACGACATCGTCGACGTCTCGCCCCGGCGCGTGATCTTCAACCCCGGGGCCGAGAACCGCGAGGCCTACGAGCGCCTCGAGGCCGGCGGCATCGAGGTCGTCGAGGCTTGTACGCTCGTCCTGCTCAGCACGAGCCAGTTCTAAGCCGGAAGACGTGCGACCGTACGCGGCCGCCCTGACAGCCCGGTCTGCCGGGTCCGCGGCCGCGATGACCGCCTCGCCACGGCTGGACGCCCTGAGCCCTTGATGCCGTTTGCGAAGGAGCGGGCATATTGGCCCCATGGCACTCCCCCGCCGCGGGCGGCGGCGGAGGCAGTCGAACGGCCGTTCGCGGTCGCGCATACCAGCACATGGCTGACGTACACGAACAACAGCGGGCGGCTCCACCGGCGGACGAGAAGGCGCGCCTCCGAGACAACGTGCGCGAGCGAAGCACGTGCGCGCCGAGAAGGCGCTCGACGACGGAGCGCGACTTCCTCAGCTCGGTGCTGGAGTCGGCCGACGCCTTCATCATCGTGCTCGATCGCGCCGGGCGTATCCTGCAGGTCAATCGCGCCGTCGAGCTCGCGACCGGCTACTCAGAAGACGACCTGCGTGCGCGCGAGTTCGTCTCCGCCCTCCCGATCCCCGAGGCTGCCGTGCCGCTCGGCCGCGGCCTGCGAAACCTCGATGCAGGGGCGGGCGCATGCCCTTTCGAGACTCACTGGGTGAAGAGCACTGGTGAGCGGTTGCTCGTCGCCGGCTCGCTGACGCCGCTGCGAGATGACGCCGGAGTGCTGGAGCACGTCATCGTCACTGCGTCCGACATCACTCAGACCCGCGCCCTCGAGGACACGCTGCGCACGATGTCGTTGCTCGACGACATGACCGGGCTGTGCAATCGCCGTGGCTTCATGCTGCTGGCCGGACAACGGCTCAAGGAGAGCCGGCGGTCGGGGTCGATCCTGACCCTCATCTACGCGGACGTCGACGGGCTGAAGGCCATCAACGACGATTTCGGTCACAGCGCCGGCGACATCGCCCTCACTCTCAGTGCCCGCGCGCTCGAGGCGACGTTCCGCGAGTCCGACGTGGTGGCCCGCGTCGGGGGCGACGAGTTCGTCGTGATGTCGGAGGCGGACACCCGCGACCTCGGCACCGTGAAGACGCGTCTCGACCGGGAACTCGGCCGCAGAACGGCCGAGTCGGGGCTGCAATTCTCCGTCTCCATGACGATCGGCTCTGCTCACTCCGGGCCGCTGAACGAGCTCAGCCTGGATGACCTGCTGCAGCAGGCGGACGACTTCATGTACGAGCACAAACACCGCCCACCGCCTGGGTTCGAGTAGGAACACCGGCCGCAGGGGACGCCTTCAGTAAGGTCCCCCGAACGTTCAAGAAGCCACTCACGGCGACCGATACAGGTGAAGAACGCTGCCGTGGGGAATAGGGTGTGAATAGGGCGTAGCGGGGCACGCAAGCGACCCTTGCACCAAGCGCAGCGGGCGCAGAGGAACCGAGGACCAGCATCTCGAACGCGGGCGCAGTCGACCTCCAGACGATCGGGCCCCTCATGGACGGCTTCTGCACGGCGACGCGTGTCGCCGCCGCTTTGCTCGATCCTGACGGCGAGATCCTGCTCGCCTCCAACTGGCAGCCTCTCTGCACGGACTTCCACCGGGTCCACCCGGAGACGGCGCGACGCTGCCGTGAGAGCGACACCGCGCTCGCCTCGCGACTGCGCGACGGCGAGACCGCGGCGCTCTACACGTGCAAGAACGGGCTCACCGATGTCGTCTCGCCGGTCATCGTCGCCGGCGAGCATGTCGCCAGCGTCTTCGTCGGCCAGTTCCTGCTCGAGCCGCCCGACGTCGAGCGCTTCCGCCGCCAGGCGGCCGAATGGGGGTTCGACGAGGCCGCCTACCTCCAGTCTCTCGGCCAGATCCCGATACTCACCGAGGCGCAGGCGCGGGCCGCCGTGCGGTTCCTGACCGGCCTCTCGGAGCTGCTAGGCGGGATGGCGCTCGACACAGCCGAGCTCAGGCGGCTGGCCGCCGAGCGCCAGGCCGGCGAGCAGCGCGTTCTGCACCTCAACCGCCTCCTGCGCATGGCCACCGGCATCAACGAGATGATGGTGCGCGTCGAGGACGAGGCGACGCTCAACGCTCGGGCCTGCTCCATCTTCGTCGAGCAGGGCGGCTTCTCCATGGCGACGATCGCCCTGTGCGACGCGGAGACGAAGACCCTGGTCCCCAGCGCTTGGGCCGGCGATCACGCGGCCTCCCCGGGCGAGATCGCGATCCGCTATGACGACACGCCCGAGGGACAGGGACCGGAGGGCCGCGCGGTCTGCAGCGGCCAGGTGGTCGTCAGCTCCGACATCGAGTCGGACGAGACGTTCGCGGCCTTCCTCAAGGCGGTGCCGGCGCGAGACTGCCGCTCGGTCGTCGCGCTGCCGCTGAACGGCGACGGCCGCGTGCGCGGCGTCCTCGGCCTCTACCACACCGAGCCGCGGGAGTTCAGCGCCGAGGAAGTCGATCTGCTGAGGGAGCTCTCCGACGACCTCGGCTTCGCCCTGCGGGCCATCGAGGAGACGAAGGCACGCCGGCACGCGCAAACCGCCCTCGAGGAGAGCGAGAAGCGCTACCGGACGCTCGTCGAGAGCACGCCGGACCTCATCTTGAGCCTCGATGCCGAAGGACGCCACACCGCCGTCAACGAGGCGGTCTGTCGGGCGTTCGGGTTGACGCGCGAGGAGATCATCGGCAAGGACCACGCCGAGCTGGGATTCCCCCCCGAGGCGGTCGCCGAGCGGCGATCCCTCTACGCGCGCGTGCTCGACCACGGCGAGAGCGTGGAGGCCGAGCTGACGGCGCCGGACGCCGACGGGGCGACGCGCACCTACGAATGCCTCCTTGACCCGATCACCGACGCCGGCGGCCGGATCACGGGGATCCGCGGTCGCAGCCACGACATCACTCGGCGAAAGAAGGCTGAGACGGCCCTGGAGGAGCGCGAGACGCAGCTGGCCGCGCTCTTCGACAACCTCTCGGGCGCGGCCTACCGCAGCTCGCTGGAGCCGCCGTGGCGCGATGAGTTCATCAGCGACGGCATCCTGGCGGTCACGGGCTACAGCGCCGAGGAGTTCCTCGCCGGCGGTCTCGACTGGCTTACCCTCGTGCACCCAGACGACAGCGAACAGTGTTGGGGCTGCGTCAAGGAGGCGATCGCAGCGGACCGCGACAACGTGGAGACCGAGTACCGCATCCGCGCAAAGGATGGCAGCGAGCGCTGGGTCCTGGACCGTGCCGTCATCATCCGCGACGCCGAGGGCGTCCCCGCGAGACTTGAGGGGCTGCTGATCGACGTCACCGACCGCCACCTCGCCGAAGAGGTGCAGCGAGCCGATGAGGAGCGCTACCGTACGCTCGTCGAGAACCTCAACGAAGGCGTCTTCTCGATCGACTCCGAGGGCGTGGTGAGCTACATGAGTCCGACGACCGAGCGCCTGCTTGGTGTGAAGCACGCCGATGTCGAGCACCTTTGCTTCCTGGACGCGGTCGATGAGGACGAGCACGATCGCGTGCGGGCGCTCTTCGCCGAGGCGCTCCGGCACCCGATGCCGCCGATGGTGATCAAGGTGCTCCGTGGCGACGGCGTCAGGCGCCACCTGAGCGTGGTGAGCGCACCGTCCCCTGCGGACGTCGAGCCGAAAGGCATCATCTGCTCGTGCCAGGACGTGAGCGACCAGATCCGCGAGCAGGAACGCCGGCGCCAGGCCGAGCAGCAGCGCGAGCGCGCCCTCGTGCGCCTGCGACGCACGGTCGAGTCCGCGGCGCGGACGCTCGCCGGCGCGGTCGAGATGCGCGACCTCTACACCGCCGGGCATCAGGACCGCGTCACGCAGCTGGTCGACAGGCTGGCCGAGAGCCTGGAGCTGCGCGAGAGCGCCCGCGCCGCGCTCCACATCGCGGCGCTGATCCACGACCTCGGCAAGCTCTCGATCCCGGCTGAGATCCTGACGAAACCGGGGAAGCTGAGCACACTCGAGTTCGACCTGCTGCGACAGCATTCCGAGAGCGGCTACCAGCTCGTGCGCCAGATGCACTTCCCCGGCGCCGTGGCGGACATAGTCCGCCAGCACCACGAACGCCTCGACGGTTCAGGGTATCCACTGGGCCTGAAGGGAGACGAGATCAGGCTCGAGTCGCGCATCGTGGCGGTCGCCGACGTCGTCGAGGCGATGTCCTCCCACCGGCCGTATCGGCCCGCTCTCGGCATCGAGGCGGCGCTGGCGGAGATCGAGGCCAATCGCGGAGTGCTCTACGACCCGCTCGTCGCCGACGCATGCCTCGCGCTCTTCCGCGAGGGGGGCTTCGCGTTCGGCAGCAGCGCGGCGGTCCACCTTCCGCTCTGAGCGCCGGCCGTCTCCGGATTCCTAGCCGACTCACAGGTTCGGCTCAGGTCGACCCCAGAATCGGCGGTCATCATCCACGGCCAAGAGGCAAGGTAGTTGCCGCCGGGAGTCCGACTCCCGGTGAGGCCATGTGGAAGGAGCGGCTGATGAGGATACGAAGAGTGGCACTGCTTGCGGGGATCGGCAGCGCGGCCGTCGCCCTGACGTTGGGAGTGACGCTGGCCGGCGGCGGAGACGGCGCCACCGCGGACGCCGCCGCCCTCACGACCTACGCCGCCACCACCGGCGGCTCGGAGAGCGGCGACCAGACAGACCTGCGCTCGCAAATCGGCGATCTGATGACCGACCAGGCCTTCCGCGACGACGTGCGTGCGCTGCGCGACACACAACAGGCCGCCATGGACGAGTGGTGGGACACGTACGCCGACGACCGCGACAGCGACGCCGCCGGCGAGGCCCGCGACAAGCTCCGTGAGGAGCAGCGCACCGAGATGAATGCGCTGCTCGCGAAGTACGGCGTCGACACCAGCGCGATGGAACAGACTCGTGAGGCCGCGCAGCAAGCCCGCGAGAAGATCGGGGAGCTCATGAGCGACGACGGGTTCCGGGACGATGTCAACGCGCTGCGCGACGCGCAGCAGGCCGCCATGGACGCATGGTGGGACAAGTACGGCGAGGACCCCACCAGCAGCGAGGCGCGTGAAGCCATGCAAGCGCTGCGCGAGGACGCCCGCGCCGACATGGAGGCCCTGCTCGAGAAGTACGACGTCGACCTGCCCGGCGGCCTCGGCGGCCGGCTCTTCGGCGGGCGCGGCGGCGGCCTCATGGGCGGCGGCCTCGGCGGAGGCGACCTCGACGGCGGCGGGCACGGCGGCGGCCTCATGGGCGGCGGCCCGGACCGCGACACTCAGGAGAGCGCCGCGACGCTGTCCCTCTGACAGGCGGTCACGGCGGTCGTCCCTCTTGTCGCGGCGAGCGAGGGGCGCCCTCGGATCGCACCACGCCCACAAGGACGCCGCGCGCCCGCCCGAAAGGCGGGCGCGCGGCGTCTCTCGTCGCGTCGCGCACGTGGATCGTCTGGACGCATGACCCATACAGTGCGCCGCGGCGATCGCCGACAATGGAGACGACCGGCAAGCGCACACAGGCGGTCTCCCGCCGAAGCAGGCTTGCCAAGCAGGACGAAGCAGGAGGCAATCGTGCACCGTCGGGCCCCCATCACCGGCAGCCAGAGCGGATTCTCAGTCCTTCAGACTCTGATCGCAGTGGCCATCGCCGCCATCTTCGCGACCGTCGCCGTCCCCGTGTACGCAAGCAGAGCCAAGGAGTCAGTCCTCAAGGAGAACGTCAAGACGCTGGAGCTCGAGCTCAAGAGCCACCTGATCGAGGGTCTGGATGCGGACTGCCGCATCACAGGCGGCAGCGACGCCACGGAAAGGGCTTCGCAGCTCGTCGCACAAACGCTGCAGGGTCACACCGACGGCCTGTGGGCAGACTACGCCAACCCGCTCGACGGCAGCCGCGCGATCATCGGTCAGACCAGGCTGCCCGTAGACCCGAACGGCATGCCGCCGGCTGTCTGGGTCACCGGCAACCAGCAGTACTCCTACAGTGCGTTCGTCGCCTCGCAGACGACCGAGCGCGATCTCGCCGGGACCCTCATGGTCGTGCTGGTCGCCCGCGACGGCCGCACGAGCTGCATCGAGCTCTTCTACGTCACCGCCTCAGGGGAGCGGTCGCCGACGGCGACGGTCCTCGCGATCTGAGCGGACGCGAGCCGAGCCAAGACATGCCTGCCTCGCCGCGGCCCGCCGTGTCACGCCAAGCCTGATCTCGCCTCTCCCGCCACGCCCGTGTCCAGCTTCGCTTCGAGCTCAGGGAACGCCCGCACCACCATGTCGACCAACCGCTCAGGCGACCGCGTGAGCGCATCCGTGGCGGGGATGCCGAGCTCGCACTCGTACAGAATGATCGCCGCCGCGACCTCGGCATCCGTCATGTCCTCGTGATTGATGGTGAGGCCGATCACCTTCGTGGCGGCGAAGGTCTCGATGAGGTCGATCTCGCTCACGGGAGTCGGCATCGGCATGTCGGCGAAGTCGCCCAACCTGCGGCGCGCCGGCGCGTGCTGCAGGATGACCGCGTCGGGCCGGCTGCCTCGCAGGATGAAGCTCGATGTGAGGTAGGCGGGATGACTCAGCGCACCCTGCCCTTCGATGACGATGAGATCCGGGTGCTCGCCTTCGAAGGCCTCCACGACGGTGGCCTCCATCTCGCCCGAGCAGTACTGGCACGGGATGGCGTCGAGTGCCACGCCGTAGCGAGCGCCCTGGATGATCCCGGTCTGCCCCGTGCCGACCAGGACCGCCTTGATCCCGCGCTCGTTGAGCGCTTGCGTGAGGACGGTCGCGGTGGTGCGCTTGCCGATCGCGCCGTCGGTGCCGAGCACGGCGACGCGAGGACACGTGACCTTGGCGATGCTGCCGCTGAACATCCGGAGGTCCTTCTTGTCGCGTGGGCGTCGCACGTCCAGGATCGTCACGTTGTGCGCCGCCTTCGCCGCCACGAACTCCGGATCGTCGTTCAGGAACTCATGCAGACCGTTGACGATGCTCATCCCCCGTCCGATCGCGTCGAGCACGACGCCGCGCTCGAGGGGAGAGAGCATGCCGCTGGCGGGCGCCATCCCGAAGATGAAGAAGTCGGGGACACGCCCCGCCACAGTGATCGCGTCCGCCAGATCGGTGCAGATAGGGATCCCGTTCGGCTTGTCGCCGAGCACTTCGCCGGAGTCGAGCCCCGCCTTCTCGCTGTCGATCACCGAGAGGATCTCGTACTTCTCGGAATGGCGCACCAAGCCGTTGGCGGTCTTGCCGTCCATGGCGCCGAAGCTCGCTTCGCTGTAGACGACCGCAGTACCGTCGATCTGCGCTGACCCGGAGAGTCGACCGCTCCGGGACGACGACGGCGTACGGTCGGCCGGTCTTCGAACCGTTTCCGAGCCGCGGGCGCTCGAGGGCTCGGTGGGCGGGGCTACGGGCATGGCACTCCTCAGTCTGGGGTCAGATGATGTGACCGGATCGCTCCGGCCGTCTCCCGCCACCGAAGGTCGGCGCCAGGTGCAGGAGATCGGAGACGTCGAGACCGTCACGGAAGGTGTCGACGCCCGCGCGCTGGAACAGGCGGGCCCGACCCGCGACCTCGGCCGTCTCGCCGCTGACCCGCAGCCACGAGCCCTCGTACAGCGCCAGCACCGTGCAGTCGTTCTCCTCGAGGAACTCCTCGATCCGTTCCTCCCGGGTCTCTCCCATGAAGGTCGAAGCCGGGTCGGCATCGATGTAGTGGAGGTTGATCTGGAAGGGCACCAACCCGAGCGCCGCGAAGCTCGGCGGCAGGCAGATCGGCATGTCGTTGGTGGTGCGGATGGTCGGGCACGCGAGGTTCGTCCCCGCGGAGGCGCCCACGTAGCGGATCGCGCCTGCGCGCACGCGGCGGCCCAGCTCTTCGATCACGCCGAGGGCGTAGAGAGAGTCGAGCAGCCGGAAGGTGTTCCCGCCGCCCATCATCAGCACGTCCGCTTCGAGGATCGCCCGGTCGGGCGCGCCCGACCGGTGAGCCGAGACGACCTCGATGCCGAAGGCTCCGAGCGCGGCCGCGGCCCTGTCGGCGTAGTCGTCCCAGTCCGCCAGGGCATACGGGACGAACGTCACCACGTCGCCCGCCGACACTCCGGCGAAGGCCTCCGCGGCGTGGGAGAACATCGTGCCGCCGTAGTTCGTGGAGTTCGAGAGCAGGAGAAGCTCCATGCCCGCCATTCCGTTCGGCCGGCCCAGTCGCCCGCCGACCGCTGGGCCCACCATCGCGGCCAAGCCAACGTAGGACGATCATGCGCAAGCGATTGCCGACGTCGGTGGGGATCCCGCCCACATTGGAGACCGATCCCGCGCACAGGCCGACGATCTGTTCCGCGGGAAGGGGAGTACGTGTCGTAGCGAATCGACACGTGGTACGTAAGCAATACCACGGAATCGGCTTCAGGCAAACGTGATCGCCTCTACACGAGGATGTCCTTGCGGCGGAACACGTACCAGGCCGCCACAGTCGACACGACGATGTAGGCAACGAAGGCGAGCAAGCCCTTCTCGATCGGAGCCCAGTCGATCGACCCCTGGAAGAGGTTCTGCCAGGCGTCGAAATGGCTGGTGAACAGGTACGGCGCGAGGAAGTCGAAGTAGCTGAACATGCTCACGATCTGCATCACGAAGACAGTGATCAGCGTGCCGATGGCCGCCGTCAGGCTCGAGTCGGTGAACGTCGAGAGGAGCATCGACAAGGAGATCACGCAGATCATGCCGAGCGCCACGAACAGGTAGGCCAGGAGCGTCAGCCACAGGCCGTAGGCGATGCTGACCGTGCCGCCCGAGAGCAGCGCAGGGGCCTGTGCGCCGAAGACGGCCACACCCGCCAGATAGCCGCTGGCCGCGACCAGCGCCAGCCCGACAAGCAGGTACACGACCGCGACGACCCATTTGGAGACCAGCACGCCGCCGCGACTCACGGGATGCACGAGCCAGGTCTTGATCGTCCCGCTCTCGGCCTCGCCCGCGATCTGGAAACCGCCCGCCATCGAGGCGAGCAAGGGCAGCAAGAAGGTCGTCAACACGGTGATGGCGGCCAACGGCACGAGGAGTCCGTTCTCCGAGGCGAGCGCGAAGTAGCCCCCCGGGCCGTCATGCTGATCACCTGATGACGGGGACGAGAGATAGAGCGCCACGACGATCAGGATGGGGATGGCGAACAGCCCGATCCAGCCGACGTAGGTGCGCTTCTGAAAGAGGAGCTTGGTGACTTCGCCGTGCAGCAGCTTCATCGCGCGCCGCCCTTCTCACGAGGTGCTTCCGACGGGGCGACCACATCCGGACTCTGGGTGAGCCCCAGGAAGTAGTCTTCGAGGCCTTGCTCACGCGCGGGGATCACGGCGTCGACACCGAGACCCTCGGCGACCAGGCGCCGCACCATCTCGCGCACCATGCCATCCGAGCCTTCGACGAGGAGATAGCCCTCGTCGCCGACGACGGCCTGCGGGCCGACGAGCGCGGCGATCACCGCGTGCGCTCGCTCCTGATCGCTCGTGAGCACCTTCACGGCGGAGCTCGCGGGGCGCAACTCGGCCACCGGTCCTTCGACGATCACGCGTCCCTTGTGGATGATCACGGCACGGTTGCAGATCTGTTCGATCTCATGCAGCAGATGTGAGGAGAGAAACACCGTCGTGCCGCCGGCTCCCAGCGCACGGATGAGCTCGCGCACGTCCTTCATGCCCTGCGGATCGAGACCGCTCGTGGGTTCGTCCAGAATGATGAGCTCCGGGCGGTGCAGCAGCGCGTTGGCGATGCCCAGGCGCTGCTTCATCCCGTGGGAGTAGTCGGCGACCTTCGAGTCGGCGCGCTCCAGCAGGCCGACGCTGTCGAGCACTTCGTCGATCCGCTTCTCGTCGTTCACGTGGTTCAGCCGACCCATGAGCCGCAGGTTGCGGCGGGCGCTCATGTTGCCGTAGAAGGCCGGCACCTCGACGAAGCCGCCGATGTGCCGCAGCGCTTCGCGCCTGTCCTCAGGGACACGATGGTCGAGCACCTCGACATGGCCGCTGGTCGGGTAGATGAGACCGAAGATCATCCGGATCGTCGTCGTCTTGCCGGCGCCGTTGGGGCCGAGGAAGCCGAAGACGTCGCCGCGTCGCACGCTGAGGTCCAGGTCATCGACCGCCACGATGCCGTCGAAGACCTTCGTGAGACCGTGAGTGGCCAGGACCACGGGCGGCTCCTCCGCCCCCTGGCCGGCGCCGTCGCGATCGCTGGGTCGGCAGGACGTCATCGTCATTCTCGATCCTTCCGTCATCCGCCACGGCGTCGAGCCGAGAAGGGTGGTGTCGTTGTCGAGACGTGCTCGGAGCACCACACTACCCATGAGCGGATAAGGTCAGCGTAAGGCTCCGCTGGTGCCCGCGCCGCAGCCGCCTTACGCTGTCCCTACGCGAGAGGTGCGACAATCGATCGCGCACCCCGCTCCCGGCCACACGACCCTCTGACGCCGGAGAGAACCGCGAAGGGAAGTGCCGTGCGTGTGCTCATCATCGAGGACGAAGAGGCTCTCGCCGCCGCGATCGCTCGCGGTCTACGCCTCCAGGGCATGGCGGTCGACGTGGCGCTCGACGGCCTCAGCGGCTTCGAGAAGGCGTCCCTCAACGACTACGACGTCGTCATCCTGGACCGCAACCTGCCGGAGCTGCACGGCGACGAGGTCTGCCGGCGGCTCGCCGCCTCGGAGTCCACGGCCCGGATCCTGATGCTCACCGCAGCGCGCGCCCTGCACGACAGGATCGCCGGACTCGACCTCGGGGCGGACGACTACCTCGGCAAGCCCTTCGCCTTCGACGAGCTCGTGGCGCGCATACGCGCCTTGGCGCGACGCGCCGGCCCGCCGCGCCGGCCTGTCCTTCGTCGTGCCGAGATCGAGCTCGACCCGGCCGCTCGTCGTGCGACTCGCGCCGATCGCGAGCTCGGCCTCACCAACAAGGAGTTCGGCGTGCTCGAGGTACTTCTGGCCGCCGACGGGGGTACCGTGTCGGCCGAGGAGCTGCTCGAGAAGGTCTGGGACGAGAACACGGACCCCTTCAGCAACGTGGTGCGCGTCACCATGATGACCCTGCGCAGGAAGCTCGGCGAGCCGCAGCCCATCGAGACGCTCCCGGGGGCGGGGTACCGGCTGTGACGAAGCGCCGCACCAGCCTTCGACTGCGTCTCACCGTGTCGTACGGGCTGCTGTTCTTCGTCATCGGCTTCCTCCTCATCGGGCTCAGCTACGTGCTGCTGGGCCAGGCCGCGGTCAGCGACTCGGGTGAGCTGACGGAGCGCACCACCGAGCACCTGCAGCTGTCGCAGGCCTATCTGCAGCAGGAGATGCCGTCGGCCTCCGGTGGTGAGCAGACCGTGGGCGCCTTCGTGCGGCAGCTCCAGAACCAGGTCTTCTCAGAGCTGCTCGGCGCCCTGTTCCGCGTCACCTTCCTGGCGCTCGCCATCGCGACCCTCGTTTCGGTCGTGGCCGGCTGGTGGATGGCCGGGCGCATGTTGCGCCCGGTCCAGGAGATCTCCGCTGTGGCCCGCCGGCTGTCGGCCAGCACCCTGCACGAGCGCATCGCCCTCAAGGGCCCCAAGGACGAGCTCGGGCAGCTGGCAGACGCGTTCGACGCCATGCTCGGCCGTCTCGAGGCGGCCTTCGCCGCCCAGCGCGAGTTCGTCTCGAACGCGTCCCACGAGCTGCGCACGCCGCTGGCGATCATGCGCACCGAACTGGACGTCACGCTCACCGACCCCGAGACCGACGCCGACGAGCTGCGCCGCATGGCGGAGACGATCCGCGCCGCCATCGCCCGCAGCGAGGACGTGATCGACAAGCTCCTCGTGCTTGCCGAGAGCGGGGATCTGAGCGAGCGCGAGTCGGTCGACATCGCCCGCGTGATCGACAGGGCCGTCCGGCAGCATGCCCGCGCCGCCGACGCGCGAGGCATCGAGGTCCGCGTGCTCGCGCAGCCGTCGATCGTGAGCGGCGACGAGGCTCTGCTCGAGCGGCTCGCAGACAATCTCGTGGACAACGCCGTGCGCTACGCCTCGTCGGGCAGCGTCGTCCAGGTGACGGTCGGCTCGGAAGAGCGTGACCGGGCGACGTTGCGCGTCGCGAACGACGGCGACGCCATCAGCCCGGATGAAGTGCCTCGACTCTTCGAGCGCTTCTACCGGCGCGGGACGTCACGCAGCAGACGCACCGGGGGATCCGGGCTGGGCCTCGCGATCGTGGCCGCCGTCGCCGTGGTGCACGGCGGCGCGGTCTCGGCCGAAGCACCTCCGGAGGGCGGACTCATCGTCACGGTCACCCTGCCGCGCGCGTAGGCCCCCTCCACGCCAGCGGAGCAGCCTCCGTCACAGCCAGACCACGGCCGCGTCTCAGATTCCCCCCATCCGGCCCCCGTAAGCTCTCGTCACTTGCCCGACCCACACGGAGGTGATGACGGCCCGGCGACCCGCGGCGACATGACCGCCGTGTTTCGGCGGGCCCTCAGACTCGTGCGCCCGCGTCCTGCAGGGCCTCGCTGAGAAGCGTCTCCAGATGCTTGTCCTGCTCGCTCGACAGAGCGAAGCCCCGCGGCTCACCGAGCAAGCGAGCGGTCTTCGCCCGGACGCGCTCGCCCAGCGTCGTCGCGCCGGACGCGGCCCAGCGATCGTGGACGGCGTGATCGAACAGGTCGCCGGACCAGAACTCGCGGTGGTGCTTGCGCGTGTACTTGCTGGCGAGGAAGTTGCCGCCCGGCCCGGCCGCCTCAATCTCGTCCACGGCGAGGGCGTAGTCGTCGACCGGCACGCTGCGCATGAACTGGCGCGCGTAGCCGACGAGCTCGTCGCCGAAGACGATCGACTCGCAGGAGCTCTGCAGCCCAGACTCGAGGTAGCCGACGTCGTGCAGCAGCGTGGCACGCGACAGCGAGCCGTAGGCCATGCTGAGCGCGGCCTCAGCGGTCCACTGCTCGTCGAGGGTCTTCGAGTCGGACATACCGGCGTAGGAGAAGCTCGGCAGCCCGTAGTGCCGCGCGAGATCGGTGCCGACCTGCTGCGCGAGGATCGCGTCGGGAGCCACGTACGGGTCGGTCATGGTGCGCATGTCCATGGCGCCGGCGCCGACCCCGTAGACGAACGGCGCCCCCGGCTTGACGCGCTGGTGCAGCACCAGCCCGCTGAGGGTCTCGGCGTTGCCGAGGAGGACCGACCCGGCGATGCTGCGCGGACCGGTCGCACCCATGTTCGGCGCCGGCGCGTACACGACGGGGATCAGAAGCTCCGCGCAGCCGATCACCTTGGTCAGCGCATCGGCGTCGTGCATCAGCGGGGGCGACGGCATGGCGTAGATGGCGAAGCTGTCTCTCTCGCCGCAGACCGCCGCCATCTCCTGCATCCGCGCCAGCACGCTGCCGTCGCGCGGAGCCACGAGGAGCGGCTTGCGCGTGCCCCGCAGCATGGCGACGACCTGGACGAGATCGTCGATCTCCTGCGGAGCGTCCTCGGGCAGTCCCATGCTCATCACGAAGTCGATGTTCGGGAGCTTCTCGCAGAGGGCGGCCGCGCCCTCCACATCGTCGCGGCGGGCGCGGCGGCGCTCGCCGGTCTCGGAGGCGCGGACGTAGAGCACGTCCGATCCGGTGCCGTAGTAGACCTCGCCGTCGCGCAGCGTCAGCGGCTCTGTGTCGCCGCCACGCGGCTTGAGGGGCCACTCGCGAGGGGCGCTCGCGAGAGCGGCCTCGACCAGCGCCGCGGGTATGCGCACGCGGCGCTCGCACACGTCGGCTCCGGCGGCGCGGAACAGCTCGAGCGCGGGCTCGTACTTGACCTCCACGCCGACTCTGGCGAGCAGGTCGAGTGTGGCTTCGTGGACGCGCCGGCACGCGGCACCGTCCCAGACCGTGAGTGACGCCTCTGGCATACCCCGACTCCTCCCGATCTCACGCACGAACGACGGACGGCCGCCTCTGAAAGAGACCTCGGGGGCCGCTCCCGCCCGAACAGACTGACTGACGCCCCAACGATATTCGCGCTCAGACTACCATGTCAAGCATGTATGCGCGTATGATACTCTTCACAAGTGACGTCCAGGCATTGTAAGATGAGCCAAGTAACCGGGCGCGGGCAGGAGTCGAGTGGAGCGCGAGATCGACGCGAGAGAAGCGGTGGCGGGCGGGAGCGGCGCTGACGACGGCGCGAGCGCAGTGTTCGCGCCGATCGGCGACGAGGCCGCCTGCGTGCACTGGCTCTGGACCACGCTGTATGCGCCTGACGGCGCCAGCGCCGTCTGCCGGCACTGCCGCACCGTGCGGCGCTTCCACCGGGTCTCGCGGCGGCGCGCCTACGCCTGCGACCACTGCGGCACCCAGGTGTATCCGACCGCCGGGACGTTCATGCAGGGTTCCGGCTTGAACGTGGCCACCTGGTTCACCGCGGCCACACGCATCTTCGCCAGCGAGGGGCACGTCGCGCCGCGAGAGCTCGCCGACCGGCTCGGCATCAGCTACAAGACCGCCTTGCGCATCAAGAAGCGTGTGGAGGAGGCGACTGCGAGCGGCGCGTCGGACGCGGCCCTGCTCGAGCGCCTCTGGAAGATCGCCGGCGATCCCGGCGACGGCGGCGTCGCGCCGGCGCGGGAGCGCTCGTCGCGGGCGCGCGAGCACATCCGCGCGGCCGCCTGCCGCGCCTTCGCGGCACACGGTCCTTCGGCGACCCGGATCTCCGACATCGCCCGCGAAGCCGGCGTCTCGAGCGCCATCATCCACTACTACTACAAGTCCAAGGACGAGGTGCTGCTCGCCGCCCTCCAGTGGGCCAACGAGCACACCAGCCGCTGGCTCGGAGAACTCCGCGAAGAGACCGGGGACCACATGGTCCTTCTGCGCCGGGTCCTCGAGATGACGGTGCCGTTCGAGGGTGTCCTGCACGACGAGTACGTGCTCTGGATCGAGACCTGGGCACGCGTGCGCCTGCACCCCGAGCTCCTTGCGGACTGCGTCGCGATGTCCGCGCGCTGGACCGGCTTCGTCCAGAAGACGATCGAGGACGGCACGCAGGCCGGCGTCTTCCACCCGGTCGCCCCGCCGGACGAGCTCGCGCAGCGGATAGTGGCTCTGTCGGACGGCCTCAGCTTCCGCTCGGCGATCGGCTACTCGGGCATGCACGTGCAGCGCGTGCGCGAGTTGCTGCTCAGCTTCGTCGCGGAGCAGGTCGGCGTGCCTCTCGACGAGCTCGCCGGGCGCTGAGCCGCGGCCGGCCGGCGCCGGCCGCGGCGAGGAGCTCCAGCGCCCCCTCGTGAGGGACCTCGACGCCGGCGCGCTCGAGCACGCTGCGACTCGCCTCATGTGCTCTGGCGCACGCGCTCTCGTCCCACACGCTCGTCGTCACTCGCGGCGTCATCGCCCGCTCAGAGACCCAGGATCGTCTTCGCCACGACGACCGCCTCGATCGCGTCCTCGGCGTAGCCGTCGGCGCCGATCTCGTCGGCCCAGGCGCGCGTCGTCGGGGCGCCGCCGACCATGACCTTGACGCCCGCGCGGAGACCCGAGCTCTTCAGGGCCTCGATCGTCTTCTGCTGGTTCGGCATCGTCGTCGTCAGGAGGGCCGAGAGCAGGAGGAGGTCGGGCTTCAGCTCCTCGACCTTGGCGATGAAGGCATCGACCGGCACGTCGCAGCCGACGTCGGTGACCGAGAAGCCGGCCGCCGAGAGCATCGAGCAGACGATCGTCTTGCCGATCTCGTGGATGTCGCCGGCGACGGTGCCGGCGACGGCGACGCCCATCGAGGAGCGCCCGGCGCCGGCGGCGTCGAGGGCCGGCTGCAGGACGCTGACCGCGGCCTTCATGGCCTCGGCCCCCTGGACGAGCTCGGGCAGGAAGAACTCACCGCGGCCGAAGAGGTCGCCGACCTCCTCGATGCCCTTGACGAAGCCGAGGTCGAGGATGTCGACGGCGGGGAGGCCCGCGTCGAGGCCCTTCTGGGCGAGCTCCTCGGCGAGTTCGACCTCACCGTCGATCACGGTCTGCTTCATCTGTTCGTAGAGTTCGGCTGCCACTGACTCCTCCTTCACGTACGTCAGCCGCGGACGGGCGCCGGCACGACTGCGACTCCAGCCAAGAGGTTGGCTGCGTCGCCAACGATATCCGGCCCGTTATTGGCCAGTCAAGCAAGTAGACGACAAAGGAAGTACCACCAAGTATACGACGTCTGCCCACGGCGGCCAAGTACGCAACTGCCGCGTGCCGCCCGGCGAGGATCAAGCGAGTCGCCAGGCGCTCATGACGCGGAACGCGGCGCGAAGAGAGCCTGTAGAATCACGCCGACCGCGCACGGGATCGTGCGGCGACGGAAGGGGACGGATGCGCAACGTGATCACCTGGTCCACTCGGAGATGGCACCCTTGGCTCGTCATCGCCGCGTGGGTGCTTCTCGCCGGCGCGCTGGCCGTGGGGCCGAGCATCCAGAGCGTGACCACGAACGACGCATCGAAGACGCTCCCCGCGTCCTTGGAGAGCAAGCGGGCCGAGGCGCTGCAGCAGGCCTCCTTCCCCAGCGCCGAGGGTACCCCGGTCATCGTCGTGTTCAGCTCGACGGCGCCGCTCACGGCGCAGCAGAAGCAGGCGATCGAGGACGGCGAGACCTGGCTCGCGAGCGGCGCGGAGCCCATCAGCAGCGCCCGGGTCGAGTACTCCGACGACGGGAAGGGCGCGCTGATCTTCGCGAGCCTCGGCGGCACGCCCGGCGAGGCGAGCTTCCGCGAGTCGGTGCTGAGCATCGGCGACCACTTCGGCGACACCGTCGCGGGCATGGAGGTGCGAGTCACCGGCCCCGGCGGGCTCATCACCGACGTCTACCAGATCTTCATGAACGCCGACGTCAAGCTGCTCGCCGGCACGGTCATCTTGGTGCTCGTGCTGCTGCTCGTGATCTACCGCTCGCCGGTGCTCCCGTTCGTGCCGCTCGTCACCGTGGGCTTCGGCTACTTCGTGGCCGGCGGCATCCTCGCGCTCGTCGCCAAGGCGACGGACGCGACGCTGTCCGCGCAGGCCACGTCGCTGATGGTGATCCTCCTGTTCGGCGCCGGCACCGACTATGGCCTGCTGCTCATCTCGAGGTACCGGGAGGAGCTGCGCCGCGAGAGCGACGCGCGCGTCGCCCTCGCCACGGCGCTCGCCGAGACGTGGGAGGCCATCGCGGCCAGCGGGCTCACGGTCACGCTGGCCGTCCTGACGCTGCTCTTCGCCAGCTACGGCGACTACCGCAGCTTCGCGCCGGTGCTGGGTCTCGGCGTCTTCGTCACGCTCATCGCCGGCCTCACGCTGATGCCGGCGCTGCTCGCGCTGCTGGGCCGCCGCGCCTTCTGGCCGCGGGTGCCGCGCAGGGGCGACGCCGACGAGCATCGCACGTGGCGTCGCGTCGCCGAGAGCGTGGCCGCGGCCCCGCGGCGTTCCGCCGCCGTCGTCGCGGCCCTCCTCGTCGTCCTTGCCTGCGGCGTGCTCCTCTACAGCCCGCGGTTCAGCTTCACCGAGGACTTCCTGAAGGACATGCCGTCCAAGCAGGGCTACGCACTGCTCGAACGGCACTTCCCCAAGGGCGCGCTGGCGCCGACGACCGTGCTCATCAAGGCGCCGGAGGCGCCGCCGGAGTTCGTCACCGGCATGATCACCGGCGCCCTGAACGAGGCGCCGGGCGTCGCCGCCGCCTTCCCCACGGGCACGGCGGACGACGGCAGGCTGCTGAGCTTCCAGGTGATCCTCGAGGGCGATCCCTACTCCAAGGAGGCACTGCAGCAGATAGGCGAACTGCGGCAGGTGGCGCGCGAGACGGCGGCCGTCGGCGGCGGCGTCGCCCTGGTGGGAGGGCCCACGGCCATCCAGGCCGACACGTGGGCCCTCTCCAACCGCGACACCATCGTCGTGGCCGTCGTCGCGCTCGTCGTCGTCGGCGTCATCCTGGCCGCCCTGCTGCGCGCCCTTGTCGCACCGCTCTATCTGCTGCTCACCAACCTGCTGTCGTACCTGGCGGCGCTGGGCGCGACCATCTTCATCACCGAGGTGCTGTTCGGCTGGGAGCGCATCAGCTACCGCATCCCGCTGTACATGTTCATCTTCCTCGTGGCCCTCGGCAGCGACTACAACATCTTCATCACCACGCGTATCCGCAGCGAGGCGATGAAGGAGGGACTGCGAGACGGCACGGTGAAGGCGCTCACGGCGACGGGCGGGGTGCTCACGAGCGCGGGCATCATCCTCGCGGGGACGTTCCTGATCCTGCTGTCGCAGCCGGTGAAGGACCTCGTGGAGATCAGCATCGGGGTCGCCCTCGGCGTGCTGATCGACACCTTCCTCGTGCGCACGGCGCTGGTGCCGGGGCTGACGCTGGCGATCGGCCCCAAGGCAGGCTGGCCGGGCCGGCGCTGGACGAAGGCGGAGACCGCCGAGGAGTAGCGCCGGCGGGGCGGAACCTCAGTCGAGAGACTCGTGCAGCCGCTGCACCTCGCGGCACGCCTTGAGCCTGGCCAGGGTCTTGGCCTCGACCTGGCGGATGCGCTCGCGGGTGACGCCGAACTTCTGCCCGATCTCCTCGAGCGTACACGGATGCTCGCCCTTGAGACCGAAGCGCAACTCGATGATCATGCGCTCGCGCTGCGCGAGCGAGGCCAGGACGCGCCCGAGCTCCTCTCGCTGCATGATCACCCCGACCTCTTCGACGGGCGAGACCGCGTCCTTGTCTTCGATGAAGTCGGCCAACAGGGTGTCTCCCTCATCGCCTATCGGCGTGTGCAAGCTCGTCGGCTCCTGGCTGATCTTCTGGATCTCGCGCACCTTCTGCGGTGTGATGTCCATCTCCGCCGCGATCTCCTCCGGAGTCGGCTCGTGACCGATGTCCTGCAGGAGCTGGCGCCGCACGCGGATGAGCCTGTTGATGTTCTCGACCATATGGACGGGGACGCGGATCGTGCGCGCCTGGTCGGCGAGAGCGCGGGTGATCGCCTGGCGGATCCACCAGGTGGCGTACGTGCTGAACTTGTAGCCGCGCCGGTAGTCGAACTTCTCGACCGCGCGCATCAGCCCGAGGTTGCCCTCCTGGATGAGGTCGAGCAGCGGCATCCCCCGGTTCATGTGCCGTCTGGCGATCGACACGACGAGCCGCAGGTTGGCCTCGACGAGCTTGCGCTTGGCCTCCATGTCGTGTCGCTCGATGCGCTTGGCCAGCGAGACCTCTTCCACCGCCGTCAGGAGCGGCACCTTGGCCATCTCCGCGAAGTACATGCGCACCGGGTCGCTGGTCGGCGACTTCACCGAGAGATCGAGCTTCGCGATCGCCTCTTCTTCGGGCTTCGCCTCGGGGCTCTCCTCCGACGCGCCGGCGTCGCCCTCGACGATGTCGATGCCGAGCTCGGCGAAGACGCCGTGGATCTCCTCGATCTGCTCGGCGGTGAGGTCTGTGTCGCGCAGCGCAGTGGCGATATGAGCACCCTCGAGGTAGCCCTGTTCACGTCCCTGTTCGAGCAGGCCACGGGCTTCGTCCGTGGAGAGCAGCGCGATGTCGGCGGAGATGGTGCGATCTGCGGAGGATCCACTCACTCGACGTCTCCTGCTCTTCGTTGCGAGTCACGGCCAGCGGCCTGCTCAGAAAGACGCTGCAGACGACTCGCCAGACACGCGATACCCTGCGGGGCGCGGAGACGCGCGAGCTCGTCGTCGGACCGGGGGCGATTGGTGCCGAACACTCGGTGAACCTGCTCTAAGGATAGCACCAACTCGGCAGTGCCGATTCGCAGCTGTCGAGAGGTGCTTGAGCCGGGGGCGGCGCGATCACGCCCCCTACACGACCCCCGTGAGCTCTGCCATCAGCTCGCGGACGGGGACGATGCGGTCCACCCTGCACACGTTCGTGCCCGCCGTATAGAGCGGCTCCTCCTCGCCGCTCTCGTACGCAGCCGTGCTGCTGAAGAGGCCGTTGCAGATGCAGAAGTCGCGCTCGTTGTCGTACTTCGCCGGGCAATGCGTGAACCGGCCCGCGTCGTCCTTGACGAGCACGTAGCCCTTGTCGCACTTCGGCTTGCGTCGCCGAGCCAGGGCCGACTGATACATCGGCGACTCTCGCAGCACGCGGAACGGCAGGCGACAGGGTGAGCCCGGGGCGTACGCCACGAGCATGTCTTGCGGCCCGGCTCGCACCACTGCCTGCTTGTACGCGTCGCTGGCGCTGCTCTCGTCGGTCGCCAGAAAGCGCGTGCCGAGCTGCACCGCGTCGGCGCCGAGCGCCAGAAAGCGGCGGATGTCCGCGTGGTCGTAGATACCCCCGGCGACGATGACCGGGAAGTCGCCGCGCGCCTGCGCCACGCTCTTCACCGGCGGCAGGAGCCGCTCGAGCCTGTTCTCCTCGAGGTCGATCTGATCCATCCGGAACCCGAGGTGCCCGCCCGCGAGCGGTCCCTCGAGGACCACCGCGTCCGGGCGGTAGTGCTGGCGCTCCCAGCGCCGGCAGATCAGATCGAGAGCGCGAGCGGACGAGACGATGGGGATGAGAGCGGTGTCTCCCGACGGCCGGATGTCCGGCAGCGAGAGCGGCAATCCCGCGCCGGAGACGATGGCGTCGACCCCGGCGTCGATAGCGCCGCGCACCGAGGCCTCGTAGTCACGCTGGAGGGCGACCATGATGTTGATGCCGGCACAGCCGCCTCCGGCCTTGGCGGCCGCGACCTCCTCACGCACGGCCGCATAGGTATCGAGCGTGCGTCCCAGGCGCTGGGAGACGATCCGGTCCAGGCCGGCGCTCGACAGCAGGCCGAGCCCTCCGGCGCTGCCCACGGCGCTGACAAGCGGATTGAGGGAAACGCCGATCCCCATGCCGCCTTGGACGATCGGCACGGGGAGACGGACGCCCTTGATCGTGAGTGACGGAAGCGCGGGGATCGGTGTCATGGTGGTCTACCCTCCTGCGGCTACCATATACGAGGCCACCCCGATGCCCTAGCCCGGCGCCCCAGCCCCCGATGCACTGGGCCGGTCGCTCGTCGCATCGCCGTCGCGACCGCGCTCCGATGGAAGTAGTGGTCAAGAACCGGCCTGCGGCGGCCGATAACCCCGGCGATGAGAGCAGCCCCCACACAGCCTGCGTGGTTGCGCGTGCAGAACGCGGCAGACGTTCTCGGCGTCAGCGCCACGACCGTGCGCCGCTGGGCCGACAGCGGCCGGCTGGTCAGCCGGCGCATGCCAAGCGGCCAGCGACGCTTCCTGCTCGACGACCTCGAGGCGGTCGTGGCGCCGGCGGCCCACGAGGGCCGGCCCGAGCCGCGACCCGGCGACGCCGAGGAGCGCTACCAACTGCTGCTCGACACGAGTCTCGAGCTGGCCTCCACCCTCGATCTCGACGAAGTCATGCAGTCGGCAGCGCGACGTCTGAGTGCGGCCCTTGAGCTTCCCGACTGCGACATCTACCGGCTGGCCGGCGACGACACGCTGATCTGCGTCGCCTCCAGCACGGACGGAGTGCTCGACAAGGCCTGGGCGGGGCGCGAGTTGGCCCTCGACCAGTGGGGGTCCATCCGCCTCGCCATAGAGACGCGCCGGCCCGTCACGTTCAGCACCGTGGACGACCCCCGCCTTGCGGCGATCGAACGCGACATCTACCTCGCTTCGCACCAGCACAGTTTCATCTCCCTGCCGCTGATCGCCCGCGACAAGGTGATCGGCGCCGTCCAGCTGCTCGACCACGTCGAGCGCGGCTTCGCCGATGAGGAGATCTCGGTCGCCGAGGCCGTCGCGAAGCTCGTGGCCCTGGCGCTCGAGCATGCGCAGCTCTACGAGGAGGTGCGGCGCCTCCACCTCGGCAATCTGCGCGCCCTCAGCTCAGCCCTGAGCGCCAAGGACTACTACACGCTCGGCCACGCCGGCCGGGTGGCCGCCTATGCGTCCCTGCTGGGCAACGAACTGGGGTGGCCCGACGACCGCCTGGAGGAGTTGCAGAACGTGGCCTTCCTGCACGACATCGGCAAGATCGGTCTCTCCGACCGCGTGTTGCTCAAGGCGGGGCCGCTGACCTCGGAGGAGTGGGAGCTCGTCCGCCAACACCCCGGCATCAGCGCCGAGATCGTGCGCCCGCTGTTCGACGACGAACTCGTGGCCGGCGTGCGTCACCACCACGAGCGTTTCGACGGGAGCGGGTATCCCGACAACCTGCGCGGCGTGGAGATCCCTTGGGTGGCGCGCGCCCTGTGCGTGGTGGACTGCTACGACGCCATGTCCTGCGAGCGGCCCTACCGCCGCGCCCTCAGCTACCGGCAGTGCCTCGCCGAACTGCGGCGCTGCTCAGGCACGCAGTTCGACCCCGACATGGTGGCCGCGTTCTTGCGCGCCTTGGCGCGCCTGCGACGACGGCGGACGCACGTCAACGCGCTGGCCGCCCGTGCCGCGGACCTGATCGATCCCGCCAAGCACGTTCTGCTGCGCACCCGCGCCGACGAAGCGCGCCCCGACTACCGCGAGATGGTCGAGGCGCTGCGGGTGCTGCACAAGGAGAACCCCGGTGTGCGCTTCATCACGAGCTTCACCATGATCGACGACCAGTGCGTCACGGTGCTCGACACGGGCGAGAGCGAGAGCGAGATCTCGCATCCCGGCGACCCGTGGCTGCCTCATGACGAGCTCGCCGCAGTGCTTGCCGGCGAGAGCCTCAAGGGCAACGTCCTCAACGCCGACGACTTCGGAGTCTGGGTATCCGGCATCGCACCGATACGCACGCCGGAAGGCGCCGTCGTCGGGGCCGTGACCATCGATGCGCCTGCGCTGACGATGCTCGGTCAGCGACAGGTGCCGGACCGATCTCACATTCTCGCGGCGATGCTGCAGTCGGCTGCCGTCCGCTTCAGCCGGGCCGAGGTCGAAGCGATCACCGACGGCCTGACCGGGCTCTACAACCATCGCTACCTGCACGAGCGCCTCGAGGAGGAGCTCGAACGCGCCCACAGGCACGGCAGCAAGCTGAGCCTGCTGTTCTTCGACTGCGACGAGTTCAAGAGCTACAACGACGCCCACGGCCACAAGGCGGGCGACGACGCCCTCGGGCGCATCGGGCGCATCGCCGAGGCCTGCAGCCGCCGGATCGACCTGGCGGCCCGCTACGGAGGGGAGGAGTTCGTCCTCGTCCTGGTGGACACCGACGGCGCCGGGGCGATGACCGTCGCCGAACGGATCCGTTTCGAGGTGGAGCGCGACAGCGCGGCCGACAGCTGTCCCCTGACCGTGAGCATCGGCGTGGCCACCTACCCAGATGACGCCGCCGCGAAGGACGAACTGCTCGACAAGGCGGACTGGGCGATGTACGCGGCCAAACGCGCCGGGCGCAATCGGGTGCTCGCCTTCTCCGACGGGCTCGTCCGCGAGGCGACCTGGCTCTCACGCCGCGGCCGCTAGGCCCGCCGGCACACACCGACTCGAAGTCGGGGCGTCGCCGGCGCTCACATCAGCGCTCCCCACCATTCGCAGGATGTCTGCGCCTCTTCGGCCGCCGACGAGACGACTTCAGTGATCGCAGATGTTCTCTCCCGCTCTGAGTGTGCCGGCAAGGTAGTCCGCTACCAGCAGCTCCGGGGTCCGCGCATCGGCTCCCACGACGACGTCTATGCCTTGGCTGGTGAACAGCCCCTGCGCGCGCTGCCCCATGCCGCCGGCGATGATCATCGTCGCCCCATGCTCGGCCAGCCAGGCCGGCAACAGCCCCGGCTCGTGCGGAGGCGCGACGACGTCCGTCCGGTCGACGATCTTCTTCTCCGCGCGGTCGACGTCCACGAGGGCGAAGCGCTCGCAGTGACCGAAGTGCGGGGAGAGTCTCTCCCCGCTGAGGGGTATGGCGATCCTCATGATCATTCCTCCTGTGCTATCTCCCCGGTGGGCACCTGTGCGCGCCCTCCGGCTTGGTGAGGCAGACACTCTCGGCAGGCGGCTCGCAGCGTCGTGGCGGCCAAGAGCGCACAATGCTCCGACTCCGCCGGTATCCCGCCGAGCGCATCGAGGATCTCTGCCTGCTCGAGCGCGAGCGCCTGGTCGAGGCGCCTCCCCTCAGCCAGTGTCACTGCCATGCTCCCGCATGCGCGTGAAGCGCCGCAGCCGTCCGTCACGAAGGAGACGCGCTCGATGGAGGCCTCCCGGAGAGTCACCCAGAACTCCATCGTGTCGCCGCAGGGTCCCGTGATGCGGACATGCCCGTCGTACTGCTGCGCCGGCCCGCAGTGGCGCGGATACAGCGCATGATCGAGTGCTACCGGCGAGAAGCCGCCTCCATCGTCACATGCCACTTCTCTTCTCCTTCTCTCTCTCAGCTCGCCTGCACGAACGTAGTCCGCAGGCCGGGCGGCACTTAGTATAGAGAGCATATGCTCATAATATCACTGGCGAGACGGCACTTTCAGTCCCTCCCCGCCGCACAGGTGCTGCCGCGAGCGATCAGTCGTACGCGCGCCGAGTCTCCTCGTTCGCCAGCAGGTCCTTGACGCGCTCCTGCCAGCGCGCAGAGTCCCACGTCCTCAAGCTCGTGTGCGTCTGAAAGTAGCTCTCCGGGATGGGGTGGGTGCCGACGACCACCTCCATGCCGTACTTCTCCGCGAGAAGCGCCTCGAACGTCTCGAGCCGGGGGCAGGGCGGGTACCCGACCACCAGACCGGTGGCAAGGTGCACCACCCCGGCGCCGTTCTTCTTCATCTCGGCGGGGGCGTATTCGACGTTGCCGCCCGGACATCCGCCGCAGGTCGTATAACCGACCAGCTCGATCTCTTCATCGCCGTAGCGGGCAAACGCACCCTCTCGCTGGCGCATGGCCCGCAGACACTTGCCTCCGGCGCAGGTGTGATAGCGGTCACAGATGATGATGCCGATCTTCTTCACGACGTTTGCCTCCTCCTGAGCGGTGGGCAGCGCTCCTGTGAACCCACGTGCGGCACGCCGACGAGCTCTCGACGATGTCGCCGGACATGCTCGCTCAGGACTCTGTGGCGCCGCCATGAGCGCCGTCATGCGGACGCACCTGTCGCCCTTCCGTCTCGTCAAGGACTCCGCCAGCCTCATGCTGAAGGAGGCAGCCTCGTACCCGAAGAGAGCGTATGCTCATAATATCAATCGTGTGGCGGCTTCGCGCCGCCAGCAGACAAGGTCGGGCGGCGCGTGCGGCGGCCGCGGGCCGTCCTCTGACCGTGAGCATCGGCGTGGCCACCTACCCAGATGACGCCGCCGCGAAGGACGAACTGCTCGACAAGGCGGACTGGGCGATGTACGCGGCCAAACGCGCCGGGCGCAATCGGGTGCTCGCCTTCTCCGACGGGCTCGTCCGCGAGGCGACCTGGCTCTCCCGCCGCGGCCGGTACGCCCGGCGGGCACACGCCGGCTCGACGTCGGCGCGCCGCCGGCGCTCACGCGAGACCCGGCGCGCGCACTATCATAGGAGCCGGACCACGCATCGAACCGCTCGCGATCAGGAGGACGACCCCGATTGTCAGCTGATGGTGCACAGAGCGCCGTGGCGCAGCCGGCCGTCGAGATCCGCGGCGTGCGCAAGCGCTTCGGGGATGTCGTCGCCCTGGATCGCCTCGATCTGACGATCCCGCGAGCCGCGGTCGGCCTGCTCGGCGCCAACGGGGCCGGCAAGACGACCCTGCTCCGGATCCTGCTCGGGCTGACGGACCCCACCGAGGGCACGGCCAGCGTGCTCGGCCTCGACACCCGCTCGCAGGGCGTCAAGGTCCGTGAGCACGTCGGCTACATGCCGGAGTCCGATGTGCTGCCGGCGGGCACGACGGCTGCCGATCTCGTGGGCCACATGGCCGAGATGAGCGGCCTGCCCGCCCGCGCGGCTCGCCTTCGAGCCGCCGACGTGCTCTACCAGGTCGGCCTCGACGAAGAGCGCTACCGCCTGATCAAGGGTCTGTCCACCGGCATGAAGCAGCGCGTCAAGCTCGCGCAGGCGATCGTGCACGATCCCGGGCTCCTCTGCCTCGACGAACCGACCATCGGGATGGACCCGCAGGGTCGAGACGACATGCTCGATCTGATCAAGCGGACCCATCGGATGCTCGGCATCTCGCTGATCGTCTCCTCGCACATCCTCGAGGACGTCGAGCGTGTCTGCGACTACGTCGTGATCTTGAGCGAGGGCAAGACTCGTGCTCGCACAGCCGATCGAAGGCATCGGGACCGAGCAGGGCGATCTGCGCGTCCGGATCGACGGTGATGTCGACGCGTTCATCCAGCGGCTTGCCGGTGTCGGGGTCCACGCGGTCCGGGGTTCAGGAGACGAGCTGACCGCGCGCGACGAGCTGGTGGTCCGCCACGACGACGACCGCGTCTTCGACGCGCTGCGCGACGTGGCCGCCGATCTCGGCGTCGGCCTGCGCTCGCTGCGACAGCCCGTGCAGTCGCTCGAGGACATCTACATCGGTGAGGTCGAGCGACCTGCCGAGGCGGGAGACGCCGATGGCGGCTCCTGACAAGGCGACGGGCCGGCCCGGGCGCTACGGCGAGGTCTACGACCGCGGCTACAAGCACTACGAGGGGGAACGCCTCGGCCGGTCGTCACGCCTTCCGCGCCCTGACCCGATACTCGATCAGCAGAGCGCTCGGGATCAGGAAGCGCTGGACCGCGAAGATCGTCCCGATCATCCTCTACGCGGTCGCGGCCGGGACCGTGCTCGTCGTGATCGGAGTCGAGGCGTTCCTCGCGCCCCTGACCGGCAGAGCGCTGATGGAGTACGGCGACTTCTTCGGCTTCATCTTCGTCATCGAGGGGCTCTTCGTCGCGACGATCGCGCCGGAGATGCTCTGCCCCGACCGCCGCGAGAACGTCCTGACGCTCTACTTCTCCAGGGCGATCACCCGGCTGGACTACGTGCTGGCCAAGCTCGCGGCGACGGCGATCCTCACGCTGACGCTGTCGTTCGTGCCGGCGGCGATCCTCTGGCTCTTCCGCAATCTGCTCGCGGACGCACCGCTGAGCGCGCTCGCGGACAACATCGGCGACCTCGCGAGGATCGCCCTCGCCGGCGGGCTCATCTCGCTCTATCTCGGCGCGATCGGGCTGGCGATCTCGTCGTTCACGGGACGGAAGGTGATCGCCATCCCCGTGATCGTCGTCGGCTACCTGGTGACGGAGGGCCTCGTCAACACGCTCGCCTACGCGCTGCGCGAGCACGGCATCGCCGACTGGATCACCTTCCTCAGTCCGGCGACGATCGCGAACAGCCTCGCGTACTCGCTCTTCCCGATGCGGAACCGGTGGCGTCGACATCCCGTTCCAGTGGTGGGCGTATGCTGCGGGCATGACTGTGACGATCGTCATCGGCTGTGCGGTGATGATCTGGCGCTATGTGCCGGAGGACTGAGATGAGCGGCAGGACCCCCTTCGGCCGCCGGCGCGGCGGCGGCCCCGGTCCTCCTCCCCGGCGTCGTCGCGGGGACCGAGCCGACGATCCTCGTCGAGGGCGTCTCCAAGTGGTACCGCGACATCGTCGCCGTCTCCGACGTCTCCTTCGGGGTCGCGCCGGGCGTCACCGCCCTGCTCGGGCCCAACGGCGCGGGCAAGTCGACCATCCTGAAGATGATGGCCGGCCTGCTCCGCCCCTCGAGCGGGACGATCCGGATCCACGGACGCCCGATCCGAGGCGCCGTCGACCTGTACCGCCGCTTCGGCCTCGTGCACGAATCGGAGACGGTCTATCCGTTCCTGACGGGTCGCGAGTTCGTGCGCCTCAACGCGACCCTGCAGAAGCTGAAGAACGCCGGCCAGGCGACCGACCATGCCCTCGCGACCGTCGAGATGACCGCCGCGGCCGACCGGCGCATCGGCGGCTACTCGAAGGGCATGCGCCAGCGGATCAAGGTGGCGGGCGCGCTGGTCCACGACCCGGACGTCGTGCTCATGGACGAGCCGCTGAGCGGCATGGACCCCGCCCAGCGCGCCCACATGATCGACCTGATCCGCGCGCTCGGACGCACGAAGACGATCCTGGTCTCGTCGCACGTCCTGGCCGAGGTCGAACGCTTCGCCGACGACATCATCGTCCTCGTGAACGGCAGGCTGGCTGCCGTCGGTGACTACCGCGTCATCCGCGACAAGATCGACGGGCACGACCACACGGTCCGGATCCGGTCAGACCACCCGCGCCGGCTCGCGGTCGCGCTCATCGGGCACCCCGCCACGCGTTCGGTCAAGGTCGAGAGCGAGAGCCGCATCCTGGCGGAGACGAGCGACGCTCGCGGCTTCTACAAAGCCCTGCCGGACCTGGCGAGACAGGCGGACATCCGCCTCTTCGAGGTCCAGGCCGGAGACGAGTCGCTGCAGTCGGTGTTCTCGTATCTGGTGGAGAGATGACAGGCGGGCGGCGATACCAGTGAACATCATCCGGCAACGTCTTCCCATCGTCGACGCTCACGGTCAGGCAGTTCCTGGAGGGCAAGGCCATCAGGGTCGTGAGCGGCCTTGCCCTTCTCCCGCTCCTCTTCGGCGCGATCTACCTCATCCAGCCGGACTGGGCGCGACCCGACCTCTTCCTCGGCAAGGCGGTCTTCATCGAGTTGATGATCCCGACGCTCCTGCCGCTCATCGTGCTGGTCCTCGCGACGAGTGCGTTCGGCAACGAGGTGGAGGACCGCACGCTGCCCTTCCTCACCCTCAAGCCGGTCAGCCGGTCCCGGATCGTGATCGAGAAGCTCGCCGGCAGCGTGATGGTCTCGGGGCCGATCGTGGTGCTCGGCCTGACCATGGCCTACCTGCTGGTGATGCAGGGCGACTCCGGCGAGCATCTGCGGCTGCTCTTCGCCATGATCGTCGCCGCGCTCGTCGCCACGATCACGTACTCGTCGATCTTCATGCTCGTCAGCCTGCTGATCTCGCGCGCGCTGGTGGCCGCCCTCATCTACCTCTTCGTGTGGGAGTCGATCCTGGGGCGCTTCGTCCCCGGCCTGCGGTACGTGAGCATCCGGCACTTCGTCGGCTCGATCTTCGCGGCCCTCACGGACGATCCGGACTTCGCGCTCGAGAACGCGATCGGCCTGTCCGGCTCGCTCGCCACCCTGGCGATCGCGTCGGTCATCGCGGTCGTCCTTGCGACCTGGCGGCTGCGGGCGATGAACGTGGCCTGACGGGCCCGGGCCGATCTGCTCTCTCTGCGAAGGCGCCGCGCAGCCCAGCGTACCGCAGTGCACCGTCGTACGCGTCCTCGACCGGGCTCACAGGACGAACTCCTGATAGGCGTTCTCGCACGGCGGCCCCGCGCACGCCGACAGCCGTCCCTGGTCGAGATCCATGACCATGCTCGCGGCTGTCGTGCCGCGATCCGCGACCCGTAGGGACATGTCGGGGTGGACACAGACGGCGCCGCCCGCGCCGCTGCTTTCGTCGTGACTGCGCAACAGGGACGTCAGCAACTCGACAGGGTCTTCCGCACTCTCATACCCTCGGGCGAGGGCGGCTTCCGCGCTGGCCAGTCGCGACCGGGACTCCTCGCCGTGGTTGCTCTCGTAGCTCGCCATATCGGGCGTGACATAGTGATTCGTGTGCGCCAGCCATTTGGACGAGTCCACACGGCTCGCCCGACCGGACGACGTCTCCACGTTCCAGAGACGCCCTGCCGTATCCGCGAGGAAGTGGTTGGATCCGCGCGCGCGTCCAGGCATGCAGGCGCGCGCGTATGCTTCCTCCAGTGTCGCTGCCTCGAGCACCCAGCGACGCACGAACGCATTGGGGACACCCAATCGGTTGTCGTTCGAGTAGACCGCGTTGCCTCCATAGGCGACACCGTGCGAGTTCATGCCAGCCATGGGCAAGTAGGGCACGCTGCCGATCGTCAGCAGGCGGGTGCCGTCGACCATCGTGAGGTCGAAGAGGACGTTCGTGTCCACATCGACGACATACCAGTCCATGTTCTGGCCCACAACGTGACGATCGCCGCGCACGACGCCCGCCACAGTGCACCCACGCTCACCCACGGTCCTACGATCGGGCGACGCCGCGCCGCCGGCATCCGCAGCGCACGTGAACTCCTCGGCGCAGTTGAGGACCAGAAGCTCGACGAACGGCACCTGGCTCCCCTCGGCCATGCCCGTGAGCTCGTCCACATATTGGGGCAGGCAACGGCGGGCATGCGGCAGGTACTCCATCGCTCGGCTCTCGGCTTCTTCGAACGAGATGCCGGCCATGTGAGCGAAGTGCTCCTTGTAGAAGGAGACCGCGGTCGCGATCCGACTCGCAGCCGCCTCGCCGATCGCGCGACCGATCACTCGGTGGGCGCCGCGCGCGCACACGTGCAGAAAGGACGCGGACATATTCTGTGCCTGCTTTCCTCGTCGGTCTGGCTGGATGGGACCGTGACCTCGGCGCAGCCTTGCCGTGTGCATCACCACTCACGGCAAGGCTGCGCACGAGAACCGGTCCGCCTACCAGGCCTGCCGCCGGCTCAGGTCAGCTCTTCACGCCGGACGCTGCGACGCTTGCGCAACAGCAGCGCCGTGCCGGCGAGGGCGACGACAAGGACCACTCCTGCCACGATCGCCACGGTGCGACCGGTACTGCTGGTGCCGGACGATGACTCCGTCGTCTTCGGCTGGATGGACAGGTATGACCACCTGTCCAGCACCGAGCCTGACGCGGCGGGGATCTTCGTCCAACCCTCCCATCTGGTCGTGTCGTAGACCTGAAGCCCGTAGGGGTACACGAGGATCAGGTTGGGCGCCTCCTGGTAGAACAGCTCCTGCATCTCCCAGATGATCTCTTTGCGCTTCTCGGGGTCGACGGTGGTGGACTGCTCATCGTAGAGACGATCGAACTCGGGGTTCGACCAGCCGGAGTCGCTCCATGAACCGATCTGCTCGGTCAGGTACACCTTGAGGAGGAAGTCCGGGTCGAAGGTGCCCTCCCAACCCCACACGAACACGTCGAAGTCGGGAGACAACTCGCCGTCCACGTAGTTGAGCACGGCATCGCCGACCCTCGCGGGATCCTCGACGGAGTAGTCGATCTTCAGACCTATGGACTTCCACCAGCCGTGGATGAGCTTGGCCGCCACCGCGTATGCGGGCTCATCGTTCAGAGCCCAGAGCCGCAGCTCTATCGGCTCTCCCTTGTACTCGCGAACGCCATCGCCGTCGGTGTCCGTGTAGCCGGCCTCGTCCAGCATCTGCTTGGCCTTCTCCAGATCGAAGCTCTGCACCATGTCGGCCGGCGGCTCCCAGTGGTAGTCGGGGTTCTGGTAGTAGTCGGGAAGGATCAGGCTGGAGCCGACCGTCGCGTAACCTTGCCAAGCGAGTGCGGTGACCTTGTCGCGGTCGATCGCCACGCTCAGCGCACGACGGAATGCAGGATCCAACAGCACGGGGTGGCCGAGGGAGGCGTCGTTGTCGTAGATGTTGAAGCCCACGCTTCGGAACTCGGGGTACGAGGAGGTGTTGGTACCGAAGCCCGACTTGCCCTCGAACTGGCTGTACACCGCCGGGCTGATGTCGGAGCTCACGTCGAGCGCACCGATCTTCAGGTCCTCGGCGATGGTCTCCTTGTTGGTGTAGATCGAGAAGAGGATCTCATCGATGCTCGGGGCGCCGGCGAAATAGTCCTTGTTGGCGACCATGCGCACGTACGAGTCGGGCTTCCACTCCACGGTCTGGAACGGGCCGGAGCCGATGATGGGCGGCGTGTTCGCGAAGGTGCTCGCCGCCTCTTTCGGCGGGATCTTGCTCCAGATGTGCTCCGGCAGGATCGGCACCCAGTTCGTGAGCATCTTGGCCAGCGGTTCGTCGCAATACATCATCACCGTGAAGTCGTCTGTGGCCACGATCCTGTCGATGTGGGCGACCTGCGAAGCGAAGTTGCCCACCTCGTGGTCCTTGATGAACATGTAGGTGAACGCGACGTCACGAGCGGTCAGCGGCTCCCCGTCGTGCCACTTGACACCCTGGCGAATGTGGAACGTCCAGACCTTCTGGTCGTCGGAGATCTCCCAGCTCTCAGCCAGGTTGGGTACCGGCTCCAGCGTGACCTTGTCGTAGGTCACGAGCGAATCGTAGTTGAGGTCGAAGACGGTGTAGGAGGTCGTCTCCCAGCCGACGAACGGGTTGAGGTTGTCCGGATTGACGGCCCAACCCACTCGGAGCACGGCCTCCTGCTGCGGCGAGGGCGAGGCGCTCTCCGCCAGGGCCGGCGAGGTCACCGTGCATCCTGCGACCAGCAGGAGTGTCGCTGCAAGCACGAGTCGACGGACGGCACTCTTGCGTTCCACGTTCATGTGACCTCCTGGGTCGTAGCCTGGCAGTGGGGCTGCCGCGGGACGACGGACCCCTTCTCCGCCACATATCTCAGCGACCCCCACGCACGCGGCGCCACTGCCGGTCAGCCTGCGCACAGCCTCCTACGCGGGCAAGAGCAGCGCCATAAGGGGCACCCTCCGGTGTCCGTCAAGGCGCAGCAAGACCGCGCTTGCCAGTTGGGCAACTCTCCTGAGGCAGACCGAGTGACCGCCGTGCGCGTCACGCCACGCGCCGACGCTACAGCCGGCGGGGGACCACCCAATCGGCGACGTCCTTGACCAGACGCGGGACCACCATCGTGTGTGTCCTCACGATGCCGTCGATGCGGGCAGCGTGCTCTTCACGAACGCCGCCAACTCGCCGGTGTGGCGCGCATTGACCTCAACGCTGAGCTCGCGGCTGTCGCGGCCGGCATGGGCGGTGCTCACGTAGCTGACCTGGTCCATTGCGACAACCTTCGCGCATGCAGCGGCGAGCTTCCAGGGCGCGACTTCGATGAGGATGTCGGCGATGACCGGGTACCCGAGCGCGTGCGGATCGACCCTTGCTTGCACCAGGACGACGCCGCGATCCAGAAGACGGTTGACCCGGTAGCGCACGACACGATCCGACACGTCTCCCAGGCGACGAGCCATGTCGCGGGAAGACATGCGGGGATCCTCCCGGAGAAGTCCCATGATCTGGCGATCCAGAACGTCCGGAAGACTGGTGGCCTCCCACCTCGCGCCTTGACGATGGGCGTCGGGCTGCGGGCCGACGGACCCGGACACACTCCCGGCCGGGCTCCGCCTTGCCGCCTCGTGGGCGGCATCGGGAGACAGGGCCGATGCCTTGCGCGCGGCGAAAGGCTGACGCCGGCCGGGCGCGGCGGCGCTCGAGTGTCGGTGCGCCCGTCTCTGCTCGAGCGCAGTCGCCGCGGGCGGCTTCCAGAAGGCGATGTCCTTGACCAGATGCGGTACGACCATGGTCTGCGCACTCACGATGCCATCGACCTGGGAGAGAGTGCTGTTGACGAACGTCATGAGCTCCCGCCTGTCTCGCGCATTGACCTGGAGGCTCAATCGGCCGCCGGTCGTGGCGGCGTTCACGGAGGCGACGACATCGATCGCCGCGAGCTTCGCGCAGCCCTCGGCGAGCTTCGAGGGCGCCACTTCGACAAGGATGTCGGCGATGACCGGGTAGCCGACCTGACGCGGGTCCACCATGGCCTGCAAGAGGAGGACCCGGCGATCGACAAGACGCTTGATCCGATACCGCACGACCCGGTCCGACACGTCTCCCAGGCGACGAGTCATCTCGCGGGAGGACATGCGGGCGTCCTCCTGCAGGAGGCCTACGATGCTGTAGTCGAGGTGATCGAGCGAAAGCATGGTTCCCCTATGCGTGACCGGGCGCCATCCGTCGGTCCACCCATTATTCTAGTCCCACAGCCGGATCCACGGCCACAGACGACGGTGCGTCGTCGGCCGGCGAGAAGTCCGGGATGGCGGTGATGGCGATCGTGTCGGGCGGCGGCGAGCGGTCGTCCTTGGACTAGCATGGCAAGTGGACCGACCAATGGGGTCCGGTCACACCGTCAGTGCCGACATCGCGCCGATCCTTCAGAGCCGATCGCGCAGAGTGCGGTGCCTCAGACAAGCTCCAGGCATCACACGCGCCCAGGCACAGCAGCCGCAGAGCCCGGGGAGTCTCGTTTGGGCGTCATCCCGCCGGGCAAAGAACCCGGAGAGCAGGAACACTGGACGCAGGGGGCTCTGGTGGCTGCGATCGCACTGCTGTGCACACGGGGGGCTCCTGAGTCTTCTCCTTCTCGAGGCATCTCTCGTCCAGACGAGCGGCAACGAGGCTCGGGTCGGGAGCAGGCGGGGCCTTGGACGCAGCCCGAAGACACGCAGCCGAGGACGACAAGGAGGGGACAGCGATGGTGGATGTTGAGGAGCTGAGGAGGTTCGAGCTGTTCGCCAACCTGGACGACCAGGAGCTGGCGGAGTTGGCGACCATCGGCGCGCCCGAGACGGTCGGGGCAGGCACCGAGGTCATCGCGGAACACGAGGTCGCCTCCACGATCTACATGGTGGCGGACGGCAGGGTCAGCGTCACGATGAAGAGCCGCAAGGGCCAGGAAGCGGTCATCGACGAGATCGGCCCGGGGGGGATGTTCGGATGGTCCGCGGTTCTGGATGACCAGACCTTCACGGCCGCGGTGAGGACCATCGAAGACTCGACGCTGCTGGCCTTCGATGGCGAGCGCCTGAGGCAGTTGTTCGCCGAGAACCACCGTCTCGGGTATCGGATCGTTCGCAACACGGCCTTGGTGATCTCCACCAGGCTGACGAATCTGAGATCCTCGCTGGTTGACGAGCCCTTTGCGCCCGAGTGGCTCGCCTCGCCGATCCAGGAGGGACCGGTCGGTCCCCCTGCCGCGGGAGCGATGACCGAGCTGAGGGATGTGGCTTGTCCGGATTGCGGCTCGGTCAACCGCCCGAGCTCGGTCGTGAACGACACCGAGCAGTACAGGTGTCGCAACTGCGGGATGGTCTACTACACCCCAGCCGGGTGTGAGACACGGGTCGACGATCGGCAGGGCGCCTGAGGCAGCCGAGAGTGCCTCAGACACGACCACGAAGGACCGCGCCGCAGCGCGGATCAGTCCATCTCGCCCCGGCCGAAGTGGGAGACGAGCTTGGGCAGCGCGTCGTCCCAGCCGTTCACCCAGCCGCCGTTGCGGCCGCTGGCGCCGGCCCCGCAGTACTGGCGCTCGACGAGCACGACGTCGGCCTCGGGCGCGAGGCGCTTGATCGAGAGCGCCGTCCAGAGGCCGGTGAACCCCCCGCCGACGATGCACACGTCGGCGCGCTCGGCGCTCGTGAGAGGCACGATGTCGCCCGGCCGCCAGCGCGGATCGCCGCCCTGCCATAGACGGCGGCGCGGACGCCGCCGAGAGCCCCCTCCCCGCGCTCCGACTCGACGACATCACGGGTACTGGCGGGGGTCGAAGCCGATGTGCTCGATGTCGTGCACCTCGCCCT
>CAWHPR010000003.1:0-773020 GCA_963831295.1 uncultured Thermoleophilia bacterium | reverse complement strand
GAAAGTCGGCGATCAGCAGCCCGGCGTAGATGCCTTCGGCGGTGCGGATGTTGCTGAGCGCCCCGTCGAGGAAGTCCATCGCCTCCTTCTGGGTCGCGAACTCGGCGACCTTCGTCTTGCGGATTGGCTCGTCGCCGAGGCCCCCGCCCTCAATCGAATTGCCCGGCGTGTCGGCCTCGAAGGCGCTCTTCTCCCAGATGCGAAGCGGCTTCCAGCCCATGTCGGTGCCGTACCACACGACCCAGGTCTCGGCGTCCTCGCTCCCCGCCGCGGCGCCCTCGCCC
Source organism: uncultured Thermoleophilia bacterium (assembly GCA_963831295.1). Classification (GTDB taxonomy): domain Bacteria; phylum Actinomycetota; class Thermoleophilia; order UBA2241; family UBA2241; genus UBA2241. Next base: position 772,736 of record CAWHPR010000003.1, on the reverse strand, counting down.
GTGTCGCCCCCCGCGGTCTCGCTCGCCTGGCTCTCGGGCGTGGCGTCGCCGGCGCCTTCGCCCTCCGTGCCCTCGTCCCCGGCGCCCCCTTCGTCCTCGGCGACGTTGCTCCCGCTCTCGCGTTCGATCTCGGCGACGATCCGCTCCAGCTCGGCGCGCCAGTTCTTCTTGAAGAAGTCGACGTCGCTGCGCAGCTGCTCCTTGAGCGCCTCGCGCAGCCGGTCGGCGAAGTCGTCGGGAAGGCCCTTTCGCTGCACGACGGTGCGCGCGTCGCCGGCGATGATCAGCTCGACCATGGCCTCGGGGGTGATGCCGCCGCGCGCGAAGCGCTCGATCGTCGCCGGCGTGATGTAGCCCCCGAGCGCCTCGTCGAGCTTCTGCCTTGCCACCGACTTGGCGCCTCCCAACACGCGCGGCACGAGGCTCTTCTCGGCAAGGAGCTTGATCACGTCGGCGTCGCTGACGCGCGCAGCCCGGCTCGACGCCTTCGTGGCCGCCTGCGCGTAGTTGGCCTGCAGCTGTCGCAAGCTCACGATGCGCTTCACGTCGCCGATCTTCGGGTCACTCTTGATGCGGGCGATCGCCCGCTCGATGGCCTTGGCCTGGGCGGCGAAGTCCTTCGCCTGCTGCGTGTACGCCTCGCGCAGGCGCCGGCGCGCCTCGGCCACGAGCTCGAGGTCCTGGCCGGTGCGCTGCGCCGCCTGCGCCTTGCGGAACACGTCGGCGACCCTCGGGTTCTGCAGCAGCTTGCGCGTGAGCGCGATGGTGCCGATCACGCGCACCGGCTGACGGATCTTCCGGGGCAGGGGCCTGGTCACGAACGTGACGACCTTCTCGGGCGCCTGCAGCACCCGCCCGCTCACCCGCACCAGGCCGCGCGCGCCGTTGCCGAGCTCGCGGAGGAGGTTGAACGCCTGCGCGGGCGCGGGCACACTCATGAAGACCGTCGCGGTGACCAGGAGCACGCACAGCGCGCGCCCTGCGCGCCGTCTCCCCACGACTCGCGCACCCTTCGGCGTCACTGCCACACCCCCCGCGTCTCGCGCCCGTCCCTCATCACAGGCCGTCCCTCACTCCCTCGGCTCCCAGAACCACGAGCCGTCCGGCTCGATGTACCCCACCCGGAGGCCCCGGTAGACGCGCGCCCGACCGTCCTTGAACGGGAAGGCCTCGTCGAAGCGCGGCTCGATGACCCACTCGCCGCTCGTGTCGATGAAGCCGACCTGGCCGTCGGCGGCGCGCGCCGGCGCCAGCCCCTCCGAGAACTCCTGCGCGCCCGAGAAGACCGGCTCGATGACCCACTCGCCGCTCGCGTCGATGAAGCCCGTGTCGACCTCCTCGCTCACGGGCGCGAGCCCTTCGGAGAACCGCCCGGCGCTCGTGAACCTGGGCGCGACGACGGTCTCTCCGGACGTGTCGACGTACCCGAAGAGTCCGCCGATCACGACGGCGGCGTAGCCTTCGGAGAACTCTCCGGCGTACTCGAATCGTGGTTCGATGACCCACGCGCCCGCGGTGTCCACGTAGCCGTACAGCCGGCCGTCCTCGGAGGCGGGAGCCAGCCCGTCGCCGAACTCCCCGACGCTCGCGAAGGTGGGCTCAATGGCCCAGGTCCCGTCCGTACCGATGAAGCCCGCCTCGCCGTCGCGCGACGCGGGCGCGAGGCCCCCGCTGTAGCGCCCCACGTACTCGAAGGTGGGCTCGACCACGACCTCGCCCCCGGCGTCGACGACGCCCATGAAGGTGAGGTCGTCGCTGAAGAAGGTCGCGAGCCCCTCGAAGAAGTCGTCGAGGCCGTAGAAGCGCGGCGCCACGACCACGTCGCCGTTCTCGTCCGCCACGCCCCACACACCGTCGATGAGGACCGGATACACAGCCGCTGCCGAGGCGGCGTCCTCGCCGCTGTCGCCCCCCGACGGCTCGATGAGACCGCTCGCGCCGGCGGCGTAGTCGCCCGCGTCCAGCGCCTCCACCTCGGGGTCGGCGCCGACTCCCGCGAGGGACACGAACGCGGCGACGGCCAGCGCCACCGCGACCGCGGAGAGGACGATCGCCACCATCCAGGCCCGGCGGCGGCCGCACCGCGGAGCGGCGGCGCGGGGCGTGGGCTCGGCGGCGGGCCGAGCGGCGGAGTCGGGCTCGGCGGCGCGCGGCGTCTCCGCCTCAGAGTCGTGGGCCTCGGCCGCGGAGGCCGGCGCCGCCTCGGCGGCCGGCTCCGCCTCGGCGGCCGGCCCGCTCTCGGCCGGCGGCCGCACGTCGCGCCCGCAGTAGCGGCAGAACGCCGCGTCGCCTTCGACCCGCTTGCCGCAACCGGGGCAGTACACGCTCACCCACCGCCCTGCGGGCCGGTATCGCCGAACGTCTCGAGGTAGAGCAGCAGGCCGTCCTGCACGCCGAAGAGCGCGTGCTCGGCGAGGTAGACGGCCCCACCATCGTCGTCACCCGCGTCGGCCGGGAGCAGCGCGTCGTCGACCTGCTCCGCCGGCTCGCCCAGCGCGTTGACGATCTCCTCCGCGCTCATCTCGAAGTCGAAGAGGCGGGGATCGATGTAGGGGTAGGTCGCGGTGTCGGGCTCGACGGGCTCGACGGCGATGGCCGACCCGGCGATGAAGTGCACGACCTGTTCGTGCTCGGGGTAGTACCAGGACTCGACGCGGACGAGCGGCCCCTCCTCCGCGTCGTCCCGCGGCAGGTACTCGAGCACGAAGTACGCCGGCGGACCGAAGACCTCGACCACGCGCTCCTGCGAGTCACCGGGCTCGACGCTGCCGAAGAGCCACGCCCCGATCAGGAGCACCGAGGTCACCACGATCACCACGCCGGCGACCACCGAGACGACTATGGGGACTTTGCCTCTCCGCGCGCTCACGACACCTTTCGCAGCCGACGCGTGCTCCTAGTCTATCGCACGACCGGGCATCAGGGGCAGCATCCCGTCACCCTCGACACGACCCACGCCCCATCGCCGGCGGCGCACGGCGGCCGACATCCGAAAGCTGGGCGGCGGCCGGGGAGAAGAGTGGTGCCCCCGGCTGGAATCGAACCAGCGACACCAGGTTTAGGAAACCTGTGCTCTATCCACTGAGCTACGAGGGCACTGTGCCGATTTGCAGGGCTTTTCCTCTGCTGCGGCTCGGCAGAGGATACCACGAGTTGCTAATAGGTTGCTAAAACCGCATGTCCGGTCCCGGTAGATGCTTTCCACATTGGCTCCGGCAGATGCGTTCCAGGCCCGAGACGCGGCTCCGGTAGACGGGCGACACTGGCTCCGGTAGATGCGTTACACCTCCGAGCCTGAAGCCGGCGCCAACCCTACCTCGAATAGACGACCAGCTGGGTCGGCGAGTCGAGGAGGGCAGGCATCGTGCTCATCGAGCTGGGAGTCGTGGAGCAGCGTCACAAGGCAGTCCTTGAGGTCATGGGCGGCCTCCCCGTCACCGAGGTGGCGGGCAGCCACGGCGTGACCAAGCCCGGCCCCACTTCCCATCACCTGAGTGTGCCACGAGCCCCTCTGGCGCCCTGCCTCCGTCTGCAGCTCCAGCCCCGTAGAGCCGTAGGAGGTCGAGGCGACAGCTGCGGGCCACGAACCCGCCGCCCGCGAGGCGACACGCCGTAGGGCCTCTTCCGTCAGTACCCCGGGATGAGCGGCCTGTCGACGTCGCCGTAGACCTTTAGCGAGTTGGCGACCTCGATGAGCTCTTGCCGCGTGAGGTCGCCGGTGATCTGCACCCAGGAGCGGTCGCTGTTCGTGATGAGCGTAGGACCCTCCCCTGCGTAGGGGCCGGCCCACGTCTCGGCCAGCGCCCCCGCGAGGTACCCGCCGCTGAGTCGCACCTTCTCGACATTCTTCGGGCCGCCGGAGCCATCGGGCGTCACCCAATCGCCGAACCCCTTCGGTGAGACCCGAACCGTGAAGCTGCTGTAGCCCCGCCGGAAGCGCACCAGGACGACGGGGCCCACCACCCCGTCGGCGACACCGGGACTGGCACCGTAGGGGCCGTGCCACCGGGGCGCGGTGGCCACGTCCGTCAGAACGTAGCCTGCGGGCACCTGCTGCGGGATCAGCGGCAGCGCCGGCCAGGACCACTCCGCGACCTGGTCCGGCGTCCCGAAGCGGGTCTCGGTGTCGACTCGCGTGACCCTGCTCTCCTTCGGCGCCTCAGGCGACTGCCAGCCATCGGGCAGCCCGGGGTCGACCTCGATGGCCGTGACGCGCAGGCTTAGCTTGACGGGGGCTTCCTCTCCGTCGACTTCCATCTCGGGCTCCGCCACCAACAGCAGACCGGTCGCCTTGTCCACTACAAGGCGCCAGTGGATCACGAAATCGATCTGCTGCAGACCGTCTCCGTACCAGAACTGATGCTCCATCAGCGTCGCCGCCCACGCGGGGCGCCCCATGTACGTCACGTCACGCACCGGCGTCGCAGGATCGAGCTCCGCAAGCTGAGCGCGAAAGGCGGCGGCGATGGTGGTGTAGTCCCCATAGCCGCCCTGGAGTGGCTCGAGGCCCAGGATCTCCCATGCCGGTCGGGTGATGCGCGCCGTGGAGCGAGTCGGCCGCGACGAGATCACTCGGGCCTCGTGATGGTGCTCATCGTAGCTACAGGTCTTCTCGACGACTGTACGCCCGGTGACCTCGCCGCCCCACGTTTCGACACCCCTCCAGGACGACAGCACATTCCCCTGCGTATCCAACACCAGCCTGAGATCGGCCTCGTAGCTGTAGTGGTCGTCCGACGACCACTGTGCGTCATTGCGTATCGCCATATCGAGGGCGATCGAGTGAGTCTGGCGGCCGGCCGCCGCCATGGCGCCGACGACGTCGGCGGCCGTCGCGGTCGACGTGCCGCCGAGGAGAGGGATGGCGACGATCGCGACAACCGCCGCGACAGCGGCGACAGCGGCGACGGCAAGGACGCGAGTCCGGCGAAGTGAAGAGAACCAGGCCACCCGCCGCCGTGGGGCGGGAAGCGCCTCGAGACGGGCCTCGAGCTCGTCGTGGAAGCCGGGCCGGAGCGGCGGCGGCGCGAGGTGCGCGCGAAGGAGTCCACTGAGCTCGTTGTCACGCTGCAGCTCGTCGCTCATCTCGCCTCCCCACACGGCTGCGGGCGAAGTCGTGCGCGCACGGTCGAGCGCGCCAGCGAGAGCCGCGAGGCGACGGTGCCGACGGGGACATCGAGTACCTCGGCGACTGTGGCGTAGTCGTAGCCCTCACGGTCGACGAGCAGCAGCACGATGCGCTGCTCGACCGGGAGGGCCTGGATCGCGCTACGGAGCTCCTCGCGCAGACCCAGGCGCTCGGGCTCGTCGGAGGGGTCGGCCAGCTCCTCGTCGATGAGCTCCAGCTCCGGAGATCCCTTGCCCTGACCGAGGTAGTCGAGGCAGACGCGGTAGCAGATGCGGTAGAGCCAGGTGCCGAGCGATGCCTCGGCCCGAAATCTAGGGAGGGCCCGATAGGCCTTGACGAAGGTGTCCTGCAGGGCGTCGTTCATCTGCTCGGCGTCACCGAGCATCTGGAAGGCGAGCAGCCTCAGGCGCTCCTCGTAGCAGTCGACGATTCGATGGAAGGCCTCATGACTGCCGCCTTGGGCGCGAGCGATGAGCCCGGCGTCGACCTCCATCACCGTGTCATTTCCATCGCCGTAGCGGCTTAGCAGAAGCGTGAACGACCGAGCCCCACGGGCAATCCGCCTCATGAACGTGTGCCACCCCAACCACGGGCGAAGTATCGCAGCTCCCGCCGCTGCCTGCGCCTGCATCATTCACTCCCCTTCTCCGGCCTCCACTCTGTTAGACGGGAGAGCACGAAGCATCATTCAAGCGGGAGCGTGTGAAGTCAGCGGAAGCTCGGGGGCCGGCCCCCCATACGGGGGGGTCGAAGCGACAACCGGAGCGCCGCGAACCCCGCCACCCCACGGGCGCGCGAGATCCCGAAAATGGAGCCGGTAGCCTCGTGTGCTAGTCACGAAACGGACAAGCTTGTGGTGACGTAACTAGCTCTCATGTCCGGAGCTTGTACACCACATCACGGGACTCAACTGCGGTGAAGCCCAAGCCCATGTCGCCCGAACGCCACGGTCTCGTCTTCTGAGGGCGTGAAGTTGACGAGTTGCGGAAGCAGCCGGCTGTCCCGCTTGGCCGAGCTCAATCAGGCGTCTCTTGCTCGTCTAGCCCACTGTTCGTCCATCAACTACCATTCCGCTACGAGTGGAATCATGATTGACTGCTGGACGACCCGTGCTCATGCCTTCTCAGACGAGGCGGCGGTTGACTATGCGACATACCGGACGATCGCAGCTTCTATCGAGAGGTCGAGCGCGTGCTCGGTGCATTCTCACGAGATCCTCCAGAATCGCAACTGCAAGGAGAACACGATGGGTGACGAGCTTGACACCGTTGCCAGCACCGCAGTCACCGCGCCGCCTGTAGCGACAATGGTCGAAGCCGAGACGCTCACGCCCGAAGAGGCGCAAGCGGTCCAGGCATTGGCCAAAGAGGCTCAGGAGGAATTCCTGGACGACGGCTACATCGGCACCTATGGCGCGAAGGCGCAGACCGAGGTCGCTCAGTTCGCCCGCGCGGCCCTGGGCAGTGCCCGGGTCAAAGACACGGGGGAGGAGTCGCGCAGGCTGATCAGCGAGTTCCAGGACCATCTGGTCGAGTTCAAGAAGAATGATAAGCCGCACGGTCTTTCGGGTCTCTTCGCCAGAGGAATCGGAAAGATCAAGTACTGGTTGCGCAAGTACCAGAAGATCGAGGCATTCATCGACGAGGCCGACCAGAAGTTCAAGAAGCAGATCACGGAACTGACCGTGGATCTCAAGGTGAACGACAAGGCCCACGAGGTCAACCTTCGCAACCGTCGGGCGCTTATCGTGCACATCTGGGCCGGCAGACAGGTCTTGGAGTGGGCGCGCCAGGTCAAGCTGGCCGAGCTGCAATCTGCGGCCGAACGGACCCAGGCCCGCGGCGACATCGAGACCGCCAGCGACTTCTCGAAGCGTTGCGACGATTTCGAGCTGAAGCTTGGCCGGCTGAACAGCTCGCTTGCCATCACCTACATCCGCAAGCCTGAGATCGACCTGCTGCGCGACAGCCAGAAGCGGATCATCTCGTTGCTCGAGGATCTGCTGAACCAGGCCATCCCGCTGTGGTTGGAAGAGATGCGCATCACGATCAACCTCAAGAAGGTCGAGCAGAGCAACGAGATGGCGGCGGCGGCACGCGACATGACCGAGGGTCTGTTCGAGTCGAACATCGAGCGTCTTGGCCAAGCTGGAGAAGCCGCGGTCAGGAACGTCGACGATGGTCTGATCCGGACCGCCGTGATCATCCAGGGGACCGACAAGCTGCTTGCATCACTCGCTGCCGTTGATACCGCCTGCCAGCAGGCGATCACAAACAGCCGTCGATACGAGCAAGAGCTCGCCGACAACACCACGCGCATCAACGAGGAACAAGCCAAAGCATGGTTGCCTTGATCAAGGGGAGGAGCTTGGGCATAACCTCTCCTCGTCCGTCTCTTCCAAGTAGGGGACCGGTGAGTAGTGAAACGCACTAAGTTCCTGCTGGTAGGCACAAGCTGCCTGCTGGTAGCCCTGCTGGTCTGGACAGCACTGAAGGCCCTCAGAACCACCTTGATCGTCGAATTCGGCGTTGTCGCCGCTGACACTGTCAGGTCGGTTGCTGTGTGGGCTTTGGTCGCAGTCGGACTTGTCGCCGTGGCCATTGGCCTGTACCAGCTGATCAAAGGCGCCGCCAGGGATTCGTCGAAAGACAAGCTCAAAAGGAGCATCCTGGCCTACCGTGCCAAGACTTCTGGCCAGAAGGAAATCCGCGATCAACTGATGATCATGAAGGAAGCTCGGCCAAAGCTGTCGAGCGCCATAGACAGTTGTCTTGGACAGCTTGACAGCATGACCAGCCAGTTCGACCGCTTCGACCAGCTGATCACGTCCAACGACGCTGAAGCTGTGTCTGGAGCCAGAGTCGGACTTGAAGACATCGACAACACCCTGTGCGCCAACTTCAAGTGGGTCATCAACAGCAGCATCGCTGCCGAAGACGATGAATCGCCCGAGGCCGATGCGTTCTACGATCAGTGCACCGACAGGATCAAGGAAGCCGTCAAGAGGAACAACGAAGCCCTTGAGAAGGGCAATCAGTTTCTGTTGGAGCTGGCTGACAACATCAGCCAGACAGGTACTGGCGACACTACAATGCTGGATGCCTGGCTCGAAACGATCCGTGAGCAGAACAAGCAGTCCCTGATTCGGATGGGAGATGTGAAGGCATGAAGCGTAGCGGGATCCTCGTCTGTATCTTCTTGGCGCTTGCCGCGATCGTCGGCTGTGCTGAGGAGCAGACGCTCAACCACCAGCAGGCGCTCGACAAGTTGAACGCCTACGTCTCGGACGGCGTGACGGGCACTGTCGTCAAGCACCAAGTCGACCCGAGTTGGATCGGCGAGAGCGACTCGGTCAACGAGTTGCCTCCGATCCGCAAGTATCCGTTGAGCGTTGCTGGTCACGGACAGATCAACATCGAGCTGTTCAGCTCGACCGAGAAGTCCGACGCGACGGCCGACAACTGGATGGAGGTACAGGCAAAGAAGTTCAATGCCCAGAACCTCCGGATCGGCGGCAAGAGCGTGTCGGTCTCTATCAGGCCGATCGCCTCCGGGCTGGCCCTGGAGTACATCACGAAGCGGAACTACGTGCCGGACGCTTACAGCCCCGCGAATGAGTTGTGGGGCGAGATGATCAAGTCGGTCGGCGTGCCGATTGAAATGGTCACGAACAAGCTGACCGGTAACACGGCCGGGATCTTGATGAACAAGGCCGCTTACGGCAAATACACCGAGAAGTACGGTGCGGTCACCATGAACGGCGTCGTGAAGGCGGTCTTGGCCGGAGATCTCTTGCTGGGTCACACCGACCCGAACGTCTCTTCGACCGGGTTGAACATCTTCACGCAAGAGCTTCGGGCCTTCGAGCCGAGCAATCCGTTCTCGTCGCAGTCGCTCGCGCAGCTCCGGCAGTTCCAGAATCTGATCCCGCCGGCGGCGCCAACAACGAAGGAGATGGCCAAGGTAGCCGCCAAGGGCATCATGGACGCCATGATAATGGAGTCCCAAGCCTACAAGGCGGAGCCGACGCTGTCGGATTGGAAGTTCACGCCCTGCGGGGTCAGGCACGACAGTCCGGTCTATGCCCTGGATAACCTGTCGTCCGACAAGGAAGAGGTACTCACGCAGTTCGTGGCGTTCTGTCAAACGCCCGAGGCGCAGAAGTCCGCCTCTTCGTTCGGTTTCAACCAGTACGACGACTACACCGGCGTGCCGAACAAGTACAGTGGCACCGAGCTGTTCGCTGCCCTGAAGGTCTGGAAACAGAACAAGGACGGCGGAAGACCAGTCATTTCCGTCTTCGTCGTTGACCGATCGGGGTCAATGGAGGGCGCCAAGCTTAACCGCGTCAAGACCGCCCTCAAGAACAGCCTTCAATACATCAATGAGGAGAACCGCGTCGGGTTGGTGAGCTACAGCTCGGGAGATGACATCTCGATCGATCTGCCGATTGCCGCATTCACACCCAAGCAGCAATCGTTGTTCGCTGGAGCGGTCAACGACTTCGCGGCTGGCGGCAGCACCGCTACCAACAGCGCGCTCGTCGTTGCGCTCGACATGGTGATCAAGGCCCAGTCACAAGTACCGAACGCCAAGATCAGGCTCCTTGTCCTTAGCGACGGCGAACAGAACGAAGGATTGTCGCTCTATGACGTCACTGGTCTCGTGAACGGCATCGCCATACCTGTCTACGGTATCGGCTTTGAGGCCAACCTGGCTGATCTGCAGACGCTTGCAGACATCAACGAGGGCTACTGCATCAATGCAGACTCCGAGGACGTGATCTACAAGCTTCGGAACCTGTTCACGGCCGAGCTGTAACTCCGAGCCTGGCCAGCGTAGAGGAGCAGGGCGGGCAGCGCCATCCTCGATGCGGCCTCAGAGACCCGCCTCACCGCCTGGATGCGCCGGCGCGTCGTTGCCGAGCTCTCACCGCCGCTCGACATCGCGCACGCGCCGGACGGCGCGCAGCGCAGGCGCCTCCAGGAGCTGCGCACGGTCGTGCGTCACGGCATCGACGACCTCTGGACGCCGCCCGACGGCTGACGATGTCCACCCACTTCCTCCAGTCTGATCAACCGACCCCTCCTCCGCGTGGCCACCGATGCCGTGCGGAGGAGCCTAGCTTCCTGGGGGGGTCGAGTATTCGACCGTCACAAGGGGGTCAGTGTTGCATCGTCAGTGACACTCAAGGATCTCGGAGCCTTGGCGTAAAAGATACTTGACATGATGTCGCCTCCGCTTTACACTGCCTGATGTCAAACAAACCTGACATCAGGGCCCGCCTGCAGCAGCGTCGGCGGGCCCGCACGAGGAGGCCGACATGCCGTTCGAAGAGAAGATGACCTGGGTGAGCGGGCTGGTGACGATCATCGTCCCGCTCGCCTACTTCGCCACCATGATCGGCCGGCTGCAGAGCACGCCGGCCGCCGACATCCACTTCCAGAGGCCGCTCATCATCGCCATCGTGGCGTCGGTGGCGCTCACCGTCATCGGGTCGATCCTCACGTCCATCGGTACCGCCGTCACGGCGGCCATCCGCGGCCGCAAGCCGGAGGACGAGATCGACCGCAAGGACGAGCGCGACAAGTCCATCAGCCGCCATGGCGACCTCGTCGGCTTCTACGTGTCCTCGGCCGGCATGTTCGGCGTGCTGGTCCTCACCATGCTCGAGGCGGACCACTTCTGGATCGCCAACGCGCTGTACCTCTCGTTCGTCGTCGCCACGGTGGTCTCGTCGGCGGTCAAGCTGGTGACCTACCACAGGGGCTTCTGACCATGGGCAAGCCGACGAGAGTGACCAACCGCATCCGTGCGCTGCGCTTCGCGGCGGGCGAGATGACGCAGGCCGAGCTCGCCGACAGGCTCGGCGTCACCCGGCAGACCATCATCGCGGTGGAGCAGGGCAAGTACTCGCCGTCGCTCGAGATGGCGTTCCAGATCGCGCGCGCGTTCGGCGTGCCGCTCGACGACGTCTTCGACTACCCCAAGGAGGGGCGATGAACACGGAGCGGACCCAGGCCTCGCCCATCCAGGGCGAATGCACCGTCCTCCTGCTCGGCGGCACCGGTCGCACCGGCGGCCGTGTCCTGCAGCAGCTGCTGGCCCGCGGCGTCAGCGTACGGGCCGTCGTCCGCTCGGCGGAGCGACTCCCGGACGGCGTCGCAGAAGACGATCACCTGACTGCGGTCGAGGCCGACCTGCTGTCGCTGAGCGACGAGGAGCTCGCACGCCTGGTCGAGGGTTGCGACGCCGCCGTCTCGTGCCTCGGTCACACGATAGACGCTGCAGGGCGTGTTCGGGCGTCCGCGCGACCTGGTGACCGAGGCCGTCCGGCGGGTGTACGGAGCGGCAAAGGAGATCGAACCGGAGCGGCCTCTGAGGTTCGTCCTCATGAGCACCGTCTCCGTGCTCCGGCCCGGCCGGCAGGACGCGCACCGCGGGCCGCTCGTCAGGGCCATGCTCTGGCTGCTGCGCGGCCTGGTCCCGCCGGCGCGCGACAACCAGTCCGCGTCCGACTTCCTGCTCGAAGTGGTCGGGGCGGACGGCCGCTTCGTCGAGTGGACGGCCGTCCGCCCCGATTCGCTCAAGGAGGGCGACGTCTCCGACTACGACGTGCACGGCGACCTCGTCACCGGCCTCTTCCGCCCGCGCGAGACGCGCATGGCCAACGTCGCCCACTTCATGTGCGAGCTGGTCACGGACGACCGCGCCTGGGAGCAGTGGCGCGGCAAGCTCCCGGTGATCGTCGACAGGACGGTCACGCGGTAGATCCCGGCCGCGCGTCCGGGCCTCAAGACGCCGGCGTCGCCTGCATGCTCCGTTCGACTGTTCCACAGGGCATCGCGCGCCCAGACTGCCTGCAACGGGCCGGAAAGAGCCGAAGACGCGGCCGGGGCCGGCGCTCCCGTGAGGGAGCGCCGGCCCCGGCCGTCGCAGGTGGAGATGCGTGTGGGCTTACTTGCTCTTGCCGATCTTGAACATCTTCGTGCCGCAGGTCGGGCAGACGCCCTGAGTCGCGGGCTTGCCGTTCTTCATGGTGACCTGCTTCTCGTCCTTCATCGTCCTCTTGGTGCGGCACTTGACGCAGTAAGCCTCGGTTGCCATGTGCTCTCCTTTCGGGGCCACAACCCCGTAGCCCGCCCCCGTGATATCGCGGGCAGTATAGTGCGTATGCGGTACGCACGCAATGAGGCTAGGGGGCTCGCGGCCAGTCTCATGTTGCCCGTTCGCCGCCGCGCTGGTAAAACCTGCTCGGCGGGACCATGCCGCCGAGCGTCCCCTGGCTGAAAGGATGACGATGAACGAAGAGCTCCAGGCCAGGACCCGCAGGCTCGTCGCCGACGAGAACGTCAAGCACGTCCAGCTCTGGTTCACCGATATCCTCGGCAGCCTCAAGATGGTCGAGATCCCGGACCGCCAGCTGGACAGCGTGCTCGAGAGCGGCGCCCCCTTCGACGGGTCCTCCATCACCGGCTACGCCGAGATCGAGGAGTCGGACATCGTGGCGATGCCCGACTGGGCCACCTTCACCGTGCTGCCCTGGTCGCAGAACCAGGAGCGCACCGCGTTCGTCTTCTGCGACATCCTCGACCGCAACTACCGGCCGTTCGAGGGCGACCCGCGCTGGGTGCTGCGCCGCCAGCTCGACCGCGCCCGCGCTCTGGGCCTCGAGTTCTACGTCGGGCCCGAGCTCGAGTACTTCTACTTCAAGAGCGCGGCGGCGCCCGAGCTGACCGACGACGGCGGCTACTTCAGCGTGCTGCCGGCCGACCTCGGCAACGACCTCCGCAAGCAGACGATGCGCACGCTCGACAAGCTCGGGATCCCGATGGAGGCCTCGCACCACGAGGTCGCGCCCTCGCAGCACGAGATCGACCCGCACTACGACGAGGCCATGCTCATGGCCGACCGCGTCATGATCTGCCGCCTCATCGTCAAGGAGGTGGCGGCCCACAACGGGGTCTACGCGACCTTCATGCCCAAGCCGCTGCACGGGGTCAACGGGAGCGGCATGCACGTCCACCAGTCGCTCTTCCGCGGCGACGAGAACGCCTTCTTCTCGCCCACCGACGAGAACCACCTCTCCGACATCGCCAAGGGGTTCATCGCCGGGCAGCTCAAGCACATGCGCGAGATCTGCTCGGTCCTCAACCAGTGGGTCAACAGCTACAAGCGTCTGGTGCCGGGCTTCGAGGCGCCGATCCACATCTCGTGGGCGCACCGCAACCGCACCGCCCTGGTCCGCGTGCCGCTCTACATCCAGGGCAAGGAGAGCACGATCCGGGCGGAGCTCCGCAACCCCGACCCGGCGGCCAACCCGTACCTGGCCTTCGCCGTGATGCTGGCCGCCGGCCTCGAGGGCATCGAGCAGCAGTACGAGCTGCCGCCGTCGGTCGAGCCCAACATCTACAAGATGACCGCCGAGCAGCGCGAGGCGATCGGCATGACCTCACTGCCCAACAACCTCTTCGAGGCGATCACCGAGACCGCAGGGCAGCGAGCTCGTGCGCCGCACGCTCGGCGACCACGTCTTCGAGCGCTTCGTCACCAACAAGCTCAACGAGTGGTACGAGTACCGCGAGCAGGTGACCGACTTCGAGCTCCAGCGCTACTACTCGGTGCTGTGATGGGCGGCGAGAAGACGCGCGGCGGCGAGGCGGGCGGCGGCGCTGCCGCCGCCCGCCTCGCCGACCATCTCGCCGGCTGGCTGCGCGACGAGGTCGCGGCCGGCGGCGGCGACGGCGTCGTCTTCGGCCTCAGCGGCGGCATCGACTCCGCCGTCGTCGCCGCCCTCGCGCTGCGCGCCTTCCCCCAGACACTCGCTGGGCGTGCTCATGCCGTGCCACAGCGACCCTCGCGACGCCGCCGACGCGCACCTCGTGGCCGACGCGTTCGGGCTGCGCACCGTGACCGTCGACCTCGGGCCCGTCTACGACCTCCTTCTCGAGACGCTCGCCGCCGGGCAGCCCGGACCTGCGGCGAAGACCGCCTGGCGGCGGCCAACCTCAAGCCGCGGCTGCGCATGACGACGCTCTACGCCTACGCCAACCGCCTCGGCTACCGCGTGCTCGGCACCGGCAACCGCAGCGAGCTGGCGATCGGCTACTTCACCAAGTACGGCGACGGCGGCGTCGACCTGCTGCCCCTCGGCGAGCTCACCAAGACCGAGGTGCGCGACCTTGCCCGCCACCTGGGCGTGCCGCAGCCCGTCATCGACAAGCCGCCGTCGGCGGGCCTCTGGGCGGGCCAGACCGACGAGGGCGAGATGGGGCTGACGTACGACGAGCTCGACGCCTACCTGCTCGGCCGCGGCGGCGACGCGGCGACCGCCGAGCGCGTCGAGCGCATGAGGGCCGCGAGCGAGCACAAGCGCGCCCTGCCGAAGATCGCGCCCAAGCCGGCCGACGACTAGGGCGCGAGGCCGCCGCCCGCCCCGCCGGCGCGCCGGGCCGCACGCCCGCGCCCGCCGCGCCCCTCCGGCTTGGGGGCGTCTTCGGGACACGGTAGACTGTTGCGCCGGTCGGGAGACGAGGCCCCCGCGTGTGGCGGAGCCTCGCGACCGGCGCCAAGGAGGTCTCAGCAGCGTGTCGATCGTCGTCCAGAAGTACGGCGGCACCTCGGTCGCCGACGGGGTGCGCATCATGAACGTGGCGCGCCGCATCGTCGCCACCGCCGAGCAGGGTCACCAGGTGTGCGCCGTCGTCTCGGCGCGCGGCGACACGACCGACGAGCTCGTCGAGCTCGCGCGCGAGATCTCGCCGAACCCGCCCGAGCGCGAGATGGACATGCTCCTCTCGACGGGCGAGCGCATCAGCTGCGCCCTGCTCGCCATGGCGATCGACCGTCTCGGCGGCCGAGGCGGTCAGCTTCACCGGCTCGCAGGCGGGCATCATCACCGACACCGTGCACACCAAGGCGCGCATCCTCGACATCCGCGCCTTCCGCGTGCAGGAGGCGCTCGACACCGGCCAGATCGTGCTCGTCGCCGGCTTCCAGGGCGTCTCGACCGACAAGGCCGTGACGACCCTCGGCCGCGGCGGCTCCGACACGACCGCGGTCGCCCTGGCGCACGCCCTCGGCGCCGAGGTCTGCGAGATCTACACCGACGTCGACGGCGTCTACACCGCCAACCCGAGCGTGGTCGCCCGCGCCTGCAAGATCGAGCGCATCTCCTACGACGAGATGCTCGAGATGGCGGCCGCCGGCGCCCAGGTCCTCGCCCTGCGCTCGGTCGAGTACGCCCGCAAGTTCAACATCCCCATCCACGTGCGTTCGAGCTTCAGCGACTCGGAGGGCACCTGGGTGAGAGAGGACGACGAGGCCATGGAGCTCGAGCAGCCGATCATCAGGGCCGTCACCTACAGCACCGACGACGCCAAGGTCACGGTGCGCGGCGTGCCCGACAAGCCCGGCGTCGCGGCGCAGGTGTTCGCCGCGCTGGCCGACGCCCACGTGAGCGTCGACATGATCATCCAGAACGTGAGCGAGAAGGGGCGCAGCGACATCTCCTGCGTGATCGCCGCCGAGGACGGCCCCACGGCCGACCGCGCCCTGCGCGACGTCGTCACCAAGCTCAAGGCGCGCGGCTACGACGCCGACGAGCGCGTCGCCAAGATCAGCATCGTCGGCGCCGGCATGCGCACCAACCCCTGGGTGGCGGCGAAGATGTTCGGCACGCTCGCCGACCTCGGCATCAACATCGACATGATCTCGACCTCGCCGATCAAGATCTCCTGCGTGATCGAAGAGGCGCGCGTCGAGGAGGCGGTGCGCACGCTGCACACGGCGTTCGAGCTCGACGACCACTGCGTCTACCCGGAGTCGGCCGAGAAGGGCTCGTCCTGATGGGCGGGCGCGCCTACACGGTCGCCATCGTCGGCGCCACCGGCGTGGTCGGCGGGACCGTCCGCGCGATCCTCGAGGAGCGCGACTTCCCCGTCGCCGAGCTGCGCCTGCTCGCCAGCGAGCGCTCGGCCGGGCGCCGCCTGCCGTTCAAGGGCGAGGAGCTCGAGGTGCGCCGCCTCGAAGAGGCGGCCTTCGCCGGTGTCGACCTCGCCTTCTTCGCGGCCGGCGGCGCCGTCAGCAGGGAGTTCGCGCCCAAGGCCGTCGCCGCCGGGGCGACCGTGATCGACAAGTCGAGCGGCTTCAGGACGGACCCGGACGTGCCGCTCGTCGTGCCCGAGGTCAACCCCGAGCACCTCGACGGTCACAAGGGCCTCATCGCCACGCCGAACTGCTCGACCATCCAGATGGTCGTCGCCCTCAAGCCGCTCTACGACGCCGCCGGCATCCGCCGCGTCGTCGTCGCGACCTACCAGTCGGTGGCGGGCAGCGGGCAGGGCGGCATCGCGGCGCTCGACGCCCAGGCCCGGCAGTGGGCGGCCGGCCGCACGGTGCGAGCCGCAGTTCTATCCTCACCAGATCGCCTTCAACCTGCTGCCGCACATCGACGACTTCCTGCCCTCCGGCGCCACCAAGGAGGAGCAGAAGATGGTCGACGAGACCGTCAAGATCTTCGCCGACCCCGAGCTCAAGGTGACGGCCACATGCGTGCGCGTGCCGGTCTTCGGCGCGCACAGCGAGGCCGTCAACGTCGAGACCCGCCGCAAGCTGACGGCCGCCGAGGCGCGCGAGCTCCTCGCCGCGGCGCCGGGCGTCGAGCTGGTCGACGACCCCGCGCGAGCTGCGCTACCCGATGCCGCTCGACGCCGAGGGCGCCGACCCCGTCTACGTCGGGCGCGTGCGCGAGGACACGACCGTCGACTGCGGCCTCGACTTCTGGGTCGTGAGCGACAACCTGCGCAAGGGCGCCGCGCTCAACGCCGTGCAGATCGCCGAGGCGCTCGTGCGTCGCGAGCTGCTCTGAGCGCGTCGGACTCAGGGTAGACTGTCGGCACTATGGGTCTCGATATCCGCATCAACCTGCCCAAGGACCGGTCGACCGCGACCTACGACGTGGCGATCGTGGGCGGAGGGCCGTCGGGCCTGACCGCAGCCCTGTACTGCGCCCGCGGCCGCCGCACGACGGTGGTCCTCGAGCGCCACATGGCCGGCGGTCAGATCGCGCTGACCGAGCTGGTCGAGAACTACCCCGGCTTCCCCGAGGGCATCTCCGGCTTCGACCTCTCGGAGCGCATGAAGCGCCAGGCCGCCCAGTTCGGCGCCGAGCTGCGCGAGATCACCACGGTCGCCACGCTCACGCCCGAAGCCGACGCCTCGTTCACGATCACGACCGACCAGGAGCCCATCCGGGCGCGCACGCTGATCCTCGCGCCCGGCGTCGAGGCCAAGCGCTCGGGCATCCCCGGCGAGGCCGAGTTCGTGGGTCGCGGCGTCTCGTGGTGCGCCACCTGCGACGGCGCCCTCTACAAGGGCAGGCAGGTGGCCGTCGTCGGGGGCGGCGACTCGGCCGTCGAGGAGGGCCTGTTCCTCACCAAGTTCGCCGACAAGGTCTACGTCGTGCATCGCCGCGACGAGCTGCGGGCATCGGCGATCGCTCAGGAGCGCGCCTTCGCCAACAGCAAGATGGAGTTCGTCTGGGACTCGGTGCCGCGCCGCATCAAGGGCGATCAGCTCGTCGAGGCGCTCGAGGTCGCAGAACGTGAAGACCAAGGAGCTCCGGAGCCTGCCCGTGAACGGGGTCTTCTTCTACATCGGGCAGGTGCCGCTGACGACCTTCCTGCAGGGCATCGTCGCGCTCGACGAGGCCGGCTTCATCCTGACCGACGACGTCATGCGCACGTCGCTCTGCGGCGTGTACGCCTGCGGCGACGCGCGGGCCAACCCGCTCAAGCAGATCGCCATGGCGGTCGGCGAGGGGGCGCTCGCCGCCGTCCAGGCGCAGCGCTACCTCGACGAGCTCGAGTGCCCGTCGACGGGGCCCGCCGGGGCGGCAACGTCCGCACCGGATCCACCGCCGCCCGGCGCGGCGCCACCGTCTCAAGACTGACCTGCGACAAGACTGACTGGAGGAGCGTTGGACGCCGTCTCACACGAGGATTTCGACACCGTCGTCACGCAAGCCGCGGGAAAGGTCCTCGTCGACTTCTGGGCCGAGTGGTGCGGCCCGTGCCGCATGGTCGGCCCGGTGCTCGAGGAGATGGCGGGCGACTACCCCGACGTGACCTTCGTGAAGCTCGACGTCGACCAGTCGCCCGAGATCGGGCAGCGCTTCGGCGTCATGAACATCCCGACGATCCTGGCCTTCGAGGGCGGCGAGGTGAAGCAGCGTATCGTCGGTGCGATGCCGCGGCAGCGCCTTGTCGAGGAGCTGGGCGGCTTCCTGAGCTAGGGGCGCGTCAGACCGCCTCGAGGTGCAGCGCCAGGACGTCGGTGCTGAACGAGACGAGGCGATCGGCGAAGACGACGTCGAGACTCTGCTGCACGCCGACGGGCAGCGCCTGGACGCGCGCTCGGATCAGCTCGCTCTTCTCAGACGGGACCGCCGCCGCCTGCATCCAGTAATCGAGGTTCGACGGTGCGCCGCAACGCGCAGCGCTCGACGACGCGGAGACCCGCGGCGATCGCCAGAGCCTCGAGCTCCTCGGCACGGAAGTGGCGCCGGTGGGCCGGCTCGCGCAGGCGCGCCAGGTCGTTGAAGGGCGGCGTCGGTCACGGCGTCGACGACGGCGTCCTCCACGACGATACGGGCGCCCGCGCCGGCGACACGGCGCAGCTCGTGCAGCGCCGCGTTCCGGCTCAGGCAGGCGGTGCAGCGCCCCGCGCGACACGACCAGGCTGAACTCGGCGTCGGCGAAGGGCAGCGTGTAGAGGTCGACGACCTTGAAGGTGACGTTGTCCAGCCCGAGCTCGGCGACGAGACGCCGACCCTCGTCGAGGGTGGCGGCCACCTCGTCGACGGCGAGCACCGAGGCCACCGCCGGAGCGATGGCGAGCGTCGTGATGCCGATGCCGCAGGCGTAGTCGAGCACGGCGTCGTGCTGCTCCGGCCGGGCCAGGTCGAGCAGCGCCTGGACCGACGGGTCGCGGAAGGTCTCTGTCACGTGCGATCGCCCTCCTGACTGCGGTCACCAGTGGTTGTCGGCCGCAGCAGCCGCGACTTGAGCGCTCGAAGGAGCCGGACCGGTCAGTGCGACCCCGAGCCGAAGATCGTGCCGGTGACGGTGAGGCCGATGCCGACCTCGTGGCCCTCGACGCTCACCGTCTCGACGTGCTCGCCGTCGGCTCCGTCGAACAGCAGCTCGCGGGCGAGCGTCTCGGCGCCGATCGTCGGCGCGAAGCGCTCGGCGACCGCGCGTAGCTCGGGCGGCAGCGCGAGGGCGAGGCGGATCGTGTCCTCGATGCGCAGGTCGGCGTTCTTGCGCGCGAGCTGCACGGCGTGCACGAGCTCGCGCGCCACGCCCTCCTCGCGCAGGGCGTCGTCGATCTCGGTGCGCAGCGCGACCAGCCGGCCGCCCTCGTCGACCATCTCGTACCCCTCGGGCGCTCCCGTCTCGACGAGCAGCTCGTCGGATGTCAGCGAAAGGACGGCGCCGTCGGGCAGCGTGAGCTGCACGGCGCCGTCGGCCTCGAGGGCCGCGACCACGGCCGCGCCGTCGGCTTCGCGCAGCGCGGCCTGCACCGCCCCCACCTGCTTGCCCAGCTTGGGGCCGAGCACCGGCAGGTTGGGCTTGACGGTGTAGGCGACGAGCTCGTCGGCGTCGCTCGACGCAGACGCAGCTCCTTGACGTTGAGCTCGTCGAGCACCACCTCGCGCAGGGCCAGGACCGCGTCCTGCTCGGCCGGCGGCAGCGCGACGACCACCTCGGCGAGCGGCTGCCGCGTCTTGACGGCGGCGGCGTTGCGCGCGGCGCGTCCCATCTCGACGACGCGCCGCGCCGCCGCCATGTCGAAGGCGACGGCCTCGTCGACGAGCCCCGCGTCGGCCTCGGGCCACGAGCACAGATGCACGCTCTCGGGTGCGTCCTCGTCGACCGAGCGCACGAGGTTCTGGTAGAGCTCCTCGGCGACGAACGGCGTGAAGGGCGCGAGCAGCTTGGCCAGCGTGACCAGCGCCTCGTACAGCGTCTGGTAGGCGGCCAGCTTGTCGCTGTCGTTCTCGCTCTTCCAGAAGCGCCGGCGGCTGCGACGCACGTACCAGTTGGAGAGGTCGTCGACGAACTCCTGGATCGCCCTGCCGGAGTTGGTCGCGTCGTACTCCTCGAGGCCGTCGGTCACCGTCCGGACGAGACGGTTGAGCTCGCCGATCAGCCAGCGGTCGAGCAGCGGCCGCTCGGCGAGCGGCACGGCCTCGGCGCTCGGGTCGAAGCGGTCGATGTTGGCGTAGACCGTGAAGAAGCTGTACGTGTTCCACAGCGTGAGCAGGAACTTGCGCACCACCTCGTCGACCATCTCGGCGGAGAAGCGCCGCGGGAACCACGGCGAGGACACCGTGAACATGTACCAGCGGAAGGCGTCGGCGCCCTGCCGGTCGAGGATGTCCGCGGGCCGCACCACGTTGCCGCGGCTCTTGCTCATCTTCTGGCCCTCGGCGTCGAGGATGTGCCCGAGGCAGAGCACCCGCTTGTAAGAGCTCTGCCCCTCGACCAGCGTCGCCACCGCGAGCAGGCTGTAGAACCAGCCGCGGGTCTGGTCGATCGCCTCGGCGATGAAATCGGCGGGGAAGCGCTCGGCGAAGAGCGCCTCGTTCTCGAACGGGTAGTGCCACTGCGCGAAGGGCATCGAGCCCGAGTCGAACCAGGCGTCGATGACCTCTTCGGCGCGGCGCATGTCGCCGCCGCACTCGGGGCAGCGCAGGAGGACCTCGTCGACGTGCGGCCGGTGCAGCTCGAGATCGTCGGGCACCGGCCCCGTCGCCATCTCCCTGAGCTCGGCGATGGAGCCGACGCAGTGGGTGTGGTCCTGTTCGCAACGCCAGATCGGCAGAGGCGTGCCCCAGTAGCGGTCGCGCGACAGCGCCCAGTCGACGTTGCCGGCGAGCCACTCTCCGAAGCGGCCCTGCTTGATGTGCTCGGGATGCCAGACGACGGCCTCGTTGGCGGCGACGAGCTGCTCCTTGATGGCGGTCGTGCGGACGTACCAGGTCGCCTTGGCGTAGTAGAGCAGGGCCGTGTCGCAGCGCCAGCAGAACGGGTAGCTGTGCGTGTAGGGGACCGTGGCGAGAAGCAGCCCGCGCGCCTCGAGGTCGGCGGCGATCTCGGGGTCGGCGTCCTTGACGTAGCGGCCGGCCCACGGCTCGACCTCGGGCAGGAAGCGGCCCTCGGTGTCGACCGCGTTGACCACCGGCAGGTCGTTCTCGAGGCCGACCCTCATGTCGTCCTCGCCGAAGGCGGGGGCGATGTGCACGATGCCGGTGCCGTCGGTGGTGGTGACGAAGTCGCCGCCGATCACGTAGTGGGCGCGCTTGTCGGCCGGCATGAAGCCGTAGGGCGCGACGTAATCGAGCCCGAGCAGCTCGCTGCCGGCGAACTCGCGCTCGACGACCGCCTTCTTGCCGAGCACGCTCTCGACCAGCTCGCGGGCCAGCACGAAGCGCTCGCCGCGGCTCTCGACGAGCGCGTAGGTGACGTCGGGGTGGATCGCGGCGGCGACGTTGGAGATGAGCGTCCAGGGCGTCGTCGTCCAGACGGCGAGCGCGACCGGTACGCCGGGCTCGCCGGTCAGACGCTCGGCGGCCGCGTCGGTGAAGGGAAAGCGCAGGTAGAGCGAGTCCTCCGTGACGTCGTGGTAGCCCTGCGCGACCTCGTGACTCGAGATCGCCGTGCCGCAGCGCGGGCAGTAGGGGACGACCTTGAAGCCCTGGTAGAGCAGACCCTTGTCCCAGATCTGGCGGAGGAGCCACCAGACCGTCTCGATGTACTCGTTGGTGAACGTGTAGTAGGCGTCGCCGAGGTCGACCCAGAAGCCGATGCGCTCGGTGAACTCCTCCCACTCCTCGAGGTAGGCGACGACGCTCTCGCGGCAGAGCGGTTGAACTCGGCGACGCCGTACTCCTCGATCTGCTTCTTGCCGTCGATGCCGAGCGAGCGCTCGACCTCGAGCTCGACCGGCAGGCCGTGCGTGTCCCAGCCCGCCTTGCGCGGCACGCGGTAGCCGCGCATCGTCTTGTAGCGTGGGAAGAGGTCCTTGAAGATGCGCGAGATGACGTGGTGCGAGCCGGGGCGGCCGTTGGCCGTCGGCGGGCCCTCGTAGAAGACGAAGAGCGGAGCGTCGGGGCCCGCGGCGGAGAGGCTCTTCTCGAAGATGCCGTTGGTCCGCCAGAACTCGAGGATGCGCGCGTCGAGCGCGGGCAGATCGACGCGCGGCGAGACGTCGTGGAACCGGGGCTCGCCTCGTCGCTCACGTGACTCGCTTTCGGACGGGCAAACGGCAGCGCCGGACGGCCGGGCGACGGCCGGGGAAGCAGATTCTAGCAGACTTACGGTAGACTCGGCCGCATGGTCCCCTCCGCACGCCGACCCTTCTCCCTGCCTTGCGCCGACACGCTGCGGCACGTGCTCGTCGTGCTCGACTACGACGGCACGGTGACCACGCACGAATGCAACGAGATCGCCCTCACGGAGGTCGTCGGCGACGCCTGGCGGCCCTTCGAGGAGATGGTGCACCGCGGCGAGATCGGCCACGCCGAGTGCTTCGACCGCCAGGTCCGCCTGGTCGACGCGCCGCGCGCGGCGTTCCTCGGCCGACCTCGTCGAGGCGGCCGAGCCGGCGCCGGGGCTCCGCGAGTTCCTGCCGTGGCCGCGCGCCGGCGGCGCCCGCGTCGTCATCGTGAGCGCCGGCTTTCGCGAGGCCATCGAGGCGGTGTGGCGACGCGAGGGCTGCCGCCCGTCGAGATCGTCGCCAGCGAGCTCGTCGGGGCGGACGGCGACGGCGGCGGCCCGCCCTACCGCATCCGCTTCAGCCCGCTGCTCGGCGACTGCGAGCGCTGCGGGCCGGCGAGCTGCAAGGCCGCCGTCCTGCGCGCGCGGCGGCGGCCGGGCGACGTCGTCTGGGTCTTCGGCGACGGTGAGAGCGACTTCTGCCCCGCGCGCGAGGCCGACCTCGTCTTCGCGCGCGGCCGTCTGGCGGAGCTGGCCGAGGAGGCCGGCCTGACGTGGCGGCGGCTCGACTTCGTCGCGGCCGCCGCCGGACTGGCCGGCCTCGCCCGCCCCGCGCGGAGCCTCGCGTGAGCGCCGGCGCCGCGCGTGGACCCGCCGGCGCCGTCGTCCGCACCGCCGGGGAGCCGCTCGGCCACTCCACGCCGCCGACCCTGCGCGACCGCCTGAGACCGCACACCCGCCAGTTCGTCAAGTTCGCGATCGTCGGCGGCTCGGGCACCGTCGTGAACCTGCTGGTCCTGAAGCTCACGCTCGTGCTCTGGGGCGTGCTGCCGTCGAGCCAGACCTTCGCCGTCGAGCTCGGCGCCAGCGCCCTCGCCTTCTGCATCGCCGTCGGCAACAACTACCTGCTCAACCGCTGGTGGACGTTCCGCTCCCGCGGGCCCATCCACCTCGAGTTCGGCAGGTTCTTCACCGTGAGCCTGATCGGCCTCGGCCTCAACGCGCTCTTCTTCACCGCGTTCCGCCGCTACGCCGAGCTTCACGTGCTCTGGAGCCAGCTGCTCGCGATCGCCTGCGTGCTCCCGTTCAACTTCGTCGCCAACAAGCTGTGGAGCTTCAGAGCGCGGTGAACGGTCCGGGTGGCGGAGGGTCCCGCCGTTCACGCCTCACTCGGGCGGCGGCGGCCATCGGGCTGGCGGTCGGGCTGCAGCTGCTCGTGCTGACGCTGCTGTTCCCCAACCTGTGGTACGGGATCCACGACATCAGCGACATCCCGATCTACCGCGACTACTCCGCGCTCATGACGCAGGGCTTCCAGCCTTACAAGGACTTCGCCGTCGAGTACCCGCCGCTCGCGCTACCGCTCTTCAGGCTGGGCGGCGACGGCCTCGACCCGACCGCCTACACGACCGGCTTCAGCGTGGCCATGGGCGTCCTCACCGTCGCCGGCGCCGCTCTCGTCACGCTGACCGCGCTGATCGCTGTGGCCGCGCGGGCGGCGGCCGTACGCGGCCGCCGCCCTCTACGCGGCCGCCGTGGCCTTCACCGGCGCCATCATCGTCAATCGCTACGACGCGGCCGTCGCCCTGCTCGATCGCCGGGCTTCTGCTCTGTCTCGCGCGCCGCTGGCTGACGGCCGCCGCCTTCGTGCTCGGCGTGGGCTTCGCCCTCAAGCTGACACCGCTCGCCCTGGTGCCGCTGGTCCTGCTGCTGGCCGGCCGGCCGCGGCGCTGGGCCTTGCCGCTGCTGGCCTTCGGCGCCGCCGCGGTCACGCCCTTCGTCCCCTACCTCATCACCTCCCCGGGAGGCGTGTGGCGAGATCTTCGCCTACCACCTCGAGCGCCCGCTGCAGATCGAGAGCGTGCTGGGCACGCCGATGCTCGTCGCCGGCGCCCTCGGCTGGGCGCCCCTCGAGATCGGCTTCAGCCACGGGTCGCACCAGCTCATCGCGACCGGTGCGGGCGCCGCCGCTCTTCTCTCGGGCGTTCTGACTGTGGCGGCCGTGCTCGGCACGTACGGGCTGCTCGTGCGGCGCCGGACGGCCCTGCGGGAGGCGCCGCAGGCGCAGGCCCTCGCCGTCCTCGCCCTGCTCCTCGCGCTCATGGCCTTCGGCAAGGTGCTCTCGCCGCAGTACGTCATCTGGATGCTGCCGCCGCTCGCCCTCGTCGCCGTGCGCGACCGTCTGGTCGCCGTGCTGGGGGCCGTGGTCCTGCTGCTGACGCAGATCGAGTTCCCCGGCCTCTACGGCGACCTCCTCCGCGAGGAGACCGCGGCGCTGCTTCGTGGTGGCGGTGCGCAACGTGACGCTGGTCGTGCTGTTCGGCGTCGCGATGCTGAGGGTGTGGTGGCTGCCGGAGCGAACCGTCGACGCCGAGCCACCGCCTCGTTTGGCGGCCGCGGACGGGGGGCTATAATCGGACCCGCAGCTGGGCGGGATCGTACGGGAGGCGGCTTGACTGAGAACGGGCAAACGACGGTGAGCCTGCGGCACTACGTCGACGTGGTCTGGCGACGCAAGTGGGTCGTCCTCCAGGCGGTGGCGATCGTGCCGCTGATCGTCGTCGGCGCGAGCCTCCTGCAGCCCACCCGATATGCGTCCACGGCGCGCGTGATGGCCGTGCAGCAGTCCGCCGCCCTCAACGTCGCGACCACGCTCGACGTCGGCTCGCTGACGCTCGACGAGCGCGGGCTCATGACGCTTGCGAGCTTCGTGGTCACCCCCGACATGGCGGCGCGCGCCGCCGAGCAACTCGAACGTCCCGACGACGCCGATGCGCTCCTCGGGGACGTGACCGCCGAGACCGACCCGACCACCGACGTCATCCTGATCAAGGCCTTGGCCGCCGAGCCGACAGAGGCTGCCGCCGTAGCGAATGCCTTCGCCGACCAGTTCGTGGCGTGGCGGAGAGAGATCCAGCAGACGTCCCTCGACGACGCCAGCGCGACGATCGACGCCGAGATCGCGACCACGGGGGAGAACACTCTCCGGCGGCAGCTGCTGCTCGACCAGCGCAGCGAGCTGCAGGTCCTGAAGGCGCTTCTGACCGGCGACGTCCAGGTCGGCGAAGCGGCTCAGCCGTCGGGCGCGCCCGCCAGCCCGAAGCCGGTGCGCAACGGCGTGCTGGCGCTGGCCGGGGGCCTCGTGCTGGGCATCGGTCTGGCGTTCGTGCGCGAGGCGCTCGACGTCAAACTACGATCGGTCGATGTGATCGCCGAGTCCACGACCATCCCGCTCATCGGCGCGATCCCACAACTCGAGAAGGAGCAGCGCTCCGGCGACTCCGTCGTGATCCTGGACGATCCGAAGGGTGCAGTCGCCGAGGCATTCCGCTTCCTGCGCACCAACCTCGAGTTCGTCAACTTCAATCAGGACGTCAAGACGATCATGCTCACCAGCCCGGAGCCCTCGCAGGGCAAGTCGACGACCATCGTCAACCTGTCGCTCGCGCTACTCCGCTCGGGCAAGAGCGTGGCCATCGTCGGCGCCGACCTGCGGCGTCCGGCGCTGCATCGCTTCTTCAACATTCCCAACACGCGCGGCGTGAGCACGGTCGTCACCGGAAGCAGCACTCTCGAGGACGCGGTCCAGGTGCTCACGTTCAGCGAGCGCTCGCGCACCGTCAAGTCCGGTGTCGACCGCACGGCCACGTCACTGCAGCAGGACTCCCCGGACTCAGTCGGCAGCGAGCTCCATCTGACGGTGCTGCCGTCCGGCCCGCTGCCCCCGAACCCGGGCGAGATCGTCACGTCCCGGCAGCTGGCCAACGTGCTCGACCAGCTGAAGGCCACCCACGACTACGTCCTGGTCGACGCGCCGCCGATGTTCGCCGTCGGGGACGCCGCCGCCATGGCCAGCAAGATCGACGGCGTCGTCGCGGTCCTGCGACTCGATCAGACCACCCACGACACCCTGCGCGAGGTCGAGACCTTCCTCTCGCGGGTCACGGCCCGCACGCTCGGCATCGTCGTGACGGGCGTGCCCCGCTCGAGCAAGAGCAAGTACTACCGCTACGACCAGTACTACGGCTGAGCGGCCGCTCCGCCCGCTGAGCGCTTCGTCGGCGCCGAGCGCCGGCGTCCCGCTGCCCGCATGATCCTCTCCGTCACACGCGCCCTTGAGCTCCTGTGCGTGACCACCGGGCAAGCGAGCGGTCGCGTGCCGAAGCGGCGCTTGAACTCGCGGACGCCGGCGAGACCGCCGCTCGGGTTGAAGTCGAACCACTCGCAGCCGCGGGCGCAGGCATCCTCGATGACCTGAGCGAGCAGCAGCGTCGAGGGCCGTACCTCGAAAGCGCGCTCGAGGGTCGCGCCGTGCCAGTACACGGCGTGGTGTGGCGCGTAGAAGCAGAGAGCGCCCGCGACCACATGACCGTCGTGCTCGGCCACCCAGAGCTTCGCCCGCGAGCCCCGGCGGATCTCCTCGAACAACCGGGGCGGGTAGTCGGCCGATCCTCCCCGAGCGCCCCAGCGCCGTATTGAGTCCGCGACGACCGCCTGGTAGGCATCCCAGTCCCGCTCACCGCGCGCGCCGCGCACCGCGACGCCGGCGCGGCGCGCCTTGCTCAGGGCGGAGCGATGGCCCCGTGAGAAGCCCGTGAGCACGGCCTCGAAGCCGGCGCGCAGGTCGAGCACATCGGTCTCGTCATCCTGCACCGTCGCCGCGCGGGGCACGCCGTGATCAAGAGCGCCGGCGAAGGGATCGAAGGGGTTGACCCGCCACCACGACTCCGGCGCCGCCGCGCACATGAGGCCGGCCAGCAGACGCCCGTGCTCGGCGCCGACCTCGGGCCCCGCCAGCCAGCCGCCGTAGGTGCCGGCCGGATTCGACAGCGCGCGCGGCCAGCGACCGCGGCCGCGGCGCTCGCGCGTCAGCACGAGCACGGCCCTCGCGCCGTCGCTGAAGTGGGCCGCCGTGGGCGCCGGCCGCAAGCGGCCGGCGCCCACGGCGGCCCACGCCTCCGCCCACTCGCGCGAGTGGAAGTGCGTCGCGTACGCGCAGCCGTCGAAGGCCCGGTCCCACTCGGTCGCGGACGCCGGGCGCACCTCCTCGATGCGAAGGCCGCCGTCGAGCGCCCTCTCAGCCCCCACCGCGCGACCCTTCGCCCGCGGCGGCCGGCGACTCCGGGCGCCCGCCGTCGCCGGCCAGATCCTCGTAGCGACCGACGAGCCGCCGGACGCACTCTCGTACGTCGAAGCGCTCCTCGACGCGGGCGCGGGCCGCAACGCCCATGGGGGCCCAGCGATCAGAGTCGGCGGCGAGCTCTCCGAGCCGGGCGGCGATGCCGTCGATGTCGCCCTCCTCGGCGAGCAGGCCGGTGACCCCGTCCTCGACGACCTCCGGGATGTCGCAGTGCCTCGTGCTGACGATCGGCATGCCGGTCGCCGCCAGCTCGATCAGGACGACGGGGGCTCCGCCCTCGCTGTCCCAGTCGGCGGCGTGACGGCTCGGGCTGAGGCAGAGGTGATGCTCGCCTGCCTCAGCAAGGAGCCGGTCGTAGGGCTGGTAGCCGACCAGTCTCACCGCATCCTCCAGACCGTGCCGGGCGATCGTGTCGAGGATGCGCCGCCGCTCGCGTTGCTCGTCCTCGGCCGGGCCGGCGTCGCCGATCACGGTCGCGGTCACGTCGAGGCCCTCGGAGCGGACGCGGGCGACAGCCTCGAGGGCGTCGGGGATGCCCTTCTTCTCGCGGAACGCGCCGCAGATCAGCACCTTGACGCGACCGTCCGCCGGCGCCGTGCGCGGAGCGCAGTGCAGACGATCGAGCTCGACGCCGAGTGGCTGCACGCGCACTCGATCCTCCGGCGCGCCCTCGCTCACCAGGGTGCGCGCCATGTGCGGGCCCTCGCAGAGGAAGAGGTCGGCGGCGGCGAACAGGCGCTCGTAGCGCCGCCGCCACACCGGCCACGTGCGGGGGAACTTCTGCACGTCGTGGCCGTAGAAGGTGACGACGTGTCGCGCGCCGAGCCGTGCCGCCAGCGGCAGATCCTGCCATCCCCGGTAGCCGAAGTGCGAGTGGATGACCTGCGGCCGCCGGAGGCGCAGTGCCCTCAGCAGCGACGGCGGCGGCAAAGGCCGACCGAGCCGGCGGCCGACGGCGACCGCGCGGCGATCGGCCCTCGAGGCGACGAGGAGCGGATCCCACGGGAAGAGCTCGGGCGTGCGCAGCTCGTCGGTCATGACCGTCGCCGCGACACCGTGGGCGAAGCGCACCTGGTTGTATGCCCAGGTCATCGTCAACGGCAGCCACACCTCGAAGCTGTGGACGACCTCCAGCATCAAACGTGGCTCGTGCGTCCCGCCGTGACTTTGCGCAGCGCCGCCACGACGTCGTCGACGTCGCCGTCGGTCAGCTTCGCCGAGAGTGGCAGGCTCACGGTGCGGCGCCCGATGGCGGTGGCCTCGGGCCACTCCTCCGGGCGCCAGCCGTACGTCTCCTGATAGTACGGGTGCTCGGGAATCGCCAGGTAGTGGACCCCGACCCCGATGTTCTCGCGCGTCATCGCCTCGAGGACGGCGTCGCGCCCGAGGCCCGCGCGGGCCTCGTCGACGAGCACCGTGTACAAGTGGTGGGCGTGCCGCGTGTCGGGCTCCGGCTCGGCCGGCAGATCCAGCGGCAGGTCGGCGAACCCCTCCTGGTAGCGGCGCCAGACCTCCGCCCGGCGCCGCCAGTTCTCCTCCACCCGCGCCAGCTGGTGCAGGCCGAGCGCCGCCTGCAGGTCCATCATGTTGTACTTGAAGCCCGCCTCGCGCACGAGGTAGTGACGGTAGCCCTCGTCGGAGAAGCGCTTCCACGCGTCGGCGGTCATGCCGTGGAGGGCGAGCCGCTTGATGCGCGCGGCGCGCCCTTCGTCGCGCGCCACGACCATCCCACCCTCGCCGGTGGCGACGTTCTTCGTCACGTAGAAGCTGAAGCAGCCGAAGTCGCCGAAGGTCCCGGCGTGGCGCCCGCGGTACGTCGTCTCGATCGCGTGGGCGCAGTCCTCGACAGCAGAGCCGAGCCCGTGACGGCCGCAGAGCTCGCCGAGCGCGTCCATGTCGCAAGGACGCCCGGCGAAGTGGACCGGCAGCACGGCGCGCGTCCGCGGCGTCACCGCCGCGGCGACGGCGGCCGGGTCGAGGTTCATCGTCGCGGGGTCGACGTCGGCGAGCACCGGCGTGGCGCCGGCGTGGATGATGGCGTTGACCGTGGCGCAGAAGGTGAGCGCCGTGGTGATCACCTCGTCGCCCGGCTCGAGCTCGAGCGCCAGCAGCGAGAGGTGCAGGGCCGCCGTGCAGGAGCCCACGGCGGCGCGCATGCGGGGCACCCGTGTAGGCGGCGAAGTCGCTCTCGAAGCGAGCGACCTTGGGCCCGGTGCCGAGCCATCCCGAGCGCAACGACGCGACGACCTCGTCGATCTCGGCCTCGCCGATCAGCGGGGCGCCGAACACGAGAAACCGCTCGCGCGGCCGGATGGGCGTCTCGCTCATGGCGTCACGTCCTCCTCCCGAAAACGACCGTTGTACACCTGCTGCAGCCAGATCTCAAGGGTGAGGCGGTACCCGACGGCCCGGGCGTGGTCGACGCCGTCGAGGTGCTCGCGCCACAGCCGGACGACCTCGTCGCGCGAAGTGTACTCCGGGTAGAGCGCATCGCGCGCCTCGAGCACGGCGGTCACGAAGCCCCGGGCCGGCTCCTGCCGCAGCCATGCGGGGTAGTCGGTGTAGTCGAGCAGGTCGAGCCCGCGAAGGCCGACGGTGCCGACGCGGCCGAAAAGGCGCGCCTCGAGCGAGCGCAGCTCGCGCCACGCGCGCCGCGCGCCGAACGGCCACGAGATCGGGAAGCCGGTGCCCGCCCAGGCCACACCGCGGTAGTAGCGCGGGAACGCGGCCAACAGCGTGGCCCGATACAGACGCCCGTTCGCTCGCATCTCGTCCGGCAGCGAGTACACGAACTCGATGAGGTCTCGCGCGAGGAACGGCTTGCGGTCCTCCATGTAGGTCTGCAGGTAGCGGGTGCCGACGTTGTTCAGCCGTCGCGCACGCTGTTCGACGAGGAAGTAGTCGGTCTTGTCGAGCGCCTCCCACGGGCCCGTGTCGCCGAGGAGGTCCCGCTCGCACCTGAGCTTGCGCGCCGCATGATCCGCGTCGAAGCGCCCGAAGCGCGTCGCCCCGTTCAGGTACATCCCCCCGAGGATGAAGTCGCCGCCGAAGCCGTCGAGGTTGATGTCGTAGTGGCGACGGTACATGCCGGCAGACTCGATGCCGTGCAGCTGCATGAAGCTGAAGAGCCCGTCCGTCCACCAGACGGCCTCGGCCCGGCCTGCGAACCAGTTCTCGGCGTTGATGGGGACGACCACGTGCTCGCTCGGTCGCAGCCCCGCGACCCGGGCGGCCATGCGCAGATCGATGCACCCCGGCCGGCCGAACGTGAGCGCCGGCACCGGCCCGCCACCCGGGACGGCGGCGAAGAGCGCACGCGAGTCGAGACCGCCGCTCAGGGAGACGCCGACACGGGCGTCGGGTCGCGTGCGGGCGGCGACGGAGGTCTGCAGGAGGCGGCCCGTCTCACGGGCCGCCTCCTGCAGGCTGAGGCGCCCATCCTGCGGCTTGATGCTGTCCCACCACCAGTAGCGCCGCCGCTCGAGCTCGCCGGTCCGCAGATCGAAGGTGACCACCGTCCCGGGTGACAGCAGGTGCACGCCCCGGAACCACGTGCGCTCGCCGAGAAGGTGACCGCACGTGAAGAACTCGGGGATCCCGTCGCGCTCGATGACCGGCTCGAAGCCGGGCATCGCGAGGAAGCCTCCGAGTTGCGAGGACCAGCAGAGCCGACCGTCCACCACGCCCCAGAAGAGGATGCGCATGCCGAGCCGGTCGCTCACCAGATGGACGCGACCCGCCGCATCGTCGACCAGGACCGCCGCGTAGACGCCGTCGAGGCCGGCGAGGAAGCTCCAGTCGTCGCCGGCCTCCGCCCACTTGGCGAGCAGTTCCTCGGCATCGGTCCGCTCCGGTCGCCGATCGAAGAGCTCGCCGTCGAGCCACACCGACCGCGAGCCTGCCCGCGCAGGGTAGCGACCGGCGAGCAGCCCGTTGTGGGCCTGGAGAGCGGCGACACCCTCGAGGATCGGCCCTTCGCAGCGGTTCGACCCCTCGCGCGTGACCAGAGCCCCGAGCCGCTCGGCCGCCCGACGCGCCTCGTCGGCGTCGAGCCCCGTCGTCACGAAGCCGGCGATCCCGGGCATGTCAGCGGCGCTCCCCGCCGGCCGGCATCCTCACGACGAGGTCCCCTTCGCCTTCGCCCTCGGGTGACGGGTGGCCAGCAGGTCCCACAGGCTGCGCATGTAGGAGCGCGCGATCAGCAACCACGCGCCGACGTACACGAGAGCGCCGACGACCACCAGGGGCACGAGTTGCGCCACCGGCCCCAAGCCGGTGCGCCTCAGCACCAGGTACAACGTGGCGACCGCCACCGCCATGGCTGCGGTCGCCGCGGCGGGCCTTGCGATGCGAGCGAAGTAGCGCGGCCACTTCATCCCGAGGATCCTGTCGATGAGCCACAGCTCGACGACGAAGAGCAGCAGGCTGATCGAGGTGTGGCCCCATGCGACGCCGGTGGTGCCCCACCTGACCATCACCCACAGCACGGGGACCACGACGGCGGTGTTCGCCACGTTGAGCCAGAAGCCGACATCGGCCCGGCCCTTCGCGAGCAGGGCCGAACCAAGAGGGTTGCTGAGACACATGAGCAGGCCCATCACCGACATGATCTGGACGAGCGCCACGGCCGGCTGCCAGTCGGGTCCGAAGATCGCCGGCACGGCGACCGGCGCGACGATCCCCAGGCCGACGAGCAGCGGGAAGGTGACCAGGGCCACCAGCTCGATCAGCTCCCCGAAGCCCCTGCGCAGCGCCGCGGGGTCGTCCTGGCGACGCGCGAAGACGGGGAACGCGACCTTGGTGAGGACCGGGTTCAACCTCGACACGGGCACCACGACGAGCTGGTAGGCGATCGTGTACAGACCGAGCGGGGCGGCCCCAAGGTAGCGGCCGATCAGCAGGTAGTCGACGTTGGCCGCCCAGTAGTAGATCGTGCGTTCGCCGATCTGGTAGAGCCCGAAGCTGAGGTATCCCTTGAGGTCGGCGCGGGCGAAATGGAGCCCCGGCGGCCATCGTCGCCAGCCGATCGCGACCAGCTGCAGCATGCGCCCGGCCGACTGCGCCAGGATGCCGATGACGAGCGCCCACACGCTGAGGCCGGCCGCGGCGGCGCCCACGGCGACCGCGAAGCCGATCGCCGCACTCGACACCTCGATACGCGCCAGCCTGTCGAACTCGAGCTCCTTCTGCAGCAGGATCTGGAACTGCTGCCCGAGAGGGATGATCAGGAAGATGGTCGCCCCCAACACGACGAGCCCCCGCAGCCGTGGCTCGCGGAAGAACGCGGAGACGAGCGGCGAGAGGCCGGCGACGACCACGAAGAGGGTCACGCCGGTGAGGATGTTGGTCCAGTAGAGGGTCGACAGCTGCTCCCGCGTGGGCGACTTGCGCTGGATGATCGCGTTGCTGAGGCCCATGTCCGCATAGATGTTCGCGAACCCCGTGACCGTCGTGACCATCGCCATGAGGCCGAAGTCGGCCCTCGACAGGAGGCGCGTGAGGACGGCGATCTGGGCGACGCCGATCACGACGACGAGCAGCGTCGAGAGCGAGGTCCATTTGACCCCTCGCGCGGCCTCCTGTCGCAGCGTGGTCACCGTCGCGCGGCGCGCGGCGCCCGGTGTGTCACGGTCGAGTCTCGGCCCCTGACCTGCTGCAGCAGTCGCCAGGCATGGACGCCAGGGCCGCGCTCGCAGGTCAGCACCGGACACTCGAGCGGCTGCGCCCCGAAACGGCGCTTGAACTCCTCGACGCCGGCAAGTGCCTTGCTCGGATTGAAGTCGAACCACTCGATGCCACGCTGGCACGCGTCCCTGATCGCGCTGAAGAACACGAGCGGCATCGGGCTCTGGGGCAGCGCCTCTTCGAGCACCGCGGAGTGCCAGCAGGCCACGTGGTGCGGGGCGTACAGACAGAGGAGCCCGCCCACCACGCGACCGTCGGTCTCGGCCACCCAGAGCGTCGACCACTCGCCGGCGCGCCGCTCCATCTCCTCGAACAACGCGGAGCCGAGCGCGCCGCTCGCCCCCCAGCGGCGGACGGAGTCCTCGTAGGCTGCGGTGTACGCGGTCCAGTCCTCGTGCGAGGCGGCGGTCCGCACCGTGACACCATCGCGCTCGGCCCTGCGCACCGCCCGGCGGTGCCCGTGCGCACACCCCTCCCAGAGCGCGTCGTAGCCACACCCGAGCGAGAGCGCCAAGGTGTCGTCGGGTTCGCACGCCCACCCCTCGGCGATCTCGGTGGGCCGGGAGTCGTAGGGGTTCATGCGCCACGTGACGCACCCCAGGCGCTCGCGAACGTAGCCGCACAGCGACTCGATCTGCGCCTGCTCAAGGGGGTGACGGCCCAGCCACCCTCCGTAGGTCGTCATCGGGCAACACCACCAGCGGCTCACCAGCCCCCCCAGCACGCGCTGGCGCGTCAACGGCAGTATGACCTCGTCGCCGTCGGCGAACCGGACCAGGCGGGCATCCGGCCGCAGTTCCCGCGGCTGGTACGCCGCCCAAGTCTCGGCCCAATCGCGCGACTGGAAGTACGTCGCGCTCGGACAGGAGAGCCAGGCCGTGTCCCACTCCTCGGCACTGGCAGCACGTACCTCGTCGATCGTCGCCCGCATCATCCCCCTTCGGTGGCAGTCTGCCGCTCCGTAGTCTACCTCGCGGGAATGGCACCCTCGGTCGTCCGCCGCGAGAGCCGCCTCCCCGTCGGACTTCGGGCTGCGCGGACCACGCCGAACGTCGTCGCGGCAGGCTACACCTACGCCTTTGGGGCCCTCATGCGGCCGCACTTGGTGCCGATGCCAACAAGCGATCCAAGAGTGGAGATGCGGAGCGAATCAGACGCCGCACGGCGCCCTCGCCGGGCGGGCCGGACCGCCTGAGCCACAGCCTCGCCGCCGGTCCCCACCCCGTTCCACCCGATGACAGGGAGGGTCTCCATGGCCTCACGACGCGTTGCCCGCCTCGGAGCTGTTGCCGCTACTCTCGTCGCCGTCTCGGCGGCACTCCTCATGTCGCTCGTCGTGCTCGCGCCGCCCGCACGAGCCGAGGAGCCGGCGGACGGGACCGCCATCGTGAAGCTCTCGCTGGACAGCGACACGAGCGCCTCCTCGTCCCTGGCCACGCATCTGCCCGACGACGCCGTCGACGGATCGGGCATGACGCGCTGGGCGGTCACCTCCAGCGACGAGCAGGAGTGGTGGCAGGCCGATCTCGGCGCGTTGCACCGCATCGTCGAGGTCAGGACCAGGTGGCTGCACCGGAGCAAGGTCCGGAAGCGCATCCGCACGGGCACGGCCAACGTCTACTCGTACGCCGTCGAGGGCTCGGTCGACGGGGTCGAGTGGCAGCCGCTCGCGGAGCGGAGCGGCCCTCCAAGCTTCCGCTACACCATCGACCAGGTCGACACCGTCGTGCGGTACGTTCGCATCGACGTGCTCCGGGCGACGAAGGGCGCCTTGGGGATCCGCGAGTGCTCCGTCATGGGCGACCCCGCCGTCGCCGAGCTGCCGGCGTCGCTCCCGGCGTCGCTCCCCGTCAGCGCCGAGGCGAACCGTCTCATCATGACGGCGGACGACGCCGCGACGGTCCGCGGCCTGGTCGCGACACCGGGGACCGTCGAGACGGCCGCGTGGTCATACTTCCGCGACGGCAAGGTGGCGGCGGCCATGGCCGCCGCCCCGAACGTGGACCCAGGCCCAACCGTGGCCTTCGCCTACACGAAGCTGGACACCGACTCGCGACACGCCCGCAACCTCGCGGTCGCGTACGCGGCGAACGGCGCCATCGGCCACGCCGAGAAGGCCGCCCAGTTCGTCGTGGCATGGGCCAAGGGCAACACGCCCGCCACCTACGCCTTTACGGGCGACAGCCAAGGCGGGTACCACCAGTCGTACGGCGCCTTCAGCTTCGCCTTCGCCTACGACCTGACCCGCGACGCGGGCGTCTACAGCGAGACCGACCACACCGCGGTCAAGGCGTGGTTCCGCACGTGGGCGAGCGTCATGAAGGGCTACCAGGACAACTGGGCCACGGATTGGGTCTTCTCGCAGGCGGCCGACGGCGACTGGCGTCCTTACGAGTGGACCGTCAACCCGCTCGGCCTCAGGTACAGCCGCTACGACCAGTACATGGGCTCGGACGCCACCCTCGCCCCCATGGCCGCGTGGCTCGCCGCCGCGATCGTGAGCGATGACTCCACGTCGATCACCACCCTCTTCTCGAGCACGTACAAGCTGAACGTGCCCGCGTGTCTCCACTGCTCGTCGGCGCCGCGCAACGACGGGGACGGCAGGAGCACGGATCGTGTGCCGGAGGCGCTCATCAAGTCCAAGGGCTACTACGACAACGCCGAGCGTGGCGGCAACCTCGACTACATGAGCTACAACGCCCGGCTGGCCTCCATGATCTACGAGATGACGGCCAACCTCGGGCGCGCGACCTCGACGATGCGCAGCGAGCTCAACGCTTCCTGGTCGTACCTGTCGAAGTTCGCCGGCCCGAACTACGAGGCTCCGGTCGCACCCAACGACCTCATGCACTGGGACCTCTTCCTCTCCCGGATGCAGATCGGTCTCCACATCTACGGCGACGCCGCGCTCCTCGCCGACGTCTCCGGCGGCCAGTACCCGCGCTCGCAGTTCTACGAGTCGCAGTTCCTCGGGCCGACGACGCTGACGCAGCCGACCGCCCTGTAGGACCCGCCGCGCGACGGCACACGCACCCGGCGCGCGGCGGCTGAATGACCGCGAGGCCGGTCGCCCGAGGGTAGGGCGACCGGCCTCGCGGTAACACTCCTTCCATGCACGTCCACGCACACCGCCGCGGCCGGCGGCTCTGGCCGCTCGCCATCGGCGCCGCCGGCCTCCTCTTGCTCTTCTCGGCCGGCTGCGGCGACGGTGACGCGACACACGCGCCGGCTGCAGCATCCGAGACGCTCTCGCCACCCCCGTCGCCTGCGGCGCTCGCCGACGCCTGGCAGCCCCGCATCGTTCTCACCCCCGGCGAGATCGACGCGATCCGCGCGCGACTCGAGCAGGGCGACGAGCCCTGGGCATCCGCCTGGCGGCACTTCCGCGACGACTACGTCGCACGCGCCCTCAGCGACCCCGCTCCCGTCGAGCCGGGCCCGTACAGGGGCCGCGGCGAGATCCACGACGCTTTCCGCGCCCTCGACACCGCGAGCCGGCGCGCACGCGACCTGGCGATCGCCTACGCCGTCACCGGCGACGAGGACTACGGGAAGCGCGCACGCGACATCCTCGTGGAGTGGGCCGCAGAGGCGGAACCGACCAGACCGCGGCACTATCGGAGTCTCGACACCGGACAACTGCAGAGCTGGGGCGCCTTCTCGTTCGCCTATGCCTACGACCTGACGCGCGGCGGCGAACTGTATTCGGAGGCGGACGAGAGGCTCATCGACGACTACTTCGCGCGCTTCATCGTCGCCCTGCGCGAGGCGCTGGAGGAGCTCGCGCACGACCCGTCCGTCGGCACCGACTGGCGCCGGCCCTACGAGTGGAGCGAGACCCTCACCTATCGCTTCGAGGACCGTGTGATCGGGGGCACCTTCAGCCTCGCCATCCAGAACGCCCTCGTCGCGCTCGCCATCGAGACCGGTGACGACGGGACACTCGACGCGGTCTTGGCGGACCCCGCGAACCCCCTGCGCGCGGATCGCGCGATCCGTCACGCGCTGCGCCCCGACAACGACGGCGACGGCAGGATCGCCGGCTCGGCGCCCCAGGTGGCGATCCTCAAGACCTACCGGCCAGAGAGGGGCGGCACCGTCGACTACATGACCTACAACGCGCGTCTCGCCACGCTGCTCTGCGAGGCCACGGAGAGCGTGACTCCCGAGCTCGGCAGGTCGTCGCGGGCCATGCTCAGGACCTCCTGGCTGTATCTCGCCCGCTTCTTCGGCCACGACGCGCGCCCCTC
This sequence comes from uncultured Thermoleophilia bacterium, assembly GCA_963831295.1. Taxonomy (GTDB): domain Bacteria; phylum Actinomycetota; class Thermoleophilia; order UBA2241; family UBA2241; genus UBA2241. The sequence goes on along the minus strand of CAWHPR010000003.1, from coordinate 735,029 downwards.
GCCCAACCCCACCGATCACGTCGATCTGCGCGCCTGTCTGCCGCGCTTCGTCCCGGCCGCGCAGGCGGTGCGGGACCCCCGACTCACCGACGTGCTGAGATGGGGCGACGAAGCGCGCTACTACGAGCCTCAGTTTCTCGGGCCGGTGACGCTGACGCACATGCCGACGGAGTGAGGCGAGGCGGCGCCGTCAATCCTCTTCGGCGCGCAGCAGCAGGGTTCTCGAGACCTCGGCGAGGCCGATGACCGTCGCGGCCACCGCGATGCTCAGCTTGCTGTTGAGCCGGGGCGACGTGATCGAGACGACGAGAAGGGCCACGAGCATCGTTCTGGAGCCGAACACCACTCCCACGAGCCAGGGGTCGCCACGCTGCAGTCGCTCCCGGTCGCGCATCCACGGCAGCAGCGCCGCGACGGCGTACCACACGAAGAGAAACAGGCCTACGAACCCCAGACGGTGCACGAACCAGTAGTAGTTGTTGTGGATGTAGCTCTTGCGGTACGGCGCGACGCCGTAGCGGGACCAGTCGAACAGGTAGTCCTTACCGAGGCCGTTGCCGACCAGTGGGTGCTGCGCGATCTGGGCGCCGACGGTCCGGTTCTCGATGAGGCGGTACTGCACGTTGCGGTCCTGGACGGCCGTGACCGCCAGCGCCCGCGTGACCACGGAGGTGAACACGGCCGGTCGCGCGACGGCTAGACCCAGGCCCAACACGGCCGCGACGACGAGACCGCCCGCGACCAGACGGAACCGCTCGCGGGCGCGCAGGACGACGAGAAGGTACACGAGGCTGACGGCCAGGGCGACGTAGTTGCCGCGCACCAGCGACAGCACGAGACCCAGCAGGGCGACGAGCAGGAGGAGCCAGAGCCACACGGGCCGGCGCCGCGCCGCAGGCCAGACGACGACGACGGTCGCCAGCAGAGCGGACGAGATCAGGAACACCTCGTCCGGGGCCGGGAACCTGCTCACTCCGGGCTCGACGAACTCGAGCGCCATGCCCTGCCCCATGGCCGCGTAGGCCAGACCCGTGAGGAAGACCGCGACCAGGCAGGCGGCGAGCACCTTCATGACCGTCAGCACCTGGCCACGGCTGCGCACGAACATCACGACGAAGAAGAACAGCGAGTAGTAGGCGAGTCCGCGCGCGTCCTGCAGGACCAGCTTCGTCTCGTTGCCACGGAGCACACCCACGATCGCGGCGACGACGACCCAGAGGAGGAAGAGCAGGAGCGGCAGGTTCACCGCCGAGCGGACGATCGGCAGGCTGCCCGACGCCAGCAGAGCGGCGAGCATGCTCGCCAGGAGGAGAGCGAGGAGCAGGTCCACCATGAAGATCCCGCCGCCGCCGACCGGGACCCGCCAGGCGAGAGCCAGGTCGCCCGGCAAGACCACGGTGACGATCAGGAGCAGGAGACCGATCGCCACCGTGCCGCGCTCGGTCCCGATCGACAGCGTCACCAGGGCGAGCGCGCCGACAGCCGCGGCCAGGACCGCACCGAGGATCGGCGAGCGCAGAGCGACGACGAGGACCAGGCCTTCGGCGGCGAGAACGGAGGCGAAGAACCACGGCGCGGAGCCCCTGGGGTCGGCCAGTGCTTCTCTCACGTCGACGCGCCCGACTTTGGCGCGGGGGCCGGACCTCTGCGCCCGGCCAGCCCGTCGCGCAGGCCGCGCGCGCAGGCCGAGAGGCGCCGGCGGGCCACCGGCCACGAGCGGCTCTTGACCACTTGGCGGCAACCCCAGCGGACGCCGGCGAGCGCGGGGAGTGCGAGGCCGACACGAGACCGCGCGACGAGCAGCCGGTTGCGTGTCATGTAGTAGATCGCCGCATCGGAGAAGACGCGGCGACCCCCCTCGCGCAGAACGTCGTGGACGACCTCGGCGGCGGGCACGACCAGTAGGCGCCACTCCCGGGCCTTGGCGCGGAGACTCCAGTCCACGTCCTCGTAGTACATGAAGAGGCCGATATCCAGCGGCGTCAGGTCTCGGAGTGCGGCCGCTCTGAGCAAGGGGGCGCAGCCGGTGACGAAGTCGGTCTCGTACGGATGCCGGCTGTACGGCGCATGCAGGTGACGCACGTCGAGCGTGCGCGGCGACACCGTCCCTCCCGCGTACCAGCAGTCGCCACCGAAGCGATAGCGCACCAGCGGGCTGAGGATCCCCGCCCCCGGGGCGGCGGCGGCGGCCTCGAGCAGACGCTCGAGGCAGTCCGCCGCCGGCCGCGCGTCGTTGTTGAGCACCCAAAGCCAGTCGGCGCCGGCCGCGAGCGCCGTGTCACTCGCCGACGCGACCGCCGCGCCGAACCCCGTGTTGAGACCAGGCCGCAGCACCAGCACGCACTCGTCGTCCTCGAGCGACAGACCACCGTCGTTGTCGACGAGGACGATACGGGCCGGCGGCATCGTCGTCGAGCGCAGCTCTTCGAGAAGCTCGAGCGTGGGCTCCGGCGGACCGTAGTGCGGGATGACGACCCAGACGTTCACGAGTGCGCGGCGCTCCTCTCGCCGAGGGCCTCGTCGAGCACGGTCAGCACCCGGTCGGCGCGCGTCGCCCAGGTCTCGCCGGCCACCGCCCGCCGCCGTGCCGCGCGCCGCTCCGGCCCGTCGGCGGCCAGCTCTTCGCGCAGCGCGGCGACGAACGCAGCAGGACCGCACGCGATGCGGACTTCCCCACCGAGGGCGGGGTTCGGTGAGGCGACGGTCGAGACGACCGGCAGGCCGGCGGCCAGGTACTCGTACAGCTTGAGCGGGTCCATGCTCGCGGTGAGGGCGTCGTGCACGTGGGGCACGACGCCCGCGTCGCAGGCGGCGATGACCGGCGGCAGCGCGTCGTGACGGACCGGCGGCAAGAACCGGACGTTGCGCGGTAGCGCCGCAAGCGCGCCCTCGAAGCCGCGGCCGACCTTGCCGGCGAGCGCAAAGGTGGTGGCCGGCAGCGCGCCGGCGACGGCGGCGAGAAGGGCGACGTCGAGCCGGCCCTGGATCATCCCCGCGTAGCCCACAAGCGGCCGCGGCAGTGCGGCCAGCTCGGGGGCGGGCTCGGCGCCGGCCCACCGCGCCGGGTCGACCGCGTTGGGAAGGAACTCGGCCCGGCCACGTGGCTCGATCCATTCGAGCAGCGAGGGGTGAACGGCGAAGACGACGTCAGCGTGCAGGCCGGCGAGCCTGTACCCCTCCGCCACGGTCCCCCGGCCCGCCCAAGCATGCGCCCGCCAGTCGTCGATGGCGTCGAAGACGAGCAGATCGCGAGGCAGGGCGAGGCCGACGCCGACGAGACGGGGGTCGGCCACCCAGACGATGGTGGGTCCCTCCCACCCGGCGAGGGCGTCGCGCAGCCGTCGCGCGAGCGCGCGACGCGCCAGCCGTTCGTTCAAGCACCGGACCGGGCGCACCCTCGCGGGCAGCGGCAGCGGCGCTCCATACCGCACGGCCCGAAGGCCATCGGCCACCGGGCTCACCGCCTCCCGGCGTCGAGCCGCCGGGCGGTGCGAGCGTAGGCCGAAGCGCGGGGTGTCGACGACGGCCACGCCCTCCACCTCGGGTCGCCTGCTCAGCTCACGCACGAGCGCCGCGTTGCGCGTCGGGAAGCCCTGCCGTTCCCAGACCCACCAGTCGTTGTGTCCAAGCACGATCAGCCGCACGTCATTCGTCCCCCGTCGCCGGGCGCTCTCCGTCCTCGAAGTAGCGTTGCCACAGCTCGATCGTCATCAGCAGACCCAGCGCGTTCGCGTGAGCAGCGCCCGCCATGTGCTCGCGAACCAGCGCCTCGGTCGCGGCAGGCTCGAGCACGCCGTGCTCGGCGACACGTGGCGAGAGCAGCACGTCTTCGACGAAGGCTCGTGAAGGGCCGCGCAGCCAATCGTCTCTGGCGTCCACATGAGTGTAGGCGACGTGCTGCACGCGCGCCCGCGCGGCGCCGGCCAGAGACACCAGACGCCTGCCCCCCGGCGCACCTCGCGTCGCCGCCGTCGCGTCGCCGCCGGCCGCCGGCGTCCGCAGTCGCCGCCGCGTGGCGCGCCCGACGACGCGGAGCCCGGTCACCACGTGGATGCTGGCCGGCAGGGGAAGATGCGTCAGCGACCACGGAACGCGGGCGACGGCACGGTCAAGGCGCGCCACGAGCCGCAGACGCGCGCGGTCGTCGATCCGCTCCTCCGGCGCCCCGTCGAGCATCGCCTCGACCCAGCGCCGGGTCAGCAGAGGAGCCCGCGCGCGGACCCACGTGTCGGCGATGACCAGGCCCGCCTGGCCCATGCGCTCCCGCTCCTGCACGTACATCAGGTCCTGGCGATCGACGGCCGGCAGACCGCGGGTCGCGCGAAGCGCCTTGAGGCGATTCGCGTTGCCGTACCGGGACAGCTCGCCGCCGTCGACGAACAGCTCCATGATGCGCTCGTCCGGCAGCCCGCTCCGCCACTGGCGGGAGGGCCAGGCCCGTTCGAACTCCTCGTCGCTCGCGTGGTTCCACGCCCAGTTCGGGACCAGCATGTCGGAGCGGAAGAAGTGGCGTCCCGCCGCGGCCCCCGCCCCACTCACGAAGAAGCGCGCGGGCAGCAGGCGGGGCATCAGACCCCCGGTGATGTTGCCCACAGGGCTGAGCCGCCCCTCGAGAGCCCAAACGGTCCCACCGCCGAAGCGCGCGACGTAGGCGGGCTCGAGCGGCGACGTGCGGTGCGGCAGGCCGCGAGCCAGGGCGACGCGCGCGGCGAGACTCACGTCGTCGTCCGCGGGGTCGCCGAACGTCACGGCGCTCACGCCGGCTCCGACAGGAGCCAGGGCGGCGAAGAGACGTGAGTCGAGCCCGCCGGTCAGGGGCAGGGTGACACCCTCGTCGCCGTACGCCAGAGCGGCGAGCTCGACGGCGGCATCGGCCAAGCGATCCACGTAGGCCTCGCCGCGCAGCCGCCCTCGGGGCGACGCCGCGACGTCCCAGTGACGAACGCTGCGAAGATCACCGTCGTCGACCTCGAAGTGGCTGCCGTGGGGGAGCCCGAGGACGCCGGCGAACAACGGCCGCCCGCTCACGGTGTGCCCAAGGACGAGCAGCTCGCCCAGCGCCTCGCGGTCGAGCCGTGCCGCGAAGCGCGGATGTCGCCTGAATGCCTTCGCCTCGCTCGCGAAGAGCACGTCGGCGCCCAGCCGTATCGCGTGCAGCGGCTGCACACAGCAGGGGTCGGATGAGGCCACGGTCCGCCTCGCGACCGCGTCTCGGAGCACGAACGCGAATGCGCCTTCGAAGCGCGACAGCGCCTCGGCGCCCCACGCCGCGTAGCCCGCCGCGACCACCCGAGCGGCGCTCGCGGTCGCGGGGAGCGCCAGTTCGCGCTTGAGGACGCGAGCGTTGAGCAGGTCTCCGCTGAACGCGACCGCGGCGCCCGGCGACCCGTCGCCGCCTCCCTCATGGACGCAGACCGCGTCGGGCCACCCGACCACGCCGAGCCATCCCTCCGCCGTCTCGATCGTCTGCGTCACGTAGCCGTCGATGGAGACCAGGTCGTCGAGCGCGACCGGACCCAGGGCTCGCACGACGGGATCGGGCGAGAAGACGGCGACGAGACCGCTCACGGCGCGCGCCCCAGCCGAGCCCGCAGATCGTCGGCGGCGGCGGCCCACGCGACGCGCCGCTCCCGGGCGAGCGATGACATGCGCGCGGCGTACTCCTCGCTCCCCTCCAGCGCCGCCCCGAGGGCGTCGGCCAGCGCCGCGGCATCGGCGCGCGCGTAGAGAGCGGCGTCGCCGAAGTAGTCGCGCAAGACGGCGTGATCGGACGTGACCAGCGGCCGCCCGAGCACGAGCGCCTCGTATCCGCCCGAGAGGAGCGTCTCCGGCCGGGTCGTGAGCACGACGACCGCCTCGGAGCGCGCGAGCTGACGCCAGTAGTCGGCGTCCGCGAGGAAGCCGGTGGGCGTGAGATTTGGCGGCCAGGGGCCGAGATCGCCGCGCGGCGCCCCGGTCACGGCGATCTGCACTTCGGGGAGCGCACGCGCCACCGCCGGCAGGATCTCGATCGGCTCGTCCTTGGAGTAGGTGGCGACGACCGTGACCAGGCCGGGCTGGATGGCGACCTCGCCGACCTCCGCCGGCACGGCCGGCAGCGGGTCGGGCAAGACGAACGGTCGTGCACCCCAGCCGCGCACCTGCGCGGCGAGCGACTCGTTCGTCACGACGACCGCCGTGGCGCGGCGCAGCAGCGGCAGCTCGAGCGGGCGGAGCAGCCGCCACTCGCGAGCGTAGAACGCGACCGTGTGCATGTCGACCACGAGGGGCGCCCCGCGCAGACGGGCGGCGGCGGCGGCCATGCCGACCGCCGGCGGCGGCGGGGCCATCACCCAGAACTCGCCGGCGACGGGCGCCAGCGCGGCCGCCGTGACGGCCGCCTGCCACGGGTACTTCAGCGGCACCGTCCACGGGCGCTTCGGCCACGGCGTCGTGATGAAACGCGCCCGGAGGTCGAACTCGTGCGCCAGCGTCTCCGTACGCCGCGAGAACGGCGCCCACGAGAGGAAGACGCCGCGGCTCACCCGCCGCCCCCGGGGCCGCTCAGCTTCTCCCTGAGGCGATCGTACGCGGCCAGCAGATGCGGCGCCTGGGACTCCCATGCCAGCGCACTCTCGAAGCGCTCGCGGGCGCGCACCCCCAGGCGTCGACGCTCCTCCTCGTCGTCGAGCAGCCGGCCGATGGCCCCGGCGAGCCCTTCCCATGACGGCTCCTGCGCATAGACGACCGCGTCGTGCCCCGTCACCATATTCTCCGGCAGCGGAAAGGCGACGGAGGCGCGCCCCAGCGCCATGTACTCGACGATCTTGTTCATCGTCGAGATGTCGTTGAACGGACTCGACGGATCCGGCGCGACGCACACGTCGGCGTCGAGAAGGGCCCCTTCGAACTCCTCTGCCGTCTGGAAGCCTGGCATCAGCAGGGACCCGGCCAGCCCCAGCTCCTCACCGAGGAGCCGGATGCTCTCGTAGCTCTCGCCGTCGCCGGCGAGGTACAGCAGGATGTCATGCCCCTCGCGCACGAGCCGCGCGACGGCGCGCACGAGCAGGTCCACGCCGTCCTGCGCGCCCATGACGCCGAGGTAGGCGACGAGGTGGCGATGCCCGCGGCGATCGAAGCCGTCCCCGGAGACGGACGCGAACTCGTCGCGGCGAGGCCCGCTGCGGACGGCGAAGACGTCCTGCTCGCGCTTGCCGCCGCGGGCGAGCGCGAGCCCCCGGTAGGAGTCGTTCGGCGAGATCACGACGTCGGCCAGCCGGTACGTCCTGCGCTCCAGCCAGCGGACGACTCGCTCGGGGAACGCGTCGCGCACCTCGCCGCCCCTCTTGGCGATCATGATCTCCGGGTTAGCGTCGTGCTGGTCGAAGACGAACGCGACGCCACGCGCGCGGAACAGACGGCCGATGAGGAAGAAGAGGTCCGGAGGGTTGCAGGCGTGGATCACGTCGAACGGCCGCTCCGCCCAGATCCGCCGGGCGAGCGCTGCCGTGCGCCACAACATCGTCGAGTACTCGCGGGGATAGCCCCTCAGAGCGGAAGCCCGGTACCCCAGCGGATAGCGGTGGATGCGGACGCCGTCCCGCTCCTCGAAAGCCTCGCGGTCGTGGCGCCCGCCCTGCGGACAGATGACGGACACGTCGTAGCCGGCGGCGACCAGCGTGGTGCATTCGTGCCACACGCGACGGTCGAACGGGACAGACAGGTTCTCGACGAGCACGAGGATGTGGCGCGGATCCCTCACCGAGTCCCTCTCCCGTTCGCACGACGCGGCGCCGCCGGCATGCCGGCGGCGCCGCGAGTATACCCGAGCGTTGTCCCGGCCGAAGCCTGACGACGGCCCCGGCCCGAGGCTCAGTACGCGCCGCGCTTCTCGAGCACGGCGGGGATGGTCTGCAGGAGCAGCTTGATGTCCCAGCCGAGGCTCCAGGCGGTGACGTAGAGGTAGTCCAGCTTCACCATCTCATCGAAGGGGATGTCGCTGCGTCCAAGCACCTGCCAGAGGCCGGTCATGCCGGGCGTGATGTCCAGACGCTTCTGCGTCCACCCCCGACACTGCTTCGCCTCTTCGGTCCACAGCGGCCGAGGCCCGACGAGACTCATCTCGCCTCTCAGGACGTTGAGGATCTGCGGTAGCTCGTCGAGGCTCCAGCGGCGCAGAGCGGCACCGACGCGCGTCACTCGGGGGTCGCTCTTCATCTTGAACATCGGTCCCGAGTACTCGTTCTGGTCGGCGAGCTCGTCGCGCAGGCTGTCGGCCCCGTTCCCCATCGAGCGGAACTTGAAGATGTCGAAGGTGCGCCCGCCCCGGCCCATCCGCTGCTGGCGGAAGAGGACGGGACCGGGCGAGTCCAGCTTGATGAGCAGGGCGAGCACGGCGAGGAGCGGCAGGATCAGCACGAAGAAGACGCCGCCGAAGACCAGGTCGAACGTGCGCTTCACGGCCATGTTCAGCCGGCTCAACTCGACGTGCCCGACGTCGAGCAGCGGGATACCTTCGATGTCGTCGACGCCCGCCCGCGAGCTCACGACCTCGAAGAGCCGTGGCACGATGTTGACCCTGACACCGTGGTCCGCGCAGGCGCGCACGAGGCGCAGGAACTCGCCGTGGCGCGCCCTCGAGAAGGCGACGATCACGCGGTCGAGATCCTCGCGCTCGATGATCTCCACGAGGTCGGCCAGTGTCCCCAGTATCGGCACCTCGGGCCCATTGCCGTTGCGCAGCGGCTCGCCATCGTCGAGGAAACCGACGACCTCCAGTCGGTACTCCGGGTGTTTCGCGATCTTGTCGACCAGAGTGTGGCCGACCTCACCGGCGCCCACGATCAGGGTCCGCTCGGCGAAGCTCTCGCGCGCCCAGACGGTCGCCCGCGAGAGCCAGCGCGCGAGCGGCACGAGCACCACCGCGGCGAACCAGAAGGCGATCAGCGCCGACACGGGCGCCTCGGCGCCGCTCACGAAGACCATGGTGGTGAAGACCAGCCAGCTGGCGGCCGTCAGCGCGGACAGGCCGTTCAACGCCTCGAGGGCGGTCGCGCCCCCGATGCTGCGTCCGGGCTCCCGATAGAGGCCGAAGACGTACAACGCGAAGATCCAGACGGGCGTGAGGACCAGCAGAAGCCAGAGATCGGCCGTCGCCCCGTCCGGGAAAGCGTTCACCAGACGGCCGACGAGCGGCACCCCTCCGAGCGATCCCGCCGCCCAGACCGCGGCGAAGGCACTCAGGACGAGTCCGACCACGTCGGCGCCGAGCGTCGCGACCTGACGCAGCCAGGCCGGACGTCGTCGTCTCATGGCGCGCGTCCTCGCTCCTGCTACGCGCCTCGCGATCAGTTCGTTGTGCCACGTGCTTTCGCCCACGTTGACTGTATCGGCAACATCGGCGACAGGCACAAGTTGCAGCGATCGACTGCGCCCTTCAAGGACGACAGCGCCCGCGGTCATGGTCTCGTCAACCTTCATGAGTACAGCGCCCCTGCTGTAGGTGGCCCGCCCGAGAGTCTCTGCAGTGACTCTCGCTCCTCTCTATCGTCTCCCGACTACCCGAAAGAGGCAACATCGAATCGGCGAAGACATGTACGAGGAGAGGAAGAGGCCGTATACAAGCCTGACAACGGGCGACTCCGGACCCGGCGTGCGCCGGCGTCCCGGCGGTCCTGCTCGCCCTCGAGCGGCTAGACGATCGTCTCGAGCGTCTCGATCGAGCGGGCGCGGCCGCCCTCGACCGCGACCAGCACGGCGTCGATGCGCACCGGCCCCTCCGCCACCTCGAACTGCTGCGGCATCTCGGTGAGGAAGCGCCGCAGGATGACGTCGGTCCTGACGCCGATGACCGACTCGGACGGGCCGGTCATGCCGACGTCGGTGATGTAGGCGGTCCCGCGCGGGAGCACGCGGGCGTCCGAGGTCTGCACGTGCGTGTGCGTGCCCACGACCAGGGTGACGCGACCGTCGAGGTGGTGACCCATCGCCACCTTCTCGCTGGTCGCCTCGGCGTGCAGATCGACGACGATGGTCTCGGCACTCCGCGCCGCCTCGTCGACCAGCCGGTCGACCGCGCGGAAGGGGCTGAGGCCGGTGTCCATGAAGAGGCTGCCCGCGAGGTTGATGACGGCCACGGAGCCGCCGTCGCGGGCCGGACGCACGGTGAGACCCCGACCCGGCGCCCCCTCCGGGTAGTTGGCCGGCCGCACGATGCGCTCGTCGCGCGCCAGGAAGTCGAAGACCTCCCTCTGGCGCCAGATGTGGTTGCCGGTCGTGAGCACGTCGACGCCGCCGTCGAGCAGCCGGAGGGCGAGCTTGGAGGTGATGCCGGCGCCGTTCGCCACGTTCTCACCGTTGACGATCACGAAGTCGACCGCGCGGTCTGCGACGAACCCGGGCAGCCAGCTCAGAAGAGCGTCGCGGCCGGGCCGGCCGAACACGTCGCCGACGAACAGCAGGTTCACGACGGGGTCCTCACGCGCGGGTCCACGGCTCACGCCGCCCGAAGGGGCTCACGGCCGGCGGCGTCAGCCGCCGATGACCACGCGCAAGGCCACCTCGGCGGCGCGCAGCACCGGCTGCGGGTAGAGGCCGATCGCAAGGACGCCGGCTGCGGCGATGCCCAAGGCGACGATGACGCCGAGCGAGCGTCCGGCGGGATCGGGCTCCACCGTCAGCTCGTCCGGCCGCTCGCTGAAGTACATGAGCCAGACGACGCGCAGGTAGTAGAAGGCCGAGACGGCGCTCATCACGACGGCGACGATCGCGAGCCACGTGTAGCCGGCGTCGATGACCGCCGTGAACAGGTAGAACTTGCCCCAGAACCCGATGGTCGGCGGGATACCGGTCAGCGACAGCATGAAGGCAGAGAGCGCAAGCGCCGCGACCGGCATGCTGCGACCCAAGCCGGTGACCTCGTCGAGCGTGTAACCGAAGGCGCGACGGTTGCGGATCCAGATGAGGACGCCGAAGGCGCCCAGGTTCATCGCCGCGTAGCCGGCCAGGTAGAAGAGGATGGCGCTCGACCCGGCCGAGCTCCCTGAGCCGCCGACCGCGATGAGGCCCAAGGTGAGATACCCGGCGTGGGCGATGCTCGAGTAGGCCAGCATGCGCTTGAGGTTGCGCTGCGGCAGGGCGAGCACGTTGCCGACCACCATCGTGATCACCGCAAGGATGACGAGGGCGTCGGTCCACGGCTCCGCCGCGCCGGCTGCCGCCACCGTGAACAGCTTGAGGAAACCGAGGAAGGCGCCGGCCTTGAGGCCCACCGACATGAAGGCGGTGACCGGCGTGGGGGCGCCCTCGTAGACGTCCGGCGCCCAGCTGTGGAACGGAACCGCCGAGATCTTGAAGGCGAAGCCGACGACGACCAGGACGAGTGCCACGATCGCGATGCCGCTCGTCTCGTCGCCCAGTCCGGCGAGGCTCTCGGCGATGCGCGCGTAGTTGGTCTGGCCGGTCGCGCCGTAGAGCAGGGCCAGACCGAAGGCCAGGATCGCAGAGGCGAAGGCGCCGTTGACGAAGTACTTGATCGACGCCTCACCGGAGCGTGCGTCGCCGCGCAGCGAGCCCGCCAGCACGTAGGTGGGCAGCGACATGAGCTCGAAGCTGATGTAGAGGGCGATGAGGTCGGTCGAGACGGCCATGCCGATCATGCCGACCACGACGAGCAGGAGCAGCCCGTAGAACTCGCCGTTCGGGTCGCGGTGCCGCGTGATGTAGGCGTCGGAGAGCAGCACGGTGAGCACGCCGATCCCGCAGAAGAGCAGCACGGCGTAGAGGGCGTACTTGTCGTTGGCGATCATGCCGTTGAACCCGGCCTGAGGTTCGCGGCCGGCGAAGCTGACGACGCCGTCCTCGATGCGCATCCACTGCCCGAGCGCCACGGCGGCGGCGGCCACAAGGCCACCGCAGGCGATCCAGGCGAGCACGGCCTTGCGGGTGACGACGAGGTCGACGAGCAGCAGCACCAGCGCGGTCACGACCACCACGAGGCCGGGCAGGACCAGGATCACCGAGTTCTCGTACATCAGAAGAGCCCCTTGGCGAAGTCGAAGACCTGGGAGAGCCCGCTGGAACCGGCCTCGGGCAGGGCGGGTGTGACGCGGTCGAGGATCTCCTGCACGGGCACGTGCAGGAACTCGAGGAAGGTGTTCGGGTAGACGCCGATCCAGACCGCGAAGACGACGAGCGGCACGAGGGCGACGATCTCGCGAGCGCCGAGGTCACGCAGCGGCTCGAGCGGCCGCACGTCGTCGTCGCCGCGGTCGTTGAAGAACACGCGCTGGTACATCCAGAGCAGGTAGCAGGCGGCGAGGATCACGCCGAGGGCGGCGATCGCCGCCATCCAATGCGAGTACTGGAAGAGCCCGAGCAAGCTGAGGAACTCGCCCACGAAGCCGCTGAGGCCCGGCAGGCCGAGCGAGCCGAGCACGAAGAACAGGAAGAAGCCGGCCATCACCGGCAGCGGCTTCGCCAGGGTGCCCATGGCGGCGATCTCACGCGTATGCGTGCGCTCGTAGAGGAAGCCGACCATGAGGAAGAGGGCGCCCGTGAGCACCCCGTGACTCAGCATCACGAGGATCGCGCCCTCCATGCCCACCGCGTTGCCGAGCACCGCGATCGACGCGAAGATGCCCGCGGTCACGAAGCCCATGTGGCTCACGCTCGAGTAGGCGACCAGCTTCTTCAGGTCCTTCTGCACCAGCGAGACGAGCGCCCCGTAGACGATGGCCACCACCGAAAGCGCGAGCACGGGAAGCACGAAGTCGACGGCGGCGTCGGGGAAGAACGGCAGACAGAAGCGCAGCATGCCATACCCGCCCATCTTGAGCAGGACGCCGGCCAGGATCACCGACCCGGCGGTCGGCGCCTCGACGTGGGCGTCGGGCAGCCAGGTGTGGACCGGGAACATCGGCACCTTGATGGCGAACGCCGCGAAGAAAGCGAGGAACGCCCAGACCTGGAGCCGGTAGGGCAGCACCTGGCTGCTCAACTCCTGGATATCGAAGGTGAGAGCCCCGGTGCGCGAGTTGACGTAGTACACGACGGCGATGATCGCGACCAGCATGAGCAGGCTGCCGACCAGCGTGAAGAGGAAGAACTTGATGGCCGCGTAGATACGCCGCGGGCCGCCCCAGATACCGATGAGGAAGTACATCGGCACCAGCATGGCCTCCCAGAAGATATAGAAGAGGAAGAGGTCGGTCGCGCAGAAGACGCCGGCCATGCCGGTCTGCAGCAGCAGCAGCGAGATGAAGAAGCCCATCTCGCGGTCCTTCACGTAGTTCCAGCTGCCGACGATCACGATGACGCCGAGCAGCGTGGTCAGGGCGAGCAGCAGGGCGGAGATGCCGTCGATCCCGAAGCCGTAGCGGATGTTGAGCTGGGAGACCCACTCGAAGTCCTCGACGAACTGCATGCCCGGCCGGTCGCGCTCGAACGCGACGAGCATGACGACGCTGAGCACGAAGGCGGTCAGCGTCGTCGCCAGGGCGATCGCCTTGTAGACGACCGGCCGGCCGCGCGCGACGAGCAGCATGACGAGGACCCCCGCGAGGGGCAGATAGGTCATCACGGAGAGGATCGGGAAGCCGATCTGCTCGCTCCAGCTCATCTCGCCTCCCCTCTCACAGCCAGCGCACGACGACGACGAGGACGATCATGCCGGCGAAGATGGCGAGTGCGTAGTTCTGCAGACGGCCGGTCTGCAACGGCCGAAGGCCGGCGCCGACCCACGCCCAGCCGCGGGCGAGGCCGTTGACGGCGCCGTCGATGACCGCGTCGTCGAAGGCCGTCCACAGCCAGCCCGCAAAGCTCACGGTGCTCCGGATCGGCGCCACCTCGTAGATCTCGTCCATGTACATCTTGTTGAGCGAGGCTTCGTAGGCCCACGGCAGCCGCGCCGCCAGCCGGGCGGGAAGCGCGGGGCGCTCGAGGTACATCACGTAGGCGAGGTAGACGCCGATCAGCACCACGGCCGTCGAGAGGATCATGAGCGCGCCGCCTTCGCCGAGCCAGACGAACTCCTCGTGGTGCACCTCGAAGAACACGGACTCGAGGAAGGTGTGGATCCAGCCCGCCTCCGGCGGCCACCCTACCAGCGCGCCGAGCGCGGCCGACGGGATCGCCAGCGCGACGAGCGGCAGCGTCATCACCAGGGGCGACTCGTGGACGTGGTGCTGCACCTCCTCGGAGGCGCGCGACTCGCCGAAGAAGGTCATGAACATGAGCCGGAAGGCGAAGACCGCGGTGAGGAAGGCCGTGAGGATGCCGACCGCCCAGACCACATAGTAGCCGCCCACGAAGGCGCCGCCGAGGATCTCGTCCTTCGCCCAGAAACCGGAGAGCGGGAAGACGCCGATGAGCGCGACGGCGCCGATCATCATGGTCCAGAACGTGACCGGGATGCGCGTGCGCAACCCGCCCATCTTGCGCATGTCCTGCTCGCCGCCCATGGCGTGGATCACCGAGCCCGAGCAGAGGAACAACAGGCCCTTGAAGAAGCCGTGGGCGAAGAGGTAGAAGATGCCGGCCACCCAGGCGCCGGACCCGAGGGCCATGAACATGAAACCCAGCGACGAGATGGTCGAGTAGGCGATCACCTTCTTGATGTCGTTCTGGGTGATCGCGATGTACGCCGCGTAGATGGCCGTGAAGGTGCCGACGATCATGACGACGAGCATCGTCGCCTCGGAGTGGATGAAGAGCGGATAGGCGCGCGCCACCATGTAGACACCGGCGTTGACCATGGTGGCGGCATGGATCAGCGCGCTGACCGGGGTGGGGCCTTCCATCGCGTCGGGCAGCCACACGTGCAGCGGGAACTGGGCGCTCTTGCCGATCGCGCCGGTGAAGAGAAGCAGGCAGATCCAGGCCATCGTCGCCGAGCCGATCGTCTCGGCTTCGCCGAACACGCCCGTGAAGCGCAGCGTCCCGGTGGTCGCGAAGATGAGGAACATGCCCAGGGTGAAGCCGAAGTCGCCGACGCGGTTGACGAGGAACGCCTTCTTGCCCGCCTGGCTCGCGCTCTTCTTGCGGAACCAGAAGGCGATCAGCAGGTAGGAGCACAGACCGACGCCCTCCCAGGCCAGGAAGAGCAGCAGGAAGTTGTCCGCCAGGATCAGCACGAACATGGCGAACATGAAGAGGTTGAGGTAGGCGAAGAAGCGGTAGTAGCCCTCGTCGCCGTGCATGTAGCCGATCGAGTAGTAGTGCACGAGCATGCCGATGACGCTCACCACCATCAGCATGATGGCGGTCAGCGAGTCGACGTAGTAGCCCCACTGCACCGTGAACTCGCCGGCGGTGACCCACGTGAAGAGACTGACCTCGAGCGGCTCCTCGGGGTGCCCGAAGATCTGCGCGAAGACGATCACGGAGAGGGCGCAGGACGCGGTGACGAGGGCCGTCGCGAGCACATGCGCGTGACGGCCGAAGAGACGCTTGCCGACGAGAAGCGTCACCACGAAGCCCGCGAAAGGCAGCAGCGGGATGAGAGCGATGATCGTGCTCACGGGCGCTGCTCCTGTGGTGGTCGATGCACGATTACCCCTTCAGCTCGCTGAAGCTGTCGGCCTGGACGGTGCGGCGGGTGCGATAGTTGGCCACGACGATGGCGAGGCCGATCGCCACCTCGGCGGCGGCGAGCGTGATGATGAAGAGCGCGAACATGATGCCGGCGCCCGGAGAGCCGGTGCGGAAGTTGGCGATCGCGACGAGCGCGATGTTGACGGCGTTGAGCATGAGCTCAAGGCTCATGACGATCAGGACGATGTTGCGCCGCGCCAGCACGCCGAAGGCGCCGATGCAGAAGAGCAGCACGCTGAGGACGAGCCACCACTCGAGAGCCGTCATCGCCGCTCACCCTCCTCCTGCCGTGCCAACAGGATCGCGCCGACCATCGCCGCCAGCAGCACCAGCGAGACGAGCTCGAAGGGCAGCACGTAGGCGTTGAACAGCAGCTGCGAGATCTCGTGCAGCCCGGGGTTGAGCGAGATCTCGCCGACGTCGACGACGCCCGCGCTGACGATGGCCGCGGAGACGATGGCCGCCGCGGCCAGCGCGAGCGGCGCGGCGGCGACCGTCTGACGATTGAAGAACAGGGGGTAGTTGCCGTGCTGGGCCTCGGTGAGCATGATCGCGAACATGACCACCACCGAGATGGCCCCGACGTAGACCAGGATCTGGATGACGGCGACCAGGGCCGCGTTCAGCAGCGCATAGGCGAAGGCCACACCGAGAAAGCAGAAGACCATCGCGACCGCCGAGTAGACGATCTTCTTGAAGAGCACGACACCGAGTGCGCAGACGAGGATCCAGACGGAGACGATGACGAAGAGCACGGGGTGAAAGTCGCCGCCCGGCATCAGATCTCCTCCCGAGACGGCTTCGCAGCGTCGCCGTCACGCTCCAAGAAGGCTTCGAGGTCGACCTTCTCGTCCTTGATGGGATCCCAGGTCCAGCCATGGCCGAGGACCGAGTCGCGCACGTGCGGCACCAGGTCGGGGAGCGCCTCGCGCAGCGGATCGACCGGGCGCGGCTCGCGCACGTAGCAGCGACTCGCGCGCCAGCGCCGTGCGGCTGAAGCCGGCGAGCTCGAAGAACTCGGTCTGCTCGAGCGCGTCGTACGGGCAGACCTCGACGCACTCGCCGCAGAACATGCAGCGGCTCTCGTCGAGATCGTAGCTGGCCAGCAGGCGCGGGTTGGTCTCGATCGAGCCGGTCGGGCAGGTCTCGGCGCACTTGCCGCAGGAGACGCAGCCGACCATCTGCAGCGGCATGTTGTCGGGGGTCGAGACGATCGAATCGAACCCGCGCCCCATGTTGTCGTAGCAGCTCGACCCGACCTCGAGCCGGCAGACGCGGACGCAGCGGCCGCAGCTGATGCAGCGGTTGGGCTCGCGCATGATGAAATCGTGACGGAAGTCGGCCTCGTAGTCGTGAGCCGCGCCGCCGTGGAACCGGTTGCTGAAGACCTCGTACTCGATGCCGTAGCGCTGCAGGTCGCACTTGCCGTTGGCCGGGCAGTAGCAGTCGAGGCAGAGCTCGGCGCCGCGCACGGCCTCGTCCTCGCTGAAGCCCAGCTCGATCTGCTTGAAGTTCGCGCGGCGCTCGTCGGGCCCGAGCTTGGGCATCTCGGCCGGCGGCTCGGGACGGCTGACGTCGGTGGTCATGTCGATGAAGACCGGCGGGATCTCGGCCATCCGCTGGATGCGGGGATCGAGGTCGGTCTTCGCCGAGAGGGCGTTGAAGAACGGTGTCGCCTTGAGCTCGCGCAAGCTGCTCGCAACGTCGGCCATGTCCTCGCCGCGCAGATAGGCGTCCATGCTCCAGGCCGCCTTCTTGCCTTGGGCGACCGCCTGGATCACCGTCTGCGCGCCGAGCACGCAGTCGCCGCCCGCGAAGATGCGGGGGTCGGCGGACTGGAAGGTGAAGTCGTCGACCTGCACGGTGCGCCACTTGGTGCGCTTGACGCCCTGCTCCTCGCTGGTGCCGTCGAGCTTCGGGTACTGGCCGATCGCGGTGATGATCTGATCGCACTCGATGACGAACTCGCTGCCCTCGACCGGTACGGGCCGACGGCGACCCGAGGCGTCGGGCTCGCCGAGTTCCATGCGCTGCATCTCGATGCCCGTGACCTTGTTGGCGGCGTCGACGACGACCCTGACTGGGGCGCAGAGCAGCTCGAGCTTGACGCCCTCCTCCTCGGCCTCGTCGACCTCGGTATGGTGGCGCCGGCATCTCCTTGCGCGAGCGGCGGTAGAGGCAGGTGACCTCTTTGGCGCCCTTGCGGATCGAGGTGCGGCAGGCGTCCATGGCGGTGAAGCCGCCGCCGATGACCGTGACCTTCTCGCCGACGTGCACGTCGCCGGTGAGCTCGAGCTCGCCGAGGAAGTCGACCGCGGTGACCACGCCGTCGGCGTCCTCGCCGTCGACCCGCATGTCGTTGGAGTTGAAGGCGCCCATGGCGAGGAAGACGGTGTCGAAGTCCTGGTCGAAGAGGTCCTCGAGCTGGTAGTCGACGCCGAGGCGCGAATCGACCTGCAGCTCGACGCCCATGCGCCAGAGCACGTTGAGCTCCTTCTCGAGGAGGTCGCGCGGCAGGCGATAGCTGGGGATGCCGTAGCGCAGCATCCCGCCCGTCTTGGGCAAAGCCTCGAAGATCTTGACGGAGTGGCCCTCGAGCCGGGCGTAGAAGGCGCAGGCCAGACCGGCCGGCCCGCCGCCGATGATGGCGATGCGCTTGCCCGTGTCGGGCTTCGGCTCGACCGGCAACAGGAGCTCGCCGGTCTGCTCCTCGTCGATGCACTGGTCGGCCATGAAACGGTGCATCCAGCAGATGGTGATCGGGTGCTCCACGAGCTGCCGGCGGCACGGCCCTTCGCAGGGGCGCGGGCAGACGCGGCCGAGGATCGCGGGGAAGGGCAGGTCCTCGCGCAGCTTGCGGACCCCGTTCTTGTAGTCCTTCTGGGCGATGTACTCGAGGAACTGCGGGATCTTGATGTGCGTCGGACAAGCGTCGCGGCAGGGCGGCGTGCAGAACGAGTTGTGGTCGGAGAGCAGCAGCTCGAGATAGAGGTGCCGCATCGCCCGCACTCGCTCGGTGCCGGTGTGTACGACCATGCCCTCGGCCGCCGCCGTGGAGCAGCTCGGCAGCGTCTTGCGCGCGCCCTCGACCTCGACCATGCAGATGCGGCAGGCGGCCGTGGCCGGCAGGCGCGCCTCGTAGCACAGGGTCGGGATGTGGATGCCGACCCGCTGCGCGGCCTCGAGGATCGTCTCACCGAGCTCGCAGACGACCTCCTGGTCGTCGATGGTCAGCGTGACCTGGTCGGGGCGCACGGTCTCCTTCGTCCTGATGTCGTCGGCCGTCGTCGCCATGCCCGTCACACCTCTGCCATCTGGGCGATGCCCGAGCGGATCTTCACCGCGTCGAACTTGCAGACCTGGCGGCAGGTGTCGCACTTGATGCAGCCGGCGACGTCGATGACGTGGGGCTGCTTCTTGTCGCCGGCGATGACGCTGGTCGGGCACTTCTTGGCGCAGAGGCCGCAGCCGGTGCAGGCCTCGGCGTCGATGGTGTAGGTGATGAGGGCCTTGCACTTGCCCGCCGGACAGCGCTTCTCGTTGACGTGCGCCTCGTACTCCTCGCGGAAGTACTTGATCGTCGTGAGCACCGGGTTCGGCGCGGTGCCGCCCAGGGCGCACAGGGTGCCGTCGATGATGTAGTGCGAGAGCTCCTCGAGGGTCTCGATGTCACCTTCGCGACCGTCGCCCTCGCGGATGCGGTCGAGGATCTCGAGCATGCGCTTGGTGCCGAGCCGGCAGGGGACGCACTTGCCGCAGCTCTCCTTCTGGGTGAAGTCGAGGAAGAAGCGCGCCAGGTCGACCATGCAGGTCTGGTCGTCGACGACGACCATGCCGCCGGAGCCGACGATGGCGCCGGTCGCGGCGAGGCTCTCGTAGTCGACCGGGGTGTCGAGCAGCCTGGCCGGCACGCAGCCGCCCGAGGGGCCGCCGAGCTGCACCGCCTTGAACTCGCGGCCGTCCTTGATGCCGCCGCCGACGTCGAAGACGATGTGGCGCAGGGTCGAGCCCATGGGGACCTCGGCGAGGCCGCCGTTGACGAGCTTGCCGGCGAGCGAGAAGGCCTTGGTGCCGCGGCTCGTCTCGACGCCCAGGGCAGCGTACGTCTCGGCGCCGTTGGCGATGATCCAGGGGATGTTGGAGAGCGTCTCGACGTTGTTGATGTTGGTCGGCTTGCCCCAGAGCCCGGAGACCGCGGGGTAGGGCGGGCGCGTGCGCGGCATGCCGCGCTTGCCCTCGATCGAGGCGATCAGCGCGGTCTCCTCGCCGCAGACGAAAGCGCCGGCGCCGAGCTTCAAATGCAGGTGGAAGCTCCACCCCGTGCCGAAGACGTCGTCGCCGAGGTACCCTCGCGCCTCGGCGTCGGCGATCGCCTTGGTGAGCCGCCTCACGGCCAGCGGATACTCGGCGCGCACGTAGACGTAGCCCTGGTGCGCGCCGATCGCGTAGCTGCCGATGAGCATGCCCTCGATGACCGAGTGCGGATCGCCGTCCATGATGGAGGCGTCCATGAAGGCACCGGGGTCGCCCTCGTCGCCGTTGCAGATGAGGTACTTCTCCTCACCCGGCGACTGGCGCGCGAACTTCCACTTCGTGCCGGTCGGGAAGCCGGCCCCGCCGCGGCCGCGCAAGCCCGACGCCGTGACCACGTCGATGATCTCCTGCGGTGTCATCGTGGTGAGCGCCGTGCGCGCGGCCTCGTAGCCGCCGCGGGCGAGGGCCTCGTCGAGACTCTCGGGGTTCACGACACCGACGTTCCGCAGGGCGATGCGATGCTGCTGCTTGTAGAAGCCGATCTCGTGCCAGTCGCGCACGACCTCGCCGGTCGCCGGATCCTTGTACATGTGCTTCTCGACAGGGGTCCCGCCGACGAAGTGTTCGGTGACGACCGTCTTGACGTCGCGCGGGCGCAGACCGCCGTAGAAGATGTCGTCCGAGCAGACCACCACGGGGCTCTGCGAGCAGAGCCCGTGACAACCGATGATCGTGACGTCGACCGTGTCCTCGAGACCGGCCGCCTTGACCTCCTCGACGAAGGCCTCGTGGACGGCCATCGAGCCGGCGAAGACGCAGGCGGTGCCGGCGCAGACGGTCACCCGGAGGCGGCCGTCGCCGGCCTGCTCCACCTTGACGTTGCGGGCGTCGCTCTCGTGTGTCGTGTGCTCGTCGCTCATGGCCTCGGTCACCCCTTGACGGCGCCCACGCTCGCCATCGTGTCGCGAATGATCTTGCGGGTCCGGTCGGGGGTCAGGTTGCCGTAGGTCTCCTCGCCGATGCGCATCACGGGCGCCTGCGAGCAGGCGCCCATGCAGGCCACCGAACTCAGGGTGAACAGCATGTCCTTGGTGGTCTTGCCTTCGTCGACCCCGAGCTCTTCCTCGAGGGCCGCCGTGATGAGCGGCGCGCCGGCCACGTGACAGGCGGTGCCGTGGCAGACGTCGATCACGTACTTGCCGACCGGCGAGAGACGGAACTGATTGTAGAAGGTGGCGACGCCGTAGATCTGCGAGAGGCTGACGCCGGTCTGCCTCGAGATCTCGTCGATGGCGACGCGCGGCAGGTAGCCGAACTCCTCCTGCGTGTGCTGCAGCACCGTGATGAGCCCGGTGCCGTGCTCCCGCCAGTCGTCGAGCACCGGCGTGAGCAGCGCCATGTCGACCGGCGGCTGCAGGTCGACGCGGGCGTCGGCGATGCGCGCCGCGTTGGGCACCGGCAGCTCGTACTTGCTCTCGTAGTTGACGCGGATGACCTGCACCGGGCAGTTGGTCTCGCAGAGCGTGCAGGCGCGGCAGCGCGGCTCGCCGCTCACCGGGTCGATGACCACCCGGAAGAGGCCCCGGCTGCGCTCGGGCAGCGCCGGGCGCTCCTCGGGGTACTGCACGGTGATCTTCTTGCGCGGAAGGTGCTTGATCGTCGTGCGCATGGCTTTGAACATGCCGAGCATTACGACGTCACCACCGGCGCGCGCCCGCGCTCTCTGCGCAGGTGCCACTTGAAGACCGGGTCGAAGAGGCCCACGAACGCGACGAGGGCGACCCAGCTGAAGACCGCCACCCCGATGCGCCAGTTCGGCACCCAGAGGATCGCGGCCGCCACGCCGGCGATGTTGAGCAGGCCGGCGGGGATCAGGACCTTCCAGGCGAAGCCCATGAGCTGGTCGACCTGGAGGCGCGGCAGCGACAGGCGCACCCAGACCAGCGTGAAGACCAGCACGTACGTCTTGAGGATGAACCAGAAGAACGGGACGAAGTAGATGCCCCCGATCTCGAGCAGGTCTTCGCCGGGGCCGTGCCAGCCTCCGAAGAAGAGAGCGACGGCGATCATCGACATGATGGTCATGCCGGCGTACTCGTTGAGGAAGAACATGCCGAAGCGCATGCCCGAGTACTCCGAGCCGTAGCCCGCCACCAGCTCCGACTCGGCCTCGGGCAGGTCGAACGGGCCGCGGTTGAGCTCGCTGATGGCGGCGATCCCGTAGATCAGGAAGGTGAAGGGTGCGACGAAGGCGAGCCAGCGGTAGCCGCTCTGCAGGTCGACGATGGTGTCGAGACTGAGCGAACCGGCACAGAGCGCGACGACGACGAGAGCCAGGAGCATGGGGATCTCGTACGAGATCATCTGCGCCGCCGAGCGCAGGGCGCCGACCAGGGCGTACTTGTTGCGCGACGACCAGCCGCCGACGAGGATGGCGATGGTCGTGAACCCGGTCACGGCGACGATGTAGATGAGCCCGACGTCGAGGTCGCGTGGCGTGAAGCCCTTGGAGTAGGGCATCACGAGCTGCACGGTCACGGCGCCGATCATCACCATGATGGGCGCCAGCGTGAACAGGACCGGGTCGGCCAGCGCCGGGCGGAAGTCCTCCTTGCCCATCATCTTGAGGGCGTCGGCGACGCTCTGCAGCACACCCTGCGGCCCGGTGCGGTTGGGACCGAGACGGTCCTGCATGAAGGCGAGGACGCGGCGCTCGAAGAGGATGTTCACGAGCGCCGAGACGAACACCACCATGTAGGCGATGACGATCACGAGGACGGCGCGCAGGATCTCCCAGTACCAAGCCATCTAGCGGTCGATCCCTCCCAGCACGAGGTCGATGCTGCCGGAGATGGCGACCGCCTCGGCGATCTTGTTGCCGGGCAGCAGCTTGCCGAAGAGCTGCAGGTTGCAGAAGCACGGGTCGCGGTACTTCAGACGGTACGGGTAGCGCGACCCGTCGGAGACGATGTAGACACCGTACTCGCCGCGCGGGTTCTCCTGCCCGACGTAACAGGAGCCGGGCGGCGGCGTGATGACGTACGGCGCGCGCAGGCTGCCGATCTGGACGGGCCCGCGCGGCAGCATGTCGAGGCACTGCTCGATGATCTTCACCGACTCGCGCATCTCCTCGATGCGCACCTGGTAGCGGTCGAACACGTCGCCGTGCTCGGCGGTGCAGACCTCGAAGTCGAGCTCGGGGTAGACCGAGTAGGGCCGCGTACGGCGCAGGTCCTGGGCGATGCCCGAGGCGCGGGCGTTGGGCCCGGTGATGCCGTAGTCGACCACGTCCTGCTGAGTGATGACGCCCTTGCCCATGCTGCGCTGCAGGAAGATGGCGTTGTCCTTGACGAGCGACTCGTACTCGTCGATGAGCTTCGGCATCGCCTTCATGAGCTCGCGGCACTTCTCGACCCAGCCGGCGGGCAGGTCGTAGCGCACGCCACCGAAGCGGAAGTAGTTGAACATCATGCGCGCGCCGCTGACCTCTTCGAGAAGGTCGAGGATGCGCTCACGATCGTTGAAGCAGTAGAAGATCATGGCCGTGCCGAGCGGCGAGAGGTCGGCGACGAAGGTGCCGATCGCGACCTGGTGGCTGGCGATGCGCATGAGCTCGCCGGTGATGACACGGATGAACTCGGCGCGCCGCGTCGGCACGATGCCCGCGAGCTTCTCGACGGCCAGCACGTACGCCCACTCGCAGTTCATGCTCGCGACGTACTCGGTGCGGTCGACGATGGGGATGTACTGGTAGTACGTGCGCCGCTCGGCGAGCTTCTCCTTGCAGCGGTGCAGGTAGCCGATGACCGGGATCACGTCTTTGACGAGCTCGCCGTCGAGGGTGACGACGAGACGCAGCACCCCGTGGGTCGAGGGGTGCTGCGGCCCCATGTTGACGATCACCTGGTTGAGCTCGAGACCCTCGAGATAGGAGCCCTTGCCGGCGGCGGTCGCCTCTTCGACCCGCCGGATCGCGAGCTTCATGGCCTCGTCGGGCTCGGCTGTCACGAACTGGTCAGGCATGCGGATGGTTCTCGGCGCGGTCGACGTAGTCCTTGCGGAGAGGGTGACCGATGAAGTCGTCCTTGAGCAGGATCCGGCGCAGGTCCGGATGGCCGATGAAACGGATGCCCATCATGTCCCACGCCTCGCGCTCGTGCCAGTCGGCCCCCGGCCAGACATCGGTCACGGTGTCGAGCTCGGCCTTGCCGCGCGGCACCTCGACGTGCAGCTCGAGCGAGGTGTTCGTGTGCCACGAGTAGACGTGGTAGACGGCCTCGAGATGGCGGACATGATCGACCGCGGCGATGAAATTGAGTGTCTCGTGGCCGAGCTCGTGGGCCTTGAGCCGCTCGGCGACATCGTGGAGCTTGGCCCGCTCGACCCGAGCGACCAACGTGTCGGGCTCCTGGACGCGGAGTTCGCCGAGCTCGGCGCCGAAGTCGGCGCCGAGCCGCTCGGCGAGCTCGTCCAGCGAGATCGCGACCGTCCCTATCTCACGCGCCATACGCCCCCCGCCTCAGGACCGCTCGGCCGGTTCGGGGAGCTCGGGCACGAACTTGTACTGCCTGATCACCTTCTGCAGCTCGAGGAGGCCCTGGAACAGCGCCTCGGGACGAGGCGGACAGCCGGGGATGTAGACGTCGACGGGGACGATCTTGTCGACGCCGTTGACGACGTTGTAGCCGTCGTAGAACGGGCCGCCGCTGGTCGCGCAGGCACCCATCGCGATGACCCACTTGGGCTCTGACATCTGGTCGTAGAGGCGCTTGAGCACCGGGGCCATCTTCTCGTTGACGGTGCCGGCCACGATCATCAGGTCGCACTGACGGGGCGTGGGCCGGAAGACCTCCATGCCGTAGCGCGCGACGTCGAAGCGGGCGAAGCCGGAACTCAGCATCTCGATCGCGCAGCAGGCGAGGCCGTAGGTGAAGGGAAACACGGAGCGGGAGCGCGCCCACGCGAACACCAGGTCGGCCGTCGTCGTGACGACGTTGGGCTCGGAGAAGTCGCTCAGCTTGGGGTACGAGACCTTGAGGCGGTCGGGCACCATGCGGAGGACGTCGTCGCTCAGGCCCAACTCAGGGCCCCCTTGCGCCACGCGTACACCAGACCCCAGGCGAGCACGCCGATGAAGATCATCATCTTGACGAAGCCGGCGGTGCCGAGCTCGCGGAAGCTGAGCGCCCAGGGAAAGAGGAAGACGGCCTCGACCTCGAACACGAGGAAGTTCAGGGCGACCAGGTAGTAGCGGACCGCGAACGGGGCCCAGGGGTTGCCGACCATCGGGATCCCGCACTCGTAGGCCTGCAGCTTCTCGGGACTCGGGTGATGCGGGTTGATCAGCTTGGAGAGCAGGAGGATGACAACGACAAGCGCCGCCCCGGCGATCAGGTACGCCCAGACATACAGCCAACTCGTGAGATGTGCGCTCGTCATAGCTTCAACGGTTGGACACACGCCGATCCCTTGAAGAGCGGCGAGAGTCGACCGCGGCGAATATACCAGAGCGTTTCCGCTCGGTGCAACTAGCATGACCCTCGCGGCGGAGGGAGGCATCATCGCTGATTTGCAGGCAGTTTCGCAACGATCGTCCGCCAAGGTCAGGCACTCGCGACCAGTGCGGACCGGCGGCGGATCCACGGCACCGGTCGCCCCGCCCCGGCGCCGCGCGGTGTGGCCGCGTTGACCGCCACCCCGCACGGCCCTACCATTGAAGCCCTGCGACCCAAGGGAGCCACCCACTGTGCCGAACCTCGGCCCCACCGAACTTGTCGTCATCCTGGTCATCGCCTTGCTGGTCTTCGGACCGCGACGGCTCCCCGACCTGGGCCGCAGCGTCGGCCGTGGCCTCCGTGAGTTCAAGAAGGCCCGTGACGAGGTGACCGGCGCCATCAAGATCGAGACCAAGGACCTCGGCCTCGACGTCAAGGACTTCGACCCGAACACGCCGCTGCCGCCGGCGAAGCCCGCGGAGGCCGCCGGGCCGAGTCCCGCCGAGACCACGGCACCGGAGAGCGCGGCGGCGGAGACCGTCGCGCCAGGCGAGGCGGACACGCCGGAGGCCGAGACCTCGGACGGCGGCGAGGACGAGGTGCTGCAGGGTGAGGTCGTCGACGACGAGCCGCCCGTGGTCCCACCGTCGGCGCCAGACACGCCGTCCGCCCCGCACGATGCCGATCCAGCCTGACCAGCAGCTCTCGCTCGTCGAGCACCTCGACGAGCTGCGCAAGCGCCTGACGCTGGGCATCGCCGCGCTGGTCGTCGGCATCGTCATCGCCTTCATCTTCAACGGCGTCGTCTTCGACTTGCTGCTGCGGCCGCTGCCCGCGGGCACCGCCCAGATCACGACGTTCAGTCCTGCCGAGCCGTTCATGGTGACGCTGAAGATCTGCGCGGTCGCCGGGGCGATCCTCGCCTCGCCGTACCTCATCTACCAGTTCTGGGCGTTCGTCGGCCCGGGCTTCACCAGCACCGAGCGGCGCCACTTCTACCCCGTCGTCGTCTCCTGCGCCGTCCTCTTCCTGCTCGGCATCGCGATCGGCTACGTGCTCATCCTGCCCAGGGCTCTGGGCGCGCTGCTCGGGATCAACCCGAGCGAGGCGTTCCAGATCGAGCTGCGAGCCAACGACTACTTCACCTTCGTCGCCATGTTCCTGCTGGCCTTCGGCGTCGTCTTCGAGCTGCCGGTGATCCTCGTGTTGCTCGCCAAGGTCGGCGTGATCGACGACCGCTTCCTGCGCAAGAATCGGCGCTTCGCGATCCTCATCGGGGCGATCGCCGCGGCCCTGCTGACCCCGAGCCCGGATGCCTTCTCGATGCTCGCCATGTTCGTCCCGCTGTTGATCCTCTACGAGCTCTCGATCTGGCTCGCACGACTGGTGCAGCCGAAGAAGGACGACGAAGGCGCCGCGGAACAGTCGGAGAGCAAAGCTCCTCCGGCGCCCGCCTGAGCGGGGGCGCCTGCGGGCGGGCGGCCCGTCGTCCCGGCCACCGTTGCGCATGCCGACCGCAAGAAGCAACGAAAGAGCGACCGACGGGAACGCGCTACACTAGTCCATCGTGACCTACACCAAGTACACCTCCGACGACCTCCCTCGCCAGCGCCGCCGGCGAGCCAGGCGGCGCTCCGCGAAGAGCAGCGCCTGGCGCGCCGCGCGCGTGCTCTTCCTTGTCGGCGCCGTGTTGACGATCATCCTGCTGGCGGGCGCCGGCGGTGTGATCTACGCGTTCGCCCGCAACCTGCCCACACTTGACGAACTGCAACGCCGCCAGAACGCGGTCAACACCGTCATCTACGACCGCAACGGCAAGCTCATCGCCGAGCTGCACGGCGCCGAGAACCGCATCCCTCTGTCCAGCGACCTGGTCCCACAGGTCATGAAGGACGCTACCGTAGCGATCGAGGACGAGCGTTTCTACGAGCACCACGGCGTCGATTTCAGAGGCGTGATGCGGGCCATGGTCCAGAACCTGCGCGCCGGGGGGATCGTCCAGGGCGGCTCCACGATCACGTCGCAGCTCATCAAGAACGTCTATCTCGACACCGAGCAGACGTACACGCGCAAGCTGCGCGAGGCCGTACTCTCTTGGCAGCTGGAGGACACGTGGTCCAAGGACCGCATCCTCACCGAGTACCTCAACACGGTCTA
Organism: uncultured Thermoleophilia bacterium; assembly: GCA_963831295.1. Classification (GTDB taxonomy): domain Bacteria; phylum Actinomycetota; class Thermoleophilia; order UBA2241; family UBA2241; genus UBA2241. The sequence continues at coordinate 707,553 of CAWHPR010000003.1, read as the reverse complement.
CTACGGGGCGGGGGCGTACGGAGTCGAGGCCGCCGCGCGCACCTACTATCACAAGAGCGCCAAGGACTTGACCCTCAACCAGGCGGCGCTGCTGGCCTCGCTGCCGCGCCTGCCCTCGCAGTACTCACCGGTCTCCGACGCGAAGCTGGCTCGACGCGGTCGCGACATCGTGCTCGACACGATGGCGGAGCAGGGCTTCATCAGCGTCGCGCGCGCCGAGCGCACCAAGGACAAGAAGCTCGGCGTGTTCAAGGAGCCGCTCTCCCGCAACCAGTCCTCGGCCGCGTACTTCGTCGACTACGTCACGCGCGAACTCGTCAAGCACTATGGGACGGCGGTGACCTTCGGGGGCGGTCTCAAGGTCCACACCAGCATCGACCTGAAGTGGCAGCAAGCCGCGCTGCGTACGATCGAGAACTCGATCGGCGACCTCGACTGGGGCTTCAAGCCTGCCGGAGCCCTCGTCGCGGTCGAGCCGAAGACGGGCTACATCCGCGCGATGGTCGGGGGCGAGGACTTCAAGAAGCAGAAGTTCAACCTCGCCTGGCAGGCGCGCCGCCAGGCCGGCTCGGCGATGAAGCCGTTCGTGCTGTCCACCGCCGTCACGATGGGCATGGACCCCAAGAAGACCCAGTACACCTCGCACAGCCCGACCATCATCCCGCTGCCCGGCGCCCAGAAGCCGTGGGTCGTGAACACGTATTCGAAGGGCTCCGCCGGCCGCATCACGGTGGAGAGGGCGACCTGGATCTCGGACAACACGGTCTACGCCCAGCTCGTCATGGACACGGGCCCCGCGAACGTCGTGCGGCTGGCGAAGGCGATGGGCATCACGAGCAAGCTGTATCCGTACCCGTCGATCACGCTCGGGGCGCAGGCGGTCAACCCTCTCGAGATGACCGGCTCGTACGCGACGCTGGCCAGCGGCGGCATCCATCGCACGCCGCAGGCGATCGTCAAGGTGGTGCTCCCGAACGGCAAGGTCGACTGGAAGCCGAAGACCAAGGGCAACCGCGTGATGAGCGATGGTGAGGCCTATACGATCACCCAGGTCCTGAAGGGCGTGGCGACCTCCGGCACGGGGGCCGTGACCGGCTCGTACTACCCGTACCCCCGAGCCGGCAAGACCGGCACCACCGACAACTACGTCGACGCCTGGTACTGCGGCTACACCCCGGCCATCGCCGTCTCGGTATGGATGGGGTACGCGGGCGACTACGAGCATCCGATGCCTGGGGTGGCCGGCGGCACGTACTGCGCCCCGATGTGGGGCAAGTTCCTGCAGGCGATCGCCGACGACCTCAGCAAGGGCGACTTCCCTCTGCCCAAGACCCCGATGGTCTTCAAGCCATGGAAGGGCAAGTACGCGACCATGTCGCCGTCGCCCAGCGCCTCGGAGTCACCGACGCCGACGCCGACCAAGACCATCAAGCCGACGCCGACGCCGACGGAGACCAAGACGATCAAGCCGACGCCGACGCCGACGACCCCAAAGCCCACGCCGACGCCGAGCACCGGAGCCGACAGCGGGACGATCGTGCTGGCGGCGGCGGCCGGCGAAGCCGAGCCGCCGCCCTACGACGGGATCCTCGACTGGCTCGGCGACCTCTTCGCGGGGATCTTCTAGAGACCCCTCACCACGAGTCGTACCGCTCGCTCCCCTTGCGATACTCCTTGACCTGCGCGCCCATCCCCTCGGCGACGGTGAGGATCCGGCACGCCATCTCGAGCACGCTGGTGAGCTGGTAGGCCTCCTCGAGCAGGTGCCCGATGGCGAAGGGTCCGTGGCCGCGCAGCATCACGAGGTCGTACTCCTTCAGCCGCCTCGGCAGCAGCTCCGCGACCTCCTTCGAGCCGGCCGTCAGCTCCGCGGCGACGACCGGCACCTTGTGGAGCAGGTACGAGCCCTCCGAGTCGACCGGGACGATCTCGTCCTTCACGAGCGACTGGGCGATCGCGTAGGGCGGGTGCGTGTGCACGATCGCCAGGGCCGAGGTCGCCTGGTAGATGGCGCGGTGGACGATGATCTCGGTCGAGGCGAGGGTCACGTTGGCGTCGTTCTGCTCGAGCCCGATCTCGATCACGTCGCGCTCCTCGAGGCGGGCGAGCATCGAGCCCCGGCGCGTGATCAGGATACGGTCGCCCTGGCGCACGCTCATGTTGCCGCCGTGGGAGCTGACGAGGCCGGCCACGAAGAGGTCCCGGCCGATGCGCTGGAACTGCTCGAGGACGGCGTTGCTCACGAACCGGGACCCTGCGCGCCGGAGCTCACGAGGCCGGCGCCGAGAAGCGTGCCGCTCGCGTCGAGCCCCAGCCGCGCAAGCTTGGTCGCCGACGGCACGCCCTCGGCGTCCCAGCCCCGCGAGACGTAGTACTCGTCGAGCATCGGCGGCAGGTCCACGACGTGTCCGGCCGCCGGTCCGGTCTTGACCGGCTCCTCGAGCAGGCGCCGCGGAAGCGTGTCGCCGGCCCGGCCGAAGCCGGCCGCCAGGTTGAAGAGGCGCTCGAGCGTCCAGATGCGCTCGCCGACGCGCAGCAGCTCCTGAGGCTCGACCTGCTCGCCCCACACGGCGGAGAGCAGCCGGGCGTAGTAGTCCTCCTTCATGGCGAAGGCGGTGAACTTGCAGACCGAGAGCGAGTCGAGCACGGCGTTGAGGTTCTGCATGTTGATCAGCAGGCCGGCCTTGCCGAGCGTCGCGAAGCGGTCGACCATCTTCGGCACGCCGAGGATCTCGGGGCCGAGCATGTTGGCGCGCAGGTGGCAGCCGCCCCGGTTCGAGGTGGCGAAGGCGAGGCCTTGCGCCTTCATGCCGCGGGGATCGTAGGCGGGCAGCTCGAGGCTCTTGACGGTCATGGAGAGCTCGGGCCGCCCGTAGCGCGCCGCGAAGCGCGCGGACCCCTGCCCGAGCTCGAGACCGAGACCTTCGCCGGCGGCCGTCTCCTCGGCGAGCCGGATCACCGCCGCGGCGTCGCCGAAGCGCGGTCCGCCGGGCAACAGTCCGTCCTCCGCGAGCTCCATCGCGCAGGCGATCGTCGAGCCCATGGTGATCGTGTCCATGCCTGCGCGGTTGCAGGCGTAGTTGGCCTGCACGACGGCGGTCAGGTCGCCGACGCCGCAGTCGGCGCCGAGCGCCCAGATGCTCTCGTACTCGGGCCCCTCCCCGCTCTCGCCGCCGGCCGTCGTCCGGCGGGCGCAGCCGATACTGCAGCCGCGGCAGGCCGCCCGCCGCTGCACGTACCCGGCGCGCAGCGCCTCGCCGGAGATGGCGCGCGCCTCCTCGAACTGCGAGTCACGGAAGTTGCGCGTCGGCATGGCGCCGGCCTGGTTCAGCACGTTCACCAGCACCGACGTGCCGAACTCCGGCAGCGCCTGGGAGGTGATGGGGTTGGCCTTGAGGAGCTTCTCGGCCTCGTAGGCGACGAAGGAGAGACGCTCGGGGTCGGCGACGCTCGGGGTCATCTCGCCGTCGCGCGCGACGATGATCGCCTTGACGCGCTTGGCGCCCATGACGGCGCCGAGGCCGCCGCGACCGAGCGAGCGCCCGCGGTTGTTGACGATCGAGGCGAAGAGGACGCCGCGCTCGCCGGCGGGGCCGATGACCCCCGCCTCGCAGCCCTCGTGCAGCTCGCGCAGGCGCGCCAGGGAGGACGGCACGTCCAGGCCCCAGAGACCGTCCGCGGAGCGGAGCTCGACGCCGCCGGCCGAGACGAGCAGATACGTAGGCGCGTCGCAGGCGCCGCCGATCACGAGGTAGTCGTAGCCGAGGCGCCGGAAGGCGACGCCCCAGCTACCGCCGGAGTTGCCGTCGAAGACCGTGCCGGTGAGCGGCGAGCGCGACGTCACGCTGTAGCGGCCGCTGGCCGGCGCGCCGGTGCCGGTGAGCGGACCCGGCGCGAAGATGAGGAGGTTCTCGGGCGAGAGCGGCTCGACTTCGTACAGCCGCTCGCGCAGCGCGAGCCAGGCTCCAAGACCGCGCCCGCCGAGCACGGCGTGGCGGACCTCGGCGGGCAACTCCTCTTCGTGAGACGTGCCGGCGGAGAGATCGACGCGCAGGCCGCGGAGCGGCCCCGACGACGGAGGCGCGATGGTCATGCGCTCAGTATAGCGGGAGGGGCCGGGGCCGGCGGGCGTGCCCGCCGGCCCCGGCCCCTCCGCGGCTAGTTCAGCTTGCGCTTGTCGATCACGCGGACGGCCTTGCCCTCGGAGCGCGTGATCGTCCGGGGCTCCTTGAGGCTGACCTTGACCTGGATGCCGAGCACCTCGTAGATGCGCTTCGCGACGCCGCGCTCGAAGCGCTCGAGCGCGCCCATGGTCTCGGGGAAGATGTCCTCCCCCACCTCGATCCAGACCTCGACGATGTCGAGGTGACCCTTGCGATCGACGACGATCTGGTAGTGCGGCTCGATGTCGGGGAGCGACATCAGCACTTCTTCGATCTGGCTCGGGAAGACGTTGACGCCCCTGATGATGAGCATGTCGTCGCTGCGACCCACCGGCTTCGTCATGCGCGCGCTCGTGCGGCCGCAGGCGCAGGGCTCGTAGATCAAGCTGCACAGGTCGCGGGTGCGGTAGCGGATCAGCGGCTGGGCCTGGCGCGAGAGCGTCGTGAAGACCAGCTCGCCGACCGCGCCCTCAGGCAGCGGGGCGAGCGTCTCCGGATCGACGATCTCGACGAGGTAGTGGTCTTCGTTCACGTGCATCCCGGCCTTGCAGAGACACTCGTAGGAGACACCCGGTCCGCCCATCTCGGAGAGCCCGTAGATGTCGAGGGCGTCGATGCCGAGCCCTGCCTCGATCTGCACCCGCATCTCGTTGCTCCAGGGCTCGGCGCCGTGGTAGCCGACGCGCACCGGCAGGTCACCGGGCTCAAGGCCGCGGTCGCGCGCGGCCTCGGCCAGGAAGAGCGCGTAGGACGGCGTGCACGAGAGGCCGGTGGCGTTGAAGTCGCGCATCAGCTTGATCTGGCGCTCGGTCTGCCCGCCCGAGATCGGCAGGACGGTACAGCCCAGGAGCTCGGCGCCGTAGTGAAGACCCAGGCCGCCGGTGAAGAGGCCGTACCCGTAGGCGTTCTGCAGCATGTCGCCGGGGCCGAGCCCGCCGGCGGCCAGGGTGCGCGCGATCAGCTCGGACCACGTGCGGACGTCCTCGCGTGTGTAGCCGACCACCGTCGGGTTGCCCGTCGTGCCGGACGAGGCGTGCACGCGCACGACCTCCTCGCGCGGGACGGCGAACATGCCGAACGGGTAGTTGTCGCGCAGGTCGGTCTTGACGGTGAACGGCAGGTCGGCGATCGCCCCGGGGCAGTCGAGGTCGCCGGCGCTGACGCCGGCCTCCTTGAAGCGCGCGCCGTAGAAGGGCACGTGCTCCATCGCTTGCCGCAGCGTCGCCTGCAGGCGCTGTACCTGCACGTCGCGCAACTCGTCGACGGACATGCGCTCGACGCGGGGGTCCCAGTACCAGCCGCCGGCCTCGTCCGGGTCGCGCGGGACCGGGACTCTCGCCGTCCCACTCACAGTGCCCGCACCTCTTCATCGGTCATGAGGTCGACCTTGTCCTTGAGCAGCTCGATCGCCCTGTCGATGTCGCGCACCGCGAAGCAGATGTTCATGAACGAGATGCTGTAGAGGTAGTCGATCGACACGTCGGAGGCGGCCAGCTCGTCGAGGACCCGCGCCAGCCCCCCGGGCTCGTCGGGCACCCTCACGCAGATCACCTGCGAGAAGTTGGTCGTGAAGCCGGCGGCGTGCAGTACTTCCCTCGCCCTGTCCGGGTCGGTGACGATGAGGCGCACGATGCCGTACTCGGCGGCCTCGGTGGTCGAGAACCCCCGGATGTTGATGCCCTCCCGGCCCAGCAGATCGGCGACCTCGGCGAGGCGGCCGCTGCGGTTCTCGAGAAAGACGGTGAGCTGCGTGACCTTCACGGTCCCTTGACCTCCTGGGCTGGAGCGGCGTCGCGGCCGAGCGCGAACGCGCACTCGTTGACCTCACGGATCTTGGCGGGGACGGCGGCGGCCAGGCCACGGTCCCACGATTCTGGCGCGAACGGCAGCAAACGACTGGCGGCGCCGAGCAGGACGACGTTGGCGGCGCGGATCGTCCCGGCCTCGAGCGCCAGTCCGTCGGCGTCGATGAGCAGAAGGCGGACGCCGCGTGCGGCCGCCTGAGCCTCGAGGTCGTCGGGGTAGGCCTCCTCGCGCCGCAGCACGCCGCCGGGCGCGATGCGCGTCGTCGCGCAGACGAGCGCGCCGCGCGGCGTCACGAGGCCGAGCGCGCGCTGCCCCTCGAGCCGTTCGGTCGCGATGAGGACCTCGGCGTGACGGGCCACCGGCGACCATACCCGCCGCCCGAAGCGCACGGTGCTCAGCACGCTGCCGCCGCGCTGCGCCATGCCCTTGACCTCGCTGGCCTTGACGTCGAGACCCTCCGCCATCGCGGTCTCGGACAGGATCGCCGCGGCCAGCAGGATGCCCTGGCCGCCGACGCCGACGATCGACACGGTCGTCGTACCGTTCATGTCTTGGCCTTGCTCTCGCGGCGGACGAGTGCGCCCCGGCGGCACACCTCGACGCAGAGCCCGCAGCCGGAACACTGCCCGGTGACGATCATCGCGTCCTCGCCGGGCGCCAGCGCCGGGCAGCCGAGATCGAGACACAGCCCGCAGAGGTTGCAGCGGTCGTTGTCGACGACGATCTCGTCGGGGGTCTGGCGCGTCATGAGGACGCAGGGCGCGAGCGCGACGACGACGCCGAGGCCGGGGCGCCCGACCTCTTCGCCGATGGCGGCGTCGAGCGCCCGATAGTCATTCGCGTCGACCGTGACGCAGCGCACCCCGATGCCTTGGCAGAGGGCGGCGATGTCGATCACGGGACCCTGGCTGCCGTCGGGGCGCAGCCCCGTCCCCGGGTGGCCCTGGTGACCGGTCATCGCGGTCGTGCGGTTGTCGAGCACCAGCACGAGCCCCTCGCTCTGGTTGTAGTGCGCGTCGATGAGGCCGGTCACGCCGGAGTGGAAGAAGGTCGAGTCGCCGATGACGGCCGCGGCCGCCTTGCGCCCGAGCGCGGCGTTGAAGCCGGACATCATCCCGATGCTGGCGCCCATGCACAGACAGCTGTCCAGCGCCAGCAGCGGGGGCAGGGCGCCGAGCGTGTAGCAGCCGATATCGCCTAGGGGCGCCAGATCACGGCGACGCAGCGCGGTGTAGACCGACCGGTGCGTGCAACCCGGGCACAAGACCGGCGGCCGCACCGGCAATCCCGGCGCGGGGACCGGCGGCGCGCTCACGCGCGGCGCCGGCGGCATGACCGGGCGCCGCCGCCGCGGCGGTCGTCGTGAGAGGTAAGGTTCGAGCGCCTTGAAGACGAGGTCCTGGTCGAGCTCGCCGTCGGCGGGAATGGCCTCCTTGCCGACCACCGGCAGCCCGAGGGCCCGCACCTGCTCTTCGAAGAAGGGGTCGAGCTCCTCGACGACGGCGACGCGCGACACCGACTCGTAGAGTCGCGCGATCTTGCCGTAGGGCAACGGGTGAGACAGCCCGAGCTTGAGGAACCAGGCCTTCGGGAACGCCTCCCTGGCATACGTGTAGGCGACGCCCGAGGCGATGATCCCGAAGTCGACGGTGCCGGCCTCGAGGATGTTCAGCGGGGTCACCTCGGCGCGCCGGCGCAGCGCTTGGAGGCGCTCGAGCACGACGCGATTACGGACGCGGGCGTGCTGCGGCACCATGACGTACTTGGCCATATCCCGCTCGTAGTCGCGCTCTTCGAGCTCGATCGGCACACGCGGCACGACCCGGCTGCGACCGTGCGAGAGCCTCGTCGTCGAGCGCAGCAGCACGGGGGTGTCGAACTCCTCCGAGAGCGCGAACGCCTCGGCCACGAAATCGTGGGCCTCCTGACCGTCGGACGGCTCCAGCATCGGTATCTTCGCGAACTTCGCGAAGGCGCGATTGTCCTGTTCGTTCTGCGAGGAGTGCATGCCGGGGTCGTCGGCCGAGACCACGACGAGCCCGGCGTTGACCCCGGTGAGCGCGAGGGTCATGAGAGGGTCGGCGGCGACGTTCAGCCCCACGTGCTTCATCGTGACCATGCTGCGAACCCCGGCGAGCGAGGCGCCCACGGCCGTCTCCAGAGCGACCTTTTCGTTCACGCACCATTCGGCGTGGAGGCCGTCGAGCGTGACCGCCGTCTCGACGATCTCCGTGGACGGCGTGCCGGGATACCCGCACACAAAACGCGCCCCGGCGCGAAGTGCGCCGTGAGCGATGGCCTCGTTGCCGGACAAGAAAAGGATGCGGTCCACGGGCGCCAAGTATAGCCGACGGCCGCGGCCCCGCCATGTCCTCCACAAACCCTCAAGTCATGCTTGAAGGAACCGGCCGGCCGGGTCAGAATACGTCTGCATGGCGTCGTTCGACGACACCCTCTGCAGCACCGGCGCGGCGGCCCCATCCCGTTGAGCCGCCCGCCTCGCAGACGAAGGCAGCCAGCCCTTCTGCGAGGCCGTCTCCGGACCCTCTTCTTCGCGTTCGTCCTCATCCTCTGCGTGGCGCTGCAGGCATACGCGGCGGCCGGCGTCGCCGCGCTCGGCGCAGGGCTCGGCATCCTCTCCATCGCGGTGGCCCGGCGCCGGGGTGACGACCACGCCCTCTCGTTCGCCTTCGCCGACTGGCTGGCGCTCGCCGGCGTGGCTCTTGCGTCCGGCGGAGCCGACAGCTGGCTCCTGCTGTGCGTGCCGCTGCTCACCGCAGGACAGCTGGCGCCGTCGCGGGGCAGCGAATGGCCCTACCTGCTCACCGGCAGCCTGCTGCTGGTCATCGTGCTGGCGATCGACGACGGGACGCTCGGCGGCGGACGGACCGCCGGCCTCGTCAAGCTCCTCGTGCTCGTGGCCGGCGGCGGGATCGCCGCCCGGCAGCTCCAACGACCGCGGCAGCGCCGCCCCCGCGTCGTCACCGTCGACCCGACGACGGGCTTCTACGCGGCCGCGCGGCTGCGCCCCATGCTGACGACCGGCATGCGATGCGCCCTCGACGAGCACCTCCCCCTCAGCGTCGTCCGCCTGCGACTCGAGCACTTCGCCGACAGCCAGGCCTTCCTCGGCCCGCAGGCCGGCGAGGAGCTGATCCGCGGCGTGGCACGGCGCATCGCTCGGCGACTCGGGCCCGACGACCTTGCCTTCCGCACCACGGCCGACACTTTCGTGCTTTGCCTTCCCGGTACCGGACTGAGCGACGCACGGGATCTCGCCGGAACAGTCGCTCACGAGATCGGCGCCACCCTCATCGCCGGCCGCCGGCAGACTCTCGAGACGGGCGCCGCCTCGTTCCCCACCGTGCGCACCGTCGACGAGCTCTTGGCCGAAGCCGACGGCAGCAGCCACGAGCTCGTCGTCGAGGCGCCCGCCTTGACCGGGGCGCTCGCGGCCGCGCAGTGAACCGCCCTGGAGACCGCACCACGGTCCGCCTGTTGCGCCGGCCGAAGGCAGGCGCCTAGTATTCAGGCTGTGGAGATCGCCCTCACCAGTGAAGACCTCGCGGCCGGCGTCGCTGTGCACGTGTCGCTTCGACTGAGCAGCCGTGAGCTCAACCGCCTCTTCCTCAGCGGCGACACCCTCGTCCAGCTCTCGCTCGACGGCGCGGTCCTCGAAGCCGAGGCCGCGCCTATCCCACGCACGAGCATGTTCCTCAGCGAGCTCGCCGGCTCGGCCGAAGGGTTCACCCGCGTGTTCGCCGATGCCGCGGCGGCCGCCGCCTTCGAGGCCGCCGTGCGGCGCCAACTCGAGACCGCCCTGGAGGCACCGTGACCGAGCAGCAGTCCGACTCCCTCGCCGCCACCCTGCGACCCTACCGCGAGAACCCCGGCGTCCTCGCCGCCCTCCTGATCTCGCGGGACGGCTTCGTGGTCGCCGCCGACGCCGACGACGGCATCGACGTCGCGGCGGTCGCCGCACATCTGGGCGGCATCCTCGACATCGGGGCGCGCCTCTCGCGCGAGCTCGGGCAGCAGCACACGCGCCACGTCTTCGTCGAGCTCGACGAGAGGACCGTCCTGATCTCCCCGTTCGGCGACGAACTCCTGCTGGCGCTGGTCGGCAACGCCGAGACCCTGACCTGCGACTACCGGCTCCGGCGCGCTCCGGTCTGAGCCGGCGTCCCGAAAGGACGACATATGGAAGACGCCCTCGAACAGCTCGACACGCTCGCGGCCCGCGTCCGCGCCTGCACCCGATGCCAGGATCTGGTGGAGTGCCGCAAGCGGGCCGTCCCCGGCGGCGGTCACCCGCACACGCACGTCATGATCGTGACCTGGTGTCCCGACGAGGCGGACGAGGCCGGTGACGGGCCGGCCGGAGCCGCGACTGTCGACCGGCTGGCCGAGTTCATGCCGGCCCTCGCCGGCCCCGCTCGCGAGCAGCTCTACGTGACCGGCCTCGTCAAGTGCGTGCCGCGCAGCGGCGCCACGGTGCGCGAACCGCGCGTTGACGAGCAGGGACGCTGTTTCGACTACCTGTCGGGCGAGCTCTCCATCACGACGCCGCACTGGATCCTGTCCGTGGGCGAACAGACCTCGCGCTTCCTGCTGCGCAAGCTGTTCCGCGACCTGCCGCACGGCCCCGGCGACAGTCTGGAGCTGCGCGTCTTCGACAACCCGGCCTTCAAGGTCGTACCGGTGGCGACGCCAGACGAGCTGGCCGCCCGCGAGCTGCGCGAGCAGAAGGAGTACCGCGAGCGCCTGCACGCGCTCTCGCAGCGCATGGGTCTCTGAGGCCGACGCCGGCTGCGGCGCGGCGACCGCCGGTCGCGACTAGCGCTCGGGCAACTCCGCCTCCGCGGCCACGAGGATCTCGTTGATGCGCGCCTCGGCGCCGGACGGCAGCGGCGCCGGCCGGTGCGTCGCGAGGATCGACTCGACCGCCGCGGCGGCACGCGCGACCTCGTCGTCTCTCTCCCCCTCGCGCTCCCCGATGGGCTCGCGCAGACGGCGCCGGGGCCGGTAGATCTCGCCGCTTCGCAGAAACGCACGCGTCTCACGGGCGCCGAGGAAATGGCCGCCGGGGCCCACGGCCGCGGCCACGTCGACCATGAGGTGCCGCTCGTCCACCGTCAGCCCCTCGAGCACGCGCCGGCAGGCGCGGAAGAGGTCGACGTCGAGGAGGATCTTGGGCAGGGAGAGCAGCTGTGCGCTGTCGAGCATGCCGGCCCCCACGAAGAGGTCGGGCTCCATGAGCAGCGAGGGGAGGCAGGTCAGGGCGGCGTCGACCCCGCTGGCGTGACCGAGATCGGCGGCGTCGCTGGTGAGACCGCTGGCCATGACCGGCAGGCCGTACCGGCGGCCCAACGCGACCATCGCCTGGGTAACGAGCACCGCCTCCGGGGGCGCGGCCCTGTAGAGGCCCGACTGGAGGTCCATGACCCCCGTGTCGGCCACATAGATGCAGGGCAAGCCGGGATTCACCACCTGGAAGAGGACGAGGGCGCTGAGGATCTCGGCGTTGGACTGCATCACCGAACCGGCCAGCGTCACCGGGGTCGTCGCGCCGGCGAGCCCCATGCTGTAGAGGCACATGGGAACACCCTCGAAAGCCAGCGCCATCGCCGCCTCCACCATCTCGGGCTCGTGCTGGAGCGGCGCGACGGGGCAGTAGACGATCGAGAAGAACGGCCGGGCCGGGTCCCAGCGGCCGCCCGGAGCGGCGGCGCCGAGGAGGTCGAGGACGTACGGCACCTCCTCGACGCGCTGGACCTCGGCCTGCAGGTGCTTCCCCGTGTGGCGGAGACTGGCGTCGATCTCGGCGAGGATGCGCGCGTTGGCAGGCGTGTCGGTGGTCGTGACGACGTTCCAGACGATGCCGATGTCGGGCTCGTGATCGGCCACCAGGGTCGCCTCGGACAAGTCGCGCAGCGTCGAAGCCCGGCGCTCGCCGGTGCGATGGTCGAGCGTGGCGGCGCCAGTCCCGTCGAGCGTGAGCAGGCAGGGCCTGCCTTCGCCGAGGCGCACGTCGGCGGCCGGGTCGCGGCCGGCCAGCAGGATCTCGCGCGGGGCCCGCGCCACAGCCTCCTCGACGAGGCGGCGCGGGAAGCGCACGAGCTCGGCCTCATCATCCACCTCGACGCCGGCGTCGCGCAGCAGGAGCAGCGCCCGCCGACTGGGGATGCGCACGCCGACCTCGGCGAGCAGCCGCAGGCTGGCCTCGTGGAGCGCCTCGACCTCCGCCTCGGGCGGAAGCGCCGGGACGAGCCTCACGGGACCATCACGCGCAGCGCCCTCGGGACCACGCGACAGTCGATGGGCAGAGCGCCGGCCACCTCGCCGTCGGTCTGGACCAGCACCTCCTGAGCCGGGTCGACGGCTTCGATCCGCGCCTCACGCGTGCGGAAGTACTGCACCTTCGGATGATCGATGTGCGCGTTGAGAAGGGCGGTCGTCCAGTACCAGGCGAGGCTCAGGAACGATTTGTCGGTGAGCACGCAGACGTCGAGCAGGCCGTCGCGCATGTCGGCCAGCGGCGTGATCCCGAAGGCGCCGCCGTAGTTCGAGGCATTGCCGAAGACCGCGAAGTAGCCCTCGATCTCGCGTTCCTCGCTGGTCAAACGGAAGAGAGGCTCCACGTGCGTGAGATACGTCGCGAGGCCCTGGATCGCGAAGGCGGCCTCCTTGAACGCCTTCTTCATCATCGGGTTGAGCGAGGCGATGACGGCGGCGTCCATGCCGATGCCCGCCATCAGCCCGAAGTAGCGGTCGCCGGCGAGGCCGAGGTCGATCCAGGTCTCGGTGCCCTTGCCGACGACACGCACCGCGTCGGGTGGCTCGAGCGGGATGCCGAGCTCCATGGCGAGCACGTTGACCGTCCCCGTCGGGATGATGGCCAGGGGCACTTCGCCGCCGGCGAGCCCGTTGATGGCTTCGTTGACCGTGCCGTCGCCGCCCAGCGTGCAGACGACGTCGTAGCCGTCCAGGCCGGCGGAGGCGGCGAGCACCGTCGCGGAGCCCGGACCGGTGGTGGGACGCACGTCGACGGCGAAGCCCTGCCCCTCGAGCCCCGCGAGGATCAGGGGCAGGTCGCGCCGTCGCTCCCCCCCGCCCGAGGTCGGGTTGTGGATGACCATGAGACGCCGCCGCGCCGCGCTCACCGTATCGCCTCCAGCTCGCCGTCGGTGAGTCTGAGGGTGGCATCGTAGCCCGCTTCGGCGGCGACGGCGAGCGCGCGCTCGAAGTCGGCGCCGACCTCGTCGACGCGGTGCGCGTCGGAGCCCAGGACGAGCGGGATGCCACGTGCCGCCGCGGCGGCGAGGATCGCCGGCGAGGGGTAGGCCTCGCCGGCCGGCACCCGCCATCCGCAGGTGTTGAGCTCGATGGCGACGCCGGCGGCGGCGATCGCCTCGAGCGCCGCCCCCAGCGCCGCCTCCACCCGCGCCGCGTCGCGCGGCCGGTGGCCGAACTTCTTCGGCAGGTCGAGGTGAGCGATCACGTCGAAGAGCCCCGTCGCGGCGGCATCGGCCACGACCTCGAAGTAGCGCTCGTACACGGCATCGACGTCCACCCACAGCGAGCCCTGCAACGACGCGCGCGTGTCGACGACCCGCCCGTCGATGAAGTGCACCGAGCCGTACACGAAGTCGAACTCGTGCGCCGCGAGCAGCGCCGCCGCCTCGTCGATCGTGTCCGGGCCGTAGTCGACCTCGATGGCGGCGAGCACGCGGACGCCGGGGTGGGCCTCGCCGGCCGCCCGCACGGCCGTCAGGTACTCGTCGAGCCGGGCGATCTCGATGCTGTAGCCCGGCTCGTCGTTGTAGGGCCCGATCGCCAGGTGGTCGACCGTCGCGACTCCGGCCAGGCCGAGCTCCGCGGCGCGCGCCGCGACCTCGGCCGGCGTCGCCGCACCGTCGGAGAACACGGTGTGGACGTGATGGTCGACGAGGCGCCCCGCCGTCACCATCTCGACCGCCTCCCCGGTCGTGCCGGCCTTACCATCCCGTCTGCCTCCCGGCCCGCGGCCGGCGGCGCGCGAACACCCACACGAGCACGAGGCCGGCGACGAAGCCGCCGACGTGGGCGAAGTAGGCGACGCCCGTCTCGGCGCCGATCGTGCCCATCGCCTGAAGCAGGTTGAGAGCGAACCACGCGAGCAGCAGCACCCAGGCCGGCAGCATCACGACCGGGAAGAGGAGGATCAGCGGGATCACGGTGAGCACCCGTGCCCGGGGGAAGAGCAGGACGTAGGCGCCGAGGACGCCCGAGATCGCGCCGCTCGCGCCGATCATCGGCGCCAGCGACTCGGGCATGACGACGACCTGTGTGGCCGCCGCCGCGATGCCGCACAGAAGGTAGAAAGCCACGAACCGCGCCCTGCCCATGCGGTCCTCCACGTTGTTGCCGAAGATCCACAGATACAGCATGTTGAAGATGAGGTGGAGCCAGCCGCCGTGGATGAACATCGACGTGAAGACGGCACCCCAGACCGGCACGAGGCCGTCGGGCGGCACGTCGACCCGGTTCACGACCTCGTAGGGCACGAGCCCGGCGCGCAAGAAGAACCCATCGAGGGTCAAGCCGTGGCGCGGCAGCGAGAGTTCGAAGACGAACACCGCGATGTTGAGCGCGATGAGCACGACCGTGACCACCGGGAACCGGCGCGTCGGGTTGTCGTCGCGCAGCGGTATCACGGAGAGCCCGTGGCCTTCAGGCGGCGGTCACACGGCAGGCGCAGACCTTGAACTCGGGGATCTTCGCTTGCGGGTCCCGCGCAGGGTTGGTGAGACGGTTGGCCGGCGCCTCCCAGAAGTGGAAGGGCACGAAGACCGTGCCGACACCGACGCGCGTCGTCACGTTCGCCGGCGTGCGGATCGTCCCGCGCCGGGTCTCGACGATCACGTCCGTGCCGTCGCCGACACCCAAGCGCTCGGCGTCGGCCGGACTGATCTCGGCGAAGCCGGTCGGCACGAGCTCGTTGAGACCGTCCGAGCGGCGCGTCATCGTGCCGGTGTGGTAGTGCTCGAGCAGGCGTCCCGTGGTCAGGGTCAGGGGGTACTCATCGTCGGCCTCCTCGGCCGGAGGCTGATATGCCACCGGGAAGAACCTGCCGCGGCCCCGCGTGAACCGTCCGACGTGCAGGATGGGCGTGCCGGGGTGCTCCGGGTCCGGGCACGGCCAGCAGAGACCGCCCTCCTCGAGCCGTTCGTGGCTGACGCCCGCGTACGACGGCGTCAGCGCGGCGATCTCGCGCATGATGTCGGCGGAGCTCGCGTAGCTCCAGCCGGTCTCGGCGCCCATGCGGCCGGCGAGATCGGCGATGATGCGCCAGTCGTCGCGCGCCTCGCCGGGCGACGGGACGGCTCGGTGCAGCAGTTGCACCCTGCGCTCGGTGTTGGTGAAGGTGCCGTCCTTCTCGGCGTAGCTCGCCGCCGGCAGGACGACGTCGGCGAGCGCCGCCGTCTCGGAGAGGAAGATGTCCTGCACGACGAGGAAGTCGACGCCCCGGAGCGCCTCCTCGACGTGCGCCTGGTCGGGGTCGGAGAGCATGGGGTTCTCGCCCATCACGTACACGGCGTGCAGGCGCCCGTCCGCTATCGCGTCGAAGGCCTCGGTCACGGTGAGGCCGGGCTGCTCGGCGAGGGCGACGCCCCACGCCTCGCCGAACCGGCGCTGCACGTCGGGGTCGCCCACCCGCTGGTAACCGGTGTAGACGTTGGGGAGGGCGCCCATGTCGCAGGCGCCCTGCACGTTGTTCTGCCCCCTCAGAGGGTTGACGCCGGTGCCGCGCCGGCCGAGGTTGCCGGTCATCAGGGCGAGGTTGGAGACCGCCAGCACGTGCTCGGTGCCGTGCGAGTGCTGGGTGATGCCCATCGAGTAGAAGACGGCGGCGCGCTCGGCGGCGCCGAACAGGCGCGCCGCCTCGCGCAGCGTCTCGGCGGGCACGCCGCTGATCTCCTCGACCAGCTCCGGCGTACAGGCGGCGAGCACGGCCGCCAGCTCGTCGAAGCCCTCGGTGCGCTCGGCGATGAACGCCTCGTCGGCGAGACCCTCCTCGAGGATCACGTGCATCAGCCCGTTCAGCACGGCGACGTTGGTGCCCGGCCGCAGCTGGAGATGGACGTCTGCCCGGCGCGCCATGTCGATGCGGCGCGGGTCGGCCACGATGAGGCGCCCGCCGTTGCGCAGCGCCTTCTTGACGTGCAGCGCGGCGATCGGGTGCGCCTCGCTGGTGTTGGAGCCGATGATGAGCGCGACATCGAACTCCTCGAGGTCCTTGAAGGAGTTCGTCATCGCCCCGCTGCCGAGCGACTGGCCCAGGCCGGTCACGGTCGAGGCGTGGCACAAGCGGGCGCAGTGGTCGACGTTCTGCGTGCCGACGACGGCGCGCATGAACTTCTGGAAGAGGTAGTTGTCCTCGTTGGTGCAGCGCGCCGACGAGAAGCCGGCGAGCGCGTCGGCGCCGTGCCTGTCGCGGATCTCGGCGAAGCGCCGCGCCACGAGCGCGAGGGCCTCGTCCCACGAGGCCGGCACGAGCTCGCCGTCGCGGCGCACGAGCGGCTGGGTGAGCCTGTCGGGGTGATGGATGAACTGGAAGCCGTAGCGACCCTTGACGCACAGGTTGCCCTCGCCCGGGCCCTTGCCCAGCGGCGAGCTCACCTTGACGACGCGGCCGTCCTTGACGTGGAGCTGAAGATTGCAGCCGCAGCCGCAGAAGGGGCAGACGGTGTCGACGAGGGTCGCGTCCCAGGTGCGGCACTCGAAGCGGCTGAGCTTGTCCTGGAGGGCGCCGGTCGGGCAGGCGGAGACGCAGTTGCCGCAGAGTTCGCACTCGGTCTCGATCATCGAGCGGCCGAAGGACGTGGTCACGAACGACTCGAACCCGCGCTCGGCGAAATCGAGCACGTGGCACTGCTGCACCTCTTCACATATGCTGACGCAGCGCCCGCAGAGGATGCACTTGCCGGGATCGTAGGCGATGAAGGGCGTGTCCTCGCGCGCCTCGTAGGCGCGCATCTCGCCCTCGTAGCTGCTCTTCGCGACGCCGTAGCGATAGGCCATCTCCTGCAGCCGGCAGGCGCCGGCCTGGTCGCAGACGATGCACTCGTCGCGATGGTCGGAGAGCAGCAGGTCGAGCAGCAACACACGCTGCTCGCGGAGCTCCGGGGTCTCAGTGGTCACGATCATGCCGTCCTGGGCGGCCGTGGCGCAGGCCGCGACCGGAGCCCTGAAGCCTTCGACCTCGACGAGACACAGCCGGCAGGCCGCGAGCGGCTCGAGCCGGTCGTCCTGACACAGCGAGGGGATGTCGACGCCCGCGCCGCGCGCGGCTCGCAGGATGGTGGCGCCCGCCTCGACCGCCACCGGGCGGCCGTCGATCGTAAGGTTCACGCGCAGCTCCCTCTCGTCGGTCTCTCGTTGCGCACATCGGCGGACTCGGCGATCGTGCGTGGGGTCTCACGATTGTACCTGAAGCCCGTTGTCGCGGGCAGCGTGTCCGGACGATCTCACGACTGCCTGAAACGCCCGCGCCGGAAACGACCCGCCCGGCCCCGCCCGAGGATGTTGCCAGAACTGGCGACGCCGGCACGCCCAGTCGCGCGCCCGGCAAGGAGAACGGCCTGCGTGCGACGAATCACTGACCAGCGACCGTGGTAGACAGAGGATGTCGAGGAGGGTCGGTGGCCGCAGCCAACGTGAGTGCTCAACCGAAGATCATCGTGGTGCCGAAGCAGCTTGAGGACTTCTTCTACGAGAAGCTGCGGCAGCGCTACGGCGGCCGCAGCGACGTGATGGTCGTGGTGGACCGTCGCTACGCCGAACGCAGGCGCCCCGCACGCTCCGCCGAGGCCCGGCTCGCGGAACGCCGCCGCCGTGACCGTCGCGACGCGACCGAGTGCTGGTCGCTCGACGAGATGCCCTTCGCCGGCGCCTGAGCCGGTCCCACCGCGCTTGCGGTCCCGCCGGAGCGCCGGCCGGTCACACCGTCAGATCCAACCGTTCTCGCGACTGAGGATCACAGCCTGCGCACGGTCGACCACCTGCAGCTTGTGGTAGACGTTGTGCAGATGATTGCGCACGGTGCTCTGTGAGAGCTCGAGGGCCCGCGCGACCTGCTTGTAGGTCTTGCCGCCGGCCAGCATGCGCAGCACCTGCAGCTCGCGATCGGTCATCGGATTGGGGACGTCACCCTCCGCCGGCGCCGCCTCGCCGAGATGCACCTTGAGCCGCGCCAGCAACTCCTTGATGTGGAACGGCTTCGTGATGTAGTCGACGGCGCCCTTGTCGAAGCCGTGAAGCTTGTCGCCGATCTCGCGCTTGGCCGTGAGGAAGATGATAGGGCAGGTCAGCCCGCACGGCTTCTGACGGAGTCGCTCGTAGACCGTGAACCCGTCCTGGCGCGGCATCATGATGTCGAGCAGCACGAGATCGGGGATGAAGCGACCGCCGTTGCGCACCGCCTCGTCGCCGTCGGCCGCGACCTCGACCTCGTAGCCGGCGCAGACCAGCGTCTCCGCGACGAGGCGTCGGATATCCGGCTCGTCGTCGACGAGGAGGATCCGGCGCTTGCTCATCTGCACACTCCCTGCGGGACGATGGGGGGGCGCCGGACGTGCTCGAGAGACCGAACCTGCACGTCACGTGCGCTGCATCGCCGATATCGGCAGAAGACGAGGCGCACCTTAGCCGCGCCCGGCGCGGTGAGGCGGGTGGAGCCCGCCCCATCCCCGCGCCTAGCGAAGCAGACGGTCCCCGAAGGCGACGAGCAGCCAGACGGTGGCGGCCGCGACGGCGACGGCGAGCAGAGCGCCGAACGGCCGTCGCCGCTCGACGGACGACCACACGAGGCTGCCGAAGCCGTACACCGCGACCCCGAGTCCGATCACCCCGGCGATGGCGATGGCGAGGTCCACGGGCGCCGCCGCTCAGGCGGGCTCGACGGCGGCCCGCGCCGCCTCGTAGCCCGCGTTCAGCGCCTTCAGGTTGCCCTCGAGCAGCTTGCGCGGCAGACGAGCGTGCACGCTGTCGACGAGCGCGGCGTACCCGACCAGCTCGAGCAGGCCCTCGAGAGCGCCGAGTGCCACCATGTTGGCGGCCAGCGGCGTCCCGGCCAACTCTCGAGCGGTCGCCGTGAAAGGAAGACCGACCAGCCGGACCCGGCCGTCGAGGCCGACAGGTTCGACGAGGTCGCTGTCGTACACGGCGAACCCACCCGCGCGCGTGAGCGCCGCGTACTTGTCGAACGCCTCCTGCGACAGGCAGAGCGTCAGGTCCGGCCGCTCGACTTCGGGGAAGTCGATGGGATCGCGCGAGACGATGACCTCGGCGGCGCTGGCGCCGCCGCGTGCCTCCGGCCCGTAGTTCTGCGTCTGTACGACCTCGTAGCCGGCGGTACACGCGACCTCGGCGAGGATCGTGGCGGCCAGGATGATGCCCTGACCGCCGGAGCCGGAGAGCCGGAACTCGAGCGGCCGCGCCCCGTCAGACCCGGGTGCCGGTGGCACGACGTCGCACCTCCTCGTAGGCCTCGAGGTACTCCGTCCGCTCGACGTGGTGCAGGACCCCCACGGGGTACTGCTCCTCGGTCATCGGCGCGCCGGCCTTGTACTTCTCGACCGGGATGGCCTGCTTCTGCTGCAGCTTGAGCAGCTCGGCGGGCACCGGCGTCTGGTTGAAGCGCCCGTAGTAGGTCGGGCAGGCCGACATGACCTCGACGAGCGAGAAGCCCTTGTGCAGGAGGCCGCCGGCTATGAGCTGCACCAGTTTGAGGTAGGCGTAGGGCGTGCCGCGGGCAACGAAGGTCGCTCCCGCCGCGTGTGCCAGCTCGCAGATGTCGAAGGCCGGCTCGGGGTTGCCGAACGGGCTCGTCTTGGAGAGGTCCCCTTCGTGTGTCGTCGGGCCCGCCTGCCCGCCGGTCATGCCGTAAATGGCGTTGTTGAAGACGAGTGCGGTCATGTCCACGTTGCGGCGCGCCGCGTGGATCAGGTGGTTGCCGCCGATGGCCGCGCAGTCGCCGTCGCCCATGACCACGACGACGTGCAGCCGCGGGTCGGCCAGTTTGGCGCCGGTCGCCACGGCGAGCGCGCGCCCGTGCGCCGCATGGACCGTCGAGTACCTCAGGTAGGCGGTGATCCGACCGGCGCAGCCGATGCCGGCCACGATCGCCACCTTGTCGTCGTCGAGGCCGAGCGAGAGCAGCGCGTCGATCATGGCGCGTGTCGCGATGCCGTTGGTGCAGCCCGGGCACCACAACGTCTTGGGACTGCGCAGCCGCGCGCGGATCTCGGCCGTCGTGTGCCGGGTGACCTTGGGAAGGCGGCCGTCGGAGGGGGGCCGCTCGAGCGTCAGCTCGTCAACTAAAGCGGTGATAGGGGAACTCCTTTTTCACGAGGTCCTTGATCTGCTCGGGGGTGATCAGGGCGCCGTCGACACGACCGTAGTCCACGACCCGCGCCCGGCCGGCGACCGCCGCCTGGACCTCCCAGGCGATCTGGCGGAGGTTCATCTCGGGCACGATCACGGTGCGCACCTGCTCGGCCATGCGGTCGACGGCGGTCGTCGGAAACGGCCAGAGCGTGATCGGCCGGACGAGACCGACCGGCACCCCCTGGGCGCGCGCCCACCTGACGACGGCGCGCGCCGCGCGCGCGACCGACCCGTAGGCGAAGAGCGCGATCTCCGCCCCTTCCATCCTGAACTCCTCGACGCGCACGATGGCGTCGCCGTGGTGGTAGATCTTCTCGCGAAGGTAGCGGCCGAGATCCTGCGCGACGTCGTGACTGCCTGTCTCGGGCACGCCGCTGCGTCGGTTGTAGACGAGACCGGTGACGTGGACCTCGAAGCGCGAGCCGAGCGCTGGGCGCGGCATGATGTTGTCCAGCGTGGACAGCACCGTGTCGTAGTCCTCAGGGTCGACGTCAGGCTCGCCGCGCTCGGCGATCCGCAACTCCTCGGCGAGGGGCAGGGCCACGGCCTCGCGCATGTGCCCGACCATCGCGTCGGACAGGACGATCACGGGCGTGCGGTACTGCTCGCTCAAGTTGAAGGCGTCGACGGTCAGCGTGTAGCACTCCTCGACCGAACTCGGCACGAGCACGATCACCGAGTGCTCGCCGTGCGTGCCCCAGCGAGCCTGCATGACGTCGCCCTGGCTGGGCTCGGTAGGCAGGCCCGTCGAGGGCCCGCCGCGCATCACGTCGACGATCACGCACGGCACCTGGGTCATCGCCGCGAAACCGATCATCTCCTGCATCAGCGAGAACCCGGGGCCGGAGGTCGCGGTCAGCGACTTGACGCCCGCCAGCGAGGCGCCGACGATGGCGGCGATCGACGCGATCTCGTCCTCCATCTGGATGAAGGTGCCGCCGACCTCGGGCATGCGCCGCGAGAGCGTCTCCGCGATCTCGGTCGACGGGGTGATCGGGTAGCCGGCGAAGAAGCGCGCGCCGGCGGCGATGGCGCCCTCGGCGACGGCCTCGTTGCCCTGCAGAAGACGGCGTTTGGCGGGCATCAGCAGCCCCCGGAGTCGCCCGGCGCCGCAGCGCCGGGACCGGGCGACGGCGCGGCCTCGACCTCGATCGCAAAGTCAGGGCAGTGAAGCTCGCAGAAACGGCAGGCCGTGCACGCTTCGAGACGCGCCACCACGGGCACGCCGCGACCATCGGAGTCGAAGACGTCCTTCGGGCAGAGCGCGACGCAGATGCCGCAGACCTTGCAGAGCTCAGAGTCGATGTGGATGCCCGCGGCCCTGCGCCGCGGGCGACGCGCGTCCTTCGTCTCGCTCCTGGCTTCGGGCGCACTGCGCTCGGCCATGGACGTGCTCACCACCACTCGATCGTCACCGTTGCGGCTCTCTTCGCTGCGCCGCTCCGGTAGTCTAGGCGCAGCCGCGGCCGTCCTCAACCCCGACCCCCCTGCCCGCCTCAGCCCTCGAGACGCTCCGCGAGGAAGACCAGCGGGTGAACGGCGGTCCGGCCCGCAAGGTCGGCGATCTGCGTGCGGCACGAGGTGCCGCTCGCCAGGATCGCCGCGTCGGGACGGGCTGCCCGCACCGCCGGCAGCAGGGCGTGCTCGGCGATCGCCACGCTCGTCGCGTAGTGCTCCTTCTCGTAGCCGAACACCCCCGACATGCCGCAACAGCCCACATCGAGTACCTCGAGCTCGACTCCGTCGACCGCGCGGAGGGCCCGCTCGCTGGCCGCCACTGTGAACAACGCACGCTCGTGGCAGTGAGCGTGGAACACCGCGGCGCCCCCCGGGCGGAAGCGCAGCAGACCGGCCTCGGCCAGATCGGCGACGAGCTCGGTCGCCGACAGGCTCGCGGCAGCGACCTCACCGACACGCTCGTCGTCCGGCAGCAGCCGCCGCCAGTCGTCGTGGATCATCGAGAGGCAGCTCGGCTCGATGACGGCGAGGTGCCGGCCGGCGCTCACGTGCGCGTGCAGTGCTTCGAGACAAGCCCGCGCCCGGCGACGGGCCAGTTCGATCTGGCCGGTCGAGAGCGCCGTGCGGCCGCAGCAGCCGGCGTCGACCAAGGCCACGCGGCGCCCGGCGGCCGCCATCAGGCGCACGAAGGCCTCGCCGATCTCGGGTTCCTGATACTCGACGAAGCAGTCGACGAAGAGGCCGACGACGGGTCCGGCGGTGGCCGACGGATCGTTCGCCGCGCCGTCGAGACGCCGGCTCAGCGATCTCCGCACGAACGAGGGCAGCGGGCGCTCGGCAGCGACGCCGGCCCGTGTCGCGAGCGCGCGTGCGAGTCGCGTCCCCGCCAGCGCATTCACCGCCGGCGCGACCGGCGCGACAAGCCCGGCCAGCCGCCGGAAGTCGCCGATGGCGCGCCCAAGAAGCGGCACGCCGCGCCGCGCCCGCAGCTCGGCCAGCCACTCGGTCTTGAGAGCGGCCATGTCGACCCCGGCAGGACACTCGGTCTTGCAGGCCTTGCAGGCGACGCAGGTGCCGAGGACCTCGCGGAACTCGTCCTCCCCGATGTCCTCCAGCGGCACGGCGCCGCAGACGACGCCCTGCAGCGCATTGGCCCGTGCGCGGGTGCTCAGCGCCTCATCGCGGCCGACCATCGCGGGCGGGCACATCGACCCGGTCGTCTTCTTGCAGAGCCCCGCGCCGAAGCACTTCTCGACCGCGGCGCCGAAGCCCCCCTCGGCCGCGAACGACAGGCGCGGCCGCCAGGCGCCGTCGGCGCGGTAGTCGGCCCCGAACCGCAGGTCGACCGTCACGGGCCCGCCTTCGATCAAAACGCCCGGGGCGAGCAGACGGGCAGGATCGAAGGCGTCCTTGAGGGCGACCATCTCCGCATACAGCTCGGGACCGTAGAGCCGCGGCAGGAAGGACGAGCGCGAGCGGCCGCAGCCGTGCTCGCCGGAGAGTGCGCCGTGGTAGCCGGCGACGAGCCGCGCCACCTCGTCGGCGAGCGTCGCCATCGTCGCCACGCCGGCGACCGTCTTGAGGTCGAGCAGCGGCCGCACGTGGAGACAGCCCGCTGAGGCGTGCCCGGTGAACGAGGCGCGCGCGCCGTGCGCGGCGACGAGCCGGCGGAACTCGTCGACGAAGTCGGCGAGTCGCTCCGGCGCGACAGCGGTGTCCTCCACGAACGAAGCCGGCCGTTCGGCGCCCGGCGCGCCCATGAGCAGCGGCAACGCCGCCCGGCGCAGGGCGCCGGCTTCGGCCATGGCCTGCGGCTCGTCAAGCTCCATGGACCGGCGCGCCCGGAGGCTGGGACCCATCGCGCGCAGGCCCGCCAGCCCGTCGGCGACCTCGTCGGGCTCTCCCTGGTACTCCACGGTCAGCATCGCCTCCTCGTCGCCCTCCAGCAACGGCGCGAGCCGCCGGTAGGCAACGAGATTCGGCGAGGCGCGCAGCGGCCCGAGATCGAGCAGCTCGACCGCGGACGGCCCGGTGCCGAGCAGCGCGACGTTGGCTTCGAGCGCGTCGCGCAGCGTGCCGAAGGTGAAGACCGCGCCCAGCCGCGTCGCCGGGCGCGGGTCGAGTGCGACCTCGATCTCGGTGAAGAGCGCGAGCGTGCCCTCCGAGCCCGCCATCAGCCGCGCCGGATCCGACGCCGGCCCGAGCAGGGTCCGCAGGTCGTAGCCGCTGGTGCAGCGCGCCGTCTGCGGGTAGCGCGCGACGCCGACGACGGCGACGCGCGCGGCGATCTCCGCGAGCGCCCGCCCTATGCGCGGCGCGGCCGCGCCGCGCAAGCCGCCGACGGGATCTCGCGCCGACGAACGGCCGAGCACAAGGTCGTCCCCGCCCGGCAGCACGGCCGCGACGCGCAGCGTTTTGTCGCGCGTCTCCCCGTAGCGGATCGAGCGAGAGCCCGATGAGTTGTTGGCGACCATGCCGCCGATGGTCGCCTGGTCCACGGTCGAGGTGTCGGGGCCGAACTCGAGACCGTGTTCGGCGGCGGCTCGATTGAGCTGCGCCTGGATCACGCCGGGCTCCACGCGGGCCGTGCGCTTCTCCGCGTCGATCTCGAGGATGCGCGAGAGTTTGAAGCAGTCGACGACGATGCCCGGCCCGATCGCCTGACCGGCAAGGCTCGTCCCGGCGCCGCGCACCGTGAGCGCCAGACCGTGCTCGGCGGCGACCAGCGCCGCGGCGACGAGGTCGCCGGTCGAGCCCGCGACGAGCACCAGCTCGGGAACCACGCGATAGCCCGAGGCGTCGGTCGCGTAGAGCCAGCGCGTCAACGGGGTGTCGCCGACGTGGCCGTCCGCCAACCGCCGCAGCGCGGCGGCCGCGCCGCGGGCAGCCTCTGATAGCTCCGGGATGCGGTGGCGCGCGCTCACCCGTCAAGCATATAGGGGGCCGGGCGGCGCCCGGGTCAGAGCCCGCCCAAGTCGAACGCCGGGAGCCAGCGGCTGAGCTGGGCGAAGAGGCCGAGCGTCATCAGCACGCCGGCCATCACCATGATCGCGCCGGCGACCACCCTGACGACAGCGTAGTGCCGTTTCACGACGGTGAGACGAGCGCTCACCCACCCGAACGCGAGCGCCGCGGCCACGAACGGCAGGCCGAGGCCGAGCGAGTACACGAACAGGAGCAGGGATCCTGCCGCCGCGCTCTGACTGGAAGCGGCCATGCTCAGGATCGCGCCCAGCACGTAGCCTACGCACGGCGTCCAGGCGATCGCGAGCGCGGCGCCGGTCAGGGCGGCGCCGGCCGGACCGCGCAGGCGCGGCGAGAGGCCGATGCCGCGCTCGGGGAGACGGATCAGACCGGCCACCGCCAGACCGCTCAGAGCGACGAACAATCCGGCAGCGATCTCGAGCTCGCGCCGATAGTCGCCGAGGAGAGCGCCGGCGCCTCCGGCACCGGCGCCCAGCACCACGAAGACGGCCGTGAAGCCGGCCACGAACAGCAGGGCCACACCGAGCAGACGGCGGCGGCTGGTCGCGAGTCCGTCCACTCCGACACCGGAGACGAAGGACAGGTAGACCGGCAGCAACGGCAGCACGCACGGCGAGAGAAACGAGACGACTCCGGCGGCGAAGGCGACTGCCACGGAGATCAGGGACAGCGACTCGACGGTGACGGCGAGGGCGCTCACGAGCTACCGCACTGCCTCGAGCGCCTCCTCGAACCTCTCGAGCGTCGCGCCGCCGACGATCCGCTCCTGCTCCCGGCCGTCGGCGTCGAGGAAGAGCGTGGTGGGGAGATACTCGATGCCCCAAGGTCCGCCCAACCGGCCGTCGCCGTCGAAGACCACCGGGAACCGGATACCGTACTCCCCCACGAACGCGGACGCCTCGTTCAGCCCGTCGTTGGTGGCGACGCCGACGAAGGCGACGTCGGGGTGCGCTTGCGCGAACTCGACGAGCTCGGGGGCCTCCTCGTTGCACGGCGAGCACCAAGAGGCGAAGAAGTTGACGACGGTCACCTTGCCGCGCGTGTCGGCAAGGTCGAAAGTATCCCCGCCCAGCGTGTCACCGGCGAGAGTCAGCCCCTCGTCGACGGCGGCGGACTTCCCGCCCCCGTCATCGCATCCGCGTGCAAGGGCGAGCACGAGAATCACCACGATCGCGACGACGGCTACAGCGGCAGCGATGCGCTTCGCGTCCATTCTCCTCCTCACGCCCGGCGGGCGAGCGCCGGACCTCTCATCTCTGCGAACGCCGGTCTGTCGCGACGTGCGCCCGGGGACTCCTCACCGAGAGTTCGGTGTTTGCCCAGCGGCTCCCTTCAGGTACAATACCCCACAGGGTATTATTGCGCGACCTCTGGAGGGGCATGGCGACCTACGATCTTCTCTGCGAGCACTGCGGGCACCAGTTCGAGCTCTACCTCAAGAGCTTCATCGAGGACGACGACAAGGTCTGCCCCGAGTGCGGCTCCAAAGACGTACGGCAGAAGTTCACGAGCTTCCTGCGCAACCTGGGTGGCTCCTGCGGCACGTCCACGGGCAGCCCCTTCGGCTGAGGCTGATCCTGCGGCGCGGTCGCGCCGCTCCATCGACCATGGCGACACCTGCAGGCCGAGTCCCGGGAGCTCACGCTCCCGGGACTCGGCCTTTCGAGCGCCTGCGATCGCCGCCGTCCTGGCCGCCCTCAGTCCGTCGCTCCTCGCCGCACACGCCGCATCAGAGGTCGACCCCGGTGACCGCCTTGGCCGTCGACGTCACCCCGGAGACGACGCGACGGATCCGTGCTCCGACTTCAGGCGCCCCGACGACCACGGCATCGCCGGGTCACTCTGCGTCGACCTGAGTTGGGCATCCTCCTGATACGATCCCCCCATGCGGATCCTCGTCACCGGCGGCGCCGGCTACATCGGGAGCGTCATCGTCGCCCGGCTGCTCGCTCGAAAGCACGCGGTGATGGTCCTCGACGACCTCTCGCGGGGCCACGCCCTCGCGGTGGCGCCCGGTGCCGTCCTCGTCGAAGGTGACGTGCGGGACGAGACCCTGGTGCGCGACCTGCTTGTCGAGCAGCGCTGCGACGCTATCGTGCACATGGCGGCCCTCGCCGAGGTCGCCGAGTCGGTCGCCCTCCCCGAGCTCTACCGCGAGGTGAACGAGCTGGGCACGGGGGCTATCATCGCCGCCGCACGCGCGGCGGGTGTCTCCAGCATCGTTTTCTCCTCGACGGCCGCCGTCTACGGCACCCCAGATTCGGTGCCCATCGTCGAGACGGCGCCGCTGCGCCCCTCCAACCCCTACGGCGAGACGAAGCTCGCTGCCGAGCGCCTGCTGGAGGCGGCCGCCGAGCGCGGGGAGCTCGCCTACATGGCGCTCCGCTACTTCAACGCCTGCGGCGCCGACGGACCGTACGGCGAGGACCACGCTCCCGAGTCGCACCTCGTCCCGCTCGCGTTGCGGGCCGCACGGGACGACGCTGAGCTGCTCGTCTACGGGGACGACTATCCCACCCCTGACGGCACCTGTGTCCGCGACTACGTTCACGTCGTCGATCTCGCCGAGGCACATATCGCCGCACTCGGGCGCCTGCCGGTCGTGACCGGCGCCTGCAATCTGGGCACGGGCGCCGGAGCCAGCGTGCTCGACGTGCTCGCCGCGGTCGGGAAGGCGACAGGGCTCCCCGTACGGTGCCGTGCGACTGGGCGCCGTACCGGCGACCCCCCGGCGCTCGTCGCCTCGAACGACCTTGCCGCCCGACGTCTCGACTGGCGCCCGCGGCGCACACTGGACAACGCGGTCCAGGATGCTTGGGCATGGCTGCGACGGCACCCGACAGGCTACGGGAGCGACGGGCGGAGCGCGCGGGGAGTGACGGAGCGGCGGCCGCTCCGTCAGACGACGTGCTCATGAGCGAGCCCTGAGAGCCGCACGCCGTCGAGCACACTCATCATCTCGTCCTGCGCGCGCACCCACACGCCGTGCATCGGGCAGCGCTCGCTGCGACTGCACTCCTCGGGCCAGAGCACGCACCCGTTGAGAGAGACGGGACCGTCGATGGCTTCGATGACCTCGCGCACGCTGATGGTGTCACTGGGTCGGGCGAGGCAGAACCCGCCGCGCGCGCCGCGCTGTGAACTGGCGAGGCCCGCGTGGACCAGTGTCTGGAGGATCTTCGCGAGGAAGCTCTCGGGGACCTCTTGCGCGCGGCCGATCTCTCGCAGCGACGCGACTTCACCGTCCGGCACACGCGCCAGGTACATCATCGCGCGCAGTCCGTACTCACCACCCCGCGTCAGCTGCAGACCCACGTCATCCTCCTCGGTGAGAGACCGGACCATCTCGGTCCTGTTGACTGTATCGGCTCGTCGGCGGCGGCGTCAACGCGCACGGCGCGACCGGCCGGTGCTGTATACTGCGACCCCGCTTGACCCCCTGCCCCGAGGACGCCCAGGTGAGACAGCACGTCGGCCTCATCGCCATCATCACCGCTGTCCTTGTCGTCGTCGTCGCGATCGCGGCAGGCAGTCGCGAGAACGTCGAAGACGATCAGGCGCGTCGACGAGTGACCAGAGCGAGTGACGACACGCCCGTGGCGATGGGCGACGTCGCCGTCGCCCGCCTGCGCGCCGACGCGCTCGAGCACGAGCTCGCCGCCGATCCCGACGACCCACAGATCAAGCTCGAGCTGGCCGACGCCTGCGTCGCGGGAGAGCGCTACCGCAGAGCGGCCCGCCTCTACGCGGAGCTCCTCGACGACGAGACCCTCGAGCCGGTGGCGTGCGTCCGCCTCGCGCTGATCCACCACCGGCAAGGGCGGCGACAGCAGGCGCTTCAGGCGCTGCAGTCCGCCGTCGAGCGCTGGCCGGAGATGCAGGAAGCCCACTACCAGCTGGCGATCGTGGCGTTCGCCCATCAGGACCTCCGCCTCGCCGTGCGTGAGTGGGAGCGGGCCGTCCAGATCGACCCCGACACGCAGCTCGGTCGCGCCGCCGCCCAGTTCGTCGCGCTCCTCACCCAGGGCGAGCTCGACGCGTCACCGGCGCCCTGAGTCCGGCCGTGTCGCCGGAGGCGTCGCTCCTCCTCACGGACCGCGGGACCTAGCGTCCGTCCGCTGCGGCGGCCTCTCCCTCGATGTGAGCGCCCAGCACGTCCCGCATGTGGTCGAGCGCGAACCGGTCGATCTCGTCGCCGTCATGGCCAGGCGCGTCGTAGGTGGCCACCATGTCGGCCCTGACGACGACCGCGTAGTCCCGGTCGCGCAGGCCGGCCACCGTGTGCATGACGCAGATGTCGGTGCACACGCCGACGACCTCGACGACGTCCGGACGCAGCCGCCGAAGCACCTCGTCGAGGTCGGTGTCGAAGAAGCCCGAGTACCGCCGCTTGCGCACGACGTGCCCACGCTCCGCGAACGCGGCCAGCTCGGGCACGACTTCGTCCTCGCCCGACCCCTGGACGCAGTGCGGCGGGAACATCGCGAACTCGGGATCGTCCGAGGTGTGCGTGTCGACCAGGAAGACGAGGTCGGCGCCCCCCTCGATCTCGCGCTCGAGATGGCTGCGGATGCGCTCTGTGACGCTGTCGAGTCGCCGGCTCGCCAGGTTCCCGCAGCGACAGAAGCCGTTCAGCATGTCGACCACGATGATGGTCTTGCGCGGTATCGCCGGCGTCGTGCTCATGCCAAGTCCCTTCCCCCGGCGCGCCGCGAGTACTCGAGGCTCACCGGACCGTTCGCGCACCGAGAGTCTGCGCACGTCTGCCCGGGCGGCACGTTTCGTCACTCCACGGCGGCCAGGCGAGCGTCGGGCCGATACTGGCGTCCCCTCTTCGCGCATGGCGCACCGTCGACCATGACCACGTCGGCCGTGTAGTCGGTGTTGCCGCGGAGCAGACGGCTGCCGACGCCGTACGCGTCGGCCGGCACGCCGGCCGCCTCGAAGGCGGCGATGCGCTCGGGGTCGAACCCGCCGGACACGACGATCTTGATGTCGGTGAACCCCTCGGCGTCCAGCGCGTCGCGCACCGCCCTCACCAGCTCGGGCGCGACGCCGTTCGGTCTGAAGCTCCCCATGCGCTCCCAGAGCGCGCGGTCGACCATCGTCTCTGAGGTATCGAGACGGACACCCCAGAGACGCTCGCCCAGCGCACGCGCGCACTCGAGCGCCGTGGTCACGCTGTCGTTGTGGAAGTCGACCAGGGCGACGACGTTGACCTCGGGGTAGTAGACGTCCGCGAAACGTCGCGTCGCCTCGACCGTGTCACCGCCGCAGGCAGCGATGAGACCGTGCGGGACGGTCCCGATGCCCTTGCCGCCCCACCAGGAGGCCTGCGCATCGGTGGACACGCCGATCACGCCGGCGACGTGCGCCGCGTAGCCGTCACCCGTCTGCACCCTGTAGTGGTCGAAACGGGCTGGGAAGAAGAGGATGGGTTTCCCTCCGGCTGCCTCGACCACCCGCCGGACGTTTGTGGAGATCAGCGTGCGGCGCGTCAGCACCCCGAGGTAGACCGTCTCGAGATGGGCGAAGAGGGAGTAGTCCCCCTCGATGGTCATGACCGTCTGCCACGCCCCCGCCTCGTCGCCATCGCGAAGGGCCCGCACCTCGAGGTCGTCCCAGCCCGCTCGCCAGCTCCGCGCGGCGCCCTCGCCCTCGTGGCGACCCGCGCAGAGCTTGAGCACGGCGATGGCCTCGTCGACGCCACCGACGATCACGCCGTCGCGCTTCTGGAAGACCTGCAGCAACACGCGCGGGTGCAGGTCGTGCACCTCGAGCACCTGCTTCGTGTAGTTGAAGTACGCGTCGGAGTAGTACCCGTCGCGGATACGCTCGACGGGCAGCGCGAAGACTTCAGGGGAGAGGCGTGGCCGCGCCATGCGCGCAGTCTACACGAGCGTTCGGCGCCGCAGCACGCGCTGCCGCGGCGCCCCGCGCTGTGCGGCGACGCTCGCGCGGGGTGCGGGCGCACAACCGACGCTCAGAGAAGCTGCCGCGCCGCGATGCCCCAGTCGAAGTCGAAGCGGAGGGTCGCCTCGCCGGCCTCGTCGGCGCGCAGGATGACGAAGCGGTCCCGCGCCGCCGAGAGACTGCCACGCAGTCCCTCGAGCCGCCAGAATGGCGTGAAGGTGACCTTGAGAAGGTAGCGGCCGGGCCTGTCGACGCGCAGCCGCAGGTGAAGGTGGTCGTACTCGACCACCTGCCCGGAGCCGCCGTCCAGCGGCCGCACGAGTCCGTCGGCGTCCCGGAGTCGGTAGATGGTCCACGCGCCTGTCTCCTCGACGACCTCGAAGGCCGGAGAGTCGGCCAGGATGCCGGGCTCGCGCCGGCTCCAGGGATCGAGAGGGTCGTCGGGGCAGAACACGTATTCCACCCCCATCGAGCGCAGCCACGCCACGTACTCAGTGGCACCGTAGCCCGTGTAGAAGATGCGGTTGTGGAGCGCGTCGGCCTGCCGGTACCAGCCGCGCGTGATCGGATGGCCCGCCTCGGCGAGGTACAGCGCCTCGAAGTGCCGGCGCGTGGCGACCACGTGCAGACGGTGGTCCGGGTCGTCGTAGCGACCGGCGGCCTCGAGAGCCGGCTCCCAGAACTCCGCGGTCGTCGCCGGCAGCTCGTCGCGAGCGGTGAAGTAGTGACTGACGGGCGTGCTCATCTGGATCCCGGCGAACCCGAGGATGGGCAGGAGAGCCCAGGAGGCCCAGCGGATGCCCAGCGGCCGCCTGAAGCGGTCCCGACGCAGGAAGAGGAGCAGGGTGACGCCGAAGACCATGAACAAGCGCCCGACGTTGCTCCCGAGAGGGCTGCCCGGCACGACGGTGGTCGCCAGGACGGCCGCCCCGTACATGAGGAAGAGGAGCACGAACGGCCGGCGCGCGTGGGAGTCGCTCGCGAGAGCAAGCATCACGCCGACGACGGCGAAGCTCACGTACAGCACGGACTGCAGCAACTGGTCCAGGTACCAGCCCGGCTCGGCGAACACCACCCCCACCAACAGGCGCGCGACGACGAACGGCGCGAGCGCCGCCGCGAAGACGAGCAGGCGACGGCGCAAGACCGGGCGGGCGGCGAAGTCGGTCGCGAGCAAGACGGCCGCGACCACGAGGGCGAGGGGGTTCGTGAACACCCCGACCCCGACGAGCAGGGCGCCCCAGACCGGGTGCCCCTGCGCCGTCAACACCATACCCCCGAGCGTGAGAGCGAGGGCGAAGACGAACGGGTCCTGGCCGTGCGACAGGTACATGCACATCACGGCCGCCAAGATCGCCGAAGGCCAGATGTCGTCCACACCCCACGCGTCCCGATGATAGAGATGGAACAGCGGCGGCAGCGCGCCGGCCGAGAGGATCACGATGACGGGCCACGGCACGACCGCGGCCAGCAGGTAGTAGACGACACCGTAGGTGATCGCACCGTAGCCGCCGCCGTACCAGAAGGTGTCCCAGAGGAGCGAAGAGCCCTCCCGCAGCAGGTGGATCTTGTAGAGATGCGCGGCGAGATCCCAGCCGGGCGTACCCGTCAGCCACAGCACGAGGCTGGTCAGCGCGACCGCGAGCGTGCCGCCCGCCCAGAGCGCGACCAGCCGCCCCCGATCGCCGGTCTTCGCGTCGGGGAGCGCCGGCGTCACCCTGACGGCCACGGAGACGCGGCATGCATCGCGTCGACGAAGCGCGCCGCGAGAGCCGGACAGTGCGGGAGCGAGGGGTAGAGGGACGTGGCGAGGCAGGTGCGCAGCGCGAATCCCTCAGCCTGCGCCGGCCCTTTCTCGTCGCCGATCCCGTAGGCGAAGGCGTCCTGCTCGAGGACCAGGAACTCAAGGTCAAAGAGCTCGTAGAGGATATTGTCCCCCTCATCGAACGGGTTCTCGCGGGTCGCCCTGGCGCGCACGTAGCGCGGCCGGTCGTACCACTCGAGCAGCTCGGCCTCGGCAGGCAGCACGCCCGCGAGCTCGTGACTGCGGCCGCGACTGTCGGCGAGCCGCCTGAGCAGCACCAAGGCGCCGCCACCGACGGCGAGGGTCGGCAGACCCTCGCCCACTGCGGCGGCGATCTCGGTGAGCAGCTCACGGTTGGCGCTTAGGGCAGGGAGTGCATCTTCGTCGAGGTGGCCCGCCAGCAGTAGCCCGTGGATGCCCTCGGGCAGCGCACGGTCGCGAGCGATGTTCACGGGCGCGAACTCGACGCCGGCCGCCTGCAGGACGTCGATGTTCTCGAGCGAGAACGGCTGCAGCGGGGGTCCCCACGCGACGGCCAACCGCAGACCGCGGCCGGCGGCGAACGGCGCGAAGACGCTGCGTCCCGTGCTGGGCAGGTAGCCGCGGCGGACCGCGACCGCCTCGATCTGCTCGACGTCGAGGAAGGTAGCGGCCTCCGCACAGAGGCGGACTTCGCTGCCGACCGTCGGGCGCGCCCCGAGCTGGCGGATCGGCCCGGGCCCGGCGTACTGGCGTGCGAACTGCTCGCTGAGCTGCGGCGGCAGCCAGCCGAGCACCGGCAGGTCCGCTTCGCGCCGCAGCAGCCGGCCGAGCTCGCCGGCAGGATCGTCACCCCCGACGACGATGACGCCGGCAGGCTCGGCGGAGCGTGAGAGCGTCTTCACGCCGCAGGCCGCTGCCGCCGCCGTGGGGCCACGCTCGCGCGCGTCCAGCACCAGGATCAGGGGAGCGTCGAACCGCGCGGCCACCTCGACCGGGCGCGACCCCGCCATCCCCTGCCACGGGTCGAGCGCGGGCGCGACGGCGACGAAGCAGACGAGATCGACACCGTCCGACCAACGGTCGTAGAGTTCTGTGGCGCAGCCCGCGTGAAGGACCGGATCGAGCACCCTCGGCGCCTTCTCGGCGGCCGCGTAGAGCAGGCGCCAGAGCGGAAGGTCGAGTCCGAGTGTGACGGGGCGCACCGAACGGGGGCTCAACGCACTCGCCAGAGCCCCGGCGGCTAGAGCGACCGCCGGTCCAGGCTCGAGCCCGCTGAGCATCAGCCGAGGGACCGACATGCTCGAGGGCCTCCTTTCGGGCCTGCGACGCGGGGGGTCACAGCAGGCTCGTACTGCGACGAGGGCGGAGTTCAAGCCCCTGCCGAGAATAGTATACGAACACGAGAGAGAGGCAGCAGGACCGATGGACCTCCGCAAGCAACTTCACGACGTGCTCCTGGCGCGGGTGGCTTTCACCTTGGCGGTCGCGCTACCCGTGCTCTGGGTCCAGATCGAGGCCCGCGGGGCGCGGCCGCTCGTGCTGGTCGCGATCGCCGTCGTCGTGCTCGTGGCCAACCTGCCGATACTCGCGCTGCACCGCAGATGCGACGTCGGCGCTGTGGCCGCTGCGACCGTGGCCATCGACGTCGTCCTCGTGACGGCAGCCGTCGTCTTCGGCGGGGGCGTGGTCGGCGGCGCTGCTCTCTTCTACGTGTGGCCGATCGTGTTCAGCAGCGGGTTCCTGCCCGGCTGGGGGCCCTACGCGACAGCCGCGGCGGGCGGCGGTGCCTATCTCCTGCTGTGGACGCTGCAGGAGCGCGCCGTGCTCGTCCTCGATGGCGTCCTCCCCGAAGAGGGACTGGCCTCGAACTGGCTGCTTCTCGCCCTCTGCCTGCACCTCGTGGTCTTCCTCCTGACGGCCCTGCTCGCCGGCCGTCTCGCCGTCACCCTCGGGCGCACGGCGCGCGAGCTGGACTCCGCTCAGGTCGACATGGAGACTCAGCTGCACAAGATGCAGCGTGCCAACGAGCGGCTCCACGTACTCGGCGAGAGCAGCCGCCTCTTCCTGCGGCATCACACCTTGGACGGCCTCATGACCGAGGCCGTCCAGCAGGCCACGCAATCCTCCGGGCTCACGAGCGGTTTCGCCCTCGTCCGCAGCGCACACAAGGGCGACGACGAGGAGAAGGGCGTCACGGGAGTCGGCGTGGAGCTCGTGCGGCGGCTCAAGGAGCACGGCATCCTCGAAATCGTCGCGGACGGGGCGCTCCTCTGCGTCAGCGCGGACGACACGCGCCGCGCGCGGCTGCTCAAGGATCTCGAGCACGACGGCTTCCACGGCTTCCTGCTCTCGCCCCTGGAGGCCAAAGGCGAACGGCTTGGTCTTCTCTGTCTCGTCTTCAGGCGCGACGAGCCGGTCGACGACGACGCCGTGCGCATGTTGCAGGCCCAGTGCAACCTGGTCGCCGTGGTCCTGCGCAACATCCAGGACACCGAGGAACTCGCCCGCAAGAACCGCGAGCTGACACACCTCGACGAGCTCAAGAGCGACTTCATGGCGACCATGAGTCATGAGCTGCGCACGCCGCTCACCTCGATCATCGGCTACAGCGACATGCTGCTGAGCGGCATGACGGGCGAACTCAACGAGAAGCAGCAGGGCTTCATCCAGAGCATCCTCAACGGCGGCGAGACGCTGCTGAACCTGATCAACGACGTGCTCGACCTCACCAAGATCGAGGCCGGCCGCCTGGAGCTCAACTTCGAGGGCGTCGACCTGCGGGCGTCCCTCCTCAACGTGCTCCCCGTGGTCAAGCCGCGCGCCCAAGAGAAACGCATCCGTATCTCCACCTTCCTGCCCACCGAGCTGCCGCCGGTGTGGGCGGACCCCGCGAAGCTCAACCAGATCCTGCTCAACCTCCTGACCAATGGGATCAAGTACACGCACGAGAACGGCAGCGTCAGCGTCGAGGCCCGGTTGACCGAGGGTATGGTCGAGATCTGGGTGAACGACACCGGGATCGGCATCGCCTCCGAGGATCTGGACCGCGTCTTCCAGCGCTTCACCCAGATCGACTCCTCGGCGACCCGCCGCCAGGGCGGCACCGGCCTCGGGCTCGCCATCGCGCGCGAGCTCGTCGAGTTGCACGGCGGCACGATGCGCGTGCAGAGCAAGCTCGGCAAGGGCTCCAGCTTCATCTTCACCGTGCCGATATCAGGACAGCCGACCGACCCGCTGGCTGCGGGCAAGATCAGCTAGGAGGTGAGCGTCGTGGCGAAGGCGATCCTCGTTGCCGACGACGATCCGGACATCCTGAGCATCGTCGCCATGTCGCTCGAGGCGCAGGGGTATCTGGTCTACAAGGCCACCAACGGACGTGAAGCCGTGGACCTCGCGCGGGCCAACCGGCCCGACCTGGTGCTCATGGACATGATGATGCCCGTGTTGAGCGGCTACGAGGCCGTGGGCGAACTGAAGGCCGACGAGACGACGCGCGACATCCCCGTCGTGGGCCTCTCGGCGAAGGCGATGTCGACGGACATGGAACGGGCCACCGACGTCGGCATCGACGGCTACATCACGAAGCCCTTCCGCATAGCACAGGTGCTGGCCGTGATCGACGGCTACCTGCAGGACGCCTGACGCACGGGGCGTCCTGCACATGGGGCGGCCCTTATCCTCGTCTCACCCGAAGACCGCCGCGTGCCCGGCCCGGCGACGGGCAGGAGTCGCAGCGCCGGCGCCGTACATGGTCGCGATGGCCGAGAACGGATCCACTACCCTCCAGCCGCCCATGATCTGCGTCGCCGACGTGGACACCAGACTCGCCTGCTCGACCCATTGCTCGCTCTGCTCCCTCTACACACGTGATCGCCGTTCGGGCGAACGTCGCTCGACGCACCGCCGCACGACCGAACGGCGGGTGTTCAACCGCCTCTGAGACCCGGCCCGCTCGGGTCATGGTCGCCGCGCTTCTGCCGATAACCGGAGTGACCGCGAACTCGGAGAGGCGGACGTCACGGGCAGCACACAGCCCGCAGCACACTCAGGACCCAGTCGCTCGACCGGACTGACCCGCGAACTCAAGACGGCGACGCTCGTCGCCGTCGCGCTTGCCGCCGTCTTCCTCGCCCTCTGGCTGGCGGTCGGCGCCGCGCCCTTCCCGACGGGCGTGCTGCTTCTCCTGGCGCTCGCGAGCGTCGTCATCGTCCTCGACATCACCGTGTACCTCCCGATCCGACGTTTGCTTCGTCGCGCGGCGGACCGTCTCGGCGGCGCCTATCAGCGCACCGACCCGGGCTACCGCGACGAACTCCGGGAGCTCGAGTACCTCGTCGGGACTCTGGTCGCAGTGTTCACCGCATCCGAGGACAAGGAGTGGGTCTCGCAGGGCATCAAGGACGACCTCGTCCGGGCGCAATCGCTCAACCGCCAGCTGGTCGAGGTCGGCGATGCCGGCAAGGCGATGAACACAGCCCTGCCCTACCGCGAGACCGTGAACCTCGTACTGACGCATGCGCGAGCGCTCCTGCGCGCTGATTTCGCGGCGCTCCTGCTGCTGGACGGCGAATCACGTGCCTTCCGACTGGAGGGACATCAGGGAGTCGGCAGGGAGACACTCCACCCGGACTGCTGCGCATTCACGGCAGACTGCCCGGTGCGGACGGCCATCCACAAAGGCACGATCCAGCGCCGCAGCGACCACTCCTGCAGCCTCATCCCGCCCACGATGGCCAGTCAACTCGCCATCAGCTTCACCGTCGAGAACGTGGGCGACATGGCGCTCCTCGTCTCCGCGACGCACGGCGACCACTTCGCACCCTTCGGCGAGGAGGCACTCGGCGCGCTTCAGGGTCATCTGCAGAGCGCCCTCACGAACGCATACAAGTACGACGCGATCCGGCGCCAAGTCGTGACCGACCATCTCACCGGCCTCTACAACCGCCGCTTCTTCACGAAGCGCGCGGACGAGGAGGTCCAGCGGGCCCTGCGCCACCGGGCGCCCTTGAGCATGCTGATGGCCGACATCGACCACTTCAAGCACGTCAACGACACCTTTGGGCACGCGACCGGCGATCGCGTGCTCCAAGCCGTCGCCGGCATCCTGAAGGAGGCGTTGCGCGGAGACGACGTCTGCGCACGGTACGGAGGTGAGGAGTTCGCGGTGCTCCTCCCCCACACGGCGAGCGAGGGCGCCATGCTCGCCGCCCAGCGCATCCGCGACACCCTAGGCCAGACGCGCTACACGGGACTGGGGCTGCCCGTCGACGCGCACGTCACGATCAGCATCGGTATCGCCACCTGCCCCGGCGACGCGACGGGGATGGACGAACTGCTCGAGTTCGCCGACCAGGCGCTCTACCAAGCGAAGGCTGCCGGCAGGGACACGGTGCGCGCCTACGCCGCCCCTCACGCCGCGACCATGCCCCCCTGAGCGCGGCGTCGACCTAGCGACGCCGCGTGAGCCGCGCGTGAGCCGCGTGAGCCGCGCGACACCCCGACGAGCGCCTCACGCCGACCGGACTCGCAGCCTGGCGAGGCATGCTGCGCGTGCACGGCGCGCTCTTTCGTGGGCTCGACGCCATCCTCACCGACGAGGGGCACCGGCGTCTGCGCGAGGCACGACACACGCACCTCGCCGATGTGCGCCGCCTCTTCCTCGACCGCTTCGATCCGTCCGAGCTCGAGCGACTGGCCTCCTGCTGGCAGCGCGTCGAGCCCAGCGCGGTCGTGCCCTGAGGCCGGGCACTCCGCGACGCGCGACCTACGCCTGTCCCAGCAGGACCCCCCGGGACCTCGACACGAGGAACACCGCGAGGGTCACAACGTGACTGGCGACGAGGAAGATCGCGGGCGGCGTCCTCGAGGGATCCCGTCGGTCGCGGTCACTCGCTCCCCTCGGGCGGGCGGCGCAGGCGCTTCGTGCGACTGCGGCGCGTCTTCTCGTCGAGGCGGCGCTGCACCGCGCCCCGGTCCGGTCTCGTGGGTCGCCGCGGAGGAGGAGGAGGCGCCAGCAGCCTCTCCAGACGCTCGCGCAAACGGCGCAGACAGATGCGCTTGTTGGTGAGCTGGCTGCGCTCGTCGCGACAGACGGCCACCACGCCAGTCGGCCCGTGCCGGAGACGCACGCCGCTGTCGGTCACGTTCTGGTGCTGGCCACCGGGGCCGCCGCTGCGGAAGGTCTCGACCTCGCACTCGGCGAGCAGCACATCGTCATCGTCGGGGAGACGGTAATCCATGGCATCGTGAGGCGGCCAGGCGCCGCCCGACGGGACCATACCACGGCCGCGCCTGTGTCCCGCGATCCGCGACCGTCGCCACCGCAACGGTCGCGCGAGGTTAACTCCCAGGGCCTCCCAGCGTTGGAGGACTTGGAGTGGATGAACCCAACGAAGGAGACACGGTGAAGACACTGAAGATTCTGGGCATCGCCGCCGCACTGGTCCTTCTCAGCGGCGCCGTTGCCTTCGCCGCCGACCAGGTGATCGACGACTCGCAGGTCGATGACGACGCCACGGCCCTCGAGGAGACCGACGGGCGTACGTGCAGCGAGAACTGCGTGCGCACCAACGAGGGTGACGGCGAGCAGGTCCGCACGCACATCCGCACCCGCACCGCGTGGGACGAGAGCGACGCCGAGTGCGACGGTGACCAGCTGAAGATCCGCGACCGCGCGAGCTGGACCGAGCCCGATGAGTCAGAACCAGTCGCCCCCACGGCCAGCGGCAACGGCCCTGGTGATGGTGTCTGCGATGGCGATGGTGTCCCCGACCGCGATGGTAGCTGTAACTGACACGTCAAGCGCTTCCAGCGCTTTGTCCTCCTCTGTCGGCGAAACGGGCGGTCCTCACTATGAGGCCGCCCGTTCGCGTGCTGACCGTGCATTAAGTGCGAAGGCGCGCTACACTGACGAAGGCAACTCTGTGATCCTGCAGCGAGGTGGTCCGTGGGAACACTCAATCTCAGCGCGGCCGAACAGGAGACGCTGGCCAAGGCCTTGCGCCGCGGCGATCCAGGTGCCTTCGAAGAACTGTACGCCGCCCTTCACCCCAGCATCTACGGTTTCGCTGCGCGACTTCTCAGTGACCCCGAGGAGGCCAAGGACGTCACTCAGGACGTCTTCCTCGCCGCGTATCGCGACCTTCCCCGGCAGCGTGGCGCACTGCGCGTCGAACCTTGGCTCTTCCGTGTCGCGATGAACGCCTGCTACGACAGACTTCGGGCTCGCGCGAGGCGTGCCGACGCGCCGCTCGAAGAGGTCTCCTCGCTGGTCGACCCCAGAGACGGGTACGACCAGTCTGCAATGGCAGCGGCCGTCGAGGCCGCGCTGCGCGACATGAGCCCGCGGTACCGTGCGGCCCTCATCCTCCACGACGTGCAGGGCCTCAACCGTCACGAGCTGTCCGAGGCGATGGGTGTCACCAGGGGGACCGCCGGCGTTCTGCTGTTCCGCGCGCGGACCGCCTTCAAGAAGCGCATCACGACGCTGCTGCCTGCCGGCGGCGGCGTCGCGGGACTCGCCCTCCTGCCTGCTCTGCAGGTGCCGAGCGCGCTGCAGACGCCGCCGCTGTTCGGCGCGCCAGCAGCCGTCGCGCCGCTCGCGGCCTCGTTGTGCGCGGCGCCGGCGGCGATGCCGGCGGCGGCTCCTCTGGTCGGCTTGGCCAACGTGGGCGGCATCCTCGGCACCAAGGTCGCACTCGTGGCGGCGGGGTTCCTCGCGCTCGCGTCGGGACTG
Organism: uncultured Thermoleophilia bacterium; assembly: GCA_963831295.1. Taxonomy (GTDB): domain Bacteria; phylum Actinomycetota; class Thermoleophilia; order UBA2241; family UBA2241; genus UBA2241. The sequence continues at coordinate 667,277 of CAWHPR010000003.1, read as the reverse complement.
GCCGTGCAGGAGGTCGTCGACCAAGGTTCGCCCGTCCTCGGCGGTCACCGCGTCGCCGGGCTCGTGCAGCCGGTCACGGCCCGATCGGGCGGTGACGACGCCAAGTCGTCCCGGTCCGAGTGGCCGGGGCACGTGCCGCGACATGAGCAGCAGCTGATGTCCGGCGCCACGGCCGACGGGTCCTCGTCACACGCCGGCCCCGCGTCAGACGCGACCGGCAGCACCGTGCGCACCAAGGACGCCTCCGCCGTGGCCCGCGAGGAGGCCGACGGGACCACCGAACAGCAGACCGGCGCCATCGCACCCTCCGACGCCACGTCCGACGGTGCAACGTCGACCAGCGACAGCTCGACAGCCGTCGACGGGACCGCGGAGTCCACGGCGAGCGGCCTCATGACCAGCACGCTGACCGAACGGTCACTGCAGAACTAGCGACGAGCTGAGGGCGGGGCGGCGTCGCGCGTGCGACGCCGCCCCGCCCTCAGCTCGTCGCCCCGCCGCCGCACACGAAGGGGTCAGCCCGCCCGACGGTCGTGGTGCTGACGCGTCGGACCCACGTATCGCGATGGCAGTTCGTCCCCGGTGATCGGCGCGGCGGCGTGATCGCCCCAGAGCCGCGCTGAAGGTTCCTCCGACAACAACGGCGTCCCGCCCACACCCTGCTCGTGCCGGTGCGGCAGGTGCGGCCTGCCGCCGATGAAGTCCCAGAGCCGATGCTTGCGGCGCGCCAAGCCCTGATGCCAACCCTGATCCCGCCGCTGAGCGCGGGCGAGCTTCGCCGGCCTGTCCGCGTAGTACGTGTGCGCCCAGGGCGAGCCTGGTGTGGCCAGGCGCAGCGCCGGGATCACGGCGAGGAAGGGAACAAACAGACCGAGCGTGCCGAGCCAGAGCTTGCCCTTCAGAAAGGTGACCACGACGAAGACCACGTTCGCCCCTATGAGTGCGACTGCGATCCACCGCGACGCCACCTCGAGACTGGTCGTGTCGGGCACGGCCAGCGGCACCAAGCCGGTCAGCAGCAACGCCACGAATGCGATGCCGAGAATGACGGCGTCGATCGATTGCCGGCCTTGCTCGGCCCAGTAGACGTCCTCGACGTGCAGGATGAGGGCGAACTCGTCGAGCGTGAGCGCGAGCCCGCCGCCGAAGAAGAGTGCGGTCACGTTGAGCCACCACCCCGTCGGCTGCCAGGCGAACTGAAGGATGCCGGCCATGGCCATCGTGACGATGCCGAAGACGCTGTGGTGGATGTGGAGCCCGCTGGGACGGAAGTTGCCGAACCACCATGTGGCGCCGGAGCGGATCAGCCTGGTATTGACACGGATCAGGATGAAGGCGAGGAGCAGCCCGACGAAGAGGAACATGAGCGGCCGCTTCGCGGGGTCGAAGGCGTCGATATGGATGGAGTACGCGATCATGATCCTCTTAATGATGGGCGGCGTTCGGTCGCCGGGCAACCCGCCTCGCGCGCCGCTTCGCGCGCCGCGCGTCCCGCGTCCTACTCTTCTTCGGCACCGTCGTCGTCGTCGCGCCTGCGACACACGCTCTCCGCAGGCCGACGCGCGCGTGACCCGCGACGCCCGTCGATGAGATGGGCGACGCCGAGCGCCGGATGGCGGGCCAGCATGCGCGGGCCGCTGTGGCGCATGACCTCGCGGACCCGCTCCCTCGCCGCCGGAGCGTAGCAGTGGACCGGGCACTTGGCGCAGGTCGGCTTGTCGGCGCCGAAAGGACAGGCGCCGAGGCGGCGTCGCGCGTAGGCGAGGAGTTCGCCGCACTCGGCACACAGCTCCTCGCCACCTCCGTGATGGTCGCCGCAGTACATGGCGACCATCACGGCGAGTGTCCGCTCCTCGCGCTCGAGCCTGCGCGGGGGTGCGCCACCCTTGCGATCCCGTCTTCCTCTCACGCGCACGTCATGCGCTCGACCGTCAGGCCGCGGGCGGCTGCCGCCGCCGCGCCCAGTCCGGGTCGTCCCGCCCGACGAACCTCTCCGACCGCGGATCGTCGAGCACCTGACCGATCTGCGCGTGCGTCGTCATGACGAACGGCCCGTGGCGGGAGATGGGCTCGTCGAGCGGGCGGCCCGAGACCAGTAAGAGGGGGTCGAGGCAGTCGAGCGTGTGCGCACCGATCGTGTCCTCCGCAGCCGCACGCCGGCTCCCTCCAGCGTGAGACGCGGCTCGACCACGTCGCGAACACATCTGGTCTCATGCTCCACGGGCGCCTCCTTTCGTGCGCGGCCTGGTCGGAGCGTTCCCCTGGGCACTCGCCGCAAACGCCGGACCCGCGCCGACAGGCACCGGCCAGGGCGCTGCGGGATGCCACGTAGGCTGGTGCCCGTTCGTTTGGGGCAGTAGGAGGCGGGTACCGTGCCGCGTGCGGACGCCACGATGAAGGAGGAGGACATGACCGACGTTCGACGCAGCGTCGATGTCCCGGCGCCGCTCCACGAGGTCGAAGAGGCATGGCAGCGCTTCCTCGACGGTGTGCTGACCGGCCGCCGCCGCATGGCCTGCGATGAGCTCGGTTGCGTGAACGCGGTCGACGCCGGCTATGTCAGCTTCGAAGTAGCTGACTCGAGCGGGACCCGCGTCAGCTTCAGGGTGACCCTGCCTGACGATCTGTACGACGAGGATCGCCTGCGGGCGGAGAGGGAACTCGTCGACGGCGATATCGCCCGCGACCTCGTGCTGTTCTGGGACTACATCGAGAGCGGCGATTATCGCCGCGACCGCGCCACGCACGAGACCGCAATGGCTCAGCACGAAGACGAGCTACGCCGGTCGCATGCACGCCGGCGCGAGAGCGCCGGCATCGACCAGGATGCGCTCTCGCTACGCCGTTCCGCGCGCAGCTGAGTCTCCGCGCGAGGGCCGACGGCCGCTGAAGGCGCGCTGCTCACCGCGGGCGGCGGAGCAGATGGGTCGCTCCGCCGCCCGACGTTTGCCCGCTCGAGCCTATTCCGCTCGCGTCCGAGCCACCGTCGCGTGCAGTCGCCACGCGAAGCCCCGCAGGCGATCGCCGTCGACCGGGTCCCCGTCGTTGTAGACGAAGAGCAGCGGGGGTCCCGCGTGGCGGCGCAACAGTGCTTCGGCGAGCAGCGCGGGGCCGCACCCGCGCGGCGAGACGACCACGACGCCGTCCACCGGCCGGGTCCGCCAGGCGTGCAACGCACTGCCCACCGTGCTCACGGTCTCCCCCAGCGGGTGGCCGTCGAACACGCGCTGGCTCTCCTCCACCACGCCGTCGATGTCAGGCCAGACGAGCCACGGGTGCAGCGGTTGCACCACCGACACCAGGTGGTCGACCACGGCGCGCATGACGACGAGCGTCGCGCGTCGCTTGAGGGCGCGTCGGCTGAACTGCTGCATGGCGTGCATGTCGCACATGGCAAGGAGCTCGAAGAAGGCGCCGAACGGCTCGAAAAGCACGCGCAGGCCGAGATCGCTGAGACGGCGCTGGAGCTCGTCGTTGCCCCATTCGTCGACCCGGAGGAAGAGATCGCCGCAGACGTGGACGGTGCGCAGCTCGGCGGCGCGGTCGCGGTCGCGCGGCAGCGCCGCGTACGCGGCGCCCGCGCCGCCGAGAGCCTCTCGCAGGCGGGCGACGGTGTCGCGCGCGGCGCGCGCGTTCGCGGCCGCGCCGGTGCGCGGCCGGTAGTGCTCGAGCTCACGGGCAAAGACCGACGACCACTCCTCGAACAGGGCGTCCGCGTCGCCGCGCGTCCGCTCGGCCGAGTACGCCTCGAAGCGCAGGGCGTTGAGCAGGTCGTGGGCGACGACCGCGGCCCAGGCAGTGGGCACGACGGTGAGGTCGCCGAAGACGAGGCTCAAGTCGGCGATCTCGACACCGGCGTGCCCTAGGCGCTCCAGCCCCACCTGCTCGGTGAGGGGGAAGAGATGGGCGCGGCACGAGCGCAGCCCCTGCCCGACGCTCACGAAGAGCAGGCGGTCGTCATCCTCCCCCGATCGCGTCTCGAGGTGGCGCGCCAGGGCGCCCCAGATGAGCTGGTAGGGCAGACACTCCTTGCCGGAGCACACCCGGCGCCCGCACTCGAGAGCGGCGGCGTCGGATGGGCCGGCGAACTCCGCCCTGTGACCCTGTCCGCGGAGGGCGGCCGCAAGCTGGCGACCGAGGGTCCCGCCGATGTGGCCGAAGAGGATGGTGCGGGCCGGGTCGTCGTCGAGAGTGGCGGGCAGCGGCACGTCGTAGCGGGCGAGACGCGCCGCGAACTCCGCGTCGTGGCCGAGCAGCAGCCTCCCGCCCGGATCGGAGCCGACCTTCGGGGAGCAGGATTCGGACTGAGCGATCGGCGCGGCGCCACCCGCCCGGGGCGCCGGCGGGGCGGCGCCACCTGCCGCGCGAGTCTGCTCGATGGCATGGAGATACGCCTGGATGCGGGTCACGTACCCAGCGGTCCCGCCATGCCCGTCGCTCTCGAGGAGCGCATAGGGACGCCCCTCGCAGAGATCGCTGAACACGTGCTCCACGAACGAGTTGGGGCCGCAGCCGTAGGCGCCGACGAGCAGCGGGTAGGCCGCGCTCTCGGCGCGGGCGGCGACCACGCCGCGCAGGGTCTGGCCCGCGCTCGCCCAGTGCACGCGCACGAGCGCGGGCACGTTGGCAGGCACCGGGAAACAGTCGACGGGCACCGCGAGCGCCCCGTTGGCGGCGGCGATCTCGCCGACGTCGCAGTCGAGCAGCGGCTCGTGGATCACGTGCGTCTCGCCGCAGACGACGACCACGGGACATCCGGTCTCGGCGGCGTACTTGACGGCATCGTGCCCGAGGGCCGCCAGGCCTTCCTCGAAGCGCGTCTGGCTTGCCAGACCGACGCGCCAGGACGTCCACACGCTGCGCGCGAGACGCATCGCGGCCGCGGCCGCCTGCGGCGCGGCAGCGGGCGGTGACGAGTCGATGTCGCGCACGAGATCGACGAGCTCGCGCCAGAAAGCCAGCGAATCGAGCGTCGTGTCCGCGCTACGGCAGAGCGCCGGCCTCGACACCGGCAGGGCAGAGCCCGCCGCGACGAGCGCGTCGGCCACCATGTCCGGCGCCCCCTGCACCACCGGGCAGGTGCTCGTGCCGGCGCCGCCGTTGGGAGGCCGCAGATGGATGAGCTTGGGCGCGAAGAAGAGATCGGCATCCGCTCCCACGGCCAGGCCGTGCAGCAGTTTGGCAGGGGCGCACACGCCCGGCGCCGCGCAGGACCGGTCGCCGTCGGCCAGCGTCGCCGCCGTCGCCCACAGCACGACCGGCTCGGCGCCGAGATCAGCGAAGAACGCCGCGAAGAAAGGCAGCAGGTCGAGCATGTAGTGCGCCGCCGGCAGCCCCACCCGAAGACCGGCGAGTGGGCCGTCGGGCCTGACCACAGCAACCTCGGCCAGCCGGGCGAGGAGCTCTCGGCGTTCGCGGAAGGGGCGCGGCGCCTCGCGCGGCAGCTTCTGGCCCACCGCGCCGAGTTGATCGTACTTGGGGCAGCTGCCGCCGCTCACTATGCGGCGCCGCTCGCCGGCTACGTCGACCTCGGCCACCTCGATCCGACAGAGGTTGCGACAAGACGGCTCGCCGCAGCGCCGCTCGTGGCGCTCGACGACGGCGGCGCCGAGCACGACCCCGAGATCGAGCGCCTCGTGGGTCCCGTCGCCCAAGCGTTCTGCGGCCAGGAGCGCGACGCCGATCGCGCCCATGGCTCCGGGGTCGGCGGGCACCACGACGGTGCGGCCCGTCACCGCGGCCAGCGTGCGCGCCAGTGACGGGCTCGTCGCCGGCTTGCCCTGGAAGAAGACGGTCTCGAGAAGCCGACGGTCGCCCTTCACGCGACCGCAGTAATTGCGGATCACGGAGTGCTGCAGGCCGGCGAAGATGTCGTCGCGCGTGAAGCCCTGAGCCAGAGCCTCCGCGGCCACATCGGCGACGAAGACGGTGCAGGTCTGACCGAGATCGGGCGCGCCCACGGACCGGGCGGCGAGGTCGCCGAGGAGGCTGACGTCCTCGAGCCCGAAGGCCTCCGCCTGCTCCTCGAGGAACGAACCCGTGCCGGCGCTGCAGACGCGGTTCATGTCGCTGTCGACCACACGGCCCTCGCGCACGTTGATGTACTTCGCATCCTGCCCGCCGATCTCGACGATCGACAGACTGCGACCGCCGTCGGGGTCGTCGCGGACGGCGGCCGTGGCGTGGGCGACGATCTCGTTCAGCACGGTGAGGCGCTGGTCGGCGTCGGGGTAGGCGGCGCGGAAGACGGCAGCGGCGGCGTCACGCCCTGACCCCGTCAGCCCGATGCCCACCACCGGCGCGTCGGACGAGTCGAGGATCGCCGCGACCAGGCGCTGAGCGGCCTCGACGGGGTTGCCGTCGGTGCGACGATAGACGTCGGCGAGCAGGGCTCCGCTCTCGAGGTCGAGAAGCGCTGCCTTCGAGCCCGTCGAGCCGAGGTCGAGACCGAGCACCGCCGGGGCATCGGGACGTGAGGCCGGCTGCGAGGCCTCGAGCCGGATCACGGTGCCCGGTCCGGCGGCGGCCGGCGGCAGCGTGCGCAGCCGGCCGCCGCCCGACCGCGCCAGCTCTTGCGGTCGTGCAGGCCACTCCACGCCCGTCGCGCCCGCCGTCCGCGCGGCGTACCGCAGGGCCCCGAGCGCCTCGAAGACGCCGGCTTCGTCGGGGACTTCGACACGCACGTCAGGTCCGGCGAGGCGTGCGAACTCGCGGGCGATCGGCGCGATCGTGGCCCCGTGGCCGATCAAGAGCACGGGGCCGGCCGTCCTCGCGCGGTCGTACAGCGCGTAGACGTTGCGCGCGATGCCCTCGAACACGCCCCTGAAGAGGCGCTCGTGAGACTCGCCTTGGTTCGCGTAGTGGGTCAGTTCGCTCTTCGCGAAGACCGCGCAGCGACTGGTGACCGTGAGACCGTCATCAGCCGCCTCCGCAAGCACAATGGCCTCCTCGAGCGAGCGCCCGAGGCGCGAGCAGAGCCCCTCGACGGTCTGCCCCGTACCCGCCGAGCAACGTTCGTTGGGCTCGTAGGTGAGTCGCCCGGCCCCGTCGCGAGCGAGGACGGAGTAGCCGCCGCCGCCGATGCGGACGACCGCGACGGCGCCCGTCGGCACGAGCGTCTCGAGCGCCTCTTGCTGGGCCACCTCTTCGGGGATCCCGGCGAGCACGGGGGCGACCAGCCGGTCCGCGAAGACGCCGGTCGCGGCTACCGCCGCGAGGCGCTCATGGCCGAGCTCGTGGTAGAGCGCGAAGAAGGGCTCGAGAGGATCGCCGTGGTGCCGTTGGGCACCGACGCCGACGACTTCGACCGCGCCCCCCGGCGCGACTCGACCCCACGCCAGCGAGGTCGTGACCTTGCCGAGATCGACGCCGATGACGAGGCGCGGCTCGATGTTCTCGTCCTGCCGGCCCCCAGCGTGTCGCATCATGCACACAACGCTATCAAACGGCGGCCCCGCGGTGTCGCTCGGTCGCCGTGCGGTGGCGCCGATCGCTCTGCGGAGCCCACCCCGGCCGGGACCGCCGGGCTCAGATGTCCTCCGCCGGCACACCCAGCAGCGCGAAGACGCGCCGCTGCAGCACGAGACCCATCTCCACCTTGGCCCCGTTTTCGGCCTCACCGCCGATGAGGAAGGCGTAGCCCTCTTCGAGGGCCTTGACGACGAGCGCGATCTCGTGAGGGTCGTCGCGCTCGATGAGACCGGCGTCCATGCAGTCCGTGACGGCGGCTTCGATGAGCTGCAGCGTCGCCTCGTACAGCGTGTGGTAGCTCTGCCGCACGCTGGGGTGGCGCAAGCTGAGGTAGAAGCACGCGTAGAACACGCTGTCGTCGAGCAGCTCGTGGTAGCGCGGGCTGAAGAAGGTCACGACGATGGCGCGCAGCCGGTCGAGCGGCTCCGGGATGGCCGCCAGACGGTCCCCATAGCCCTCGCGGTACTCCTCGAGCAGGTAGTCGACGAGCTCGATCGTCATCTGCTCCTTGGTGCCGAAGTAGTGGATCAGGAGACTCGGGGGTGCATCGAGCCGCTTGGCGATCTTGGCAAGCGACGCGCCCTGCAGACCCTCGGAGACGAGCGTCTCGTAGTAAGCGGCAAGCATCTCGCGGCGGCGCAGCTGCGACCTGTCGGCTCTTCTCATGGCCCCCTCGGCGACCTCGTCCCGGCGCCGGGCGCGACGATTGACTGAACGTTCAACGGCCACCACTGTACCCTCTTCGCGCGCGGGGTCCAAGAGGCTCGGCGCGGTTGGCCGGGACCCCGCTTCCCGCTAGAGTCAGCGCCATGAGTGGCCGTGGCGACGACATCGAACATATCCTCGAGGAGGCTTGGGACCTCATCGAGGACGACGACCTCGAAGGGGCCGAGGAGAAGCTCGCGCAGGCGCGAGAGGCGGCGCCCGACGACGCCGGCGTCCTCGAGCTCGAGGCCGAGCTCGCTCTGAGCGAAGACAACGGCCTCGCCGCCCTGGCGGCCTACGAGCGCTGGGCCGACCTCGACCCAGACGACCCCCTGCCTGTGATCCGCGCCGCGGAGGTCCACCTCGAGCTGCTGGACGACACCAAGCGTGCCGCCCGCATGCTCCGCGAAGTCCTGGCCGACTACGACCTCGACGTCGTCGAAGAAGCCGACGCGCGCCACCTCCTCGGCACGGCCCTCGAGGAGCGCAGCGATCGCAAGGGGATGGTGCGCGAATGGCTCGCCGTGCTGCGCCTCGACGCGCTCAGTGAGCCGCGCCGGCCGCGCATGGCGCCCGAGCAGTTCGAGCGCATCGCCGGCGAGGCGCTCTCAGACCTGCCGGACGACCTGCGCCACGCCCTCGCCAACGTGCCGGTCCTCGTCCGCGACCGGCCGAACGAGGAGATGGTGCTCGACGGTGTCGACCCGCGGCTCCTCGGGCTCTTCAGCGGTGTCGCCCTGACCGACCAGTCCTCGCTCGGTGGCCCGCCGCATACCGGCACGATCGTCCTCTTCCAGCGCAACCTCGAACGCGAGACGCGCGACCTCGACGACCTCGCCGACGAGATCCGCATCACCGTCGCCCACGAGACCGCGCACTACATCGGCATCGACGAGGACGACCTCGAAGAACTCGGGCTGGGCTGACGCCCGGCGGCGAACGCCCCGGCGCGATATCCTTGCCAGCGATGTCCGACACACCCCGTATCCAAGGTTCTCCGGCTTTGCCGAGGCCACCGCGGCCCTTCCGCCTCGAGGCCGTCCTCTTCGACTTTGACGGCACCTTGACTGCGCCGGGGCAGCTCGATTTCGCCGCCCTCAAGCGCGAGATCGGCTGTCCGCCCGACCGCTTCGTGCTCGAGTGGGCGCTCGAGCTCGAGGGCGGCGTGGAGCGGGAGCGCACGCTCGCCGCCCTCGAGCGCTTCGAGCTCGAGGGCGCGGAGCGCTCCCGCCCGAACGAAGGGGCGGAGGCGCTCGTCCACGCCCTGCTCGCGCAGGGCCTGCCGCTGGGCGTGCTCACGCGCAATGGGCGCCGCGCGGTCGACCGCGCACTCGAAAACTTCGAGTGGGTGCGCGCCCGCGACTTCGCGGCGATCGTCACCCGCGACGACCCAGCCGCGCCGAAGCCGGCGCCGGACGGCGTCCTGCTGGCCTGCGAGCGCATGGGCGTCGCGCCCGAGCGCACACTGCTCGTCGGCGACTACGTGCTGGACGTCGAAGCCGGGCGGCGGGCCGGTACGGTCACGGCCTTCCTCACCAACGGGCTCGGCCCCGACCCTTCAGACGCCGACGAGAGCCGGCAGATGGATGAAACCGGGCACGACTTCGCCATCCAGCGCCTCGAGGAGACGGTCGGCATCGTGGGTCTCGGCCGCGCGCTTCCCGAGGGCAAGCTGCCCAACACGCTGCTGGCGTGGCACCTCGACAGTCTGCCGACCGACGATCCGGCGCTCCTCGTGGCCGCCGGCGTGGGCGAGGATGTGGCGGCCGTCGACGTGACCGGCGATGAGGTGCTGGTCGTCCACGGCGACCCCATCACGCTGACCGGTGAGGAGCTCGGCCGCTACGCGGTGCGGGTCAACGCGAACGACGTCGCGACCGCGGGGGCGACGGCCCGCTGGTTCCTCGCCACCGTGCTGCTGCCGGGCGGCGCGTCTCCAGCGGAGGCACTCTGTCTGCTCGGCGACATCGCCGGCGCGGCCCGTGAGCTCGGCATCTCCTTGATCGGAGGGCACACCGAGGTCACCCGTGTCGTCACACGCCCGGTGGTGAGCGGCACCATGCTGGGGATCGTGCGCCGGTCCGGGCTGCGCGACAAACGCGCAGCCCGGACCGGCGACCGCGTCGTGCTCACCAAGGCACTCGCCGTCGAAGGTACGGCCCTGCTCACCGCGGAGCTCGCCGCCGACTTGCGCGCCGCGGGGGCCAGCGACGACGAGCTGGCCCACTGGCGCGGCTTCCTCGAGCGCATCAGCATCGTCCCGGAGGCGCGCGTGGCGGCGCGTCTCGACGGGGTCGTTGCCATGCACGACGTCACCGAGGGAGGCCTTGCCACCGCGCTGGAAGAGCTGGCCGCGGCCTGCGGCCGCGGCCTCGCCGTGAACCCCAGCCGCGTGCCCGTCTACACCGAGACGCAGAGGCTGTGCGCGATGCTCGGCGTCGACCCGTTCGGCCTCATCGGCTCCGGCAGCCTCCTCGTCGTGTGCCGGCCGGCGGTCGTCGACGAGCTGGTCGCCGCGCTCGACGCGGAGGGCATCGCGGCCACCGAGATCGCCACGCTCACCGAGACGGGGGCGGCCGTGACGGCGCTCGACGGCGACCGACCCGCTCCCTGGCGGCGCTTCGAGACCGACGAGGCCGCGCGGGCGCTGGCCGCGCGTCGTCCGCCGCGCTGACCGCAGAGACGACCGGCGCGTTCCCGCTCCGCGGCCGAGCCGCTCAGAGCGCCGTCAGCCCCCAGTCGATGTTCAGCTCGTCGCAGACCTCGGCCAGTCGCTCGCGGAGCTCGCTCACCCTGGTCGCCTCCGGCACCGAAAGGACGAGCTCCATCGCGAACAGGGGCGTCCCCGTCATCGGCGCGGGCTTCAGCGCCGTCTCCGCGCTCTCGATGTTGACGCCGAGCGCGCCCAGCGCGTGCGCCACCGACTGCACGAGACCGGGGTGATCCATCGCCGTGGTGTGCAGACGGTACGGGATCGCGGCCGCGACGGCCGCTCGTCGTCCCACCCCGGCAGCCGTGAGCTCGGCGTGGATGCCGGCGGCGTGGCGGAGGCCCTCGAGGTCCGCCTGAAGACGCTCGACGACCGCCTGGTCACCGGCCACCAGCATCATCATGGCGAACTGGCCCTTCAGGTTGACCATGCGGCTGTCCTCGAGATTGCCGCCGCGCTCGAGGATGAAGCGCGTGACCTCGTCGACCAGTCCGGCCGATCGGCGCCGATCGAGGTGAGGACGATGCGCTGCGTCATGGGGTCACCTTAGCAACTCGCGGAGCAGTGACAAAGGGTCCGACTTCAGCGGACGCCCCCGTCGAGGTAGAGCGCGACCATCTCCTCCCAGACCTCGCTCGGCCCGTCGACGTCGAACCCCTCGGGGTCGGCGTGTCGCTGCAGGCCGAGTCCCTCGACCACGGCGACGTTGAGCGCGGCCACATCGTCGAGCCGACTCGCGCCCGGCCTTCGCTCCTGCCCCGAAAGGCACCAGACGTCGAGGGAACGGTAGGCCGCGTAGAGGCGCGCGAGGCGCTCGCGCAGCTGCCGGTCGTGCAGCACGTACGGCAGGAGGTCGTTGAAAGTCATGATCCCCAAGTCCGACGAGGCGAGCCGTCGCGGACCCGTGCGATCGACGTCAGAAGAGGGGCGGGATGTGGACCCGGAAGACATGTCCCGGTACTTACCCGCCGTACCCGAAACGACGCGCGGGACGCCCGGCATCGAGTCCGCGCCGCGCACGGGATTCTCAACGAGCCCTCACGGAGTGCCTGCACCCCATCCCGCGGAGAAGGGCGGCGGCCCGAGGGGCCGCCGCCCTTCGACGCGTCCGCGGCCGGCGCTCGCGAACGAGCGCCGGCCGGCCGCATGTCTCAGAGCCGCTTCAGATCCGCGGTCAGCTGCTCGAGGATCGCCGTGGTGGCCTCCACCCGCTGGCGCAGGTCGTCCTGCACCATGATCAGGTTCGCCTCCAAGCCGGGCAGCGCCGCTTCGCAGTCGCCGGCTTCGAGGGCCATGTACTCGTCGATACAGTCGGGCAGCAGTGACGGCGAGCCCATCGCGCCCCACGTCACGTGCTCGTAGTCGAGAGCATGCCGGGCGAGGTCGGCCTTGCAGACCTCGGGGCTGAAGAGGCTCGCGTACCAGTTGATGCCCACGTACCAGCTGATGGCGCGCATCGCCGTGGTCGTGTTCCCCAGCTTCGTCGCCTTGACCGCCTGCTTGAGGTAGATGGCGTCGACCACCGGCTGCTCGTGCTGGTAGGCGGTGAAGTCCCACGAGTCACGGCCGGTGAAGGTCTCGTTCACCACCTTCTCGAGGGCGATCAGCTGCTCGTTGATCGCCGCGATCTCGCTCTCGGGCGTCGCGTCCTTGCGCAGGTTCCACTTGAGGGCGGCGTGACGGAACCTGATCGCCGCCTTCTTGAAGGCCTGCGCTGCCTTGCGGTCGACGCCGGCGCGCACGAGCTTGCCCGGCTTGATGGTCTTGATGAGCTGGGTGCCGCGGGCGCGCAGGTCGTACGGCAGCACGCCCTCGTCCAGCCCCTGGAGGACCCGGTAGTTCCACTTGGCGATGCCGCCCAGATACCCGTGGTCGACCCGGTCCTTGGTCTCCAGGTTCGTGTGGTAGTACGTGTCGTAGTCGTCGGCGCCGGCTGAGATCGTGACCGTCGGCACGCCGGCGGCGTTGAAGCTCCACTGGTCGGTCCAGGTGCTCGGCGTCGCGACGACGTCGAAGCCGTAGGGGAGCACGTCGCTCGACGCCTCCGCCACCGCCTCGAGGAACGGCGCCACGTCGGCCGCGGCCCGCAGATGGAAGGACGCGCCGGTCTCCGCCATCAGCTCGACGTTGAGCATCATGGCGAGCTCGCCGGCCCACTCCGGGTGCTCCTGGGTGATCGCGTACCAGGCGCCGATCGCCCAGTCGTACCAGCAGTCCGTGTAGCCGTACTCCTCGGCGCAGGTGAACATGAAGATGATGGTGCGCTCGGGCTGGACACCGCTCACCATCATGGCTTTCGCGGTGAGGAGCTCGTCGGCCACCGCCCCGGTGTCGTCGAGCCCGGCGCGGAAGTGCACGTCGAGGTGCGAGGCGAGCAGCACCGGGGCGGCGTCGGGGTCGCTCCCGGGCAGCACGCCGACGACGTTGAAGCCGACCCCGCCGTTCTCGGCCAGGGTGAGCTCGACGTCGTTCCACATCGTCGCCGTCACCGGCCCGGCCGCGAGCTGCTCCTTGAGCCAGTCGCCGTCCTGCCAGGCCACGTACACCATCGAGATCCAGTCGTCGTCGTACTCGGCGTCGTTGCCCCCGAGGGCATCGGGGTACGCATACCACGGGTAGGTGTTCTCGCCGTAGGTCATGATGACGCCGGCGGCCCCGCGCAGGGTGGCCTCGTGGCCGACGAAGTTGAGCCAGATGTCGTCCAGCTCGATATCGCAGAGGACCAGCTTGCCGGTGACGTCGCCCGCCGCGTCGAACTCCTGGCGGGTACCGGTGCCGACGTAGACGAGCGGGGCCGTGATCTCACCGTCCGTACCGGCCACGCCGGCGAACGACGAGGCGACGAACTCGCGGTCGCCGACGATCACGCGGGCGCCCTTGAAGTCCCAGGCGTCCACGGGGACCGGCTCGAGGCGGACGTCGGAGAGACCCATGGCCTCGAGCTCGTCGCGCACGAAGAACGAGGCGTCGTGCTCGGCCCACGACCCGGCGATGCGGAAGCCGAGCAACGGGTCGGTGCCGAGCGCGGTCAGGTAGTCCTCGATCGCGACCGTGTAGCCGTCGGCGACGAGCTGGTCGACGGCCTCGTCGTAGGTGGGCGCGGCGCTCGCCGTCGCGGGCAAGAGCAGCACCACCAGGCACGCCAGCAGCAATGGGACGGTCAGACGCTTCACGGTTCCCCCTTTGTCGTGGCGCGACGGACGCGACCGCGACCCCCGCGCGGTAGACCTCAGCCCGGCGCGTTGCGCCGGTTGCGCTCTTCACAACCTACCGTCGCGCCCCCGGAGGGTCAAGGCCGGCGGCCCGTGACGTCGCCAGACCTGACAACACCGAAGAAGCCGGTTCCCAGCCGTCGCGGACGCGGGTAGAGTCAGGCCATGGATTGCGAGAAGGAGACCAACCTCACGCGCTGCACGTGCACGTACGAACCTTGCTCGCGGAAGGGGACGTGCTGCGACTGCGTGCAGTTCCACCTGCGCATGCGCGAGCTGCCGGCCTGCGTCTTCGACGCCCAGGGCGAGCGCACCTACGATCGCTCGTTCGAGCACTTCGCGCGGCTGGTCGCCGAGCGGCGCGTCTGACGCCGGCGGTCCTGCGCCTTGACGACCCTGCTTCTGTGGCTCCTCGTGGCGGTGGCTCTGGCCTTCGTCGTCTCGGGCGTCACGATGCTCTTCATCGCCCGTCTGGCGCGGCGCAGGCTGCCGGAGGCGATGGAGGCCGCGGCGCGGGCGGGCCGTGAGACCCTGCGAGTGGCGCCCATGGCGCAGTACTACGGAGTCGCCTCAGCCGGCCGCCGGCAGCTGCGCGGCAACGGCAGCCTGATCCTCACGGCCGAGCACCTGCGCTTCGACATGTGGTCGCCGCAGCGCGACGTCGTCATCCCCCTCGCCGAGATCGTGCAGGTGGACACCACGCACCGGCACGCGGGCAAGCACTCGGCGCGGCCCCTCCTGCGCGTCGCCTGGCGCACCTGGGACGGCCTCGAAGACTCAGCCGCGTGGGCGCTCAACGACCCCGACGGCTGGCAGAGCCGGCTCGCCGAGACCCTCGACGCGGCTCGAGCGCGTGGCGACATCGGGAGCCAGAACGGCTGAGCCGCCCGCCGGCCGGGTCAGGCCGAGGAGTCCTCGTCCTCGCCGGCGACGGTCGCAACGGCCGCAACGGCCGCGCGCCGCTCGACGTTGCGACGGCGTCTGAAGTTCAGGGCCTCAACACCCAGGGAGAAGAGGATCGCGAAGTACACCACGGTGCGGTCGACCTCCTCCCCCACTCCCTCGAGCAACAGCATCAAGCCGACGACGACGAGGAACGCGAGCGCCAGGATCTTCACGCTCACGTGCTTCTGGATGAACCTGCTCACCTGGCCCGCGTAGAACAGCATCACGAGCACGGCGATCGTCATGGCGATGACGATGAGAAGGACCTCGGAGGTCATGCCGATGGCCGTGAGCACGGAGTCGATGGCGAAGATCATGTCGATGACCACGATCAGGCCGATGACCGAAAGCATCGATGTGGCTTGTCGGCCCTTCGTCTCCTGCTCCTCCCGCAGCTCGGTCGTGACGAAGATCTCCTTCGTCGCCTTGTAGATGAGGAAGAGGCCGCCACCGATGAGGATCAGCCCGCTGATGCTGATCTCGTGCTGGAACACGCTGAACAGGGTCTCATCGAGGCTGATCAGCCACGACACGCCGAGGACCATGGCGATGCGGCCGAGCAGCGCGAGGGCCAGACCGATGGTCCGCGCGGCTCCCTGTCTCTCTTGCGGCAGCGCAGACGTGACGATGGCGATGAAGATGACGTTGTCGATGCCGAGCACGATCTCGAGGATCGTCAGCGTCAGCAGCGCGGCGAGACTACCGGGGTCGAGCAGTATCTCCAACGGAAGCGTCCTTTCGTACTCGGCGGGACGTGCGCGACCGACGCACTCGCGCACCCGGCGGGATTCTAGCAGCGCGGCGCGGCACGGGTGCGCCCGGCCGCCTTGCCGGCGCTGACGCGCGACGAGGGCGGGCCCGCGCTGCGCGCGGGCCCGCCCTCGTTTCGCTCACCAGTGTCCGGTTGCGTCGGACCGGCTCACTCGCAGCGCACGGCCTCGAGCACGTCGATCTGCGCCGCCCTGCGCGCGGGCAGCACGGCGGCGATGACGCCGACGGCGATCGCCGCCGCCAGCGCCACCACGAGCTGGCCGGCCGGTACCGAGAAGACCATCCCGTTCGCGTCGAACTGCGTCGAGACGACGTAGGCGAAGAGGACGCCGACGCCGATGCCGAGCACGCCGCCGATGACCGAGGTGATGACGCTCTCATAGCGGATCATCCTGCGCACCTGCCGCCGCGTCGTCCCGATGGCGCGCAGCATGCCGATCTCACGCGTCCGCTCGTACACCGAGAGGACCAGCGTGTTGACGATGCCGAAGAGGGCGATGGTCACGCTCATCGCGAGCAGCGCGTAGAGCAGCATGAGCAGCTGGTTCACCTGGGCGTTCATGAAGTCCACGTACTCGGCCTGCGTGCGGGCGGTGTGCGCGGGGAAGCCGGCGAGCACGCCGTCAATGTCGTGGCGCAGCTCATCCGGCGTGAAGCCGTCGCTGGCGTTCACGAGCGTCAGGTTCGGGTCGGCTGGCACACCGAGCTCCCGCAGGATGCCGTCGCCGACTGCGAAGGTGTTGAGCAGCATGGGGTCGCGGTAGACGGCGACGACTTCGACGCGCACGGTCTTGCCGCTCTGCGCGGTCACCGTCATCGAGTCGCCGACGCCGACCCCGCGAGCGCGCGCGAACTCCTGCTCGACGACCGTGCCGCCGTCGTGCAGACGCGCGAGCACGTCGTCGGAGGCGTCGCCGACCCAGTCGAAACCCCACACCTGGGCGAACGTGTCGGGGTCGATCGCGGACATGAGTGTCACGGAGCCCTTGTGGCCGGCCGTGGTGACCCGCACCTCGGGCTCGGCGACACCGGCCACCAGGTCCACGCTCTCGAGCGCGGCGACCCGGCGCACACCGGGCGCCGGCAGAGCCGAGAACATGGTGTCGTCGCTCACGACGACGTCCGCACGGTTGGCCTGCTCCAGCGAGTCCACGAAGGAGCTCCTCAGGCCCTGTGCGAAGACCGCGACGAACACGACGATGCCCAGCCCGATCATGAGCGCGGCCGCGGTCGACGCGGTGCGCGCGGGATTGCGGGCGGCGTTGTCGCGGGCGAGGCGGCCGCTCGTGCCGAAGATCCTCTCGAGCGGCCAGCCGAGCACGCGGGCGATCGGACGCACGACGTGCTTCGCGACCATGGCGAGCGCGACGAAGACGAGCATCGAGCCCAGACCCATCTCGAGGAGCCGGGTGGTCGTGGCGCCGGAACCGAAGAGCCCGAGCCCCGCGACGGTGGCGCCGAGCCCGGCGACCAGCGTGGCGAGCGGCGTGGCGAAGCGGCTCAGGCGGCTCGGCGGCAAGGTCGCGCCTTCCTGGAGCGCCGCGACCGGCGGCACACGCGTCGCGCGCAGCGCCGGGACCAGCGCGGCCCCGAGAGCCGAACCGATGCCGATGGCGAGCGCGACCACGATGGTCCGCGGTTCGAGTGTCAGCCCGCTGCGGGGGATGTCGGCGCCGATCAGCAGGAAGAGGCGGTTGATGCCTGAGGCAACGGCAAGTCCGGCGAAGAGCCCGGCGACCGAGGCGGTCACTCCCATGAGGAGCGCTTCCACGACGACGCCGCCCAGCACCTGCCGGCGCCCGGCGCCCAGTGCGCGCAGCAGAGCGAACTCCCGAGTGCGCTGCGCAACGGTGATCGAGAACGCGTTGAAGATGATGAAGGCGCCGACGAAGACGGCGACGCCGCCGAAGGCGAGCAGCGCCGGCCGCAGGATCGAGTTGATCGCCTCGCTGCCCTCCGCGGTCGCGTCCGCGGCGGCCTGTTCGCCGGTCTTCACCTCGACGTCGGCGGGCAACGCCGCCGCCACGCGCGCGGTGAGCTCGTCCGGAGTGACCCCGGACTCCGCCTGAACGTCGATCGAGGTCAGTTCGCCCTCGAGGCCGTACCACCGCTGCACGTCGGCGAGCGGCGCGGCGACCATGATGGTGCCGCCCATCGAGGACGCCTCGCCGAAGGTGAACACGCCGGCGACGGTGACGGGTACGATGCCGTCACGCGTGCCGACGCCGAACTCGTCGCCGAGCGCGAGTCCCTCGCGCTCGGCGAAACCGGCGTCGATCGCGACGTCGCCGGCGATGGTCGGCAGCTCGCCGGCCTCCAGGGTGACGTGCTGGGCGCTCGACGGGCCTGCGGAGAGGACGAGAGTCGGAGCGCCGTTGCTCGCCACGGGCTCTCCGTCGACCACGACGGTGCCGAGCGCCTCGGCGTTGCCGATCGCGCCGGCGACGCCGTCGACGGCGCGCACGTCGTCGAGCAGTCCTTCGGGCATGCTCGCCGCGGCGGTCTCCCCGTCGCCGAACGTGACCTTGGGCTGCACGACGACCGCAGTCCCCTTGAAGGCGGTCGCGAAGATGTCCTTGAAGCCGTTCTGGATCTGGTCGGTCAACACGTAGGTGCCGCTGATCATTGCCACGCCCAGCAGGATGGCGAGGATCGTGAGGGTGGTCCGCAGCTTGCGCTGCAACAGCGAACGCCAGGATCTGCGCAGCATCGCCATCACCTCCCGGTCCCGGTCTCGAGGCTCTTGATGACCTCGTAGATCTCGTCGCGGTCCATGCCGTTGTGGTCGCGCACGATCTCGCCGTCCTTGAGGAACACGACACGGTCGGCGCGGCTCGCGGCATGAGCGTCGTGGGTGACCATGGCGATGGTCTGCCCGAACTCGTCGGACGAGCGCCGCAGCAGACCGAGCACCTCTTCTCCGGTACGCGAGTCGAGGTTGCCCGTGGGTTCGTCGGCGAAGAGCACGGACGGCCGCGTCACGAGCGACCGGGCGACGGCGACACGCTGCTGCTGGCCGCCCGACAGCTCGGACGGTCGATGCGCGAGCCGATCCTCGAGGCCGACGGTCTCGATCAGCTGCCGCAGCCAGCGTTCGTCGGCCTGCCGGCCGGCGATCGTCAGCGGCAGCATGATGTTCTCGTAGGCCGTGAGCGTTGGAAGCAAGTTGAAGGACTGGAAGATAAAGCCGATCTTCTCGCGCCGCAGACGCGTCAGCTCCTTCTCCTTGAGGCGCGTGATCTCGACGCCGTCGACGTTGACCGAGCCGGCTGTCGGGCGGTCGAGCCCGGCGAGGATGTGCATCAGCGTGCTCTTGCCGGAGCCCGACGGCCCCATGATCGCGGTGAAGTGGCCGCGCGCCAGCTTGATGTCGACGTTCGCCAAGGCTTGGACGGCGGTATCGCCGGCGCCGAAGCTGCGGCCGAGGCCGCGTGCTGCGACGACCGTGTCGACTGTGTCGGCGGGCAGGTACGGCGCCGCGATGCGTGCCGCCGGCGCCGCCAGAGGCAGTTCTCGTGCGAGTGTCGCTTCCATCGGTCCCTCCACGGGTCGAGCCCATTTCTCCTGAGACGACCGGCGCTGGGCGGTGCCGGTCTGTTGAGAAGAGGCTAGCCGGGCGACCGGACTGGGTCGTCGCTCCAACGTGGTGACGCGCGGGGGTCCGTGGTGGCATCTTCCGGCGGCCCGGCGTCATCCCCGAGGGTCAGGGGCTCCTCCCGCGGAGGCAGGTGAGGTTGGGAGGGCCGGCAGCGGCCTCCCACCTGGGGGGTAGGCCGGGCACGGAGCGGCCGCGCCATGGCGCGAGCGAGGCAGTCGGGTCAGAGGGCGAGCGGCGCCGGCGCCGTCAGGCGAGTTCGGCGACGAGCTCGCCCAGCGCCGCGAGGTAATCGTCCACGTCGGCGGACGTCGCGGCCGCCGAGACCGCCGGGCCGGCGCTGCTGATCGCCTCCCAGACGCCGCGGTTCGCGAGGTAGACGTGGAGGAGGGCCGAGAACTCCGGCCAGGCGTCCTCGTCGGCCTCACGGGCGTTGCGCGGCAGGCGGCCACACAGCGACCATCCCGAGCGCGCGTACAGCCTGTGCACGACCCACGGGAGACCGGCCTCGCCGGCGAGCCCCTCGATGCCGTCGGCGAGCCGCGCGCCGAGGCGCGCGGTGCGCTCGTAGGTCTCCTCGGTGAGCACCTCGGTGAGGGCGGCCCGGGCGGCCGCCATGCTGAGCCCGTTGCCGAACAACGTGCCGCCGGTCGCGAGCTCGCCCTCGCGGCCGTCGCGGCCGCGACCGGCGACGAACGCCTCGGCGAGGGCGGCGTTCATGCCGTAGACGCCGAGCGGCACGCCGCCGCCGATCGCCTTGCCCGCCGTGACGACGTCCGGCTCGAGCGACCAGCGGGCGGTCAGACCGCCCGGCCCACAGATCAAGGTGTGCGTCTCGTCGAGGACGAGCAGCGAGCCGTGCTCACGGGTCAGCGCGCGGAGGGCGTCATGGAAGCCGGGGTCCGGACGCACCACGCCGACGTTGGTGAGCGCCGGCTCGCTGACGACGCAGGCGAAGTCACGAGTCGCGAGGGCGCGCTCGAGCGCGGCGACGTCGTTGAAGTCGACCAGCCCGACGTCGCCGTAGGCGCGCGAGGCGAGGCCCAGATACGGGACGCGGAGGCCCCCGCCGCCGTAGGAGACGAGGAGCTCGTCGGCGTGGCCGGCGTAGTTGCCGGCGAAGAGCAGGACCTTGTCGCGGCCGGTCGCGTGACGGGCGAGGCGCACGGCCTCGACGTTGGCCTGGGTCGCGGACAGGGTGAACTGCCAGGACGGGAGACCCCAGCGGCGGGCGAGCTCCTCGGCCACGACGATCGCGTCCTCGGTGGGCTGCAGGAACTGCCAGCCGGCCGCGGCGCGCGCCGAGACGGCGCGCACGACGGGCTCCGGATCGAGACCGCAGAACGTGCTCTTGTCACCGATGTTCGTGTCGAGGAAGACGTGCCCGTCGGCGCACGTGAAGTGCGCGCCGTGGCCGTCGACGACGAAGACCGGAGGGTGCTCGTTGTAGCTCACCATCCAGCTCATCGGCACGCCGTGGGGCATCGATGCTCGCCCCCGCTCGAGCAGGGCGCGGCAGCGCGGGTGCTCGCGCAGGAAGCGCTCGTCCTCGCGCGCCCTCAGAGCCGCGACGCGCGCCGGGTCGATGCCGCACGGCCGCACGTCAGAGCCCCAACAGGCGGGCCGCGTTGCCGGCGAAGACCGCGGCGAGCTCGTCGTCGTCGAGGCCCGATGCCGCGACCTGCTCGATCTCGACGGCGATATCCGCCCACGGCGCGTCGCTGCCGAAGACGACCCTTTCGGGACCGTGCCGGCGGACGATCGCGACGAAGTCGTCCGCCGGGAGGTAGCCCAGCGTGTACGACGTGTCGAGGTAGACGTCCCGGCCGACGAGGTGTTCGCGGACCTCGTCCCACACCGCCCACCCGCCGAGATGCGCCAGGATGAGGGTCAGCCCGGGGTGACGCGCGTGCACGCGCGCCAGAGACGCCGGTGTGCCACGGTAGGTCGGGATGCTGATGTCCTTGCCGGCATGGAAGAAGACGGCGAGCCCGTGCGCCGCGGCGGCCTCGTAGATCGGGTCCATGCGCGGCTCGTCCGGGCTGAAGAGCTGGAACTCCGGGTGCAGCTTGAGGCCGACGAACCCCCGCGCCGCCAACCGTGCGATCTCGGCGCCGGGATCATCGACGTCGGGGTGCATGGCCCCGAAGGGCACGATGCGCGCGCGGTCGAGCCCGGCGACCCAGTCGTTGATGGTCGCGACCTGACCCGGTCTCGTCGCCACCGGCTGGACGCCGGCGCGCTCCACCCCGGCGCGGTCGAGGGCGAGGAGGAGGCCGGCGTAGGTGCCGTCGAACGACGGCGTCACACCGGCCGTGTCGGACGACGCCTTCAGCGCCATGCCGGCCACCGCGTCGGGGAAGATGTGGGTGTGGATGTCGATCACCCGCACGGAAGCCATCTCGAGATCCATCGTCGTCACCGTCCTCACACACCCCAGACCGTGCCACGAACGCTACCACACGCCCCGTCGCCAGAACGGGCAACACGTGGGACCGCTCGGCGCAGCGGCGCACGCCCGCGGCGTTGACGAGGGGCATCACAATGCCTAGCCTAGTGGCGGGCACCAGGGGTGACGCGCGTGGGGGCGCCGGCACCCGAACCGTGGTTCACGAGGGGGGACCATGAAAAGGCTCACCGTTCTGCTGCTCTGCGGACTGGCCCTGCTCCTGTTACTCGGGCTCTCGGCTGGTCCCGCGGTCGCCGGCGTCAGCGAGTGGCGACCGCTGTTCGACAGCGTCACCCCGTACGAAGAGCTCCAGCCGATCCTCGACGACCTCGTCGCGAGCAGCGACAGGGTCAAGTACGAGGTCATGGGCACATCGGCGGGCGGCCACGATCTCTATCTCGTCGATCGTTGCCAGGCCCGAGGTGCTCGCCGACCTCGACGGCCACCTCGACTTCCGGCGCCTCATGCTTGATGACCCGGCCGCGGCCCAGGCACAGCTCGCCGCGGTGCCGGGCGAAGTCAAGGTGCCGGTCTTCATCAACTGCTCGATCCACGGCAACGAGCCGAACGGCGTCGACGCCGGGCTCATCATGCTGCGCAGGTTGGCGACCGCCGGTGAGGACGACCTCGAGGCGCAGCGCATCCTCGACGAGTGCATCGTCCTGTTCAACATCTGCCAGAACCCCGACGGGCGCATCGCCGACACGCGCACCAACGCCAACGGCTTCGACATGAACCGCGACTTCCTCACCCTGACGCAGCCCGAGACCCGGGCGACGGCCGCTGAGATCGCCCGTTGGGTGCCGACGGTCTTCCTCGACCTGCACGGCTACTACCCGTACTACCTGATGGAGCCGTGTACCGCGCCGCACAACCCCAACTACGAGTTCGACCTCTTCATCGGGTCGGCCCTGCCCACATCCGAGGCGATGGAGGCCAGGATCAAGGCCGAGACGAGCCGCCCGGTGAAGATCGCCTACCGCGACCTGAAGGGCGGGTTCGAGGACTACAGCCCGATCTACACGCCGATGTACGCCATGTACTACGGGACGGCGGGCATGACCCTGGAGACCACGCAGCGCGACGCCACGGGCACCGCCTGCCACTTCTGGGCGTGCTGGGCCGGCGCGCTCCACGCCGCCGACAACAAGACGCAGCTCCTGCACGACCAGGCCGAGCAATTCCGCCGCGGCGTCGAGGGCATCCCGCAGCCGGACGGGGACGTCACCTTCCCCGAGGCCTACGTGATCCCGGCCTCCGCGCCGCAGCAGCGCGCACCCCTGCAGGCGGCGCGCATGGTCGAGAAGCTGCAGGCCGCCGGCGTCGAGGTGTACCGTGCCGCGACCTTGATCGAGCTGGACGAAATCCCCTACCCGGCCGGGACGTACGTGATCCCGATGCGCCAATCGCTCCGCGGGCTCGCGAACACTTGGCTCTGGCAGGGCACCGACCTCTCCGACGTGCAGAGCATGTACAGCACCTGCGCGACGAACCTCACCCAGTTGTTCGGGTTCGATCGGGTCATCGTCGACGAGGCGCTCGGCGAGATCGCGCTCACGCCCGTGACCGAGACGGCTCCGGCCGGCGAGGTCTTCGGCGAGGGCGAGTGCTACCTTCTGGCGAACGAGAGCGTCGAGGCCGTGAAGATGGTCAACGACCTGCTCGACGCCGGCGTCACGGTCGAGATCACCACCGCGGCGAGCGAGGCGGCGCCGCTCGGCACCTACGTCGTCGTCGACGCGCCGCGCAGCGCTCCTCGACGAGCTCACCGCCGCCTACCGCCTGCAGCTCACGGCGGCGGCCCGGCCGGCCGAGACGAAGCCGCTGCGCGACCTCAAGCTCGCCGTCGCCGGCGGCGCCGACACGCGCTTCGTCCTGAAGCAGCTCGGCTTCGACTTCGACGTCGTGAGTTCGTCCGCGACGCTCAACGACTACGAGGTCTTCGTCAACAACACCGCTTCCTTCTCGGCCACCAAGGTGAAGACGTACGTGAAGCAGGGCGGCGGCTACGTCGGCCTCGGCTACGCCGGCACTGCGAGCCGTCTTGGCCGCCTGCTGCCGGTCCGCTTCGGCGCCACCGCCCAGAGCGGGGCCAACGCTGTGGTCAGAGCGAGCTTCGAGTCCGAGAATCTCGTCGGCGCGGGGTTCCAGGCCGATGACTGGGGCTTCGTCAGCCGCCCGGTCTGGTACACGAAGCTCGGCGCCGCCGTGACCGTCGAGGCGCGCTACGGAGACCAGGATGACTGGTTCATCTGCGGCTACTGGGCCAAGAGAGACGCGGCCCGCGGCCAGGCGGCCGTGATCAGCGGCGCGCGCGGCGAAGGCGAGATCGTGTTCATCGGCTTCGCGCCGACGTTCCGCGCCTACCCGGAGCACCACTTCCGCCTGATCGCCAACTCGATCTGGGAGGTCGCCGACTGAGGCGGGTCGTCAATTCAGACGGGTGAAGGCCGGTCGCTGAGCGAGACGACCGGCAGCAGACAGACCCTGGACGGGGACGGCGCACATCCGTGCGCCGTCCCCGTCCTTTCCGCGTCACCGCGTCACGACGACCCCGGCCCCGTCCGAGCGAGGGTCGCCGGCCGCGACCATCCCGCCGTCATCGTCGATGCCGACGTACTGCGCGTGGCCGACGAGGCCGTCGCCCTCCTCGCACACCACCAAGGGAAGACCGCTCCGCGCGAGGGCGGCCCGGGCCTCCTCCGGCACCCGACCCTCGCACCAGACACTCAACGTGGAGTCCCCCGAGTAGTCCACGTCGACCGTCCAGCGCGGTGCGACGACGGCGGGGCCGGGCAGCTCGCCCGTGCCGAGGATCCGGCTCATGATCTGCGTGTGGATCTGCGGCTGGGCGTAGCCACCCATGGTGCCGGCCACGACGCGCAGACGCCCGTCGCGACGTACGAGGACCGGCATGAGCGAGTGCGCCGGTCTCACGCATGGCCGCAGGAGGTTGACCGACCCCGGCTCGAGCGAGAAGCCCGCGCCGCGGTCGTGACAGATCATGCCGGTCGCCGGCTCGAGCACTCCCGACGCCGAAGCCGTCGAAGAGGCTCTCGATGAAGGCGACCGCGTAGCCCTCGTCGTCCGCGGCGACCAGGGCGACGGTGTCGCCACTCGGGCGGGGCGGCGCGGCGGGCGGCGTGCCCGCCGCCCGCCGCGCCGCCCGCGACAGATCCCCGACGTGGGCGGTACCGAGCAGCTCATCCACCGGCCGGACCCCGGCCCGCGGGTCGCCCAACCACAGGCGCCGATCCTGGAGGGCAAGCGCGAACAGCGTAGCCAATCGGTCTGCCTGCGCACCCAGAGGGTCGACCCAGCCCCCGAGCCGCTCCAGCGCAGCCAGCACCTCGAGCAGCACGAAACCCTGCGAGTTCGGCGCCGTGGTCAAGACCTCGTACCCAAGCACCTCCTGGCGCAGCGGCGTGGTCACCTCCGTCTCGTGGGCGCCCAGGTCCGCGAGATCGAGGAGACCGCCGCGTTCACGCAGGCCCCTGCAGAACCGATCGCCGACCTCGCCGCCGTAGAAGACGCCCACCCCTTCAGCGGCGACCCGGCGCAGCGTCACCGCGAGCGCCGGCTGGCGCAGGGTATCGCCCTCGCGGAGCGCGCTCCCCTGAGGGAAGAAGATGTCGGCCATTCCCGGATCGGCCGCCCAGCGACCGTCGTCTTCGGCCAGCGTCGCCGCGAGGTCGCGGGCAACGGGCACGCCGTCGGCCGCCAGGCGGACGGCGGGCTCGAGCGCCCGCGACCACGGCAGCCGAGCCCCGCAGGCGTGCAGCGACGCCCACGCCGCCATGACACCCGGCACGGTCGCCGACTCGGGCCGCCGATGCGGCATGGCGCCGAAGCGCCGGCGCAGCGCGTCGGCATCGGCGGCCCTCGGGGCCGCGCCGCTGCCGTTCAGCGCCTCGATGCGTCCGTCCGGGTGCTGCACGAGCGCGAACGCGTCGCCGCCCGGCGACACCATGTGCGGGTAGGTGACGGCGAGTGCCGCGGCCGCGGCGAGTGCGGCGTCCACCGCGTTGCCGCCGGCGGCGAACGCCTCGGCGCCTGCCTGGACCGCGTCGGCCTGGGGTCCGGCGATCGCCAGCCGCCCATGCCGTTCTGTCCGCGTACCGCCCATTCGAGGCAGCATCCTTCGTCAGAGCGCTGCCTGCAAGTCAAGGCGCGAGGCGGCGAGGGGGGGCGGCCCTCGCCGGGCCGCCCCTCCTCGCCCTCAGCGCAGCACGACGAACGCGTCGGCGGTGAGCTCGTACTCCTCGTCCTCGTTCAGGTCGTGCACACGGATGCGCTCGAGCTCGCCCTCGCCGTGCAGCGAGAGCGGCTGCGACTCGGTCAGCACCTTGACGTCGGAGAGCCGCAGCGCCGAGCGCGTCGCGGCGCCGACGTCCGGGTCCTTGGCGGGCG
The DNA here is from genome assembly GCA_963831295.1 of uncultured Thermoleophilia bacterium. GTDB lineage: Bacteria > Actinomycetota > Thermoleophilia > UBA2241 > UBA2241 > UBA2241. Next base: position 641,010 of record CAWHPR010000003.1, on the reverse strand, counting down.
TCATGAGTACGACGCGGGCCGTGTGGTCGGTGAGGGCGATCGCTGTCTGCGCGGCGGCGTCGCCGGTGTCGAGGACGACGACGCGCTGATCGGCGAGGGCCGCCGGGTCGGCGACGACCGTGTAGACGCCCTTGCCCGCGTACTCCTCGAGACCGGCGACCTCGACGGGCTCGGCGCCGCGGGTCGCGGCGCACGAGGTCTCGACCGGCTCCGTGCCCACCTCGTCGGGGCGCACGCCGGCGCGCCAGTTCTTGACGGCCTCGTGCAGCGCGTCGGCGGCCAGGTTCGAGCAGTGCATCTTGATCGGCGGCAGGCCGTCGAGCGCATCGGCGACGTCGCCGCGGCTCACCTTGAGCGCCTCATCGAGGGTCATCCCCTTGACGAGCTCCGTGGTCATGCTCGACGTCGCCACGGCCGAGCCGCAGCCGAACGTCTGGAAGCGGATGTCCTTGATGCGCTCGTCCTCGACCTGGATGTACATCTCCATGAGGTCGCCGCACACGGGGTTGCCGACCCGCCCCATGGCGACGTTCGGCCCTTCGAGCGTGCCGACGTTGCGCGGGTCGCGGAAGTGCTCGAGCGTCTTCTCTGTGTACTGCGTGGATTTCATGTCAGTCCTTCTCCGTCGTACGATGAGCGGCTCAGACCTTGGTGCGGTAGAGCGGCGAGAGCGCCCGCAGGCGCTCGATGACCGGCGGCAGCGCCGCCATGATGCGGTCGACGTCGTCGTCGCGGCTGAAGCGGCCGAAGGTGAACTCGAGCGAGCCGTGCGCCTCCTCGTGGAGGAGCCCGCAGGAGATGAGGGTGTGCGAAGGCTCGAGGGTCTTCGAGCTGCACGCCGAGCCGGTCGCCGCGGCGACGCCGGCGTCGCGCAGCGAGAGCACCATGGCCTCGCCCTCGACGCCGTCGAAGCGGAAGTGGGCGTTGCCGGGCAGACGCTGCTCGGAGTGGCCGTTCAGGTGGGAGTCGGGGATCTCGGCGAGGACGCGCTCGACGAGACGGTCCCTGATCGCCCGGATGCGCGCCACCTCGGCGGGCATCCGGGCGGCCATGATGTCGGCGGCGGCGGCCATGCCGACGATGGCGGCGAGGTCTTCGGTGCCCGGAGCGCAAACCGCGCTCCTGACCACCGCCCATGAGCACCGGCGCGACCTGCACGCCCTTGCGGATGTAGAGGGCGCCGAGACCGCGCGGCCCGTAGATGTCGTTGGAGGAGAGGGTCATGAGAGCGACCGGCACGGAGCTCACGTCGATCGGCAGAAGACCCTCGGCCGCCACCGCGTCGGTGTGGAGCGCGACGCCGGTGCCGTCGAGCATGGCCGCGATCTCCTCGATGGGCTGCACCGTGCCGATCTCGCTGCTCGCCCAGCCGATGGAGACGAGGATCGTCTCGTCGGTGATCCGGGCGCGCAGCTTCTGGAGGGACACGCGCCCGTAGAGGTCGAGCGGCGCGCGCGTGACGCGGAACCCGTCCTTCTCGAGGTACTTGGCGATGTTGAGGATCGAGATGTGCTCGGCCTCGCTGATCAACACGTGGTCGCCTTTGCGGCGATTGCGACGGCAGTAGCCGATGATGCCGAGGTTGTTGGACTCGGTGGCGCCCGAGGTGAAGACGATCTCGTCGGGCTGCGCGCCGAAGAAGCGCGCGACCCGGGCGCGGGCGTCGTCGAGCGCGGCGGTCGCCTCGTCGCCGATACCGTGCAGAGACGAAGGGTTGCCGAAGCGTTCGGTCATGTACGGGAGCATCGCCTCGACCACGCGCGGGTCGACCGGCTTCGCCGACTGGTAGTCGGCGTAGACGACGTCGCGCGCCACGCCCGCCGTATCGCCGCTCTTCACGACTGCCTCCTCACCATGCCCGCCTCAGAACCACATCGTGGCGCCGGCGTCGAGGGCCAGGTCGTTCAGCGTCCCCGCGCCGACGATCTTGACGCCGTCGATGAGCTCGGCGTTCTCCCAGCCCAGCATCTGCTTGGACGCCTCGCACACGTACACGGTGATGCCCATGTCGAGCGTCTTGCGAAGCATCTCGCCGACACTCGGGAAGCTGCCGAGCTGCATCGCGTCGGCGGCGCCCGGCTTGAGGACCGCGAGGCCCATGCCCAGGTAGTAGACGGCGGGTTCGAGGTCCATCGCCTTCGCGGTCTGCGCCAGCACCAGCGGCGAGTACTGCCGCTCGGGCCGATCGGTGGTCTGCACGTAGAGGATGCTGTTCTCGTTCTTCATGACCGGTTCCTTTCGGGCCCCGGGCCTCGCCCGGGTTCGCGAGAACGGCGCGCGCCGGACGCGCCGGAATGTGTCACTTCAGACGCCGGATCAGCACGCGCAGCTGCACGCCGTCGTTCTCGAGCGCGACGACCTCGTGCCCCGCCCGCTTGGCGAAGCGGGAGATGTCCTCCTCGGCCGCCGGATCGTCGGCCAGCACCTCGAGCACCTCGCCCACCTCCAGCGCGTCGATGTTCTCGCGCGTCTGGAAGAGCGGCTCCGGGCAGTAGAGCCCGATGCAGTCGAGCGTGTGGGCTACACGGGTCTCGTCGGACATGGTGCCTCCTGCGCGGTGATGACGATGGCTGGCATGCGCTCTCCTCGCTACTATCCCCTACGACGATGTGGCAAACCCCCCGCGCGCCGGTGAGGCCCGCCGGCGGCGGCCCGCGATGGACGTGTCGGCGCCGGCTCAGCCGCCGAGCACGGCCGCCAGGCGGCCGAGGGCCTCGTCCAGCACGGCGCGCGGGCAGGCGAAGTTGAGCCGCAGGAAGCCCGGCGCGCCGAAGTCGGCGCCGTCGGACAAGGCGACCCCGGCGCGGCGACAGGCTGCGGCCGGGCGTTCGAGCCCGACCCGCCGCACGTCCATCCACCCGAGGTAGGTCGCCTCGACGTGCGTCATGGCGACGCGCGGCAGCGACGCGCGCACGAAGTCCTCGAGCGCGTCGCGGTTGCCGCGCAGGTACGCGAGCAGCTCGGCGAGCCAAGGCCCGCCCTCGCGGTAGGCCGCCTCGGCCGCGGCCAGCGCGAAGCAGCCGGGAAACGGCAGCACCCCGGCCGCGGCGGCGGCGAAGCGCTTGCGCAAGCCCTCGTCCGGGACGATGGCGAAGGCGAAGTTCAGGCCCGGCAGGTTGTACGTCTTGCTGGGCGACATCAGCGTGACGGTCAAGCGGGACGCCTCGTCGTCGACGCTCGCCGCCGGCACATGCTGCACGTCATCGAGCAGCAGGTCGCAGTGGATCTCGTCCGAGCACAGCACGAGGCCGTGCCGGCGGCAGAACCCGACCACCTCGGCGACCTCCGCGCGGCTCCAGACGCGCCCCAGCGGGTTGTGGGGATTGCAGAAGAGCAGGAGCCGCGTGCGCGGCGTGAGCGCCGCCTCCATCTCCTCGAGCGGCAGCACCCAGCGCCCGCCGACCCGGCGGGCCGCCACCGTCAGCAGCCGCCGGCCCTGCGCGGCCGGCGCCGCGAGGAACGGCGGGTAGACCGGGGTCACGGCAAGAACGTCCTCACCGTCGCCGGCGAACGCCCGGCACGAGAGATCGAGCCCCGGGACCACGCTCGGCAGCCACACCAGCCAGTCAGGCTCGACGCGCCACCCGTGGCGTCGCTCGATGTCCGTTCGCAGGGCGTCCACGAACGCGTCGCTCACCAACGCGTAGCCGTAGACACCGTGCTCGGCGCGCCGGCGCAACGCCTCGACGACCGGCGGCGGCGAGGCGAAGTCCATGTCGGCGACCCAGAGCGGAAGCACGTCCTCGCCGAACAGCTCCCACTTGAAGCTCGCCGTGCCCCTGCGCTCGACGACTCGGTCGAAGTCCACGGAGCGCCCCTTCCTGCGGAGTGGCGTATCGCACCGATAGTACCGGAGCGGGGCGGCCGATATCGCGACGGCGGCGGCGACCTGCGGTCGCCGCCGCCGTCGCCGTCTTGCGCCGCCCCCTGCCGGGGAACCAGAATGGGCGGGAGCGCAGTCAGCCCTTGCGGGCCGCACCACGGAGGACGGATGTACATACCGATCCTGGTCATCGTGATCGTCCTCGTGATCGTGCTGCTGCTCATCCTGCGGTAGGCGGCCCCTCGGCCTCGTGACGCCTGGCCAGCTCGGCGTTGAACTCGGCGCCGAGGAGCACGGCGATGTTCGAGATCCACAGCCAGAGCAGGAACACGACGAACCCGCCGAGCGCCCCGTACACGGCGCCGTAGTCGGCGAACCGGCTCACGTAGAGGTCGAACGCGGCGGTGCCGGCCAGCCACACGACCACGGCGAGGAGACCGCCGGCCGAGAGCCGATGGACGCCGCGCCGGCGAGCGGCCGGCGCGGCCGCGTACAGGGTGCTGAAGAGGACCACGGCGCCGGCGACGAGCAACGGCCAGCGCACCAGATCGTAGACGCGCAGCGCCCCCTCGCCGACGCCCAGCGCGTCACCCACCACGGCGGTCGCCGAGCCGCTCATGACCAGCACGACGGTGAGGACGGCGAGCAGCACGAGGATGACCAGCGCGAACCCGAGGCGCCGCGCCAGGCTCCGCAGGAACGAGCCGCCCGACTCGACGTCGTAGACGTGCCGCGCCGCCCAGACGAAGGCGCCGACGTACCCCGAGGCCGACCAGACAGCGACCACGAAACCGACGCTGAGCAGCGCGCCGATGCCGCTTCTGTCCGCGACGACGCGCTCGACCGGTCCCTCGATCGCCCGTACCGCCTCCTGCGGGAGGAGCTGTCCCAGCACGTCCACGAGCAGTCCGGTGGTCGCCTCCCGCCCCGTGAGCGCGAGCAGGCCGGTGACGACGATGAGCGCCGGGAAGAGGGAGAGCAGCGCGTAGTAGGTGAGCGCCCCGGCCAGCGTCGGCACGCTGTCGCTCAGTGCATGCCGCACGGTGCCCCCCACGAGCTCGAGCAGCGACCGGCGCCACGACTTCGTCCCGCTCCTGCATCACGCCCCTTCGCAAGCGACGACCGTCATCTCGACCGCAGACCGTCCACGACCGTCTACCCGGTGAAGTGCTCGACCACGATCCTGACGCCGATCAGGATCAGGATCACCCCGCCGATGGTCTCCATGCGACGGCCGACGACCGCCCCGAGCCGGCAGCCGAGATGGAGGCCGACGACCGTGAACGCGCCGGCCGCGATGCCGATCACGACGGCGGGCGCCCAGATGTCCACGCTGAGCATGGCGAGGGACACCCCGACGGCGAGCGCGTCGATGCTGGTCGCCACAGAGAGCACGACCAGCGAGAGGCCCTTCGTCGGGTCGGCTGCCCGCGCCGCTCTGTCTTCATCCTCGCGGAAGGACTCGACGATCATGCGCCCGCCGATCGCCGCGAGAAGCACGAAGGCGACCCAGTGCGCGACCGCATCGACGTAGGCGGCGACGGTCAGGCCGGCGAGCCACCCCAGCACCGGCATGAGCGCCTGGAAGAGGCCGAAGTGGAAGCCGAGACGGAAGGTCTGCCGGGCGTTGACCCGGCACAGCTTCAGACCGACGCCGATGGAGACGGCGAATGCGTCCATGGCGAGGCCGACGGCGATCGCGATGAGCGTGAACCACGCCATCTAGCCTCCCTGCGCTCCGCGCAGCACGGTCACGCGAGCGGGCAGCGTGCGCGCGGACATCTCGGCGCCTGTGCTCACGGGGTTCCTCCCCATCGTCCACGAGTCCGTCGCAGGGACGATCTGACGCAGCGTCTCATGAGCCCGCCTCGAGCGATGTCGCCTACACGCGCCGCCCGAAGCGACGCGTCATGACGACCGTGCAACGCCCGTCGCAGCACACGCTCAGCGAGTCCATGAGGCGGCGCATCAGCACCAGCCCGCGGCCGTGCTCCGCCGTCGGGTCGAGGATCCGGCCCTCGATCGCCGCGAGATCGAAACCTGGCCCGGGGTCGCACACCTCGACCGTGATCCCGTGGTCGTCGCAACGGAGGCGTACGGCGACGCCCCCGCCGTGGCCGTTGCAGGACGCGAGCCCGTTCTTGACGGCCTCCTGCACGGCGAGGACCACCTCATCGCGAGTGTCGTGGGCCGCCCCGTGCCGCGTGACCAGACCGTCGACGACACCCCGCAGCCTGCGCAGGTCCGCGGCACGGGCGACGTGCACCTCGACACGGTCGATGTTGGACGACGATCGCTGCGACTCACTCACCTGATGCGCGCACCCTGCTGACTCGGACCGCCAATGTCACCGTACCGTTCGCTGCGCGGTCGTCGTGTCCTTGCCGCCCTGCCCTCTCGAGGCGGCGCGCACGACCAGGATCTGCAGATCGTCGTCGAGAGTGCCCGCATGTGCCTGCGCGGCGTCGCGCACCGCCGCGGCGATGCGCGACACCGACTCGGCGCGATGACGGTGGACGGTATCGACGAGTCGGCGCTCTCCAAAGAGCTCGCCGGCGCGGCGCGCCTCGATCACCCCGTCGGTGCACAGGACGAGCGTCTCCCCGGGGCCGAGCCTCGCCGTCACCAGCTCGTAGCTCCACTCGAACGCCCCGAGCGGCGGACCGTGGCGCAGCACCATGACACGGCACGTGCCGTCGGCGCAGCGCACCGGCGGCGGGTGCCCGGCGGTCGCGATCTCGAGAGTCCCGCTCGACAGCCGCACCCGCGCCAGCAGCGCGGCGACCTGCTGTCCCTCGCCCTCCGCCCGAAGCAGATCGTTGGCCTTGTTCAGGACCTCGCACGGGTCGGACGAGTCGAGCCACAGCGCACGCACCATCGTACGGACCCGCTCGGTGAGACCCGCGGCTCTCACGCCCTTGCCCTCGACGTCGCCGATCAACAGCGAGAGCGCGCCGTCGGGGAGCTCCAGCACGTCGTAGAAGTCGCCGCCGACCAGCTCCGGCTGGTCGGCGGACTGCGACACGGCGGCGAGCTCAAGACCGTCGACCCGCGGCAGCGGGTGGATCATCTGTTCCTGCAGGGTCGTGGCGATGCGCAGTTGCGCCTCGTAGAGGCCCACGTTCTGGAGCGCGCCGGAGACGTCGGTGCTCACCTTCTGCGCGAACTGGATCTCGCGACGGGTCCAGTGCCGGTGGCGGTCGCGCATGACGACGACGAGCGCGCCGCCCATGCGCTCCTCACGGAAGAGCGGGACGACGAGCGCCGACACCGCACCCATCTGCTCGAGCTCGCGGCTGCGAGACCGTGCTGGCCGGTGACGCAGGCGGCGACCGGCGTCCGGGCCGCCTCGAGGGCGCCGGCGATCCCCTCCGGATCCACCTTGATCTCGCGACCGACGAAGTCCCCGTCAAGAGCCCAGCCATGGTCGACGCGCCAGCGCTCTCCGTCGTAGTCCCAGACCGCGGCCGAGTCGGCGCCGAGCGTCTCGCCGGCGAGGCGCACGATACGCAGCAGAAGGCTCTCCCGGTCGAGGCCCGAGGCGATCGTCGAGCCGATCTCGTTCAGCGCGACCGCGAGTCGCTGACGATCGTCGACCTCGCGCTGGCGAACGGCGACCTGCCGACGATAGTGGTCGCTGATGAACCCGGCGCCCATACTCGCCATCGCCCAGAACGCGATCGTGGCGAGGCTCGCGACCACCGACGGCAGGTCGTCGAAGGCGAAGACGAAGGCGATGCTCACGGCGCCGGCGACGATCGCGACGGAGAGCCCGACCCACGGGCCGGCGACGATGCCGAAGACGACGCACAGCGCCGAGAGCGCCGAGACGAGCAGCGCCCGATGCTCCAGGGAGGACCGCTCGCCCGCGGCGAGGATGACGATGGCGGCGCTCAGCGCCGCCGCCGCCACCACCCGTTGACGCCGGCGCAACCAGGCGCCCACCTTCTGTACTTCTTCGATACGACCGCTCATGCGTACTGTCGGGGGCCGCGCCGCCCAAGCTCGGGACCGCGCCCTAGGGCCTCAACCTAACCACCTGACGGCAGATGATGCGGCGACCCTCTCCGGCAACCGTCGAGGACCCGCCGGTCACCGCCTCGTCAGATCAGGCAGCCCCCACGCCCCCGCTTCTCGAGGTAGCGCTGGTGGTACTCCTCGGCACGCCAGAACTCCGGCGCCGGCGCGATCTCGGTGACGACCGGCTCGCCGTGCCGGCCCGAGCTGTCGAGGCGCGCGACGTGGTCGCGCGCCGCACGCTCCTGCTCCGCCGAATGATAGAAGACCGCCGACCGATACTGCGAACCGATGTCGGGACCTTGGCGATCCGGCGTCGTCGGGTCGTGCATCCCGAAGAAGGCGTCGAGCAGGCGCTCATACGAGATCTGCTCGGGGTCGTACTCCAGGCGCACCGCCTCCGCGTGCCCGGTCGCGTGCGAGCACACCTGCTCGTAGGTCGGGTGACGCGTCGTCCCGCCCGTGTAGCCCACCTCGGTGCCGAGCACGCCGGGAAGCGCGGCGAAACCCTGCTCGACGCCCCAGAAGCACCCCGCCGCGAATGTCGCCACAGCCATGTCGATCCTCTTCTTCCCATGATCCGCCGCATCCCGCGAGGGGCCGGCGCGGTGTCTCCAGACACTATTCCCACTGTGCAGGGTCATGACGGCCACGGGCGTGTCCCGCGGCGTCCACCGTGTTGCTCACCCTCCGAGGAGCCACCGCCTACTCGGCCGAGTAGGCCTCCCCCGTGGAGAGGTAGCCGACGAGCTCGAAGCTCCGGCCGTCGGTCTCGTAGGCGAAATCCCCCGGGGCGGTGCCCGGGTGCATCGGGTCCGCCGTGAAGGGATTCGTGGGCCAGTCGGCCCCGAGCTTCGCGAGCGACCTCCCGAACTCCGTGTCCGCGGTGAGGTCGGGCACGGCGGGCGTCCGCCCGCCGTGCCCCTCCGCCCACCACCGCACTGCCGCCGCGAGGTCCATGATGTCGATACGGACCCGGTCGTCGCTCATCGCGCTGAGCTCCGCCCGATACGCGGCCTCGTCGATGCGTTCGAGCGCGACTTCCTCCGGGAAGCCCGGCGGATCCATCCGCTGCAGCGTCACCTTCGCCCCTTGGAGGGCAAGCTCGAGCCGGGGCTGCTGATGGCTCGTCGAGGCGTCCTCCACCTCCGGAGTCGCGGCGGAAGGGCCGTGCTGGATCAGGAGCCTGCCGTCCGCCAGCGGCGCCACGTGCGGTGCCAGGTAGTCGATGCGCACCCGGTAGTCGTCGCCGTCCCCCCACACCTCGAGGAGGGTGAAGTCGGCGAGCGCGACGTCGGCGCAGCGCCAGAACCCGACGAACTCGTCGCCGGGCGGCGACCCGCCGCAGGCCGGCAACGCCGACGAGACGAGGATCGTGGCGAGCGCGGCGGTCAGGCGCAGCCGGAAGACCGCCCGCCCCGAGCGTGCGGCCGCCCGGCGCGCGCGGGCTCTCCTGAGTCTCGCGCAGACCGCCGTCAGGCTCGAGGGGCCCGTCACGCCCCCCGCGGCCGTGACACGGCGGACGCACGCGCGAGGAACTCGTCCCTGAGCGTGGTCGCGATCTCTTCGGGTGTCTCGAAGATCAGCTCCCCGCCGAGCTGCTTCTGGAAGAAGTAGTCGTCGGTGCGATAGTCGGGCTTGAAGGCCGAACGAGCGATGACGCGCAGCACCACCGGATGCCCCGCCTCGGGATCGCTGAGCGGGCCGCCGTAGAGTGTGAAGTTGAAGGCCGAAAGGCCCTCTCGTTCGTACCAGGCAAGGACCGTCGAGAGACCCTGAGCGAGGAACGCCACCTGCTCGGCGTCGAGCGCGGCGACCCGGTCGACCGCGGGCACGACGGCGATGACCTCCCGCCCGCCGGCCGGTGCGAACGGCGTCAGCCAGCGGCAGCCGGCCCTGGCGGCGATGAAGCGATCGCCACGAGCCTGCTCCTCGGTCACCAGCGCCTGCCAGTACGAGATGCCATGCTCCGCCAGGAAGGCGGCCGAGCGCTCCCACGCGGCGCGCACGAGCCACGGCGCGGCGGGCCCGCCGAAGACCTGGAAGTGCGGGTGCGCGAGGCTCGCGCCGGCGGGCAGCATGTGGTTGCAGCAGACCTCGAGATGCTCGAGGTCAGGGTAGGCGCGCTCGGCGCGGCCGGCGAAGTCGACCGCCGCGCCGAGGCCCTCCTCGAAGCAGCTCCGGCGTGAACTCCGACGGCCGCAGGAAGTGCTGCTCGGGGTAGGTCACGACGGCGTGCAGGGCGGCCAGCGGGAACAGGTTGGGGAAGACGAGAGCTCTGCCGCGCTGCAGGCGTCCGCCCTCGACGACTTCGTCCGGGTAGCGCGGCGTCGTGTCCATGACCTTCTCGGGGCAGAAGAAGCACCCCTCGCGCGAGCGGCGCGCGAGCTTCTCGGCGTGGCGCCAGTCGGTCGTGCCGAAGAACATCTCCTCCTTGGTGGCCAACTCCGATGAGGACACGGCGGTCATGCCGGTGAGAGGATCGCGCCGCACCTCGATCGTCTGCTCCGCGTAGTCCATGCCGGCCAGCGGGCTGAAGAAGCCGGCCTTCTCGATGCTGCGCTCGAACGCGATCAGTCCCATGCGGCCCTCCCCCGAGTCGGCGGTCTCGGCCGCGATGATACGGCCGGCGCGGGCGGGCGGCAATGGCCGGCGCCGGGGTGAGTGACAACGAGCCCCGCTGCCCGTGGCGCAGGCAGCGCGCTACGCGATCTGCGCCGGCCGCTGCCGCTTCTGAAAGGCGCGCATGCGGCAGCGGTCACTGCAGTACTTGCGCGCGGCGTTCGTGGTCGTGAACTCGCACCCGCACGGCTCGTACGCGCAACGCCGCCTCACGACGGGCACGTCGAGACGCTGGCGGCGCCCGCCCGTCGACGGCATCGACTTCGCGTGGAGAGAGCAGCACGGGGAGGGGTTGTAGCGCGACAACCTGGTCGTGCAGCCCTCGACGGCGCACACACGCCCCGCGCCGTAGGTCCTCACCGGCTCATCCCGCCCGCCGGGCAGCCTGACTTCTCCCTCTCTCGGGATCTGCTCGCCGATCCGCAAGGACATGACCTGCCCCCATCACGCCGGTACGGGACTCTCCGCGTCGTTCACTCCGTTCGGGCTTCCCCCCTGACCGCGCCCGGAAACGGGGTCACCGTTAGGGCTGCGCGCCGTCGACCCCCGGCGTAGACTCCGACCGGCAGAGGAGGTGCTGTGGAGAAGCTCATCGTGACGGCGGGTCTCACCGGATCGCGCATCGACAAGGAGCAGACGCCCCACGTCCCGGTCGCGCCGGCGGAGATCGTGCGCTCGGGTGTCGAGGCGTGGCGCGCGGGCGCGTCCGTACTGCACGTGCACGTGCGCGACCCCGAGACGGGCTGCGGCACGCAGGACCTCGACGTCTTCGCGCCCGTCGTCGAGGCGCTGCGTCGTGAGACCGACGCGGTGCTCTGCCTCACGACCAGCGGCATCCCCGGCCGCAACCTCCCCGCCGAAGAACGTCTCGCTCCGCTCCCCTGCGGCCCGAACTGGCATCGTTCGACGCCGGCTCGATCAACACTCCCGCCGGCGTCTTCCTCAATCCGCCCGAGTTCCTCGACGCGCTGGCGGCGCGCCTGCTCGAGCTCGGCGTCAACCCGAGCTCGAGTGCTTCGACGCCGGCCATGTCGCGACGTGCCTGCGTTACCTCGACGACGGCAAGCTGCGCGCGCCGCTGCACTTCCAGTTCGTCCTCGGCGCGCCCTACGGCATGCCGGCGACGGCCGCCGCGCTCGTCCACCTCACCGGCATGCTGCCGCCGGAAGCGACCTGGTCGGTCATCGGCATCGGCCGGGCGCAGCGCCCATGGCGACGATGGCGCTCGTCATGGGCGGCCACGCCCGCGTCGGCCTCGAGGACAACATCTACTACCGCAAGGGCGAGCTCGCGACGAGCAACGCGCAACTCGTCGAGCGCGTCGTCCGGCTCGCCGGTGAGCTCGACCGCGACGTGGCCTCGCCGGCCGAGACGCGGCAGGTGCTCGGGCTGACGTGAGGCGCGCGGCGACGCGCGCCGGCATCAGACCCGTGAGGACCCGCCGTGTCGCCGCCGCGCCGCCGCTCAGAGATCCGCCAGCTTCTGCATGTACTCCTCGCGTTCGATCTCGCCGCTCGCGTAGCGCCGCTTCAGGATGTCGCGTGGCGACTCCTGCGCCGGCGACGCGATCTGGCTCTGCGAGTAGCCCTCAGCGCCTTGGACGCCGGCGCCCATCGGGTGCGACGTCTGTCTGGCCAGATAGACGACCAGGAACACGACCGCAGCGATGATCGCGATGAATCCGATAAGCATGAACCAGCCTCCGAATGCGGACCCGTGTGTCCACGAGTCGTTGAAGTCCCACATCATGTCTGGTGACACCTCCGTATCGACGGGGCGCGATGGCGCCCAATAAGGACAGTATTACCCCGAATAGAGAAGAACCTGTCAAGAGAGGCCGTGAATCCGGCGCCGCATGTGTCATCGAGATCTGCCGCCGCAGGCGTCCGCCGCTGCGACTAGAATGGTACGGGCGATGCACCCGGTCGAGGCCTACCTCGCTGAGCTGCGCGACATCCGCGCCTCGGGGGCTGCTGTGCCCGAGACCTCCGGCTACGGCCCTCTCGCCACCCTCCTGAACGAGGTCGGCGGCACCTGAAGCCCAAGGTGCGCTGCGTCATCAACCCGGCGAACCGCGGCGCCGGCATCCCCGACGGCGGCTTCTTCACAGCGAACCAGTTCCAGAAGGGCGCCGGGCCGAGCCGCTTGCCGGTCAGCTCCCCGCGCGCGGCGCCCTCGAGGTCAAGCCGGTCGGCGACGACGTCGCACGCCGTCGCCGAGAGCGAGCAGGTGCGCCGCTACCTCGAGAAGTACCGCCAGGTGCTGGTCACCACCTACCGCGAGTTCGTGCTCGTGGGCTACGACGCCGACGGAGAGGCGGCGCCCCTCGAGAGCTACTCGCTCGCCGCGACCGAGGTCGGCTTCTGGACGCTGGCGGCGATGCCGCGCACAGGCTGCCGGAACACGGTGAGCGCCTCGGCGAGTTCCTGAGGCGCTGCCTGCTGCGCCAGTCGCAGATCGCCTCGCCGCAGGACCTCGCCTGGTTCCTCGCCTCCTACGCGCGCGAGGCGCGGGCCCGCGCCGAGGAGCGCGACCTGCCGGCTCTGGCGACCACGCGCAAGGCGCTCGAAGAGGCGCTCGGCATGAGCTTCGCGGGCGAGAAGGGCGAGCACTTCTTCCGCTCCACCCTGGTGCAGACGCTCTTCTACGGCCTCTTCGCCGCCTGGGTCTTCTGGGCCGAGCACCACCGACACGCCGACGCGCAGGCGCGCTTCGACTGGCGCACGCCGCCGGCTACCTGCACATCCCGATCCTGCAGAAGCTCTTCTACGACTTCGCCAACCCGGCCCAGCTCGGCGCTCTGCGCCTCGACGAGGTGCTCGACTGGGCCGGCGAGGCGCTCGAACCGCGTCGACCGCGCCGCGCTTCTTCGCCACCTTCGAGCAGAGCCACGCCGTGCAGTACTTCTACGAGCCCTTCCTCGAGGCGTTCGACCCCGAGCTGCGCAAGGAGCTCGGCGTCTGGTACACGCCGCCCGAGATCGTCACTACATGGTCGAGCGCGTCGACCCCGTGCTGCGCGAGGAGCTCGGACATCGCCGACGGCCTCGCCGACCCGCGCGTCGTCGTGCTCGACCCCTGCTGCGGCACCGGCGCCTACCTCGTCGAGGTGCTCGACCGGATCGCGCGCACGCTGGCGCGAAGAGCGGCGGCGACGACGCCCTCCTCGCCCACGACCTCAAGGAGGCCGCCATGAGCCGCGTCTACGGCTTCGAGATCCTGCCGGCGCCGTTCGTCATCAGCCACCTGCAGATCGGCATGCTCCTGCACCGCCTCGGCGCGCCGCTCTCGGACGAGCCGACGAGCGCGCCGGCGTCTACCTCACCAACGCCCTCACCGGCTGGGAGCCGCCGACCGAGCCGAAGCAGCACCTGCTCTTCACCGAGATGGAGGAGGAGCGCGACAAGGCCGAGGCGGTGAAGCAGCACGCGCCGATCCTCGTGATCCTCGGCAACCCGCCGTACAACGGCTTCGCCGGCGTCGGCGATCGATGAGGAGCGCGACCTCGTCGACGGCGTACCGCGAGACGTCAAGACGCGTCGCGCCGCCGCAGGGCCAGGGCCTGAACGACCTCTACGTGCGCTTCTTCCGGATGGCGGAGCGTCGCATCACCGAAGGCACCGAGCGGCAAGGGTGTCGTCTGCTTCATCAGCAACTACTCGTGGCTCGACGGCCTCTCGTTCACCGGCATGCGCGAGCGCTACCTCGAGGTGTTCGACAGGATCTGGATCGACTGCCTGAACGGCGACAAGTACAAGACCGGGAAGCTGACGCCGGAGGGCGAGCCCGACCCGAGCGTGTTCTCGACCGAGAAGAACCGAGAGGGCATCCAAGTCGGTACGGCGGTCGCCCTGCTGGTGCGCGCGACGACCATGAGCCGCCGGCCACGGTCGACTTCGCGGACCTCTGGGGCAAGGGCAAGCTCGCCGACATGCAGGCGCTCGCCGACAGGGCAGCTTCGCCGGACTGGCACGACCTGAGCTCCAGACCGGCGTCGGTCTCCCGCTGCGCCCCGCCGCGTGTCGCTCGGGACTACGCCTCAGTGGCCCTCGCTGCCGGAGCTCCTTCCCGATCGTCGTTTCCCGGGGTGAAGACCAGCCGCGACTGACGTCGTCGTCGACATCGATCGCGACCGGCTGGTCGCCCGCATGCGTGTCTACTTCGACGCGACGTTGAGCGACGAGGAGATGGCTGAGGCGCATCTGCCCGAGCGGCGATGCGCAGCTCGGCCAGATTCGAGGCGACGCGACGCGGCAGACAGCTGCTGCGCAGCGAGGCTCCTGCCAGAGCAACATCGTGCGCTACTGCTATCGGCCGTTCGATATCCGCTGGGCTCTACTGGGAGCCAGAGAGCAAGCTGCTGGACGAGAAGCGTGCTGAGTCTCCTCGCGTGATCCCTCGGGCCACCGTTTGCCTGATCACGCGCCGGACAGGGCAGAACGCGACAGGAGGCCTTCTATCTACCACAGGTCCTCGTGTCTGGCTGACCACCTCATCGCGATCCGAACGTCGGCATGCTTCCCGGCTGGACTCAGCGCGGATGCGGTCAGCGACGCCTGCTCGGCGGCCGAGCGACACCGGGCGTCAGCTCGAATCTGACGGCCGCGCCGCGAGCTACCTCGAGACTCGAGCGTCAATGCAGACAGTGACGAGCTCGAGCGGTCTGGCACGTCCTGGCAGTTGGCTCCTGCCCGGCGTACTCTGACGAGAACGCAGGTGCCCTCCGTCAGGACTGGCCGCGCATCCCTCTTCCCGCCACGCGCGACGCGCTCCTCGCCTCCGCCGAGCTCGGCCGCAGGTCGCGGCGCTGCTCGACGTCGAGGAGCCGGTCGACGCGGTCACCACCGGCTCCGTGCGCCGCGAGCTGCGCCCGCTCGGCGTGCTCGCCTCGCGTCTCCGGCGGCCAGCTCGACCCCTCCGCCGGCGACCTCGCCGTCACCGCCGGCTGGGGTCACGCCGGCAAGGGCGGCGTCACCATGCCGGGCCGCGGCCGCGTCGTCGAGCGTCCCTACACGGAGGCCGAGCTCGCCGCCTTCCGCGAGGGCCTCGCCGACCTCGGCCTCACCTACGACCAGCTCATGGCCTGCCTCGGCGGCACCTGCTACGACGTCTACCTGAACGACGCGCGCCTACTGGCGCTGCGTCCCTGCCCGCGTCTGGACGTACACGATCGGCGGCTACCAGGTGATGAAGAAGTGGCTCTCCTACCGCGAGCGCGCGCTGCTCGGCCGCGACCTCAAGCCCGACGAGGCGCGCTACGTCACCGAGATGACGCGCCGCATCGCCGCCATCCTGCTGCTCGAGCCGGCGCTCGACGCGAACTACGAGCGGGTGAAGGCGGAGACGTACGAGTGGCCTCGCTGACCCGGCGCACGCGATCGTCATCCTCGCCGCTCGTGTCCGTCTGAGTTAGCCTCAGCGCATGAATCTTCACCAGGTGCAGCAGCTCGTCGCAGACGCCGAGTCAGAGACGTTGGAGTTCAAGAAGAGCACAGGCCAACGGATGCGTGCCGCAGAGACCGCATGCGGCATGGCGAACGCGGTCGGTGGTCGCATCCTCATCGGCGTGTCCGACAGCGGCAAGATCGTCGGGCAGCAGTTGGGTCCGCATTCGTTCGAAGACCTGCCACGAGTTCGCGGAGATAGAGCCGCCGCTGTACCCAGCCATCGACACGGTGCCGATTGACGCCACACGCGCTGTGATCGTCATTGAGGTCGATGCCGGGCAGTCCGCGCCGTATGTCTACCGAGGCCGCCCGTACCGGCGCTCTGGGCCAACGACAGTCGAGCTCCCACAATCGGAGTATCAGCGACTTCTCGTCGAACGCAGCCATGCGTCCTACTGGTGGAACAACCCGCGCCTGGGACTCGACGGCGTGGATGCCGATGAACTGCGTCGCATTGTTGCCGAGGCTGTAGGACGTGGGCGTCTCGGAGCTCCGGCGTCGAACAATGTCGAATCCCTCCTCCGCGGTCTCGGCCTGCTTGCTTCAGATGGCGAGCCACTGAACGCCTGCGCCGTTCTGTTCGGTGAGCGAGAGGCCCTCGCACGCACGCACGTCCAGTGCGTGCTGCGAATGACCAGGTTCCGAGGCACCCTCAAGGGCGATGCCGTCGACACGCGCCAGGCCGTGGCGAACGCATTCAGTCTGTACCGCATCGGACAGCAGTTCCTGATCGATCACTTGCCTGTGGCCGGTCGCGTCATTCCGAACCTGTTCGAGCGCGAGGACGACCCGCTCTACCCACCCGCGGCGCTTCGCGAGGCTCTGGCGAACGCGCTGTGCCATCGTGACTACTCGACCGGAGCTGGGTCGGTTGACATCGCCATCTACGACGACCGGCTCGAATCGTGAGCAGTGGCGAACTCCACTTCGGACTGACTCCGGACGATCTGTATCGCAGTCACGAATCCCGGCCGTGGAATCCCCTGATCGCCGGAATCTTCCATAAGTGCGGGCTCGTCGAGCAGTGGGGCGCCGGCACGCTGAAGATCATCAGGCTGATGCAGGCCGCCGGACTCGTGCGGCCAGAGTTCGAGGAGCGCGCCGGATCACTGGTCGTCCGCTTCTTCCCGGGGGGTACGTCGCTCCGACCCGAGTGGCCCACGACCTGAGTCCGCTGCAGAGAGAGCTGCTCGAAGTCCTCGCATCCCTTGGTGCGGCGCGGCTCTCGGCGATTCGCTCTGCTCTGCGTCAGCCTGCTGCGGAACGGACCGTGCAAGAGAACCTCGCCCTGCTGCGCACTCTCGGAATGGTTGCGTCGTCTGGCCATGGACGCGGTTCAAGTTGGCACGTCGTCTGACGAGACCGTCGCCGTCCTGTTCCGCGTCATTCCGCGTCATTCCGCGTCATTCCGCGTCATTGCGTGCGCTGGCATCCGCAGCTCCCGCCTTCTGCGTGCCTCTGCGCGATTGTTCTCGTCAAGAGCAGCCGGATGCCTCTTGGTTGGCGACCTTCTGCCGCAGAACGATCGTCCTCATCCTGATGATCATCATCAACGAGCGCGCCTGGTGGCGCTGCGTGCCGTCCAGGGTCTGGGGCTACACGATCGGCGGCTACCAGGTGATGAAGAAGTGGCTCGACTACCGTGAGCGCAAGCTGCTCGGGCGCGACCTCAAGCCCGACGAGGCGCGCTACGTCACCGAGATGGCGCGCCGCATCGCCGCTCTCGTGCTTCTCAAGAAGCCGGCGCTCGATGCGAACTACGAGCGGGTCAAGGCGGAGACGTACCCGTGGCCCGGAGCCTGATCGAGACCCTCGGCCGCGTCATTCCGCGCTAGCTCGCTGCATCCGCTGCACTGTCGTCTGGAGGTACCCGAAACGGCAGGAACGCCGACAGTGCATTGACATTCGGCGCCAAGGTATCGCCTTCACGTGTGACGAGTCCCAGCTCCTCAAGCGTCACGATGTCGCGCTGCAACGTCTTCGGTGATACGCGTGCGTACAGCTTCGCCACTTCCGCGTTGAGCTCGGTCAGCTTGCTCCGCTCGACCGGACTCTTCATCGCGAGGACCAGCGCGCGGCAGCGCGCGGCAGTACGACTGGATGCGCGTTCGGACGTGACCATCAAGCTCTCATTCACATAGTCGCGCCACATGACGGCCAGCTGCTGCTGTCGGATAACGACGAGCTGATCACGCAGGCCGTCTACAAAGCCCTGCAGCGAGTACCTTGCGAACGCGAATTCGCCGCCATCCGGCTGACGCGCTTGGTCCAAGGCTCGGTAGTAGGCGCTGCATGTCAAATTGTAGTGGTTGCTGAGCAGGTGGGCAGCGGGGCTGCAGACGTAGCCGGAAGCGAGCAGAAGCTGGTACTCGATCAGTCTGCCGGTGCGTCCGTTTCCATCTCCGAACGGATGGATCCACTCGGGTCCAGATCAGCGATGACGGCGCGGAGGACAGCGAGGCAATAGGCCCACGCGGAGTCGTCGTTGCGGAAGTCTTCTGAGTTCAGCCAGTCACACAACCTGCTCAGCAAGTAGTCGCAGTCTTCAGCGGGAGCGCCGCGATAGCCGTGCACGACAACGGAGTGCGTTCTCACCTCGCCGGGGACAACGCCCTTTTCGAGCTCGAAGGTCTTTGAGCACGCGCGCATTGAACTGCTTGATGCGGTTCGGCGTGAGGTCAGTCCGCGTGCCGGAGGCGAGCTCGTTCACGATCTCGTTGTACGCAGCAACGACGTTGTCGACCTCTACGCCGAGGTACTCCCGAGAAGCTGGGAGATCGCTGACGCCTTCGACGCGCGCCCGCACCTCCTCTTCGGAAAGCGTATTGCCTTCAATGGCGGTCGTCGCAGCAGCGCCTTTGATCAGGTCGATGCCGTGCAGCCGCTCAGCGACCGCGGAGGGAGGGCGCGCCCGCGATGTGCTCGCACTTCGAGTGCGCTTCACCGAACAGCATCCAGTCGTGCTCGGTGAGCCCGCGGAGGTCGAACGAGAAGTCGAGCCACGGATGTGTCTGCTCATATGTCCGCATGGACTGTCCTCACCATTGTCCAGCCAAAACAAAGCTCTTTACGGGTCTTTCGTCGTCAACTGTCGCAGTTCATGTCCATCGCCGCGTCCGGTCTCAGGTCCATTGTACGCGGAAGCCTTCGGAGAACAAGACTCACATTCCAGGCACGCGATGTCGGCCGAGAGCAGCGTGTCTCCCGTTTGGGTTGCACCCGCTGACACCGGTGAGCGCGGGCTACCCCTTCAGCACACGGCGGCCTCGTCGGCGACGGCCAACATCTCGTCGAGCACCGCGACGCCCTCGCTCAGCTCGTCCTCACCGATCACGAGCGGCGGGGCGACGAGCACCAGGTTGTCGTCGCGTCATGAGGTAGAGGCCGCGGGCCATGGCCGCCTCCTTGAGGCGGGCCATCGGGGCCGCGGCCTCCCCCTTCGCGGCGAACGGCACGAACGGCTCGCGTGTCGCCCGGTCGCGCACGAGCTCGAGGCCCCATAGCAGACCGAGGCCGCGCACTTCGCCGACCGCCGGGTGGCGATCGGCCAGCGCGGCCAGCCAGCTTCCCAGCTGCTCGCCCAGCGCCGCCGCCTTCTCCACCAGCCTCTCCTCGCGCAGCGCCTCGATGGTCGCGACACCCGCGGCGCACGCGATGGGGTTACCGGTCGAGGTGAGGCCGCTGGCGAACTCGTGGTCGCGGAGCCAGTCCCGCAGGCGCTCCGAGACCACCACCGCGCCGAGCGGCACGTACCCCGAGGTGATGCCCTTGGCGACGGTCATGATGTCGGGCGTGACGTCCCAGTGCTCGCAGGCAAACCAGCGCCCCGTGCGGCCGAAGCCCGTCATCACCTCGTCGAGGATCAACAGGATGCCGTGCGGGTCGCAGACCTCGCGAATCGAGCGCAGGTAGCCATCGGGCGGCACGAGCACGCCGTTGGCCCCGGTGACCGTCTCGAGGATCACAGCGGCCACGCTCTCGGGCCCTTCGTACCGGGGATCTCCTCGAGGTGCGGGCCGCCGGAGCAAACGGGGCAGGCGCGGCCCTGCGCGTGCGCACACGGCCGACCGGGAGCGGGTGGAGCCCCGTCGTAGGGATGCCCGGCCGGGCAGCGGTACGGATACGGGTCGAGCAGGCGGACGACGCCGGGCACCCCGGGTTCGACCGGCCAGCGACGGGGATCGCCGGTGAGCGACGCCGCGCCGGCGGTGGCGCCGTGGTAGGAGCGATAGCGCGCGACGACCTTCGCGCGCCCGGTGTACCAGCGCGCGAGTTTGACCGCGTTCTCGACGGCGTCGGCGCCGCCGTTGGTGAAGAAGCTCGTCGTGAGGTCGCCGGGGGTCACCTCGGCGAGCAGACGCCCAACCGGGCGCTCCCCTCGCTCGCGAACCCAGAGCCGAGCGCGCAGAGGCGCCCGGCCTGGTCGGCGATGGCCGCGGTCACGCGCGGGTGCTGATGCCCCAGGTTGGCGCTCACGGCCTGCGAGGCGAAGTCGACGTATGAGCGGCCGTCGGCATCCCAGAAGCGGCACCCGTCCGCACCGACGACCGGCAGCGGGTCGATCGCCGACTGCACCGACCAGGAGTGCACCACATGGGCGCGGTCGAGCGCGCGGATCACGTCGCCGCTCAGATCTCGATCCTCGCCCATCGCCCTCTCCCCGCGTCGCCTCGACCGCTTCATCGGCCCGCCTCCTATGACCGTCTCGCAGGTCGCCGGGCGATCGCAAGCGGCCCGCTCCCCGGCGGACACCCTGTACCATCACACACCATGCGATGCCTCGAACATGGACCGAGGGCCGGGCGATGACTCAGACCAACGCGCCGCACGATCCCGCCCGGCGCCGCTGAAGGCACTCGCCATGCTCGCGCTGCTGGCGGTGCTCGCTCTGTCCCTCGCGGGTTGCATGGAATCCCCGACCGTCAAGGAGCCCGCGCTCCCGGCGGGCAAGGCCCGTGCGGTCGCCCGCGCTCTTCTGCCCTCCGTGGTCGACGTGCGCGCCTGGGGCGGCGGCATCGAGGATGGCCGCGTCACGATCGGGACAGGCGTCGTCGTTCCGCGAGGGCGGGTTCATCGTCACCAACGACCACGTGATCACCGGCGGCGGGAGCAGCGTCGCCGCCGAGATCGAGGTCGTCGTGGACGGCGGTGACCGCCTCGAAGCTCAGCTCGTCGGCCGCGACCCGGCGATGGACCTGGCCGTGCTGCAGGTCGAGCGTAGCGACCTGCCCGTGGCGAGGTTCGTCACAAGCGACGCCCGCGTCGGTCAGGTCGTGCTCGCGATCGGCGCCCCGCGCACCCTGGACGACGGGTTCGCGACGGGCAGGGTGACGGCCGTCAAGGACGACGTGCGCGTCCCCGACCGCAGCGCCATCACGGCTCTGCTCGAGACCGACGCTCCGCTCATACCCGGGTACTCCGGCGGCCCTGTCGCCGACCGTCGGGGACGCGTGCTCGGCATCAGCATCGGCACGGCGGTGGGCGAGAAGGAGGACCACGCCTACGCCATCCCGAGTTCGCACGTGCTGCGGACCGTCCGCCGCTTGATGAAGGCTGCTGCGGCGGCGCTCGTGCCCTACCGAAGTCCGGCTTGACGGCCACGAGAATGCGGCCTTGCCCGCGGCGCCTCGAGAGCTCGGCGGCGATCTCCGGGGGCCGGCGTGCTCCTGACGGCAGCGCTCTGGTCGATCGGCCTGGCCGCCGGCATCTCGCTGCAGCGTCGTGCATCGAACCCGCAGAGGCTCTCCTACGTCCTGTTCCTCGCGACGTTCTGGGTGACGTCCCCGCTCGTGGTCTTCTTCGCCTACACGACGTTGACGTTGGACGCCCGTCTGCTCGCCGCGATGGCGCTGGTCGTGGCGAGCTCCTGCTCGTGCTCGCCTCGGCGCGGCGCGGCGCAGCTGCCGGGCGCGACCCGGCCGAGCGCGGCGCCATGATCCTCGCCGCCGCGCTCGGCGACGCCGGCTTCGTCGGCTACCCTCTGGCGGTGCTCGCCTCGGCGTCCGTCTCGCCCTCGCCGTGGTGTACTCCGATTTCCGTTCCTGATCCCGTCGCTCGCCGTCTCCGTCGGCGTCGCGCAGCGCTCGCCGGCCCAGGCGCCTACGCCCAGGGGCCTCCGGCCTGCGTACCATGTCCGCGGCTGGCTCATAGACCCGCCCGTCGTCGCCGGCGTCCTCGCGTCGGCTCCGACTCGCCGCGCGGACCTGCGCGCCGCCGTCGGCCCTCGGGCCGGCGGTGGCGCTCGCCATCGGCCTCTTCGGCTTCGTCCAGGTCGGCCTCGCCGCACCCTTGGAGCGCCTCGCGCACACCGCCGCCGACCTCGGGCGTGCCGGCTTGATCCTCTCGGTCCGCAGCGTGGCCGCGCCTTCGTCCTTCTTCGGTCTCCGGCGGCTCGCCGGCGTCGACGTCCCGGGCGCCTCCTGCTCTGGCGGCGACGCCGGTCGCCTTCCACGCCATCGTCCTCGCCCGCGTCTACGCTCTCGACGGTGCCCTCCTGCGCTTGCTCGTCGCGGTCTCGACGCCCACGGTGATCACCGCAGTGCTGCTCTGGCAGGCCTCTTGAGCTCGACGTCCGTCCCAGCCAGTCGGTTGACGCCGTCGAGTTCATCGTCTTCACTATTGACTGAACGCACTCTACATCCCGTTGCGCGCCAGCGCCGGCACAAGAGAGCCGTCATGGCCGGCCAGGACGCAGCGACAGCGGCAGCGCTTCATCGAGGACATGGCGCTGCTCTTCGACAAGGCCGGTCACACGCGCATGCAGGGGCGCATCATCGGCTGGCTGATGCTCGCCGAGCCGCCTCACCAGACAGCCGGCGAGATCGCCGCGGGCCTGCAGGCGAGCAAGGCCTCGATCAGCACGAACATCCGCATGTTCGTCGACTTCGGCGTCGTCGAGCGCTTCACGCGCCCGCCCGAGCGGCGCGACTACTACCGGCTCGACGAGCAGGCATGGGCCAGGGCGGTCGAGCGCGGCTTCCCGTTGCTCGCCGCCTTTCGCGACCTCGCCGGCCGCGGGCTCGCGCTCGTCGGCGAGCGGTCCGCGGCGAGCGCGCGTCTCGAGGAGATGCGCGCCTTCTCACGAGTTCTACGAGTGCGAGCTGCGCGCTGCGCTGACACGCTGGGAGCGCGGAAGGAGCGTGCGATGACGGCCGTGATCCAGACCGATCGGCTGACGAAGTACTACGACGGGAGCCGCGGCGTCGTCGACCTCGATCTGACGGTCGAGGCCGGCGCCGTGTTCGGCTTCCTCGGGCCGAACGGCGCCGGCAAGACGACGACGATCCGGCTCCTTCTCGACCTGATCCGGCCGACGTCGGGGGACGCCAACGTGCTCGGCCTCGACGCGCGCCGGGACAGCATCGCCATCCGCCGGCGCGTCGGGTACCTGCCCGGCGAGTACACGCTCTACCCACGGCTGACCGGCGAGGAGACGCTGCGCTACCTCGGCAACCTGCGCGGCGGCGTCGACCGGGCGAAGGTCACGGCCCTCGCGGAGCGCCTCGACTTCGACCTCTCCCGCCGCGCCGGCGACCTCTCCACCGGCAACAAGCGCAAGCTCGGCTTGATCCAGGCCTTCATGCACGAGCCCGAACTGCTGATCCTCGACGAACCGACGGGTGGGCTGGACCCGCTCGTGCAGCGCGAGTTCTACCGCATGGTCGACGAGACGCGCGAGCGCGGGCAGACGGTCTTCCTGTCGTCGCACGTGCTGCCCGAAGTGGAGCGCGTCTGCGAGCGCGTCGCCTTCGTCCGCGAGGGCCGTCTCGTGGCCGTCGAGAACGTCGCGGCCCTCGGCCAGCGCTCCGTCCACCGCGTCGAGATCGACTTCGCCGGGCCGGCGCCCACGGCCGAGTTCGCGGCCCTCCCCAAGGTCGACCACATGGTCTCCAACGAGCACCGGCTCGCGTTCACCGTGACCGGATCGCTCGACGCCGTCGTCAAGACCGCGGCCCGACACGAAGTCGTGGCGCTGACGAGCCACGAACCCGACCTCGAGGACCTCTTCATCACCTACTACGGCGGAGGTGACCGCGATGCTGCGTGACGCCTTCTTCAAGGGTCTGCGCGACCAGCGCCGCGCGCTGCTGTTCTGGGCTCTGGCGCTCGGCGCGTACGCGCTGCTCATGTGCTTCTTCTTCCCGACCGTCCGCGAGAGCGCCGCCGACCTGAAGGGCTACATCGAGAGTATGCCGGAGGGCTTCCGGCAAGCCTTCATGGGCGACGCCACCGACTTCTCCTCGCCCGCCACCTTCCTGAACGCCGAGCTCTTCTCGCTGATGAGCCCCCTGCTCCTGCTCGTCTTCGGCATCGGCCTCGCCGCCGCACAGATCGCCGGGGAGGAGGAGAACGGCAGCCTCAGCCTCCTGCTCGCGTATCCGGTCTCCAGGAGGAGGCTTCTCGCTCAGAAGCTCGGCGTGCTGTTCACGGGGATCGCGCTGCTCGCCGGCGTCCACCTCGGCGCTCTCGCCGCGGGGTCGGTCGCCGTCGACATGGGGCTGGGCGCGGGCCAGCTCATCGAAGCCAACGTGAGTCTCGGCCTGCTCGTCGCCAGCATCGCCACGGTCGCCTTCGCGGCCGGCGCCGCCACCGGGCGTCGCGGCATCGCGATCACGGCGGGCGCCGGCCTGGGCGCGGTCTCCTACCTGCTGAACGTGCTGGCGCCGCTGACGGAGCGCTTCGAGCCGCTACGGTACGTGTCGGTCTTCTACTACTACGGCGGCACAGAGCCGCTCCGTGTCGGCCTACAGGCCGGCTACGTGGCGGTGCTGCTCGGGGTGACCGCGGCGGCGGCGCTCGTCGCTTTCGTCGCCTTCGAGCGGCGCGACGTACGCGTGTGACGCCTGAACGGCGCGGGGGCGCGGTCGCTGTGCGACCGCGCCCCCGCGCCGTTCAGATTGCGCCCCGATCAGTGCTGGCAGGCCTGCTCGGGCCCGATCGGCGGAAGCTGCCCGGCGGCGAAGGCACGCGCCGCCGTCGCCACGTCGTCGCCGACGCCTGCGTGCACCTGGATACCCACCTGGCGGAACCCGGCCAGCGGACGGCCGCCGATGCCGCCCACGATCAGGGCGTCGACGCAGTGCTCCGCCAGCAGGAGAACCGGCGTCATACAGCCACCGTCCACGTGCGGAGGGTTGCTGACCACCTCGGTGCCGACGATCTCGCCGCCGTCGATGTCGACGACGGTGAAGCACTCAGCCCGGCCGAAGTGCTCGGCCCGCATGGCCTCGAGGCCTCCGGGGCTCATCGAAGGGATGGCGACTCTCACTGTCTTCACTTTGACGTCCGGCTCACTCGGCATCGCTCAACTCCACTCTCGCTGTTCGCATTTCGGTCTTCTGATCTCATGGCTGTCGGGCGCCGCGGCCACCCGCTCCTTCGCCTTGTCCGCCACGGCCTCCGCCGCCCCGGCCGCGGCCACCCGCGCCGTGGCCGCCACCGCGGCCGCCGCCGGGCCCACCGCCCTGCATGGGGGCATGCCCGTGGCCGCCCGGCCCTAAGCCGCGGCAGACTCCGATGCTGTCCGAGCCGCACGCAGGACATCTCTCGTCGCCCGCCAACGCCTCGTCGTCGCCCACGGCCCAGCGTGCGCCGCAGGCCTCGCAGCAGCGAGCGGCGGCGGCCACCCGGTAGGCTCCGCCGCCGATGGCGAGCGCCTTGCCGCCCAGAAGAGCGTCCGCGACCTTGCGACGCGCGCTCTCGACGACGCGCCCGACGGTCTGGCGCGAGACGCCGAGGTAGTGTGCCGCCTCCTCGTGACTCAGCCCCTCCTGGTCGACGAGCCGCATGGCCTCGAGTTCGTCGACCGCAAGGTCGATGGTCTCGAGTCGCCGCACGGGGACGCCGGCGGGCTTGTAGAGGTTCGCCGGCGGCAGACCCGCGACGAGGCGCTCTATCGGACGTCGAGGCACGTCACTTCCTCAGTGGGGACTTATCAGGCATATGCTCACGTCAACGATGGTAGCAGCGGCTGCCGGACCCGTCGACCGCGCGGATCCTCCGGCGTCACGCCCGCGGGTCCGCCCGGTCGCTCTCCTCGATCGCGTCGCCTTCAGTCGGCGCCTCGGCCGGAGACTCGGCCGTCCGGAATGACGCGGACCCGTCGGCAGCGACCGGCGTCGCTTCGAGCCGGCCGCTCTCGACGAACGCGCCGCGCGCCGGTTCGATCACGTCGACCGGATGAGGATCCAGCTCAAGATAGCGCGCGCCGGCACGACACAGCAGTCTCGACGGGGCGTTCTGCAGCCTCTCCGCGGCGCCGCGCAGCAGCGGGCGCACGACGCCGTCGGGGTCGAGCACGTCCTTGGCGACGAAGGCGGCGACGCTGACCGCCGCACCTCGTGTGACGGACCGACTTCGGCCTCGTCCGCCGCCGTCACCGTGACCTGCGCCGCGCCTGGCACCGCCGCGGTCTCGCACACGTAGTCGTTGAAGTCGCCCCTCTGGGCAGTCCTGAGGTGTCATCCGACTCATCCTCTCCTGCGCCACTCCCGCGGTCCCTCAGATTCGAGGGCCACCTCCAGGACGACCGCCTCCGCCGGCGCCACCGCCGGCGCCACGACCGCCGCCGGGAACGCCACCGCCGCTGTGGCCGGGGGCGGAGGGTCCCGTCAGCTGAGGCAGAGTGCCCTCGCCAAGTACCCTCACGGCCTCGCGGACCGTCGCCCCGCGCGCGCTGTAGATGACGATGCCCGCCGCCTGCAGGGTGCGATGAGCGTTCGGCCCCACGTCGCCGGTGATGATGGCCTCGGCTCCCAGCCCCGCCACCGTCCGGCTGGCTTCGATCCCCGCCCCGTGGCCCGACTCGACGGCGGCGTTGGCGTGCGCCGACCACTCACCGGTCTCGGTGTCCACGAGGACGAACCACGGCGCCCGACCGAAGCGCTGGTCCATCGGCGCATCGATGCTCTGATCAGTTGCACTCACCACGACCTTCATGACACGGCACCTCCGGTCTTCTTGCGACTACGGGAAGCGACGTAGTACGTGCGCTCCCCCTCTCTGTGTGTCTCGACTTCGCCTTCTCCGCTCAGCGCCCGCAGCAGCTTGAGCGCCTCGCCGGGGTGGATCCCAAGCCCGGCCGCCACATCCTCGACCGTGCACGGTCGCCGCGCGACCAGCTCGACCGCGTCGGCGGCGATCGCGGCGAGCGGCGCGTCGACCGGCGGGGGAGCGACGTCGACGGTCACCTCGACGACCCCGGGCAGTAGCGCCGCCCTCTCGTGCAGAACCTCAGGCGGCACGGCCAGCACGCCGGCCTCGGCCGGCGGGCGGATGACCGTGCCGAGCTGCACCACGTCGGGCGCGATGCGCTCGATGAGCGGGGCCATCCGGGCAACGGTGTCGGCCCCGTCGGTGACGCCGCCGAGCAGGAGCACCTCGAGCGCCAGGACCCCGTCGTACTCATCCCTGAAGCGGACCAGCCCCTCGATCAGCAGATCGAAGGTCAGTGACGGGTGCGGCCTGTTGACCGCTCTGAAGAGCGCTTCGTCGGGCACGTCAAGCGACGGGATGACGCGATCGGCGGCGCGCAGAGCGCGCCGCACCTCCGGCAGGTACATGAGTGACCCGTTGGTGAGCACGGCGACCGGCGCATCGCCGAGCTCGTGGAGTCGGCGGATCACCTCACCGATCTCAGAGTGCAGCGTCGGCTCGCCCGACCCCGAGACCGTGAGGTAGTCCGGCTTTGTCTCGAGCCGGCGGGCGACGTCGGCGAGCACGTCGTCGACCGGCGCCCGGCAGGCGCGTTCGACCGTGAGATCGGTCGTGCGGCCCAGCTGGCAGTACACGCAGTCGAACGAACAGGTCTTGGGCGGCACGAGGTCGACCCCGAGCGACCGGCCGAGCCGCCGAGACGGGACGGGGCCGAAAGCGTAGGCGGTCTGTCGGGCGGGTGTCTCCATCTCAGGAAGCGGGGACTGCCCCACGGTCGGCGTCGAGGTCCAGCAGCGGCGCAACGGCGGCGCGGAACGCCTCGGCGACCGGGGCGTTGGACGAGGAGAGCAGATACGGCCGGCCGGCGTCGCCGGAGAGCGCGACCGCAGGGTCGATAGGGATGCGCCCGAGGAAGGGCACGCCCATGTCTCTGGCCAGCGTCTCGCCTCCGCTGCCGGCGAAGACCTCGATCGTCTCTCCGCAGTGCGGGCAGCACAGGCCGCTCATGTTCTCGATCACGCCGAGGACCGGCAGGTCGAGGGCGCGGCAGAAGGTGATCGACTTGCGCACGTCGATGATCGCCAGCTCCTGCGGCGTCGTCACGACGACGGCGCCGTCGGCCTGAGGGATCAACTGAGCCACGGCGAGCGGCTCGTCGCCGGTACCCGGCGGCGAGTCGACCACCAGCACGTCGAGCTCTCCCCAGTCGGTCTCGGCCAGCAACTGCTCGATCGCCGAGTACTTGCGCGGGCCGCGCCAGATGACAGCTTCGTCGGTGTGCGGGAGGAAGAACGCGATGGACATCACCTTGATGCCCTTGTCGAACCCGATCGGCATGATGCCGCCGTCGGGCGACGGACCGGGCCGCTGATTCTCGACGTGCAACAGCTTGGGGATGCTCGGCCCGTGGATGTCGACATCGAGGAGCCCGACGCGCAAGCCCCGCTCGGCCAAGGCCACGGCCAAATTCGCGGCCACCGTGCTCTTGCCCACACCGCCCTTGCCGGAGATCACCATGATCGTGTGGCGGATGCTCGCCATGCGGCGCTGCAGCTTGAGCTGCATCTCGTTGGGCTCGCCCCCTGCGTACTCGCAGCCGCCGCCGCGCGCCTGATCTTCCCGCTCTGGTGTCATGGTCACGATCTCCCTTCGGCCGTCTCGTCGTCTGCTGTACGTACTCTCGCAGCCTCGTCGTCGGGCGCCCACATGACGCTCGTGAGCAAGGCCCAGAACTCCTTCACGTCGGCGGCGGCGCCGTCGCTCGTGTGCTCCACCAGCGCCAGGCCGGCGCGTTGCGCCGCCGTCACGGCGCCGTCGTAGCGCACCCGGCCCACGGCCACAGCCCCGGCATCCTTCGCCTCCCTGGTCAGCTGATCCGCGAGCGCCTCGTTGAGGTCCCACTTGTTCACGCAGACGGCGACACGGCGCCTGAAGTACGCCGCCAGTCGCACGACGCGCTCGAGGTCATGGCGCCCGGCCACGGTGGGCTCGGTCACGATCACCAGCAGGTCGACGCCGGCGATCGACGCGATCACCGGACACCCGATCCCGGGCGGCCCGTCGATGAGAACGAGCTCGCGCCCGTCACTCTCGGCGAGCTGTCGGGCGCGCTCGCGCACGCGCGTGACCAGCTTGCCCGACGTGTCCTCGGCGATCCCGAGACGTGCGTGCGCCATCGGTCCGACCCTCGTCTGCGAGATGTACAGCTCTCCGTTCACGGTCGGCTCCATCACGATGGCGTCGGTGGGACAGATCCGGGTGCAGAGGCCGCAGCCCGCGCAGGTGAAGCTATCGAGACGCGGGGGGGCTTCGTTCGCCGCTGCGCCCGCGGCGTCGTTCGTGTCGGGCGGCCACGAGAGCGCGTTGAAACGGCAGACCTCGATGCAGCTGCCGCAGCGCGTGCAGTCGCCCGCGGAGATCACCGGCAGCGAACGACCGCTGAACTCCTCGGTCGTCTCGACGGTCGGCCGCAGCACCAGGTGGAGATCGGCGGCATCGACGTCGCAGTCCGCGACCACCGGCCGGTCGGCCAGCACCGCGAAGCACGCCGTGAGGCTCGTCTTGCCAGTGCCGCCTTTGCCGCTGACCACAGCTACTTCGATCATGACGCGATCCTCCTCCACAGGTCAGAGTAGATGCGGAAGAGCCCGGGAACGACCGCGATCGGCAGCTCGCCGCGCGCGTAGGCCTCGGCGATACGGCGGTCGTCGGGGATCCGCGCCAGGATCTCGAGACCGTGCTCGCGGGCCACCTCCTCGACCTCTTCGTCGTGGCCATCGGAGCGGTTGATGACGAGCGCCGCGCGCTGCTCGAGAGCCTTCACCATCTCGACCGCGAGCCGCAGATCGTGCACACCGAAGGGTGTCGGCTCGGCCACCAGCAGCACCAGGTCGGCGCCGCGGACGGCGGCGATCACCGGGCACGACGTGCCGGGCGGCGCGTCGATGATCGTGACCTCGCCGGTCGGCACAGCGGCCAGGGCCACGACCGCCTCGATGACGGGCGGCGCCTTGGCCTCGCCCACATTGAGGCGCCCATGCGCAAACCCGATCTTCGCACCCACACCGGCGACACCCGACTCGAGCACGCCGACCGCGCGCTGGACCTCGGTGATCGCGTGCTCCGGGCAGAGAAGGGTGCAGGCCCCACAGCCGTGGCACAACTCCGGGAACAGCAGCACACTGCCACCCACCGGGACGATCGCGCTGAAGGCGCACACGTCGCCGCAGACACCGCACCCGGAGCATGCCGCTTCGTCGACGAAGGGCACGGGGACCGTCACGTCGCGAACACCGGAGAACTCCGGGCGGAGAAAGAGGTGCGCGTTCGGCTCCTCGACGTCGCAGTCGAGGACCCGCACCGGGATACCGGCCGATGACAGCGTGACGGCCAAGCTGGTCGCCACCGTCGTCTTGCCGGTCCCACCCTTGCCGCTGGCGATGGCGATCCTCACGATGACCACGCCTTGAGGGTGATGACCTCGCAGGGACACACGTCAGCGCACGCGCCGCACCCTGTGCATAAGGCCGCGTCGACGACGGCGACGTCGGCGACGGTCACCGCCCCGCGCGGACACGCGTCGGCGCACAGCCCGCAGGCGGTGCACGCCTCCGGCTGCGCGACGTAAGCGAGCTCGCGGACGCGGACAGACTTCGCTCGAGCCACTGGCGATGGCGCTGCCGTTGCGGCAGTCACCCGCGGCGCCGGCAGATCCGACGCCCGGTCGACGAGAGCCGGCTCAGACGGCAGCGGCGTCGGGAGCCCTTGCTCGCCCACCGACGGCGTGCGAGTCGATCGGCATGCGCCCGGCATCCCGGCCGTGCGCCGGCCTCGGCGCTGAGCGCCGGAGCCCTGGCCGCCGGTACCGCGGCGACCGCCCCCGCCCCCGCGACTTCCTCTACTCTTCGATCCTGGTCCCATGAGCCTCACCTGGTCGAGATCGAGCGACGCGGCGCCCGGTCGTCTCATTCTCCGGTCTGCTCGAGCGCGTCGGCCTGCGTGCGCAGACGCATGGCCGTCTCCTCGAAGCGCTGAGCCTCGGCCCTGATCGCCGACGCGTCCTGCGGAACGCCCTGGATCGGCCCGACGGGCGCGCCGAAGCGCCCACCGCCGCCCCATCCGAAGCCGGCCCGCTGCCACCCCGGCAGCCCGGTCGCGTTGTACATGTGACGGTGGCCGCGGCCGCCGCCCTGCCCGCCGCCGCGACCCATTCCGCCGCCGCCGCGCGCCCCGCCGCCACGCCCGCCGCGCATTTCCTGCGCCGCAAGGCCGGGCGTGTCGCCGCCCGCGCAGTAGCCGAAGCCACCGCCGGTCATGGGGCCCATCCCTCTCGGTCCTGTCCTGTCTCCTGCTGGCATCGCAATGCCTCCTCGTGTCGCCTTCGCAGACCTCGCCGCGCGTGGTGCGCTGCGGCATCTCGCCTGCGTCGTTATGAGCATATGCCCATTATAACCGCCGCCCGAGGGATGTCAACACCAGCGCTCAGACCAGCACGATCTGAGGACTCAGAGATTCGGACGAGGTGGCTGCAACGGAGTGAGAGCGGGGACGCGAGAAACGGCGGGCACTGGCAGAGAACGGCCGGCGGCGGCTTCGTCGGCGAGCGCCGCTTGCCGCGGAGATCGCCGCCGGCCGCCTATGATTCGTCGTCGCTGAGAGCCGAGGCGATGGTGGGCGCCGAGGCGCCCCCTCGGGCGCCGCGCTCCTTGAAGGTCGCGTCGTCGACCTTCTCCGTCCAACCCCCACGTGTCGACGTGCGCACGTCGAACCGCTCCACGTAGGGCTTGATGTCCAGCAGCGGCGTGCCGTCGAGCACATCGAGATCCTCGACCACCAGAGTCCGGCCGCGGCGCTCGACGACGCGCACGACGCTGAGCCCCAGGGGATTCGGGCGGTTCGGCGCCCGCGTCGCGAAGACTCCGCGGGGCGTGTCGTCGAGGAACGGGGTCACCTTCAGCGCAGGGGAGCCGCTCCGGTGCAGCCAGTAGAGCAGGTGCACGTGCGAGAAGCCGTCGACGTCGTCGAGCCCGGCGGCATACGCCTCGAACAGCTCGACCTCGCCGCGGGCCCCCTGGGCACACACCGGCTGGATCGGCGTCGCCCCTGCTTCGCGGTGGGGGCTGTGGATGACGCCGATCGGGGTGAGATTCAGCGGCCCCGGCGCGCGCATCAGTGCCTCATTCCCGGTCGCGCCCCTTGTACTTGGGGTGCTGCCGCACGCTCTTGTGGATGATCTTCCAGCGTCGGGCCTCCTCGTTGCGCAGCCGGACGTCGCTCTTCATCGCGGCGACCTGCGCCTCACGCTGCAGCTTGTGCCAGCTCGCGAGACGCTCGGCGGGCAACTCCCCCGCGGCGACGGCGGCAGCGACGGCGCAGCCCGGCTCACTGCCGTGCCCGCAATCCGAGAAGCGGCAGCTCGCCGCCAGCGTCTCGATGTCGTCGAAGGCCGAGGCGATCCCTTCGCGAGCGTCGATCATGTCGAGGGCGCGCAGCCCCGGGGTATCGAGAAGGACGCCGCCGTCCGGCAGCGAGACGAGTTCGCGCGCCACGGTCGTGTGCCGGCCCTTGCCGTCGCTCGACCGTACCTTCGCCGTCGCTTGGCGCCGCTCGCCGAGCAGGGCGTTGACGATCGTCGACTTGCCGACGCCGGACGGACCGATCAAGGCGACCGTGCACCCGCGGGGAGCGTAGACACGCAGGCCCTCGATGCTGTCACCGGTGACGGCGCTGGTGATCACGACGTCGACACCGGGAGCGATGCCCCGCGCCTCGCTCAGCACAGCCTCGGGCGCCTCGACCAGATCGGCCTTCGAGAGCACGAGGACGGGCACAGCGCCGCTCTCCCAAGCGAGAGCGAGTTCTCTCTCCAGGCGGCGCTGGTTCAGGCCACGGTCGATCGCGTGCACGACGAACACGAGGTCGACGTTGGCGGCGATCACCTGCGCCGTCGATTCGGCGCCCGACGAGCCACGCACGAACGCGGACGTGCGCGGCAGCACGGCCTGCACCAGCGCGGTCTCATGCGTGGGCGCAAGGTCCAAGGCGATCCAGTCACCGGTCACGGGGAGCTCGTCCGGGCCGCTCGCGGCGTGGCGAAGACCCGCCGCGAGCGTGGCGCGCACCATCCCGTCGGCGGTCGCCGCAAGGAGACCGCCGCGGTCGCTGCGCACTACGCGGGCGGGCACGTGATCGGAGCCGGCCTGCGCCGCGAACAGTGCGCGCCAGCGATCGGAGTAGCCGAGGTCTTCGAGTGTGGTCGGAGCGTCCGCTCCGGAGGTGTCAGACAACGTGGGGTCCTTCCCGTCGGGGTGCCCCGCCCTGTCGTCTAGGCGCGGCGCACCGGTGTGGCGGCGTGTCCTGCGGCGAGGGCCGGCAGCGCAGCTGTGGCTCTCTTCGTCATCGTCGCCTCCTTCCGGTCACCCGTCGTTCGGATGGTTCATTCTACCCGTACGGCCGAACGGGGGCACGGCGCTCCCGGTCACCCGGCGGCTGCGATCCGTTCGCCGCCGAGAAGGATGACCGCGGCGACGACTCCCGCGAGGACGGCGCACGCGCTGCGCCGGATCTGGTCGCCCGGTGGCCTCAGAGCTCCGCGGCCGGCCCTCCCGAGCCTCCGGCGCTCGCCCGCCCGCTCGCCCAGCTCGCGCCCGCCGCGGCGATGACCACCGCGACGATCGCCGAGATCTCCACCGCGCCCAGCAGCTGACCCAGGATGAGGAGGCCGGTGAGGGCCGCGACCGCCGGCTCGATGCTCAGCAGCACGCCGTAGGTCGCGGCGCGCACCCGGCTCAGCGCGAAGAGCTCGAGGAAGTACGGGAGCGCCGAGGACAGCAGGGCGACCACGAGACCGAGGCCGAGCGCCGCGGGAGACCCGAAGAACGCGGCCCCGGACACGGCGAGCAGCGGCGTGAGCAGCACGGCGGATCCTGCGAGCATCAGCGTCACGACCGGCAGGGGGTCCATGCTGGTGACGGCGCGCTTCGCGAGCAGGAGGAAGGCCGCCCAGCCGCACGCGGCGCACAGGGCGAGCAGGAGACCCGTCGTGCTGATGTCGCTCGTCGGGCCGGCCAGCAGGGCCACGCCGGCGCCGGCCAGGGCGATCCAGACGAAGTCGACGGGCCGCCGCGAGCCCATCACGGCGACCGCCAGAGGCCCGAGGAACTCGACGGCGACCACGACGCCCAAAGGAGCTCTCGCGATCGCCGCGTAGAAGCTCAGGTTCATGACGAGCAGGGCGCCCGTCAACGCGACGACCGGTAGACGGTCGCGGACCGCAGGCAGACGCAGCGAGCGCGGCCTGAGCGCCCCCAGGAGCAGCGCCGCGATCGCCGTGCGCAACCAGAGCGCCTGAATGACGCCGACCGACTCGATGAGGTGTGCGGCCAACGCCGAGCCGGTCTGCATCGAGAGCGCGATCACGATGACGAGCAGCGCCGCCGAGACGGAGGCCCGGCGACTGCCGTGAGGGGCTGCGGGAGTCACGGGGGGAGACTACCGGCGGGCCTGCGAAGGCGCCAGCCAAGGGTTTGCCGGCGGGCCTGCGTAGCACGCCGACGGCGAGATCGGCATGGCGCCCGTTGCCTGTGCGGAAGACGGCGCGCGATTGACGTCTGCTCGTCCCCCGAGTAGACGTTATCCAGCGGGTACCATCGTTTTCAGCTGCAGGGGGGACCAATGGCCGGCGAGTCGTGCATCGCGCCGTCACTCCACGCGTACGTGGTACCGCCGGTCCTGGCGCCGGCGGGCGTGGCTCCGCGGCTGGACGTCCAGCGCCGGAGTGGTCTCCTGCGCTCCGCCTTCGTGCTCGCTGTCGTCGCCCTCGCGATCCTCTCGCTGGCGATCGGCTACGCGCACTCTGTCGGCGGCCTCGCGGGCGCCCCGTCGCGTGACCCCGTCGAGTTCGTCCTCCAGTCGGTGGCCGCGATCCACGTGCGCGGCGCCCAAGCGTCGGGGATCGTCCAGACAGCGCTCGGCACCGGCGTCGTGATAGACCGCGATGGCCTTGTCGTCACCAACGATCACGTAGTCACGATGGCCGGACTGACCGCGGGGGGCAACGTGACCGTCGTCGCGGCCGACGGCCGCCAGGCCGTCGGACTCGTCGTCGCTCGCCTGCCCGAACGCGACCTGGCCTTCATCAGGGTCGACCTGGACGGCCTCGTCCCGGCCGAGTTCGTGACCGACCTGGAGCATGTCGAGCTGGCGGACCCCGTCTTCTCCGTCGGGGCGCCGGGCGAGTTCGAGCAGCCTGTGAGTGAAGGCATGGTGACCGAGGTGCTGCAGAACGTCGCCGTCCCGCAGCGGCCGGATCTCGACACCCTGATCGAGTCCTCCACGCAGCTGCAGCAGGGGTTCTCGGGCGGGCCGCTGGTGAACGCCGAGGGCCGGGTGCTCGGCATCAACGTGGCCACGCTCGGCGTCGCCGACAGTCAGACGATGGGGCTCGCAATCCCCAGCCGGCTCGTCCTCGAGGCGGCCGCACGGATATCGGCTCCCGTACCCGAGCGCGCTCCGCCGGCACGCAAGACACCGCAGCTCGTGCGGAGCGGGAACCTCAGAACCTGGTGAGTGCGGCCACGGCCCTCGAGTCGGGCATCTCATGAAGCGGCAGGGTATGGATGGAGCCGCCTGTCCGGTAGGTCTCCACCACGGCCCTGTCGAGCAGATCCTCGTCGCCGGGCTTCGCGCTGTGGTGAAGACGGACCTCCGCCGTCTCTGGCGCGAACCGTCCCCACCGAAGCTCGTCACGGGCCACGAAGAGCGCCTCGATGCGCGCCTGCAGCGCGGCCACGAGGACGTCCTCCAGATCGTTCACGACCATCCCCTTGCCCTCGGCCTGCGCGTAGCGCGCGAGATCCTCTGCGCGCCGCCGTAGGGCGACGGGCTCGACCAGCGCCCACGCGGCCGCGTGCAGCCCGTCTTCAGACAGGTCGCCCGGGCTGCCGTCGACGGCGCCGTCCATGACCTGGCCGTGACTCGTCACGGCCCGATAGGCGGCCAGCACGTGCTCCACGCCGGCGAGCACCAGCGGCAGGCGAGACTGTCCGAGCGCGTCGGTGACGGCCCGGTCCACCTCACGCACGTACTCGATGATTCGCTCCCCCTCGACCTCGCGACCGGCGCCGTGACTATGGGAGACCGCGGTGCGCGACGCGTCGCGCCGAGGACCGGCCTTCGCGTGGAGCTGCTCCTTCAGGTCGAGGAAGCGCTGCGTGTCCTCGATCCCGCGCGGCGCATCCGGCACCTCGCGTGGCTGCAGACTGTACCGTGAGCCCTCGAGGAGCTGCACGCCGCCGAGGCTCAGCGCGAGCACGTGGAAACGCTGGTCGGGCCAGAGCCCGTCGAAGAGCGGGCGCACGTGGCAGCGCCCGCTCACGACGACGAGCTCGCGCAAGGCGAAGGGCACGCGCAGGGTCCGCGACCAGCCAGGAGCCGTGTAGGCGGCAAGTCCGTCCCCCTGGTGTCGCCAGAACGCACCGTCGTCGAGCAATTCTCGCGCGGGCACGAGCAGGTCGTTCGCCTCCGGCCCGCGCAACCCGAGGCCGAGAAGACGTTCCTCCGCCTGACCGATGAGGTTCCTGAGCCGGAGCCGGTCCTGCTGGGTCTCCGGCCCCCTTCGGTGCGCGGGCATGAACAGCGACACACAGGGCACGTCGCGAGGCGCCAGCAGTTCGTCGATCTCGGCGCCGGTCGGAACGTCCATCGGCCCTCCCTTCGTGGCTTGGGCGGCAAGCACCCAGCCGCTCTTCGACCTCGCCCCGGTCTTGCCCGCCGAGTCTCGCCGCAAGACTCCGGAGCACCGCATCCGCCCCTCCACAGCGGTCGATGCGACCGACCTACCCGCCTGGAGAGACAACGATGCGTTGGACGGCGCGCCGGCACCGCGGCGATCCCACGCGAGCCCGGTGCCATGAACGCGAACGGCGACGCCGGCGGGGACCGCGTCTCGCGGTCCCCGCCGGCGTCGCCTTCGGCTCGACTCAGTAGTTGTCGGCGTAGACCTCGTAGTAGGCCTGCGGGTGCTTGCACGCCGGGCACACGGCGGGCGCCTTCGGACCCTCGTGGATGTATCCGCACTTGCGACAGATCCACTTCGCGGGCTCCGAGCGCTCGAAGACGAGCCCCTGCTCGATGTTCTCGACCAGCTTGCGGTAGCGCGCCTCGTGCTTCGCCTCGACCTTGGCGATCTGACGGAAGGTGCCGGCCACGTCCTTGAAGCCCTCCTGCTCGGCGACGTCGGCGAAGGCGGGGTAGAGCGCGACCCACTCCTCGTGCTCGCCGTCGGCGGCCGCGGCGAGGTTCTCGACCGTCGGGGCGTCGAGCTTGCCGGCCGGGTAAGCGGCAGTGATCTCGACCATGCCGCCCTCGAGGTACTTGAAGAACTGCTTGCCGTGCTCGCGCTCGTTCTCGGCGGTCTCGAGGAAGATGGCCGAGATCTGCTCGTATCCCTCCTTCTTGGCCAGCTTGGCGAAGAAGGTGTAGCGGTTGCGCGCCTGGCTCTCGCCGGCGAATGACTTGAGCAGGTTCTGCTCGGTCTGCGTGCCCTTGATGCTCGGCATCCGGAAGCTCCTTTTCCGATGTGGGACCTGCTCAGTCTACAATGCAGGCAACCGGCGTTAGAAGCGTTCCAGCCGTGGGTAGGCCGTCCGTGCCCCATCCTCCAAGCCACCGCCCTCCCGGAGAGGAGACGACGCATGGCCGACCGCAAGAGACTCACCACAGAGTCCGGCGCGCCCGTCGCCGACAACCAGCACTCCCAGACCGCAGGACCAGGCGGGCCGGTCCTCCTTCAGGACCAGCACCTTCTCGAGAAGCTCGCGCGCTTCAACCGCGAGCGGATCCCCGAGCGCGTGGTCCACGCCAACGGCTCCGGAGCCTACGGCCACTTCGAGGTCACGAAGGATGTCACGCCGTACACGCGCGCCCGCTTCCTCGGCGAGATCGGCA
This sequence comes from uncultured Thermoleophilia bacterium, assembly GCA_963831295.1. Lineage (GTDB taxonomy): Bacteria > Actinomycetota > Thermoleophilia > UBA2241 > UBA2241 > UBA2241. The sequence goes on along the minus strand of CAWHPR010000003.1, from coordinate 603,001 downwards.
AGCGCACCGAGGTGTTCGTGCGCTTCTCGACCGTCGCCGGCGGTCGCGGGTCGGCCGACGCCGTCCGCGACCCGCGTGGCTTCGCCGTCAAGTTCTACACCGAGGACGGCAACTACGACCTGACCGGCAACGACACGCCCATCTTCTTCATCCGCGACCCGCTCAAGTTCCCCGATTTCATCCACTCGCAGAAGCCCGACCCGCGCACCAACCAGCAGGAGCCGGACAACGTCTGGGACTTCTTCTCGCTCTCGCCCGAGGCCACGCACATGTTCACCTGGCTGTTCGGCGACCGGGGGATCCCCGCCTCGTACCGTCACATGGACGGCTTCGGGTCGCACACCTTCCAGTGGGCGAACGCCGCCGGCGAGCAGTCCTTCGTCAAGTACCACTTCAAGACCGACCAGGGCATCGAGTGCCTCACGGCCGCCGAAGCCGCGAAGGTCGCCGGCGAGAACCCCGAGTCGCACCAGATCGACCTGCTCGATGCGATCGACAGGGGCGACTTCCCGAGCTGGACGCTCAAGGTGCAGCTCATGCCGGCGGCCGAGGCGGCAGGCTACCGCTTCAATCCGTTCGACCTGACCAAGGTCTGGCCGTACGAGGACTACCCGCTGCAGGAAGTGGGGCGGCTGGTGCTCGACCGCAACCCGGACAACTACTTCGCCGACGTGGAGCAGTCCGCGTTCGACCCTGGGCACTTCGTCCCCGGGATCGGGCCCTCACCCGACAAGATGCTCCAGGGCCGCCTCTTCGCCTACGGCGACGCGCACCGCTACCGCCTCGGCGTCAACCACATCGAGCTGCCGGTCAACCGCCCCCGAGCCGCCGAGGTCGCGAACTACGGTCGCGACGGCTTCATGCGCGGCGACGGCAACGCCGGCGCGGCCAAGAACTACGAGCCCAACAGCTTCGACGGCCCGGCCGAGACGGGTCAGCCTCTCTACGCGCCCCTGCCCGCCGACGGCCCGAGCGGCACGTACGAGTGGGACGGTCACGAGGGCGACGACTTCGTCCAGGCGGGGGCGCTCTACCGGGTGATGGACGAGGCCGCGCGCGAGCGCCTCGTGGCGAACATCGCCGGCAGCCTCTCGCAAGTGTCGAGGGACGACATCATCGCGCGCTCGGTCGAGCACTTCACGAAGGCCGACCCGGAGTACGGCGAGCGCGTCGCGGCCGCCGTCGCGGCGCTGCGGAAATAGCGACCGGAGAGGCGCCCCGTGCCCGCTGCGGGTGCGGGGCGCCTAGCCGTCGGTGACGCAGCCGCAGTGACCGCGGAAGACGACCTCGACGCTGTCGACGGCGTAGCCGCGGCTGGCGAGCTCGGGCAGCCGCAAGCAGCACTTCATGGGACTGCCGCATGGAGTGCGCCGAGGACCGGCCGCAGGATCGGGCGCCCGCAGGCAGCGGCTCATGTCGGCGGCCGGCACATCGGCGATGCGGCCGCAGTCGTCGCACACGTGGTGGTAGTGCACCGCGACATTGGTCTCGAACAGAGCCGCGCCGCCGTTGAGACGCACCTCGGAGACCTCTTTCATCTCGACCAGTTCGGCGAGCACGTTGTACACGGTGGCGAGCGAGATCTCGGGCACGATGCCCCGGGCGGCGAGGTGGACCTGCTCGGCCGTGGCGTGGCGCGCACCACGCTCGAGGACGGAGACGACGGCCCGCCGCTGTGGCGTGACGCGCCAGCCGCGCGCGCGCAGACGCGTGAGGAGTTCACCTTTCTTCATGAGCCAAGAATAGCGCGCGCAGCCGGCGCTGGCGAGCGCGCTCAGGCGGGATCCCCGACGCGGGGCTCGTCCTGTTCACGGGCGCGGCCCTCGCCGCCACCGCCGCACGCGATGCGCACGATCACCTCGCCGCCGCCTTCGCCGGGGACGTCCCACACGCTCACGTCGACGGGGAAGACCGAGCCGTCGGCGCAACGATGCACACTCGCGAACGGCTGCCCCTCGCGCACGGCACGCTCGAGCCGCTGGGCCACATGTGTCTCGTCGTCGGCCGTCAGGTCGACGAATGTGAGTTCGAGCAGACGATCGCGCCCGTACCCGTAGGCGACCTCGGCCGCCCTGCTGGCATCGACGATACGGGCATCGGCGAGGCGCACGGCCAGCATCACGTCGGGCGCCTCACGCCACGCCCGCCGATATCGATGCAGCAGCGCCTCGGAGGCCTTGCGCTTCGCGATGTCCTCGATGATACCGACGAAGTAGGCCGGCTCGTCGTCGCCGGTACGCACGAGCGACATGGTCAGACCGGTCCAGAGCTCCCTCCCGTCGCGGCAGATGTAGCGCTTGTCCAGCTGAACGCTCGTGGCCTCCCCGCTCTTCAGCGTCTCGACCAGACGAAGCTGCTCCTTGACGTCGTCGGGGTGGGTGAGCTCCTGAAAGAGCCGACCCTCGAGCTCCTCGCGCGTGTAGCCGAGCATCCGGCAGAACCACTGGTTCACGCGCAGGAAGCGACCCTCGAGCGAGACGTGCGCGACTCCGACCGCCGCCTGCTCGAACGTCGCCCGCAGGCGCCGTTCGCTGCGGCGCAGATCCACGACGAGCTGTTCCCGCTCGTGCTCGACGCGCTTGCGCCCGTCGATCCGGCGCAGGTAGGCGCTGATGCCGCCCGAGGTCGGGTAGACGCGTGTCTCCAGCCACGTGTGGGTCACAGGTGACAGCCGCTCGAAGACCGACGGCCTGCCGAGCTCCATGGCCTCCCGATAGCGCGTCTCAAGGCTCGTCCCCGCAAGCTCCGGCCACACCTCGAACGGCGTGCGGCCGATCAGCTCGTCGAGCGACGTGCCGGTGATCTCGAGAGCGAGCGCGTTGACGTGCACGTAGCGGTACTCCCAGTCCATGGCGAGGAAACCCTCGTCGATCTCCTCCAGCAGCGCCCTCAGGCGCGTCTCCCTGTGCTCCTCGATGGGCTGCAGATCCCCGATCGCCGACTCGAACGCGGACGAGAGACACGCCTCGTGTAGACCGCGCTTCACCATGTGCAGGCGCACGCCGCCGTCGGACTCCAATTCGAGATCGTCCATCAGGTGCGCCATGAGAAAGAGGCCGCGCCCGCCGGTACCTGTGACGTCAGGCAGCCGCTCGAGGTCGAAGGCGGTGACGTCGAAACCCTGGCCGCGGTCGACCACGTCTGCCACGACCGCGTCCCCGCTGAACCGCACGGACACGTCCATGCCCTCAGCGGTGCCGCTGTGACGGATGACGTTGGCGCAGGCCTCCGTGACGCAGAAGACGACGTCGTCGATGGCCTCGTCGTCGGTGCACAGCGGGCCCAGGTAGTCCCGGATGCGCTCTCGTGCGCGCAGCAGTCGCGCCGGCTCCGGCGGCAGATGGAAGTGCAGGCCGGGCCAGGCCCCGCTGGATCGTGTCTTCTGAGTCACTGTCCTCCGTGCGCTCGTCCGCTCCATACGCGTCGTGCACCCCTGGACCCTTCCCTTCGGGCGCCGATGGGCAACACGGGCGCCGCTGCGACGGGCGGCCCCGGACTCCGCCGCCGGTCCCGTGAAGTCACCCGGCGCCCCACTCCGCCACGGATGCAGAGAGGCGTGCGAGGCGTCAGACTGGACCGTGCACGTCGCCGCCACGGATCGGGAGGGAGGCATCTCGGACCATCAAGACACCGAACGCGCCGGTGCGCCCCCCGCCCTGCCCCGCGCCCTCGTCACCTACGCGAGCCGGCATGGGTCGACGGAGAAGGTGGCTGAAGTCGTCGCCGTGGGCCTGCGCGACCGCGGCTTCCGGGTCGATGTCGTCTCGCTGCGCGAGAGCCCCAGCCCCGAAGGCTACGACGCGGTCGTCGTCGGCGGGCCGATGATCATCGGCTGGCACAGGGCCGCGCGCCGCTTCGTCGCCCGGCGTCGGGACAGCCTGGCACGCGTGCCGACCGCGTACTTCATGACCGCGATGGCGCTCACCGACACCGGAACGGGCGCGGTGAGTGGCGTCCCCGTCTTCCAGGATCCGTGGCTCGGAAGGCCGCCCGCGGACCCCGACACACTCCGTCGGCGTGAGCGCTACGCGGCGCCGGAGCACTACCTCGGCGACGTGCTCAGGGCAGTCCCGGAGGTCCGCCCGCGCAGCGTCGCCTTCTTCGGAGGCGCGCTCGATCTCACGACCATGAGCATCTTCGAGCGTCTCTTCGTGATGCTCGCCGTCGGAGCCACGCCGGGCGACGCCCGCAACTGGTCCGCGATCGGGCAGTGGAGCCGCGAGTTGGCGCCGCTGCTCCTCGAGCGACCGTGAGCGCGAGCGACCCGCGACGTCGCCGCACCGCGCCGCCGCCTCTCCGCCGGTGCAGTAGCATGGACACGTTCCTCGACGGAGGAGGACCATGAACCAGGACGTCATCGTGAGTTGCGCCGTCACGGGCGGCACCGAGCCGGTCGCGCACCGACCGAGGACGCCTCGGGAGATCGCCGCGGCGGCCATCGAGGCGGCCGAGGCAGGCGCCGCCATCGCGCACATCCACGTCCGCGACCCTGAGACCGGCGCCGCGTCGCGCGAGGTCGCCCTGTACCGCGAGGTCGTCGAACGCATCCGTGAGAGCGACACCGACGTCGTCATCAACCTCACCACCGGCATGGGCATGGACATGGTGATCGAGGACGACGACCCTACGCGGGCCGGGCCCGGCAGCGACATCGTGCCGGCCCTGGAGCGGATCCCGCACGTGGAGGAGCTTCTGCCCGAGATCTGCTCCTTCGATTGCGGCACCTACGTCTTCGGCGAGAAGACGGTCTCGATCACCACGCTCGAGATGGCCCGCACGCTGGCTCGGCGCTTCCAGGAGCTCGGCGTCAAGCCTGAGCTCGAGGTCTTCGACATCGGCAACATCGAGGTCGCGCGCGCGCTGCACGCGGTCGGCCTCATCGACGATCCTCCGTACTTCCAGCTCTGCCTCGGAGTGATCGGCAACGCGCCTGCCACCACACACGCGATGAAGGCGATGGCCGAGATGCTGCCCGCAGGCTCGGTGTGGTCGGCCTTCGGCGTCTCCCGCTGGGAGATGCCGATGGTGGCGCAGGCGGTGTTGCTCGGCGGCAATGTGCGCGTCGGCCTCGAGGACAACCTGTGGCTGACGAAGGGCGTGCCCGCGAGCAACGCCGAGCTCGTCGAGAGGGCGATCGCCATCATCGAGAGTCTCGGGGGAGGCGTCGCAACACCGGATGAGGCGCGCGCCAGGCTGGGGATCAGGCCGCGTTGACCGAAGAAAGGAGTGGCACAATGGCGTTCGCATTCGGCCCGAGGCGAGGAGTCTACGCAGACATCGGCGAGGAGCTCCCGCGGGGCGCGAGCCCCCTCACTCCCGACGAGCTGGCCCACTTCGAGACCTTCGACCTCCTGTACCGGTCGCTGTGCGCGCTGCTCTACAACTACGTGCCGACGTCGGGCCACCCCGGCGGCTCGATCTCCTCCGGGCGCTTCGTCGCCGGCATCCTCTTCGACAGTCTCGACTACGACCTGAGCGACCCGGATCGCGACGACGCCGACATCGTCTCGTATGCCGCAGGCCACAAGGCGATGGGCCTGTACTCGATGTGGGCGCTGCGCGACGAGTTCGCCCGCGTCGCGGCCCCTGCCCTGCTGCCGGCCGACACGAAGCGGCGGCTGCGCCTCGAGGACCTCCTCGGCTTCCGCCGCAACCCGATCACGCGGACGCCGCTCTTCACCCGCTTCGGCGCCAAGGCGCTCGACGGCCACCCGACGCCGACCACGCCCTTCGTCCGTCTCGCGACCGGGGCCTCGGGTGTCGGCGTCGCCAGCTCGATCGGCCTCGCCTTCGGGGCCCGCGACTACTACGGCGCCGACGCGCCGCGCGTGCACATCGTCGAGGGCGAAGGAGGCCTGACGCCGGGCCGCGTGGGCGAAGCCCTCGCCGCGGCCGGCACGGCCTCGCTGGGCAACGTCGTGCTGCACCTCGACTGGAACCAGGCGTCGATCGACAGCGAGCACGTCTGCCGCGACGGCGACCAGCCGGGCGACTACGTCCAGTGGACGCCGGCCGAGCTCTTCTATCTGCACGACTGGAACGTGCTCTACGTGCCGGACGGCCGCGACTTCACCCAGGTCATCGCGGCCCAGCGTCGCGCGCTCGCCCTCGACAACGGCCAGCCGACGGCGATCGTCTACCGCACGCTCAAGGGCTGGAAGTACGGCGTCGAGGGCAAGGCCTCGCACGGCGCGGGCCACAAGCTCTGCTCCGACGGTTTCTACGCGGCGCTCGCCGAGCTGACCGCGCGCGGCAGGCGGCACGGCGCCCGTCGAGCTGCCGACCTGCGACGCCGCCGACCGGCGCTGCACGCGCGCCGCCGAGGGCCCGGCCGCCCTCGAGGAGTGCCTCTGGAACGCGCTCGAGCTCGTCCGCGCCCGCATCGAAGAGCGGACCCCGACGGCCGCGGCGCTGAGCGCCCGGCTCGCGGCCGCGAAGTCGCGTCTCGACCGGCGCGGCCGCGCGCCGCGCGCCCGCGCGCCGCGCGTCGCGGCCGCCTACGAGAGGGCCGCCGCCGCGGCCACCCGCATCCCCGACGAGCTGCGCCTCACCCCGGGCGCCTCGACGACCCTGCGCGCCGAGCTCGCCCGCTGCCTCCACCTGCTGAACCGCGAGTCCGACGGCGCCTTTCTCACCGCCGCCGCCGACCTGCTCGGCTCGACCAGCGTGAGCGCCATCGCCGAAGGCTTCGCGGCGGGCTTCTGGAACGCGGAGAGCAACCCCGACGCACGGCTGCTCTCCATCGGGGGCATCTGCGAAGATGCGATCAGCGGCGCCCTCTCCGGCATCTCCAGCTTCGGCCACCACATCGGCGTCGGCGCCTCGTACGGCGCCTTCCTCGCGCCGCTCAGTCACATCGCCGCGCGCCTGCACGCCATCGGCGCCCAGGCGCACGAGGCGGTCTCGGGCGACCCCTACGACCCGATGATCCTCGTCTGCGGCCACGCCGGCCTGAAGACGGGCGAAGACGGCCCTACGCACGCCGACCCGCAGCCGCTACAGCTGCTGCAGGAGAACTTCCCGCGGGGCACGGCGATCTCGCTGACACCCTGGGAGCCGCAGGAGATCTGGCCGCTCGTGGCGACGGCCCTGGCGCGCCGGCCGGCCGCTCATCTCGGCCTTCGTCACGCGGCCCAACGAGACCGTGCTCGACCGCGCGGCGCTCGGGCTCGCGCCCGCCGAGGCGGCCGCCGCCGGGGTCTACGTGCTGCGGCGGCCCGAGGGCGAGCCCGACGTGACCGTCGTCCTGCAAGAGAGCGCCGTGACCTACGCCTTCGTCGAGGGCGCCCTGCCGCTGCTCGCCGAGAAGGGCGTCGACGCGCTGGTCTACTACGTCGCCAGCGCCGAGCTCTTCGACCTGCTGCCCGAGAACGAGCGGCGCGCCGTCTTCCCCGAGGGACGCGCCGCTGAGGCGATCGGCATCACCGGCTTCACCCTGCCGACGCTCTACCGCTGGGTGCGCTCCGACAAGGGCCGCGCGGCGAGCCTGCACCCCTACCGCCACGGCCGCTACCTCGGCAGCGGCCAGGGGCACGTGGTGCTCGCCGAGGCGGGCCTCGACGGGGAGAGTCAGGCGCGCGCGATCATCGAGTACATGGAGCGGCGGGCGCGCGGCGCGGGCAAGTAGGGGATCTCGCAGGCGGGCTGCCGATCGCCCGTCGGTGCTACCGCGTCGGTAGCGCCTGGTCGATCGCGCGCGCCAGGCGCGCGGCGCCCTCGCCGAGTTCCTCGGGCCCGTACATGGCGAAGCAGAGGCGGAGGCCCTGGTCGGCGTCGGGACACCGAGAACGGCGCACCGCCCACGAAGGACACACCGGCCTCCTCCGCGATCGGCCGAAGCCGCGACGCCGTCAGCGACGGCGGCAACGAGACCCAGACGAAGTAGCCGCCCTCCGGCTCGGTGCAGGAGCACCCCTCGGGCAGCGCCGACTTCAGCCCTTTCACGAGCGCGTCGCGCCGCTCGCCGTAGGCCTGCCGAAAACGCTCGACGATGTGGTCGTAGGCGCCGTCGCGCAGGAGCGCCGCCACGATCAGCGACGTGAACTGGCTGAGGCAGCCGGCGCTGTCGATCAGTCCGCTCTCCGTGTACTGCTGGACCAGAGCCGCCGTCCCCGTCAGGTACCCGCAGCGCAAGCCCGGGGCCAGCGACTTCGAGAAGCTGCCCAGGCGGACGACGTGGTCGGCGCCGCCGTCGACGTCGGCCGCGAGGCGCCACAGCGACGGCGGCGCCGGACGGTCGTACCAGAGTTCGCGGTAGACGTCGTCCTCGACGAGGAGGATGTCCTCCGCGACGGCGAGCTCGACGAGGCGACGACGGCGCTCGTCGGCCAGCGAGATGCCCGTCGGGTTGTGGAACGTCGGGACGGTGTAGAGCAGGCGCGGCCGCCGGCCCTGGGCCCGCACGCCGGCGAGCACGCCGGGCAGCCGCTCGACGTCGAGCCCCTGGGCGTCGAAGGGCACGCCGACGGGCTCGATACCGAGGTCGCGCAGGAGACCGAGGGCGAGGCTGTACCCCGGGTCCTCGACCAGCACCGCGTCGCCCGGACGCACGAGGAGGCCGGCGAGCTGGTGCAGGGCGGGAGAGATGCCGTCGGTGATGGCGATCTCGTCGAGGCCGAGCGGGCGGCCCTCGCCGCGCGCGATGCGCGCCGCGAGGGCCGCCCGCAGCACCTCCGGCCCCTCGTTCGAGCCGTAGTCGAGCGCCGGCGGCCCGGCGAGGCGCAGCATCTCCTGTGTCGCGGCGCCGACCTCGGCGACCGGCAACAGCGACAGGTCGGGGGTGCCCCAGCGCAGTTCGATGATGCCGGGGCGGATGCGGGCCTGCGGCTCGACGACGAAGTCCATGACGGCATTCTAGCCGCTTCGGGCGCTACGACCGCGAGTCGTCGCCGGCGACCAGCGTCCTCACACGCGGGCCACAGCCCGCCGCGGCCATCCTACTCCGCGACGCCGCACCAGCGCAGCAGCACGAGCGCCACGGCGGCGGCGTGGTCGACGAGGTCCTGCACCGGCACGAACTCGTCGACGACATGGGCCTGGGAGAGACTGCCGGGACCGAAGGAGATCGTCGGCGTCGCGGCCCGGCGGATGAACACGGCGGCGTCGTGCCAGGAGTCCATGCCCGTGACCACCCCCGGGCGGCCGAGGTCCCCCGCGGCCGCGAGAGCCGCCGAGACGATGGGGTGATCGCCGGGCACCTCGTCGGGCACGATGTCGCAGGGCCAGTGCCAGCGGATCGGGTGCTCCCTGAGCCACGGGTCGGCCGCGGCGGCGGCCGCGATCCGCTCCTCGACCTCGCGGAAGACGGCGGCGCCGGACCCTGCGGCGTCGACGCGCGAAGGCATGTACTGCACCGACAGGGTCACGGTGCAGGATGACGGATACGTCACCATCCACTCGCCGCCGGCGATGACCGTCGGCAGGATGTCGGGTGGCGACAGGTATGGATGCTGGTGCTCGGGGCGCGTGCGCCAGTCCTCGCGCAGGTCGCGGATCGCACGCTGCACGAGGTCGAACTTCTCGATCGCGTTGACGGCGCCGCCGGCCGTCCAGTGCGGCTGCGCGCACTCGGAGTGCCCGGTCCGGCCATCGATCGTCAGGACGGGGTTCACGCCGCCGCGGCAAGCGACCCAGGCGTCGAAGCCCGTCGGCTCGGCGCAGAGCCCGGCGTCGGCGCGCACGCCGCGGGCGACGCACGCGTAGGCGCCGGCGCCCGACGACTCCTCGTCCGTGTCGGTGCAGAAGACGACGTCGCCGGCCAGCCGCACGCCGAGACGATGAAGCGTCTCGAGGGCGAAGAGCATGCCGGCGATGCCGCCCTTCATGTCGCAGCTGCCGCGACCGTACAGGTTGCCGTCGCGCACCTCCGCCTTGAGCGGGTCGCTCGTCCAGCGGTCGCGCGGCTCGGCGGAGACAGCGTCGACGTGGCCGTTGAGCAGGAGACTCCTGCCGTCCCTCGCGCCGAGCAGCCGCGCGGCGAGCTGCGGCCTCCCGGCGAAGTCGAGGCCGTCGGGCACGAAGCGGTTGCCCGTGCCGGTCGGCTCGGGCTCCCAGAGGTCGGTCTCGGCGCCGAGCGCCGCGAGACGCGCACGCAGATGCTGCTGCAGCGCCGCCTCGTCACGCGCCGGGTCGCCCGTGTTGCGCGCCGTGGTGTCGAACGCGATCAGGTCGGTGGCGAGGCCGACGAGCTCGTCGCGGCCCTCGGCGACCGCGGCGACCACGCGTTCTTCGAGTGCCGAGCGCAAACCTTGAGCAGCGGGCATGCCGACCTCCCTGGGGTGGCCGCCGGCGGCCGGGGCCTGGCCGCCGGCGGCGGGGCGGCGGCTGGCCGCGGCTAGGCCGCGGTGGCCGCCGGTCGTATGAGTGCGGGCCGCCGGACGCGGTCGAGGGGGTGACCTCGCCGTGCGCGCCGCGTCACTCGAGGGGGCGTCTACCAAACCGCTGAGATCCTCGCGGCGTGACGCCAATTCGACTGACCGGTCAACTGACTTGACGCTATCCTAGACGCACCGAGCTCGCGTGTCAAGACCCGCGCGCGCGTCGTGCGTCGATCGCGCGACACGCCGTGGCGGTCGCCGCCACGGCCACCGGCGTCCGCGAGCGGCGCCGATGACGTAGGATTCGGCTCAGCGTTGCAGCCAGAACGAGCGACGAGCGGAGGTGGGGACGGATGGACGAGTCGGTGCCGCGCGGTGACACGACGCCGCGCGCGGCCGCTGTCGATCCGTTCGCCTATGCGACCGCCCGGCTCTCGCCGACGGCCCGGCGCATCCTGGCGGCCGCCCATCGCGTGCTGACCCGCGACGGGTACGAGGGACTCACGCTGCGACGCATCGCCGCCGAGGCCGACGAGACCAAGTCCCTCATCCTCTACCACTTCGAGAGCAAGGCCGGTCTCGTCGCGACGCTGGTCGACTCCCTCTGGCATGACGCCGACGTCGCGCTCGTCGACGGGCTGCGCGACCCGCCGGACGACGTCACCGGACACGCGCGTCAGCTCATCGGTCTGCACCGCGACCTGGCCCTCCAGTCGTCGCTGTACGGGACCTACTTCGACCTGCTGCCGCACATCCTTCGCGACCGCGACGCCCGCCGGCGCCTCGCCCAGTTCTACGACTCCTACCGCCACATCGGTCTCATGTGTCTCGAGCCGTCCACACTGGCGCGCACCGACCTCGTTCCTCTGACGACGTTGCTGCTCGGTATCGGAGAAGGCGTCGTCGCGCAGGCTCTGCTGGACCCTGAGGAGACGGACATCAAGGGGGGCTTCACCCTCCTCGACGAGATGCTCCACGCGTCCTTGGGCGGAGAGCCCGGCGCCGAGGTGTCACGGCTGCGCGACGCCATCGACTGGGCGTCCGGTGCGCCGGACGCGCCGCGCGACGACGAGCCAGACCCGGTCGCCGATCTCTCCCCGGTCGCCGCCAACCTGCTGACGGCCGCCCAGTACGTGCTTCGCGCGAAGGGTCTGAGGGCGCTCACGCTCGACTCGATCGCGGAGCGCGCCGGCGAGCCGCGCTCCGCCATCTCCTACTACTTCGGCGACAAGCGCGGGCTCATCGACCGACTCCACGCCGCCGCGCTCCACGAGAGTCGCACGCTCGTGCGCCGCGCCGTCAGACGACTGCCGGCGGGCGCCGGGCGCGTTCCCGCGGTGGTCGCGATCCAAGAGCGCATGCTCGCGCGGCTGACGACCTGCCGCCGCTACTACGAGATGCTGCCGGCCGTGCTCCGCGACGACGCGCTGAGGGCCCGGCACGCGAGCCACCTGCGCTGGCTGCGCGACACGACCGCCATGAGCCTCGCCGGCAGCGACGATCCCGACAGGGTGCGGCGCCTGCGAGGGCTGGCCTCGCTGACGCTCGCGGGACCGAGCGGGGTCGCGATCCAGCGACTGGTGGCTCCGCGCGACCTCGATCCGACTCCGGTGCTCGACGCGTGGACGCGGATCGTGCTGGCTTCACTGCGCGCGCCCGGCGCACGCGCCTGAGGGGCGAGTCTGCGACGAGGTCGGCGCACAGACCGGCGAATCGGGGTACACTGTCCTTTGACGCCCGCGGTGGTGCCACCACCACGGGCGTCAAATCTATTCGAGCCGGCATCGCTGCAACACTCGTCGCATTGAGCCGCTCGCCGATCAAGGAGTAGTAGTGGCTCAAGGCACAGTCAAGTGGTTCAACCTTCAGAAGGGCTACGGCTTCATCGAGCGCGCAGAGGGCAAGGACGTGTTCGCGCACGTCGCCGATCTGGCGCCTGGCGTAGAGAGCCTTCAGGAGGGCCAGTCCGTCGAGTTCGAGATCACGGAGGGCCGCAAGGGCCCGCAGGCCGTGAACGTGAAGCCTGCCTGACAGACCTGACGGTCCAAAACGCCCGCCGCCCGGCTCACGCCGGGCGGCGGGCGTTCTTCTTTCGCTCGACCGGTACGCTCAGCCGTCGCGGCCCCCAGGACAGACCGCGATACAGACGCCGCAGACCCCACCGAGATCGGGGTGCCGCTCCGTCTCCGCCTCGCAGGCCTTCTCGTCGTACAGCGCATCGCGCGGCATGCCGGCCTCCCAGGTGACGTCACGGCCCGCGCCGGCGGGGCAGGCGTCGACGCAGCGGCGGCACGAGCCACAGCGACCCGTCCGTAGCGGCGTGCCCGCCTCGAGCGATACGTCGGTGAACACGGTGGCGAGTCGCACCCGCGGGCCGTGGACCGGTGAGACGAAGAGTGCCGTCTTGCCGATCCAGCCCAGACCGGCCTGAGTCGCCGCGGTCTTGTGGGCGAACACCCCGGCGTCACCCCAGTCGGCGATGGTGTCGTAGCGATCTTCAGGGATGGTCGGCGGCACGTACGCGGCACGCGTGCCCGACACGCGGAGAGCGTCGGCAAGAGCCGCCGCCGCCGCTTCGAGAGCGGCGTTCAAACGCACGTAGCCCGCGTAGTAGGCGTGGTGCGGGCCGGTCTCGACGCCTCGGAGCTCATCAACGTGGAAGCGCTTCAGCAGCGAGATCGCCGTGGGGAGCGAAGGGGCCAGGTGCAGTGGCGGCACGTTCGCGGCCACCCCCCACGCGTCGACGCCGGCGGCCTCGAGAAAGGCGCTGACGCTGCGCACGTTCCAGTCCCTCTCCATGTGCCCTCCCGGCGGCGAGTCCAGCGAAGCCTAACAACACCGACGGAAGGCGACAATCACGCGCTGCCCGCGGCGCTCAGCGCGCGACTCTCTGATCGCCGACCTCGAGGTCGACGCCGACGATGGCCACGACCTCACCGGCGCTGTCGACGACGGGCGCGAGCGCCCGCACGTGCGGCGCGCCGTCCCTGATGCGGGGGTCGAACCACGGCTCGGCCCGGCGCACCGCGGCGCGGCCGGCGAACGCTCGCCTCATCGCCCTCTCCATCTCGTACGAAGCCAGCCACCGGTCGGTCTCCTCCGGATCCTCCGCCGCCTCGACGACGACGCCGGCGGTCTGGCCGTCGAGCCTGACCATCGTGTAGAGCGAGGTGACCCCGTACCGTGTCCGGAGCGCCGCCAGGAAGTCCCGCCACAGGCGGTAGTCCTCGCCGCTCCGCTTGCCGGTCTTGATCAGACGCGCGTGGGCGTCGCCCATCTCCGGTGTGATCTTCTCGGCGATCTCCTTCACGATGGCGAGAGCCGACCTGCGCGCGACGGCGGCGGCAGCGTCGCCTCCGGAGTCCGCCACGGCGAGTTCAGAAGGCGCCGTCCCGCCGGCGGCCGCGCTCTCCGGCGTGTCCCCCCCGCTCGTCACGAGGACTGCAGCACCGATGATCACGACCACCGGAACGGCGAACGCGACGACGACCAGTACCTTGACGACTTGCGCGCCTTGCACGGCGTCCGCTCCCGGATCGCGGTCGGCCCCAACGACGATTGCCGTCGTCAAAATACCCATTTCGACGAAGCGCACACTGCTGCGTCGAATGGAGAGCGATGGCCGGGCCCGCCGGGAAGGAGGAAAACGTCGGTGGCTCGTCGTCCTCCTCCGCCGCCTCACCCGCTCTACCGGCGAGGCTTGGCCGCCCGCACGAACCCGCTGATCAGACGCACGCCCGCAGGCAGGGCCGGCGCGCCGCAGCACGAATTCGCGGGCGTGCCGTCGTAGACGTTGGTCACCTCGACGGCCGCGTCGACGAAGCCCGCAGCGCGGAGTCTCGCCAGGTAGTCCTGCTCCTCGAGCGCGCCGGCGACACAGCCGGCCCACGCCTCGACGTCGTCCAGGATGCTTCGCGGCACCAGCGACACCTCGCCCTGGAACACGATGTCTGAGACCGCGAGGCGCCCGCCCGGCTTCAGCACACGGTACGCCTCACGCAGGACCCGGTCCTTGTCGAGCGACAGGTTGATGACGCAGTTGCTCACGATCACGTCGACGCTGTCGTCCGGCAGCGGGATGTTCTCGATCTCGCCCTTGAGGAACTCGGCGTTCGTGACGCCGGCCCTGACCTGGTTCTCGCGAGCGAGAGCCAGCATCTCGTCGGTCATGTCGAGGCCATAGACCTTGCCCTCCGGGCCCAGCCGGCGGGCCGCGAGCAGCACGTCGATGCCGCCTCCGCTGCCCAGGTCGAGCACGGTCTCACCGGGGCGCAGGTCGGCCAGCGCTGTCGGGTTGCCGCAGCCCAGACTGGCCAGCACCGCCGCCGCCGGCAGGTCGCTCGTCTCGTCGATCGCGTAGAGATCGCGGGCGATCTCGTCCTGGGGAACGGCAGGGGGCGCTGACCCGCAGCAGCAGCTGCAGCCTCTCGCCTCCGAGGCGGCCACGGCCCGCTCGGCGTAGTGCTCGCGGATCGTCCGCTTGAGATCGGCGTCCGCCGTCTGGTCGCTCATCACGTCCTCCACCTCTGTTTCACATCAACATCTCTCGATACGAGACTACAGCCCGGCGCTGACATGTCAATGCCAAATCAAGATTGCTTATGGTAATCTCGAGCCGTCGTGCAGCGGAAGAATCGGATACAGAAGACGGGCGCCGCGGTCGACGCCGCGTGCGGCTCTCGTCTTGCCGAAGCCGACGTCACACGCCTCGTGCTGGTCGCGAAGGCTCTCTCCGACCCCATCCGGCTCCGCATGCTCGAGCTCATGGTGCAAGGCCGCGGCTGCTGCGGTCTCCCCGACCCCGCCTCCCGCGGAGTCCCCGGGTCGACCGCCCTGCGGGGGATCTGCGTGTGTGAGTTCCAGGCGGAGCTCGACCTGAGCCAGCCCAGGACCTCGTACCATCTGCGGGTCCTGCGCGAAGCGGGCCTCGTGCGCGAGGAGACCCGCGGCAAGTGGACGTTCTGCGAGCTTGAACGAGAGGCCGCCGAGGCCGCGCTCACGGAGCTGCGCGGCCTCCTGCGACTGTGAACGACGCCCGCCAGCCGCTCCGCGTCGTCGGCCTTCTCGATCGTCAGCGATACCGAAGCGCGCCGAGCGTGCGGTAGAGCCACTCACGCGCCATGTCCGTGCCACCCGCCAAGAGCCTCGCGCCGCGAGGGCGTCGTCCGCAGGCCGGGGTAGCCGGGCAGCGACCGGCCCGTCAGACCGCCCAGCCACATGCGTCCGCGGAAGACCTGCCGCTTGACCCGGTACGCCTCGCTCTGGGAGGCGACCATGTCGTCGGGCGTCGCCTCCGTCAGCGTGAGCCACTCCGGGGCGAGCTCCAGGATCAGGCGCTCGCCCACCTCGGTCCGGGCGATGAGGTCGCTCACCCCGTCGCTGCCGGCGAAACGGTCGAGCCACGCGTCCCCGACGGAGATGTCGGCGAGCTCGGCGAGGGCGTCGGGGCAGAGACGACAGCGCGGCGGCGTGCAGGCCTCCATGTAGGGGTCGTAGTAGTCCGGGTACGGGATCTCGCGCACGACGCCCGACGTCGTCTCGAGGCGCAGGACGCCGGGCCAGCCGGGACCGCGGTACGAGACGCGAGCAAGCTCGCCCGGCTCGAGTCCCGCGCGCCGCGCAGCCAGCGCGGTCGCGCGCGGCTCCGCGGTGAGACCACAGAAGACTCCCAGGGCGAGGACGACACGCTCGCGCAGCCTGCGCGAGTCGCGCTGCGCGAGGCGCAGCCCGTGGACATGACAGGGCAACCCGACGAGCGCGTAGCGCCCGGGCTCGTCGAGCACGCGGCCCAGCAGGAGGTTGACCGCGGCCACGTTGTACTTCGAGCCGCGGCAGAGGACGATCTCGTCGGCCGTGCGGGCCAGCACCGGCCGGGTAGCCAGAGCGTCGTCCGGGTCGTCCCCGACCAAGAGAGCGCCGTCGATCGCACCGTGGCCGAGCGCGCCCTGCAGGATCGCCGTCGCCACGCCACCCGACGCACCGGCGTGGCGGACGCGGGGGTTCGCCGCCCACCCGAACCACAGGCCGCGCCAGGGCCCGAGGAAGTCGGGCGCGAGCGTCTCGGTGTCGCGTTCGCGCCACCATGCGTCGGGCGAGAAGTCGACCCCCGGGCCGGGGCAGACCATAAGGCAGTGGCCACAGTCGGTGCACGCTTCGGCACGCACGGCGAGTCGGTAGCCGCGGCGCTCGTCCCGCAGCAGGTCGATGGCGTCCTGCGGACACAGAGCGGCGCAAGTGCCGCACTGGGTGCACAGACCGGAGTCGTAGACGAGTTGAACGGTCATCCCGCAGCGATCGTACCGCACGGGCGCGCCGGCGTTCGCCGGCGCGCCCGTTAACAGATCCGGCGCGTCAACCCTTGCGGTGGTGATACACGACCGTGCTGCCCTCCGGGGCTCCGTTGCCCCAAAGAACGTAGTACGCCTTCAGCATCTCGTCCCAGGCGGTCTCATCGGGAAAGCGCAAGCCGATGCCGTCGTACGAGAGGCTGAAGTAGTTCATGCCGCTGTAGGCCATCTCGTTCGGCGGCCAGTTCACGGTAAGACCGCGAAGTCGCTCGCAACGCATCGTCGGATGCAGCTCGTAGAGCGTCTCCGCGAAAGCGACCTTCACACCCGACGCCCACTCGTCGACCACGGGGTCGTCGATGCGCGCCTGGATCTGGTCGGCGAAGGTCCACACATCGGCGAACCAGAAGACGCCCATGAACCCCATCCAGACCTCGCAGCGAGCGAAGCTGGCGGCCTCGCCGACCTCGACGTACCAGTCATCCATGCCTGCGGTCAACGCACCGGCGAGGCCGTCACATGCCTCGACCAGCGGCGCCAGCTTGGCCGTCTCGATCGCCGAGTACTGCGCCACGATGCGGGTCTTGCGACGCTCGATCTTGTTGGCGACGTACTCATCGACGAATACCTTGCCGAGCTCGGTGGCCGTCTTCTGCGGCTCGGCCTCGAGCTGCGCCAGGATAGTGCCCCACGGCGGACCGTACTCGTCCATCGTCACTTCGGTGCCGCAGACGACGTCGGCGCTGCCGGCGAGCTGATAGGCGACCTCGATCGTGGCCATGGAGCAGGCCTCGAAGGCCACGAGGTCGATCCGCTTGCCGACTGCTGTGGTGGCGTTGTCCAAGGCGGCAGCCATGTCGGGGATGTACATGCGGCCGCCGGAGACCTCGTCCTTGCAGACGTAGATCCAGCCCCCGCCGTGGTCCCAGACGTTGAGCATGAAACGGTCGGCCGGGTACTCCGTCATGGCCTTCGTCACGAACGCCTCGAGGGTATCGGCCGACGACATGTCCGGCTCAGGCACGTCGGCCAGCTTGACGATCCCCTCCGATGTGACGAGGAATTCCTCGGCGCCTTCGCCTCCCTCGTGGTCGTAGAGCACGAACACGTTCACGGAGCTGTCGGCGCGCAGGCCGGTGACCATGGCGTCCATGGTCCACCAACCCTCGTAGTCGAGGTTGTTGTCGCCGTCCAGATAGACCATCACGGTCCACGCCTTCGGCGACGTGTCGAGCGTGACAGCGTCGGCGGCGAGGATCGGGGCCGACGGGGCGCGCGTGACCGTGGTCTTCGACGCCGCGCTCTTGGCCGCCCGGCGCGATGCCGCGTCCGCGGGCGATGCCATCACCACCAGCACGAGCATGCTCAGGACGACCGCCGTCAGCAAACGCCACGCGCGATCGCTCAATGGACGTGCCGAAACGGCAAGGACAGTACTCCCACTCATGATAGCCCCCTCGGTAGGCCGCCCGGCGGACCCCGAGGCGCTCGAACGAACGCCTCGAGGCCCACACATATCGGCGCCCCCTCGCGCCGACAGGCGTATGCCTCTTACAACGACGCTCACGGCTCAGGGTTACAGAGAACGACCGGCTTGATGGGCGCTGCGGGGTCGGCGCAGCCCGGCTCAGACTGCCGAAACGATTGCCGATGATGGTTCGCGTGTAGCTCAAGAACACCGAGATTTGCAGGAGGTTCGCGTTTCGGCAGCGACGGCCGCGGGTAGCCGTAGGGGTGACCGCAGCCGGCATGTCCGCCTGATGGGGTGACGTCAGGCGAGACAACACGCTTCGAGGAGGTGGCGACGATGGCGCCGACACGCTGGGACCCGTTCGGCGAGTTGATGAGCCTGCAGGATCAGCTCGCCAAGCTGACAGGGTCGCTCGGGTGGAGCGACGGCCGCGGCGCCTGGCTGCCGGCGGTCGACGTCTTCGACAGCCGCGAGGCCGTCGTCGTCAAGGTCGACCTGCCCGGCGTGAGGCCCGAGGACGTCGACGTGCGGCTGGAGGAGAACGTGCTCACCTTGCGCGGCGAGCGCAAGCCGGAGGCAGCCCCGGAGGAGGAGGAGTTCTACCGCGTCGAGCGCCCGGTCGGCCGCTTCGAGCGCATCGTCACCCTGCCGCAGACGATCCGAGGGGAGGAGTGTGCGGCCGACTTCGCCGCCGGCGTCCTGACGGTGCGCGTGCCGAAGAGCGCCCACCGGCGACCGCGGCGCATCCCCATCGCGTCGAAGGAAGACGAGCGACCGGGGACCGAGCCCGAACGCGGGACCTGACCGTCTCCTATGCTGACACCGCTGATCGGTCAAGGTTCGGCGGCCGGCGACCGTTAAACGGACCGTACGGAGCTTGAGTGGCTCCGCAAGGTCGAACTCTGGAGGCAGTCCATGCGATCCCTGTGGATCATCGTCTTGGTGGTCATCACCGCGCTCGGTGTGACGAGCGTGGCCTCGGCCTCGATGCGCGACGAGGTACGCGCGCTGATCGACTCCGCCGCGACCCTGACGGCCGACGACGGCGCGGACCTCCCGGACGAACCCGTTCCCGCGCCGGACGAGGGCGACGTCGATGACGGCGATGAGGCCGATGTCGATGACGGCGATGAGGCCGATGTCGATGACGGCGATGAGGCCGATGTCGATGACGGCGATGAGGCCGATGTCGATGACGGCCCGCCCTACCGCGCCGAGAAGGACCCCAGCGGCGACGGCACCTGCACCGCCACGCGGGCCCAGAACGGCAACACCTGGCGCATCGGCGAGCCGCAGTACCAGAACCACGGCGACGCGGTCTCCGCAACCGCCAAGTCGCAGTCCGGCAAGTCCGCCGACTGACCGACGACGCCGATCGAGGCTCGGCGCCTCGACGGCGTCAGCCGAGACCTCTCGCCTCCTGACCCGGAGGCAGGCAGAACGGCGGGGCGCCCCGATGGGGCGCCCCGCCGTTCTGCCTGCACGTCGATGATCGCGAGCCCCGTGGCCGGCTGAGCCGGCTGCGTCAGAGCTGCACGGCCACCAGCGACAGACCCATCGTCTTCTCGGCCGCGCGTATCGTGTCGAGCTGCACCTCGTCGGCCGGGGCCGGCTCCGCCTGCAGGAGCGGCCCGAGCCCTTCCATCACCTCGCGCAGCCGCTTCTCACGCTCCGGCGCCAGCGTACGGCAGGAGAACGCGACGATGGTGAGCCCGAGGTCGTCCTCGAGAGCCTTGATCCTCTCGAGCTGCTGGCCTTCCAGGTTCCTCGCGATATCGCAGAGCATGATGGTCAACCTCCTTGACGCGCCGACGATGTCAATCTACCCCAGCTCACGGCCGCACTCCCCCCCGAGGGGTGTCGAGCCGTCTCCCCACATCCCTCCGGCAGCCGATGCACATTCCTCTCGCAGGGGGGCGACGTCGTCGGCGACGGACCCTAGGATGACAACAGCACACAGCGTACTCACGAGAGGAGTGGACCATGGACACCACAGGGACAACGCAGGCGCTGAGCGCATCGAAGGTCGACATCGGCTTCGCGCTCAAGCAGGGCTGGCGCCTCTTCTTCAAGGACATCGTGCCGCTGCTGCTCGGCACGCTGATCGCGACGGCGCTCTCGATCGTGACGATCGGTATCCTCGCCGGGCCGCTCTACGCCGGCCTCTACGCCATGGTCGTCGGTCGCGTCAGGGACGGCGAAGCGCCGGAGATCGGCGACGTCTTCTCCTGCATGGATCGCTTCTGGTCGTTCTTCGGCGCCGCGATCGTGCTGGCGCTGACCATCGGCATCGCCTCGATCACGATCATCGGCGCCGTGCTGCTCGCCACCATCTGGATCTACGTCTTCCCGCTCATGGTCGACCGTCGCATCGGCTTCTGGGACGCACTCGGCGTCAGCTACCACATGGTCGTCGACGGCGGCTTCTGGGAGCACCTCGTGCTGATCGTCGTCTTCGCCCTGCTCAACTCGATCGGCGGCTGGGCTTGGCTGCTCACCACGCCGTTCACCATCACGACCATCATCGCCGCCTACTACGCGGTGCAGAGTCGCGGCGCCGAGGTCGAGAGCGCCTGACGCGAGAGGCCGAGCGCACGGCAGACGGAGTGAAGCGGGCCGGGGAGGCTGGACGCCTCCCCGGCCCGCTTCGTTCGCACGCCGCCGGCTCAGACCGCGACGTCGACGGGCGCCGCCGCCCTGAGGCGACGGGAGAGCGCGGCGTAGAGAATGGCGCCCGCCGCGCCGCAGGCCAGGATCACCAAGGCCGCGCGGCGCTCCCCGAGCTCGTCCATCGCGAGGCCGCCGAACGTCGGCCCCATGGCGTACCCCGCCATCTGCACGAGGGTCCAGGCGCCCATGTAGCGGCCGCGTAGCGCGACCGGCGCCAGCTCGGCCGAGACGGTCGAAGAGATCGGGATCAGCAGCAGCGCGCCCTGCCCCAGTACGAAGACCGCGACGAAGGTCCAGACCCCCCACGGCAACAGCACAGCCCCGGCGAGGCCGATGCCGATGAAGAGGCTCGCGGCCGCCATCAGCAGCATGTGGTCCCGCCCGCGGAGCGCGCGGATCACGGGGTACTGCAGGAGCGTGAGGCTGAGCGCGTAGAAGGCGACGACGAACCCCCAGGACCTCGGCGACACCCCGTGCTCGTTGCGCAGCATCACGGGGAGGATCGACCAGATCTGCCCGAACCCGTAGAGCGGCAGAGCGGCGATGGCGCAGAAGGCGAGGAAGCGACGGTCGCGCAGCACGGCGCCGTAGCCGCCGAGTGTCGCTCTCATGGAGCTCTCCGCACGCGCGACGGCAGGCCGCGTCTCGCGGAAGGTCCCGAGAACAGCGAGGACGAAGACGAGGCAGATCGTCGCCCCCGTCAGGAAGAGATACCGATAGGTCGGGTCGCGCGCCAGGATGACGGCCGCCACGAGCGGCCCGACGACCATGCCGCCGTGGAAAGCGACGCGCGTGATGCTGTACGCCTCCGCGCGTCGCCCGAACGGCACGAGATCCGCGACCATGGCGTTGCTGCCCGTCAGGAACAGGGCCCAGCCGAAAGCCGCCTCGGCCGCCACGGCGATCGCGAGCTGCCAGAGCTCGCCGGCGAAGGCGAAGGTCACGTAGAGCACGATCACGAAGCAGGCGCCGGCGACGATCGAAGGCTTGCGCCCGAAGCGGTCGGCGATCGCACCGTCGACGACGTAGAACGGGATGGCCACGAGGAGGGGCAGACCGAGCAGGAGCCCGATGCTGGTCATCGAGTAGCCCAGACGGTCGTGCAGGTACGTCGTCTCGAACGGGAAGCACATGTCGATCCCGACCAGCAACCCGAAAGTGCCCAAGGCGAGCAGCCAGAACTGCCGCGGGAAGGCGCGGATCCCGGCGCGGGCGCGGGCGGCGAGGCCGCCGACCCCACGCGCCGCGCCGCGCGCCGGCGCGGGGACGGGCGCGTGGCGCTCGTCTGGCGTCACCGGAGGGGCAGTCATGGCCCGCTCGATGGTATCCGGTCAAGCTCGCCCCCGCCTCCTGGACACTGCGGACGGCGCTTCACAGCGACGAACGGGCGACGCCGACTCAAGGGGCGTGTACACTGAGCTGAGTCGCCCGCGGCCCGGCACGTCGCCCGCCGCTGCTCAGTCACCCGCCGTCCCACGAAGCGAGCCACGCACCCATGCACGCCGTCGAGAACATCCGTAACCTGGCGATCATCGCCCACATCGACCACGGCAAGACCACGCTGATCGACGCCATCTTCCGCGCCGCCCGGGTCTTCCGCGACAGCGCCCACGTCGAAGAGCGCGTCATGGACAACGACGACCTCGAGCGCGAGCGCGGCATCACCATCCGCTCCAAGCACTGCACGGTCGAGTGGGGCGACCATCTCATCAACATCATCGACACGCCTGGCCACGCCGACTTCTCCGGCGAGGTCGAGCGCGTACTCAGCATGGTCGACTCCGTGCTGCTCCTGGTCGACGCGAACGAAGGTCCCATGCCGCAGACCCGCTACGTGCTCATGCGGGCGCTACGTCTCGGCCTGCGGCCGATCGTCGTCGTGAACAAGGCCGACCGGCCGAACGCCGACCCCTCGGGAGCCCTTAACGAGACCTTCGACCTCTTCGTCGAGCTCGGGGCGAGCAACAAGCAGCTCGACTTCCCGGTCCTTTACGGCTCCGGCCTCGAGGGCTGGATCGTCTCGGACCTCGACGAGTACCAACGCGAGGAGCACGACCGCGAGGAGCACCTGCGTGACGGCAGCGACCGCCTCTCGCCGACGCTGCTGACGGAGCTTACCGAGGCCGGCATGAGCGATCTCTTCGAGACCATCATCGCCGAGGTGCCGTCGCCGCAGGTCGACCAGGACGCGCCCTTCCTCATGCAGATCAGCACGCTCGCCTGGAGCGACTACATCGGCCGCATAGGCTGCGGGCGCGTGCTACAGGGACGCCTGCGCTTGGGCGACGCACTGCAGCGGGTGGCAACGACTCGGTCCGCGGGCTCCGGCGAGGTCGGCGTGGGCTCCGGCGAGGTCGGCGTCGACCCCTTCGAAGTCGTGGCCGTCACGCCGGGACGCGTCACCCACCTCTGGGTCACGCGCGGCCTCGACAACCGCGGCGTCGACGAGGTCGCGGCCGGGGACATCGCCTGGCTCGCCGGCCCCGACGACATCAGCCTCGGCGACACGCTGGCGGCGCCCGAGCTCGACGCGGCCGCCGTCGCCCTGCCGCCGCTCGAGATCGAAGAGCCGACGGTGAGCATGTTCTTCCTCGTGAACAACGGTCCGTTCGCCGGCGAAGACGGTCGCGCTGTCACCCTTCGCCAGCTCAAGGACCGGCTCGCGCGCGAGGTGCGCGTGAACGTCGCGCTGCGCGTCGAGGATCTGAACCGCCCCGACGGCGTCAAGGTCTCCGGCCGCGGCGAACTTCACCTCGCCATCCTCATCGAGGAGATGCGCCGCGAGGGCATGGAGCTCTGTGTCTCGCGCCCCGAGGTCATCACGCAGCGCGACGCGAAGGGCCGCCTGCTCGAGCCCGTGGAGCAGCTCATCGTCGACGTGCCCGAGGAGTACCAGGGCACGGTGATCCAGGAGCTGAGCCTGCGCAAGGGCGAGCTGGCGGCGGTCTCGTCGACGGGCACCGGCCTCATGCGCCTCGAGTTCTCGATCTCGACGCGCGGCCTCATCGGCTATCGCTCCGACTTCCTCACCGAGACCCGCGGCCTCGGGGTCATGAGCTCGCGTTTCACGGGGTACGGCCCGTGGCGGGGCGGTCTCCCCAGCCGCGAACGAGGCTCGCTCGTGAGCCAGGCAGCCGGGGAGACCGCGTCCTACTCGCTCGAGAACCTGCAGCAGCGCGCGACCCTGTTCGTGTCTCCGATGGATCGCGTCTTCGAGGGCATGATCGTGGGCGAGAACTCGCGCGCCGACGACATGCTCTGCAACCCCACCAAGCGCAAGCAGCTCGGCAACTACCGGTCGTCCACCAAGGAGATCGACGCCGGGCTCAAGGTGCCGCGCCCGCTCACCCTCGAGTCGGCCCTCGAGTGGATCGCCGACGACGAGCTCGTCGAGGTCACCCCGAAGACGATCCGTGTGCGCAAGGCGATCCTCAGCGGCGAGCAGCGCAAGAAGGCGGAGAAGCAGCCGGCTCCGGTCGCCTGACGAGGCGCGCGCCGCGCGCGCGTCCTACTCGGCCGCCAACCGTGCCTCCATGCGACGAGCGAGCGCGACCACGGCGACGAGCGTCAGGACCGTGAGCGCAAGGGCGACCAGCAGCTCCCACCACACCTCCGCAAGGGTGTCGCCCTGCAGCGCGACGCGGTACAGCGGGTCGATGAACCAGTAGGTCGGGAAGATGCGCGCGATCCACTGCGGCCAGTCCGGGAAGAGGTAGAAGACGACCGGCCCGACGATGAGGAACCCGGTCCCCTTGATGAGCGCGAACAGCATCTGCACGTTGCGCGCCGCGGTCGCGAAGACGAGTCCGAGCGCCGTCGACATCGCCGCCGCGACGACGACGCTGAGGAGCAGACCGGCGGGAGACCCCCCGAGCGCGTCGTTGAGGGCCAGGGTCACGAACGCCATCGTCACCGCCAGCACGAAGCCCAGGAGCCCCTTCGCGAGCAGTACCTCGCCGAGCCTCACCGGAGTCACGATAAGGGCCTCGAGGGTACGCTTCTCGCGCTCCTCGACGACCGCGAACGCGGTGAGGAAGACACCGGCCATGACGAGGGTGTACATCACGATGAGGGGGACGAGCCGCGCCGAGAGCGGCAGCGTCCCCTCGCCGAAGTCCTCGACGACGACCTCGACCGTCGCCGTCTTGCCCTCGACGGCGCGCACGAGGTCGAGGGTCGAGACGGCCAGGACGACGCGGTTCGAGGCGAGGCTCTCGCCGCCGATGTAGAAGCGCAGCGCAGGCTGCCGCCCGGCGCGCAGGTCGTCGTCGAAGCCGGGCGGCAGGACGATCCCGGCGTCGAGATCGCCGACCTCGACGAGCCGCCGCAGCTCGGCGTCGTCGCCGAGGCGCGTGACCTCGATGCCCTCGAGCCCGACGGCCGCCGCCGCGAGCGCCGAGTCTCCCCGGTCGACGATCCCGAGCCGGGGCGTCGACTCGAAGAGGCTCGTGAAGGCGACCTGCACGACGAAGGTCATCAGCACCGGCAGGATCACCGCATAGAGGAAGATCGGCGAGCGCGGTCCCAGCTTCAGGTCCTTGCGGAAGATGGTGAGGATGCGGGCCGCGCTCACAGCGTCCTCACCTTGCGCCGCAGCACGAGCAGACCGGCCCCGAAGCTGACGACACACCAGAGGGCCGCGAGGCCGAGCGGTCCCCAGAGCTCGCCCCACGACTCGCCGTAGGCCGTCGCCCCGACGAAGGCCTCCATGACGCCGTAGGTCGGCAGCGCCTTCACCCACACCGCGGTCGACCCGGGGAACAGCACAGTGACGGCGGGGATGGCGAGCGGCACGAGCAGGAGCATGCTGAGGAAGAGGGTGCCCATGAAGTCCTTGCCGGCCGCGCCCGAGATCAGCGCCGTGCCGGTGACGATCACGGCTCCGAGCAGCGCAGCCACCAGCACGACGCTCCAGCCGGCGCCGAACGAGCGTGTCAGGGCGAGCATGAGCACCGCCTCCGAGAAGGCCAGCGTGGCGCCGAGCAGCGACTTGGCCGCGAGCACGTCGGTGACGCTCGCCGGCGTGACGAGGAGCGCGGTCACCGTGCGCCGCTGGATCTCGACCGCGATCAGCCCGGCCAGCGCCAGCGACTCCATCATGAGGACGAAGAAGGCGAGCAGGGGCCGCATGCGCTCGCGCATCGACACCTGCGCGCCGGCGCGGTCCTCACCCAGCACGACCGTCTCCTGGCGGTACGGCAGCAGCGCCGTGGGGTCGACACCCTCAGCCGCCCCCGCCGCGAAGTAGACGATCTCGCGCACCGCGCTCTCCATCGCCTGTCGCACTTCCGGCGGCACGCCGCCGGCGACGTAGACGGTCACCGTCACGGGCTCGCCGCGCGCCGTCTTGCCGGCGAAGTCCTCGGGGAAGGCGAGACCGACGGCGACGTCGTCGCCGTCGGTCTCGCCCGCCACGACCGCGCGCAGCTCGGCCTCGGAGTCGAAGCGTACGACCTCCAGTCCCTGCGCGCCCTGCGCCTCCTGCCCCTGGGTCGCCTGACCCTCGTCCGCGCCCAGCCCGCTCATGGTCTCGGCGAGCTCGGGCGGGGCGATGCCGATGCGGATCGTCTCGTCGACCGAGGCCGGCAGCAGCCAGAACACGGCGATGAACATCGCGAGCCCGACGATGGTCAGGATCAGCCAGAGGCGGTCGCGGCCGAACTCGCGCAGGTCCTTGCGTATGATCGCCGCGATGAGCGCGGAGTGCGACGCGGGACTCGGCATCAGTCGAGGCCCCGTCCCGTCATCTGGATGAAGATCATCTCGAGGGTGGCCTCCTCGGTGTGGATCGTGAGAAGGCCCTCAGCCGCGACCGCCTCCTTGAGGCGCTCGCCGGTATCGACCGCGTCGAGCGCGACCGAATGCTCGACGACCTCGCCCGCCTCGCGCACCCGCACCTTCACGGAGCGCTTGCCGTAGCGCAGCTTGAGGTCCTCGGGCGTGTCGATCGCGTAGAGCCGGCCCTCGTTGATGAAGGCGACGCGGTGGCTCAGCTCGTCGGCCTCCCACATGTCGTGCGTGGTGAGCAGCACGGCCGCCCCGCGCCGCGCCTCCTCCTCGATCAACCCGCGGATCGCCTTGGAGGAGACCGGGTCGAGCCCGTCGGTCGGCTCGTCGAGGAAGAGGACTTTCGGCTCGTTCACCAGCGAGCGGGCGACCATGAGCCGCTGCCGCATCCCCTTGGAGAAGCCCGACACGCGGGTCTTCGCCCGGTCGGCAAGACCGACGCGGTCGAGCAGCTCGCCCGTGTCCACGCCCTTGCGGCCGAAGAGCGAGGCGAAGAACCTGAGGTTCTCTTCGGCCGTCATGCTCTCGTAGAGGTTCTTCTCCTCGAAGCACACGCCGATCTGGCCCTGGATCTCGGGGTCGTCGCGACGGACGTCGCGCCCGAGCACGCGGGCGACGCCCGACTTCGCGGGGAGCTGGCCGGTGAGGATCTTGATGGTGGTCGACTTGCCGGCGCCGTTGGGCCCGAGGAAGCCGAGCACCTCGCCCGGCGCGACTTCGAAGCTGATGCCTTTGACCGCCTCGCGATCGCCGTAGGCGTAGCTGACCTCGTCGACCTCGATCGCTGGACCGCTCATCGGCGCCTCTCTCCTCGCTTGCGTCGCCGTCGGGAGCTTCGGGCTCCAGCGCTCATCCCTCCGCCCGCGGCGGACCGATCACCACCATTAAGGACCCAGGGGGGAAGGGCGGGCAAGCCGGGACCGACGTCGGGGCGGGGCGAGCGGGAGCGACCCGCACCCGCCTCGAGTCAGCGGGGGCGGGGCGGGCTGCGCCCGCCCCGCCCCCGCTCCCCAGCGTCACTGTGCGTACGCCGCCAGGAACTCGTCCCAATGCGTCGTCTTGGCGAACTCCATCGTCTGGTAGAACGCCCAGTTGTCGATCTCGTTGGGCGTGTAGGTCAGTGCCTCGTAGGTACGCGGCCACCAGATACTGACGCCGTGCGAGTCGCGGTAGCGCTCGGAGCTGAACATCGAGTAGAGGACGGCCTCGTCGACCGCGTCCATGACCCCCTGCGCCGTCGCGTCGATCACGGGGTCGTCGACCACGAGCGCGATCTCGTGGGCGAGGTCGTAGAGGTCGCGGTTGTCGCGGTCGCCGTAGTCCTGGATGCGCTTGGCCGCGTCGTCGTAGCCATCGCGGTGCAGCGGGAGCCCGGCCTCGAGCGCCCAGCCGAACGCGTCCACGGCCTCGACCAGCTTGTCCCAGCGCTCGTCGAGGGCCAAGGCCGAGTAGGTGCGGTTGTCGCCGCCCGGCGTCGAGGCCGCGGCGACGGCCATCTCGTCGGGGCTCATCGTCGGGTCGGCCCGGAGGGCGGCGATGACGAGATCGTACTGCACACCCTCCCACCATTCGTCCTCTTCAGAGCCGACCACGCCGGCGGCTCCGATCGACGCCCAGGTCGCCGCCACCTCGATGGTCTGCCGCTCGCACATGTCCCAGCCCGCGACGTCGATGGGCGTGACGCCCTCGGCCGACATCGCGGCGAGGAACTCGTCCTCGTTCATCCCGTCGCCTCCGCTGGTGTCGTCGCGAAGGGTCTTGTCCGGGCGCCACATCCAGCCGTGGTCCCAGAAGAAGATGGCGTAGTGCTCCGCGGGGTAGTTGGCCTGTGCCCACTGCACGAAGTCGGTGAGCGTCTGCGGGTCGGCGGTGTTGCGCTCGCCCCAGTCGGCGACGGCGTTCTCGGGCGTCGCCGTCATGCCCTCCGTACAGTAGAAGAGCTTGGTCGTGGTCCAGTCGCCGGCCGACTTGTCGTAGCCGGGATGCCGGTCGGCGAGGCAGACGACGTTGACGTTCGCGTCGGAGCCCGGCACGCAGAGCTCGGTCTCGATGTCGGGCACGACCGAGCGCTCGAGGTCGTTGTCACCCCCGATGTAGACCATGACGGTCCACTGGGCCGGCTGCTGACCGGGTGGGCCCTTTTTCGCCAGCGCCGGCGAGACCGCCAGCGCCAGCGCGGCCGCGAGCACGAGCGCCGCGGTGACGAACAGCCGCCGGGACGAACGCCGGCTCGATGAGGCCGCACTCTCGGCGGCATGGATGGTCCCCCTCATGATGGTTCCTCCCCCCAGAGAATGTAGTCAAGGACGTGAGTCGCACCCGCGACTCACGTCCCCGACACCGTACTCCCTTCGTCGCCGCGAGAGAAGAGAGAAGCCTCTGAAGTGTTGCCGCACCGTCGACGCCTTCTGTGCGCCATGCCCCGACGCGACCGGTCGTGGCCCCGGTCTGACTCGGCCGCGCCGAGCAGCCCTGGCTCCGACGGACCTCGCCCGATACTATGGCGCTCATGGATGGGGACACCACACCGGGCGTCGACGCGGACGACGCGGGCGGACTTGCCGCCACGCCGGCGACGGCCGGGAGCGGGCGCCTCGCCGCTACCGCATCGGCCGGCCTGATCGCCGCAGCCGCCCAGTTCGTCGTCCTCACCGTCCTGGCGATGTTCGTCTACGCAGGCGGCAGCGCGTTCGACGCGGCGGCGCCCAGCTACTCCTTCACGCAGAACTTCTTCAGCGACCTCGGCCGCACGGTGGCCTTCGACGGCGCCGCCAACACTCTGGCCAGCGTGCTCTTCACCTACGCCCTGATCTGCGTCGGCGTCGCTCTGGCGGCGTTCGGCGTCGCCGTTCGCCGCCTTGGTGTCGGCGCGCGCGGCGCGCGCCTGACCGCCGCCGCGGCCACGATCACGGCGATCGTCAGCGGCCTCGCCTACATCGGCATCGCCTGCACGCCGTACGACATGACCCCGAACGCGCACACCCGCTTCGTCGACTGCGCGTTCGGCTTCTTGCTGATCTTCGTGGTCTGCCTCGTCGGCCTCGAGATCCGGGCGGGCTGGCCGCGCAGGTTCGTGGTCGCCAACCTCGCCTACGCCGCGCTTCTCACCGTGTACGTCTACCTGCTCTTCTGGGGCCCGTCGACGGACACCACCGACGGCCTCTTCATCATGGTCGTCGCCCAGAAGATCATCGTCTACAGCTCGATCGTGAACCTGGGCTGGCAGGCGTACGGCTTCCGGCGCCGCAGCTAGACGGGGCGCGAGGCGCCCCCGCCCGCGGGGCGGAGCGAGCCCGCACCGGTCGGCGGCGCCAGACCGAGATCGAGACGCCAGAACCCGCCGTCGAGATAGCGACGGCCGGGCAGGACTTCGAGCGGCCGCGAGAAGAGCGGCGCGTCGACCACGACCGTGTGGTACTCGCCGCGCTCGCCGAAGGGGTCGGCGCCGGAGTCCGCGATCTCGCGCAGCAACCCGGCGTCCAGTTCACGACCGAGCAGTCCGGCGTCCAGCGGGTCGGCGCGTGTGCAGACGATGACGGCCCGCGTGCGCGTCGAGAGCAACTCGGCGGCGAGCCGCGACGTCCGCTCCTTCCACAGCGGCCAGACCGGCCGCAACCCCGAGCCCGTGCAGGCGTCGCGCTCCCACCTGCGATGCTCGGCCAGGAAGAGGTCGCCGAAGACGACCGCCTCGATGCCGTCGGCACGCTGGCGGTGCAGGGCCGCGGTCCAGGCCGGTTCGTAGTCGTGCCAGGAGGTGGCGCACACCTCGAGCGCGCAGCCGAGCCGCTCGGCTTGGGCGCGCACGACAGCGCCGGGCAGCGCGTGCCCCATGGTCACCTCGGCGTCCTCCCGTACGAGACACATGAGCTTCACGAGGACCCCGCCGGCGGCCACCGCACGATGCAGCGCCAGACACGAATCCTTGCCGCCGCTCCACGAGCAAGCGAACGGCACACCATCCAGACGAAGCCGGCGCACCTTCTCCCCTCGCTGTGTCAGGCACGACCGGGCTGCGACGGGACCCGCCGCGCCGCATCGCACTAGCGTCAAGCCTACCGCAGGAGCGAACGGCCGCCCCGCCCCCTCGCTCGCCCGGCCGGCCCGCCCCGTGGGCTAGACTGGGCGGGCCCGTCAAGGGCGAGCGTGCGCAGAGGCGAAGCGAGTGACCGAGGTGACGACATGATCGATTTCCTGTGGGGCTTGTGGAACGGCATCACCGCATGGCTGCTGCTGGTGACCCACGTCTTCGGCGGCTGGGACCGCTTCCCGGTCTACGACATCGTCCGCGACGGAGGCTGGTACCAGTTCGGGTTCCTGCTCGGCGCCGGTTCGCCGTTCATGGGCCTGTTCGGGCGGGGTCGCCACAAGCACTAGCGCGTGTCGCGGCAGACGCTCACCGAGGAGAGCGCGCGCGACCGGTATACTGGCGCGCGATACTCCGCCGGCGAGCCGCACGCCGAGAAGGACGACCGGGTGCAAGGCGGCAAGACCGGGCGTCCGACGTCCCAGCCTGGAGGCCGAGATGGGTGCAGAGCAGGGGGCGGTCGCCGGGCTCATCGACCGCTTCATCGAGTACGTCCTCAACATGGACGTGCACCTGGCCGAGCTGGTCGACCAGCTCGGCCCCTGGGCGTACGCAGCCATCGGGGCGACCATCTTCGCCGAGACCGGGCTGGTCGTCACCCCGTTCCTGCCGGGGGAGTCGCTGCTGCTGACGAGCGGCACGCTCGCCGGCGGCGACATCCTCGACATCCTCGTCCTGGCGCCCCTCCTCTTCGGGGCGGCCTTCCTCGGCGACGTCTGCAACTTCCTCATCGGTCGCTTCGTCGGCGGCCGCCTGCTGGACAAGCCCCGGCGCTACCTGCGCCCCGAGCACGTGGCGCGCGCGCACGAGTTCTACGAGCGCCATGGCGGCACGGCCATCGTCCTCGCCCGCTTCCTGCCGGTGGTGCGCACCCTGGCGCCCTTCGTCGCCGGCGTCGCCGGCATGACGATCCACCGCCTCATGTTCTTCGCCGCGATCGCCTCGGCGCTGTGGGTGACGATCTTCCTCGGTGGCGGCTACTGGTTCGGTACCGTGCAGTGGGTCCAGGACTATCTGGCCTTCGCCCTTGTCGGCGTCGTGCTCGCGTCCTCACTGCCGGGGATCGTCGTGTACGTCGTGCGCCGCATGCGCCGCGGACGGGCTCACTGAGGCGAGAAGCGGCGACATGCCGCCGGCCCCCGACGGCCCGATCGGGAAGCTCGTCGCCGGCGCGCGTGCCGCGCACATCGAGCCGGCCGCGCGCGACCGCGACAGCCCATGAGGAACACGACCGCCTGTGGTAGCATTCGGCCGGGAGCTCAGCCCGATCGGCGCGATTTGATGTGTGGCTCGGAGACTGGAGGCTCGATGAGCTCATGTGCTCACCGCTGGACCTTGACCGATATCCGCGGCGGGTATCTGGTGGTCGAGGGGTGTCATCACTGCGGGGCCAGGGGCACGTACTTCTCGACTGAGCTCGCCCCTCCGGTCGTGGAGTACCAGGACGGGCCGCATCACTGGCAGTACCTCGTCAGCTCTCAAGCAGTCTCGTTCAACATGCGCTGCGAGCTCTGCGGCGAGACAGTGGACCTGGCCGACGTGGTGGGCCTCATGCTCTGCACCTGCGACGACCCCGAGTGCGAGGTCGGCCGCATGTCCGTCGAGCTCGGTCGCGACACGTCCATCTACGTCGCCATCTGTTCAGACTCGACGCACGAGACGAACCCTCGGTGCGTCAGCGACGAGGGGATCGCGGCGCTCAACGAGTACTTCAACCAGCGCCTGCGCGAAGGTCCCAAAAGGATACTCGTCGTACCCTGCAAGATGTGCGGCAACATCGACTGCTGCCCCGGCGTCGTGATCGCCGACAGCGGCCTCATCGAACTGTAGGACAACCCGCCGGCGAAGCCGCGTACGACAGGGAAGGGGACGCTCCGTGAAGATCTCCGAGATCGTTGAGAAGACAGGACTCGACGCGCTCAACAGCTACGAAGACGCCGAGGTGCCCGGGGTGTATGTCTCGGACATGGCGTCGGACGTCATCACCGGCGCCGCGGCCGGCAGCCTGCTGGTCACACTGCAGACCCACAAGAACTTCATCGCCGCGGCCAACCTGGTCGATGCGGGGATGGTGGTGTTCGCTCACGGTAAGCGCCCCACCGACGACGTGATCCAGCTCGCCGACCGCGTGGGCCTCGCGCTGTTCTCGACCGCCGACGACACCTGGAGGTTCGCCCTCAAGCTGGCCGATCTCGGCCTCAGGTAGGGGCAGGACGGGAGCGCGGCGATGACGCTCGACGAGATCGCCCGCATGCTGGAGTGCGAGACGCTCTCCACCGCCGACCACGACGTCGACGTAGCGGCCGTCGTGGCCTCCGACGGCATGAGCGAGATCCTCGCCTTCCATCGCCCGCACGCCCTCATGCTCACCGGGCTGACCAACATCCAGTCGGTGCGCACCGCCATGGTAGCCGACGTGAGCGCCATCATCTACGTGCGCGGCAAGCGCCCCCAGCCGAACGTCCTCGACCTCGCCCACAGGAGTGGTATCCCGATCCTCGCGACGACGCTGGGCATGTTCGACAGTTGCGGCATCCTCTACGAGGCGGGTCTCGAAGGAGTGATGTAGGTGTCCGAGGAGCTGCTCACGCGCTCGTTCACCCTGCACGGCCGCGACTTCGACAAGGCCGGTGAGACCTCCACCGAGATCAAGGCGATGCTGAAGGAGCTGGGCATCGACTCCCACGTCATCCGCCGGGTCGTCGTCGTCTGCTTCGAGGCCGAGATGAACGTGGTGATGTACGCCGACGAGGCGACGCTCACCTTCGTGCTCACCGACGACGACATCGGCATCGAGATCGCCGACCGTGGCCCGGGGATCGGCGATCTCGACAGCGCTCTGGAGGAGGGCTGGTCGACCGCCACCGACGAGATGCGCGAGATGGGTTTCGGCTTCGGCATGGGACTGCCGAACATCAAGAAGAACTCCGACAGCTTCGACATCCGCTCCGAAGTGGGAGTCGGCACCACGGTCACCTCGAGGATCAGGCTCGACGGTCATGACTGAGTACGCACACGGCTTCCGCATCGACGAGGAGGCCTGCCATGGCTGCCTGACGTGCATGCGGGCGTGCCCCACCGAGGCGATCAGGGTGCGCGACGGCAAGGCGCACGTACTCAACGAGCTCTGCATCGACTGTGGATCGTGCCTCACAGGTGTGCCCGCACGGCGGCATCGTGGCGACGGCGCGCACGCTCGACGAATTCGACGACTTCGCGTTCAAGGTCGCGGTGCCGTCACCGGTGCTGTTCGGGCAGTTCCCGCTCGAGATCCGCCCGGAGCACATCGCGCAGGGACTCCTCGCGGTCGGCTTCGACGCGGTCTGGGACTTCGGCGTGGACACGCGACTCGCCACCCAGGCCATCGCCGACTACGTGAGGGAGTGGGAGGGACCGCGGCCGGTCATCTCCATCACCTGCCCGGTGGTCGTACGCCTGCTGCAGGTCAGCTACCCGAAGCTGCTCGAGCAGCTCATCCGCATGAAGCCGCCGCGCGAGATCGCGGGCGGCGAGGTGAAGCGCCACTACTCGCGGAAGCTCGGACTGCCCGAGGAGCAGATCGCCGCCATCTACATCGCCGCCTGCCAGGCCAAGACCGTTTCCATCGAACAGCCCGCCGAGGGCGGTCGCAGCTCGCTCGACGGCTCGGTCGGCATACCGCAGATCTACAACTCGGTGCTCGTCGCCGCCCGCGACGCCGCGAAGAACGGGGAGCTGCGCACCGACCTGAACCCGGTGCGGTCGGCCTGCATGGTGAGCTGGTCGACGCCGCGCCCACTCGCCGACCTCCCCGGCCAGCACCGCTACATGTCCGTCACCGGTCTCCCCAACGTGATCCGGGTCTTCGACGACCTCGAGAAGGGCCGGCTCAAGTCGATCGACTTCCTCGAGGTGCAGCGCCTGCTGGGCGGGCTGCGCCAACGGGAATCTCACGGTCGACAACGTCTACGTCTCGCAGGCGAAGCTGCAGAGTCTCGCCAAAGACCTCCCCTATACGGACGCGGTCACGGACGCCGAGGTCGAGCGACGGTACCCGAACGAGGACTTCGCGCTCGCGGGCGCGCCCGAGCCGCGCGGCGCCGTGGTGGTCGGCGACCTCCGCGAGCGGGTGCGGCGACTGCAGGAGGCCGAGAAGATCGAGGCCCTCCTCCCCGGGCTCGACTGCGGCCTCTGCGGCGCGCCCACCTGCAGGGTCCTGGCCCACGATGTGGCCGCCGGCGAAGCGGCCAGAGAGGCTTGCATCTTCCTCTCCAAGCGGCGCATCGACGAGTTGCGCCACCTCTACCGCCACAAGCAGTGACGGTGAGCGGCGGGGGGCGGGCGGCTTCGCCGCCCGCCCCCCGCCGCTCACCCGCTCGTCGCAGGCCTCGCTACATCCACTGCGTCGCGCCGTTCATCAGGTACTCGTGCATGTCGTCGGCCGCCTGACGGGCCGCGCCCATCGCGAGGATCACCGTGGCCGAGCCGGTGACGATGTCGCCGCCGGCCCACACCCTCTCCATGCTGGTGCGGCCCGCGTCGCTGCGCGAGTCTATGTAGCCCCACTTGTTGCGCTCGAGGGCGGGCGACCCCGAGAACAGCACCGGGTTCGGGCCGGCGCCCACGGCGACGATGACCATGTCGATGTCCATGAGGAAGTTCGAGCCCGCCCTGGGGATCGGCGCCCGCCGGCCCGAGGCGTCGGGATCGCCGAGCTGCATCTGGATGCACTCCATCTGACGGACCCAGTGCTGCTCGTCGCCGACGTAGCGGATCGGGTTGGTGAGATAGCGGAAGCGCACGCCCTCCTGCTCGGCGTGCTCGATCTCCTCGGTGCGGGCCGGCATCTCGTCACGCGTCCGGCGATAGACGATGGTCACCTCGCGACTGCCCATGCGCACCGCGGTGCGCGCGCAGTCCATGGCGACGTTGCCGCCACCGAGCACCGCCACCTGGCGACCCCTGGGGGCCGGTGTGTCGTAGTCGGGGAACGCGTACGCCTTCATGAGGTTGATGCGCGTGAGGTACTCGTTGGCCGAGAGAACGTTGCAGAGGTTCTCGCCGGGCAGCTTCATGAACACCGGCAGGCCGGCGCCGGTGCCGACGAACACGGCGTCGTAGCCGGTCTCGAAGAGCTCGTCGATGGTGTACAGGCGACCGACGATGGAGTTCACCTCGATCTTCACGCCCAGCCGGCGCAAGTAGTCGATCTCGGCCCTCACGATGGCCTTCGGCAGGCGGAACTCGGGGATGCCGTACACCAGCACACCGCCCGGCTCGTGCAGCGACTCGAACACGGTGACCGAGTGCCCCTTGGCGACCATGTCGGCGGCCAAGGTGAGGCCGGCCGGCCCGGCGCCCACCACGGCGACGCGCTTGCCGGTCGCCTCGGGCCTGCGGGGGATCGACACGGCGTCGGTCTCGCGCTCGAAGTCGGCCGCGAAACGCTCGAGGTTGCCGATGGCCACCGGCTGGTCCTTCTTGCCCAGGACGCAGACCTTCTCGCACTGGTCGTCCTGGGGACACACGCGCCCACAGATCGCCGGCAGCGCGTTCTTCTGCTTGATCAGGCGAGCCGCCTCGACGAATTCCGCGTCCTTGATGAGGCTGATGAAGCCGGGGATGTCGACGCCCACGGGACAGCCGGCCACGCAGGCCGGCTTCTTGCACTGGATGCAGCGCCCCGCCTCGGTGACGGCGAGCTCACGGTCGAAGCCGTACGAGACCTCCTGGAAGTTGCGGACCCGCAGCACGGCGTCCTGCTCGGGCTTCTTCTGGCGGATCACCTTGGGCTTGATCCTGGCCTCGTCGGTGGGCGAGATGCCGTGCCCGTGGCAGCCCACCTTGCTGCAGATGGCGAAGTCGACCAGCTTGGACTGCACCGAGGCCACGACCACGCCGACCGGCGAGGCGCATTCCTCGCAGTGAGCGTCCTTCTCGATGAGCGAGGCTCCGCAGTGGGGGCAGAGAAGGTCGTCGAGCAGCTGTCCCTCCTCGAGCTCCAGATCGGTGCGGCGCTCGAACTGCACCGCCACGCGGCCGTCGACCACGTCCCAGCCGGGGGCGAGCAGCAGCTCGCCGTGCTTCTGTGCGGCCCGCACGTGGAGGCGCATCCACACCTTGCGACCCTTGGGTTCGTAGCGGTTGAGCGCCTCGTGGCAGTGCGGGCAGAAGGTCGAGAGGTCGGTGTCTTCGAGGATGCTGGCGAGCAGCGCCTTGGCCTGCGTCATCACTGCCCCCTATCGCGCCTTGATGGACGTGAGCAGCGACGTGCGTTCGTCGCGCGCATACATCATGTTGCGCCGCATGAGCTCGTCGAAGTCGACCTTGTGGCCGTCGAAGTGAGGGCCGTCCACGCAGGCGAACTTGGTCTCGCCGCCCACCGTCACCCGGCAGCCGCCGCACATGCCGGTGCCGTCGACCATGATGGGGTTGAGGCTCACGAGCGTGGGGATCCCGTACAGCTTGGTCATCTCGCAGACGGCGCGCATCATCACCAGCGGTCCGACGGCGATGACCTGGTCGATGTGCACCTGCTCCTCCACGAGCTGGGAGAGGGCGTCGGTGACCAGGCCGTGCATACCGTAGCTGCCGTCGTCGGTGACGATGAGCAACCGCTCGCACAGCGCGTCCATCTCCTGCTCGAGGATGAGGAGCGCCTTCTCGCGCGCGCCGACGATGCCGATGAGCTTGTTGCCGGCCTCCTTCGAGCCCTGCAGGACATGATGCAGCACGGCGATGCCCGAGCCGCCGCCGATGCCGACCACGGTGCCCACCTTCTCGAAGGGCTCGTCGCAGCCGAGCGGGCCGACCAGGTCCTTGATCGCGTCGCCGATCTTGAGCGAGGCCAACATGGCCGTCGTCTTGCCCAGCACCTGGAAGATGATCGTGATGGTGCCGTGGATCTCGTCCTTGTAGGCGACGGTGAGCGGCGTGCGCTCGCCGGTCTCGTTCACCCTCAGGACGATGAACTGCCCGGGGTGGATCTTGCGGGCGATGGCCGGCGCCTCGACCGTGATCGAGATCATGTCGCCCTTGGTGAGCTCCTGGCGGTCCGTGATGGTGTGCACCCGTGAACCTCCTTGGTCGACGGCCCACCGCACATCACGAGCCGGCCGTGCGCGAGCCCTGACCGAACGGTACACCTGCGCTGCAACCCAGGGAAGGGCTCTGGGGGATCGCCCGGGTGAGCCCGGCTGCGTCTACGCCGCCGCCAGCGCCTGCTCCAGGTCGGCGATCAGATCGCCGGCGTCCTCGATGCCGACCGAGTAGCGGATCAAGCCTTCGGGGATGCCCATCGCCGCGCGCTCGTCGGGCGTGCACTCGACGTGGCTCGTAGTCGCCGGGGGGCCGGCGACGGTCTCCACGGCGCCGAGGTTGGCGGCGCGGTGGGCCAGCTGGAGCCGTGGCAGCACGCGTTTGACCGCCTCGAAGCCGCCCTCGAGACCGAAGCTGAGCACGCCGCCGAAGCCGCGCATCTGGCGGGCGGCGATCTGGTGCTGGGGATGCGACTCGAGCCCGGGATAGTTGACGACCGAGACGGCCGGCTGCGACTCGAGCCAGCGCGCGATACGCAGGGCGCTCTCGTTCTGCCGGCCGACGCGCAGCGCCAGCGTCTTCACGCTGCGGATCAGCAGGTAGGCGGCCATCGGATCGAGCGCGGCGCCGGTGATCTCGCGATAGTGGTAGACGCGCTCGACGAGATCGGGCGCGCCGCACAGGACGCCGCCCAGCACGTCGGCGTGGCCGCCGAGGAACTTGGTCGCGCTGTGCAGCACGAGGTCGGAGCCGAGCGCCAGCGGGCTCTGGTTGATGGGCGTGGCGAACGTGTTGTCGGTGACCACGAGCGCGCCCGCCTCGTGCCCTCCGGCGGCCAGCCGAGCGATGTCCACCACCTTCAGCGTCGGGTTGGTCGGCGTCTCTAGGTAGACCACGTTGCATCCCCGCGCGATGGCGGCCTCGATCTGCGCGTGGTCGGTGGTGTCGCAGAGCTCGACCTCGATGCCGAAGCGCGGCAGGAAGTCGAGGAACAGGCGGTTCGTGCCACCGTAGGTGTCCTTGACCGAGACGACGCGGTCGCCGGGCGACAGGAGCGCGAACAGCGTGTTGCTGACCGCCGCCATGCCGGTGGCGAAGCTGGTCGCCGCCTGGGCGCCTTCGAGCACGCGGACCTTCTCCTCGAAGGCGTGCACGGTCGGGTTGGTGTTGCGACTGTAGATGTGACCCGGCTTACGACCCAGCGCCACGTCGAGCCACTCGTCCACATCCGGATACGCGTAGGCCGCGCTGTACACCACGGGCACCTGGGTGGCGCCCTGCACCAGCGACTCGCCCTCGCCCGCCCACACGGACAGGGTCGCGGGCGCCAGGTCTTCTCTCTTCTCTGCCATCGGAGGGCTCCTTCGGTCTCGTCCGCGCAATGATAGCCGCACCGCCACGCGCGCCGCGTCTGGCACCTCGGCAGGCGTGCGTATCCGCGGATCGCCTCGACGATCCGCAGGCGAGGTGGTCGAGGCCGGACGAGCCTGCTCGAGCGCAGCATCGCCGCGAGGCGACAGGGTGAGTACGAACGCTCGTCGCCGGCTGCCCGGCACGGCAGCCCGCGGGCGCCGTCCCGTGTCGGCTAGGCCTCGCTGAACTCGAAGCCGCCGGCGAAGGCGCGCTCGCAGGCGGCCACCGCCCGGGCGTCGTAGCGCACGCCCGCGCCGGAGCGGACCTCCTCGAGCGCCGCCTCGACCCCGAGCGCGACGCGGTACGGCCGGTGCGAGGCCATCGCTTCGACCACGTCGGCGACCGCGAGGATCCGGGCCTGCTCGAGGATGGCGTCGCCGGTCAGCCCTCGGGGGTACCCGGAGCCGTCGAGGCGCTCGTGGTGCTGGTGGACGATCTCGGCGACCGGATGCTCGAACTCGATCGAGCCGAGGATCTCGTGCCCTGCCGCCGAGTGCACCTTGATGAGCTCGAACTCGAGCTCGCTGAGCTTCGAGGGCTTGGTGAGGATCTCGGCCGGCACCGTCAGCTTGCCGATGTCGTGGACGAGGCCGGCGAGCCGCAGGCCCGTGGCCGTGTGGTCGTCGAGCTCGAGATCTCGTGCGATCGCCATGCACAGCTCGGTGACGCGCCGCTCGTGGCCCGCAGTGTAGGGGTCGCGCGCGGCGACCATCGAGCCCATCGCCTCGATGGCCCCGTCGATGGTGCGCTGCAGACGCTCGGCATTGGCCACCAGGTCCTCGAGCGCCTGACGCCGCTCGGTGACGTTGTCGAACACGGTGATGAAGGTGCCCGGCTCGGTGCTGTAGACGGAGATCGCGAGCCACATCCCGTACGGCGCGAACAGGATCTCGGCTCTCTCGGGGACACCGGTCTCCGCGACCCTCGCGCACAGCTCCAGCACCTGGGGAGTGCCCTGCACCAGGTCGGGGAGGACCTTCGACAGGGGGCTCCCCTCGGCGTCCTTCAGCCCCGTGAGTCGCTCGAACGCGGGATTGACGTCGACGTAGATGCAGTCTACGGCCCGGCCCTGCCCGTCGTAGACCAACCGGCAGAACGCGTAGCCGTTGAGCAGGTTCTCGAAGAGCGCGCGGAAGCGCCGCTCGCTCTCCACGAGGGCGACGCGGCCGGCCTTGTCGGCGATGGCGCGGCGCACGGCGAACGCCAGGCGCGCCACACGGTCCTTGAGCACGACGTCGTCGGCTCCCTCCTTGAGCAGCTCGACGGTCGTCTCCTCGCCGATCGTGCCCGAGACGCAGATGAAGGGCGTCGCCGGGCACACGGCCTTGGCCATCTCCAGCGCGGCGTGGGCGTCGAAGGCAGGCAGGTTGTAGTCCGCGAGGATCACGTCGTACGGGCCGTCGGCAAGCAGTCGCTCGTAGGCCGCGCCGTCGGGCGCGACCTGCATGTCCAGGTCGTAGCCGCCGTCGCGCAGCGACTCGGCGACGAGCTCGGCGTCGAGCGCCGAGTCCTCCACGTACAGGACGCGCAGCGGGCTGCGCGCTACGTCGGCCTCGGCCACGTCAATCACTCCCAACCGGTGGGGGCTCGTTGACGACCGCCCAGAACGCCCCGACCTCTCTGACGGCCTCGATGAACGCCGGGAAGT
The DNA here is from genome assembly GCA_963831295.1 of uncultured Thermoleophilia bacterium. Classification (GTDB taxonomy): domain Bacteria; phylum Actinomycetota; class Thermoleophilia; order UBA2241; family UBA2241; genus UBA2241. The sequence continues at coordinate 562,308 of CAWHPR010000003.1, read as the reverse complement.
CGACGGGCTTGACCACGTAGGCGTTCGCGCCGAACTCGTAGCTCGTGACGATGTCCTTCTGCTCGCGAGAAGACGTGAGGATGACCACGGGGATCCGCTTGAGGGCTGGGTCACCGCGGATCTCGCGCAGGACCGCGAGGCCGTCCTTGCGCGGCATCTTGATGTCCATGAGGATGACCGCGGGAAGCCCCGGCTCGCGGTCGGCGTAGGCGCCCAGACGCCGCAGATACTCGAGCACCTGGACCCCGTCGTGCACCACCGTCACCTGGTTGGCCAGGTTGTGCGCGGCGAGCGCCTCGAGGGTGAGCTCGACGTCGTTCGGGCTGTCCTCGGCAAGCAAGATGCCGAGAAGGTCGACCTTCATATCACTCCCTCCCCTCCGCCGGGGACCGAGAAGTAGAAGGTGGCTCCCTTGCCCACCGCCCCCTCGGCCCAGATACGCCCGCCGCACTTCGTCACGATGCTGTGCGCGGTCGCCAGCCCTATACCCGTGCCCTCGAACTCGGAAGCACTGTGCAGGCGCTGGAACACGCCGAAGAGCTTGTCCGCGTGGTCCATGTCGAACCCGACGCCGTCGTCGGCGACGAAGAACACGACCTCGTCGTCGCGCGACTCGGCGCCGATGACGATGTGGGCCGGCGCCTTGTCCCGCGTGTACTTCACCGCGTTGCCGACGAGGTTCGCCCACACCTGCCGAAGCAGCGCCCGGTCGCCGGGCACGCACGGCAGCGGGTCGATCTGCCAGACGATGTCCCGGTCCGCGGTGTCGTGTCGCAGTGGCGCGAGCGCCTCCTCCAGCACGGCCTCCATGTCGACCGCCTCCATCGCCACCTCCGCGCGGCCGGTGCGCGAGAACTCGAGCAGATCGTCGATGAGGACGCCCATGTCCCGTGCCGACGTCGAGATCGTGTCGAGGTAGTGGAGAGCCTTGTCGTCGAGCCCGCCGGCACAGCGCGCGCCGAGCAGCTCCGAGAACCCGGTGATGTGACGCAGCGGCGCGCGCAGGTCGTGCGACACCGAGTAGGCGAAGGCCTCGAGCTCGTCGTTGGCCGCGTCGAGCTGCGCGGTCCGCAGTCGCACGCGCCGCTCGAGCTCGGCGTTGAGCCTCGCTCGCTCCGTCTCGGCACGCTTGCGCTCGCTGATGTCCTGCAGCACCACGTGGATGGCGTCGCCCTCCTGGTCGCGGTACGGGGCCGCGGTGACCTCCACGTCGACGACGGCCCCGTCGACGCGCACGATCCTCTCCTGAAGCGGAGGTACGGCCTCGCCTTCGCTCTGCTGAACGCCGATGCGGCCGCGGATGGCCGCGTGACAGTCCGGATGGTGGAGATCGTAGACGGACCTGCCGAGCAGCTGCTCGGCGCTGGTGGCGCCGAACAACCGCATGCAGGCGGCGTTGACCAGCGCGACGGTGTCGTCGCGGTTCACGAAGACCGCCATGGGAGAGCTCTCGACCAGCGAGCGGTAACGCACCTCGCTCTCGGCGAGCGTCGCGATGGCGCGACGTTCGCGGGCGCGCCACAGCAGCAGCGCGCCGGCGCCGGCGACGCACACGAGGAGCGCCGTGAACCCGGCGGTGAACCAGCCCCGTTCGGCGATCGGTCCGAGCACCTCCTCTTCGTCGACCTTCGCGACGATGACCCACGTCGTGCCCTCGACCTGCCGCAGCGCGGCCAGCACCCTGATCCCGCGGTAGTCGATGCCCTCCACCACCCCACGCCTGCCGCTGACCGCCATCGCCGCCACCAGGTCCGGCTCATCGGCGGCCACGGTCAGCGTCAGCGCCGCCCCGCTGGCGTGGCGCAAGTCGTTGAGGTAGACGGCCCGGTCACCGCGACGCTCGACGAGCAGCGTCTCGCCCGTACGGCTCGGGAGCGGCCAGTCATGGATGAGAGGATAGAGGTAGCCCTCCGGATCGACGTGGAGGACCACCGCCCCGACCGGCGACGCGCCCGGCACATCGCCGAGCAGCGGCGCCGCCAGGACCATGCAGATGTGCCCTTCCTCGTCCAGGAAGAGGTCTGACTCCTGCGCCTGCCGCGTCTTCACGGCCGCGCGGATGAGACTCAACACGCGCTCGCCGGTCGGATGCGTCTTCTCCGCGAACACGCGCGCAAGGACACGCCCCTCGCGGTCTGCGAGGACGACGTCGTCGTAGCCGTAGGCCTGCTGCATGGCGCCGAGAAGGGTCTCGACCCGCGCCTGCGCTTCGGGGGCGCCGCGACCGCCGCCGAGGTCGGCCGCCGCGGCGGCGAGCCAGCGGTTCGCGCGCAAGGTGCGCGCGTCGCTGCGACGCTCGCCCAGCCATCTCGAGAGCTCACTGGCCTTGAGCTTGCCGACCGCGGCCAGCGACTGCTCGGCTTGACCGCGCATGTCGCGCGCCTGCTGACGCCACGCGATGTAGCCGGCTCCCGCGAGGATCACCGCGAGCGCCACGATGCCGACGGCGAGCGCCCGAGGCGTGCGATTCCCGCGCGGGAGATCGCGCCTCCGGAGGACCGATGGTGTGTGCCTGAATCTGGCATGTGCTTCCCCGCTGAGGCGTCGCCGGGCGGCGACGCTTACGTGCCGCAGTGTCGCTTTCGGCATGTCGGCACGCATCCCTTACTCGGCTCGCCGTTGGACGACACTCGACAGCGCGAGCAGACGGCGGAGACAGCGGCCGCGGCGCGGGCAAAGACTTGACACGGCTGCGATATAGACGTATATAAGGAACCATGCAAGTACAGGAACACGGGAAACCGACGCCGGACGACCTGCGTCCCCTCTTCCGCGCGCACGCGGAGCTGTGCAAGGCGCTCGCCAGCGAGCACCGTCTCGCCCTCATGTACGCGTTGAGCGACGGGGGGGAGCGCTGCGTGAGCGACCTCGCGACCCACGTCGGCATCTCGGTGCACAACGTCTCGCAGCATCTGCGCGTGCTCAAGGAGCGGCAGCTCCTGCAGTCCCGCAAAGAAGCGCAGACCGTCTACTACTCGATCACCAACCCCAAGTTCGTCCAGGCCTGCAACCTCATTCGGCAGGCCCTGGTCGAGCAGCACCAGGCGCACGGCGAGTCGCTCCTGGCGGCGGAGCTTCTCGACGCGATCCAGCACGTCAAGCCACCGACAGTTTAGCGAGCGCCCGCAACCGGGGACCAACGCCAGACACCCCCGGAACGAGCGGTCCGAGGCGCGGCGCACCCGTCAAGCTCGACGAGCACGACACACGGTAGAGGGAGAGGACATGAGCGAGGATCTCAGCACCATCAAGGTAGAGAAGGTCGTCGACGCGCGCGGCACCTCGTGCCCCGGGCCCATCCTGGCAGCCAAGAAGGGCATCCCGAGCGTCTCCGTGGGCGGCGTCATGGAGGTGCTCGCGACCGACAGCGGCACGACCAAGGACCTGCCCGCCTGGTCGAAGAAGATGGGCCACGAGTACCTCGGCGTGCTCGAGGAGCCCGGCTTCATGAAGCTGTACGTCAAGAAGATGAAGTGACGATGGCCGAGGCTCAGGCACACGAGAGCCCGGCGTACGACCCGCGGATCCTGGTCTTCAGCACCAACAACATCTCCGACCCCGGGATCGACCTGGCCGGCAGTTCTCACATGCACTACTCGCCCAAGGTCATGGTGATCAGCCTGCCCTGCACCAGCGGCATCAAGCCGGACTGGGTGCTGTACGCGGTGGAGCAGGGCTTCGACGGCGTCTTCATCGCCGCCGACGGCGAGGAGTGCGCGTACCTGCCCGACTGCGCCGAGCGCACGGCCGGCATCATGACCGACGCCCAGTATCTGCTCGAGGAGCAGGGCTACGAGCCGCAGCGCGTGCGCATGGCCGCGATCTGCTCGGTCTGCGCCGAGCCCTTCGCCAACTACATGCACGAGTACGCGAGGTCCCTGTCGGACCTCGGACCGGCCCGGAAGGCGACGGCATGAAGTACGACGCTCTGGTGGTCGGCAGCGGCATCGGCGGCATGGAGTCGGCGCTGAAGCTCGGCGACATGGGCTACAAGGTGCTCGTCGTCGAGAAGGAGGCCAGCGTCGGCGGCAAGATGATCCTGCTCAGCAAGGTCTTCCCCACGCTCGACTGCGCGAGCTGCATCTCCACCCCCAAGATGGCGGCGACCATCCACCACCCCAACATCGACGTCCTCACGTACGCCGAGGTCGAGGGCATCCGCGGCGACGGCGACGGCACCTACCACGCGAAGATCACGCAGAAGCCCAAGTACATCGACGAGGTCGCCTGCACCGGCTGTCGCCAGTGCGAGATGGCCTGCAACGTCGCGGTGCCCGACGAGTTCAACGCCGACCTGGTGTCGCGGCGCGCAGCCTACATCGCCTTCCCGCAGGCCGTGCCGAAGAAGGCCGTGATCACTCGCGAGGGCGTCTCGCCGTGCACGTTCGACTGCCCGGCGGGCATCAAGGCGCACGGCTACGTGGCGCTCGTCCGCAGCGGCGAGTACGAGAAGGCCTTCGACCTGGTCTGCGAGGCGACGCCTCTCGTCGGGCAGCCTCGGCCGTGCCTGCTACGCGCCCTGCGAGGCGCAGTGCACGCGCGGCGACCTCGAGGCGCCTGTCTCCATCCGCCGGCTGAAGCGCTTCATCGCCGACACCCACTACGGCAAGGACAGGGCGCCCGTCACGATCCCCGCCCCCAACGGCAAGAAGGTGGCCGTGATCGGGTCCGGCCCGGCCGGCCTGACCGCCGCCTGGCAGCTCGCCCGCAAGGGGTACGAGGTGAAGATCTTCGAAGCCGCCTCTCAACCCGGCGGCCTGCTGCGCCTGGCCCTGCCTCCCTACCGCCTTCCCAACCATGTCGTCGAGGACGACGTGGCCAACGTCACCGCCCTCGGCGTGGACATCGCGACCGACTCGCGCGTCGAGGACCTCGAAGAGCTGCACGCGTCGGGCTACGACGCCGTCCTCGTGGCCGTGGGCACGCACCTCGGCACCAGGCTGGGCGTCCCCGGCGAGGACCTGCGCGGCGTCATGCGCTCCTCCGACTTCCTGCGGGCCGCCAAGCTCGGTGAGGAGCTCGAGGTGGAGGGCAAGCGCGTCGTCGTGATCGGCGGCGGCAACGTCGCCCTCGACGCCGCGCGCAGCGCCCTGCGACTGAAGGCCGCGTCGGTCCGCGTGGTCAGTCTCGAGTCGCACGAGCAGATGCCCGCCCACGACTTCGAGGTCGACGAGGCACGGGCAGAAGGCGTCGCCTTCCAGAACTCATGCGGCGTGCGTCAGTTCGCCGGTGACGAGACGGTGCGCAGCGTCGATTTCATGCGCTGCGTATCGGTGTACAACGACGAGGGGAAGTTCAGCCCTCGCTACGACGAGGAGACCGGGGGAAGCCTGGAGTGCGACCTGGTCGTCGTCGCCGCCGGGATGAGGCCCGACACGGGCGCCTTCGGGCTCCCGATCAACAGCAGCGGGACGATCCAGACGGACCCCGGCACCCTGCAGACCAGCGTGCCCCACGTCTTCGCCGCCGGCGACGTCGTCTCGGGTCCCTCCATGATCACCACGGCCGCAGGGCAGGGCCGCCGGGCGGCGTTCATGATCGATCGCTGGCTTCAGGGCGAGACCCTCGACCCCGCCGACTTCGACGGCCCGCTCCCGATGGTGGACAAAGAGTCCGTCCTGAGACGGCAGGCCACCTACAGCCACATCGAGCCGCTGAACCCACGCGAGACGGTGACCCTGGCGCCGGGCGAGTTCTACGACGGACGAGGAGACCATGACCGAGGAGGAGGCGCTGCACAGCGCGAGCCGCTGCCTCGACTGCGGCGTGTGCTCCGAGTGCCGCGCCTGCGTCGACGCTCTGCCCTGCCGACGCCGTCAAGCTCGACATGCGCGGCGAGGAGATCGAGGTCGAGGTCGGCTCCGTCGTCCTGGCCACCGGCTTCACGCTCTTCCCCGCCGACGCCAAGCCCCAGTACGGCTACGGCCGATACAAGAACGTCATCACCGGCATGCAGATGGACCGGCTGCTGGCGCCGACGCGGCCGTACAACGCCGTGCTGCGCCCGAGCGACGGCAAGGTGCCGGACAACATCGCCTACATCCTCTGCACCGGGTCCCGCGACGACACCGTCGACAACCCGCTGTGCTCGCAAGCATCTGCTGCATGTACTCCGTCAAGCAGAACCAGCTCATCATGGGCGCCCTGCCGCTCGCCGACGTGACCGTCTACTACATCGACGTGCGCTCGGTGGGCAAAGGCTACGACGAGTTCTACAAGCAGGCCAAGGACATGGGCGCCAACTTCGTGAAGGGCCGCGTCTCCGGGATCAGCGAGACCGACGAGGGCAACCTCGTGCTCCGCTACGAGGACATCGAGAACGGCGGCGCGCTCGCCGAGGCGGAGCACGACCTGGTCGTGCTCGCGGTCGGCGTGCAGCCCAACCGCGAGGCCGCCGCCCTCTTCGAGGACGGCGGACTCGGCGCTCGACGACTACTACTACGTCGGCGAGGCCGACGAGGACATGGACCCCGGCCGCACCAACCTCCCCGGCGTGTTCGTCGCCGGCGCGGCTGCCGGGGCCAAGGACATCCCCGACTCCATCCTCCACGCCGGCGCCGCGGTCGCCCAGGCCGCCGCCCACCTGGAGAAAGCCGAAAGTGAAGGTGGCGTCATGAGCGGGCGCAAGATCGGCGTGTACGTCTGTCAGTGCGGCGGCAACATCGGCGACTACGTCGACGTGGACAAGGTCGTCGAGGCGATCAAGGGCGACGACGACGTCGTCGTCGCCCGCTCCGCCATGTTCACCTGCTCGGACTCGACGCAGCAGGAGATCGTGCAGGACGCCCAAGAGCAGGGCCTCGACGCGCTCGTCGTCGCCTCGTGCTCGCCGAAGCTCCACACGGTGCACCTTCCGCGACGTCGCCAAGCGCGCCGGCATGAACCCGTTCCAGTACACCCAGGTGAACGTCCGCGAGCAGTGCTCCTGGACGCACACCGACGACCACGACGGCGCGACCGACAAGGCGGTGCGCCTGGTGCGCGCCGGCATCAACCGGACGCGCCTCACCGAGCCGCTCGAGCCCATCGTCGTCGAGACGACGCCGGCGAGCCTCGTCGTCGGCGGCGGCATCGCCGGCCTGCGCGCAGCCCTCGGCCTGGCCGAGATCGGCCTCTCCGTCTTCCTCGTCGAGAAGGAGCCGCAGCTCGGCGGCTGCGTCGCCGGCTTCGGCGAGATGTACCCGCACGGCCGCAACGGCGCCGAGCTGATCGACGACCCTCGAGGAGAAGGTGCGCGCCGACCCGGCGATCACCGTGCTCACGAACGCCGAGCTGACGGCCAAGAGCGGCAGCTTCGGCAACTACCAGGTGACGATCACCGTCCACGGCGAGCAGCCTGAGACGATCCAGGTCGACGTCGGGCTCGATCATCGTCGCCACCGGCTTCGACACCTACGAGCCGGCCGCCGGTGAGTTCGGCTACGGCATGGAGGGCGTGCTCACGCTGCCCGAGTTCAAGAAGATGGTGGACGAGGCCGCCGGCCCGCTCGAGTTCAACGGCCGCCCCGTCAAGACCATCGCCTACATCTACTGCGTCGGCAGCCGCCAGGACGAGAGCATCGAAGGCGCGCACACGTACTGCTCGCGCTACTGCTGCACGGCTGCGGTGCACGCGGCGCTCGAGGCGGCCGGCAAGGATGGCGGCGGGCTGCGCCAGTATCACCTCTACCGTGACATGCGCACGTACGGCAAGTACGAGCTGCTCTGGGCCGAGTCGCGTGAGAAGGGCTCGCTCTACCTGCGCGTGCCCGACGATGAGCCGCCGACGGTGGAGCGCCTTGGCGCCGGCGGCCTCAAAGTCACCGCGAAGGACCTGCTCACCGAGGGCGAAGAGGTCGCGATTCCGGCCGACCTCGTCGTGCTCGTCACCGGCATGGTGCCACGCGAGAACGGTGAGATGGTGAGCGCCCTCAAGCTTCCGGTCGGCAACGACGGCTTCTACAATGAGATCCACCCCAAGCTGCGCCCGGTCGAGACCATCGTCGACGGGGTCACCATCTGTGGCTCCTGTCAGTCGCCCAAGAACTCGGCCGAAGCCGTCGCCAGCGGCCTCGCCGCGGTCACGCACAGCGGCGCCATGCTCAAGCGCGGCTACGCCGAGCTCGACCCCATGGTCGCCATCGTCGACACCGACGCCTGCACGTGGTGCGGCAAGTGCCTCGAGGCCTGCCCCTACGACGCCCTCGAGCAGATCGAGATCGACGGCAAGCAGGTGGCCCAGGTCATCAGGACGGCCTGCAAAGGCTGTGGCGGCTGCGTCCCGGTGTGCCCGGTCGACGCGACCGACCTGCAGGGCTACAGCGACGCCCAGATCAAGTCAATGATCGACGGCATGATGGAGGTGAGCTGCTCATGACGCCGACCACCGCAGACACGACCGCAGGCGCCCCCGCCATCAGGGAGGCGGCTCCGGGCCAGCGCAGCGTCCGCGAGATCGTGCGCGACGAGCAGGTGATGCGCCGCCGCATCCTGGCGGCACTCGCCGACGGCCCGCTGACGGTGCCGGAGCTCGCGGCCGCCCTCGAGCGGCCATCCCATGAGGTGATGTTCTGGGTGATGGGTCTGCGCAAGTACGGCTGGCTCGCTGAGATCAAGGAAGTCACGGACGAAGGCTACTTCCGCTACCAAGTGGTGGAGAGGGAGGGCGCATGACGGCTCTCGTGAACCCCGGCCTGGCGACGGAGCTGGAACGCTCCGACGAGTTCAACGCCGACGCCTGCATGAACTGCGGGGTCTGCTCCGCCATCTGCCCGATGGGCGTCGACGTCCAGCCGCGCAAGCTGTTCCGCTACGTGCTGCTCGGCATGGACGAGCGCGTGCGCGCCGAGACCGAGACGGTCTTCTCGTGCCTGCTCTGCAGGATGTGCGAGGAGAACTGCCCGTCCGGCGTGCACATCGCCGAGAACGTGCGCACGTTACGACACCACATCGTCCGCACGCTCTACGACCTCGGGGAGGGGTGACCATGCCTCTCCCGACCGGCGACGTCATCGGCATCCTGGCCGACAACCTGCGCCTGCGGCAGTCCGTCCTGCCGCTGTCCGCCAAAGTAGCCACCAGATGGACCGAGGGTCTCGACCTGCCGCGCGGCGGCGAGACCGTCCTCTACACCGGCATGATGTACCAGCTCATCCCGTACATCGAGGGCCTCGTGAAGGCCGAGATGAAGTTCGGCGAGTCGTGGCTCGCCAAGTACACGGGTCTCGGCCGCAGGGTGAACCGCCTCATCAACATCTCGGCGTTCATGGCGCGGCCGTCGGCGGCGGAGCGCGCCGTCTACGACCAGGTGCCGATCAACGTCGTCCATCTGCTGCGCAAGGTCGGCGTCGAGTTCGGCGCCCTCTACGAGGACGACCTCTACTCCGGCGCCCTGGCCTACGACCTGGGCACCGACGAGGTCGTCGCCGAGCATGCACGCCGCGTCCACGCCGTCTTCAAAAAGCACGGCGTGAAGAGCGTCATCACGATCGACCCACATACCACCACCATGCTGCGCAGCGTCTACCCGAAAGTGCTCGAGGGGTACGACGTGCAGGTGCGCAGCTACCTGGAGGTGCTGGTCGAGAAGGGGTTCGCGACGACGGTATCGACGGACGAACCGGCCACGAACCGCGCTCCCGCGGGTGGGGTCGTCGTTCACGACTCCTGCGTCTTCGCCCGCTACGAAGGCATCGTCGACGAGCCACGCGAGCTGCTCGCGGCCGCCGGGGTCACCATCAGAGAGCCGGAGCACACGGGCCGCCAGACGTGGTGCTGCGGCGGCCCCATCGAGTCGCTCTACCCGGCGAAGGCGGCAGCCAACGCCGAGAAGCGCGTCGAGGAGCTGCGCGCCGCGGCCACCGACGCCGTCACCATGTGCCCGATGTGTTTCGTGAACCTCGGCAACGCCGCGGGCGACACGATGCGCTTCCAGGACCTCTCGCACTACCTGCGCAAAGCGCACGCGTCCTGATCTGACCGAACCCAAGGAGTCGCAGTGGATACGACCACCAAGAAGACGATCATCCTGTTCAGCGGAGAGTTCGACAAAGTGATGGCGGCCCTCATCATCGCGAACGGCGCCGCCGCGATGGGCGACGACGTGACCATCTTCTGCACGTTCTGGGGCCTCAACATCCTGCGCAAGCCGGAGAAGGTGCAGACGGAAGCCAAGAAGACCACCTTACAGTCGATGTTCGGCAAGATGATGCCCAAGGGCACGAAGAAACTGGGGCTCTCCAAGATGAACTTCGCCGGCGCCGGCGCTCCCATGATGCGCAAAGCGATGAAGGATCAGAAGGCCATGTCACTCGAGGAGCTCTTCGAGAGCGCCCGGGAGCAGGGCGTCAAGTTCGTGGCCTGCACGATGACCATGGACGTCCTGGGCTTTGCCAAGGACGAGTTCGTCGACGGCATCGAGTACGCCGGCGTGGCCTCCTACCTCGGCGAGGCCGACGAGGCCAACGTCAACCTGTTCATCTGAGGCCGGTGGCGGCCGACTGACGAAGGACCTGCGAGATACTCGAAGGTGAGCGAAGGGGCGGCGGGCCGGACGGCCCGCCGCCCCTTCGCGTCGTCGGACCGTCTCGCCGGGCGAAGGGCGGCGCCCTGAGCGTCGCCTGGTCCCCCATCGCGGTGACAGACTCAGTCGATCTCGAGCACGCTGCCCGTCACGCACCCTACGTAGGCGTCGGCGAGGCGCTCGCGCACATGGTCCCTGCCGCGCTTGCCGGTGCAGTGCACAGGGGCGACGAGCCGCACGCCGGCGGCCTCCAGCGCGTCGCCCGTCGCCCGAAGCCTCGCAGGCGACGCGTGCAGCAGATGCATGCCGCCGATCACCGCCGTGACCCGCGGCAGACCGTCGCCCGCGAGCGGCACCGCGTCGGCCGCCCCAGCGTGGGGATCCGCGGCGACACGACGCACGTGGTCGAGAGTGTTGATGACGCCGGCGTGCGCGCAGCCGAGCAGTACGACGAGGCCTGAGGGCGTCTCGGCCCAGACAGCCTGGTCGTCGACGACGTGGTCCCTCACAGTGCAGGCGCGGTCGAGGAAGAAGTTGCGCTCGGCCTCCTCGAGCGGGTGGCGCCGCGGGATGGGCCCGCTGGCCCAGACGCGCGGCGCCACCTCGACCGGGCCGAGCGCCCAGACCATCCGTTCGGGCGCCGCCCGCAAGGCCGTCAGAGCGCGGGCAGACAGGCCGATCGAGTCCACCTTGCCCGTCCGGCCAAGCGACATGTGGGGCGCAAGAGCCGCGGGGTGCAGCACGATGCGGGCGGCTGGAGCCGCCTCGACGACTCTCGCGATGCCGCCGCCGTGGTCGCCGTGACCGTGACTGAGGACGAAGGCGTCGGCCTCCTCGACGGGTATGCCGAGCCTCAGGGCGTTGCGCCAGAAGGCATCGTTTGCGCCGCTATCGAGCAGGATCCTGCCGCTCTCCGTCTCGACCCAGACGGCGAGACCCCATTGGGCGCGGAGCCCTGGGGCGCCCCGGTCGTTGTCGACCAGGATGGTGACCCGGACCGCGCCGGGCGCCGGCCCGTTCGGCCGGACCACCGTCATGTCGCGGCGCGCCTCGGCACGGAGTCCGGTGAGCTCCTGCTCGGCGGCGGCCTCCTGTCTGCGCATGGTGTCCTCATCGGCCATGTTCCTCCCTTGCGCCGGTAGCGTCTCCGCCCTGCGACAGCGAGACGTGATCTCGCGCCGGCCGAGTCGTGCTCTTCGAGAGATGCCCCCCGCATGACGCGTGAACCACTGGGCGCCTGTTCCGTCATGAACGCGAACGGTCAAGGGGCACCTTCTCCATCATCCATGAGATACCCCCTGGGCCAGGAGCACCCGGCTGCATCGGGCGGCTCGTTGCGCGCCATCACACGAGCAGAAGAAGGGCGGGCCGACGCGGGGGTCGGGCGGCTGAGACCGACGCCGGGAGTAGACTGGACCCGTCTTGGACTCGCAGTTACGGGAGGTCGACCGCATTGCCGCAGCCAAGCACTGCCCCAGCGCCCATGGGCCTCGACCACGCCGCCGCAAGCCGCACCGTGGCGCGCGTCGCGCTCGGCGGCCTCGTCGTCAACGTCGCCCTGGTGGCGCTGACCGTGACGATGGCGGCGCTCTCCCGCAGCTTCACACTGACGGCGATGGCGGTCGATTGCGCCGTCGATGTCGTGGCAGCGCTCGTGCTGTGGCTCGGCGTCCGCCTGGCCGACCGTTCGACGCCCAGATTCCCGTTCGGCCTGTACAAGATCGAGAACCTGATCCAGGTGGGGATCGCGGTCCTCATCTTCATCGCGTCCTACGAGATCGCGGTGCGCGCCTTCACCACGCAACAGGCCGAGACCGCGATCGACGCGTGGGTCATCGCCGGTGTCGTCGCCACCATCATCGCGACCTGGGCCTACGGATGGTACGCCGGCTCGCGCGGCAAACGACTCTCCTCGCCGGCGCTCATCGCCGACGGCAGGCATCGCCAGACGGACGTCCTGTCGACGTCGCTCGCGCTGGTGGCCGTCGTCTCGACCTACGCCGGCTTCAACGTCGACCGTCTCGCCGCCGTCGGCATCCTCGTCTTCGCCATCTACTCTGGCTGGGGACTGCTGGTCGGCGGCATGAAGGTGCTCCTCGACGCCTCGGTCGACGCCGCGACGTTGTCACGCATCGAGCGCACACTGGCCTCAGAGGCCCTGATCCAGCAGGTCGACGGACTCGCCGTGCGCAGCGCGGGGCGCTACCTCTTCCTCGAAGCGACTCTGCGGCTGCGCACCGACGATCTGGCCACTGCCCATGCGGCGACCCAGCGTCTCGAGACGACGATCCGTGCCGAGCTCCCAACGGTGGAGCGGGTCAACTTCCATCTCGAACCCCCGCGCCGCGACACGCTGCACATCGCGGCGCCGCTGGCGTCTGCCGACGGCGAGATCGGCAACGAGTTCGGCGAGGCCCCGCACTTCGGCCTCGCCGAGGTGCACACGGGCGACCGGCGCATCGTCCGGCAGCAGATCCTCCCCAACCCGCATCTGGGAGCCCCCACACAGAAGGGCATCCTCGTCGCCGAGTGGCTGGTAGAGCAGGGCATCGACGTGCTCGTCACCCGGCAGGCGGTCAAGAAAGGGCCGAGCTACGTGTTGCGCGAGGCCGGGGTGGAGGTGCGCCGCGCGCAGCGCTCGCGCTTCGACGAGGAGTTGGCCCTGCACCTCGAAGAAGGCGCGTGATATCACCGCACGACAAGGGTTGAGCCGGCGCTCAGCAGCAGGCCGTCGCCGTCAGCTCCCCCCGTTCGCCGACGGCGCCTCGACGATCTCTCTCGGGTCGGTCGTCGCTCCCGTCGTCCGACCCTCCCGTGTCCTGCGTTGCGCGAACCACTGACGCCGCTCGGCGGCGACTCTCGGATCGTCGCTCGTTCCCCCACCCGCTGAAGGATCTCCAGTCGCCGCGCGTCACAAGAGACAAGGAGGATTGCGCCGACGGCCAACGCTGTCGACCGCCGTCGTCGCGCCGTAGGTCTTGCGCAGAGCGTCGACGACGATGGCCGGGTCTGTCTCGCTGGTCTTCACGACTGACGCTGCGCTCACTGCGAGCGCTCGCGCACCACCTTGGCGATGTCGACGCGGTCGACGGCGCGCAGGACGGGCCACTGCGACACCAGGGCCGCGACCAGCAGCGCCGCCGCGACGAAGACCGGCGTGGTCGGGCGCATGGCCAGGTCGAACGAGAACAGGTCGCTGCTGAACATGGCCATGAACAGGCGCGCCGCGAGGTAGCCGACGACGAGGCCGGGCACGATGCCGAGGACCGTCAGCAGCATGTTCTCGCCGGTGATCAGGCGGGCGAGCGTTCTCCTGCCCATCCCCGCGGCGCGCAGCGAGGCCAGCTCGGTGACCCGCTCCGACACGTTCGCCGACATGGTGGTGAAGATCAGAGCGAACGCCATGACCGCGCCGAGAGCGACCATCAGGCCGATCAAGGCGTAGAAGAGGCCCATGTACTCGTCCGCGGCCCGCTCCATGGCGCGCGAGTCGACCACCGCCGCCACGCCCGAGACCGCGGCCAGGCGGTCGCGCACTTCACCCTGGTCGGCCGCCGGGTCGATGTCGACCATGAGGGCGTTGACGATCTCGGCCTCGGGGCGGCCGAGCGCCCGGGCGAGCTCGGGCAGCGCGATGTACGCGAGCGTCCCGAGCGGCTCGGCGACGAAGCCCGCGACGCGCTCCTCGAGCGTGACGCCGAGCGCGGGGAGCACGATGCTCACCCTGTCGCCGACCCCCACGTCGAGCCGCTCCTCCAGCGCGGCGCCGAGCAGGACCCCCTCGGCCGGCAGCCCGTCGGGACCGCCGGAGACCGGCGAGAAGCCGTGCATGGTGGTGTCGCGCCCGAAGGCCAGGAGCGAGGTCTGGTAGGAGCCGACAGGCGAGCGCACCGCGACGGCGGACTCGGCGACCGACTCCACGCGCTTCACACCCTCGACCTGCGCCACCTCGTCGAGCGTCGCGCGCGACGCGCCCGGCGCCAGGTACACCTGCGCATCCTGCTTCTGCACCTCGCCGAACTGGCGCGCGAGCAGCACCTGGACAGTGTCGAGCATGCCCCACGACGTCAGGATCAACGTGGCCGCGAAGACGACCCCGAGCGCGGTCGACACCGAGCGGCGGCGACTGCGCGCGATGCCGCGCACGACCATCTTCCAGCGCGCCGGCAGGCGCCGCAGCGGCGGCACGACCCGCTCCAGCGCGCTGCGGCCGCCGCGACCGCCCATGTCCGCCCCGCGCATGGCCGTCGCCGGCGCCAGGCGCGAGGCGCGCAGGGCCGGCGCCAGCGTCGCCAGTGCACCCGCGCCGAGCCCGAAGAGCACACCGACGACGACGGTCTCGGGGTGAAGCTCGACCACGCGCACGGGGACGGAGATCGCGTCGGTGTACAGACGGGTCACGGAGCGCGCCAAGAGGATCCCGGCAACGAGACCCGGCACCGTACCGAGCAGCCCCGCCGCAAGACCGAAGCCGAGGTAGTGGCGGAACACCGCGCCCCTGCCGAAGCCGTTCGCGAGCATGAGGCCGATCTGGCTGCGCTGGGCGAGGACGAGACGGGTGAGCAGGACGTAGCTGGCCATGCCGGCCGCGCCCAGGAACAGGGCGGGGAACATGACCGCCATGGCGCCGAACCCCTGGATGTCCTCGCTCAGCGCGGCGTTCGACGGCTGGTCGATCTGGGCGAAGGCGTCGACGGCGTCGTACCGCGCGGCGATCCGGCCGAGGGCTTCGTCCGCGGCCGGCCGGTCCGCGCCGGCCGAGTAGGCGAAGAGCGCCTCCGACCGGACGGTCGCCGGATCGAGCTCGTCGAGCAGCGCCTCGGGAGCGAAGACGACGGCGAAGTCGTCGGCCGAGGGCAGCACCTCCTGCCGGCTGCGCGCCGGCCACAGGTACTCCGCCGAGGCGGCCGTGCCGACCAGTCTCGAGAGGTCGCCAGTCGTCGGCGGCGAGCACCTCGAGCGACGCGCCGGGCGCGAGGCCGAAGTGCTCGGCGGCGTGCTTCTCGACCAGCACGCCGCCGGCGTCGCCGGACCGCAGGTACTCGCCGTCCAGCACGAGGACGCCGTTGATCGGCGGCTGTGCTCCTGCCGGCAGCCCGACCACGCGGCCGAGCAGCTTGCGACCGGCGAGGCGCAGCGGGACGTCGGCGACGCGCCGCTCCAGCGCCGTCTCGACCCCAGGCACGGCCTCCCCGGCTCTCAGGACGGCCGCGGTGTCACCCCCGCCGATCGTGTAGTCGGCGAAGTCGGTCAGATCGAAGACCCGCTGGTAGGAGGCCAGCAGGTTGCGGTAGGCGTCGTACGAGAGGGCGAAGAGCGTCAGACCGAGGCCGATGGTCACGACGACGGCGAGGAACTGGGCACGCCGTGCGGCCATGTCGCGCCGCAGCTTGCGCCGCAGGATGCTCACGCGACAGCCCGCCGGCGCGACACCTCTCGCGGCCGAGGCTTCACCACACGACCTCTTCGGGCGAGAGCGGCGCGTCCTGAACGACGTCTTCGACGATCTCACCGCTGCCCATGCGGATGATGCGGTCGGCCGCTCTCGCAATGGCCGAGTTGTGCGTGACGACGATCACCGTGCGCCCGTCGCCGCGACTCGCGCGGTGCAAGAGGGCGAGCACCTGCCGGCCCGTCTCGAGGTCGAGAGCCCCGGTCGGCTCGTCGCACAGCAGGAGCCGCGGCTGCTTGACGAGGGCACGGGCGATCGCCACGCGCTGCTGCTCCCCGCCGGACAGCTCCGAGGGGAAGCGCTCGAGGCGGTCGGCGAGGCCGACCGCCTCGAGCGCGGCGGCGCTGTGCTCGCCCTCGCCGGCGAGCTCCCCGACGAGCTGGACGTTCTCGAGCGCGGTCAGCGTGGGCACCAGGTTGAAGAACTGGAAGACGAAGCCCACGTGCTCGCGTCGATACCGCGTGAGCTCCGCACGGGAGAGGCTCGTGAGGTCCCGTCCGGCCACGCGCAGACTGCCCTCCGATGGCTCCTCGATGCCGCCCACGAGGTTGAGGAAGGTCGTCTTGCCAGAGCCGCTCGGGCCGAGCATCACGACGAACTGCCCCGGCTCGATGACGAGATCGACATGCTTGAGCGCGTGCACGGCGATGGCTCCACTGCCGTAGACCTTGCCGACTCCTTGCAGCTCGACGCCGCCCACCTCGGACAAGACCGCCCCCTCCGCATCCGCCATGCCGTCCGCCTCCCTCGGAGGACTCTACCGACCCGTACCCCCGAACGGGGGTGCGCTCACATCCCATCATGAGGTGTCGGCGCAGCGATCGGCGCAGCGCACCCCGAGAAGAACGCCGTCGGCAGGTCGTCGCTCACGTAGTACGCTCCCACCAGCGGCTCACCGGGCCGCACCCTGGCTGCTCGCCGCAGCCTGAGCCGACGCGGCGCCGATCTCGGGGGCCATCAAGGGAGGGAGACGACGTGGGTCACGGCGCGTTCCTGCGCAGCGAGCATCGCGCTCTGGCGGCTCGCCTGGCGCGGGGGCCGGTCGCCATGGTCGAGCCCCGGGACCCGGCGGCGCGCGACGCCTGGCAGGACATCCTCGAGATCCTCTTCTCGCCCGAGGACGCGGCGCTCGCGGCCCGCCTTCCGGTCATCCCCACCCAGGTCGAGGCGCTGACCCGCCGCACAGGCATGGGCGCGGAGACGCTCCGCGCCCGGCTCGAGGCGATGGCCGACAAGGGGCTGGTGCTCGACCTCCACGACCCACGGACAGGCGCGACCACGTACATGCTCGCGCCTCCGGTCGTCGGCTTCTTCGAGTTCTCCATGATGCGTCTCGACGACGGCCTGCCGAAGGCGCGGCTCGCCAGAGCCTACGACGCCTACATGAAGGCCGACACCGAGCTCCTCGAGGAGGTCGCGGTCGGCGCGACGGCCCTCGGCCGGACTCTCGTGCACGAGGCGACGGCCGTCGAGGACCTCGTGCCCGAGGTCCTCGACTGGGAGCGCGCCTCATCGTGTCTGGAGACCGCCGAGCTGGTGAGCGTCACCAACTGCTTCTGTCGCCACGCGGCCGAACATCTCGGCACCCGCTGTGACAACCCTCTGGAGACCTGCCTGAGCCTTGGGACAGCCGCCGGCTACCTCATCCGCCACGGCCTCGCCAGACCGATCGACAAGGAGGAGGGACTCGACATCCTCCGCGCGGCGCGCGAGAACGGCCTGGTCCACATCGCCGACAACGTCCGGCAGGAGATCAGCTACATCTGCAACTGCTGCCGGTGCTGCTGCCACGAACTCCACTCGGCGCGAGTGGGGTTGCCCATCGTGCAGCCGAGCGGCTTCGAGCCTGCGCGCGACCGGGAGCGCTGCGACGGGTGCGGCCGCTGCGTGCGCGCGTGTCCCGTGGAGGCGATCTCCCTCGTGCCCCGAAGTCCGCGGTCGGAGAATGGAGGGGAGGCGGCGAAGCGCCTGCTCAGCCGCATCGACCTCGAGCGCTGCCTCGGCTGCGGCGTCTGTGTGGACGTGTGCCGGCACGAGGCCCTCGCGATGGAGCGGCGGCCGCGGCCGCCCTACGTGCCGCTGAACCCCGTCGAGGCGCTCACCCGGCGGATGCTGGAGCGGGGACGGCTGGCGGAACTGCTCGTGGACGGAGCGGCGGGCCGAGGGCCCGCCTTCGCCAATGCCGTCCTCGCGGCCGTCCTGTCGCTCCCGCCCGTCGAGAAGCTCCTCGCCAGCGAGCACCTGCGGTCGCGCTTCGTGCGCTTCGCGCTCTCCCGGCGGTAGCCGCCGCCCACTCGCTGCGCCGGCCCCGGGAGGTCCGGGTCAGTCGACGGCGGCGCGCAGGGCCAGCACGCGCCGGACCGCGGCGACGAAGGCCGGCCGATCGAGCCGGTCCCGCTCGAGCGCGCGGGCCAGAGCGTCGACGGCACGGGTACCCTCGCTCAGATCCCTGCCGGCGCACAGGAGCAGGTCCATCCCCGCCTCGGTCGCGAGCACAGCGCGGTTGCCGATGGGGCCGTGGCCTCTGAGGCCGGCGACACCGAGGGAATCGGTCACCGTGACGCCGCCGAACCCCAGCCGGGCCCGGAGCTCCTGCCCGATCGCGACCGGCGAGAGGCCCGCCGGCCGGTCGTCGAGCGCAGGATAGACCGCCCACGACACCATCACGAGGCGCAGGCCCGCAGCGATCGCGGGCCTGTAGGGCGCCTCGTCGACGGCCCGCAGGGCCGAGAGCCGCACGCCGATCGTCGTAGGGCCGTGGTCCGTGTTCCCGGACGACGGCGCCGCGCCGAGCCCGGGGAAGTGCTTCGCGGTGGCGGCGACTCCCGTCCGCTGCTGGGCGGCGACGAACGCCGCCCCCAGGCGGCCCACGAGAGCCGGGTCGGTGCCGTAGGAGCGGCGGGCGTCGTCGATGAAGCCCCCGGCGGCCCGGGCCACGTCGAGGACCGGGCCGAGATTCACGTTGATTCCCACACTCTTCAGGTTCAGGCCCGCGGCGCGACCGGCCGCGCGCGCCGCGGCGACGGGGTCGGCCGAGAGCCCTATCGTCTTCTGCGACGAGACGGGCGCCCCCGGGAGACGCCGCACGTACCCGCCCTCCTGGTCGATCATGAGGAGCAGCGGCTCCTCGACGGGGCTCTGCGCCGCGGCTCTCTGGAGCCGTGCGATCACCTTGCGGATCTGCGCCCGGCTCGTGATGTTCTCCGCGAAGAGGATGACCCCCGCGGCCTCGCCGGCCCTGATGGCCGCGAGCAGGCGACGCGGCGGCGCGGTCCCCGGGTAGCTGTAGATCACCCGCTGCCCGGCGAGCTGACGCGGCGTGAGCGGGAGCCGCAACGGAAAGGCGCCGTGGGGTCGCCGCGTCGAAGGCGACGCAGACTGAGTCGCCGCCGCCGCTGTGGCGGCGCCGCCGGTCTCGCGCGCCGGAGTCTGACCGGCGACCGTCGGCGTGCGCTCGTCGTCGCCGCCGCAGGCGGCGAGACAGACGGCGGCGGTCACGAGCAGCGCTGGGACGATGACGACCCGGATGAGCGACCGTGGCGTCATCGATGGGGAGGGCGACGGCGAGGCATGTCGTCCGCCAGTGTACGCCGTCGCGAGTCGAACCCCCGACCCCCGCCGCGCCCTGTGCTATCCTCGGCCGCGTGAGCAGCCAGACGCCAGCCTCGCCCGAGCGTGGCGACTTCATCCGCGAGATCGTCGCCGCCGACCTTCGCGAGGGCCGGCACGAGACCGTCGTCACCCGCTTCCCCCCCGAGCCGAACGGCTACCTGCACATCGGCCACGCGAAGTCGATCTGCCTCAACTTCGGCATCGCCCGCGAGTTCGGCGGCCGCTGCCACCTGCGCTTCGACGACACGAACCCGATGAAGGAGGAGCAGGAGTACATCGACGCCATCGAGGCCGACGTCCGCTGGCTGGGCTTCGACTGGGGCGAGCACCTGTACTTCGCCTCGGACTACTTCGAGCAGCTCTACGAATGGGCCGTCCACCTCGTGCGGACCGGCAAGGCCTACGTCGACGACCTCACGGCCGACGAGATCCGCGAGCACCGCGGCACGTTCACCGAGCCCGGCCGCGAGAGTCCGTGGCGCGACCGGCCGGCGGAGGAGAGCCTCGACCTCTTCGAGCGCATGCGCGCCGGCGAGTTCCCCGACGGAGCTCGCGTGCTGCGCGCGCGGATCGACATGGCCGCCGGCAACATCAGCATGCGCGACCCGATCCTGTACCGGATCCTCCACGCGGAGCATCCGCGGACGGGCGCCGCGTGGTGCGTCTACCCGACCTACGACTTCGCCCACGGGCAATCCGACGCGATCGAGGGCGTCACGCACTCCATCTGCACCCTGGAGTTCGAGGACCACCGGCCGCTCTACGACTGGCTCGTCGACAACCTGCCGGTGCCCTCGCGCCCGCACCAGTACGAGTTCGCCCGGCTCAATCTCACGCACACCGTCCTCTCGAAGCGCTTCCTCCTGCGTCTCGTCAACGAGGGTCACGTGCGCGGCTGGGACGATCCCCGCATGCCCACCCTGTCGGGCCTGCGCCGGCGCGGCTTCCCCGCGGAGGGCATCCGCGACCTCGCGACGATGGTCGGAGTAGCGAAGGCGGACAACGTCGTCGAGGTGGAGATGCTCGAGCACGCCGTGCGCGCTGTGCTCAACCGGAGGGCGCTCCGCCGCTTCGCGGTCCTCGATCCGCTCAAGCTCGTCATCGAGGACTACCCCGAGGGGCAGGTCGAGGAGGTCGAGGTCCCCAACAACCCGGAGGATGCCTCCGCCGGGACCCGGCGCGTGCCGTTCGCCCGCGAGCTCTGGATCGAGCGCGGCGACTTCATGGAGGAGCCCCCGCGCAAGTTCTTCCGCCTGGCCCCCGGCCGCGAGGTGCGGCTGCGGTCCGCGTACTTCGTCACCTGTCGCGAGGTCGTGAAAGATGCGGACGGCCGGGTGGTGGAGCTGCGCTGCACGTACGACCCGGCCACCCGCGGCGGCGACGCTCCCGACGGCCGCCGCCCCAAGGCGACGCTCCACTGGGTGTCGGCCGCTCACGCCGTGCCCGCCGAGGTCCGGCTCTACGACCACCTCTTCCGGAGCCCGTACCCCGGGGCCGACGGTGGTGACCTCTTCGACGACCTGAACCCGGACTCCGAGACCGTGCTCCGGAGCTGCGCCGTGGAGCCGTCGCTCGCCGGCCTGCCGGCCGGCGAGACCGTGCAGTTCGAGCGCCTCGGCTACTTCTGCCTCGACCCCGACTCGGCGCCCGATGCCCTCGTGTTCAACCGGGCGCTCACGCTCAGGGACACGTGGGCGAAGCTGCAGGCGCAGGGCCGGCAGAACACGGCCTGACTCCGTCGGGCCGGCGGCGCCCGCCCGACCGCCCGCCCGACCGTCCCGGCGCCTGCCGGCGCTACGCTTGAGGAGAGCGCCCGGGGCGCGGTACACTCAACTGGCCTGCGGGCACCGCTGGCGAGTGGCCTAATTGGCAAGGCACCTGACTCTGGATCAGGGGATTGAAGGTTCGAGTCCTTCCTCGCCAGCCATCTTCTCCCCCTCTCATGACCTCCGGCCGCGCACGCGCTCCTGACGGCGGACGCCAATGCGGATCGTCCGCGCGGGGCCTCAGCCCTCGACCATGAGGGCGATCACGATGGCGGTCGCGCCGTCGTCCTGCGCGATGGTGGCGGCCGCCTCCATCCCGCTCTTCTTCGCCGCGAGCACGGCCGACTCGCCCTCGCCGGTGCTGATGTGCATGTCGTTCTCGATGGCCCAGCCGTCCGACGACAGCTCGCTCTTGTACCAGTCGTAGACGTCGGTCACCGAGTCAGAGGTGCTCAGTGTCGCGGAGTACTGCGTCTTCCCACCGCTCTCGACCGCGGCCGAAGCCTTCACGGTCGCGCCGTCGTAGATCGGGAACTCCTCGGGGAAGCCCTCAGCCAAGGCGCCCTCGCCGCCCGAGATGGTGGCCTCACCCTCGTCGGTCGTGATGGTCACCGTGTCGTCGTCGATCTCGACGTTGCCGCCGATCGCCTCGCCGATCTCCTCCGCAGCCTTGTCCTCCGCACCTCCGCACGCGGCGACCGCAAGGACGAGAGCGATGACGAGCACCCCTGTGAGCAGTGTCTTCACGACGGCATCCTCCTCTATCCGGGACATCCAGCTGCCTCTCCCCTTCTGGAGCGGGACCACGGCTCCTGCCCTCGTACGCCATTGGATCCCCTGCGCTGCCATGCCTCGGCCTCGCCGGCCTCGGCCTGAACGTAGGCGCAGGCGCTCGCCTCAGCGGGGCTCGCCGAACAGGCACCTCTCCGCGTTCTTGGCGAAGAACAGCTCCCTCACCTCCGGCTTGACGGCGGCGGACCATGCCTCCACCGCGGCGCCGAACTCGACCAGCGGGTAGTCGGTGCCGAACAGGCAGCGGTCCTTCAGGTAGGTGTTGACGGCCTGGAGCGTCGCTTCGGGAAGGTACTGCGGCCACAGAGCGCTGAACTCGAGGAAGATGTTCGGGTGCTTCTGCGCGACGGCCAGACCCAGGGTGCCGAAGCCGTTGGCGGCGTGCGAGATCACCAGCTTGAGGTTCGGGAAGTCGATCGCGATCTCGTCCATGTACTTGGGGTCGCCGAGCCACATGCTCTGGAAGCGATTGTAGTGCAGGCTGCCGTGGACGATGGCGACCAGGTTGTGGCTCTCGCAGTACGCGTAGATGGGATAGAGCACGCTGGCGTTGGCCGGGACTCCCCAGATGTACGGGCCGATGTTGACCCCCAGGAAGCCGGCCTCACGGCACCGCTCCAGCTCCTCGAGGTTGCGGCGCACGCCGTACTTCGGGTGAACGCCGGCGATGTAGTAGAAGGGGTCTTCGTCGAGAGACACGCGGACCTCCATGAGGTGATCGTTGTCCTCGATGGAACCGCCGCACACGACGCCTCGCGACACGCCGCCGCTGGTCATCTCGGCCACGTACGCCGGCATGTCCAGCGGCGTGAGCCTGGGCCGCATCTTGTACAGGGTGATGTACTGCGAGAAATGGGGCGCCGGGTCGTCCGGGTTCCAGGGGCCGAGCATGTGTTCCGTCCGGAACCGTACGCGGAAATCGACTACGTCCATGTCTGCGTCCTTTCGTGTCTCATGCCGGCTAGGTCCCTCGCAGTCGTCCTTCGAGGACGAGCTCCGTGATGTACCAGCCGGCATGATCCGAGACCTTGGGATCGCCCCGCAGCTCCTCCGGGATGTAGAGGAAGAACTGGCGAGGACGGAGGCTCCGGATGAAGGTGGCCGGCCACAGGACGGCCGTGTCGAGGAAGCCGGCGCTCCTCAGGCGACGCGGCAGGAGGCGGGAGCGTCGCAGCGCCAGGCACTTGATGCGGTCGACGCCGAGCTCCCGGCCCCGCCGGGCCAGCGCGGCAAGAAGGTGGCGGAACAACGCGGTGTGTGCGCCGTCCACAAGGATGTCGACGACGTACAGCGTGTCGCCCTGGACGTAGCAGATGACGTAGCCCAGAAGACCGTCGTCGCCGTACATGGTCAGGTACTCGTGCTCGATGTAGGGATCGTCGTTGACCCGCCACCGGAGGTAGCTTGCGCTGCGATCGACACTGATGCCGTAGCGCTCCCGGTTCCGCTCCCAGAGACTCGCGATCTCGTCCAGCGGTGCCTCCGCCGGGGCATGGACCGCGACCCGGTAGCCGCACGTGCGCCGCCGCCGCAGGCGGCTGTACGTCTGCAGCAGCATGGCGAACAGGCCGCTCAGCGCGGGCGCCAGCGTCTTCCCGACCGTGCCCTTGTCGGCGACCATCGCGCTGAGCTCCTCGCGGAGCGCGCCGGTCCGCAGCCACAGCGTGTACTTGGCCCAGTTGTCGAAGGCCGTGTAGCCGAGCTTCATGCGGACCCTGCCGACGGCGCCGCCGGTGACCTCGCCGGCGGTGGTGAAGAAGAAGCTGTACTTCGTCTTCTCCTTTTCGAAGCACTCGCGCTCGTGAGCGGAGTACAGGCCCGAGCCCCGGAGATCGGGGTGGCTCATGCAGTTCTCGGTCTTGCCCGCGAGAGCGGGCCTGCCCCAGACGCTGAGCGGCGTGGGGATGAGGCTGTACTGGGCGACGAGCTGATCGCCTTCCTCGCGGTCGAGGTCGAAGACCAGGTTCATGCTCCCCTGCCCGGCCCAGGTGTCGAGCCACTCCCAGGCGAACTCGGCGGCGCTGCGGTCCCTGCCGGTGATGGTGCGGTACAGCCGATTGATCTGGACCTCGTCGCCTGGCTGATAGTGTCTGCTGATGGTGTGCAAGGGGCAGACCTACCTTGCTCGGGTCCGTTCGTCGGGCGCGCCTCGGTCTTCGTCGCAGGAGTATCGTCCACCATCACGCAGGAGCGCAACCAGCGGCGAGCTCCGCGAAGATCCTCTTGGCCGGAGCCCGCAGACGCCACCTCCGAGCGCCTGAACCCCCTCGTCGGGCCACGCGGTCACTCGAATCGTCGCTTCACAGACGGCGGGCATCGAACGGCACGGATTCGCTCTCGCCCGTCAACTGCACATCGCCCTTCACCCCCATCCAGCTCTCGCGCGTCCACGTGCCGCTGAAGCCCGATCCGTCGTCGGCCAGCGACCCCTCGAACACGTTGGGCTCGAGGATCTCGTGCTGCTCTGGCGGGACCATCCGCTGCATCTCGATCAGCAAGCGCCCGTCGACGATCTCGAACGTCCCCTGGCCGGTGTCGTCCTCCCACACCCGGATGGCGCCGCTGGGCCCGTCCCCGATGAGCTCGATCGTGTACACGCGCCGCTCCCCGGTGTCGCCGGTCGCGAAGATCGCGTAGTGCCGGCCCTCCATGAACGGTGGTCCGGGCTCCTCGACCGCTGTGGCCGCACGCTCCTCCGGAGTCTGCGTGAAGTCGAAGTCGATGATGCCGGCCAGGTACATGCCGCCGAGTATCACGATCGCGGCGATCGCGATGGCGATGATGGTCGCCAAGACCGCACCTATGGCGCATCCCTGAGTCTCGTCCTCCGAGCGCCCGGCCTCTTGCGCCCCGCGCAACAGCCCGAGCAAGCGTTCGCGCATGCCTTTGGTGAAGTCCGTCATCCTGTCGCCCTCGGTGACTGGGGAGTCGTGGCCGTCCCCACATCGGCCTCCTGCGAGAACCATACTGCGTCGGCGGACGTACTGCTGCCGGCGCCGCCTGCCTACGGATGCCTCCCCGCGGCCTGGGTGGTAGCCTGCCTCGCTGGGAGTCACGAGCCAAAGGAGCGAGCCAGATGAAGCGCAATCCTCAGGCGGGAGTGCAACGTAGCGCCGGTCTGCGCCTCCAGGTCTTCAGCGACGCGGACCTCGACGACATCCACCGCGGGACGCTCGAAGTGCTCGAGCGCACCGGCGTCTTCGTCGAGAGCGACGAGGCGCTCGACGTCATGGCCGACGGCGGCTGCCGCGTCGAGCGCGAGACCAAGATCGTCAAGATCCCGCCCCACATCGTCGAGGACGCGATCCGCTCGGCGCCGAGCAGCGTGCGTCTCTGCGGGCGCGTCCCCGAGAACGACGTGGTGCTCGAGGGCGGCCGCGTCGGTTTCACCAACTTCAGCGCCGGGATCATGGTCCTCGACCCGCGCACCGACGAGTACCGCACATCGACCGTGCAGGACGTCGCCGACCTGGCGCGTATGACCGACTACCTCAGCGAGATCGACACCTACGAGCACGCGGTCGAGGGTCGCGACGGGCCCGAGCACACGCTGGCGGTCCGCGACGCAGCGGTCGCCCTCAAGAACACGACCAAGTGCGTCGGCACGGGGGCCATGTCCACCTACGACGTCGACGCCATCGTGCGCATGGGCGCCGCCGTCGCCGGCGGCGAGGACGAGCTGCGCGAGCGGCCGCTCGTCTACTTCTGCGAGTGCCCCGTGAGCCCGCTCAAGATCACGAAGGACGCGGCCGAGGTCATCATGGCCTCGGCCCGGCACGGCATCCCCAACAACGTCACCTCCATGGCGATGTCGGGCGGTTCGTCCCCCGTGACGCTCGCCGGCACGCTCGTGATCCACAACTGCGAGGTGCTGGCCAGCCTCACGCTGGCGCAGCTCACCGCGCGCGGCGCCCCGACGATCTACGGCTCGTCGACGACGGCCATGGACCTGCGGTTCGCGGCCGCCTCCGTCGGCTCGCCCGAGCTCGGCCTGCTCAGCGCCGGCGTGGCCCAGCTCGCCCAGCGCTACCTGCTGCCGAGCTTCGTGGCCGGGTTGTAGGCGGATTCGAAGCTCGGCGACGTCCAGGCCGGTCACGAGAAGACGATGACCGCCCTCACGGCAGCGTTGGCAGGGGCCAACCTGATCTACGGGGCGGGGATGACCGAATCGGGCGTCACCTTCGATTACGCGCAGTACGTGCTCGACAACGACCTGGCCCGCATGGTGAAGCATGCGATACGGGGCGTGCCGGTCAACGACGAGACCCTGGGGCTCGACGACATCCACGCCGTCGGCTCCTTCGGCGACTTTCTCTCACTGGACTCGACGCTGCGTCACATGCGCGAGCAGAGTCAGCCGCGCTTCCTCGACCGTCGCGTGCGCGAGGACTGGGAGGCGGCGGGCTCGCAAGGTGCGTACGCCGCCGCCAAGGAGGCGGCGAAGCAGATCCTTGCGGAGCACCACCCGGAGGCGCTCGACGACGCCGTGACGGACGCGATCGACGCCGTCGTCACCGAGGCGGAGGAGCGCGGCCGGGCGCGATAGCCGGCGGGCCACGATGAGAAGAGAGGCGGCGATGACGCCGCCGATGTTCGAGCGCCTCTGCCGGCTGGACGAGGCCAGCTTCCTCTTCAAGCCATGCTGGACCGATCTCCAGGCACTACGAGCCAGACAGCGAAGGAGTCAACCGTGACCCACCGGCATCACTCATGATCCGCACCTCGACGACAGAGCGATACCTCGCGACCGTGCGCGAGAGTCGTGATCCCCTGCTGGTCGAGATGGAGGCCTACGCGACGGAGCACGACGTGCCGATCGCCGATACCGAGACGGCCGCGCTGGTGGCGATGCTGGCCCGTGCCGCGGGCGGGCAAGCCGTCCTCGAGGTCGGCCTGGCCATCGGCTACACGGCCCTGCACGTCGCGCGCGGCCTGGCGGCCGGTGGCCGGGTGACGTCGCTCGAGCGCGACGCGAAGATGATCGCGGTCGCCCGCGAGTTCCTGAGCCGCGATCCGGCCGGAGCTCAGGTCGAGATCATCGAAGGGGATGCGGCGGTCACGATGGCCGCCCTGCCCGGACCGTTCGATCTGGTCTACGTCGACGCCGACAAGGCCGGCTATCCGCGCTACGTCGAGCTGGCGCTCGAGAGGCTGCGCCCCGGCGGGCTGGTGCTGATCGACAACCTGCTCATGGACGGCGCGGTGGCCACGGGCCAGGGTGACGGGCACTGGTCGCAGGCGTCGGTCGACGCCGCACGCGAGCTGAACGCCGGACTGGCAACTGATCCGGCCGTCTGCTTCGTCCTCTTGCCTGTGGGCGACGGCGTCGGCGTGCTCCAGCGGCGCTAGGCGCCTCGCCGCAAGCGACGCGGGACGTCACATCCGCGGCACCGCGATGCGCACGAGGGTCTCGAGCGCCGCGGCCTCCTGCGAGTACTCGAACGTCGAGACGAGGCCGTCGACGGCGATGCTCCCTGCCGCGCGTCGACGGTGCCACACGGCGGGGATAGACTTCGCTCGTCATGGAGGGCACACTCGATACCTTCGGCATGGTCAAGATCGTCAAGTCGCTCGCGCGGGAGCGCAGCTCCGGCACGCTGCACGTCGAGTGTCCGCAACGGCTCGTCGACGTGCATTTCGTGCAAGGACGGATCGCCGAGACTCGGGACTCTACCCGAGTCGATGCGGACACCGTGCTCGGCAGGCAGTTGCTCAAACGGTCTCTCGTCGACGAGTCACATCTGACGGAGGCGCTCAAGCACCAAGAGACGCACCCGTGCCCGGTCGGGACGTTGCTGGTGCGAAGCGGTCACGTCGACGAGCGCGACCTTCGCGACGTGCTGGGCCGTCAGATCGCCCACACGCTGCTGGCGGCCAGGCTGGAGGCCAAGGGCACGTTTGTCTTCGAGAGCGACGACGACCCTGTCGCGGTCGACTTCGTCACCCTGACCCCGAGCCGCTTGCTGGCCAGCATCACAGCCCTCGGCAGTGACTACTGCCTGGCCATCGAGATCCTGGGGCAGTCCAACCCGGTGCTTGTGCGCAACGGTGACTACAAGACACTCCCCAGGAACCCGAAGCCATTCGGGCGCGACGAGCTCGTGATGCTCGCGCAGGTCGACGGCCGACGCTCCGTGGCCGAGATCGGTGACGCCAGCGGTCTCGAGAGGTTCACAGCGCTCAGCGTTCTCGGCACACTCGTCGAGACGGGAGTGTTGCTGGTCAGGGCAGAGACCGCGGACCCTCCCAGCGAGCCCGCCATGGACGAGGCCGCCGCCCGGACGGCGATCCAGCTGAGGAAGGGTGGCACCATCGATCAGGCGCTGATGCGCAGCCGTATGGAGGAGATGCGCCTGCGCCTCAAGGCCAAAGCGTTCGACGCGATGATCAGCGGAGAGGCGGCTCTGCTCTCGCGCGACAGTGGGACGAGACCGGTGCCCAGAGGCGACGATTCCGGCTTGGATGCCGGCCTCAAGAGCATGATCGACGACGCGCTCTCTCAGGAAGAGTACTGAGCAGAGCGCGCCCGGCGATCAGGCGAAGCCGAACAGCGGCGGAAAGACGATCACGACGATCGCCGCCCACACGGCGTAGACCGGCAGGTAGTCCGTCTGCCACCGTTCGAGGCTCGCGAACGACCCGCGCCCGCGCAGGAAGCGGATGTAGAGCACGGCCGACCACGCGAGATTGACCAGCAGGATCACGTTCTCGCCCAGGGCGGCCACGCGGTTCGGGCTGAAGCCGAACTCGGTGATGCGCGCGGCGATGGCCCACAGCGCGACCGCGTCGGCCAGCAGCGCGCTGATCACCAGCACGACCTGCAGCACGTCGAAGACGCCGGGGGGCGACTGGGGGTCGCGGGCGGAGACGGAGTAGAGCAGCAGGCCGAGGACCACCACCAGGAGCAGGTCGAAGGCGATGAGCACGTCGCGCTCGATGTCGACGCCGCGTCCGGTCCACAGCATGGTCGCCGAGGAACGACGACCAGCACGGCGGCGAACAGCGGCGTGAAGAGGCGCGTCAGCACCGGCGCCATGTTCTCGATCACGCTCTGCTTGGCCTCCACCAGCCAGGAGGCGACCACGACGGCGCCCGGCCGCTCCGCACGGCAGCAGCCACGACTCGAAGAAGGGCTCGACGTCGACCCCGATGGCCTGGAAGATCATCGCCATGAACGCCGTGAGGACGCCGCCGCCGAGGGCGATCAGCACGTAGTAGATGAACAGCTCGCCCGAGAAGCGGATGAAGTCCATGCGGCCGGCGACCTGGCTCCAGCGGCCGCCCGCGTACGCGATGCCCACCACCAGCCAGAGCGCGATCGGCAGGTGCAGCGCCGTGAGCACCTCGGTGTGAGCCGTCCGGCGGCGAACGGGATAGACGTTGGCGAAGACGCCCGCCGCGACGAACGCCGCGGCCAGCCAGCGCGAGCGTGCTGGTGTCGAGCCGCCGCTTCCAGACGAAGTAGCCGGTCAGGAGGGGCAGCACGAAGAGGCTCAGGTTGCGGGCGTAGAAGCCGGCGTCCTGGTCCAGGTCGAGCCCGAAGAGCGCCGGCACCTTGACGGCCACGGCCGCCGCCACCGCAAGGCCGAAGGCGACGATGGCGTCCGTGCGGGCCGCGCGCCCGCGGCTCCCCGGAGTCCGGAGGAGACGACGAGCTGCTTCCAGAGGCGCTCCGAGTGCTCGCGCGCGAACTCCCGCGAGAGGGCGTCGAGGTCGCCCATGCGCTTGACCGCCACCAGGAACGCTTCGTCGGTGGCGAGCCCCGCGTCGACCAGGCCGCGACCTGCTCGCGCAGATGGTCCTCCAGCTCCGCGACGTCGACGGAGTGGATCGCCTGCCGGCGGCGCAGGTAGCTCCGCCACTGGTCGATCTGCTCCTCGAGCGATCGCCGCGTGATCTGGAGTCGGCATCGCTCAGGCTCCCTGTGGAAGCGGTGCGGTCGACGCCGGGTGGCCGGCCGGGGCGGGAAGCGAGAGCGCCTGCCAGATGCCCCGCAGCGTCGCGTCCACCGCCTGCCACTGCTGGCGCTCCTCGGCGAGCTGAGCCCGGCCCTGCGGCGTGATCCGGTAGTACTTGCGGCGGCGGCCGCTCTCCGCGACCTCCCACCGCGCCTCGACGTGGCCGAGCCGCTCGAGCCGGTGCAGAACGGGGTAGAGCATCCCGTCCGTCCACTCCATGTGCCCTCCGGACAGCTCCCGGACGCGCTGGAGGATGGCGTAGCCGTAGCTGTCCGCTTCGGCCAGGATCGCCAGGACGATCGGGGTCGAGGAGGCGGCGATCAGGTCCTTGTTGATCTCCATGGTCTCGCGCGCCGCCGGCGCTACTGAGTTCGGGTCGCCGTATGCATAGCAGCATTATACATCACAGTGCTAGCTATACAACTCGGCTGTGGGCGGCGTCGTGTCGCCGGGGGCTTCGTGTCTCCGGGGGCTTCAAGAGGACCTCGCGGAGCAGATCTCACCACGGGTCAGTGGTGGACCGCAGGGGAGTCGAACCCCTGACCTCCGCCGTGCAAAGGCGGCGCTCTCCCAACTGAGCTAGCGGCCCACGAGGGGGACAAGTATACCCCGCACGATATCGCCCGGGCGGGGAGGCCTCCCTGGGGAGTTGCTAAGTGAACGTTTACTTAGTAGTCTTCCGGGCAGAATGGTTCAC
Source organism: uncultured Thermoleophilia bacterium (assembly GCA_963831295.1). GTDB lineage: Bacteria > Actinomycetota > Thermoleophilia > UBA2241 > UBA2241 > UBA2241. Next base: position 531,530 of record CAWHPR010000003.1, on the reverse strand, counting down.
ATGGACTCTTCACGTGGACTCACCCGGGAGGCAGCGATGAGCACGTCAGCACCGTCGAGACGCAGGATCGGGGCGGCGGAGCGCCGCGCCCAGCTCCTCGACGCGGCGCTGCAGGTCTTCCTCGAGAAGGGCTACGCCGGCGCGGCGATGCGCGAGATCGCGCATCGCGCCGGGGTCACCGAGGGTCTCATCTACCACCACTTCGCCGGCAAGCGTGAGCTGCTGCTGGCGCTCCTTCGCGAGCGCAGCCCGGCGGCGGCGGTGGTCGGGCTGGGGGAGCGGCCGAGCAAGGTGACGCTCGACGCCGCCCTCGACGAGCTGCTGCGCCGGATCCTCGATGCCTTCGAAGGCGACGCCGATATCCTGCTGCTGCTCTTCGGGCAATCGATGGTCGACGACGAGGTCGCCGACGTATGGGCCGAGATCGTCAAGGAGAGCGCCGCGGCGATATCGGTCTACCTCATGCGTCTCAAGCGCGCCGACCTCACCGGCGACGCGCCGGTCGACATGACGGCCCAGCTCCTCATCTCGTCCTGCCTCATGTTCTTCCTGAACACGCGGCGTCTGCGCGTGCCCGGCCTCGTGACCGATCGGGAGCGCTTCATCGCCGGTTCGGTCCCCCTGTTCGAGAAGGCCTTGGCGCCGGTGCTCGCCGGCGGCAGGTCGCCTGGCGCTCGACTGACGAGCGGGTAGGGCGAGGCGGCCTGCGTCCGCAGGCCGCCTCGCCCGCCACCAGTCACGCCGGCTGCAGCCCGCAGGGACCCTGCCGACAGGTCGGAGACCGTGACGATCTCGCCACGTCAAGGTCGCGGGCGGTATGCCGCGACTCGTCCAGGACCGGAGAATCACATGATCCCCAAAGCTCTCTCACGCCGCTGGCTGATCCTGCTCGCGGTCTCTCTCGGCCTCTTCATGGCGCTGCTTGACGCCACCATCGTCAACATCGCGGTGCCGGCCATCATGAAGGACCTCGACGCGTCGGTGGCGTCGGTCTCCTGGGTGCTCAACAGCTACAACCTGGCGCTCGCCGTGCTGTTCCTCTCGGTGGGACGCATCGCCGATCGCTTCGGGCAGAAGCGCCTGTTCCTGCTGGGTCTCGGTCTGTTCACCGCGTTCTCCCTCGCGGCCGGGTTCGCCCCGTCGATCGACTGGCTGATCGTGTTCCGCGTCGGTCAGGCGCTGGGTGCAGCCGCCATGGTGCCGATCTCGCTCACGATCCTCCTCGGCGTGTTCCCACGCTCTCAGCACGGCCTTGCCACAGGCCTGTGGGCGGCGCTCGGCGCCGTCGCCGCCGCCCTCGGCCCAAGCCTCGGCGGCGTCCTCACCGAGTACGGGTCGTGGCAGTGGATCTTCTTCATCAACGTCCCGGTGGGCATCGTCGCGCTCTTCGCCTCCTGGCGACTGGTACCCGAGCACAAGCGAGCCGCCGACGCCCGCATCGACATCGGCGGCGTCGTGCTCTCGGCCGTCACCCTCTCGGCCCTCACGCTGGCCTTGATCCAGGGCAACGAGTGGGGCTGGGACTCCGGGCGCATCCTCGGGCTCTTCGCCGCGGCGCTCGCTGGCGGCGTCATATTCGTCCTCTGGGAGAACCGCGCGCGCCAGCCGATGCTCGACCTGCGCCTCTTCCGCATCCGGTCGTTCGCCGGGGCGAACGCCGCCTTCCTGCTCATCGGCGTGGCCATGATGGGCTCGGTCTTCCTGCTCGTCATCTTCATGGTCAACGTGATGGGCTTCTCAGAGCTGAAGGCGGGGCTCGCGATCACGCCGATGCCGATCACCGGCCTGCTGCTCGCGCCGCTGGTCGGCAGGCTCGTGGACCGGCGCGGGCCGCGGGTCCCCGCGGTCGTCGGGGCGCTCGCCTTCGGGCTGGGACTGCTGGCAATGGCCTACCTCGACGCTTCCGCCACCCTGAGCGACGTCGCCTGGCGCGCCGTCGTGCTCGGCGTCGGCATGGGCTTCTCGATGCCGTCCTTCATGGCCGCGGGCATGGGCTCCGTGCCGGAGGAGCACGGCGGCGTCGCGTCGGGCGCCATCAACACTGCCCGTCAGCTCGGCTTCGTGCTGGGCGTCGCCGTGCTGGTGGCAGTCTTCTCCCACACCATGACGACCGCCGTGAACGACGCCAAGGCTCAGGCGGCCACGGTACTGGAGAACCACGCCGGCATCCCTGCGGAACTGAAGGCACACACGCTCGCGACTTTGGACGCGAAGGCGGCTTCCGCCTTGAACGGCGGCGCCGGTGCGGAGACGGACGCTGTGGACAGTGCGGCCCTGGGCGGTTCGTTGCCCCCCAACGCGAGCCCCGAACAGGCGCAGCAGCTGGAGGCGCTGACGGTGGAGTTGCAGGACGTCTACAGACAGGAGATAGGCGGCGCCTTCCGTGTGCCGTTCCTGGTCGCGGCGGCCGCCGCCTTCCTGATCCTGCTGCCGGCCGGGTTCACCGGGCGTCATCTCGGCGCCCACTCCGGGGATCATGAGCCCGGCCGGACCCGAACGCTTCTGGCCTGAAGGGGGCCGACGCGCCCCCCGTCGGCGCCCGTCGTCAGCGGGCCGGCAGACCGTACAGGGCGAGAGCCGCGCGTCGACGCCCGTAGCGGGTCCGCAGAGCGCCGCGCAGCTCGCGGCGGAGGGCGGCGACGGCGGCCAGATCGGCCGCCGTCGCCGCCCGGCCACCGAAGAACACCGCCTGGAGGCGCCCGACCAGCGGGCCGGCGTCGACGCCGAGCCGCTCGCGCAGCAGCGCCGCCGTCTCGTCGAGCGTGTGCGCGCGCGGCACCTCGAGGCCGAAGTCGTCGAGCTCTGCGTAGACCAGAGCGAGGAGCGCGCGCAGGCGGCGCTCGGGGTCGCCGCGGCGGAGGGCGCGCCGGCGCAGCAGGGCGCGCCCGAGCGGCCAGGCGACGAGCGCGAGCGCCGCCCCCGCGACGACCGCCCAAACCAGCCAGGGGCGCGCCGCTGACGGCGCGCCCGGCGCCGCGGCGACGCCCTCGGCGACGCCCGTCGACGCATCCTCCTGCAGGCCGCGCAAAGCCCGATCGTCGGCCCGCGTCACGGCATCGAAGTCGACGTCGACCCTCTGCTCGTACGGATCCCAGAAGTCGGTGCTCGTCGACGAAGCGCCGACGCCGGCCACGCGCTCGCCGGGGGTCGGCTCGAACTGCACCCACCCGACGCCGGGGAAGTAAGCCTCGACCCAGGCGTGAGCGTCGTTGCTGCTCACCATGAAGGCGTCCTCGTCGACCTGCACGCCGGTCGTGAACCCGACCGCGACCCGGGCCGGGACACCGTTGAAGCGCAGGAGCACCGCCATCGCCCCGGCGAAGTGCTGACAGAATCCCTGCCGCGAGTTGAGGAGGAAGTCGGCGTACGGCGACTCCTCGCGCGGCGACGGCGCCGTGAGCGAGTAGGTGTAGTTGAAGCGCAGATACTGCTCGATCCGAAGGGCGATCTCGTAGGGGTCGGTCGCGTCGCCCACGATCGCCTGATTGAGACGGTAGAGGCCGAGCCACTCGCCGTGCTCCGGCCGCTCGGCCATCGCCGCGCGCCAGTCGGCTTCGGTCGCCGTCGCCGCGCTCGCTGCCGGCGTCGGGAAGGGGAGGCTCGCGCGCCGGCCGATCTGCTCCGGGTAGTCGCGGCCTCGGCCGACGAGCTGCCCGGGCCTCAGCTTGGGGACGGCGGCGGTGATGCTGTAGCGCAGATCCGGCCCCAGCGGCCGGTCGACCCCGAGCGCGTACCCGGCGCTCGTGCGGAGCGGCACCTCCCGCCGCAGGGTCAGGGTCTCCGGCACTCCCCCGGTGAAGAAGTAGTCGATCTGCATCGCCTTGATCTCGAACGACTGCCGCACCCTCGTCCCCGGCGGCACGAGGTCGACCGAGGGGACCGTGTACGTGTAGGTGCCGCCTTGCTTCTCGACCTCGATGCGGCCGTTCGTCGACCCGGCGCTGAACCATCCCGTCCCGTCGAAGCCCTCGAGCGCGTTCGCCCGCCAGTACGAGGCGATCGGCGAGCTGACCGACATGACCTGCTCGTCGTTCTCCGGGTCGAGGAGACCGGCGTAGCCCTCCATCGAGTCGAAGCCGAAGCGCGCCTCGCCGTGAACGTTCACGTCCCACGTGCGCCAGTCCTGCCACGGCTCACCGGCCGCGAGAGGCGTGACGCCGAGCGCCCACACGGCGAGCGCCACGGCCAGCGTCGCGCCGCCCAGACCTATCGCGGTGTCGCCGGTCCCCCAGTGTCGCCGCCCCAACGCGCGCGCGGTGAGGAGGACGCACCCCGCGAAGAAGATGAAGACGATCGGCAGCCAGAGGGTCTTCGCCTCGCCGTCGACCGTGAGACCGAAGCCGAGAGGCACGAGCAGCAGAGCCAGCCCTGCCACCGGCCTGCGCAGACTGAGAGCGGCGAACGCGGCGAGACCGACGACACCGTAGATCACGAGCGCCAGCAGCAGCTTGAGGTCGCCCGCCGTGGCGAAGTCCATGGGGAAGCTGTGCGTCGCGTAGCTCATCGCCCCGGAGCGGAGCTGCTCGGCGTAGAAGGATGTCTGCTCGCCGAACCCCCGCGCCTCGGGCGGCGCCGGCATCTGCGCGCGCACGACGAGCAGCGCCCCCAGCGGGAGCAGAGCCAGGGCCGCCGGCCAGGCGCGCCGCCAGACCAGCCCCGGCGCGCCAGCCAGCGCGCCCGCGACGGCGACCCAAGCGAGGGTCGTCGCGATGGACGGCCGGCCCATGCGGTCGACGGCGAGGACGGCCGTCACGGCGAGACCGACGAAACTGGCCAGGTAGATGAGCCGGCGCGTGACCGTCATCGCGGCAGGGCGCGGGTCGGCTCCGCTCGCCGCGCCTCCCCCAGGCCGACCGAGAGCGCCGCGTGCAGGTCGTCGCCGCGGCGCACGGTCAGACAGCGCACGCCCGCGGCGACGAGGGCGACGCGCAGGTCCTCGACATCGGCGGCCTGCGACGGCGACGTCGGGGCGTGCGGCGTCTCCCGGGCCAGCGGCGTCTGCGGCGCGAACGACGCCGCCTCGACGTGGACCACCGAGACCTGCAGGCCCCGCGCCCGCAGCCCGACGAGCGAGCGCACGAGCCCGGGGTCGAACGACAGGACGACGAGGGCCACGGCGCTCGCGCGCCCCCGCCGCGACGCACCGGCCAGCAAGGTCCGCAGCGACGGACCGAGGCGCACGGCCTGGTGAGGCGCGACCCGGGCGAGGCTCTCCAGCAGACGGGCGCGCCCGTCGGCGCCCGGCGCGAGCCGGGTCCGTCGCCAGTCGTCCTGCGGCAGGCAGAGGCCGACCCCGCGCCCCGCGCGCAGGGCGAAGTCGGCGATCGAGCCGGCGGCCTGCACGGCGAGCTCGAGGTTGGTCTCCGGGGGCTCCCCGGCGACGAGCGAGGACGACCCGTCGAGCAGCACGGTCACGTCACCGCTCGCCGGGTCGTCCATCTCGCGCAGCATGAGGGTGCCGGTCTTGGCCGTCGACTTCCAGTCGATGTGACTGAGCGGCTCGCCGGGGTTGTGCGGACGCACGCCGCGGAACTCGGATCCCCCGAGCGTGCTCAACCCCTGCATCGCGCGCTCGCGACGCGCGCCCATGCCGGGAAAGAGAGCGCACGACTGCAGGTACGCGAGACGAGGGTAGATGACGACCTCGACGGGATCGCCCAGCCGGCGCTCGGCGCGCGCGAGCCCGAGCGGGTCCTCGGCGCGCGCGAGCAGCGCCGGCAGACGATGGACGCCGCGGCGCGCGGGCATCGGCGGCGAGGCGACGACACGCCGGGCGTGCGGGCGCAGGCTCTCGACCTGCAGCTCGCTGTCGTCCCCGCTCAGACCCGCGGCGGCCTCGGGCACCGCGAGCTGCGGACCCGGCAACAGCGACCCGTTGCGCAGCTCGACCGACACCGACACCGGGTCGCCGGCGACAGGCTGGGCCGGCGTCAGCGTGCGCGCACCCTCGAGCCTGCGGGCCGTCGCCGCCACCGCCAGCCAGGCGACGAGCGCCGTGGCGGCGAGGGCGACGGCCACCAGGTAGAGCTCCCACGTGCCGACGACACGCGCCGCGATGTACGTCGCGGCGGCCGCGGCGAGCAGAGCGAGCCCCCGGCCGGTCGGGCGCGCCATCACTACGGTCCGGGGACGGGCACCGACTCGAGGATGCCGGCGACGACGTCCTCCTCGTGCAGCCCGTGCACCCTGGCCTCCGGCGAGAGGATGATCCGATGGCTGAGGACGCGCCCGGCAAGGTCTTTCACGTCTTGCGGGACGACAAACTCGCGGCCTCGCAGCAACGCCAGCGCCTTGGCGGCGCGCACGAGCGCGATGCCGGCGCGCGGACTGGCGCCGAGGTAGACGTCGCGGCTCTCGCGCGTGGCCGTCAGCAGGTCGACGACGTAGCGCCGCAGCGTCTCTGCCACCTGCACGCGCCCGACCGCCTCCTGGAGAACGAGCACCTCTGCCACGTCGAGCACGGGGGCGAGCGCGGCGAACGGGTCGTGCGCCGTCTGCGCCTCGAGGATCTCGGCCTCGGCCTCGGCCGACGGGTAGCCGAGGCTGAGCCGCATCATGAACCGGTCGAGCTGCGCCTCGGGGAGCGGGTACGTGCCCTCGTACTCGATCGGGTTCTGGGTGGCGACGACCATGAATGGCGCGGCGATCGGGTGGGTGACGTTGTCGATCGTCGCCTGCCGCTCCTCCATGCTCTCGAGCAGGCTCGCCTGCGTCTTCGGCGAGGAGCGGTTGATCTCGTCGGCGAGGACGATGTTGGCGAAGACCGGCCCGGGGCGGAAGACGAAGGATGCCGTCTTCTGGTCGAAGACGCTCACCCCCGTCACGTCGCTGGGCAGCAGGTCGGGCGTGAACTGGATGCGCGAGAAGCGGCAGGTGAGAGACCGGGCCAGCGCCTTCGCGAGCAGCGTCTTGCCGACGCCAGGGTAGTCCTCGACGATCACGTGCCCGCCGGCGAGCAGGGCCACCACGCACGCCTGGATCACCTCGCCCTTGCCGAGGATCACGCTGCCGACGTTGACGGCGACGTCGTTGGCCCGGCGGGCGAGCGCCGGCACTTCCTCCGGCTCGAGGGTGGCACTGGCGCGCGTGTCGGCATGCATGGGGGCCTCGCGAACGTCGGACCGGGCGGTGGTCCCCTCAATTCTCCACGCTGCAGCGGGCACGGCAACCCTCCGCCGTCGCGTCGCGGTCACCAATGACGACGCCGGAGCATGAGGGGAGGGTGAAGAACCAGGAACCCGGCGGACGGTGGCGACCGGCCGCGGGCACGTCACCCGCCGCGCGAACGTCACCCGCGCGGCGGGATCGTCACGATGGTCGTGGTGAACGGTGGGCAGGAGACTGAGCTCCGACCGCTTCGCCCTCGCCCGCGGTGGCCTTGGCGCGAGCCGTTTGCAGGGCTACAGTGTAGGTAGTCACATGAGCGGCGACAAGGTGGTCACAATGACGACCGTCGGGATAAAGGAGTTGAAGGCGCACCTCAGTCACTACGTCCGTCTCGCGCGACAGGGCGAGCGCGTGATCGTCACCGATCGCGGTCGCGAGGTCGCCGAACTGCGAGCCGTCACGCCGCTGCACCCGGGCCTCAAGGAGCTCATCGACTCGGGCGTGGTCAGATGGTCTGGCGGCAAGCCGACGGCGTTTCCGCACCCCATCAAGATCCGGGGTGGGCCGATCTCGGACACCGTCCTCGAGCTCCGTGATGATCCTCTACGCTGACACGAGCAGTTTGCTCAAGAGCTACGTGAGCGAGCGCCACAGTGAGGATGTGTGCGCATGGATCGCGGCCGCGGACTGTCTCGCCACGTCACGGGTCACGTATCCCGAGGCGGCCGCCGCACTCGCGCGGCGTCAACGACACGGCGACCTCCCTGTCAGCTCGCTCCGCGCGGCGCTGCATGACCTCGCTCGTCGCTGGACCGAGTTCATGGTGGTCGATCTCACCGAGATCCGAGCCGGCGGACTCGCCGTGCGCCACGGGCTGCGCGGATTCGACGCCGTCCATCTGGCGGCCGCACTGACTGTGCGCTCCGCCGCCGGCGACGACGCCGTCGCCTTCTCGTCGTTCGACGAGGTGCTCAACCGGGCGGCGGTGAGCGAGGGGCTCATCGTGCTCGAGCCGGGCGCCTGAGACGCGTCCCGGTCGGAGCAGGTCAGGCGCCCCCGCGGGCGCGCGCGGCCGAGCGCCGGCGCAAGGCGAAGCCGATGGTGCCGACCACGACGAGCACCATGAGACCGCCGACGATGCCAGAGAGGCTCGTGCCGGCGTCGACCGCCGGCCAGCCGGCGCCTTCTCCTTCGACGGCGGCGCCTTCGACAGCGGCCGCATCATCCGCAGCCTCGCCCTCCTTGAACCCGTAGTCGGGCAGGATCGCGATGCTTGTCCTGCAGATCGGCCGCCGCGTCGTGCGCGGACGACTCGGCCTGCAGCTCCTCCTCGGTGCCGGTGACCTTGGCGATCGACCACTCGAGGCCGTCGGCGCTGCCCGAGGCGAACCAGGCGAGCGCCCCGCCCGCCACGACGGCGGCGACGGCCAGCCCGACGAGCACCGGCTTGAGCTTGAGGCCGGTCAGCGGCTTGCGCGCCGCCGTGCGCTCGAGCAGCTCGGGCTGCGCTTGCAGCACGAAGAGCACCACGGCGGCCGTCACCAGACCCTCGACGACGCCGATCGCCAGGTGGACGGGCTGCATCAGCAGCACGAAGGTCGAGAACGGCAGCGCGCTGATCCCCGAGGTGGTCGTCTCGAGCACGACCGCGAAGGCGCCGAGCTGGAGACCGACCACGGCGGCGAGCAGGCTGCCGGCGACGATGCGCCGGCGCGACGGCGCGCTCCCGCCGCCGACGATCCTGCGGTACACGAGTGGGTAGGCGATGAACGCCGGGAAGAAGCCGAGGTTGAAGATGTTGGCCCCCAGGGCGAGCAGACCTCCGTCCGCGAAGAACAGGGCCTGCACCGCGAGGATCGAAGCCATCACGAGGAAGGCCGCATGCGGACCCAGCAGGACGGCGAGGATCAGCGCTCCCCCGAGGTGGCCGCTCGAGCCCGTGCCCGGGATCGCGAAGTTCAGCATCTGGGAGGCGAAGACGAAGGCGCCGGCGACGCCCATGAGGGGGACCTTGCTCTCGTCGAGGTCGGCGCGCACCTTGCGCGCGCAGTAGACGGTGGCGGTCGCGGTGGCGCCCCACATGACGCCTCCGACGGCCGGAGAGATCAAGGCATCGGCCATGTGCATGGGCGTCATCCTCCTCAGAACGTGCTACCGTGCTACGCCTTGCTGGCTCGTGCCACCGCGCCGTCGGACTCTAGCGGAGGCTGACGACGCCGTCAAGCACGTCCGGGACGTGGCACGAATCGTGGATGGTTGGCACTCCGCGTGCTATAGTGGCCCTCACCAAGTGGCACACACGGCCGGCAGAGTGCGCAGACGATGCAGGCGGAATCGGGAGGGGTGCGGCATGAGCAACGTCGTCAGGTTCGGCGTCTCCATCGAGGAGCGGCTCCTCCAGCGCTTCGACACGCTCATCGCCGACAAGGCCTACGTGAACCGCTCCGAGGCGCTGCGCGACCTGATCCGCGGGGCGCTGGTCGAGGAGCAGTGGGAGATCGGCGACGCCGAGGCCATCGGCACCGTCACCCTCGTCTACGACCACCACGCCAGCGACCTCGCCGACAAGCTCACCGAGCACCAGCACACCCATCACCACGAGATCGTCTCGACGCTGCACGTCCACCTCGACGCCGATCACTGCCTCGAGGTCGTGGTGCTGCGCGGTGTGGCCCGTGACCTCAAGCGCATCGCCGACGGACTCATCGGCACCAAGGGCGTGAAACACGGCAAGTTCGTGGCGACGACGACCGGCGCCATCGCCTGACCGCCGGCGGTCCTCGTGTCGTCAGTCGCCACAGGTCTCTCCACGCTCGGCCGGCTCGACGGGCTGGCCCGTCGGGACACGGCGATCCACCGCGTCGACCCTCGCGCCAAGGTCGTCACGACCCTCGTCTTCATCGTCTGCGTGGTCTCGTTCGACCGCTACGAGGTGCTCGCCCTGCTGCCGTTCGTCCTCTTCCCCGTCGTGCTCGCGAGCGAGGGCGCGCTGCCGCTCGGCTTCCTCGCCCGCATCCTCCTCGTGGTGTCACCCTTCGCTCTGCTGGTCGGCGCCTTCAACCCGTGGTTCGACCGCGAGATCATCGCCCAGGTCGGCGGTCTCGAGCTCTCCGGCGGCTGGGTGTCGTACGCGTCGATCGTCCTCCGCTTCCTTCTCGACGACCGCCGCGGCCTTGGTGCTCACCGCGACCACGAGCTTCAACGGCGTGTGCCTGGCGCTCGAGAAGCTGCGTGTCCCGGACGTCTTCGTCACGCAGCTCCTCCTGCTCTACCGCTACATCTTCGTCCTCGGCGAGGAGTCCCTGCGGATGGCGCAGGCCCGGCGCCTGCGCGCCTTCGGGCGCCGCGGCATGGGCCTGCGCGTCTACGCGCAGATGCTCGGGCAACTGCTGCTGCGCACGGTCGCCCGAGCGCAGCGCATCTACCTCGCCATGAAGTGCCGCGGCTTCGACGGGCGGGTACGCATGGCGCGGCGGCTGCACTTCGGGGCGGCCGACCTCGTCTTCATCCTCGGCTGGTCGGCCGCCTTCGTGCTCTTCCGCGCCGTCGACGTGCCGCAGTGGCTCGGCCGCCTCGTCACGGGGTCGGGCGGATGAACGACCGCGCGAGGGCGCAGCGATGAGCCACCATACGATCTCCGTCCGCGGGCTCGGGTTCGTCTACCCCGACGGCACGCGCGCCCTCGACGGCGTCTCCTTCGAGGTCGGCCACGGCGAGGCGATCGCCGTCGTCGGCGCCAACGGCGCGGGCAAGTCCACCCTCCTCCTCCACCTCAACGGTCTGCTCAGCCCCTCCGAGGGCTCCATCGACATCGGCGGCACCCCGGTCACCAAGGGGACGCTGCCCGAGATCCGCCGCACCGTCGGCATGGTCTTCCAGGACCCCGACGACCAGCTCTTCATGCCCACCGTCGCCGAGGACGTCGGCTTCGGCCCGATGAACCTCGGCCTGCCGCCTGAGGACGTCGAGGCGCGCGTCGTCGAGGCGCTCGCCCGCGTGGGGGCCGCACACCTGCGAGAGCGGCCCCCCTACCACCTCTCCGGCGGCGAGAAGCGCACCGTCGCCATCGCCACCGTCCTGGCCATGGAGCCCAACGTCCTCGTGATGGACGAGCCCTCGAGCGGCCTCGACCCGAAGGCGCGGCGACGGCTCATCGGCCTGCTCGCCTCGTTCGCGCACACACGCATCCTCGCGACTCACGACCTCGACCTCGCCGCCGAGCTCTGCGAGCGCACCATCGTGATGGCCGGCGGGCGGGTCGCCGCCGACGGCCCGACGCGCGACATCTTCGCCGACGACGAGTTGCTCGCGGCCGGCGGGCTCGAGCGGCCGCTCGGCATGCAGGCGTGCCCCGTCTGTCGCGAGCGGTAGATCGCTCGTAGCGCCCTCGCTCGCAGCCCGGTCCGGCCCCGATCGGGCACCCCGTGTCGCCATATCTGGCAACACCTGCGGCCCTAGGCGCGGGACTACCTTGATGGTATTCTCTGTCCGCGCCCTCTGAAGGCTCGCAAGTCACCACGGGTACCGCGAGCCGATGGGGACGGTCCATGGGGACATCGCCAAGGGAACGCGATGGGGCGTACCACTCAAGATCGCTGGATCGGCTCGGCGGAGCTCATCGCTCCTCGACAGACGCCCGAGACCGACCTCGGTCGAACGCTTCTCGCACTCCTCACGCGACCCAGGCCGTGACGCGGCGCGTTCAGTCGTTGTGCAGAGCACAGGAAGGCACCAGGGGGAAGGGAACGAGATGCAACAGAAGCTGGTAAGTCGACGCGGGTTCATCATGGGAGCGGCGACGGCCGCGACGGGCATGGCGCTCATGGGAACGCCGCTCGCCCTCGCCGCCGACGGGGATCCGATCCCGAAGATGGGTGACTGGGCGCCGTACTACACGCCGCTCGACCCGCTGAAGGTCGGGAGGGCCGCATTCAGCGACACGGCGGCCGAGCCCTTCGCGAAGGGCTGCAGCGGCTGCGGCGGCAGGTCCGCCGGCGCCATCATCGGGGCCCTCGCGGCTGCCGATACGGTCGGCTGGCCGTGGACCACGCTGCCCCTCAACGTCGGTTCGTTCCACAACGGCGGCGGCCCGTACGGCGAGACGTGCGGCGGCGTCATGGGGCCGTACTACGTCATGTGTCTGCTCGGGGCCGGCGGCGCTCTCGGGGCGCAGTGGCACAAGTGGTGCTCGGAGACTGCCTTCCCCAGCACGCAGTGGGACGAGTTCTCGACGTTCAAGAACACCGTTCAGACGGTGTCGGACTCGCCGCTGTGCCACGTGTCGCGCACGGTGTGGCAGAACGCCTATCTGAAGCAGTGGGACAGGGTCAGCACCTTCGACAGCTCCCGCTGCGGCAAGCTGTACGCCGACATGACCATGAAGGCCGTCGAGATGCTGAACGACTGGAAGGCCGGAGTCGCCATCGAGCCGTGGGCGGCCGCAGCCGACTACGAGAGCTGCTACAGCTGTCACAACACGCTGTACACAGAGAACAAGGTCGGCGCCTCGTATCCGTCCGGCAAGGACAACTGCACAACCTGCCACGACGTGACCGCCAAGCACGCCAAGAGCACCGGCGGCGGCAAGCCCACCAAGATCTCGAAGAAGGTGGCGCCGAGGTAAGACGACCGATGTCGGCCGGGAAGCACGGCTGACCGACGCAGAGAAAGGCGGGGCGGCCGCGGCGGAAGCCGCGGCCGCCCCGCCTTCGTGCGCTCAGTCCTGCGAGCCCGGCTCGCCCTCCCCCTCGCCGCGCAGCCACACGGTCCGCTGCGGGAAGGGGATCTCGATGCCCTGGACGTCGAAGGCGCGTTTCAGGCGCGCGCGCAGCTCGCGCGCCAGCACCCACTGCGAACCCGGCTCGGTCTTCACCGCCAGGCGCAGCACGATGGCGTCGGGGCCGAAGCTCTCGACGCCCCACACCTCGGGCTCTTCGAGGACCGGGGTCGCCTCCAGACCCTCGCGCCAGACGCCGTCGGCGACCTCCTTGACGACCGCCGAAGCCCTGGCGATGTCGGTGTCGTAGGCGACCTCGACGTCGAGGATCACACGCGCCCAGAGTTGCGACTTGTTGCCCACCCGGCGGATCTCGCCGTTGGGCACGTGCCACAGCGTGCCCTCCACGTCGCGCACGCGGGTGACCCGCAGGGTGACCTCTTCGACCGTCCCCGAGGCCTCGCCCAGGTCGACGATGTCACCTACCCCGTACTGGTCCTCGACGACGATGAAGATGCCGCTCAGGAAGTCGCGCACGAGACTCTGGGCCCCGAACCCGAGGGCGACGCCGACGATGCCGGCCCCGGCGAGCAGCGGGCCGAGGCTCACGTCGAACTCGGCCAGCACCATGATGAACGCCACGGTGAAGATGACGATCGACGCGACGCTGCGCAGGACGGCGCCGAGCGCCCCGGCGCGCTGTTCGGCGCGCGCGTTCCGTTCGGCGCCTCGCAGGCGGACTGCCGAGAGTCGCTGCAACGCGCCGCCGGCACCGAGCGCCGCCGCCTCGCGCTCGCGCTCAGCTTCGCGCGTCCCGCGGTCGCGTACCAGCCTCTCGACCAAACGGGAGATGCCGCGCCGCGCGACACGGTCGAGCAGGAACGCGACGACGAGGATGCCGGCGACCTTGCCGGCGACGATGAGGACGTCGGAGACGTTCACGACCCGGACACCTCCCTGCGGGGATGACGAGGGTCAAGCGTAGCAGACGAAGGGAAGGGGGGCGGGGCGGCCCGTGGCCGCCCCGCCCCCTGTCAGTCACACGCTACTCGCGGGCCGCCCTCAGGGCAGCAACCCGCCGATCAGCTCCTGGGCGTCGAGAGCGAGGTCGATATCGCACTCTGCGAGCCCGGCGCCGATGCCGGTCACCCGCGCGTCGGCCTCGAGCGCAGTCCGTCTGAGCGAACGCCAGGGCCTCCCAGCCCGTGAACGTCGGCAGCAGGTCGCCGTAGTCGTACACATGGCTCTTCATGACCGCCTTGACCGCATCCCAGGCGGTGCCGTCGCAGTAGTCGGACAGCGCCGCGGCAGGCGTGTCCACATCGGCGAGGAGCGCCGTGTGGAACGGCGTGTACGGCGAGAAGCCCGGGTTGTTGATGCTCGACCACATCGCCGAGGTCAGGTCGGGACGATCGGGGCTCAACACGAAGACGCTCGATGAGACCGTCCGCATGTTGCAGATCGAGAAGCCTGACCAGCCGTAGCTCCAGATATCCTTCGGGATCTCGGGGTGAGCGTCGATCACCTCGATCACGCGGTTACGCATGCCCCAGCCCTCGAAGTCGCGGTTGAACGACATCTGGACGGCGGGCGTCACCACGTGGCCGCACTCGTCGAGCAGAGCGTCGGCCCGGTCCTGCCGGCCGATCGACGAGTTCCACATGTTGCCGAGCTCTCCGGCGAGGACCATCGAGTAGTACGGCTCGTACATGTAGTGGTTGGCGTGCGCCTGGGCGTCGTCGACGACCCAGTTGACGACCGACGTCGGGATGTTCTGCTCGGCGAAGTACCCCGGCACGGTCTCCACGATGGCGGCCCTTTCGCCGTCGCCGAGCTCGTAGGTCGCGCCCTCGAAGTGGTTCGTCGCCTGGATCAACGCGACGGCGTCGTCGGCCGTGGCGCAATCCGTGAGCACCTGCTCGTTGATGGCGAACGGCGTCATGCCGCCCTCACAGTCCGCATCGACGGGCATCCAGTTGTGGCCGATCGCGACGCCCTTCTCGTTGATGCCCTGCGAGACGCCGACCTCACCGGCGGTCATCATGCCGATGTAGCGGAAGCCGTTCTCGGGCGCGACGAAGAAGATCACCTGCGTGCCCTGCAGGTCGCGGTTCTTGGAGACGATCACGTAGTCGCCCGCGGTGCCGGTGCCGGCCGCCGCGAAGTTCGTGCAGGCGCCGGTCTGGATCATGTCACTGCGCGAGGTGTTGAAGGCCAGCAGGTCGACGAAGCGGACGCCGGCGCCCTTCGCCGCCGACCTTATCGCGGCGACCCACGCCGGGTCGAGGTCGGCCTTGGTGGCGCGCGCCTCGGCGATCAGCTTGGCCTTGCTCGTCCCCGAGCGCTTGGCGTCGCGCCAGAGCGTCTTCAGGTTCGCCTTGATGGCGTCCGAGGCGCCGTCACCGTACTGGTACCAAGTGCCGGGTCCCTCCGCCGTGACGACCACCTCATCGGCCGCCAGGGCGGGCACCGCCGTCGCCAGCAACATCAGCAGCGCCAGCGTCAGAAGCATGGTGGTTCGCAGAGTTCGATCCATCCTGTCCCCCTTCAGTTGATGGTTCGTCCGCTCCGAACCCTACCAGTCGGCCGTCCGGTCAGGCAAATAGGAGGCCGATCGGAGCAGAGAGACGACGGGTCGCGGCGAGATCAGGCGTTCAGCGTGATGGCCGCTGTCGGGCAGGCCTGCAGGCAGCGGCCACACAGGCGGCACGCCTCCACGTCGGCGGCGACGGCGGTCGAGCCGCTCCAGCCGAAGACCCCGTAGGGGCACGAGGGAAGGCAGCGGCCGCAGCCGTTGCAGCGAGCCTGGTCGACGACGACGCGATCGGCGACGAGGGAGTCCGAGGGGGCGGCCTCGGCGGAGAAACCGCTGCCGGTCGCGGAGCCGTCACTCTCCTGCCCGGCACGAGAAGCGCTTGTCGCGTCGGGGGCCGCGGCGGCGCTCGTCGCGTCCGAGCTCTCCAGCCACTGGCGAGACAGAGCACGCCCGGCAAGACCGCCGGTCACGACGGCGGCCGTGACCATCCCGACGCCGACCAGGACCTCGTGCCGCGTATGGCGTGGCGGCCCGTCCTCGCCGGCACGACCGGCGACGGGTACGGGGCACGGAGAGGTCGCCTCAGCCGTGTGCCGCACGACGACCGTCGAGGCAGTCCGCTGAGGAAGGACTTCGACGGGTGCGGGCGCGAAGGTCTTCTTCGTCATCGCCACGACCCACCGCCAGTGCAGAGCGGTGTGCAGCACCACCCCGGAGAACATGACGAGGGCGCTCCAGTCGTGGATCGAACGCCACACGGCCAGAGTCACGCCCAGCATGGCGGGCGCCGAGCCGCTCGACACGCTCACCCAGCCCGAAGGGAGGAGGAAGACGAGGCCGCTCGCGGCCAGGAGGACGAAGGCCACCGCGATGGCCGCGTCGACGAAGTAGTTGATCTTCGCTCTGGTCGAAGCTCTCATGCGGCACGCTCGCTGGTCGCTGTCGAGTCGCTCGCCCTCACGAGGGGCTGCGGGCAGCGTAGGCGACCGAGCTGGACGTCGTCTGGGAGTCAGCTGTGAGTCTGCTGAGAAGGGCGGCCGTCGTCGCTCGACGCGCGCGTCGAGCCCAGCGGCAGCCGCACGGTGAAGGTCGCGCCCTGGCCCTCGACGGACTCGACGTCCACCGTGCCGCCGTGGTCGGCGACGATCGCCGCCACGATGGCGAGCCCAAGGCCCGCGCCGCCCGTCGTGCGCGTGCGCGACGGGTCGGCGCGATAGAAGGGCTCGAAGACCCTGGCGGCGTGCTCGGGCGCAAGGCCCGGACCCTCGTCGGCGACGGTGACGTGTGCGCGGTCGTCCTCAGCGCTCAGCCGCACCCGGATCGGCGTCCCCTGCGGCGTGTGCCGCACGGCGTTGGCGACGAGGTTGGCGGCGACCTGGCGAAGCTGGGCATCGTCGCCGGTGACGATGAGCGCCGCCGGCGCTTCAACGGACAGGTCGTCGGCGCGCGTAGGGTCGGCGAGACCCGCGTCGCCGACGCAGTCCGCCACGACGCGGGCCAGGTCGACCGGCGCGCGCTCCGGCGTGCGACCCTCGCCGAGCCGCGCCAGAAGCAGCAGTTCGTCGACCATGACGGTCATGCGTCGCGACTCGTCCTCGATGCGACGCATGGCCGTCTCGAGATCATCGGGGTCGTCGCGCGCGCCGCGGCGGAAGACCTCGGCGTAGCCGCGGATCGAGGTCAGCGGCGTGCGTAGCTCATGCGAGGCGTCGGCGACGAAGCGCCGCAGCTTGTCCTCCGAGCGGCGCCGCTCGTCGAAGGCCTGTTCGATGCGCTCCAGCATGCGGTTGAGCGCGAGTCCAAGCCTGCCGACCTCGGTCTTCGCCTCGGCGGGCTCGACCCTCCGCGAGAGATCGCCCGCGGCGATGGCCCCAGCGGTCGCCGCCATCGCCTCGAGCGGGCGCAGCTCGCGCTTGACGAGCCACCAGGCGAGGACGCCGAGCCCGACGAGGGCTACAACGGTGACCAGGACTTCGATCATCAGCACGCGGCCGAGGGTCTGCTGCACGTCGGTGAGCGGCACCGCGATGATGAAGACGCGCTCGATGCCGGGCAGCCCCTGCACCAGGACGCGGAAGCTGACGCCCGCTTCGCCGCTCGCGCCGGTCGTGAAGAGGGTCATGCCGTCGTACTCGGCCCCCGGCAGCGGCGACGGCAGGTCGGGGGTCGGCTGCTCGACGTCGCTGTAGGAGTAGGTGACCGCTCCGAGCACTTCGCCCGACGCGTCGCGCAGCTCGCCGTAGGTCCCGGGCGGTAGCTGGCGCAGCCCCCGTGGGGTCTCGCCGACCGGCAGGCCGGGTCGCTGAGCGTCGGCTGTGAGCGCGAATCCGACGGGTGTCCGCGCGTCCCTGAGCTGCTGGTCGACACGATCGACGAGGAACGAGCGCAGCGAGAAGTAGGTGGCCGCGTCGGCGACCAGCAGCGCGCTCGCGACGAGGCCCACGAGAGCCAGCAGCAGGCGCAGGCGCAGGGTCACGCGTCAGTCCCTCGGAAGACGCAGGCTGTAGCCCACGCCGCGCACGGTGTGGATGAGAGGCGGGCCCTCGGCGTCGATCTTCTTGCGCAAGTAGCTGATGTAGGTCTCGACGACGTTCGCGCGCCCGCCGAAGTCGTAGTCCCAGACGCGGTCCATGATCTGCGCCTTGGTGAGCACGCGGCGCGGGTTGAGCATCAGGTAGTGGAGCAGCTTGAACTCGGTGGGGGTGAGATCGACGACCTCGCCGCCGCGGAGGACCTCGTGGGTGTCCTCGTCGAGCTCGAGGTCGGCGAACGCCAGGCGGCCGCTGTCGCCCTGCTCGCCCAGGGTCCGCCGGAGGATGGCGCGGATGCGGGCGACGAGCTCCTCGACGCTGAACGGCTTGGTCACGTAGTCGTCGCCGCCGATCGTCAGGCCGCGCACCTTGTCCTCGGCGCCGTCACGCGCGGTCAGGAAGAGGATGGGCACCTGCTGCCGCTCGGCGCGCAGACGGCGCGCGACCTCGAAGCCGTCGATGTCCGGCATCATGATGTCGAGCACGATCAGGTGCGGGTGGAACGAGGCCACCAGCGCGAGCGCCTCCCTCCCCCCGTGTGCGGCCGCGGTCTCGAAGCCCTCGTAGCGCAAGGCCATGGTGAGCAGCTCGGTGATGCTCTGCTCGTCGTCGACCACCAGGATGCGTGTCGTTCCGTCCATCGTCGTCCCGTCCATCCCCGACTCCCTGTGCGTGTGCTCAGAGATGCTACGGCGATTCTCTGTGAGTCGGCTGTGAATGTCATGTGACGCCCGTTGGAGTGCGAGACGTGCGCCGGCTCCCGTATCCACAGCCACCTCACAGGATGGACTCAGGCGACTCCCACGCCACGGCTGTACTACTAGTCCCCGGAGGGACACAACGGCGCGCGGCACCGGATGGATCCGGCCAGCGCCGCACGCCACACGAGGAGGAGCCTATGTTCTTCACCTACATCTACCGCGAGCTGCGCCGGCGTCACCGCCAAGCCCTGCTCACCGCCTTCGGCCTGGCGGTCGGCGTCGGCCTCGTGGTCGCCGTCAGTGCGTACGCCTCGGGAGTGGGCGAAGCGCAGGAGGAGGTCCTTCAGTCACTCTACGGCGTCGGCACCGACATCACGGTCACGCGCGCGGCCGAAGAGGGAAGCGGGGATGCGGCGCAGATCGGCATGAACCCCGGAGAGCGCGAAGAGCAGGGCGAGCGCTTCGCCCGCGACAGAGTCATGACCTCACGCGGCCAGCAGATGATCGCGCAGGAGAAGATCGACCAGATCGGCGCCCTCGACGGGGTCTCGGCGGCGGTCGGCGGGCTCACGCTCACCGTCATGCACGTCGAGGGTGAGTTCGCGAAGATGACCGGCGGACAGGAGGACGCGGAGGCGCGGACCTCCGGCGACACGCCCGAGGTGAAGCCCTCCCAGGCGCCGATAGAGATCGACGCCTACTCGATCACCGGCGTTGACGTGACCGAGCAGACGCTCGGACCCCTGAGCTCGGCTGAGATCGTCGAGGGGCGCACGTTCACGAGTGACGAGACGAAGGCCAAGGTCACGCTCGTGGAGAAGGGCTACGCCACGCAGAACGACCTCGCCGTCGGCGACACCTTCGAGATCGACGACGTCAAGTACGAGATCATCGGCGTGCTGACCTCGGCCAGCAACTCCTCGAACTTCTACCTGCCTCTCGCCCGCGCCCAGAAGCTCGCCGACGAGGACGGCGTCAGCCAGATCTACGTGAAGGCAGACAGCGCCGAGAACATCGCCGACGCAAAGGAGGCGATCGCGGGCGTCTTCCCCAAGGCGACCGTGACGACGGCCGAAGACCTCGCCGACCAGGTGAGCGGTTCGCTCTCGAGCGCCTCGAAGCTCGCCGACCAGCTCGGCAGGTGGCTCTCCGTCGCCGCCCTGATCGCCGCCTTCCTGGTCGCCAGCCTGCTGACGGTCTCGTCCGTCTCGCGCCGGGTGCGCGAGTTCGGGACCCTCAAGGCGCTCGGCTGGCGCAGCCGCCGGATCGTCGGCCAGGTGCTCGGCGAGTCGCTCGTGCAAGGTGTCGCCGGCGGACTCATCGGCGCCGCCATCGGCGTCGGCGGGGCTTGGCTGATCACCCGGCTCTCACCCGCCCTGGAGGCCAGCGTCGGCGCCGCGGCGGGAGACGTGATGGGTCCCGGCATGGGCGGTCCCGGCGACGCTGCGCGGGAGGCCCTGACGGCGGCCAGCACGGTGACCGTCGAGCTCGGTGCGCCCGTGAGCGTCCAGCTCGTGCTGATCGCCGCCGGTCTCGCCGTGGCTGGCGGGTTGCTCGCCGGCGCCTTCGGTGGCTGGCGCGCCGCCCGCCTGCGGCCCGCCGACGCGCTCCGCAGAATCGACTGACCGGGAGGATGACCATGCTCTACGAACTCACCGACGTCACCAAGCGCTATGCTCAGGGGCGCAAGCTCGTGGACGCGCTGGCCGGTGTCGACCTGACGATCGCCGACGGCGAGTTCCTCGCCATCCAGGGGTCGACCGGATCGGGCAAGACCACCTTGTTGCAGATGCTCGGCGCCCTCGACCGCCCCAGCGGCGGCGAGGTGCTCTACGACGGGCGTGACCTCGGCAAGCTCGGCGAGGGCGACCTCGCCGAGCTGCGGAGTCACGCCTTCGGCTTCATCTTCCAGTCGTTCAACCTGATCCCCACGCTCACGGCACAGGAGAACGTCGAGACGGCGCTCGTGCCCTGGCACGTCTCTGGCGACGAGCGCCGCAGCCGGGCGCGCGCCGCCCTCGCTCACGTCGCGCTCGCGGACCGGGGCCACCACCTGCCCTCCGAGCTGTCCGGCGGCGAGCAGCAGCGCGTGGGCATCGCGCGAGCGCTGGTACGCGAGCCGCGCGTGATCCTCGGCGACGAGCCCACCGGCAACCTCGACGAGCGCACGCGCGACGACATCATCGGAGTGCTCGAGGGCCTCTGGCGCGAGCGTGGCCAGACCGTGATCCTCGTGACGCACGACACGTGGGTGGCCGGTCGCGCCTCGCGTCGCATCTGGCTCGACGAGGGACGACTCGCTACGCAGCCTGCCCCCGACCCAAGGCAGGAGATAGTCAAAGAGGAGGTCGGCATGCGCGCCTGACGGCGCCCCGGGCTGATCCAACGAGCCCGCCGATCGACTGGCCGTCGCGAACCGCGCTCCCCCACGCCTCACCGCGCCGGCCTCTGCCCGGGCGCGCGTGCGCTCCCCCTCCCCGCACGCGCGCCCGCCCCCTCCGCCCGGGGACGCTCACATCGGCGCCGGCCCCTACGCGCGCATGCGGAAGGCCTGCACGATCATCGCCACGCCGAAGAGCAGCACCGCGATGCCGACGAGCAGGGTGAGCAACGCCAGCGTCTTCCCCGGCCACACCACGACCACGAGCCCCACAGCGGCCAGGACCACTCCGCCGACCATCGACCCGTTGCTGCGCGAGCTCCGATCGCGCGCCGCCGCGACCGTCGTGACGACACCCCACGAGAGCAGGATCAGCCCGACGACGATGGCCAGCACCTTGAGGGTGACGCCCGGCAGGACCAGTAGGATGACGCCGCCGACGACGGCGAGCAGCGGCCCGGCGGCGCCGATGGGCCCGCGACCCCAGCCGGCGACCATGCCGACGATCCCGGCGATGATCAGGAGAACGCCGATCAGCGCCGTGACGACACGGAGACTGTCGAACGGGTTGACGACGACAAAGGCGCCGAACGCCACGGCGGCGACGCCGATGGCGAGCACCAGCCCCCAGGGAGTGGACGAGGGCAGTCCGCTGCCACTTCTCTGCATCATGCCTCCTCGATCGCCGGACGATGCCGGCGGACGCCGTCGGCGCTCGGGGCGCCGCTTCCCGGCCGGAGCACCGCTTCCTGCTCACGTCCTACCCGCTGACCGTATCGTCGCATCTCCTTGACGCACGTCAATGTCGAACACTCTCGAACTTCGCTACGGTTGGGTAAGAAGGCGGAGGGAGTCTTGAAGTGGATCTGCGACTGCGTATGCGCCCTCTGCCGGTGGCCCTTGCGGTCGTCGTCGGCGTGCTCGCCGGCGGGGGACTCTTCACCGCCTGGTACGGCCAGGCGGCCTCCTACTTGCGCAACGACCCCGAGGCCTGCGTCAACTGCCACATCATGCGCGAGCAGTACGACGGCTGGGTGAAGGGTCCGCACCACGCGGCCGCGACCTGCAATGACTGCCACACGCCGCACGGCCTCGTGACCAAGTGGTACGGCAAGGCGCGCAACGGCTACGCCCACTCGCGCGCCTTCACGCTCCAGGACTTCCCCGAGCCGATCCGCATCACGCAGTACAACGCGGAGGTCCTGCAGGAGAACTGCGTCGCCTGCCACCGCGACTTCGTGAACGACGTGCTCGGGACCGCCCGCGCGCCCGCGGACCATCCCGAGCAACCCACCTGCGTCCGCTGCCACCGCGCCGCCGGCCACGGGCCGGTGAGCTGACATCAACGCCTGGAGGCCCCCATGTCACCGCTGACCGAGACCTCGCGACGCCGCTTCGTCTACGGCGGCCTGATCGCCGTGGTGGCCGTCGTCACGGCCGGCGTCATGTACCTCGCGCTCAACATCACCGAACGCAAGGCCGAGGCGACCGAGACCTTCGTGAGGCTCGTCGACGTCGATGAGAGCACGATCGACCCGGCGATCTGGGGCCAGAACTTCCCCCGCCAGTACGACGGCTACCTCCGCACCGTCGACACCGAGCGTACCCGCTACGGCGGCAGCGAGGCCTTCGACAAGCTGGCGACCGATCCGCGCCTGGTGACGATCTTCGCTGGCTACGCCTTCGGCATCGACTACAAGGAGGAGCGGGGCCACGCCTACATGCTCACCGACCAGGAGGAGACCGCCCGCGTCACCGAACGCGAGCAGCCCGGCGCCTGTCTGCACTGTCACGCCTCGATCCTGCCCGCCTACTACAAAGCCGGCGTGGCGGCCGGGGTCGAGCCGGCCGATGACGAAGGTCTACTCGACCCCGGCCGCTGGGCCGCCGTCCGACGGGGCTTCGAGGTCGTCAACGCCATGCCGTACGATGAAGCCAGGGGACTCGTCGACCACCCCATCTCCTGCCTCGACTGCCACGACCCCTTCACGATGCAGGTGCGCGTCACCCGACCCGCGTTCATGGACGGCATCAGCGTCCTCGCGGATTCCGACGTGGCCGTCCCGCACCTGCCGAGCATCGAGCGCTGGCGCGACGCCGGTCGCGAAGGCGTCTACGACCCCAACGAGGAGGCGTCGCGCCAAGAGCTGCGCAGCATGGTCTGCGCCCAGTGTCACGTCGAGTACTACTTCAAGGGCGAGGAGAAGCTGCTCACGTACCCCTGGCGCGACGGTCTTCGCGTCGAGCAGATCGAGGCCTACTACGACGAGGTCGGCCACACCGACTGGGAGCACGAGATCAGCGGCGCCGCGGTGCTGAAGGCCCAGCACCCCGAGTTCGAGACGTGGAGCCAGGGGATCCACGCGCGCAGCGGCGTCGCCTGTGCCGACTGCCACATGCCGTACACGCGCGAGGGCGCCGTCAAGGTCAGCGACCATCACATCAGCAGCCCGCTTCTCAACGTGGAGCGCGCCTGTCAGGTGTGTCACCCGTACTCCGGCGAGGAGCTGATCGAACGCGTCGAGACGATCCAGGCGCGCACGCAAGAGATGCTCACGGCAGCGGAGGTGGCCCTCGTCCGGCTCATAGAAGCGATCGACGCGGCCCACAAGGCCGGAGCGAGCGACGCCGAGCTCGCCGAGGCGCGCGCCCTGCAGCGCCGCTCGCAGTGGCGCGTCGATTTCGTCAACGCCGAGAACTCGATGGGCTTCCATGCCGACCAGGAGTCGGCGCGCGCCCTGGCCCTGGCGATCGACTTCGCCGGCCAAGGCCTCGCCGCCGTGCCCGCCGTGCCCGCCGTGCGCGACTAGGGCCGACTGCGACGGGGCGGGCGCGGCGCCGTTCGCGGGCCGCGGCCAGGCGCCGTCCGCCGGACGGCTCGGACGGCTCGGACGCCGACGTTGCATGTCAGGCGTCGCCTGCTACCGTATGGTGTGCGGCGGCGCACTTCTGGACCGCCGCCGATGACAGTGCGAGGAGCAGGAGCGCATGCGACGCAGCATCGCCGCAGTCGTAGCCGCAGCGGTCATCGCCGTCACCGTCGGCGTCGGCGCGGGTACGGTGCGGGCGCCGGCCGTCGTGCCGGCCGGCGCGCCCGGCGACTTCTCGGCGGCGCGCGCAGTGTCTCACCTGCCGGCACTCGCATCCGCTCCGAGACCCTACGCCTCCGACGCGCAACGCGCGGCGCGCGCCTATCTCGTCGACACGCTGCGCGCCTCCGGAGTCGAAGCGCGCGTCCAGCGCCGCTTGGTCGTCCCGCCGGAAGACCGCTCGACGGCGGCCTTCGTGCACAACATCGTCGGTCGCGTACCGGGCCGCGATCCGGCCGCGCCCGCGGTGTTGCTGGTCGCCCACTACGACTCGGTCGCGGTGAGCCCCGGAGCGGCCGACAACGCCTCCGGCGTCGCCGCCCTCCTCGAAGCGGCGCGTGCGCTACGCGCCGGCCCACGGCTCGACGGCGACGTGCTGCTGCTGTTCACCGATGGCGAAGAGATCGGGTTGCTCGGAGCCCAGGCCTTCATCCGCAGCCCGCTCGCCGAGCGCGTCGGGATCGTGCTCAACTTCGACAACCCGGGCTCCGGCGGGCCGTCGTTCCTCTACGAGACGAGCGCGGGCGACCTCGCGCTCGTCCGGGAGTTCGCGTCCGCCGTTCAGGCGCCGTACGCCAGCTCGCTGAGCAACGAGCTCGCGCGCCGCCGCTGGATCGAGAGTGACTTCAGGGCGTTGAGCAGCAGCGGTCTCCCCGGCCTGACCTTCGGATTCACCGACGGCTTCCATCGCAACCACCGGGCGGACGACGTGATCGCGGGGCTCGACCCCGCGAGTCTCGCCCATCAGGGCCTCGCCGCGGTGGCACTCGCCCGCACGTTCGCCGGGCGCGAGCCCCCCAGGTCCGGCGACGACGCCGTCGCCTTCAACCTGGTCGGCTCGCGCCTCATCGTCTACCCGCGCAGCTGGTCGTGGCCGCTCGCCCTCGCAGGCTTTGCCGCCTGGCTCGCGGTCGTGGCGCTCGGCAGGCTGCGACGCCGGCTCACGCTGTTCGGGGTCGCGACCGGCGTCGCCGGCAGCCTCCTCGCCTTCGCCTTCACGGCGGCCCTCGTCGCCCTCGTC
Organism: uncultured Thermoleophilia bacterium; assembly: GCA_963831295.1. Classification (GTDB taxonomy): domain Bacteria; phylum Actinomycetota; class Thermoleophilia; order UBA2241; family UBA2241; genus UBA2241. Next base: position 506,449 of record CAWHPR010000003.1, on the reverse strand, counting down.
TGGGGCTTCACGCAGGCGGCCTACGGCGCGCCGGGGCAGTCGGAGCTGCCGCTCTACAACGACGACCTGCACCGCGCCGGCCTCACGGCCCTGGTGGCGGCCGTCGCCCTCGCCGCCTATCTGCCGGTCCTCGACACCGGCCGCGTGCTCGACCTCGCCGTGGGGGCGCTCCTCTGGTGGGCGTTGCTCGGTCTCTACATGGCTCGGGCTCTGCCAGGGGGCTCCTACCTTCTCGTCTGGCCGCTGCTCGCCGCCCTCGCCGGGCTGGCCGTCGTCCTCGTGGTCGCCGATCCCGCCCGGCGCAGCCGGCGGCGCGCCGCCGCGTGCTTCGCGATTCTCGCGGCGGGCGCCATCCCCGGCCTTCTGCTGGCCAGCTCCTCGCTCCTCCTCCTGTTCGCCGCGAGCGGGGCACGGCTCACGATCGTGGTGATCGCCGTCTGGCTCGTCCTCGGCCTCCTGCTCCCTCTCCTCGACCTCGTCGCCTGGCCGCGGCGCTGGCCCCTGCCGGTCGCGCTGGCGGCCTTCGGCGTCTTCGTCTTCGTCGGCCTCAGTCCGCTCACCGGCTACGGCGAAGAGGCGCCGCGCGAGAACTCGCTCTTCTACCGCCAGGATGAGGCGGGCGCCGCCCTGTGGGGCACGATCGACCCCGAAGCGGACGGCTGGACGCGGCACTTTGTCGCCGAGGCGGCGAGCGTCGGCCATCAGTACTTCCCGCTGTGGGGATTCAGGTCCTACCGCCGGGCTGTCGCGCCGCGCCTCGGACTTCCGTCGCCGCAAGCCGACATCCTGTCCGACCGCATCGACGGGACGCGGCGCACCCTCACGCTGCGTGTCTCGTCCTCTCGTCGAGCGCCGTTCGTGGCCGTGCTCGTCGAGAACGACGTCGGTGTGGTGAGTGGACGTCTACGCGGGCAGGCGCTCGTCGAGAGTGACACCCGCTACTACGATCACAGCGGCGCCCGCTGGCACGTCGACCTCTACGACGTGCCGGCCGAAGGAGTCGTCCTGGAGCTCACCCTGGATGCCGACAAGCCCCTGCAGCTCCGACTCGTCGACGCCGCCTACGGGCTACCGCCCGAGGCGGCCGCGTACGGCCTGCGGTCCCCACAGTTCGTGCAGGGCCACCTCGGCGACGCCAGCTTCGCGGATCGCGTGACGAACGTACCTGCCGCGCGCTAGACCTGAGGCTGCGGCGCGGCGCCGCGAGGGCCGGTCGCGCCGCCGGAGCCGCGACCTGGTGCGTTGCGCGTGAGCCAACACTCTGATAGTTGCGCGAGGACACCCCAAGGGGTATCGTTCGGACGAGCCCGGTCCCGAGGCCTGACCTCCGCCGGGCCGCAGAGCCCCCTCGTGGCGGCCACTCCGTGTGGCCCCCGAACTCTGCACTGGCGGCCGGTCTTCCCCCCCTCATAGGCCGGCCGCCGCCTCTCCCTTCTCCTCGTCGCGTCATCCTCTCGGTCGGCGCTTCGCTCCCCTTCACGGCGTCCGGCTCGGCGAGCGCCGTTCAGGAGTCGAAGCCGAGTCCGAAGCGGTCGAGCGTGCGCAGCCAGAGGTCGCGGTGGCCGCCTCCGGCGTCGGCGCGCGCCAGCGAGCGTCTTGTCAGCTGGATGGTCGCGGAGCGCAGCGGCTCGGGCGGGAACGGGACCGGTCGGGACCGGACCAGCTCCAGGCGGGTCAGCTCGGTCTCCCGCCCGGAGAGCAGGTCGAGACAGACCTCGGCGCCAAAGCGCGACTCGGCGACGCCCATGCCCGTGTAGCCGAGGACGTAGGCGACGCGGTCGCGCAGCGCCGTGCCCCAGAAGGCGAAGAACCGCGAGCAGGTATCGATCGCGCCGCCCCACGCGTGCGTGAAGCGCAGGCCCTCCAGCTGCGGGAACGTCTCGAAGAACTGCTGTGCGAGCTTCTCGAAGGTCGCGGGCCGGGCGTCGAGGGCGGGGTGGACACGGTTGCCGTAGTGGTACACCGCGTCGTACCCGCCCCACAGCAGGCGCCCGTCCGCGCTGGTGCGGTAGTAGTGGAACTGGTTGCTCGCGTCCGCGAGCCCCGACCGGGTCGCCCAGCCGATGGCTTCTCGCTGCCCCGTGCTGAGCGGCTCGGTCATGAGCGCGTAGTCGTAGACCGGGACGATGTAGGGACGCGCGCGGCGCAGCAGCGGCTTGAACGCGTTGGTCGCGAGGACGACGTGCCGCGCCAGCACGCGCCCGCCCGGCGCCACCAGGGAGACGGCGGCGCCCTCGGTCTCGAGGCTCGTGACGGGCGTGCCTTCGTAGAGCCGCACGCCGAGGTCGAGACAGGCGCACCGCAGCCCCCAGGCCAGCCCGGCGGGGTCGGCCATGGCGCAGCCGTCGCGCTCCCACAGAGCCGCGAGGTACGTCGGCGAATGCACCTCGGCCTGGATCTCGTCACGGTCCAGCAGGCGCACGTCGTGATCGAGGCGACGCAGCAGCTCGTAGTCCTCGCGCAGGCCGTCGACCTGCCAGGGCTCGGTCGCGACGTTGACCTCGCCGGTGCGCTGCCAGTCACATTCGATGCCGTACCTGCGCACGGCCTCCTCGATCGCGTCGAGGTTCGCGAGGCCCAACTGCTCGAGACGCGCCTGCTCCTTCGGGAAGCGCTCGATCCCGTTCGACGCACCGTGCGTCAGCGTCGCCATGCAGAAGCCGCCGTTGCGGCCGCTCGCCGCCCAGCCCGCCGTCACCGCCTCGAGGACGACGACGTCACGCGCCGGGTCACGCTCCTTGGCCAGCAACGCCGCCCAGAGCCCGGTGAAGCCGCCGCCCACGACGGCGAGGTCGCAGCGCTCTTCGCCGGCCAGCGGCGGCCGCGCCGCGGGCGCCGCGTCGCTGTCGAGCCAGAACGGGCGGAGACGCGCGTCGCGCAGGCACTCGAGCCTGCCGGCGCGTCCCGCCGGAGTTGCTGCCTGTCTGCGGATCGTCATCGCCACGGCCTCCAGTCGTCCGCCCATCGCCTCGCGGCACACCGGCATCGGTACACTGTTCGCACCGAGTCATTCCCCCATGTCGCAGGGTCGCAACGGGAGGAGTCGGTGCTGGCGAATGCGCGTCCGCGACGGTCGAGGCGCCGGCACACTGCCGGCGCAGGCGGCGACCGGCGCAGGCGTCGCTAGTGCAGCCTCCGTACCCCACTCAGCGGCCAGTAGACGGCGATGGCCTTGCCGATGATGGACGCGCGCGGCATCGGCCCCCAGAAGCGACTGTCGAAGCTGTCGCTGCGGTTGTCGCCGAGGAGGAAGTAGTGGTCGTCGGGCACCGTGTACGGCACGTCCAGCGACCACTCCGGGTGCTCCTCGAGCTGACCATAGGCGGGCTCGGTCGACGGCGTCTCGCCACTGGCGTTCTTGACGCCGCCGACGTCGTCCGCGACACCGTTCACGTAGAGCACACCGTCCGTGATCTCGAGCAGGTCTCCCGGCAGGCCGATGACGCGCTTGAGCAGCACCTGGTAGCCCGTCGCCGCCGGACCCGTGAAGACGACGATGTCGTCACGGGCGATATCCCGGCGATCGAAGAGCAGGCGGTCGACGAGCACACGGTCGCCGGATTCGATCGTCGTCTCCATGGAGGGCGTCGGCACCCGGTACGGCTTGACGACGTAGGCCTGCACGAGGAAGGCGGCGACCAGTGCGACCAGCGCCGTCAGCGCGTACTCGATGAGCAGACGCCGAGGCGAGCGCTTCGCCTTCTTCGCGGCGGGCCGGGTCGACTCCGCCTCGGGTTCGGGCGGCGTCGCCGCGGGACGCGCCGGTCCGGCGCCCGGCAGATCGGGATCGAGGTGGGGTCCGTCAGGAGTCACAGCGTCTACTCTACTACCCGACGCACACGTCGAGCATCCCGTACCGGCGGCAAACGTCAGCGCCTCCGCCCGCGCGCTGGCAAGCGAGTCGCGGAGAGGTAGAGTCGGCAGAGTGATCCTGTGGCGCCGTCGCAGCGCGACCCAGCGCAAGGAGGAGGCCGTGGAAGGATCCGATCCCTGGCGTCGCGTCCGGGGTGAGCTGGCCGCGGAGGGCATCCGCACGCGGGTGGTCCGGGTCGAGCGCCTCGACGACGTCAGGGCGCGCGTCACCGAGGCCCTGGCCGACGCGGACCTGCCTTCTCCCGTCGGCGAGGACGTCGCCGGCGACATCGCCCGGGCCCTGCCGGAGACGCCCCGGCCGTGGCGCTCCGCCGTCATCGCCGCCGTCGCCCGGCCGCTGACGCAGGCCACGCTGACGTGGCGCGGGGCGACGCGCACGGTGGCGGTACCGCCGCACTACGCCGGGTACGCCGCCGTGCCGCGCGCCGTAGCCGGGCGCGTCGATGAGCTCCTCCGCCCCGCCGGATTCACCGCCGCGCACTGCGAGCCGCCACTCAAGACGCTCGCCGCGTGTTCGGGCCTCGCCCGCTACGGCCGCAACAACGTCACCTACGTCGACGGCCTCGGCAGCTGGCTCCAGCTCGCCGCCTGCGTCTCCGACGCGCCCCCGCCGGACGACGCCGTGTGGGGCGCGCCCCAGGCGCTGGAGCGCTGCGAGCGCTGCACCGCCTGCCTGCGCGCCTGTCCGACCGGCGCCATCAAGGGCGAACGCTTCCTCCTCCACACCGAACGCTGCCTCACCTACCACAACGAGAGCCGCGCGCCCTTCCCGGACTGGCTCGAGTCGTCGGTCCACCACGCTGCCGTCGGCTGTCTGCGCTGCCAGCAGGTGTGCCCGGAGAACGGCCTCGTCGACCTGCTCGAAGCGACGCCGGAGGAGTTCGACGAGCGTGAGACGGCCGCCATCCTCGCCGCCGATGAGATCGGGGGCGAGCCGGGCGGCCTGAACGCCGAGACCCGAGAGAAGCTCGCACGCTGCGGCCTCGACTACGCCCCCCCGATCATCGCCCGCAACGTTCGGGCGCTCCTGGAGGCCTGAGCAGGCACCGACCCCGGGCGCAGCGACACCGTGTCGTGGCGACGCCGTCGTCGGCCAAGAGACGAGCCGTCACGAAACGGGTAGTCTGATTGTCATGAGCGACGACTGGCGCATCGAGAGCGACAGTCTCGGTGAGGTGCGCGTGCCGGCCGAGCGCTACTGGGGCGCCCAGACCCAGCGCTCGCTCGAGCACTTCGCGATCGGGCGCGAGCGCTTCGTGTGGGGGCGCCCCGTCATCCGCGCGCTCGGCCTGGTCAAGAAGCACGCCGCCCTGGCCAACGCCGAGCTCAAGGTGCTGCCTGCCGCCACGGCCGACCTCATCGCCCGCGCCGCGCACGAAGTCGCCGACGGCCGGCTCGACGACGAGTTTCCGCTCGTCGTGTTCCAGACCGGTTCGGGGACGCAGACCAACATGAACGCAAACGAGGTGATCGCCGCCCGCGCCAACGAACTCGCCGGCCTGGGGCGCAGCGGCGGCCTTGTCCACCCCAACGACCACGTCAACCGGGGGCAGTCCTCCAACGACGTCTTCCCGACGGTCATGCACGTCGCCACGGTCGCCGAGTCGCAGGATCGCCTGGTACCGGCCATCATGGGCCTGCGCGCCACGCTGGCCGCGAAGGCGCGCGACCACGGCGCCGTCGTGATGCTCGGGCGCACGCATCTGCAGGACGCCACCCCCGTGCGCCTCGGTCAGGTCATCGGGGGCTGGGTCGCACAGCTCGACCAAGCGCTCGCGACGCTCGTACGCGCCGGCGACGGCCTCCACGACCTGGCCCTCGGCGGGACCGCCGTCGGGACCGGCGCGAACACGCATCCACGATTCGCTGAGACGGTGGCGCGGCGGCTCGCCGAGGAGACGGGCCGGCCGTTCCGGCCGGCCCCCGACTTCTTCGCCGCGCTCTCCTCACACGACGCCATGCTCAACGTCAGCGCCGCCCTGCGCACGCTCGCCGCCGTCCTCATGAAGGTGGCCAACGACGTGCGCTGGTACGCCTCGGGCCCGCGCGGCGGGCTCGGCGAGCTGCGCATCCCCGAGAACGAGCCCGGCTCCTCGATCATGCCCGGCAAGGTCAACCCGACCCAGGCCGAGGCCCTGACCCAGGTCGCCGTCCATGTCTACGGCAACGACGCCGCCGTCGCCTTCGCCGACTCGCAGGGCAACTTCCAGCTCAACGTCTACAAGCCCCTCATCCTGCATGAGACGCTCGAAGCGATCGCCCTCCTCGCCGACGCGGTCGGCGCCTTCGACCGCTTCTGCGCTCGAGGGCTGGAGCCGAACACTGCGGTCATCCGCCGTCACCTCGAGGACTCGCTCATGCTCGTCACCGCTCTCAGCCCGCACATCGGCTACGAGAACGCGGCGCGCGTCGCCCGGCACGCCGCGCGCGAGGGGTCGACGTTGCGGGCGGCGGCCCTCGATCTCGGGCTCGTGACCGACGACGAATTCGACGCCTGGATGCGCCCCGACGAGATGACCCACCCGGACGACGCCGGCGCCTGAGCGCATCGGTCGGCCGCCCGGGAGTGACTCCGGCGGCGAGCACGGCCGCGAGCGCTACGCCCCCGCCTCCGAGCGTGAACTCGTGCGGTCAGAGGTTGGTCGTGCTGGCCGGCTCGTGGCCCGCCTCTCCGAGGGCGGCGCGGGCCGCGAGCGCCAGATCGCGCTCGTACTCGCGGCCGACCGCGAACACGCGGTAGAGGTGGGCCTTGGCCGGGATGAACTCGAGGATGCCGGTGAGCAGTTGGTCCTCGATGGCTTCCGTGACCGGGTCGTACACGGGGATCCGCTTCGGCCCGCTCATGGGGTTCAGCGGCCGCGGATCCTGTGAGGCGATGCCGACCTCGAATTCGAGACCGGCGAGCCGGCGCGGCAGATGCCGACGGACGCCATCTTTGAACTCGTCACGACTCAGGTCGCGGGCGGCGAGCGCCGGCTGCTGTCGCTCGACGGCGTGCTCGTAGACCATGCTGTACTTCACGTGCCGGTGGATGATCGACTGCCACTCCTCGGCGAGCTCGCGGCGCACGCTCTCGCGCGATTCGTCCAGCCAGCCCTCGACGGTCGTGAAGAGTGACCACTCGGTGAGACGCCGGTACGCGTCGAGATCCTCGAGCGGGCTCACCGGCAGAACGATCTCCATCGTCGGCCTGAACAGCTCGCGCAGGTGCACGTCGATGGCGTGACCGATGCGGTGGAAGTAAACGTTCTCGTACATGTAGAAGCGCGCGTTGAGGAAGGCGCGCAGGGCGCTGAGGGCGCGCTTGTGGAACGTGAGGCCCTCGTCTGTGCAGAACGTGTAGTAGATGAGGCGGTCGGCGTCGGCCGCGGCCAGCGAGACGCCGCACATGAGGGCGTCGCGGCGTACGTAATCGAGGTTGTCGACCGTGACCGCGCCGCAGAGCGCCCGGTGCAGCAGGCGCACCCAGCGCGGGATCGGCTGGGCCGCGGCGTCGGCTGCGGCGGCGCTTGGCTGCGCGGCGCCGCCTTCCGCCCCGTCGGCGCGCACCAGGTAGGCGACGTGCCAGGGGTCGACGCGTTCACCCTCGGCGAACGCGCCCGACGGGCTGCGGACGAGGGCCGCGATGAGCTCGCCGAGCTCGGTCACGATGAGGTGCTGCGAGATGCGCTCGTGGTCGATCCCGAAGGCGGGGCCGAAGTACTGCTCGTCGCAGAAGTGGCTGAAGGGCCCGTGCCCCACATCGTGCAGCAGGCCGGCGAGACGCAGGGTCTCCTCGACCACCGCCGGCGAGGGCGTGGCGGGCTCGGCCGCCACGAGCGTCGGGTAGACCTGGCGCGCCAGCTGTCCCGCAAGATGCATCGTGCCGAGGCTGTGGGCGAAGCGGCTGTGCTCGGCGGCCGGGAAGACCCACCACGAGCTCTGCAGCTGATGGATGCGTTTCAGCCGCTGCATCCACGGGCTGTCGATCACATCGGCCTCGGCGATCTCGCCCTGGCGCGACAGCGTGATGCGCAGGTAGCCGTAGAGCGGGTCGGCGATCAGGTGCACGTCGTCGTAAGGCAGCTTCATCGCGCCAACGCTATCGCCTGGCCCGCGTGGCGACAAGGTACGGGGATGCCTGCGCCTGCTCCGCTGGGTCGATCTCGTCGCTCGACTCGGCCGCCGGCCCCGCCCTACCGGCGCGTATACTCATCAGAGTCACGCGACGAGCGCGCATCGCGCCGTTGCACGCGGCCGGGCATCGCGCCGTCTCGATCGTACCGACTCAGCGGAGGGGCCAGTGGGGCGCGTCTTCAAGTGGGGAGAGCTCAAGGGGGCGGGTCGGCAGTGATCGACCTGCACACCCACACCCGGTACTCTGACGGCACGCTCACGCCTGCCGCTCTCGTCGAGCTCGCCGCCCGCGAGGGCCTTAGTGCCGTCGCCATCACCGACCACGACACCGTCGACGGCATCGAGGAGGCGCTCGAGGCCGGGCGGCGCCTCGGCGTCGAGGTCGTGCCCGGCGTCGAGATCAACCTCGAGCACGACCGAGTGACGATGGACCTTCTCGGGTACTTCCTGGCCGGCTGCCCGACCGTTCGCCTGCGCGCGGAGCTCGCCGAGCTGCGCGCGTACCGCGACGAGCGCAACGCGCGCATCCTCGCGCGTCTGGCAGAGCTCGGCTACCCGATCGACGCCGAGGAACTCGCCGACGTCGGCGAGCACGGTGCCGTCGGGCGCCCGCACATCGGCGAGGTCTTGCGGCGGCGCGGATACGTGAGCTCGATCGCCGAGGCCTTCGAGCGCTTCCTGCGTCGCGGGGCGCCGGCCTGGGTCGACCGGCGGCGCCTCTCCCTCGCCCAGGCCGTGCGCTCGCTGCGCGCCTCCGGCGGACTCCCGGTCATCGCGCACCCGGGGCTCATCCGCACCGACCACGCCGGGCTGGCGGCCATCGCCCGCGAAGCCGCCAAGCTGGGCGTCGTCGGCCTCGAGTGCTACTACCCGGCGCACGACCGCGCGACCGTCGCCCGGATCCTCGGCCTCTGCGAACGCCTCGCGCTCGTGCCGACGGGCGGCTCCGACTTCCACGGAGATGTGAAGCCTGCGAACGTCCTCGGTGTAGGGGCCGGCGGCGAGCCCGTCTCCGACGACGTGCTCGAGGACCTGCGGCGCCTGTCTGACAGGGCCCGGAGCGAGCGCGCCCGCTGACCGCCGGCGACGCCGGCCGACGTTTGTCCAATATCCCCCCGGGGGGTATATTGGGCCCATGGAAGAGTACAAGGCCTCTCCCGAATCCACGAAGCTCATCAATCGCCTGCGACGCGTCGAAGGTCAGGCGCGCGGCCTCCAGCGCATGATCGAGGAGGGCCGGCCGTGCGAGGAGATCTTCACCCAGCTCGCCGCGACCAAGGCCGCCCTCGACCGCGTCGGCATGCTGCTCATCTCCCTCAAGATGAAGGAGTGCCTCGAGGAGCAGATCGACGGCGGCGGCGGCATCTCGTCACGCGAAGGCGTCGAACGCGCGCTCGACGCCTTCCTCAAGTACACGCGCCGCGTCAAGTAGCCGGGTCCTTGCCCATGGCGGAGAAGTTCGACCCGGCGCACGCCCACAAGCTCGAGAACCCCGAGCGTCTCACGGAGATCCCTCCGGCCAACATCGTACGGCTTCTCGAGCTCCACGGCGACGAGACCATCGTCGATTACGGCGCCGGGACGGGGCTCTTCACGGTGCCGGTCGCGGCGGCGCTCCGGGGTGGGCGCGTGCTCGCCGTCGACGAGCACGCGCCGCTGCTCGCCTACCTCGCCGAGAAGGTCGCGAGCGCCGGTCTCCCCGAAGGTCGGGTCGTCCCCGTTCAGACCACCGACAACGCCGTCCCCCTGCCGGACGGAGGGGCCGACCGCGTCCTGATGATCAACGTGCTGCACCACGTCTACGACGAGCCGGCCGCCATGGCCGAGGTCCGGCGCCTGCTCGGCCCAGGGGGCCGGCTCGTCGTCATCGACTTCGCGCAGATGGACCGGCCCGTCGGGCCGCCCAACGACCATGTCCTGTCGCTCGAGCAGGCGCGCGCCAGCATCGCCGGGCTCGGCCTGCGCGAACTCTCCGTGCACCCGCCCGGCGAGATCGGCCGCTACCAGATCGCGATCGTCGCCGAGAAGCCCGGCGACCTCGGCGCAGGCACGCCGGGAGACGTCGCCGGAAGCTGACGCGGGGAGTGACCGTCTCCCGCCCAGCCGACGGGCCTGCCCTCGTCGCACACGTCCGCGCCGCGCACGGCGCCGGCCTGCCGGAGTCGCTCGACCGCTTGGTCACGCCGTTCGGCGGCTGGGCTGAGATCGTCGCCCCGGGCGAGCGTGTCGCCGTCAAGATCAACCTGCTCCGCGGCGCCCCGCCCGAGCGCGCGGTCTGCACGCACCCCGAGACGCTGCGCCATGCGCTGCGGGCCCTCAAGGCCGTCGGAGCCGAGCCCTTCGTGGCGGACAGCCCCGGCGGCCTCAATGGCCCGGCCAAGGTCGCGCGCGCCTACCGGATCAGCGGCATCTCGCAGATGTGCGCCGACGAGGGCGTGCAGATCGTCGACGTCGAGGACGAGCCGACTTTCGTCGCGGCGCCCGATGCACGCCTCTTCCGTCACTTCCACGTCGGCCGGCCGTTCTTGACCGCCGACGCGATCGTCCAGGTCGGCGTCCTCAAGACGCACCAGTTGATGCGCCTGACCGGAGCCGTGAAGCTGACATTCGGGTGCATCACCGGACTCGAGAAGGCCCAGCTCCACGTGCGCGCCCAGCGCCGCGACGACTTCGCCGACCTGCTCCTCGACCTGCACCTGGCCCTGCGCCCGCGCTTCACGATCATGGACGGCATCATCGCGATGGAGGGCCAAGGTCCCGGTGGCGGCCGGCCGCGCAAGCTCGGCTCGCTCTTCGCCGCCCGCGACGGGCTCGCGCTCGACGCCGCGCTCGCCGACCGCACCGGTCACCGCCGGCGCGACGTCTACACGCTGGCGGCCGGCGAGCGCCGGGGGCTCATCGACCTCGACGACGCCTACCGGGCGGCCGGCGACCCGATCGAGACGCTCACCGACTTCGTGCCGGCGCGGCGCGACATCCAGGAGCTCTTGCCTCCTGCGCTGCACCGGCTGGGACGCCGTCTGATCACCGCCCGGCCACGGCTCGTCGACGGCGACGCCTGCAGCGAGTGCGGGGAGTGCGCGACGATCTGCGGCGTCGCGGCGATCGCACTCGAGCCGCGGCCGTCCTTCGACGACGGCCGCTGCGTGCGCTGCTACGCCTGCACCGAGGTCTGCCCCACGGGGGCCATCGACGCGGTCACGCCTTGGCTGGCGCGCCGCCTCTTCGGCGCGTCCGCCGACGGAGACTGAGCCGCGGCGCCGCGGTGGGGTGGCTCAGTCTCCGCCGACGGGCCGCGTCTCGACGCGGAAGACGACGATCTCGGGCCGGCAGAAGGCGCGGAAGGGCAGCAGGCTCGTGCCGACCCCCCGAGTGACGTAGAGCGGGCGCCCCTCGGGCTCGTAGGAGCCCTCCGCGAACCGGGCCGAGAGGTCGCTCAGCATGAGCCGGCGTCCCGGGAGCGGCAGGCAGATCTGGCCACCGTGGGTGTCGCCGGCAAGGGTGAGGGCGAAATCGCCGGGCGCCGTCTCGAGCACGACGTCGGCCTGATGGCTGAGCAGCAGCCGGAGCACGCCCGGCCGGCGATCGAGGTCTTCGAGCACGCGCGGCAGGTCGGCGCACCCGCTTCCCGCGTCGTCCACCCCGCAGACCTGGATGAGACCCTCGCCGCGCCGGACCAGCGCGCACTCGTTCTCGAGGAGCCGGACGCCGCACGCTGCCAGGTCCGCCGGGTCGGTCTGGCGCACGAAGGGCGCCTTGCTGTCGCCGTGGTCGTGGTTGCCGAGGACGGCGAACACGCCGAGCGCGGGGCGCAGCCGGCGGAACTGCGACAGCAACTCGTCACGGCCGGCGGGCCCGCTGGAGAAGTCGCCGGTGACGAGGACCAGGTCCGGAGTCGCTGCGACGGCGAGGTCGACCGCTTTGCGCATGGCGCGCACGTTGAAGCTGGGACGGAATCCGATATGGAAGTCGGAGAGCTGAACGACGGTGAGGCCGTCGAGGTCCGGCGGGCAGCCCGGCGCCGGCAGGCGCCGGTCAACGCGCCGGACGGCCTGCGCCTGCCAGAGGAGGTAGGACGCCTTGAGGGCGGCGGCCGCGCCGAGCGCGGCCGCCGCCCTCAAGCCGGGACCCATCATGCCCCCGGTCGCCGCCTCACTCCTGGTCCATCTGCTCGCGCAGCCGGGCGCGCGTCTCCTCGATCTTGCGCCGCAGCACCTCGGACTGATCGCCGGCCGACTCCTTGCCGGCGCCGAAGGCCTGCATGAGACGATCCTTCTGGGCACCCATGTCGGCGCTGCCGAACCACTGCGCGCGGGTCTCCTTGCCCGGGCGCGGGGCGCACAGCAGCCCCGCGACGGCGCCGATCGTGGCGCCGACGATGAAGCCGCCCTTCTTGCGCGACGTGCTTTCCTCTGTCTTGCTCACCTTCACACCTCCGGTCTCTCAACCGTCCCCTTCATGACACACCAGTTCGACGGCCGCTCGCGATCCCCGCTCGTGCGCTCAGTACAGGGTCGTGCTGTTGACGACAAGCCCGAATCGGCAGCCCAGCGACTCAGCCGCGCGCCGGCACATGACCATGCGGTCGAGGAAGATCTCGAAGTACTCCATCACCGTGGTCGCCTCGGTGTCGATCTCGAGCTCGAGTGTGATGGTCCGCGCCGCCGCATCCACAGTCAGTGTCGAGCGATGCGCCGCGTGGTTCACGCGGTCGTGCACGTCGTAGAGCGCGGGTTCCATCTCGCGGACGCGAGTCTCGTGCACGTCGGACTTGTCGGCGAGGATCACGGCCGCCGCGAGATCGCTGACCGGCTCGCCGTGCTCCTCCTCGTGATTGCCGATCGCACACATCACTTCGACGTACTCATCGGCAGGCATGCCGAGACGCTCGAGCACCCGATAGGCGATCAGAGCCGCCACGTTGCCGTGATCGTTGCGGTTGACGCCGTTGCCGACATCGTGGAGATGCCCGGCGATCGCGGCCAGTTCGGCCTGGCGCTGCGGGCGCTGCAGCCGCGTCAGGATGTCGCGCGCCACCGTCGCCACCATCCCCGCGTGCCGGGTGCCGTGCTCGGTGTATCCCAATCGCTCGAGGTTCTCGTCGGCCTTGAGGATGAAGACCTTGACCTCCTGGTCCGCGCGGACCTCGTCCAGCGTCACCGTCCGCGGCCCGCCGCGGGAACCGGCAGATCCCTCTCCCATCGTCACCTCACCTCGAATTGGCCAAGACCGGGGTCCGGCGCGACATCGTGCACGTCGAGCCGCGCCACCTCGGCGCGCGTCGGCCCCCCGCGGCACCACTCGACGAGCGCGTCGACGGCGGCAGGCTCACCCTGGGCCCACACCTCGACGCTCCCGTCACTGAGGTTCTTCGCATAGCCCGCGAGACCGAGCCGCCGCGCCTCCCGCTGCGTCGAGGCGCGGTAGTACACGCCCTGGACACGGCCGGTGACCGTCGCCTTCACCGCCTTCGCGCCGACTCCTTCTTCTTCGGCGGCCACGGGCCCCCGACCTGTCGTCTCGGCCTCGACGGCCGGCGCATCCGCATCGCGGCCGCTCACCAGCGGCACGAAGCGACACGGCGTGTGCCTCTCGACGGTGATCCCCTCCTCGCGCCGCCGGTAGACGGTCAATACCTGGTCGCCGTGCCGGGGGCCGAGGGGGATCACGAGACACCCGTTGACCGCGAGCTGGTCGAGCAGCGCGACGGGGACGTCGTCCGCGGCCGCGGCGACGAGGACGCCGTCGTACGGCGCGTGCTCCGGCCAGCCGAGGCTCCCGTCGCCGATGGCGACGTGGACGTTGTCGTAGCCGAGCTTCAGCAGGCGTCCTCTCGCGGCCTCACCAAGCCGCGCGATGCGCTCGACCGACCACACCTCCGCGACCATCTCCGCCAGCACGGCGGTCTGGTAGCCCGAGCCCGTCCCGATCTCGAGTACGCGGCTGCGGGCGTCGGCGCCGAGCAACGAGGTCATGAGCGCCACCATGTACGGCTGCGAGATCGTCTGCCCCTGCCCGATCGGCAGGGGACCGTCGAGGTATGCCTCGCCCTCCAGGCCGGCCGGGACGAAGTCGTGACGAGGCACGGCGCGAAGCGCCGCGAGCACGGCTTCGTCCCCAAGCCCTCGCGCCGCGATCTGCTCCGCGACCATGCGGCGGCGGGCGTCGCCGGGGCTGTCGCCCCGCCGGTTCACTTCGGGGCCTCCCGGCCTCCTGAGAACGGAGTGCCGGGCGACTGCCCGCGGTCGCCGCGCCGACGCAGCGCCTTGTACTTGGCCCTGCGGCGGCGGCGCAGCTCTACCCAGAGCGCCGCCGGCCAGGCGAAGACCGCGTAGCCGGTCGGGCTCCATACCAGGGTGCTGATCGTCCCGAGAAACGCGTACAGGTCCTCGACAAGGCTCAGCAGCGGGATGGTCGCCTCGCTGCGCGTCGCACGCGGCCGCCGCACATGCTTGACGTGCTGCGCCATCCAGGCGGCGAAGACGCCGCCCGTGAGCCCGACGCCGAGACCGAGCCAGCCGGCGTCGATGGTCGCCGCCCCCGCGACCGCCCCCGCCGCCAGACGCAGCCCGAGGACCATGCGGTCCTGCAACCGGTCGACGCGCACGATCTTGTCGAAGGTCGCTTCGAGGATCGCGAGCACGATGAGCGTCAGGATGACCCAGCGACTGCCGAGCCAGTCGAAGGCGCCGGTGAGCCGCGCACCCCACCCCAGGTTGGAGATCACCCCGATGACGGCCAAGGTGAGCCAGGGACGCGTACCCGCTGCGGCGCCGAGCCCCAGGATACGGGCAAGGCCGAAGATCCAGCCGATCACGAGGACGCCTCCACGCCGGGAGTCTACACTGCCACCATCGAGGCCCCGGAGCGAGGGTGGGCCGGCGAGCCCTGCCCGCGAGATCGGCGTGAGGAGTAGCATCGCGGGTGCACCGTCACGCTTGTGCTCACCGCGGCCCATGCGTGACGATGCCATAGAGACGACGAGCGACCGCGGAGGAGTCATGGACGCGTCCGTGATCGAGTGCCGACGGTGCGGCCGGCGGGTCAGCGCGGAGGCGCCGTGCTGCCCTGAGTGCCGCGCCGATCCCCGCGACGGTCGGAGTTCGTTCAACGACCCAGATCGTGACTGCGTACGCGTGTGCGAGGGCGTGGGCGTGCGCTTCCTCGCCCTCGCCCTGGATACCGCGATCCTCAGCGGGGGCTTCCTGCTGGTCGCCCTCGCCGTCTTCTTCCTCCTCGTCGCCGATGCGCGCTTCGCCGTTGTCGGCGAGGAACCGGCGCCGTGGCCGCTCTGGCTGGTCTTCTCGCTGATCGCGTTCGTCTACTTCTGGGTCTGCGAGGCCACGTGGGGGCAGACGCTCGGCAAGCGCCTGTTCGGGCTGCGCGTCGCCCGTACCGACGGCGGCCGCATCGGGTACGGCGGCGCCTTCGTGCGGACCGCCCTGCGAGCGGTCGACTTCCTGCCCGTCGCCTACGCGGTCGGAGCCGTCGCGATCTCGGCGACGCGGCAGAAGCAGCGTCTCGGCGACCTCGTCGCGGGGACGGTCGTCGTACGGCCGCACACGATACGAGTCGGCGATCCCGCCGTGTCGGGCGTGGCGACCGTGCCGTGGCCCGGCCCCGGGGTCGCGACGCCCGGCGACTGAGCGCAGCGAGATCCGAAGAGGGGCCGGGGCGGGCGCCTGCCGAAGCAGGCGCCCGCCCCGTGGCGTCTCCTCAGATCTGCTTCGCGTACTTCTTGCGCCCTTCCTCGTACAGGTCGCCGCCGTGGCAGTCGTTGACCACGATGGCGGGGAAGTCGACGACCTCGAGGCGGGCCACCGCCTCGGCGCCCAGCTCGGGCCAGGCGATCACCTCGTTGCCGATGATGCGCTGGGCCAGGAGGGCGCCGGCGCCGCCGGTGGCGGCGAAGTAGACGGCGCCGTTGTCGACCATCGCCTGCTTGACCTCGGCCGTGCGCAGGCCCTTGCCGATCATGCCTTTGAGGCCGTGCCGCATGAGCAGCGGCGCGTAGGCGTCCATGCGGCCGCTGGTCGTCGGCCCGGCCGAGCCGATCGGCCGGCCGGGCTTGGCCGGGCTCGGTCCCATGTAGTAGACGACCGCGCCTTCGAGCTCGAAGGGCAGCTCCTCGCCGGCCTCGACCAGCGCGACGAGCTTCTTGTGGGCGGCGTCGCGCGCCTGGTAGACGACGCCGGTGATCTCGACCGCGTCGCCCGCCCTCAGGCCCTTCACGACCTCGTCGGTGAGGGGCGTGGTGATCTTCTTGGCGGCCATCTCTCCTCCCCTCCCTCAGAGCTCGACGGACTTGTGGCGCTGGGCGTGACACTGCACGTTGACGGCCATCGGCATGCTGGCGATGTGGCAGGGCATCTCCTCGACGAAGACGGCCAGCGCGGTCGTGCTGCCGCCGAGACCCTGCGGGCCGATGCCGAGGGCGTTGATGCGCCTGAGCATCTCGGCCTCCATCTCGGCGAGCCGCGGATCGGGGTGCGTCGAACCGACGTCGCGCAGCAGCGCCTTCTTGGCGAGCTGCGTGACCATGTCGATGGTGCCGCCGATGCCGACGCCGATGACGACCGGCGGGCACGGATTGGAGCCTGCCCTCGAGACCGTCTCGACGACCGCCTGGATCATCCCCTCGGCGCCCTGCGACGGCTTCAGCATGTTGAGGCTGCTCATGTTCTCGGCGCCGCCGCCCTTCGGCATCATCCAGAGCTTCAGCCTGTCGCCGGGGACGACCCGCGTGTGGACGATGGCCGGCGTGTTGTCCTTGGTGTTGCGGCGCGCGTGCCCCGGCTCCTCGGCGGCCGACTTGCGCAGGTAGCCCTTGTCGTAGCCTTGCCGCACGCCCTCGTCGATGGCCGCTTCGTAGTCGCCGCCGACGAGGTGGAGATCCTGGCCGAGCTCGACGAAGAAGACGGCGAGGCCCGTGTCCTGGCAGATCGGCACCCGGTCGTGGGCGGCGATGTCGGCGTTCTCGATCAGCTGCCCGAGCACTTCGACACCGACCGGGGACTCCTCCGTCTCCTTGGCCCTCTTCAGGGCGTCGTAGACGTCCGCGGGCAGATCGTAGTTGGCCGTGATGCACATCTCCTTCACGGCCGCCGTGATCTCGCCTACGTCGAGCTCACGCACAGACACGACGCCCCCCTCAGTCCTTGCGCCGCTCGGTCGCCCGCTTGACCGCGTCGGCCGCCTTGTCGGCCGCCTGGCGGGCGACGTCGGCGGCCTTCTCGGCGTACGGACCGAGCTTGTCGGCGGCCTTCTCGGCGTAGCCGACGGCCACGTCGCCCGCGCCGCGGGCGACGGCCTTCATCGCCTGCGTGGTCGGCGCCGGCGCGCGGCTGCCCTCCGGCATCGCGATGTACCCGAGAGCCATCGCGTCCTGCACGAGACCGCGGGCCCGCGAGATGATCGCGGTCGCCTCTGCGATCTCCTGGTCGTAGGTCAGGTCGGTCCTCAAGGCGATGCCCTGCTCGATGGCCTTCATGGCCACCGCGGCGGCCTCCCGCGGGAAGACCTCCCAGTCGTCCATCGTCGGCATGATGTAGTCGGCGCGCAGGCCCTTGTCCTCGGCCACCTTGGCGAGCGCCTCGGCGGCCGCGATGCACATCTCGTCGGTGATCGTCTTGGCGCGCACGTCGAGGGTGCCGCGGAAGATGCCGGGAAAGCCGAGCGAGTTGTTGACCTGGTTCTCGAAGTCGGAGCGGCCGGTGGCGACCACCGCGGCGCCGGCCTCCTTCGCGTCCCAGGGCCACATCTCGGGCATGGGGTTGGCGCAGATGAAGACGATGGAGTCGGAGGCCATCCCTCTGACCCAGTCCTTCTCGATCGTGTCCGGGCCCTGCTTCGAGAGCGCGATGCAGACGTCGGCGCCCTTCAGAGCCTCGGCGATGCCGCCGGTGCGCTGCTCCTCATTGGTGATCTGGCAGTACTTCCACTTGTCGACCCACTCCGCCCTGACCTTCTTGATGTCGTCACGCTTCTTGTGGAGGATGCCCTTGCTGTCGACCACGCTGCAGAGCGCCGGGGTGGCGCCGTAGGCGAAGATCAGCCGGCTGATGGCGACGTTGGCGGCGCCGGCGCCGATGAAGGCGATCTTCACTTCGTCGATCTTCTTGCCGACGACCTTGAGCGCGTTGATGAGGCCCGCGAGGGTCACGCAGGCGGTCCCTTGCTGGTCGTCGTGCCACACCGGGATCTCGCACTCCTCGCGCAGCGTGTCGAGGATGCGGAAGCACTTGGGCTGCGAGATGTCCTCGAGGTTCACGCCGCCGAGGCCCGGCTGCACCAGCTTGACGAACTCGATGAACTTGTCCGGGTCCTTGGTGTCGACCATGAGCGGGAAGCCGTCGACGCCGCCGAGGTACTTGTAGAGAAGGCTCTTGCCCTCCATGACCGGCATTCCGGCCTTGGGGCCGATGTCGCCCATGCCGAGCACGCGGGTGCCGTCGCTGATCACGGCGACGGTGTTCCACTTGTTGGTGTACTCGTAGACCTTCTCCGGGTCGTCCTTGATCTCGAGACACGGTGCGCTGACGCCCGGCGTGTACCAGATGCCGAAGTCCTGGAAGTCGCGCACGCAGCACTTGAGGGTGGTCTCGATCTTGCCGCGATAGAAGGGATGAAGGACCTTCGCGTCCTCCATGGGCTGATAGGCCTTGGCCTTCAGCTCCTCGACGGTAGGCTGATGGTCCTGATCGGGCATGAGGGCCTCCTGCGTGCACTCGACAGACGAGCCGGGCAGCGACACGGTCTCCTCGCTCTGCTCGAGCGCATCCCCCGGGACCGCGTCGCGACAGCCGGCCGGTGGCAACGAACGCTAGCACGGGCCCGCCGAGGCGGCAACGCGACCGTCGTGGACCCTGGAACCAAGCCACGCGGCGAGGGCGGGACGGGATGGCGGGTGAAAGCGGCTAGCGGGACTTGCCCTTGCCGGGCTGAGCCTCGATGACCTCGGGCGCGGGCGACACGACCATCACCGCCGCGACGGCGGTCGCGAAGAACAGCCCCGCGAAGGCGAGGACGAAGGTAAGAGCGCCGAGATCGGTCCGGTGGATGGCAAACGCGGCCGCGGCCCAGACGGCGAGGAGGAGGAGCAGGTCGAGCGTCCAGAGGCGGCCGCGGCGGCCGAGCAGCACGAGTACCGTCACACCCAGCGTCGCCGCGAAGGCGACCAGGAAGCCGATGCCGACGAGCAGCAGGGGACCCGGGTCGACGAGGCTCGAGGAAACTGCCACGTGTGCCTGATCGCGGACGAGCGCGATGATCGCCCTCGCAGTCGCCCAGCCTCCCACCACCGCGTAGAACGCCGTCCAAGGAAGCGGCGCGAGCGCCGTCAGGAGACGGCCGAGCGGTCGGCGCTTCACGAGGCCGATCCGCCGTCGTGCAGGTGTCCGCTCATGATCCCCCTCCACAGATCGTTCGCCGCATTCTAGACGGCCAGGGCGAGCGCGACCACCACGAGCGGGGCGACCTCGCTGGGGCGGCGGGCGACGGCGATGCCCGCCGCCTCGAGGGCCGCCGCCTTGGCGGCCGCCGTCCCCGACCCGCCGCTGATGATGGCGCCGGCGTGGCCCATGCGCTTGCCCGGCGGCGCCGTGAATCCGGCAAGGTAGGCGACGACCGGTTTGGTCATGTGCGCGGCGGCGAAGCGGGCCGCGCGCTCCTCGTCGTCACCACCGATCTCGCCGACGAGCACGACGGCCCTCGTCTGCTCGTCGGCTTCGAAGAGCTCAAGGCACTCGATGAAGCCGACCCCGTGCACGGGGTCGCCCCCCATGCCGACGCAGGTCGTCTGACCCAGGCCGGCGCGGGTGAGCTCGTCGACGATCTCGTAGGTGAGCGTGCCCGAGCGCGAGACCAGCCCGACCGGCCCGGGCGCGAAGATGCCGGCCGGCATGATCCCCGCATTGCAGCCGGCGTCGGCCGGCTCGCCTGCGGCGGCCGGCCGCGCGACCGTGACGAGACCGGGCCCGTTCGGCCCCACGAGACGGGCGCCGCGGCGGGCCAGATGCGCCGCCGCCTCGGTCATGTCGCGCACGGGGATCCCCTCGGTGATGCAGACGACGAGGCGTATGCCCGCGTCCGCGGCTTCGATGAGGGCGTCCCGCGCCGCCGCCGCCGGCACGAAGACGACGGACGCAGTCGCTCCCGTCTCCCGAACGGCGTCGGCGACCCGGTCGAACACGGGGACACCCTCGACCTCGCGGCCGCCCTTGCCCGGCGACGTTCCGGCCACGACCGTCGTACCGGCGTCGAGCATGCGCCGCGTATGGAACGCGCCCTCGCGGCCGGTGATGCCCTGCACGAGCACTCCGGTCGCACCGTCGACGAGGATCGCCATCAGACGTCGCCCTCCGCCGCGCGCGCATGCGACAGGGCCACCGCCTGAGCGACCGCCTCGTCGACGCCGGCGGCGACGCGGACGCCCGGACGGCCGGCGGCCGAGAGCAGCCGCCGGCCCTCGTCGGCGCCGTTGCCGTCGAGGCGCACCACGACCGGCACTTCGCGGCCTCCGTCGCGGCGCTCGAGGGCGGCGAGCAGGCCGCGCGCGACCTCCTCGCCCCTCGTGATGCCGCCGAAGATGCTGACGAGCAGGGCCCGCACGCCCGGATCGGAGAGGATGACGTCGACGGCGGCGCCGACCGCCTCGGCGCGGGCGCCGCCGCCGACGTCGCAGAAGTTGGCGGCGCGACCCCCCGCCGCGGCGACCAGATCGAGCGTGCTCATCACGAGCCCGGCGCCATTGCCGATCACGCCGAGGTCGCCGTCGAGGGAGACGTAGCTCAGACCCGCCTCACGTGCGCGGGCCTCGCGCTCGTCGCCCGGGTCGCGCAGCGCAGCGAGGTCGTCGTGACGGTAGAGCGCGTTGTCGTCGATGGTCACCTTGCTGTCGAGGCAGACGACCGCGCCCTCGCTCGTCACGACGAGCGGGTTCACCTCGACGAGCGTGGCATCGAGGTCGCGGTAGAGACGCCACAAGCCGCGCAGGACGCCCGCGAAGGCGCGCGAGGTGTCGCGCGTCCAGAGTGACGGCGGCCGCGCGTCGGTCGGCGCGTCGGCCGGCATCTGGGTGGACGGAGCGGCGGCCGCGGCGGCCGTCACGTCCCGCACCTGGTAGTCGACGAGCCCAAGCAGGGGGTCCACCGGCAGACGGAGGAGCGCCTCGGGCGTCTCGCGCGCCACGGTCTCGATGTCGACGCCGCCGCGCGTCGAGAAGAGCAGGACCGGGGCGCGCTCATGCCGGTCGAGGGTGAAGGCGAGGTAGTACTCGTGGGCGATAGCCACGGCGCGCTCGAGCAGCACGCTCTCGACCGGCTTGTCCTTGATGCGCAGCGCCATGATCCGCCCTACCGCATCGAAGACCTCGGGGGTCGTCTCACAGCGCTGCACGCCGCCCGCCTTGCCGCGACCGCCGGTCAGCGCCTGCGCCTTGGCCACGACCGGGACGCCGAGCTGCCCGGCCATGCGCCGGCCGGCGTGCGCCGAGGTCACGCGCGCGCCCTCCGGCACCGGCAGCCCGGCGCCGGCAAACAGGCGCTTGCCCTGATACTCGTAGAGGTCCATGGTCCCCAGTGTAAGGTCTCAAGGGCACGTCGCGCGACACATCACGACCGCCCGGAGCGTCGATCCCTTGATGGAGAGCATCACCCCGACCGCACGCGCCCTCGCGGGCGGCCGACGCGCGGCCTCAGCCCTTCTCGCCCGGCCGAAGCGCCGCGGCGACGCGGCGCACGACCTCGGCGATGCGGCGTTCCCGCGTCTCGGGTCGCTTCGCTTCGAGCACCCAGTGGACGTATTGGCGCCGGTGTGACGGCGCCCATGTGAGCCAGCGGTCGGCCGCCGCGGAGTCGGCGTCGAGGGCCGCCCGGAGGTCGTCCGGCGTCACGTCGAACCTGCCCGAAACGGCGTCGGCCCACGTCCCGCGGCGCTTCGCCTCTTCGACCAGAGCCATCCCCTCGGGGCGCATGCGACCCTCGGCGATCAGCTTCTCGACCCGCGCCACGTTGCTCGCCGCCCACACACTCCCTGGGTTGCGCGGCGAGAAGCGCACCGCGTAGCTGCGCTCGTCCCAGCGCCGGGTCTGACCGTCGATCCAACCCCAGCAGAGCGCCTCCTCGACCGCCTCCTCGTAGCTCACCGAGGGCTCAGCGACGTGCTTCTTGTGGAGGAGGAGCCAGATCGAGGACTTCTCGTGACGCTGCCGCTCCAGCCAAGCGCGCCAGCTCGCCTGGTCCGAAGCGAAGAAGGTCTCCGTGATCTCAGCCATGGCGGGAGGGTGCCCCCCGAGGGAGCGGCGGCGCGGTCAGCGCCCGAAGGGCGTGAGGTCGACGCCGAGCCCGAGCTCAAGATACTCGAGCGTGCGGCGCGCGTAGCGGCCGCTGAGCTCGACGCGCGCCGTGAGGTCATCGTCGGTGAGCTCGCGCACGACCTTGGCCGGGGAACCGATGATCAAGCTGCGCGGCGGGTACTTCTTGCCCTGGGTCACCAGCGCGTTGGCGCCGACGATGCTCTCGTCGCCGATCTCGCAGCCGTTGAGGAGGGTGCTGCCCATCCCGATGAGACAGCGGGCGCCGACGGTGGCCCCGTGCAGGATCACGCCGTGGCCGACGATGCAGTCGGGGCCGACATTGACCGGGTGGCCGGGGTCGCTGTGGGCCACGGAGTTGTCCTGGAAGCTGACTCCGGGGCCAAAGCTGATGCGCTCGACGTCGCCGCGCAGGACGGCGCCCGGCCAGATGTTGGCGCCGTCCGCCAGCACGACGTCACCGATGACGGTCGCGTCGGGGTGCACGAACACCCGCGCGCCGAAGACGGGTACCTTGTCATGGAACGCCTGGATCGACATCGGCTGGGAGTATAGCGGACGGAGGGACACATGGAGTTCGTGCACGTGGCGACGCGCACCAAGGACCTGGACGCGGCGATCGCCTTCTACGAAGCGCTCGGGATGCGTTGCAGCCGCAAGAGCGAGCTGACGAAGAACGAGGCGACGCTGGCCTTCATGGAGCCGCCCGAGGGCAACTTCGCCATCGAGCTCGTCTACAACTGGGGCAGAGACACGCCCTACGAGGGCGGCGAGCGCTTCGGGCACTTCGCCTTCGACGTGGGCGACATCGAGGGGACGTACGCGACGCTGGTCGCGGCCGGGGCCGAAGAGGTCGGTCGGCCGCCGGCGCCGCTGCAGGGCGACGGCCACCGCATCGCTTTCGTCGCCGATCCTGACGGCAACTGGATCGAGCTGATCGAGCGCTGAGCGGGGCGGCGGCGGGCGGCCTCGGGCCGCCCGCCGCCGCCCCGCCTCTAGAGCCTCACACACCCCCCCCGCCACCCGGCCCGAAGGCCCCGGCCCGCATCCTGTCGAGCTTGGCGAGCATGCTGCCGGGCTCGTGGAACTCGACGCGCTCGCGGGCGAAGGCGCGCGGGATGTGGACGCGCTTGTCGCCCTGCCGATGCCAGCGTCCTTCGGCGCCCTGCGCGAACAACGTGTAGTGGTACTTCACGTCCGAGACCACGTCCTGGTCCTGGCAGCAGGTGCCGTCGTCGAAGTAGACGGCGCGCTGGCGCGGCCTCTCGACGAAGAGCTCGCGCAGGTCCTCGGCAGGTCCCGACTCCGACTTCGCGACGATGACCTCGACGGGCTCGCCGACGTGCTCCCACGTGACGACCACCCAGTTGTCGTCGGCTTTCGACCTGATCCGCCGTATCAGGCGCTCGTCAGTCCTCGACATACCCATCCGCCCCCCTCAGACGCCAGACATGCGGGCAGTCTGCGCTCCCGCTTCACCTTTCGCAACTGTTGAGAGAGGCGCGCGCCGCCGATGCCTCAGCCCTGCGAGAACACCGCGCTGCGGCTCCAGCCCATGCGGCTGGCGCCGAGGGCACGCGGGAGACTGATGAGCACCAGAACGCCGAGCAGCACCGACAGCAGCAGCGTCGTGCCGTCCGTGGCTACCCGCATCATGATGACGACGGAGTAGACGTAGGCACTCGCTGCCACGACGGCCAAGAGACCCCAGGAGCCCCTGTGGGCCATGGGGAGCAGTTCGAGCACGAGCCCCGCGAGATACAAGGCGGCGGGGAAGAGCAGCACCGGCAACACCTCGAGACTGCCCGGGTCGAAGGCGCGGTCGTAGGGCAGCGCCTCTCCCGCGGCCCCGAACACCACCCAGACCTGCGCCACGAAGCCGGTGATCATGACGGTGATGACGGCGAGCCGACTGAGCGCCTGCCGATCGTGGCGCGCCATCGAGGGCGTGCGCCGCCGCCACGCGCGCGATCGCACGAACGCGTGGATGGCCAGCCCGAGGGCTCCCGCCAAGACGATCGGCAGCGGCAGCCACGGCCGCTGCACCAGCCAGGGGATCCGCGACCAGGGCTCCGTGACGTCCTCGCGGACGATGTAGCTCGTCGTGCCGACGGCGGGGTAGATCTCGCGGACGACGCCCGCCCCGGCGTCGACCACGACCACGATCGCGGTCAGCTCCTGAAGCCGGAGATGGCGCGTGACGGGCTCGCCTTCAGCCGCCGCCCGATCCAGGACCGGCCAGTCGACGGTCACATCCAGAGCCTGCTCCGCCGGCCACTCCAAGACCACGCCGCCGCCGAGCGGCGAGCACTCGCCGGCCTCCGGGCTCAGTCGCGTCTCCGCCTCGACGCCGGCGAGCATGGCGACCACCCGAGGATCGGCCCTCGCCACCTGCTCGAGCGCAGCCTCCTCGGCCGTCGGCTCCTCCGTCGCCTCGTCGCCGCTCGCGGCCGTCGCGACGGCCGCTCCCCCAAGGGCGGCGACCATGACCAGCACGGCCGCGGCCCACGGCAGCAGCCGGCGCAGACGCGACGGCCGCCGCGCCGACGGGCGCAGCCGCGACCGCCTCCACAGCACCCACTCGCCGCCGGGGTGGCGCGCGAAGACCGTGTAGAAGTAGCGCGCGCCCGTCTTGAGGCCGACATCGCGGAAAGACCCGGTCACGTCCTCGTAGACCACGCGCTGACCGTCGATCTCGTCCGGACCGCTCGCGAAGGCCCGGTCCGAACGCAGGATGCGGACCTCGAGGAGCGTGCGCCCTGGGTAGTCCCACCCGAAGACGACGCACCCGTCGCCCGTCGCCACACGCAGGCGACGCACCCGTACGTCGGTCGTCGTCTCCAACCGGTGGTCGTGGTGGCGGCGTTGCCGCACCCTTCCCTCCTCCAGTGGCTCCCGGTCGCGCAAGCATACCAGCGCGCCGAAGCCGTGTGCTCTCGACGGCTCCGGCCCACCCCGCCGGAGGCGCGGCGCCGCCGTCAGGCGAGCGAGCCGGTAAAGGCCGCCCGCGAAAGGCCCGATACAGAGCGCAGGATGACCGACCTCCGTGCCAGCTCCCGTGCCTCGCGCCTCGCCGCCGCCTTGGCGGCACTCGCGACCATCGCCCTTGCGGCAGTGGCGTCGGGGCACGTGGTGACGCCCGCAGCTCGGGCAGCGAGACCGACCGGCGTGTTCAGCGTGGTCCAAGTCGATGACGGCACGTCGCTGCAGGAGTTGCAGGACGAGGCGCGGCGCGTACGGGAGAGCATGGAGCGGCTCAAGGCGGAGATGGCGGAGGTCTCCGACGACCATGCGAGGACGCTCGCGGAGCTCGACCGCATCGGGCGCGAGCTCGTCGAGACCCGCGTCGAGCTGGCCCGTACGCAGTCGCTGCTCGACCGGCAGACGGCGCTCGTCACGGATCACATGACCGCCATGTACAAGACAGGCGACGAGACCTGGCTCGACATCCTCGCTCAAGCTGCGAGCTTCTCGGAGATCGAGTCCAACGTGCGCCTGCTGCGCCGGGTCATGGACGAGGACTACAAAGCGCAAGTGGAGCTCGCCCGCCTGACCGAGGCCGCCGGAGAGCTTGAGGCCGGGCTCGCCGAGCGACGGGACCGCACCCTCGTGCTGGAGACCGAGGTCGAGGGCCAGCGCGCGGTGATGGCCGACGCACTGGCGGAACGCCGGACGCTCCTCGAAGGCTTGACGTCGCGCATCGAGGAACTGCTCGTCGGTCAGCTGCCGGCGGGCCTGAAGAAGGCGCCGAAGGGCGGCCACAACCAGCTCACCTGGGCGAAGGCTCTCCTCAAGGGCTTGGGCGCGCCGGTCACGACTCAGAACCTCGCCGCCATCGTGGCCTGGGAGATGGCCGAGGGCGGCCACTGGAACAACTCAGCCCACTACAACCCTCTCAACACGACGTGGACGATGCCGGGGGCGACCTCGATGAACTCGGTCGGGGTCAAGGCCTACGCGAGCTGGGCTCAGGGCTTCAAGGCGACGCTGAACACGCTCCACAACGGACTGTACGGAGGCATTCTCGCAGCGCTCCGAGCCGGCGACGATGCACAGGCCGTCGCCGACGCCGTCGCCGCATCTCCGTGGGGGACGCACTCCTTCGCGGTCAGATGAAGAACGACGTCGAAGTATCTGGTATCATACCTCGCCCGCCGCCGCAGGATCGTCTGATGCCAGGACGCGCGGCCAGGTGAAGCAAGCAGTCCGGCGCGACCTTCGGGTCGTCGCCGTAGCCCCATCGTGGCGCGTTCGTCTAGGGGCCTAGGACGCCGGCCTCTCACGCCGGTAACACGGGTTCGAATCCCGTACGCGCTACCACTCTCTCGCCTCGCGGGCTACCCGCGAAGGCCGTCGCGGCGTCTGGTACCCTACGCCCATGCTCCGCGCCGTCACCCTCGACTTCTGGAACACGCTCTTCGTCGACGCCCTCGGGGCGCAGCGCGAGCGTCGCCGCGCCCAGGTGCTGCGGCAGGAGCTCGAGCCGTTCGGTCTTCGCCTGCCCGACAGCGCCTACGACGACGCTCTCCGCCTGGGCTTCGACTTCTTCGAGCGCGTCTGGCACGACGAGGTGCGCACGCCGCCCTCCGGCGAGATCGTCGACGCCGTGCTCGGCGCGCTGCGCGCGCACGTCCCGCCCGAAGTGCACGCCCGCATCACCTCGGCCTTCGAGCAGCTGCTGCTGGAGCTCCCGCCCGATCCCGTCCCCGGCGTCGTCTACACCCTGCCCGCCCTGGCGAAGCGCTACCGGCTGGCGGTGGTCTGCGACACGGGGTACTCGCCAGGCACGGTGCTGCGCAAGCTGCTCGACCGCCACTGCATGACTCCGCTCTTCGACTACCTCTACTTCTCCAACGAGCACGGCATGAGCAAGCCCGATGTGCGTGTCTTCAAGCACACGCTGGCCCAGCTCGGCGTCCCGTCGGGTGAGGCCGCCCACGTCGGCGACATGCAGCGCACCGACATCGCCGGCGCCCAGGCAGCCGGCATGTCCGCGGTGCACTTCGTCGGGGCCAACAGTCGCGACGCGGAGCGTTCGACCGGCGACGCTCTCGTCCGTCACTTCGAGGAGCTCCCGGCCGCCCTCGGCGGCCTCACCTGCGCGGGCTGCTGACGCGCCTCAGGGCGAGGCGCGACGAGACGTCAGGCGATCAGGGCCGCGGCCTGCGTGAGTCTTGCCGCGGCCTCATCGCAGCCGAGCAGCCAGAGCGACTCGAAGAGTCCCGGCGTGACGTTCTGACCACTCATCCCGAGACGCAGCGCGGCGAAGACCGCCTTCGGCTTCACGTCGAGCTCCTCGGGGAGCGCGCGGACGAGCGCCTCGACGCCCTCGACGGTGTACGGGTCGAGGGCGCGGAGGCGCTGCGCGGCCAAGGTCAGCGTACGCGCCGCCGCGGCGGTGCCGGCGAGCCGCTCCCGGGCGCCATCGGACACCGTGAGCGGCGCGAAGAACCAGCCGGCGATCGGGACGACGTCGGCCAGCACCTCGATCTTCTCGCGCACGAGCGGCGCGAGGGCGCGGGCCAGGCTGCCCTGCTCGAGCGAGGGCGCCGACGGCGGCGCGCGCCTCGCCGACGCCGATCACAGGGGCCGTCCACCCAGCCGGATCGCCGAAGAAGCCGGTGCGCTCGAGGTAGGCGGCGAGGCGCTCGCCGAGCGCCGCGTCGTCCAGCGAGCGCAGGTAGCGCCCGTTCATCCAGCGCAGCTTGTCCGGGTCGAAGATGCTGGCGCTCGTGCCCAGTTCCTCCACCTTGAAGCGCCGCACCAGGTCGTCGAGCGTCCATGCGATCATCGACTCGTCGAACTCGGTCGAGAGGAAGCAGAGGTAGTTGCGCACGACCTCGGGCAGGAAGCCCATGTCCACGAGTTGCTCGAGCTTGGTCGCCCCGTGCCGCTTGCTCAGCTTCTTGCGGTCGGTCCCGAAGAGAAGCGGCATGTGCAGGAAGCGGGGGATCTCCGCGCCGAGCGCAACGTAGATCGGCACTTGCTTGGGCGTGTTGGAGATGTGATCGTCGCCGCGGATCACATCGGTGATCTCCATGGTCACGTCGTCGACGACCACGGCGAGGTTGTACGTGATGGTGCCGTCGGAGCGCTGCACGATGAAGTCGCCGACGGTCGCGCTCTCGACCTCGACACGGCCGCGCAGGATGTCGTCGAAGCCGATGCGACCGTCGGGGATCTTGAAGCGCAGCGTCCACGGCTCGCCCCTCGTCTTGCGGCGCTCCACTTCGTCGGCGCCGAGCCCACGACAGGTCCCCGCGTAGACCCACGCCCGCTTCTCGGCCTGGGCCGCCTGACGCTCGACCTCGAGCTGCTCGGGCGTGCAGAAGCACGTGTAGAGGTCGCCGCTCGCAAGCAGGCGGTCGATGTGCTCGTGATAGACCGCCTGACGCTCGGTCTGCCGGTAGGGACCGTGGGAGCCGGGCACGCCCGGCCCCTCGTCCCAGTCGAGTCCCATCTCGCGCATCGAGCGGATGATCTGAGCGATCGCCTCGTCGGTCGAGCGCGACGGGTCGGTGTCCTCGATACGCAGGATGAACGTGCCGCCACGTTGCCGGGCGAAGATGTAATTGTACAGCGCCGTGCGGGCGCCGCCGAGGTGCAGGTAGCCGGTCGGGGAGGGTGCGAATCTGACGATGGTGTCGGCCATAGGGGTCGAATGGTACCGCATCGGGGCAGGACGGGGCCGCCGGGGAAGATGCCGGACTCTACGTCTCGGGCTCCTCGATCGGCGGCTCGATCGGCTTGCCGAAACGCGAGAACGCGAGGACGACCTCCTGAAGGAAGCCCTTGCCACCGCTGAGCCTCACCAGCCAGCGCTCCGTCAGGCCGTGCACGTAGCCGTCGTCTTCTCCCACCGTGAACTCGACGAAAGCGCGGCCCTTGGCGAGCGCCTTCTCGCTCGCCTGCTGCGAGAGCCCGAAGGTCTGGGCGAAGACGGCCTCCATGTCGAGCTCGGCGCGGCCGCTCGCGTACGCGAGCGGGTCCAAGGTCACGCGGACGACGTGCATCCGCTGACCGCCCTCCTCGTGGCTCTTGACGACCTCCGCTTGCGTCGACATCGCCAGGTACCGGTCGATCTCCTTGCCCAAGTCGAAGGGCACCGACAGCGGCGAGTCGGAGACGCTCCACGGCATCTGCGGATCGCTGGCGTCTCGCGTGTAGTAGGTGACGCCGTCGAGCGTGACGACCTCGAGTGCACCCCCGCCGTCGTCGGTGGTGACGTCGACGACGTAGCGGATGGTACTCGGCATCTCAAGGTCCCCCGAGCCCGTCGCGGTGATGGTGCTGGTCGCGTCGGGGCCGTCGATCACGAGCTGCGAGCCGAAGGCGATGTGCGCGGCGAGACCCGCGCTCGACATCTTCGCGGCGGCGGCCTCGAGGATCTTCACCGCATCGACCGGCGTGGGCGACGCGGCGCCCCCCGGCGAGCCGCCGTCGTCGCCGCACGATGCGGTCAGGAACGCGAGGACAAGGATGAGGGCGAGCGGCAGCGCACGCTTGGTTCCTCCGACGCGGCGCGACCAGCCGCTCTTCCTGTGACCGTCCATGAGGAAATCCAGTATAGCGCGTCGTCGCCCACGAGACGGCCTTGGCGCGAGGGCGCGCGGGCGGACGCGCCGACCCACAGCCCGCCCCCTGCCCGCCGCTGTCGCGCTGTAGCATTGCCCGTGGCGAAAGGAGCTTGGTGAGTGCTGACTTGGGAACATGGTGTCGGCGTGCCGTTGAGCTCGGCGCGGACCGGGCTACCGTCGTGCCGGCCGCGAGCGTCGTCGCGGCCGAGTGGGTGCGCATGAAGTGCCTCTTCGGATGCGACGAACCGGGTGTCTCGAGGACCTGCCCGCCCAACGACGCCCCGTGCCGCTTCTTCGCGCTGGTGTTGGTCAGGTGAGCGAGCGGCGAGACGGAGACGAACCGACGACGGCCGACCGGACGGAGGGGGGCGGGCGGTCGACGCTGCGCTCGGCGTGCGCGCACAAGGCCTCGTACGACGATCCGCTCGCCGGTCGCGCAGGTGATGAGGTCGAGGTGGGGCCGGCCGACGTCGAGTGGCCGGCCTGGCGCTGGTGCACGGCGTCCGACGGGCGACAGGGTTGGGTCCCGGAGGCGCTCCTCGGCGGCTCCGGTCGCGCGCCGCCGGTTCGCGCGCGACTACGACGCGCGCGAGCTCACGGTGCGGGCCGGCGAGCGGCTCGTCGTGCTCGAGACCGAGAGCGGCTGGGCCCGCTGTCGCACCGAGGACGGGCGCGAGGGCTGGCTGCCGGGCGGCTGCGTGAAGACCGCCGGGGGAGCATGAAGCGGGTCAGCGCACCGTGACACGGCCCAGGTAGGCCAGCGCCGGTCGGTTCGTCTCCGTACCGGCGAAGCGCACGCGCAGGCTGACCGTGCCGGTGTTCGAAGGTCGCCAGACAAGACGGAAGGTCGAGTCGGCGCGGGCGCGGGTGACCGCGACGCGCCTCCAGACTCCGTCACCGGTGGCCGTCACGCGCCTCCGCTCGAGGTAGAGTCGCGCGCCGGGGTTGCGCGGCGTCACCAGACCGGTCACCCCGAGAGGCTCGTCGGCGCGGGGCCGCACGGTCTCGCGCCGCGCCGTGACGACGGCACGTACCCACACGCGCGCCACAGGAGACTCGACGGGCCCGAGGAACTGCTCGCCTCCCGCGTAGGCCGCGCGGTAGACGGCGTTGCGCCCCGGGCTCACGCGGCGCGACCACACGCCCGCGCGGTTCGTGAGCGCGGTGTCGATGCGCACGGAACCGCGCGAGAGCGCGATCCCGCCGAGGCGCGGGATGGGCGCCTGCGTCTCAGCCTCGCCGTAGCTCGACAACGACAACGGTGTGCTCTCCCCGTAGGTGATGACCGTCTCGGCGCGCCCGGCGACGGTGACGGCGAGGCGCGTCTCGACGGGGCCGGCCCAGACGTAGCGCTCGAAACCGGCCGTCGTGCCGGTCGTCGCCTCGACGCGCACGAGGTGCGGACCGGGCGCCGGTGGCTCGTCGGTCAGCACGAAGGCTTCGGCCGCCTCGTCCCAAGCGCCGTCCGTCGCGTCGAGCGGCCGCCACTCCCCGCCGTCCACCCGGTACTTCGCATCACCGGGAGCGAAGACGCTGAGGTCGTTCTTGAGGGCGGGGCCGATGCCCGGCGTCGACGCGCCCCGCGGCCACGGCCGCTCGCGCACCGTCCCGGCGAACGACACGACACCGTCCGCGCGCTGCTCCTGGGCCGCGTCCGTGAAGACGGGCCGCGTGTCGAGCACGTCGACGATGCCGTCCCCGTCCCTGTCGCGCCACCCCACTTGGCGTCGCGTCGAGGGGCAGAGCTCGCCGCCCGCGTAGGCGGCGACCGCCTCCCACCCGCCGCGCATGATGCACGCGTAGTCGGTCGACCCTCCGGCAACGGCGTTGTGGTTGAGGGCGCCGAGATACCCCGAGCGCAGGTCGCCGGTGCTGGGGTAGCCGGGCGCCGGCGGGCGGTACTCATCGAGCGCGCCGAAGACGTGCGCCAGTTCGTGAGCGAGCACCGCGTCGAACTGCCCGAACCCGTAGCCGTCGTTGTCGTAGGTGAGCACCATGTACGGGCCGTACAGGCTCCAGGTGTAGGCGACGACGCCGTCGGCGAAGAGGCCGTCGGCGTCCCTCAAGCTGTCGACCACGTAGAGCACGACCGCCCAGTCGGCGCCGGTCTGCCGCCGCAGCCAGTCCGAGTACCCCTGTTCGGGCGGCGGCCAGTCGTCGAACGAGTCGTGGCCGAATCCGAGCTCGTCCATGATCTGCCAGCGCCATGCGGAGTCCGAGAGGTACCAGATCCAGTTGAAGACGCCCGTCGGCATGGCGATCGGCTCGTAGCCCGTGGCGACCGTCTGCGGAGCGCCGACCTCACCTTCGGCGGGAACAACGAACTCGAGGACGCCTCCGGACCGCACCTCCCACCAGGACAGGGCGCGGCGGATGCGCTCGAGGACGTTGGCGCGGCGGTCGCCTGGGAAGTGGGGGTCGTCGTTCGTCCAGTCCTCGCGATCGCGGTCGACGCTGCCGTCGCTCTCGACGAAGATCACGCCGATCGCGACGCGTCCGGCGGCGAACACGGTCGTCTCGCGCCCGTCGGGGAGTGCGAGAAGGGCCCCGGTGATCGGTGAGGCGGCAAGCGGCTGCCGCTTGAGGTCTTCGGTGAGCGGGATCGGGTCGGCGGCTGTGGCCGGCGCCCCGCTCGCGAGCGCGGCGCCGGCCACAGCCGCCACCACGAGCAGCGCGAACGCACATAGGCGCGCGCGCGCTATTGGAGAGCCCCGGCCCATGGCCCCCATCATGCCACCCGCGGCGGGGAGCTGGCCAGCCGCGTGTCGCGGTCTACGGCGTGGTGCTCGTCGCCGAGGGGGAGGCCGTCAGGAGATCCGGGTCGTACCCGGCGGCGTATCGCACTCCGAGCGTCTGCTCTGTGGCGGTGAGCCACGCGAGCCAGGCCTTGGACTGAGCCGCGTTCAGGAGCCCCTCGCGGATCTCCTTCTTCGTGTTGGCGTACGTCGCGACCTTGTCCTCCTTCTCGGCCTCCTTCATGAACGCCGACTTGTTCTCCTGCCAGAACGCTCTGACCTCGGCCGTCGTCACGCTGATCTGCTCGACGACCTTGTCGTATGCCGCCTGCTGGACGAGTTCTGCCCTGACGCTGTCGCGCAACAGGGCATACGTCATGCCCTCCTCCGCGAGACTCTCGAGAAGAGCGTCACGCCCACCGTAGTTCGTCTCCAGCTCTGCGATGTACACCGAGACGTCCGTGGCGGTCACGCTGACACCGAGCGTCGCAGCCCCTTGGGCGATGATCTCCTGCTGGACCAGGTAGTCGACGAGACCGGCGGTGTACTGCTCGTACTCGGCGGAACCCGCGGACGGGAACGAGCCGTACTGACCCGTCATCTGGGTCTTCGCCTGCTGCATGTACGTGTCGAACTCCGCCTTGGTCACCGACACATCGCCGACGACGGCGACGGCATCGCCCGGCACACCGCCCCCGCAGGCAGTGACGACCAGCGCTCCAAACACGAGGGTCAGCGCCATCACGGCCGCTACGATGCCTGCGAGCCTGCCTCTCATCGAGCCCCTCTCATGACGCGGTCGATACGCGGTCGCGGTCCCTGCCGGACCACAGTATCCGTGCATAAGCTGTGAAATGACTGTGACGGCACCGTGCGGGCGCTGTCAAACTCGATCTTTCTCCTGCCCTTCTGGCGCATGGGTCGGCCCGAGGGATCGAGTTTGACAGGGCCCGCACGCATGGACCAGGACGATCACCGTCGACCCGAGGAGCCCACTGTGGTCAGACTGTGAGCGACTCGTAGGCAGCGCGCGATCTCGCCAGACTCAGCGGGGTCACAACGATGCGCCGATCACCGTGAGATCGAACAGGGTCACGCCGTCCACGGTGGTCGCGGTGCAGGTCGACTGGACCCACGCTGAGATCGCACTCATCGAGTCGGCGGCCGCAGATCGGGTGCCGCCGTTCGTCTGCGTGCCGCCCGCGCCGTCACCGTCGCCGGCCGAGCCGGCACCGCTCCCACTCACAATGAAGTAGTGCACCTTCCCAGCACGGACGAGCGCCTGGAACTCCTCGAGGGAGGGGTAGGGATCACTGCCGTTGAAGCCGCCGAGGCTCATGACGGGCTCGCCGGTCGCGAGCTGGTACCCCGCCGCCGACTGCGCTCCGACCGTCGCCGCTATCCAGGTGAACGAGTCGGCATCCTCTGAGAGGAGGGCGACCAGCTCGTCGCTGGGTGTGCTCGCCTCGACCAGCCCACCGCCGACGCCGCCAGGTCCGCCTTGGCCGCCGCCGGTCGTGCCGCCGGGAGGCGCGCCCTGGCCACCGCCGGTCGTGCCGCCGGGAGGCGCGCCCATGCCGTCACCTTTGGTGCCGCCGGGGGGCATTGTGCCCCTGCCGCCGGTAGGCGCGCCCCTGCCGCCGGGCCCGCTGCCACCGGCCACCGTGGGACCAGCCGTGGGCAGCGATCCGGTGTGGGCGGTACTCGCAGTCTGCAATGAGTAGGCGGCGGGCCCGGCGAGCAGCGCCACGACACCCACGGCGGCGACCGTGGCGACGACCGATGGCCGGCGCGTCACCCGGTCGCCGAGCGCGAACAGGGCCGCCGCGACCAGACCGCCGGTCAGCACGACGGGCTGCAGCCAGGGCTGCCAGTCCGCCGCGCGGCCCAGCAAGACGAACGCCCAGACCGCGCTGCCGGCGACGACGCCGGCGAGCGCAAGCCTCCAGACGAACCGGTCACGTACCCGCCACAACTCGACCGCGCCGATCCCGACCAGGGCACCGATCCCGGGACCAAGAGCGACGGCGTAGTACTCGTGGATGATGCCTTGCGCGAAGCTGAAGACCGCGGTTGTGACGACGAGCCAGCCGCCCCAAAGGAGCATGGAGGCGCGGGTACGGTCGGTGCGCGACGCGCGTCGCGTCAGCCACATCACCGCCACCAACAGCACCAGCGCCGCGGGGATGAGCCACGCCGCCTGACCGCCCCACGAGGTCCCGAACAGGCGCCATATGCCCGTCTCGCCCCAGGCGCCCGCCTGGGCGTTGCCGCCGGGGACTACCGCGCCGGTCTCGTTTCCCGTGATGCGGCCGAAGCCGTTGTAGCCGAAGATCAGTTCGAGGACGCTGTTCGTCTGCGAGCCGCCGATGTAGGGCCGGCTCGAGGCGGGCCACAGCTCGACGATCGCCACCCACCATCCGCTCGACACGACGAGGGCTGCTCCGGCCAGCACCAAGTGCCAGAGACGGCGCCTCACGGTCGTGGGGGCGACCACCAGGTAGACGAGTGCCAGCACGGGCACGAGGATGAACGCCTGCATCATCTTGGTGAGGAACCCGCAGCCGATGAAGACGGCGGCAAGAGCAAGCCAGCGGGGGCTGGCCTTCTCCAGCGCCCGCACCGTCGCCCATGCCGCCAGCGTCAGCAGCAGGACGAGCAGCGCGTCAGGGTTGTTGAAGCGGAACATCAGCACGGCGGCGGGAGTGAGAGCGAGCACGGCGCCGGCCAGAAGCCCCGCGACGGGCCCATGCCAGCGGCGCACGGTCGCGTACAGCACGCCGACGGCGGCCACGCCCATCAGCGCTTGGGGCACGAGAATGCTCCACGAGTTCACGCCGAAGAGGCGCGCGAAGATACCCATGACCCACAGCGACATGGGGGGCTTGTCGACGGTGATGAGGCTGGCTGCGTCGGACGACCCGAAGAAGAACGCCGTCCAGCTCTCACTACCGGCCTGCACCGCCGCCGAGTAGAAGGCGTTGGCCCAGCCGGAGGCGCTGAGTCCCACGAGGTAGAGAAGAGCCGTGCCGGCAAGGAGCGCGAGCACCGCGGGGCGCACCCAGGCCTGGTCGCCGGGTCGCCCACGCCAGAGACGCCTCCTGCGCGACATGAAGCCCGCCCCGGCGGTGCCGATCGTGACGCCTGGCGTCCCGTCGTCGCCGCCGACGGGGCTCTTGGCTCCGCCCTCGGGGGCGGTGCTCACGACTGGGCCCTCACGGCGGAGCGAGCGAGCCGCCGAGCTTGAGGGAACATCCAGGTGCGGAACAGCGCGAAGCGCAGGAGCGTGGCGACAGCGCTCGCCGCGATGAGGACGACGAGCTCGACGGCACGGCGAGGATCTGCTTCGACAGTGTGGAGGACGGCAAGACTGCCGCTGGTGACGGCGAACCCCAGGGCGAAGACGATCAGTCCCTGGGCCTGGTGTCTGACCTGGCCCGAGGCGCCACGGACGCCGAAGGTGAGGCGCCGGTTGGCGGCCGTATTGGCGACCGCGGTGAGCAGCAGCGCGAGCGCGTTCGCCCACTGCGCCGACATGCCCGCGCGAAACAGCAAGTAGAGCCCCGCGTACGCCAGCGTGCTGGCCGCGCCGATGACGCAGAAACGTACGAGCTGGCGCGCGAAGCCGGACCCTGTGGGGGCCGCGGGCCCGGCTTCGCGCATGGTGAACGTGTCAGGCGCGACCTCGTCGCGCATCCCGCCGAGAGCCTGCGCGAGAGCGCCGAAGCTGAGTCCTCGCCGGAGCCGTGCGACACCCTTGAGATCGTCCAAGGCCGTGCTCGCGATGTCGACGCGCGAGTCGGGGTCGTCCAGCCAGTCGACGGGGACCTCGTGCACGCGCATCCCGGCACGCTCGGCCAGCACGAGCAGCTCAGTGTCGAAGAACCAGCCCGTGTCTTCAATGAGGGGCAGGAGCTGACGCGCGCGGTCGGCACGGATCGCCTTGAAGCCGCACTGGGCGTCCGAGAAGCGCGCTGCGAGCACTGTGCGCAGGATCAGGTTGTAGCCGCGCGAGATGACTTCCCTCTTGGGGCCGCGCACGACCCGCGATCCGCGGGCCAGCCGTGTACCGATCGCCAGGTCGGAGTGCCCGCTGATCAAAGGCGCGACCAGGGGCAGCACAGCAGCGAGGTCGGTGGAGAGGTCCACGTCCATGTAGGCGAGCACGTCGGCGTCACTGATCAGCCAGGCCCTCTTCAGGGCACGCCCTCGACCTTTCTCATCGAGGTGTATCGTGCGGACACCGTGGAGCTCGTCGCTCAGGCGGCGTGCGATCGCCCACGTCTCGTCCGTGCTGGCGTTGTCTGCGATGGTGATGCGGTAGCTGAAGGGCAGGCTCGTGGCCAGGTGGGCGTCCAGGCGCCGTACGCAGCGCTCGAGGTCGGCCTGCTCGTTGTAGACGGGTACGACGACGTCGAGCACGGGGAAGGTGACGTCGATCAGTGCCTGTACGTCGGCGCGCACGGCGGCGGCGCGTTCCGCGCGGGCGCCTCCGAGATCGTGGCGTATGTCGATGACCGTGTCCATGGCTGCCATCCTAGAGGCGGCTCATGGGAGCGGGCTGAGTCCTTCCTTGGAGGTCCCTGTGCGAGCAGTCGGACCTGCAACGAGAGTCCAGAGGCATCCTCAAGCCACGGTGCCGGCGGCAGAGCTCGTTCCCGCGTCGCGTCCATCTGGCCAGGACCCGTCAGCCCCTCGTTCTTTTGCCGCCTCTCCCCGCATCTGGTAGCGTTCCCGCCTCGTGAACCCGACTGCTGACAACCGCGACCTCCGTCCCCTCCGCCTCGTCGTTCTCGTCAAGCAGGTCCCCGACACCGCCAACGTCACCGGTGAGGCGATGAAGGAGGACGGCACCATCAACCGCGCCGCCCTGCCGACCGTGTTCAACCCGGAAGATCTGAACGCGCTCGAAGAGGCGCTGAAGCTGAAGGACCGGCACGGCGGCCGCGTGTCCGTCATCACGATGGGCCCGCCGGCCGCCGTCGGCGTACTGCGCGAATCCCTGTACCGCGGGGCGGACGAAGTCATCCTGCTCACCGACAAGGCGTTCGCCGGCGCCGACACGCTGGCGACCAGCTACGCGCTGGCACAAGCCGTGAAGAAGGCCGGCGCGTTCGACCTCGTGCTCTGCGGCCGGCAGGCGATCGACGGCGACACCGCCCAGGTCGGGCCGCAGACGGCCGAGAAGCTGGGCGTGCCGCAGATCACCTGCGTGAGCCTTATCGACGAGGTCGTGGCCGGCGATGAGACCGCAGGCAACGTCGCCCTTCGCGGCCGCATCGTCGCCACACGTTCGGTCGAGGGCGGCTTCGAGACGCTCGAGAGCTCGCTCCCGGCGCTGCTGACGATCACCTCCGAGGCCAACGACCCGCGACCGCCGAGTGTCAAGCTCGCCATGGTCTACAAGAACATCGCCGCCGAGGCGCTGCCCGGCTACGACGACACCTACCTCGACCCCGAGGCCGACGAGGCGCAGGTCTGCATGCTCGACCGCGGCGGGCGACCGGTCTGCCGCGCCAAGGTCGTCCAGTGGGACCACGCCGCCATCGGCGCCGAGCGTGACCTGGTCGGCCTGCGAGGCTCGCCGACGCGCGTGAAGGAGATCGAGAGCGTCGTCCTGGCGCAGAGTGAGGCGCGCATGGTCGAGGCGACCGCCGAGGGCACGGCCGAGCTCATGCACGAGCTGATCGAGGAGCACATCCTTGGCTAGGGACGGCGACGTCTGGGTGTTCGTCGAGCAGCGCGACGGGGTCGCAGTCGAGGTCAGCCTCGAGCTGCTCGGCCGCGCCCGCGAGCTCGCCGACTCTCTCGGCGTGAAGGTCGGCGCCGTGCTGGCCGGGGCGGGCGAGGCCGTCAAGGCCCTCGCGCCCGCCCTCATCGCCCGCGGCGCCGACACCGTCTACCTCGCCGACCACGAGGACCTCGCCCAGTACCTCGCCCTGCCCTACACGCGGCTCGTCGCCGGGCTCGTGCGTCGCCATGAGCCACAGATCGTCCTCTACGGCGCGACGACGACCGGCCGCGACCTCGGCCCGCGCGTCGCCAGCACGCTGCGTACGGGGCTCACCGCCGACTGTACCGACCTGCGCATCGGCGACCTCGACTCGAAGGGCGTCGTGACCAAGGACCTCCTGTACCAGATCCGGCCGGCCTTCGGCGGCAACATCATCGCCACCATCGTCAGCCCGGAGCACCTGCCGCAGATGGCCACCGTGCGCGAGGGCGTCATGGTGATGCCCGAGGCCGACGCGGCGCGCCGGGGCGAGATCGTCGAGGTCGCCGTGGAGCGCGGCGACGTCGCGCCGGCCGAGGAGATCACGACATCGGCCGACGACCCCATCCTGCTCGATGCCACCGACTTCGCGGTACGCGTCGTGCGCCGCGCGCAGGAGGAGAAGACGGTCGACCTCAAGGGCGCCCGCATCGTGGTCTCGGGCGGCGTCGGGGTCGGCTCGCGCGAGGGCTTCGCCCTCGTCGAGGAGCTGGCGCGCACGGTCGGCGGCGTCGTCGGCGCCTCGCGCGCCGCCGTCGACGCCGGCTGGATCGACCACGACCATCAGGTCGGTCAGACCGGCGTCACCGTCCGTCCCAAGCTGTACGTCGCCTGCGGCATCTCGGGTTCGGTGCAACACCGCGCCGGCATGGACCAGTCGGCGCGCATCCTCGCCATCAACACCGACCCCGGTGCGCCGATCTTCTCGGTCGCCCACTACGGTATCGTCGGCGACCTCCACAAAGTCATCCCGCTGCTTGTCCGTGCCTACAGGAAGAAGGGAGCGGGGTGAGCAACTTCTTCACCGACAACGCCGACCTCGTCGCCACCCTGCGCCGTCTCGATCTCTCCCGCGTCGTCGCCTTGCGCGAGGACGAGTACACGCAGACGAGTGACTTCGCCTACGCGCCGCGCGACTTCGACGACGCCCTCGACTCGTGCGAGCGCGCGCTCGAGATCGCGGGCGACATCGCCGGCGAGTTCGTCGCCCCACGCGCCGAGAGCGTCGACCGCGAAGGGGCCGCTCTCGTCGACGGCGAGGTCCGCTATGCCGCCGGCATCAACGAATCGCTCGAGCGTCTCAGGCAGGCCGATCTCATGGGCATCACGCTGCCGCGGCGGTACGGCGGCCTCAACTTCCCCATCGCCGTGTCGGTCATGATCATCGAGATGATCTCGCGCGCCGACCCGTCGCTCATGAACATCTTCGGCCTCCAGGACATCTCCGAGACCGTCAACAAGTTCGCCTCGGAGGAGCTGAAGGAGGCCTACCTGCCGCGCTTTGCCAGCGGCGAGGTGACCGGCTCGATGGCGCTGACCGAGCCCGAGGCCGGCAGCGACCTGCAGAACGTCCAGCTCAAGGCGACGCTCGGCGACGACGGCGTGTGGCGGCTCAGCGGCGTGAAGCGCTTCATCACCAACGGCTGTGGTCAAGTGTCGCTGGTGCTGGCGCGCAGCGAGGAGGGCACGACCGACGCCCGCGGCCTTTCGATGTTCCTCTACGAGCGCGACGAGCACATGCGCATCCGCCGCCTCGAGGACAAGCTCGGGATCCACGGCTCGCCGACCTGCGAGCTGCAGTTCGACGACGCGCCGGCGGTGCTCGTGGGCGAGCGCCGGCGCGGCCTCACGACCTACGTGATGGCCCTGATGAACGGCGCCCGCCTGGCGATCGCGGCGCAGGCGCAGGGCATCGCCGAAGCGGCCTATCGGGCGGCGACCAAGTACGCCGGCGAGCGCGTCCAGTTCGGAGCGCCGATCGCCGAGCTCACCGCCGTCAAGGCGCTCCTCGCCGACATGAAGGTGAGCATCGAGGCGGCCCGCGCCCTGCTCTACGAGACGGCGCTCATCGTCGACATGAAGGAGGGGCTCGAGCGCCGTATCGAGTCGCTGCAGAAGGCTACGTCCGACGAGGGCGCCGGGCAGCCCGAAAGCGCCGGCCCGCCGGCGAGCGACTTCGTCGATCCCGCGGCGACCCTCAAGAAGCTGCGCGCCGAGCTCAAGCGCACGAACCGGCTCGCGGCGCTCTACACGCCGCTCGCCAAGGCCTCCTGCACGGAGATGGCGAATCGCGTCACCTACGACTCGCTTCAGATCCACGGCGGCTCCGGCTACATGCGCGACTTCGCCGTCGAGCGCCACAGCCGCGATGCCCGCATCACCAACATCTACGAGGGGACGACGCAACTCCAGGTGGTCGCCGCCATCGGCGGCGTGCTCTCGGGGACGCTCGCCGACCGGCTCGACGAGTACGAGACGGCCGACCGTGGCGCCACGCCAGAGCTCTTCGAGCGCGCGCGCGGCGCTCGCGCCCGCCTGCAGGCCGCTGTTGATCGCGTTCGCGAGCTCGACGACGTCCGCTTCCGCGACTTCCACGCGCGGCGCCTCGTCGACATGGCGATCGATGTCGTCTGCGGCTACTTGCTCGTGCGTGACGCCGAAGCCGACGCGCGTCGGCTGCTGGCCGCGCGGTACTTCGTCGCCGGCATGACCGCGCGCGTCGAAGGCGCGGCCGCGATGGTCCTCGCCGGCGACCCAGGCGACCTCGACGCCCTGACGGCGCTCACCGCCGACTGAGACTGCGCGCGCCCTAGGACTCCCCGGCGACCACGACCCGGTCTCCGCCACTGCGCAGCGCGGCCGTGAGAGCGGCTTCAGCCGCGGCGATCAGCTCTTCGGCATCCTCCGCGTGCGCCGGGAAACCCGCCACGGCGACGCTGACCGTGCAGCGCTCGACGCGCGCCGACTCGTCGCTTCTGAGCGGTGTGTCCGCCACGGTCTGACACACCCGGTCGGCCACGATGCCCGCGTACCCACCGAGCGCCAGCGTGCTCGGGAGCAGGACGGCGAACCGTCCGGCACCTTGGTAGCACGCGACGTCGACCTTGTCTCGGAGGCAGCTGCGCACCAAGCGCGCCACCGACCGCACCACGTCGTCGCGACTCGGGGTGTCTCCCTCGGCGCTGAACCGCTCGACGTCGTCGAGCTCCGCCAGCATCAGTGCGAGAGGCTGCCCGTAGCGACGAG
The DNA here is from genome assembly GCA_963831295.1 of uncultured Thermoleophilia bacterium. Taxonomy (GTDB): domain Bacteria; phylum Actinomycetota; class Thermoleophilia; order UBA2241; family UBA2241; genus UBA2241. The sequence goes on along the minus strand of CAWHPR010000003.1, from coordinate 464,818 downwards.
CCCGCGCCACTTCAGCGGCCAGGCGCTCGTGGAAGTACCAGCCGCTGTAGAGACCCGTGAGGGAATCGGTCGCCGCCTTGTTCTCGAGAGCGCGGCGCACGCGGGCGTTGCGCAACGCCACGGCGACCTGGCCGGCCGCCAGTCCCACGAGCTCCACCTCCTCGCGACGGAACCGTCGCGGCGACCGCGCGACAAGCTCGATGTAGCCGGTCGCGCGGTCGTCCACCACGAGGGGCACGACGAGTCGCGCCGTCCCCTCATCGGGCCTCGACTGCTCGGGAAGCCGTCTCTCGAGTGCCTGGCGCGCGAGCGCGTCCGGCTGGTGAGCGGCGCCGTGGGCGTCGCGGGCTCCGGCGGCGCCGGGGACCGCCCGCGCGAACGCGCCGTCGTCGCGTCGCACGAACACCTCCACCTCGAGCTCGACGCCCGGCAGCACGGTGGCGATGTCGTCCTTCAGGCGCTCGACCGCGCCGCGCGCCTTCAAGGCCGCAGTGCCCGAGCGATCGGGCTCGAGCAGCGCCACCAGACGCCGCATCCGCTCCTCCTGCCGCTCGACCACCGCCACGGCGTCGAGCGCGGAGGCGGCCAGCCTGCAGAACCGGCCGAGGCGCTCCTCGTGCTTCGCGGTCGCAAGGCGGTCGCCGCGAGCGTCGGCGACGCTGAGGATGCCGAGGATCCTGTCGTTGAGTATCAGGGGGTAGTCCACCCGGATCCGGCACCCCTCGGCCTCCAACGCCTTGCGCTCGCCCGCGGGCAGGTCGGGATCGTCCACGCGACGCACCGTCGGGCGTCCGGTGAGGACCAACTGACGAAGATCACGGCTCTGCGCCAGGCCGATCACGGTGCCCACCCTGTCCCTGCCGAGATCGCCGGCGGCGTCACAGCTCCAGAACGCCCGGCAGGTGATCGTGTCGCGCTCTGGCATGAAGGTCCAGAGCTCGACCCACCACGCGCCCAAGGTGGTGCCGACCGCCTGCGCCACGGTCCGGAGCATGGCGGGCAGGTCCGGGGAGACGGGCTGCGCGCCCGCTTCCGGTTCGTCCACCGCCATCAGCGTCGTTCTTTCGTGTAGACCTCGACACGGTTCTTGCCGGCGCGCTTGGCCGCGTACAGCGCGGCGTCCGCGTGCCGCACGAGGTCCTCGCTTCCGGCAGCGAGCCGGGGAAACGCCGCGATGCCCACGCTCACCGTGAGGTGGCCACCGCGGCCCTTCGGCAGGAAGCGCGCCGCTTCGATGCCACGACGGATGCGCTCGGCGACCAACCGGGCGCCGTCGAGATGGCCGGGAGGAGGAGCTTCCTCGCCGGCCGCCAGCGTCATGGTCAGCTGCCCGTCCTCGTCGCCCGCGATCGGCGTGTTAGGCAACACGACCGCGAACTCCTCGCCACCGTAGCGGGCCACGAGGTCGACCTCGCGGCGCAGCTGGGTCGAGAGGATGTCCGCGACGTGTCGCAGCACGTCGTCGCCTGCGACATGGCCGAAGCGGTCGTTGAAGCCCTTGAAATCGTCGATGTCGATCATCAGCAGCGAGACCGGGGTCCCATAGCGGCGCGCGCGCGCGATCTCCTGGCCGAGGCGCTCGTAGAAGTAGCGGTGGTTGAACAGGCCGGTCAGCCCGTCGGTGATGGCCTGTTCCTGCACGGCTTGGTAGAGCCGGGCATGTTCGATGGCGCTCGCGGCCTGCTCGCCGAGGGCCTGCACGAGCGCGACCTCCTCGGGCGCGAAGTGCCGCTCGCACGCGCGCTCGACGAGGACCAGCAATCCGATCGGCTCGTCGCTGAAGACGAGCGGCACATTGAGATAGGTCTTGTTGCCGAACGCCCGCATGCTCTCGCGCGTCACCGCCGGCAGCTCGGGATCCGAGAACTGCTGCTCCACCGTCAGCTTGCGCTCGAGCATCTCGAGCTCCTCCGGCTCGTCGACCAGCGAGAACGTCTTCCCGAGACTCTCCCGGCCCACCGGATCGGGCCGGCGCTGGTAGTGACCGCTCACGGTGATGCTCTTCGTCGCCGCGTCGTACGACTGGATCTGGCACTGCTCACAATCGAGCGCCTCGCACGTCGTGCGAGCCACGGTGTGGAGCACCTCCTCCAGGTCGACGCTCGAGTTGATGGCCCGGGTCGACTCCAGCAGCAGGTTCAAGCGCCGGTTCTGCGCCTCGCTGCGCTGCAGCAGCTGGGCCCTGTGGATCGCCGCGGCGGCCTGCTCCCCCAGCGCGCGCGCCAGCGCGACCTCGTCCTCCCCGAAGTGACGCTCCCCCTCGATCTCGAAGAAGGCGAGGACGCCGATCGGCTGGTCCTCGAACCACAGCGGCACGCTCAGCACGGTCTTCTCGCCGTTCTCCTCCATGGAGGCGCGATTGCCGGGATCGAGGTCCGGATCGGAGATCCGCTCCTCGACGACCAGACGCGAGAAGAGGTGGGCCCCGTCGGCCGCGAACTCGGTCAGGGAGTAGACGCGCCCGAGGATCTCGTCGACCGCGGTCGTGTGCCGCCGCTGGTGGAATGCCGCGATCGTCAGCGTCTGGGCCGACTCGTCGTAGATGTCGATCGAGCACTGGTCGGAGCCGAGCACCTCGCCCGCGACCTCGGCGATCATGCCGAGCAGAGGAGTCACGTCCATGGTCGACGACATCGCACGGCTCGTGGCGAGCAGCGACTGCAGCCTCATGCTCTGCTCGCCCCAGGCGCGGCGCAGACGCAAGTGCTGGATCGCGACCGCCGCGGGCACCGCGACCAGCATCAGCAGGCTGCGCTCGTCGGCGCTGAAGCGACGCTCCGCCTCCTTCTCGATGAGCGAGAGCGCGCCGATCACCTCGTCCCCGGCGATCAACGGGACGCAGATGACGGCCTTCTCGCCCCAGCGTTCCATCATGCCGCGGTTGTAGGTCGGCAGGTCAGGGTCGGCGACCGATCTCTCCCAAGGTCGCCGCTCGCGGATCGCGTGCACGAAGCTGCACGGCTTGTCGAGGGCGAAGACGGTCCCGAGCCAGCCGTCGTCGGCAGGCGACGGACGCCGTGCCCAGATGCCGGCGGCGACGACCGCGTCGTCGTCGGCGCGATACTCGTAGATGTCGCACTCCGAGGCGCCGAAGACCCGCCCCACGTGCTCCGCCACCTTGGAGAGCACGTCGTCGAGCGCCAGATCGGCGGTGACGGTCGCGCCGATCTCGGAAGCCACCTGGAGCACGTCCAGCGCTCGGCGGGCGCGCAGAGGCTCCACTGCGCTCACTCCCGCTCCACCTCCACACGGTCTTTGCCCTCGCGCTTGGCGCGGTAGAGGGCGCGGTCGGCGGCGGCGAGGAGTTCCTCCGGGCCGCGGCTGCCGGCGACCGTCATGGCGATGCCCACGCTGACCGCCACGTGCGCGTGGCGCCGGCCGCCGTGGCCGATGAAGAGGCTCCCGGCGACACCCTTGCGGAGGCGCTCGCCCACCTCCACGGCAGCCACCCCCCGCGGCGGCAGGTCGGCGGCCAGCCCGTCCCGCAGCCGCCCCAGCACCTCCGCGCTGGTGACACCGGTGTGCGGGAGGATGACGGCGAACTCCTCGCCGCCGTAGCGCGCCGCCAAGTCGATGCCGCGCCTGACGCCGGAGGTGAGGATCGCGCTCACCTCTCGAAGCACTTCGTCGCCCAGTTGGTGTCCGAACTCATCGTTGAACCGCTTGAAATCGTCGATGTCGATCATGAGCAGGGAGACCGGCAGCTCGTACCGGCGGGCCCGAGCGCACTCTTCGCGCAGGCGCTCGTGGAAGTGACGGTGATTGTACAGGCCGGTGAGCCCGTCGCGGATCGCCTGGCCGCGCACGCGTCTGTAGAGACGCGCGTTCTCGAGCGCGACTCCGGCCTGGCCGGCGAGGACCTGAGCCGCTTCGATCTCGCCGTCGGTGAAGTGCCTGCGGCCCGGGACGACCAGCTCGATCACACCGAGCGCCGCCCCCTTGGCGGCGAGCGGCACGTAGAGCGCCGAACGAGCGTCTCCGGTCTCCTGGACCGGCGCCAGGGCAGCGGCCGCGTCGCGGACGACAGGTCCGGCCGCACCGACGGCGCCGCCGAGTAGGGTCACCTGCGCGCGGGCGCCATCGGCGGCGAGCAGTCGCTCGCTGCCGCGCACCACGCGCTCGATCACGGCTTCCGTCTCCAGGGTCGTGACGAGCGTACGCGTGGTGTCGACCACATCCTGCAGCCGGCGGCTCTGCTCGCGCTGCCGCGCGTAGAGGCGAGCCGTGTGGATCGCGGCGGCGGCCAGCTCGGCCAGGCTGCAGAGCAACTCAACCTCTTCGGCGGCGAACTCGCGCTCCCGCTCCATGTCGCACACCCGCACGAGGCCCAGCGGCACCGCGCCGAACCAGAGCGGGACCGTGAGGCACGTCCGCTCGCCCCAAGCTTGCATCGAGGCGCGGCGGTCCGGGGGCAGGTCGGGGTCGGAGGCGTGCTCGACGACGACGCGCTGGCCCTGCAGGATCGCCCGCTCGCCGGGGTTCTCGCCGAGCTGGTACAGCGAACCGAGCGCGTCGCCCGATGCCGCACCGGGCACCACCTCTCGCTCGCGACGCGCGCGGTACACCAGCGCGTCCCGAGCGGGGTCGTATTCGTAGATCACGCTCTGCGAGCAATCCGCGGCCGCCACGGCCTGCCGAGTGAGCTCAGCGAGCACGTCATCGAGTTCCAGCGTGGAACTGAGGGCCCGGCTCGCCTCGAGCAGCGTCTCGAGTCGGCGTGCGCCCTCGCGGCGGACTGTGAACAGGTGCGCGTTGTGGATCGCGACCGAGGCCGGTACGGCGAGCATAGTGAGAAGATCCTTCTCCGCGCCCGTGAACCGCCGAGGCGCGGAGGTCTGGCAGACGCCGAGCAGCCCGATGACCTCGTCGTTGAAGACGAGTGGGACCTCCATGGCCGCGTACTCGTGCCACCTCTCCATACTGCGCCGTTCCTCAGGATCGAGGCCCTCATCGTCCACGTAGTCGACCACGAGGCGACGCTCGTCGACGGCCGTGAAGCGTCCTGGCCGCTCGACACGCGTGACGACCGTACCGATGTGATCCAGATCCGCGGCGCCCACCCCCGGACCCCAGACACCCGCGTAGGTGAGCGCCTCGCGCACGGGGTCGTACATGGTGATGTCGCACGAATCCGATCCAAGGGCCTCACCCACACCGTGAGCGACGCCGGCGATGGCCTGGTCGACGTCCAGCTGCGCGCCGAGCGTCGCCGCGATCTCGAACACGGTGCGATGGGGATTCACGATGCCACTCATATACCCCCCTAGGCCCCGAAGGTCTCGACGCGGTTCTTGCCGGAGCGCTTGGCCAGGTACAGCGCCTTGTCGGCGTTGCGCACGAGCTCGTCGGGACTGCCTGCCTGACCGGGCGAGGAGGCCACCCCAATGCTCACCGTGACGTGCGCGCCCTCGGCTCCGGGCACGTCCTCGAGACCGGTCCCGGCGATCGACACGCGGATACGCTCCCCGACCTCGCATGCCGGCTCCCCGGCCGGAGGCGACGTGCCGTCGATCCGAGCCGTGAGCACGCCGAGCTCGCGCGCCAGCCGCGCCCCCACGGCCTGCGCCCCGTCTCGTGCCGTGTTGGGCAGCAGCACGGCGAACTCCTCGCCGCCGTACCGGGCCGGGAAGTCGATCCCCTGCCGGATCTGATCGCGCAGGACGCGCCCGACCTCGGCCAGCACACGGTCGCCTACCGGGTGCCCGTAGCGATCGTTGAAGCGCTTGAAGTCGTCGACGTCGATGATGAGCAAGGAGAGCGGGAGTCCGTAGCGCTGGGAGCGTGCGAACTCCTCGTGCAGGCGCTCGTAGAAGTAGCGATGGTTGTAGAGCCCCGTCAGTCCGTCCGTGATGGCTTGGCGTTCGACGACACGATAGAGGCGCGCGTTCTCGAGAGCGGCAGCCGCCTGGTTCGCCACCACCTGGACGAGCTCGATCTCTTCATCACCGAATGCCGTCGCGCCGAGCCGTCGCAGGCTGATGTAGCCGGCGGCGGCGTCCCCGACGGCCAACGGGACCACGAGCGTCGTCGCGTCGTCGCCGAGATCCTGCGCCGGGACGAGTGACGACAAGGCGCTTGTGGTCAGCGCATCGAGGCCGTCGGGGAGGGTGCTGCCCGCAGCACCCTCCCCGACGGCCTCTTCCCACACCGAGACCGCCTCGGCCGGAGGCACGAAGCGCCCGTCGGGCGCGCGCAGCGCGACCGCCACGTCAGACTCCATGACACCGAGGTGCGTCGCCACCTCGGCGCTCATCCCCTCGAGCACCTCTGCGGGGTCGAGCGCCGCCGAGAGCATGCGACCGGTCTCGAGCAGCGCCAGCAGGCGTTCGCGCTGGGCCTCTTCCCGCTGGAAGAGGCGGGCGCGCGCGACGGCCACGGCGGCCTGCTCGCCAAGGCCGCAGGCGAGCTCGATCTCGGCCTCGGTGTAGCGACGCTCCCGCTCCGTCTCGACCAGAGTCAGGAGCCCCAAGCGCTCTGTGCCGTAGACGAGCGGCACGGTCAGCCTGGTCCTCTCGCCGGATACCTCCATGGCGGAGCGCACCGCGAGCGGCACGATGGGGTCGGCGGCGTTCGTCACGACGGGGGCGTCCGACGCGACGAGGTCCAGCTCGCTCGGGCCGTACCTGAGAGCGCGGGAGACATCGGCGCGGTCATCGTCATCGCCGGGTCGCTCAGCGAGCAGCGAGGTCGCGCGCTCGACGAGCGCATCCGCCGCGGCGTCGTACTCGTGGATCAGGCAGCGGTCGCTGGCGAGCGCCCGCCGGGCTTCACTCGAGACGAGCGCCAGCACCTCGTCGAGAGCGAGCGTCGAGACGAGCGCGCGACTGGTGTCCAGCAGCGAGGCCAAGTACCGTGTCTGCTGCGACTGACGACGGAACATGCGGGCGTCGTGGACGGCCGCTGCGGCCGGCACCGCGAGCAGCGTCGCGAGCCGTCGGTCCTCGTCGTCGAAGCGTCCGGGGAGCCGCTTCTCGACCATCGTGAGACAGCCGACCACCACGTCCCGAAACACGAGCGGCACCGTCATGGCCGCCACCTCGCCCCATGTCTCCATGAGACGAACCTCCACCGGGTCTGTCTCGTCCTCGATGTGCGATTCGACGATCTGCCTGCCGGTGATCGCCTCCCGGTACGCGGGACGCTCGCTCAGCGTGGCGAAGCTCCCGACCCAAGCCTCGTCCTCCGGAGTCAGCTCCCGTGACCAGATCGCGCTCGCGACCAGCGTATCGCTCTCCGAGTAGTACTCGTGGAGATCCACCTCCCACACATCGAGCGCCGTCGCGACGAGGCGCGCCACGGTCTGCAGGGCGTCGTCAAGCGCGAGGCTCGCGGTGATCGCAGCTCCGACCTCGCAGGCGAGCGCGTATGGATCCTTCTCTGTCGAGCGTTGTCTCAAGGGGTTACACCTGTCGCTGCTATCGGCAACCGGGGGCACCACGTTGAGCGCTTGAGCCGCACACGGGCGCCCCGAGCCGTGGGCGTACCTTCTCTCCAGACTCCCATCGGCCCCTGAGCCGACGGACTCAAGCCAAATCGAGCTTCCTGGACGAAGCGACGCCCCGGAGCGGAACGGCCAGACCTCAGGGCGACGAGCGCCGCGACGACACCGGGCGCGGCCGCGCGGGACGGTACCGCTCGCGCACGGCGTCGAGCCCGTAGAGCAGCGCGGCGAGCTGCGCCTGAACGAGCCGCCGAATGGCCACCGGCTCGACGGCGGCCGCCGCAGCCAGATGCGGCGCCCGAGCGCGGACCTTCGCGACGGCCTCCGCTCCCGGCTGGTCGAGCCGCTCGTCGCGCTCCGGCTCGGCCGCCAGCATCGTCGCGAACCGGCCGACGTGGGTCAGGATCGTCAGCTCGCGCAGGTGGATCGACGTGAGCATCTGCGCGACCGTCGCCTCGTCGGCGAACTCGGGTTCGCGCTCGACCTGACTGCGCTCGGCTCGCAGATCGTTCGCCGAGCGCACCAGGTACTCGTGCACGCTGCGCTGCCACGGTGTCGTCTCGGTGAGCAGCTCCGCGACCACCAGGTAGCGGTCCCAGAGCCAGCGTCGATACTCGTCCTCGAGCTCGATGCCGCACAGCTTGGCCTCGCGCCGGGTCATGCCCGCCGGGCCGGTGTCGGCCACCTTCGCGCTGGTGAAGTAGGGCACCCCGGCGGCCAGGGTGAAGCAGTCCCAGGCGGCGGCCGCGTAGTGTGCACCCGTGGTACCGTGGTCGAGCGCGACGGCCGGATCGGTGCCGTAGCGCGCGTGATGCTCGTACGCGTCGGGCAGCGCGAAGGCAGCGTTGACCCCGGGCGCAAAGGCTCGTCCGTACGGCCTCTTCGGCTCACCGCGATGGATCGGCAGACCGGTCGCGGCGAGCGCTCCCGCGAGCTCGCCCCTGAGCGGCCCGTCGTCACTCGACAGCGAGAAGGACGCCCCGGCGATGCGTTCGTTGTGCAGCCCCATGTAGAGGTCGACGGGCCCCCTGTCGATGACGTCCATGACCGCCTGCGCCTCCGGGAGCGGCCGCGTGAAGGCGTACCGCTGGTGCTCGATCGGAAAGGTCCACTCGAACTGCTCCGACCTCGCGGGGCGATAGGCGCGCAGCAGGAAGCCCGCGAGATCGTGCGGTTCCGCTGCCCACGATCCGTTCAACTCGACACCGTCGGGGTCGGCGACGAGGATCGCGGAGACACGGAAACCAAGCTGTGCCGCAAGGTCCGTGTCCGCCAGCATGGGCAGAAGAAAGCTGAGGGTCAGCGTGCCGACCAGCTCCTCGGGATGCGGCGCACCGACGAGGACCGCGTGCAGCGGCCCGTCGCCGACCTCGAGACAGCTGATGGGGCGTCCGGCGCGCGAGGCGCCGATCCGACGACTCGTGATCCCGGGCAGCGCCGCCAGCCGGCCCTCGGCCGCCTCGAGCTCGTCGAGCGTCGGGTAGCGGTCGTACTCGGGAACGGCTCTGAGGATCCGGTCGTGATGAGGAAACACGCGCGCCCCCGCGCTCGGCATGCCGGGCTGCCGGGAGCCTACCAGACCACCGACGGTGTCGGATTCGGCAAGATCAAAGAAATTGCTAAAGGAATCTCTCGATCTGCCGATGCATGTCCACGGTACCCCCTTCAAGGGCCGGAGCCGAGAGGCTCTGGCCCTTCCCCTTTGTGCTCCCACGTCCCTTCAGCCACGTCCCCCCCGAGCCGCCGGTCGCCCTTTCGTCAGGCTCTCGCCTTCTGCTACAGTGGCGCCGTGGAAGGAGGCCCGGCGTGATCTACTGCGTCGTCCCGCCAGAGCTCGGCGAAGACGCTTACCTGCGACTCGTCGAGCACTACAGGGGCAACCCCAACATCACGGTCATCATGGACCGCAGGCAAAGCGAGCGCCGTGGCGATCGCAGCCACGGCGGCGCGCGCCAGCAGCGCGACCGCCGCCGCCGCAGGCTCCCGGGGGACTTCGACGTCTGAGCCGGGATCCTACCGGCCGCGCCTCTTGCCATGACCCATCAGCTCCCCCGCGGCAGTCAGACCAGTGTGGCCCTCTCGTCACTGATGATGCCGGCCGACGCCAACTTCATGGGCAACATCCACGGCGGCGTCATCATGAAGCTGATCGATGAGGCCGCGGGCACTTGCGCGTTCCGCTTCTGTCGCACGCGCGTCGTCACGGCCGCCATCGACCGCATCGACTTCCACTACCCCGTGCAGGTCGGCAACTTGGTCACACTGAAGGCGAACATGAACGACGCCGGCACCAGCTCGATGGAGGTCGGCGTGCGGGTCGAAGCCGAGGACCTCGCGACCGGGGTCGTCACCCACTGCGCCTCGGCCTACGTCGTGTTCGTCGCTCTCGGCGACAACGGGCGGCCGATCCCGGTGCCCACACTCGTGCCCGAGACCGATCAGCAGAAGGCATGGTGTCGCGAGGCCGGGGAGCGACGGGCGAAACGGCTCGCCGAGCGCCGGCGCGCCCCCGAGTAGCGGCAGGCAGCGGCCCGCAAGTCTCGCAGCCGACGGCCGGCTGAGGCCGTCGCCCGAACGCCGTTCGCCCTCACGCGGGCGCGGCGGTCTCCTCGAGCCGAAGTACCTCTTCGAGCGCGATCTGCGCCACATCGAGCTGGTCGCCCGTAGGCTCGCTGGTCGTCACGAGGCGCTGCAGCTCGAGCCCCGGGCGCTGGAGCAACCGGGCGAAGGGGTGCTCGCGGTGCCTCGCCATCCACGAGAAGAGCTCCATGGCCGTGCCGATCGAGACCAAGCCGGCGGCGAAGGTGGCCGCCGGCTTGTTGCTGCGCCGGGCGCCGTGGAGCACCAGGCTGGTCGCGAAGTTCGTGAGCATCAGGGGAGCGACCAGGTTGGTGCCGCAGCGCACATGCTCCCTGGCGGCGACGCCGGCCTCGGCGCCGCTCTCGTAGGCGGCGACACTCTTGTGCTCGGCGCCGTGGTAGCGCGCCAGGTCGCTGTCGCGCAGCGCCATCAGCACCGGGACGAGGGTCACGCTCGCGACGACGGCCTCGCGCACCACCGGCGAGCCCCAGCGCAGCCGCCGCAGCGCAGCGCCGGCGGCGGCGCTCGCCACGGTCGCCGCGAGGAGACGCGGCTCCTCCTGCGGCAGCACGCGCGCGCCGGTCGCGCGCCGCACCGCGGGCAGGACCCCGACGCTCTCGCCGAGGCGGACCAGGCCGCGCAAGACAGGCACCCGGAGGAGTTGGTCGCGAGCCGGCATCATGGGCTTGCGCCCCGACGCGACCTCGACGCCGCCCCCGGGCGTCCTCACCGCGGCGGCCCAGAAGCGTTCGCTCTGCAGAAGGACGCCGTCACGCAGGGCCATGCCGCCGAGCTGGATCTCGCTCATCGTCTCTCCCGGTCGTCGGTCGCGCTCAGGCCCCCGAGGGGGCCCCATCCAGCACCTTGCGGATGCCACGGACAGCCTGCCGGATGCGGGCCTCGTTCTCAACCAGGGCGAAGCGCACGAAGCCGTCGCCGGAGACGCCGAAGCCGACGCCCGGGGAGACCGCCACCCCCGCCTCGCTCAGAAGCAGCTTGCTGAACTCGAGCGAGCCCAGGTGGCGGAACCCCTCGGGGACCGGCACCCAGACGAACATCGTCCCCCGTGGCCGGTGGACCTCCCAGCCGACGCGCGCGAGACCGTCGCAGAGCACGTCGCGCCGCCGCTGGTAGACGGAAGCGACCTGAGGCGGCTCGTCGTCACAGTCGTTCAGCGCGATGATGGCGGCGATCTGGATGGGCTGGAAGACGCCGTAGTCGAGGTAGCTCTTGAGGCGCTGGAGGCCGGCGATCGCCTCGGCGTTGCCGGCGGCGAAGCCGAGCCGCCAGCCGGCCATGCTGTGGCTCTTCGAGAGCGACACGAACTCGACGGCCACGTCCTTCGCGCCCGGCACCTGAAGGATGCTCGGCGGGCGGTAGCCGTCGAACACGATCTCGGCGTAGGCGAAGTCGTGGACCACGAAGGTGTCGTGGGCGCGGGCGAAGGCGACGAGACGCTCGAAGAAGTCGAGGTCGACGCAGTGGCCGGTCGGGTTGTGGGGGAAGCTCACGAGGATCACCCGCGGCCGCGGCCACGTGCGGTGGTAGGTCTCCTCCAGCCGTGAGAAGAAGTCCGCGGTGTCGTGGGAGAGATGCACGCTGCTCACTTCAGCCCCGGCGAAGACGGCGGCGAACTGGTGGATCGGATACGAGGGCTCGGGCACGAGCGCGGTGTCGCCGGAGCGCACCAGCACCCACATGAGGTGAGCCAGGCCCTCCTTGGCGCCGATCGTGACAAGCGCCTCCCGCTCGGGATCGATGGACACGTCGAAGCGCCGGTCGTACCAGGCGCTCAGGGCGTGCCGCAGCTTGGTGATGCCGCGCGAGGCCGAGTACCTGTGGTTGCGGCCGTTCTGCGCCGCCTGAGTGAGCTTGTCGACGATCGGCCCGGGCGTCGGCAGGTCGGGGTTGCCCATGCCGAGGTCGATCACGTCCTCACCCCGGCGTCGCGCCTCGATCTTCATGTCGTTCACGATGTTGAAGACGTACGGCGGCAGGCGATCGATGCGGCGAAGGTCCACGATGGCCTCACTGTGATGGTCTCGGCGGGTAGCGGACAAGTATGAACGATGGCGACTCGTCCGGGTAGCGCCGACGCGCTCGCGGTAGCCGCGGGCGCCCCGTACAATCGCCCTGCCCCGCGCCCCCACGCCCCTGGAGGACCGTGCCCCGCGTCGACCGAGACCTCAAGCTGCTGGCCGTCGCGATCGTTTTCTACGCCCTCGGCGTGGGCGCCTATCTGCAGCTCCTCTTCGTGTACGCGATGGACCTGGGCGCCTCGCGCTTCACGATCGGGTGGCTCAACGCCGTCATGCTCGGGGTGGTGGCCGTCGGCAACGTCCCGGGCGCCTGGGCCACGCATCACTTCCGCCTCAAGTCGGTGATCGTCGCGATCTGGTGGCTCCCCGTCCCGGCGGCCGTGTCCTTCGCTCTCGCGCCCTCTTGGCCGTGGCTGCTCCCCGGGCTGGTGCTGAGCGGCCTCTCGATGGCCAACAACCCGGCTCTCAAGTCCTACATCTGCCTGAGGAGCGAGCCCGGCCGCGTGGCCCGCAACCTGACCCTCGTCTTCGGCGCCTATCCCATCGGCCTCGTCGCCGCCCCGCTCGCCGGGGGCTTCCTGGCGTCGCGCTACGGCATGCCGACGGTCTTCTGGCTGAGCGCCGTCATGTACGTCCTCTCGGCGGGCGCAGCTTCGCTCATCCGCGACGAGCCCTACCGCGCCTGCGACACACCCTGGGACCTTTCCGACGTGCGCCGCAATCGCACCTTCCGCCGGTACGTTCTCTTCTTCCTCGCCGGGTTCCTCGCCGTGTACGTAGGACAGCCCTTCCTGAATCCGTACCTTTCGCAGGTTCACGGCCAGGGCTATGCCGCACTCGGAGCGTTCGCCTCGCTCACCGCCCTGGGCGCGGCGCTGCTCACGCCGCTCAGCGGGCGCATCGCCGATCTGCGCGGCCCTCGAGCGAGCACGGCCCTCGTACTGGGGCTCCTGCTGATCGGTACCGTCCTGTTCCTCAGTGGGCCCTCGTGGCCGTTCTGGGCGGCCGCCATGTTCCTCTGCGGCGGCTACGACGCCTTCCGCTTCCTCGCCACCGGCGTCGTGGGACGCTCATTCGGGCCGATCCCGCTGCCCTGGGGCTACGCCCTCTTCGACACGATGATGGGGCTGCCCATGGCGGGCGGCGCGGTGCTCGGCGGGGCCCTCTTCCGTGCCGGCGCCGCCCTGCCCTTCGCCCTCGTCGCCGGCGTCGCCGCCGGTCTTCTTGTAGTGCTGCTGGTGTGGCGGCCGAAGCCGCTCGCGCGAGCGTGAGGTCAGGATGAAGCCCGAGATGGGTACGTAGGGGAGACCGACGCCGCCACGCTCGCCGCGCGGTGTCATACTGTACGCACCACGACAGAGGAGGACGCATGGGGATCTTCGACACGATCAAGGAGAAGGCAGGGGACCTCGCCGACGATGCCGGTCGCGCCGGCAAGGTGACGGCCGCGCAGGTGAAGCTGAAGTCCCTGCAGGGAGACGTCGAGAAGGCCATCGACCAGCTCGGACACGACGCCTTCGGCCTCATCGACGCCGGCGAGCTCACCCACCCCGGCCTCGAGGACGCGATCGCGAAGGTGCGCGAGGCCAAGCAGATCGTGGCCGACAAGGAGGCCGAGATCGCGGCGATCCGCGCCGAAGGCGACTGAGCGCGGGAGACACGAACGTCACCGTCGCGAGGCTCGGAGCGCTGCCGCGCGTCTGCTAGTCTCGCCGCGACCAAGGAGGCGGGATGAAGCTGAGCGACGCGTGGCCCGAGGGGGCACGAGATCAGGATGACGCCGGGGCGGGGCGGACAAGTGTCACCGACCTCGTCGACGGACAGACGGTGACGAGCTACTTCATCTGCCCGGAGCGCGAGGTCAGGACCACCAAGAACGGCGGCACGATGGTCAATCTCACCCTCCTCGACGCCACGGGGCAGGTGAAGGGTGTGCACTTCGACCCGTCCGAGGAGGTGCTCGCGACGCTCGCCCCGGGGCGCGTGGTCAAGGTCCGCGGTCGCTACAAGATCGACCCCAAGTGGGGGGCGCAGCTGGTCGTCGACCGTCTGAGGACGCTCGATGACGGCGAGTACGACGCCGCCGCCCTGATACCCGTGTCGCCGATCGGCGTCGACGAGCTCGGCGAGCGGCTCGCGGCGCTCATCGGGAGCGTGGTCGAGCCGCACGTCCGTGCCCTGCTCGAGCGTGCTCTCGACCCGGGCCGCGAGCCCGGCGCCACCTTCCTGATCGCCCCGGCCGCGGTGCGCAACCACCACGCGTATCGCCACGGCCTGTTCGAGCACTCCGTGGTCGTCGCCGAGGTGGCAGCCGGCGTGGCCGAGCGTCTGCCGACCGTCGACCGCGACCTGGTGGTCGCCGGCGGGCTGCTGCACGACATCGGCAAGGTAGTGAGCTATTCGACCGACCCCCTCGCCCCCGGGTTCACCGACGTGGGGCGGCTGCACGGCGAGATCGTCCTCGGGCATGACATGGTCCGGGGGCTGATCGGCGAGATCGGCGGCTTTCCCGCCGAGCTCTCTTCGCGGCTGCGTCACATCATCGTCGCTCACCACGGCGAGAAGGAGAAGGGCAGCCCCGTCGTGCCGATGACGCGCGAGGCGGTCGTCGTCCACTACTGCGACGACATGACGGCGCGCGTCGCGGCGGTCGACGACGCCGAGCGCGCCGCCGGCGCCGGCGAGCGCTGGTCGGCCTTCAGCCGTATGCTCGACACCTTCGTCTATCTGGGCGAGGGGGCCGCGAGCGAAGCGACGTCGAGCGACGCTGACGCGAGCGACCCGCCCGGCGACGGGCGCCTGCTCTTCCCCGACGAAGGGTGAGGGCGGCCGGCGACCTTCGCTAGCCCCAGATCTCCTTCGCCGCGGCGAGCACGTCGGCCGCGTGGCCCTTGGGCGTGACCTTCGGGTAGACCTTGCGCAGGGTGCCGTCGGGGTCGATCAGCCACGTCGTCCGCTTGGCGACGCCGACGAGCGGCCGCGCGACGCCGAAGGCGGTCGCCACCGCGTGCTCCCCGGGGTCGCTGATCAGCGGCATCCGCAGATCGTGCTTCTGTGCCCAGCGTTCGTTCGCCGCGGGCTGGTCCACGCTGGCGCCGATCACCTGGGCGCCGAGCGCCTCGAACTCGTCGATCAGACCGTTGAACTCAACGGCTTCGGTCGTTCAGCCCCCGGTCGCGGCCTTGAGGTAGAAGAACAGGACGGTCCGAACGCCGGGCGAACCCAGGTCGAAGGCGCGCCCGTCGTAGGATGCGCCGGTCACGGCCGGCGCCCTGTCGCCCTCTTTCAGCATGCTGGCTCCTCTCTCGGTCGACGCGGTTGGCTCAGCTTCGCAGACCCCAGAGACGACGCACCGCCTCCGGGTCCTCGCTCGGGGAGATCTCGGAGTCGTCATCGACTGCCGACGCGGCCACGCAGAGGAAGATGAGCGGGCCAACGCCCGCGTTGGACACCTTGCGCCACGTCCGCGCCGGCACGGCGATGGCCTCCCGTGGCCCGACCTTGTGCTTGCCGCCCTCGACGTCGATCATGGCCGTGCCGTCGAGCACGATGTAGAGCTCCTCCTGCCGGCGGTGGAGGTGCTGCGACATCGAGCCCTCCGCGAGCGAGTAGACGTTCGCGCGCAGCTGCTCCATGCCGAGCGCGGCGCCCAGCCGGGCGACGCTGAGCTGCACGCTAAGTTGCTCGTTCGGAGCGATGCGCACCACTCTGGGTGCAGCATCCGAGGCGGCATCCGTCACCGGGTCTCCATCTCGAGGACCTGCACGGGGATCTTGCAGAGGCGCCGCAAGCGCCGGCCGTCGCCCTCGCTGCCGATCCCGAGGCCGTAGTGCATCGGGATCGCCACGTCGGCCTTGATGACGGTGCAGGCCTCTGCGGCCTCTGCGCCGGTCATCACGTAGATGCCGCTGACCGGCAGCAGCGCGACGTCGGCCTCGATCCCCCTCATCTCGGGGATCTCGTCGGTGTCGCCGGCGTGGTAGATCGTGCGGCCGTCCATGTCGAGGATGTAGCCGACGTAGCCCGCCTCCTTCGGGTGGTACGGCACGCCGGGCTCGCGGAACTTCGTCAGGTTGTAGGCGGCGACTGCCGTGATCCTGGCAGCCTTGACCTCGACCGTGTCGCCCGGCGCCACCGTGACCGTCTCGAACCCTGCGACCTGATCGGTCACGACCTGCGGTCCCACGACCACGGTGCCCTCGCCGGCGATCTTGCGGATGTCGTCCATATCGAAGTGGTCGTAGTGATCGTGGGTGACCAGGACGATGTCGGCGGGCGGGGCGTCGGCGGCGAGTCTCCACGGGTCGAAGTACACGGTGTGTGTGCCTTCGACCCGGAAGCAGTCGTGGCCCAGCCAGTGGATGTCCTCGACCATGAGCCCCTCCTACACGACGGCGTACTCCGGCGCCAGGGCGGCGATGCCTCGCCTGCCAGCCTACCCTCTGTACTGACTTGCTAGTCGATGCCGGAGGGAGGCGGTCACGGCGCGGCGCGCCCGCCCTCTCGCGTCAGCAGCGACGCACCGAGAAGATGGCGATGCGCGCCGTGAGATTGGGACGTCGCAGGCGGGTGGGCGCCCGGTCGAGCGAGCGCAGCGCGATCTCGTCTTCGATGCAGAGCCCCTCCTCACGACAGAGGGCGCGAAAGTCACGGATCGTGCACAGGTGGATGTTCGGCGTGTCCCACCACTGGAAGGGCAGGTCCTTCGACACCGGCATACGGCCACGGAACCACAACTGGGAGCGGAGCGACCAGTGCGCGAAGTTCGGGAAGCTGACGATGGCAAGACGGCCGACGCGGACCATCTCGCGCACGACCATCCGTGGCCGCCGCAGTTGCTGCAGGCTGAGACTGAGGATGACGACGTCCTGCGAGTCGTCTGCGTAACCGTGCAGGCCCTCATCCAGGTCTCCATGGAACACCGGCAGGCCGCGCGCGACGCAGGCCTCGACCGCGGCCTGCGAGACGTCGACGCCGCTGCCGCGCACGCGCCGCTTGGCGATCAGCTCCTCGAGCAGCTGCCCGTCGCCACAGCCCAGGTCGAGGACCGTGGTCCCCTCGGGGACGAGACTCTCGATCAGTTCGTAGTCGAGCCGGGCCACCGTCAGCCTCCCGTCGCTTCAGCGACGCGCTCGTCGCCACAGGACGACGGCGAGCGCGAGCGCCAGTCCGAGAGCCGCGGCCGCCGCCGCGGCCGCCGCCCAGAGCGGAAGCCCCCAGACGAACCCCGGGTCCTGCGGCCGCAGCCGCAGGTAGGAGTCGATCTGGAAGCTGCAGAAGACGCCGCCCTCCGCAGCGGGCGACGGCGTCCAGCCGCTCCAGTGCCTCGTATCGTACGCCAAGAGGACGCGCCTGTAGACCAGGGGGACCACCGGCGCCTCCGCGACGATCAGGTCCTGCAGACTCCAGACCAGGTCGCGGCGCGCCACGCGGTCAAGGGTCTGGGCCTGCTCCCTGAAGAGCCGGTCGTAGGCGGGCGAGGACCAGCCCGACTGGTTCCAGCCGCCGACGGCGCGCGACGAGAGCGTCGACAGCAGGAAGTCCGGGTCGATGTCGCCGCGCCAGCCCCAGAGCAGCATGTCGAAGTCGGGCTGCGGCTCGCCCCCGATCGTCCGCCAGACGCGCGCCGCGAGAGCGGCGTCATCGAGCTCCTCGACCTCGGTGGCCACCCCGACCGCGACGAGCCACCGGGCGATCTGCCCCGCGGCGACGCAGCCCTCGGGCGAGGCGGCGCGGACGAGCAGGCGAAGCTCGAGCGGACGGCCGGAGAGCGTCCTCCCGCCGGCCGTCGTCGTCACGGTCAAGGTAACCCGCCGCGTCGAGCGCGGCGCGCGCCCGTGCGGGGTCGAAGGCCGTGGCCTCTTCGGGCAGCTCGCGGTGGTAGTCGATGGGACCGGCGGCGAGGCCGGCGGGGAGCAAGCTCCCCGCCGGCCTCGCCGCCGGTCCGTACGCAGTCTCTGCGAGCAAATCGCGGTCGATCGCCCAGACCAGCGCACGCCGTACGGCGGCGTCGCGCAGCGCCGGATGGCCGCCCTTCGCGGCGCAGTTGAAGGTCAGCGCCTCGAGCTCCGGCGTCACGGCGGCGGCCGCCGTGCGGCCGCCGCCGTCAAGCGCGCCGAAGCGCTCGCGCGGCACCCCCCAGGCGCCGTCGAGGCGGCCGGCTTCGAGGTCGTCGGCCATCGCGCCGGCATCGTCGTAGACGCGGAAGACGACCTCGTCGACCGCCGGCCGCCCTCCCCAGTAGTCGTCGTTCGCGACCAGCCGGATCGACCTGCCGGGCCGCCACGTCACGATGCGGAAGGCGCCGCTCCCGACGAGCGGCGGCGCCCCCCCGAGCCCCGCCAGCACCTCCTCGGCGTCGACCTTGCCCCACACGTGGGCGGGCAGCACCGGCAGACGCAGGTCGACCAGGTCCGCCTTGGGCCGGCTGCAGCGGATGCGCACCGTGCGGTCGTCGACGGCCTTGACGCTCGAGACACCCTGGAGCGCGTCCCGCCAGAGCGGGACGTCATGTCTCAGGGCGAACGTGTACGTCCAGGCCACGTCCTGCGCCCGCAAGGGCTGCCCGTCCTGCCAGCGCACGCCGTCGCGCAGGCTGAAGGTCCAGATCAGCCCGTCGCTCGAGTGCTCCCAGGTCGTTGCCAGCCCGGGCGCCGCGTCGAGGGTCGCCGCATCGTAGTCGACGAGGGTGTCGTAGACGAGACCCCAGATCTCGCGGCTCGTGCGAGCGGCGCTCAGGTAGGGGTTCAGGGTGTCGGGCTCCTCCGTCCAGCCGAGACGAAGCACGACCTTGCCGGCAGGCGACGGCGACGGGCTCTCCGCGAACGCGGTCGCGAGACCGCCCGCGAGTGCGGCCGGCAGGCAGACGGCCGCGATCAGACCGAGTCGCCCGGCGCGCGTCATCGGCGGCGCCCCCGGCGCGACCTCACTCGCCGGGCGGCGTGAAGCTGCGCGCCCCGCTCGCGAGGAAGGTGCCGATGATGCCCTCCATCTTCTCGCGCTCGAGCAGGAACGCGTCGTGCCCGTAGTGCGACTCGACCTCGTAGTAGCTCACGTGCTTGTAGGTCGCGCGCAGCGCCCCCACGATCTCCTTGAGCTGGTACGGGGGGTGCAGCCAGTCGCTCGAGAAGGCCATGACGAGGAAGCGCGCGGTGACGTCGCGGAAGGCGTCGACGAGACTGCGGCTGCCGCGCGCGAGGTCGAAGTAGTCGAGCGCGCGCGAGATGTACAGGTAGCTGTTGGCGTCGAAGCGGCTCGTGAACGAGAGCCCCTGGTGACGCAGGTAGCTCTCCACCTCGAAATCGGCCGAGAAGGTGAACGAGTAGTCGTGGATGTCGCGCAGACGGCGGCCGAACTTCTCCTGCATGGCCTCGTCGGAGAGATAGGTGATGTGGCCGACCATGCGGGCGACGGCGAGCCCCTTCGACGGCGGCCTACCGCCGTAGTAGTCGCCGCCGCGCCAGTCCGGGTCGGCCATGATCGCCTGGCGCCCGACCTCGTTGAAGGCGATCGCCTGCGTCGGCTGCCGGGCGGCCGTCGCCAGCGGGATCGCCACGTGCACGCGCTCGGGGTGCGCGATCGCCCACTGCAGCACCTGCATCCCGCCCATCGAGCCGCCGACCACGGCCAGCAGCTTGGGGATGCCGAGGTGGTCGAGCAGCATCGCCTGGGCGTCGACCATGTCGGCGATGGTGATCATCGGGAACCGGGTGCCGTAGGGCTTGCCCGTGGCCGGGTCGATCGACGCCGGCCCGGTCGAGCCGCTGCACCCGCCGATGACGTTGGTCGAGATGACGAAGTAGCGCTCGGTATCGAGACCCTTGCCGGGCCCGATCAGCATGTCCCACCACCCGGCGCGCCGATCGTTGGCGCTGTGGCGGCCGGCGGCGTGCGCATCGCCCGACAGGGCATGACAGACGAGAATGGCGTTGTCGTGCGCCGCGTTGAGCGTGCCGTAGGTCTCGTAGGCGATGGTCAGCGGCCAGAGCGCCCCCCCGCCCTCGAGCTCGAGCGCCCGGCCCGGCTCGTCGAAGGTGACGTGCTTCGTGCGGACGATGCCGGCCGAGCCCGCGTCGGGATCGGTCCCGCCGGGCACGTCGCCGATCGCCTTGCCGCTGTGCCCCGGCGACGTCATCCGGGCGCCTTCCTGCCTGCGGCGCACGAGACCAGCCGCGCATCGAGATCGGCGAGGATGTCGTCGAGCGTCTCGAGGCCGATCGAGAGGCGCACGAAAGCCTCGCTCACGCCGGCCGCCTCGAGCTCCTGCGCGCTGAGCTGCGAGTGCGTCGTTGAGGCCGGGTGGATGGCGAGCGACTTGGCGTCGCCGATGTTGGCGAGGTGCGAGAAGAGGCCGGGCGTCTCGACGAAGCAGCGGCCGGCGTCGCGCCCGCCCACGAGTTCGATACCGATCATCGCGCCGTAGAGACCGCGGTGGTGGTAGCGTCGCGCCGTCTCGTACGTGGGGTGCGAGGCGAGGCCGGGGTAGAGGACGCGACGCACGCGCGGGTCCGCTTCGAGTGCCCGCGCCACCGCCAGCCCGTTCTCGCTGTGGCGCTGCATGCGCAGCGACAGCGTCTCGACGCCGAGAAGGATCAGGAAGGCGTTGAGGGGCGACAGGCTGCCGCCCATGTCGCGCAGCAGCTGCGTGCGCACCTTGCCGGCGAAGGCGGCCGCCCCGAAAGCCTCGCAGTGGACGAGGCCGTGGTAGGACTCGTCAGGCTCGGTGAAGCCGGGGAAGCGGCCGCTCGACGCCCAGTCGAAGCGGCCGCCGTCGACCAGGGCGCCGCCGATCGACGTGCCGTGGCCGCCGAGGAACTTGGTCAGCGAGTGGAAGACGATGTCCGCGCCGTGCTCGAGCGGCCGCAGCAGGTACGGCGTCGGCATCGTGTTGTCGACGATCAGCGGCAGGCCGGCGTCGTGCGCGACCTCGGCGACCGCCGCGATGTCGAGCGTGTCCAGCTTGGGGTTCGCGACCGTCTCCGCGTAGACGAAGCGCGTGTTCGGCCGGATGGCCGCGCGGAACGCCTCGGCATCGGTCCCGTCGACGAAGGCGACCTCGATGCCGAGACGGCGCAGGGTGTGGCGGAAGAGCGTGTGGGTGCCGCCGTAGACGGCGGCGGCGGAGACGAAGTGGTCGCCGGCGCCGGCCAGGTTGAGGACGGCGGCCGTCAGGGCGGCCTGGCCCGACGAGAAGGCGACCGCCGCGACCCCGCCCTCGAGCGCCGCCACGCGCTCCTCGAGCACGGCGGTCGTCGGGTTCGAGATGCGCGTGTAGATGTGGCCCTCCGCCTCGAGGGCGAAGAGCTTCGCGGCTTGTTCCGCGTCGTCGAAGACGAACGAGGTCGACTGGTAGATCGGCACCGCGCGCGCGCCCGTCGCCGCGTCGGGCGTGTGCCCGGCGTGCAGCGCGAGCGTCTCGAAGCCCTGCCCACCGCTCGCGGCCCCCTCGGCGTCGATCGAGCCCGCGTTCGCCCTCGTGTCCTCGTCGCTCATGAGCCGCTCCGTCCCGTGACTGACCAGCGAAGCATACCCCCTCGCGCAGGTATGATGAGCCCCGTGAGCGAACTCAGGGAGACTCTGAGGCGCGAGCTCCCCGGCCTCGAAGAGGCCGTCCCGCTCGCGCCCCTCTGCACCTACGGCGTCGGTGGTCCGGCCGAGTTCCTCTACCGCGCGACGACGACGGACGCGCTCGTGCGCGCGGTCGCCGTCGCGCGCGACCTCGCCATGCCGCTGACCGTGCTCGGCAGGCTCACCAACGTGCTCGTCGCCGACGCCGGCCTGGCCGGCCTCATCGTCCTCGCCCGCAACGACGCGCAGCGACTCGACGGCGAGGTGCTGACCGTGGGGGCCGGGGCGAACCTGCACGACGTCGTGGCCGGCCTCGCCGAAGGCGGCCTGGCCGGCCTCGAGTACGCGGGCAACATCCCCGGCTCGGTCGGCGGCGCCGTCGTCGGCAACGCCGGGGCGTACGGGCGCGCGGTGGGCGACGTGCTCGTCCGCGCGCGCCTGCTCGACGGCGGGGTGATCCGCGACGTCGGCCCCGAGGATCTCGACTTCGGCTACCGCACCAGCCTCCTCAAGCGCCGTCGCGACGTCGTCGTGCTCGAGGCGAGCTTCGCGCTCCACGGCGGCGAGCGCAGCGCGCTGCTCGAAGAGATCGCCCGCGACGCCGAGCTGCGCCGCGGCAAGCACCCGCTCGAGTACGGCTCCTGCGGGAGCTACTTCAAGAACCCGTCCCGTGAGCTCCCCGCGGCCAAGCTGATCGAGGAGGCCGGGCTCAAGGGTCTCACCCTGGGCCGGGCGCAGGTGAGCACCAAGCACGCCAACTTCCTCGTCGCCCTGCCGGGCGCGAAGGCCGACGACGTGCTCGCCCTCTCCAACGAGGTCAGGCGCCGCGTGCGCGAGCAGCGCGGGGTCGAGCTCGTCGAAGAGGTGCGCCGGCTCGGCTTCGACGCAGCCGGCGACCCCGCCTGACCGCCGGCGCTCGGCCTCGTGCCGCCCGGGCCTCGACCCTCCGGCCGCCCGGCTATACTGACGCCGGCGGCGGCGAACCGCCGGCGCCCGAGACGCGTCTCTCTCTGAGGAGGTCGACGATCGACGAGCTGCCCCCCGGCCTGGTCGACCGGCTCCGCCGGGCGCAGCCCGAGGCGCGCACCGCCTTCTTTCGCCGGTACGCGCCGCAGGTGCACCGCATCCTCTTCCTCCAGGGATACTGCGACGAAGTGGACGACACCGTGCAGGAAGCGTTCATCAAGGTCTTCAGAGCCGACCTCCCCGCCGAGGAGGTGTTCCTCGGCTGGTTCTACCGGCTGATCCTCAACACCGGACGCGATGCCGGGCGACGTCGCCGCACCCGGCAGGGCCTCGCGCAGCGGCTCGAGCAGGTCGCGCCGGCGCGGCTGCACGCCGACGAGCCGCGGGTCGCGGCCGATCCGGCGCTGCGGGCCGCGCTCGGGGACCTCGCCCCGGAGCTCCGCGAGGTCGTCGCCCTGCGCTACTTCGCCGACCTGCCGCTCGAGGAGATCGCGGCCGTCCAGGAGGTGCCGCTCGGGACCGTCAAGTCGCGCCTGCACACCGCGATGAAGCGGCTGCGCACGGCGCTCACGACCCACGGGTTCGTCCATGACTGACTTGCCGGACAAGAACGCACCGCTTCGACGAGGACCGCCTGCTCGCCTTCGCCCTCGGGCTCGAGGACGACGCCGAGCTCCGGGCGGCGCTGGCCGTCGACGAAGAGCTGCGGCGCCGGCTGGAGGCGCTGCAAGCCGACCTCGGCGACGTCGGGGGCGGCCTCGAGCGCCTCGTCCCGGCGCCCGACGACACGTACGCCGACCCGGCGGCGGCGCGCTGGGACGGGCTGCGCCCGTTCTTCGCGCCGCCGCCCGAGCGCCGACCCTCGCGCGGCCGCTGGCGCGTGCTCGTGCCGGCCCTCGGCGCGATCCTCGCCGTCGCCGTCGTCGGCGCCCTCGCCCTGCGCTCAGGCCCGCTCGACTCGCAGATGGCCGGCGACGGAGGGGCCGAGTCCGCCGACTCGCTCCGCGCGGCCACAGCAGAAACGGACGCCTCGAAGGCGACCTACGGCGCCGAGGCGCTGGCCGCCGATCTCGAGCTCTACCGGACCGCCTTCGTCGCCCGGGCCGGCGAGGTCAGCGACGGCACGCAGCACTTCACCGTGGTCCGCCGGATCAAGGGCCTCGTCACCGACGACATCTATCTCGAGGTCATCGACGAGCCGGTCGCCATGGACGCCCTGGCGCTCGTCATGCTGGGATCCGTCTCGGTCGGCGCCGCCGGCGAGACGCCGATACCGGCCCCGAGCGCCCCCGGAGACGAAGCGCTGCAAGAGCTCAGGCCGGCCGGCTTCATCGCCTTCGGCTATCAGGGCGTCGAGGTCGTGGCGCGCCCGCTGCCGGCCGACGTCGACCTCGACGAGCTCCTGCCCTACTGCCGGGCCGACGAACCGGCGGCCTCTGCGCGTCTCCGGACTGGACCGCAGCCACGCGAGGAGGCGCAGATGAGCAAGCGAGCAACGTCGTTCGGCGCAGGACATCACATCGACAGGGGGCCCATCGTGAAGACGCGCACGTCTCCTGGCCGGCCTGACGATCGTGGGTGCCGTGACCGCCGTGCCAGAGGAGCTTCACCCCTTCGCGCTTTGACCCGGACGAGCGTGGCCGACAGGCGCCGCCCGGTCGGTGCGGCGGCTGGTAGACTCCTCCTTCTCGAGAGGGGACTCCTGCGAGAGTCGGACGGATGGACGGGGGCGCATGAGCGGATCTGCTGCAGGACAAGAACATCCTCGTCATGGGCGCTGCCAACGAGCGCTCGATCGCCTGGGCGATCGCGGAGGCCATTCACCGCGAGGGCGGCCGCGTCGCCCTCACCTACCAAGCGGAGCGCCTCAAGGGACGGGTCACCCGGCTGGCGGACGAGCTCGGCGGCGCGCCCATGATCGAGTGTGACGTGGCCGACGACGACGCCGTGCGACGCGCCGTCGACCGGCTGGCCGAGACCATGCCGGTCCTGCACGGGATCGCCCACAGCATCGCCTGGGCGCCGGCCGAGGACCTGCAGGGCAGCTTCGTCGAGACCACCCGCACGGGTTTCGCTCAGGCCAACGACATCAGCTCGTACTCGCTGATCGCGATCGCGCGCGAGGCGCGCCGTCTCATGACGAACGGCGGCGCGATCGTGACGATGACCTACGCCGGCTCCTGGCGAGTGGTCCCGAACTACAACGTGATGGGACCCGCCAAGGCCAGCCTCGAGAGCTCGGTGCGCTACCTGGCCGCCGATCTGGGACCGGCCGGCGTCCGCGTGAACGCCGTCTCGGCCGGCCCCATCGCCACCGTGGCGGCCCGTACCATCAAGGACTTCAGCGGCATGCTCGACCTGCTCGCGAGCCACGCGCCGCTCCGCCGCAACGTGACCGCCGACGAGGTCGCCGACGCCAGCGTCTTCCTGCTCAGCGACTTCGCGCGCGCCATCACCGGCGAGGTCGTGCACGTCGACGCCGGCGCCCACGCGGTCACGTGAGCCACACTGCGCCGAACGAGGGAGGTACCCATGGCCGCTGAATCGTCCTTCGACGTGGTCAGCCAGGTCGACATGAACGAGGTCCGCAACGCCGTGCAGATGACACAGAAGGAGCTCGCCTCACGCTTCGACTTCAAGGGATCGGTGAGCAGTGTCGCCCTTGAGGAGCACAGCCTCGTCCTCGTCAGCGATGACGAGGGCAAGCTGAGGTCGGTGATCGACGTGCTCGAGGCGAAGCTCGTGCGGCGCAAGGTGCCGCTCAAGGCGCTGCAGTACGAGAAGATCGAGAGCGCGCTCGGCGGCACCGTCCGCCAGACGGTCACGCTCGCCGCCGGCATCCCCGACGAGAAGGCCAAGGCGATGAACAAGCTCATCCGCAAGGAGTTCAAGCGCGTGAAAGTGGTCATCCAGGGCGACAGCCTGCGCGTGTACGCCAAGAGCAAGGATGACCTGCAGGCCGTGATGTCGCTCCTCAGGGACCAGGATTTCGGCCAGCCTCTGCAGTTCGTCAACTATCGCTAGGCCTCTCCGCGCCGCGCCGGCGCCGACGCGGCGACCTGACGCCCGCGCGACCCGGCGCCACCGCCCACACGTGACCCGACGTGGCAGCAGCCGGCGCTGGCGCGCGCCTTCACCCGACGAGCTTCCCGGTCGCTACGATTTTCGCCGTTTGGGCAGGCGACGGCGACGAACGCCGCACTTTTCTCTACCGCGGGGTTTACGCGGCTCGCGCGCGCACGTACACTATTCGCCTGCGGCGCTCCGCCCGGAGCGCTCGCGCTGCGCAGAAGATGGAGTCAAGGCTCTCGTAGTGCTCCTCCGAATCCGAGCCCCGGTGGGAGGTGGTAACGGCGTGCGGCGCCCGGCAGACCATGCCCGGTGCACGAACGCATGCGACACGCAGTTCCGCGCCCCGACCTGTCCATCGGTCGTCCACTGAAACCGATGCCAGGCTCCCGAAAGACACGTCGAGGCGATGCCTGTCTGTTCGAAGGAGAATGTCCGGCCCCGTGCCGCTTCACGGCGACGTGAAGACGGACGATACGAGAGGAACGAGATGGCAGAAGTGAAGACGCTGAAGTACTGCATCGACGGCGAGTGGCGCGAGTCGAGACCGACAAGTACATGCCGGTCACCGACTCGTCCACCGGCGAGGTGTTCGCCGAGGCGCCGTGCTGCACGGCCGCAGAGGTCGAGGCCGCCATCGAGAGCGCCCACAAGGCGTTCCAGACCTGGTCGACGACGCCGATCCAGAAGCGCACCCAGGTGCTCTACCGCTGGAAGGCCCTGCTCGAGGAGCACGCCGAGGAGATCACGTATCTCTGCTCGCGCGAGCTCGGCAAGAACCTCGACGAGGCGCGCGGCGAGGTCATCAAGATCATCGAGGGCTGCGAGGTCGGCGTCTCCGCCCCGATGACCATGAAGGGCGAGTCGCTCATGAACGTGTCCACCGGGCACGACACCGTGAGCTACCGCGAGCCGATCGGCGTGTTCGCCGGCATCGCGCCGTTCAACTTCCCCGGCATGATCCCCTTCGGCTGGATGCTGCCGCTCTGCATCGTCACCGGCAACACCCTCGTCCTGAAGCTGGCCAGCATGGTGCCGACGACCGGCATGCGCCTGCTCGAGCTGCTCTACGAGGCCGGCCTGCCCAAGGGCGTCGTCAACGTCGTGACCTGCTCGCGCACCGAGGCCGAGCTCATGATGACCCATCCGCTGGTGCGCGGCGTGAGCTTCGTCGGCTCGACCAGCGTCGGCAAGCACGTCTACTCGCTGGCTGCCGCCCACGGCAAGCGCGTCCAGGCCCAGACCGAGGCCAAGAACCACGGCCTCGTGCTCGCCGACGCCTCGCTCGAGCGCGCCGCCGCCGGCATCATCAACTCGACCTTCGGCTGCGCCGGCATGCGCTGCATGGCGCTGCCCGTGATCGTGGTCGAGAACTATCGCCGACGAGTTCATCGGCTACATGATGAAGTTCGCCGAGCAGCGCGTCGTCGGCTGCTCGTACGATCCCAAGACCGAGCTCGGCCCGGTCGTCTCGGCCGAGTCACCAGGCCTTCGTCAAGGGCTGGATCGACAAGGGCGTCGAGGAAGGCGCGGAGCTCATCCTCGACGGCCGCGACCTCGTCGTCCCCGGCTTCGAGAACGGCTTCTTCGTCGGCCCCACGATCTTCGACAACGTGACCGAAGACATGGAGATCGGCCGCGAGGAGATCTTCGGCCCGGTGCTCGGGATCAAGCGCGTCGAGGACTTCGAAGAGGGCATCACGATCATGAACGACAGCCGCTTCGCCAACGGCTCCTGCATCTTCACCGAGAGCGGCTACTACGCGCGTGAGTTCGCCAAGCGCACGCACGCCGGCATGGTCGGCATCAACGTCGGCATCCCGGTGCCGGTGAGCTTCTTCCCGTTCGCCGGCCACAAGGACTCGTTCTTCGGCGAGAGCCACGTGTTCGGCCTCGACGGCATCCGCTTCTTCACCGAGAGCAAGTGCGTCACCTCGCGCTGGTTCACCGAGGCGGAGAAGAAGGAGAAGAAGGTCGGCACCTGGGAGGGCACCGTCAACAAGCAGTGGTAAGAGGCTGACGGCACGAGCACGCCGCCACTTCCCGCACGCTCGAGGGGGAGGGCAGGTCCGAGAGGACCTGCCCTCCCCCTCTCTTCGTCTCCGGCCGCGATGGGTAGAGTGCTGACCGACCAGCCAACGCACAGGCAGAGGAGATCAGAGTGGCTCGCGAGTTCCCCAGCATCGTGGACTTCGCGTCCGCCTTCGGCTTCGCCCTCGAGGCCGAGCGGGCCGGAGCCGACACCGCCGCGGCGGCCGAGGTGATCGCGCCGGACGCGGTATGGCAGGCGAAGCTCGAGGAGCTCGTCTGCACGCACGACGACCGCGTCGAGAAGCTGACGAGGGTCCGGCCGCAGGCCGACGGGATGACGCTCGAGGCCCTGCGCGGCCTCGACGGGACCGGGTTCGCGGCCGTGCTCGGTGGCGAGCCGGCCACCACCTGGCCGGCGGCCGCCGAGCAAGTGGCGGCGGTCGAGGACACGATCGCCGCGTATCACGAGACCTTCGTCGCGCACGCCGCGGACGCCCTCGGCGCCCAGCCCGGGTCGTTCGAGAAGTCGGCGCAACAGGCGCGCGCCGCGGCCGCCCAGGTCCGTGCGCTTCTCGGCTGAGCACCGCGCACGATCGTGAGGCGACGGGCGGGCTTTTGCGGCCCCGCCCCCTTCTCGTCACTGCGACTCGCCCTGAAGGGATGCGCGAACGCCGGCCTGCCTCTACCATGAGGAGCAGCGAGACGCTGCTCCGCGACACGCCGGTGGACCGACACGG
The DNA here is from genome assembly GCA_963831295.1 of uncultured Thermoleophilia bacterium. Lineage (GTDB taxonomy): Bacteria > Actinomycetota > Thermoleophilia > UBA2241 > UBA2241 > UBA2241. The sequence continues at coordinate 436,388 of CAWHPR010000003.1, read as the reverse complement.
TGGCGCGGCAGCCAAGGCAGGGTGAGTCGATGGACGAGGGCCGGCATGCGAGGCGATCGCACGTGGCGGAGACTCCGCCTGGTGCGCCGCGCCGTTCAGGTCGCTGCCCTCGCCGCCTTCATCGTCCTGCTCTTCGGCGGCCTGCAGCGGCGCGACCCGCTGCCGTGGACCGACCTCTTCTTCCGCTTCGACCCGCTGACCGCCCTCGCCACCATGCTCGCCGCGCGCGAGTGGCTCGGCCGCCTCGCGCTGGGGCTCGTCACCATCGGCGTCACACTCATCGTCGGTCGTGTCTGGTGCGGCTGGATCTGCCCGCTGGGGACGCTCCTCGGCTGGTTCCGCTTCGGCACGGCGCGGCGCGCTCGAGGCGCGCCTACCGCCGCGCCTCCGCGTCACGAAGTACGTGCTCCTGCTCGCGATCGCCGGGCATGGCGGCTGTTCGGCGTGCTACCCTCCTCGTGCTCGATCCGATCACGATCCTCACGCGGACGGCCACGGCCTCGCTGCTGCCGGCCTTCGACTTCCTCGTCACCGAGGCGCAGCGGCATCGCCCTGCAGTGGCCGGCGCTCGACCCGGTCGTCGACTGGGTCGACACGACATCTGCGCGGCAGCGTGCTGCCGATCACGCCGCCGCGCTTCGAGCAGTCCGCTCGATCCTCCTCGTCGTCTTCCTCGCGGTCGTCGCCCTCAACGCTGCTGGCCGACCGCTTCTGGTGCCGCTACCTGTGCCCGCTCGGCGCCCTGCTCGGGCTCATCGCCAAGGTGCAGATCTTGCGGCCGCTCGTCGGCGACGGCTGCGTCCGCTGCGGCCCCTGCGCCGACTCCTGCCGTCTCGGCGCGATCGAGCTGCCGCGAAGGCACGAGCGCGTGTCACGAGCTCGGAGTGCACCATGTGCCTCGACTGCCTCGTCGCGCTGCCCGAGCACCGGCGTGGTGGGCATCGGCGGGGACGTGCAGGCGCGGGCCGTGGCGCGACGTACGACCCGGGGCCGGCGCGCGGTGATCGCCGCGGGCGCCGGCGGCCTCGCGGCCGGCGCCCTCCTCCGGTGGGCGTGCGCCGCGCCGAGGCCGACCCGCGCCTGCTGCGGCCGCCGGGCGTCGACGACGAAGCGGAGTTCCTGTCCCGCTGCCTGCGCTGCAGCGAGTGCATGAAGGTCTGCCCGACCTCGGGGCTTGCAGCCCACGCTCGGACAGGCCGGGCATCGAGGGTTCTGGACACCCGTCCTGGTCCCGCCGGATCGGCTACTGCGACTACGGTTGCGCCGCCTGCGGCGAGGTCTGCCCCTCCGGGGCGATCCCGGCGCTCCCGCTCGAGGAGAAGCGCCGGCAGGTGATCGGCCTTGCCATCATCGATCAGACGCGCTGCCTGCCGTGGGCGCAGAACACGCCCTGCAGCGTCTGCCAGGAGATGTGCCCCGTGCCCGACAAGGCGATCCGGCTGACCGGACAGGGGCGCGGCGGCGGGGGTGGGCAAGGTCAGGGGCAGGGACTCGGGCAGGGCGACTCGGGCAGGGCGACGGGACCTGCCTCGACAACTCGGGGACGGACGGCCTCGGCGAGACCGGCGCGGACGCTCTCGGCGATGGCCTCGCCCAGGACGGTCTCCTCGAGCGCGTGGCGCGACCGAAGGTGGTCGGCGACCTCTGCATAGGCTGCGGCGTCTGTGAGACGAAGTGCCCCGTCGAGGGCGTGTCGGCCATCGTCGTCCGGCGGCGGCCGTGAGCACCGTCGACGATCTCCGCGCCGCCCGCCTCTTCGGCAGTCTGCCCGAGGAGCAGCTCGAGCGCCTGGCGTCGATCGCACAGCCGCGCGACCTGCCCGCGGGACAGCCCGTCTTCACTCAAGGCGATGCCGCCGAGGCCCTGTTCCTCGTCGCCGAAGGCCGGATCAAGGTCCACAAGTCCTTCCGCGACGGGCGCACGGCCACCCTGCGGCACGTCGACGCCGGCGAGACCTTCGGCGAGTCCGTCCTCTTCCACGAGACGTACCCGTCCAGCGCCGAGGCGATGGCGCCGAGTCGCCTCCTGCGCTTCGGCACCGACGACTTCCTCGCCGTCTGCCTCGAGTGCCCGGAGATCGCCGTCAACCTGATCGCCGCGATGGCGCGCCTGCTGGTGCTGCTCAACCGTCGCGTCGAAGAGCTGCTTCTGCCGGTGCCCGCGCGCCTGGCGCGGTATCTGCTCGAGCTCGCCGACGAGCAGCTCGAGCCGGCGGTGGCGTCCCACGGCCGCGCGGGACCGCGGGTGGTCCGTCTGCCGACCACCAAGCGCGAGCTGGCGGCGCGCCTCGGCACCGTCCCCGAGACCCTGAGCCGCACTTTCGATCGCCTGAAGCGCGGCGAGGTGCTGCGCCTGAGCGGCGACCACGAGCTCATCGAGATCCTGAGCTTCGAGAAGCTGCAGCGGATCGCGCAGGAGTAGCGGGAGCCTCGACCTGTGCTGTCGGGAGCGGCCGAGGAGGACCCCGCCGCGATGTAGGTCAGGCGTCCTCGTACCCGCCCGACGGCGCCAGGGTCGCGTCGGCCACCAGAAGCCCGACCACGAGGCCCGCGGCGATCACGAGCGCCGCGACCAGGAGTTCGACCCCGGCGCTCGCCCCCATGAGGGCGGCCGAGACACCGCGCTGCCCGAGCGAGCCGGGCACCAGCACGGCGAGGCCAGGGAGCAAAGCGAGCGCCGCCGGCCGCCGGGAGAGGCGCGCGTAGGCGTTGCTCCAGAGGCCGAGCATCAGGCTGGCGAGCGCGACGCCGAGCGTCGCCCCGAGAAGCCACGCCCCGAACCGCGCGCCGATCAGGGCGATCACCACCGAGATCCCGACGAGCCACACGTCGGCCATCCGCGAGTTGGTGGAGATCAGGAGCGCGACGCTGGAGAGAGCGGCGGCGGCGATGAGCATACCGATAGTGGCAGGGCGACCGGGCGCGCTCGTGATCGGCACCAGGTCGAGATCCGCCATCACCCTGAAGCCCAGAAACGAGCCGATGCTCAGGTTGAGGAGGGTCATCATCGCACCGGCGAGGCGCGCCGTGCCGGCCGTCAGATGGCGGGCTGCGACCTCGGCGACACCGAGTGTGATGCCGAGGCCCGGCAGAAGCAGGATCACGCTGGCGAGGGCGACATTGGCCGGCCTGATCTCGGGCACGAGGTGGCCGGCGGCCAGCGCGAGCAGGGCGGCGAGCAGACCGGCGAGCAACTCGGTGAGGCGAGCGAGCCGGCTGTAGCGCCGCCCGAGCACGATCATCACACCGACGGCGAGCCCGACCTCCGCCGCCACGGCGGCGTCGACCCAGCTGCCGCTGAGCAGCAGCGCGAAGGCCATCGCCCCGACCCCCGAGGCGAGCACGCCCATGAACCACGGGAACCGCACTGGGGACCGGGTGATCAGGTTGAGCTCGGCGAGCGCCTGCTCGGCGGTCAGCCGGCGTGCCGTGACGCCGTCGAGCACGCCCGACACCAGCGAGAGGCTCTGCAGGTCGATGCTCGCCTCGTGGGTACGGAGCAGCACCACGCGCTGCCGCCCGGGGACCCCGAACGAGGCCATGATCGAGGTCGGCGTCACGTGGAACCCGGCGCGCAGCCCGAGAGCGGCGGCGGCGTCCCCCAGACCGCGTTCGGTCGCGTCGGCATTCAGGCCGTACCGCGTGAGCGCGCCGGCCATGGCACTCAGGAACTCGATGCGTACGTCGCTCTCCACCGGGTAAGTCTATCGTCAGGGCGCGGCCGGCGGCGGTACGCGCGGCGGGCGCCGCAGTTGACGCACGTCAATGGCGGCGACCGCACCATCCCCGTAGAGTAAGCACCACACGTGAAGTGTTTATCCGTCGGCGCGTCGCGTCTGAGGATGCGACCGGACCGACGAGACGAGAGGACGAGAGATGGCCCTACGCAGCATCGTGAAGATCGACGAAGAGCTCTGCAACGGCTGTGGCCTTTGCGTCACCCCGTGCGCCGAGGGCGCCATCGAGATCGTCGACGGCAAGGCCAAGGTCATCAAAGAGGAGCTTTGCGACGGCGCCGGCTTCTGCCTCGCGGTCTGCCCGGAAGGGGCGCTCACCGTCGAGAAGCGCGAGGCGCCCGAGTTCGACGAGGAGGCGGCGGCCGAGAAGATGGCCGCGAAGCTGGCCGCGGCCGTCACGCTCCAGCAGACCTGCTTCACCTGCGGGCGCAGCGAGATGGACGGCGTCCTCTTCCCCTGCCGCCTCAAGGGCGAGAGCCTCTGGGCCTGCGCCAAATGCCTGCCGCAGCTCATCCACGGCTGACCGGCCGACCCCACCCGAGCCTGCGTCCGTTGACCCGGTCGTAGACTCCGCACCCGTGCCCACGCACGATCGCACTCACCGCACCCACCCGGCGCCCATGACGGGTCGCCCAAGAACCGGAGGTCCGATGGACAGTTACCACGGCTCAGTCAACACCATGGTCGAGAGGGCCCGCGCCGCCGGCGAGGAGACGGTCTGGGACCGCATGGAGGCGCAGGGCAAGCGCTGCAGCTTCTGCGAGGGCGGCATCCGCTGCTCGCTCTGCTCGCAGGGTCCGTGCCGTATCACAGCCAAAGCGCCGCGCGGCGTCTGCGGCATCGACGCCGACGGCATGGCGATGCGCAACTTCTTGCTGCAGAACACGATGGGCACCGCGACGTACATGTACCACGCCAACGAAGTGTTCAAGACGCTCGCCGAGGCCAAGCCGGGCGGTACGTTCGAGGTCAAGGACTGGAGCAAGCTCGAGACGCTCGCCGGCGTCGTCGGCACGCGCGGTCGAGCCCCGGGACACGCTGCCCAAGCGGCTCTCGACCGCGCTCATCGCCGAGCTGGCGCGCGACCACAAGGATCCCTCGCCGCTGGTCAAGGCCTTCGCCCCGGCGCCGCGTCAGAAGGTGTGGGAGGAGCTCGGCATCTTCCCCGGCGGCGCCCTCCAGGAGAACACGGTCGCGACCGCCAACTGCCTCACCAACGTCAACGGCGACTACGTCTCGCTCGCCCTCAAAGGTCTGCGCCTCGGCATCGCCACCGCCTACGGCGTGCAGGTGCCGCTCGAGTTCGTCCAGGACGCCCTCTTCGGCACGCCGACGCCGCACGCGATCAAGACCGACCTCGGCATCATCGACGGCGACTACGTCAACATCGCCGTGAACGGTCACGAGCCCATGATGGGCGCAGCGCTGATCGACGCGGCCCGCATGGAGGCCGCCCAGGCGAAGGCCAAGGCGGCCGGCGCCAAGGGCCTGCGCATCGTCGGCTCCATCGAGACCGGCCAGGAGCTCGTCCAGCGCTTCGAGGTGGACGACGTCTTCGTCGGCCTCACCGGCAACTGGCTGAACGAGGAACTCGCCGTGGCGACCGGCGGCCTCGACGTGTTCGCCGCCGACATGAACTGCACCGTGCCGACGTTGGCCGACACCTGCCACCGGCACGGCACGCTGCTCGTGCCCGTGAGCGACCTGGTCAACGTCCCCGGCATGGACGAGGGCGTCATCTTCGACGCCGCCAAGGCCGCCGGTCAGGCGCAGCAGCTCATCGACATGGCCGTCGCCAACTACCCAAAGCGCAAGGCGATGGGCAACGGCGCGCCCAAGCTGCGCACCGGCGACGCCGTCGCAGGCTTCTCGACGGAGAGCATCCTCGGCGCCCTCGGCGGCTCGCTCGACCCGCTGCTCGACGTGATCAAGAACGGCACCCTCAAGGGCGTCGCCGGACTCGTCAGCTGCACCACGCTGCGCGACTCCGGGCAGGACTGCATGACGGTCGAGGTCGCGAAGGAGCTCATCAAGAACGACGTCCTCGTGCTGGCCATGGGCTGCGGCAACGCCGCCGTCCAGGTCGCCGGCCTCGAGACGCTCGAGGCGAAGGAGCTCGCCGGGCCCGGCCTGAAGGCCGTCTGCGAGCTCCTCGGGATCCCGCCGGTGCTGAGCTTCGGCACCTGCACCGACACCGGCCGCATCCTGGTGCTCGTCGGCGCCATCGCCGACGCTCTCGGCGTCGACGTGCCGGCGTTGCCAGTCGTGGCAACGGCTCCCGAGTACATGGAGCAGAAGGCGACCATCGACGCCATGGCGGCGCTGGCCTTCGGCCTCTACACGCACGTGAGCCCGGTGCCCTTCGTGACCGGCGCGCCGCGGCTCGTGCAGCTCGTGACGCAGGACCTCCCCGGCGTGACCGGCGGCAAGCTCGCCGTCGAGACCGACGCCAAGGAGGCGGTCGCCGGGATGCTGGCGCACATCGCGGCGAAGCGCGAGGCGTTGGGCATCTAGCCAAACGCCCACGCAAGCGGACGATGCAGGGGGCGCGCCATGAGGTGCGCCCCCTGCATCAACGAGAAGCGGGCCGCTCTGGGTATCTGAGCGAGCGCCGGGCCGCAGGCCGCGCGCGTGCGCGGCCAGAGACGCGAAGAGGGGGCGGGCCTCACGGCCCGCCCCTCTTCGCGTCGAGCCCCGCCCGGTGCGACAGGATCTGGTCCTCAACGGCCTCCGCCGCCCGAGCCTGGGCGCCGTGACATCAGACGCGCCCTGCGCTATGTTGCCTTCCAGTGGCGAGATCGCCGACAGGCCAGCGGCCGCTGCTGTGGCGGCAGTGAGCGGCCAGATCGATCCTTTGGGAGGGGCAATGCCAGGTCGTGCTCGGGCTTCGAGGCGGGCTTCTGCCGCCGTCCTCGATCGTCCTCGTCATGATCCTGGTCCTCGCCGCGGCATGCGGCGGCGACACGGGCGACGCGATCGTGGGCGACTGGACCAGCGAGGCCATGGGCGACGCGGTCGTCACCGTCTCGAGGGACGGCGGCGACTTCACCATCAAGCTCCCCAACAAGACGTACGTGGGACAGATGGAGGACGACGCGGTGTTCGCTCCCTTCGACGACCCGACCATCGTCCTCGAGATGAAGGGCGACGACCTCATCATGCACTTCTTCAAGGAGGAGCAACGCGCTGCTTCTGAAGCGGGTCGAGTAGCCCCGGCGACCACGCGGCGTCGGTCGGTCAGACCGCGGCGCTCTCCGGGAAGCCGGCGACCCCAACGCCCAGCAGCGAAGCGAGCGGCACCGCCGCCAGGGTCTCGTCGATGACCCTGAGCTCGTCACCGAGATAGGCCACGATCCCGAGCCGGAACCGCCTCCCTAGGTCGCCGCGCAAGGCCCGCAGGCCGCTCACGTCGTGCCGCCCGAGCTTGGCGGCGCCCTTCACCTCGATGGCCACCACGTGCTCGCCGCGCTCAACGACGATGTCGACCTCGGCGCCGGCGCCCGTGCGCCAGAAGTGGTAGCGCGACGCGCCGGCGAGTCCGTCCCAGGCGATGAGGTCGGAGAGCGCGAAGGTCTCGAGCAGCGCACCGTCCTTGCCGGCGGCCATCGCTGCGCGCCAGTCGTAAGCATTGGCGGCCCAAGCTGCCGCGCCGCTGTCGACCGCGAACACCCGCGGCGACTTGACGAGACGCTTCGCCACGTTGGGGAAGAAGGGCGGCAGCAGGCGGATCTGATAGGCGACCTGCAGAAGGCCGAGATAGCGGTCGACCGTGGGGGGCGCGACGCGCGCATCGGCGGCGAGGTCGCTCTTGTTCAAGAGGCCGGCCGTCCGGAGCAGGGCGAGACTCGTGACACGCCCGAACTCGGGCACCTTCGTGATCTCCGAGAGCTGGCGCAGATCGCGCTCGAGGAAGGTCACGCGGTAGCTCTCGTACCAGGCCCGGCGGTCCTCGGTGCCGAGCGCGAATGCCTCAGGCATACCGCCGCCGAGGGCGCGCTCGCGCGCGACCTCGGCGGCCTCAGGTGGCGGAGACGCCAGCCCGGCCAGGAAGTCCTCCGCCGAGGCGGCGTCGAAGGCGGCGTCCACGGTGCGCGGGCGCGGTGCGCCGACGATCTCGGACCACGAGAGCGGGAGCAACTCAAGGTAGGCGGCGCGGCCGGCGAGCGACTCCGTGACCGTACGCATACCGAGCAGGTTCGCCGAGCCCGTGAGGAGGAAGCGCCCGGGCCGGGGGTCGCGATCGACGGCGAGCTTGACCGCGCGCAGGAGGTCGGGGGCGCGCTGCACTTCGTCGATGACCGTCAGCCCGCGCGCGCCGGCCACCAGCCCGTCCGCGTCCTCCGTCGCCTCGGCGAGCGTCAAAGGATCGTCGAGCGTCAGGTAAGTGCCGCCGACGCGGTCGAGCACCAGGCGAGCGAGCGTCGACTTGCCCACCTGGCGGGCGCCGGTCACGACGACGACACGGAAGGAGTCGAGGCGCTTGAGCACCACCTCTGTGGCATGGCGTGGTAGAAGGCCCATATCGTGCATATTGCACGCCCGGTGGTGCTTTTGCAAGGTATTGTCAACGGTGACGTGGAGAATCTGACGGTGATGCGGCAGAGGGCGGCCAGAAGCACGGCGAGCTTTGACGGACGCAGGGCGGAGCCGTCCGTCAACCTTGTTAGACTCGGACGGTGACGCCCGACCCCACTTCCACGCCGCCCCGCCTCGCTCCGCGCAGCGCCTCCGGCCTGCTGCGCGACGTCTTCGGCTTCCGCGAGTTCCGGCCGCACCAGCGCGAGATCGTCGAGCACCTCGCCGGAGGCGGCGACGCCTTCGTCCTCATGCCGACGGGCGGCGGCAAGTCGCTCTGCTACCAGCTGCCGGCCCTGCTGCGCCCGGGCGCCGGCATCGTCGTCTCCCCGCTCATCTCACTCATGAAGGACCAGGTCGACGCGCTGCGGGCGGCCGGCGTCAGTGCCGCCGCCTACAACTCGTCTCTCGATGGGGACGAGGCCCGCCGCGTGCTGGCACAGCTCCACAGCGGCGAGCTCGACCTGCTCTACGTCGCCCCCGAGACCCTGATGACCGCCTCGTTCCTCGAGCGGCTGCGAAGTCTCGGCGGGGGCGAAGGCAGCGACGCCGGCATCGCCCTCTTCGCCATCGACGAGGCCCACTGCGTCAGCCAGTGGGGGCACGACTTCCGCCCCGAGTACGTGCAGCTCGGCGAGCTGCGCGGGCTCTTCCCCGGCGTCCCCGTACTCGCCTGCACGGCGACGGCCGACCCGCAGACCCGCGACGATGTGCGCCTGCGCCTCGGGCTCGCCGACGCCCCGGTGTTCGTCACCGGGTTCGACCGCCCGAACATCCGCTACACGGTCGTCGAGAAGCGCGAGCCGTTGCGTCAGCTCCAGGCCTTCCTCGCCGTGCACGAGGGCGAATCCGGCATCGTCTACTGCCTCTCGCGCAAGCGCACCGAAGAGGTGGCCGGCAGGCTGGCCGCGGCCGGCGTCTCGGCCGCGGCCTACCACGCCGGCCTGCCCGCACCCGAGCGCCGGCGCGTGCAGGATGCCTTCGCCCGCGACGACGTCCTCGTCGTCGTGGCCACGGTCGCGTTCGGCATGGGCATCGACAAGAGCAACGTGCGCTTCGTCGTCCACTACGACCTGCCCAAGACGATCGAGAGCTACTACCAGGAGACGGGGCGGGCGGGGCGCGACGGCCTGCCGGCCGAGGCCCTGCTCCTCTTCGGCCTCGGCGACGCCGCCGTCGTGCGCTCGCTCATCGAGGGCGGCGGGCGCGGCGGCAACGGCGCGCCCGAGTACGAGCGCGACCCCGAGCAGGTCCGCATCGAGCTGCACAAGCTGAACGCGATGGTCGGCCTTGCCGAAGCGCGCTCCTGCCGCCGGCGCGCGCTCCTCGGCTACTTCGGCGAGGAGCTCGGCCACGACTGCGGCAACTGCGACGTCTGCCTCGATCCTCCCGAGACCTACGACGCGACCGAGCACGCACAGATGGCCCTGAGCTGCGTCTACCGCACGGGGCAGCGCTTCGGCATCGGCGCACGTGGTCGACGTGCTGCGCGGCAGCGAGAGCGAGAAGGTCCTGCGCTGCGGCCACGACCGGCTCAGCACCTACGGGATCGGCGCCGACGTCGGCCGGGATCACTGGATGAGCCTCATCCGTCAGCTCGTCCACCGCGGCTACCTCGTGCAGGACATCGCCCGCTACTCGGCCCTGTGCCTCACGCCCAAGGCCCGGGATCTGCTCAACGGCGAGGAGCGGCTCGTGCTCGCCAAGCCGCGCACGAGGGTCCCCACGAAGAAGCAGCGTCTGGCCGCGGAGCGGGTGGCGCGCGTGGCCGGCCTCGCCGACCTCGAGGTCGACGAGGCCCTCTTCGCGCGCCTCCGCGCCCTGCGCAAGCGCCTCGCCGACGAGCGGCGCGTGCCCGCCTACGTGGTCTTCAGCGACGCGACGCTGGCGGAGATGGCGGCGCGCAGGCCTCGCACGAATGTCGATCTGCTCGCCGTGAACGGGGTCGGTCAGGCCAAGCTCGAGCGCTACGGCGACGCCTTCCTCGAGGCCATCGCCGGGCACGACGACGCCTAGGGAGGCCGGCACGGGCATCCTGCCGTCGCCCCGCTGGGCGCGCGCCGCCCTGCCGGCCGAGGGGCGCCCGGACGAACGCTAGGAGAGGTCGAGCAGCTCGAAGCCGGTCGCCGGGTCCACCCGCCGCTCGGCCGCGCTGTCGAGCAGCTCGAGGACGATCACCTCGCCGACGACCCAGGTGAGCACGCCCTTGCGAATGCAGCCGGCGACGACCTTGTCGTCGCGACCGAAGGCCGCGTGCAGGTGGAGCACCGGCCGGCCCGTCTCGTCCGGGAAGATCGTGCCGACGCCGGCGGCCTCGTGAGCGCCCCGCAGCACTCGCTCCATCGGCACGATGGTCTCCGCTCTCCCCTGCTCCGGACCCACGACCACGAGGCTGCCGTCGTCGACGCCGCCCAGCAGCAGCACGGCGGCGCGGCTGATGCCCACGGCCCGCGCCGCCTCCTCTATCGACTCGTGCACGACGTCGCCATCCTCGAGACGGACGACCAAGGCGCGACCGAGCCTGGCGCTCGCATACTTCACGGTGACCTCCTCATGGTCGAGACGCCGGCGGCGGGACGATGATCGCCGCCCGAGCCACTTCGCCTCCGTTCGCCGTTCGCCGTTCGCCGGCTCCACGCCAGGGCGTACCCCGCGGGGGCGAGCCGTCCCGCACATGGTAGCGTTGCCGCGTGGACCTGACGTTCTTCGCGACGACGCCGCGTGGCGTCGAACGAGTCCTCGCGAGCGAGCTCCGCACCCTCGGCGGCGAGCACGTCCGCGAGGCTCGCGGCGGCGTCTCTTTCGGGGGCCCCTTGGCGACCGGCTACCGCGCCTGCCTCTGGTCGCGGCTGGCCACCCGGGTGCTTCTCCACCTTGCGCGCTTCCCCGCCGGTTCGGCCGACCAGCTGTACGCGGGCGTCCAGACCGTGGACTGGAGCGACCACCTCGGTCCTGCCTCCACCCTTGCGGTGAACTTCACCGGCACGAGCGAGACGATCCGTGACACGCGCTTCGGAGCCCTCAAGACCAAGGACGCGATCGTCGACCAGATCCGTGCCGCGACCGGCTCCCGCCCGTCGGTCGACACGCACACGCCCGACGTGCGCGTGAACGTGCACCTCGAGGCCGACCGCGCCGCGCTGTCCCTCGACCTCTCGGGCGAGAGCCTGCACCGCCGCGGCTATCGCGCCGAGCGCGTGCAGGTCGAGGCGCCGCTCAAGGAGAACCTGGCGGCCGCGATCCTCGCGCTGACCGGCTGGCCCGCTCTGGCCGCCCGTGACGGCTCCTTCGTCGACCCGCTGTGCGGATCGGGGACGCTGCCGATCGAGGCGGCGCTCACGGCCGCCGACATCGCGCCCGGGCTCGTCAGCCGCGTCGAGAAGGGCGGCTTCGGGTTCTTGCGCTGGCGCGGACACGACGAGGCCGTGTGGCGCGGGCTCGTCGACGAGGCGGCGGAGCGCCGCGAGGCGGGCCTCGCCCGTCTCGCGGCGCTCCGCCGCCCACCCGTCTTCCTCGGCTCCGACCACGATGCCGCCGCGGTGCGCATCGCCCGCGCCTGCGTCGAGCGCGCCGGCCTTCAGGGCCTCGTCGCGATCGAGCGCTCCGAACTCGCCGCGCTGGCTGCGCCGCCGCAGATCCCCGCCGGCCTCGTCGCCTGCAACCCGCCCTACGGCGAGCGTCTCGGCGAGCGACGCGATCTGGAGCGCCTCTACGAGCTCCTCGGCGAGCGCCTGCGCACCGAGTTCGGAGGGTGGAAGACCGCAGTGCTCTCGGCCCACCCCGGCGCCGCGCGACTCCTCGGCGTCGGCTCCGCCGGACCACAGCTCTCGAACGGACCGATCCGCTGCCGGCTCATCGTCGGAGGGCGGCACGACGAGACGCGAGGCGAGCGGCCGGCGGCGCGTTCGTCGGCGACGGGCGGCGAGCAGTCCGCGCCGGCCACCTCCGCGCCGGCCACCTCCGCGCTGGCCGCATCCGTGCCGGACCGATCCCTCGACGCCGGCGCCGAGCAGTTCGCCAACCGCCTGCGCCGCGACCTCCGCCACATCGGGCGGACCATGCGCCGCCAGGGCATCGCCTGCTACCGCCTCTACGACGCCGACCTGCCCGACTACAACCTCGCCGTCGACGTGTACGACGACTGGGCGCACGTGCAGGAGTACGCGCCGCCGCGCGAGGTCCCGCCCGAGCTCGCCGCCGCACGCCTCGCGCGAGCCGTGACGATCGTGTCCGACACGGTGGGCGTCGACCAGGCGCACGTGGTCGTCAAGCAGCGCCGCCGGCAGCGCGGTGCGGCGCAGTACGAGCGCCGCGCTGCCGGCGGCGACCTCATCCCCGTCGAGGAGGACGACCTCACCTACCTCGTCAACCTCACGGACTACCTCGACACCGGCCTCTTCCTCGACCAGCGCGAGACGCGCCGGCTCGTGCGCTCGCTGGCCGGCGGCCGCCGCTTCCTGAACCTGTTCGCCTACACCGCCGCGACCACGGTCAGCGCGGTGGCGGGCGGGGCGCTGTCGAGCGTGAGCGTCGACCTCTCGCGCACCTACCTCGAGTGGGCCGAGCGCAACCTGGCGGCTAACGGGATCGGCGGCGTGGCGCTCGAACGCTGGCCTGCGGCCGAGTCGCCGGTCCGGTCGCCGGCCGCACCCGGCCGCGAACGCCGGCCCGACCCGCGACCCGCGGGCAGGCGCGCGGGGCCGCCGGCCGCCGCGCGCCACCTCCTCGTACAGGCCGACGGCCTGCGCTGGATCGCCGAGGTGGGCGGCGAGTTCGACCTCATCTGGCTCGACCCGCCGACCTTCAGCAACTCGGCGCGCATGGGAGGGGCGACCTTCGACGCGCAGCGCGACCACGCCGACCTCGTGCGCATGGTCGTACGTCGCTTCCTCGCGCCGGACGGCATCTTGCTCTTCTCGAGCAACCGACGCGACTTCGAGCTCGACGCTGGTGCCCTCGCCGGCCTCGAGGTCACGGACCTGTCACGCTCGACGCTGCCGCTCGACTTCGCGCGCAGCGCGCGCTCGCACCACGTCTTCAGGATAGGGCGCGGCCGCAACCAAGACGGCCGCACAGACACGGACGGCAGGGCGTAGGCGGTCGGCCGTAGAGCACGGGACTCCGCGCGAGCGCGATCGAGCGACGCAAATCGTCAGTCAGGGAAGATGCAGGAGGCGCAGAGCGCCAGCACCATGATCAGCGCCGACACAGCCGTGAAGATGGCGATGCAGCACGCGGCGTTCGGCCTGGGCAGCACTCGTTTCATCACTCTCCCCTGGAGACGCTGCATTCATGGTACTCCTCCAGGCCCCAGGGCGGTAGGCTCTTCCCGTTCCGGCGATCCCCGGCGTCCACCTGCGAGGAGGGCTTCGTGAAGGCTCCGTACGGCTCCTGGCGTTCACCGATCACGGCGACCCGTGTCGCCGAGGGCGCCATCGCCCTCGGCTGGCCGCAGGCGATCGGCGAGACCCTGTTCTGGGTGGAGATGAGGCCCAGGGAGAGCGGACGCTACGTGGTCGTACGCCGCGCGCCCGACGGCCGCATCGCCGACGTGACCCCCGGCGACTGGGCCGCAAGGACCCTGGTGCACGAGTACGGCGGCGGGATGTACGAGGCCTTCGCCCGGGTGGACGGCGGCGAGTCGGTCATCTTCAGCGAGCTCGAAGATCAACGGCTCTACCGGCAGGACCTGGACGATACCGGATCGCGCGGACGCGCGGCCCTCTGGAGCGCCCCGTGGCCGCTCACGGCCGCGCCGCCGGCGCCGCGAGCGACCCGCTACGCCGACGGTCGCGTGGCGGCGGACCGCCGGTCGTTCTTCAGCGTCCGGGAGCGTCACCTCGACACGGGAGTGGTGAACGACATCGTCACGCTGCCGGCCGAGGGCGGGCGCGAACCGCTCGTCGTGGCCTCGGGGCACGACTTCTTCTCGAGCCCGCGCCCGAGCCCCGACGGCGGCCTGCTCGCCCGCCTCTGCTGGGACCACCCACGCATGCCCTGGGACGGCACCGAGCTCTGGGTCGCCGCGCTCGGTGAGGACGGCGACCAGACGGCGGCGGTACGAGTGGCCGGCGGCGAGCAGGAGTCGGTCGTGCAGCCGCTCTGGGCGCCCGACGGCGGCCTGCTCTTCGTCAGCGACCGCAGCGGATGGTGGAACCTGTACCGCATCGGACCCGACGAGCTCGCGGAGGCGTTGAACCGCGCGGCCGGTGACACGCCCGGCGACGGCTCGGCAGTCACACCGCCACCCGCGCCTCCGGCCGCCCCGCTCCTCCCGATGGCCGCCGAGTTCGCCAAGCCGCACTGGGTGTTCGGACTGCAGAACGCCGTGTTCCTGCCGGACGGCAGGCTGGCGGCGTTCTGCAGCCGCGACGGCCTCGACCGCCTCGTCGTGATCGAGCAGGGCGGCGACGTCCGCGAACTCGACTGCGAGCTCACCAGCATCTCCTCTCTCGTCGCGGTCGGCGACCGGCTCGGCGTCGTCGGCGGCGGCGCCGACGCTGGCCGCCCGCGTCGCTCTCGTGGACCCCGAGAGCGGCGCGGTCGAGACCGTGCGCTCGAGCCTTTCGTGGGAGCCGTCCGCGGCGTACCTGTCCGTGCCGCGGTCCATCGAGTTCCCGACCTCGTACGAGCCCGGATCGGTGACGGGGCCGCTGTGCGACGAGACCGCTCCGCTCACGGCCCACGCCCTCTACTACGCACCGCACAACCCCGACGTCGTGGCGCCGGGCGGGCGGCCGCCGCTGCTCGTCATCAGCCACGGCGGCCCGACCGCGGCGGCCGAAGCCACGCTCAGCCTCTCCATCCAGTACTGGACCTCGCGCGGCTTCGCCGTCGTCGACGTGAACTACGGCGGCTCCTCCGGCTACGGCCGCGCGCTATCGCGACCGGCTCAAGAGCAACTGGGGCGTCGTCGACACGGTCGACTGCATCAATGCGGCGCGGTTCCTCGCCGGGCGCGGAGACGCGGATCCGGAACGGCTCGCGATCCGCGGCGGCAGTGCCGGCGGCTACACGACGCTCAACGCGCTGACGCGCCACGACGTCTTCGCCGCCGGCGCCTCCTACTTCGGCCTCGCCGACCTCGAGATGTTCGTCGGTGGTGGCACCCACAAGTTCGAGGAGCGCTACCTCGTCCAGCTCGTCGGTCCCTATCCGGAGCGGATCGACATCTACCGCGAGCGCTCGCCGATCCACCACGTCGACGGCCTTCGCTGCCCGGTCATCGTCCTGCAGGGTCTCGAGGACGCCATCGTGCCTCCCGCGCAGGCGGAGATCATCGTCGCCGCCCTGCGCCGCAACCACCTGCCGTACGCCTATCTCACCTTCGAGGGCGAGCAGCACGGTTTCCGCAAGGCCGAGAACATCGTGCGCAGCCTCGAGGCCGAGCTCTCGTTCTACGGGCAGGTCCTCGGCTTCACGCCGGCCGATGTCATCGACCCGGTGGAGGTCGAGAACCTGGGCTGACCTCGCTCGCCTGTAACCCTTCAGAGTGGCGAGCGTTGCAGAAGGCACACGCCCGTCGGCGCGTGGGCGCAGCGCTGCTCCAGGGCCCCGAAGCGTGCTGACGAGTGCGTCGGGGCCCTGGAGCACTCCGGACGCGGTATTATGGGCGGACACCCGAGGGGGGGTCAGTAATACCACTGTCAGAACTGAACGTCTGGCTCGATGTCGGCTTCACCACGCTGTACGTGCTCGTCGTCGCCGCGTTGTCGGCGCACCTCGTCGGCAACCTGCTCACCGGGCGCCTCAAGGCCCGGTACGTGAACAAGCAGTGGCCCGACCACGACGGGCCGCCGATCCCACTCCTCAACAAGTTCCTGCACTTCCAGCACGTGTTCTCGATGTTCGCGCTGGGATTCACCGGTCTCTACATCCGCTTCCCGTTCTTCGACGGCGGCCGCAGCGCGATGCGCGGCGTCCACTACGTGTTCATGATCGTCGTCACGGTCAACTTCGCGTGGCGCATATGGTGCGCGTTCTTCTCGAAGCGGCGTGACTACAAGGAGTTCGCCATCACGAAGCAGGATGTCTGCTCGGCGCCCAAGTGCGCCCTCTACTACGTGTTCATCAAGAGCTCGAAACCGCATCTCTGCAAGTACAACGTCATGCAGAAGGCCACGTACATCCTGTTCGTGCCGCTCATGACCCTGCAGGCGCTCACGGGATTCTCGCTCGTCGTCACGCCGTTCATCTTCGGCTACAGCCCGCGCGACCTGCTGCTCGGCTGGTGGCTTGGCGCGCTCGTGGGCTCGACCGACCTCGCCGGATGGTACGCGCGCTCCCTCCACTACGCGATCACGTGGCTGTTCATCATCCTCACGACCGTCCATGCGTACCTCTGCGTGACTGAGGACTTCCCCGCGGTCCGTGACTTCTTCGGCATCCTGAAGCGCTCGCGACCGTCCCGGCGCGCGTCGCAGGAGTCGCAAGGAACGCCCGGCGACAGCCGCCCTGAGGAGCAGTCGCACCCGGCACCCGCTCCGACTCACGTCCAGCCACCACACCAAGACTCGCGTCAGAAGGTGGGGGTCCTGACGCCGATGCAGTCGACGCACGTGAGCGGGCCGTCTGCAGGTGACACCGAATGACGACCCGCAAGATGCTCCTGCTCGTCGCCCTGGCGTGCGTGATGGCGCTCTCGTCGGCGACCCCGGCGCTCGCCGAGAGCGGTGACACCGATCCTCAGGTCGGCGGATACGACGTCGACTTCACGCTGCCCACGGCGTCGCGGGCCGGATGCCTCGTCTGCCATGACGACGAGGACCTCGGTCCGGCCGGAGGGCGGAGAGATCGTGAGCTACTACGTCGACACCGACGAGCTCGCGGCCAGCCCGCACGCGGACGTGCAGTGCATCGGCTGTCACATCGACTTCGCCTTCACGGCGCCGCACACCCAGCCGTCCGAGAACTGGGACCACGTTTCACGCCTGGCCTGCAAGAACTGCCATCAGCAAGAGAGCCGCGCATACTGGGCCAGCGTCCACCGGGGCAAGGTCGAGGACCATGCCGGCGCCGTCCCCGAAGGAGCCGAGTTCCCGCTCTGCGGTGACTGCCACGGCAGCCACGGCGTCGTCGCGCTCGCGGACAGCCCAGAAGGCCGCCGCGCCCTGCACGCCGACGGCTGGGAGGTCTGCGGCAGGTGCCACGAAGACGAGTGGAACAGCTACGACGACTACTACCACGGGCGCGCGTACCGTCGGGGAGCAACAGACGCACCGGCGTGCTGGGACTGCCACGGCTACCATGACGTCTACCCGTCGTCCGATCCCCGGTCGCCTGTTCACCAGAGCCGGCTGGCGGACACGTGCGGCGCCTGTCACAAGGGTGACGTCAACGAGGGCTTCCTCGAGTACACCGAGTTGATCCACGGCAAGCGCGACGTGCTCGAGGCCAACCCGCTCTACTCGACCCTCAAGTGGGTCGGGGGCGCCATCGCCGGACTGTTCGGCGGATAGACCGGGCCGCCCGCAGGGACGTATGCGACCGACCCGCCGACACGCGTACCTGACAGCGGCGACCGCCATCGCCGTCGTCGTCGTCGTGCTGGCCGGCACGCTGCAGCCGGGCGTGGGCGCGACACAGCCCACCGAGATCGATCTGACCGGCCCGGTGCGCATCGAGTCGTGCAGTCCCTGTCACCAGCGCATCGCCGAGTCTCGCGACCCCGGCCTCGTCTTCGCACACGATGCGCACGCCACCGTCGACTGCAGCGTGTGCCACGTGCGTTCGGCGCACGAGGGCGGCGCAACGCACGTGCCGCCGATGGAGACGTGCTTCGCCTGTCACGGGCTCGTTCACGGTTCCGACGGCGTCATGGCCGCCGACTCGTGCGACACCTGCCACACGCAGGCCTTCGAGCTCAGGCCCGCGGATCACAGCGAGGACTGGACCGAGGAGCCGCACGCCGGCGCCGTGGAGCGCGGAGGCTCGAACGGCTGCATGATGTGCCACGAGGCGCGCGCGCACTGCGATGCCTGCCACAGGGAACAGGGGGTCGACACGCCGCTTGCCGCACCGGGCTATCTGCGCAACGTCCCCCTGCCCGAGTCGCGGCCGCCCCTCACGATCAGTGTGGACGGGCCTGTCACGATGGGGCAGTGCGTCTTCTGCCACCCCGACATCGACAGGAGCGAGGGGGACGGCCTGCTCTTCACGCACGCCGTGCACTTCGAACGCGACTACGATTGCGAGGTGTGCCACGAGAGGTTCCCGCACCGCGCCGGCGCCACCGACCGCCCCGACATGTCGTCGTGCTATCGCTGCCACGGCGTTCAGCACACCGAGGACGGCGAGGCCGCTCCCGACGAGTGCGGGGCGTGTCATCCGCCGGGCTTCGAGCTCGTGCCGGCCGATCACACGGCGGCGTTCATCGCGAGCAGTCACCGCAAGCCGGGCGCCGAGGACCTGCTCGACTGCACGACCTGCCACGCTTCGGCGTTCTGCGCGGAGTGTCACCGCAGCGAGAAGCGGCTGCCGGACGGCTCGTACAGCAAAGAGGTGATCCCCGACGACCACCAGACCGCCGCGTGGATGGCCGAGCACGGCGAGCCGTTCCTTCTCAGCGGAGAAGCCACGTGCTCGATCTGCCACACGAACGAGTCGTGCAGCCGGTGCCACCCGACTGTCATGCCGCACCCGACGACCTGGCTCGCGTCGCACACGTCCAGCGGCTTCATGCCCGACGACTGCGGCGTGTGCCACTCGGACCGCAACTGGTGTCAGGAGTGCCACCACGATCCCGACCGCAGTCAGGAGTTGCGGGCCGAGAACTGCGTGAACTGTCATCCCGAGATGCGCAGACGGCCCAGTGAGATCAAGGTGGCGAAGCTCGCCGAGCACGCCGCGCACTTCGATGTCGAAGAACACGTCGGCAGGCCGCACCGCTGCGACGACTGCCATCTCAAGCTGACGGCGGCGCGGGTACAGCACGCCGGTCAGCAGTCCGCCGAGATCGGGGGGCACGACATCCGCATCTGCTACGACTGCCACGGCGCCGCGGACTCCCGCGGCGACCAGATCGCGCCGTGGCCGGGATCCGACCTGTGCAAGCGCTGTCACACCGGGCCGCACCTGTGATCGCCCTCGCGACGGGTCATGCCTTTGCCGACGTGACGAGCGACGCGTGAGGGCCCTGCGGGACACGCGGTGGATCGACGTGGCCCTCAAAGTGGTCGTGCTGCTGGCCGTGGTCGCCATCGGGTATCTCGCCTACACCGTCCTCACGGAACAGTCGCGGGAGCGCGAATCGGCGGCGGCGTCCAGAGTCATCACAGACCTCATCGCCGCCATCGAGGAGAACCCCAACGACCTCAGCTTGCGGCTGACGCTCGCCGAGGCCTACGCCGCGGCCGGCCAGGTCGACGACGCCATCGAGCAGTTCGGCGTCGTGCTCGAACTCGACGAGAACAACCCCGACGCGCTCACGGGTCTCGGCCTCATCGCCATGTACGAGGGCGAGTGGGAGAGCGCCGAGGAGTACTGGCGCCGCGTCGTCGGTGAGATCGGGACGGGGCAGTATGCCGGCCTCGACCAGCGCCTCGCCGTGGCCTACCATCAGCTCGGCGTGACGCTCATCGAACGCGAGAAGTACAGAGAGGCGGTCAAGTACCTGCACGAAGCGCTGAAGATCCGCCGCACCGCCGCGGACACGCACTACGCGCTCGCGGTCGCATATCGCGAACGCGCCTCGGTCGCCAACCAGCGTCTCCACCTCGAGAGGGCGCTCATGTTCGACCCGCTGATGCCCGAGGCCAACTACGACTACGGTCTGCTGCTGCTCGCCGACGACGACGTCGCCGGAGCAGCCGAGCACTTCCGCACCTCGGCCGACAACGCTCCCGAGGGGATCACGGAGCCGGGCGATGAGCTCGTCCGGCTGGGGCCGTTCGAGGAGCGCTTCGCCGCCGCGAGACGGCTGGCCAAGACCGACGCTTCGGCCGCGCTCGTCGAGGCCCGAGTGGCCCGCGCCCTCGACCCCGGCAGCCCGGCCGCCGCCAAGCTGGTCGCCAAGCTCTACCTGCGTACGGGCGACCCCGGCTCGGCTGAAGAGGCCTGGCAGAAGGTGCTCGCCCTGTGGCCCGACGAGCCCGAGGCCGTCGCCGCGCTCAAGCGCCTTCAGGCCGAGGACTGACGGAGCCCATGGCGACCGACGCACAGCACGAGCAGGGGCCGTTCGGCAGGGCCGAGCGCAGGACGTCGCGGCGCAAGATCGTCGCGCTTCTCGCCGCCCTCCTCCTGCTCGTGCTGACGCTCTGCGCCATCTACTACTACAACAGCTCCCGCGACACGTCGGCCCCGGGTCCGATCCTCGGCGCCGGAGGGATCGTCTCGCCCCCTGAGTACCTGTACTCGATCAGCGGGCCTGGGGGCCGCGACGCGCTCACCCAGCCGCTCGGCGTCGACGTGTCCGCGGACGACCTCGTGTACGTCACCGACGCGGCCGCCGGAGCGGTCCGCGTCTACACCGTCGAGGGCGACTACCGTTTCTCGTTCTCCGAGATCGCCGACGGCGACAGGACCGCCCTCACCACGCCCGTCTACGTCGAGCTGAACTCGATCGGGGAGGTCTTCGTCAGCGACCGCGGCCACCGCGCCGTCTACGTGTTCTCGGCCGACGGGGAGTACCTGCGCAAGGTCGCACCCGCCGACGCCGACGAGGCCGCAGTGTGGGGCCCCCTCGCCTTGGCCTTCGACGAGGACGACAACCTCTGGGTGAGCGACGTGGGCCGCAGCGACCTCCACCAGGTCATCGAGTTCGATCGAGAGGGCGACGAGATCCGGCGGTTCGGGGGGTCGGGGCAGGCCGAGCGGGTGACCGACGTGCCCGGCAGGTTCCTGTTCCCCAACGGCCTCGTCGTACGCAAGGGCGTCGTGTACGTGGCCGACAGCAACAACCAGCGGGTCCAGGTCTTCAGCGAGCAGGGAGACTTCGATCGCGTCATCAACACGTCGGGGATCCCGCGCGGTCTCGACATGGACGACCAGGGCCGCCTCTACGTGGCCGACGCGCTCGCGCACCAGGCAGACGTCTACCGCGCGTCCGGCGAGCGTATCGCCAGCTTCGGCGGCCCGGGCGCCGGCCCGGGCCAGTTCCGTTTCGCCAACGACCTCGCGCTCGACCGGCGCGGCTTCATCTACCTCACCGATCGCGTCAATGGTCGGGTGCAGGTGTGGGGGTGGCCCGAACCGCAGTCCATCGTCTCGGAGATATCCGACGGGCCCGTCCTCTGGCCTCTGCTGAGTCTGTTGCTCCTGCCGCTGCTGCTGCTGCTCCGCCGCCGCCGCTTCGTGGTCACCGAGGACTTCCTCGAGGCGATGACCGTCGCCGGCCTCATCGAGTACATGGAGGCCGGGACGCGCTGGGCGTGGTCCAGAAGGCGCTGGATGTGGATCGTGCCCGCCGAGGAGTCCCCTCGCTACGAGGGTCGCGAGCTCGGCGGGGTGTCTCTCGACGCGCTCCTGACCGCCCAGGCGCACTCGGAGTCCGATGCCAAGGACCTCATGGAGCGGATCGGCGTGGAGCACCCGACCGCGGTGCTGCTCACCGTCGCCAGGCGCGCCGGGACGCTGTGCACGCAGGCCCCCTCGCTGGCCTCGACCGCTCGGGCTTTGGGAGTGGACGCGTACGACGCGCGGCTGTTCGTGGAGCGCTTCCTCGACAAGGGGCGGTCGGGTCGCGAGCACACGCGAGGCCGCGGCGCGTAATGTTGTCACCCTAGTGTGGTGACCCTATAATGCGCACATGCGCCGAGGGGCGCCCGTGTTGGCAGTTCCGGCTGGTCGCTTGTCTTGTGGTGATCGCACCGCCGCCCAGATGAACACCGATAGACCCGCAGAAGTGCGAGGGGGAAACGTGCGGAAACGTCTCGACTCGATACTGGCAGTGGCAGCCAGCGCGTCCGTGCTGCTCCTGACCCCCGGCATCGCCCTTGCGAACTTCGGCATCCACGGCGGCTACTCCATGGACACCCACACGTGCGCCGGCTGCCACCGCGCGCACACCGCCGCCAGCAGCATCACGTGGACGAACTCGGCGAGCGAGCAGCAGCAGCGCGCTCCTGCTGTCGACCGCGACCGAGCTCTACGAATTCTGCTTCACCTGCCACGGCAGCGCTGCTGCCGGCGCCGCGACGAACGTCTTCGACGGCGTCTACGAGGCTAGCGACTACGGCACGCTCGGCGCTGAGCTCAACAGCGGCGCCTTCAGCGAGGACGTCGTCGGCGAGAACCACCACACCTACGACGGGAGCTCCGTCGACCGCCCACGGCGGTGACGGCGACATCGTCATGACCTGCGGCTCCTGCCACGACGTGCACGGCAGCTCCAACTACCGCCTGCTCAAGGACGTCGTGAACGGCGTCGACGTCGGGGGCTACGTCGAGACGGCCGGCGGCGACTTCCTCCCCGACCCGTACGTGATCTCCAACGAGCCCGGCTACCCGGAGGACGGCTGGCTGCTGCACGACGCCGGTGCGGCGCAGATCGAGGCGTACGAGCCCAGCTACACGACGCCGATGTACGCCAAGGCGCCCGATGAGGACCCGGACAAGGGCATCAGCGCCTGGTGCGCGGCGTGCCACACCAGATATCACGGCACGTGGGCCGAGCCAGTACGACGCCGACGACGGTCTCGGCGACGTCATGCGCTACCCTCACCCGGTGAACGTCCCGCTCAGCGACTACCTCGGGCGCTCGCGCGCTCAACCTCACGAACCTGACGCTCCCCGTCGCGCAGGAGTACGGAGACTGGACGCCTCGAGGCCGGCCCGAACGACTGGCTGGACTGCCTCACCTGTCACCAGTCCCACGGCTCGGACAAGGCGGATGAGCGGCTTCGCCGACGTCGCCGACGCCACCGACCCCGAGCCCGACAGCGACGACGGCTCCGTGCCGCCGGGCACGAAGAACGCGTTCCTCCGGCTCGACAACCGCGGTGTCTGCGAGGAGTGCCACAACAAGTAGCGGCGGCGCCAAGCGACGGCGCGCCGAAGGCGTGTACGAGGGAGGGCCGGGCGATGCCCGGCCCTCCCGTCTTCGCTGCCCGCATCGCCGTGCCGCTCGAGCCCCGCCCGGACGGCCGCCCTTCGCGTGCCGCGGCCGCGCTTCGGGCTTCGTCGTGCCGCACCGCGTCGGCGGCGCCCCCGTATACAGACTTGTACACGCGAGATGCTTGCGAACCTCCTCGTACGCCCCTAACGTCTGACCGTACACTCGGTACCGGGGCACGGTGCCGGGGCACGGAGCACGGGGGCTGTGGGGTACTTGGGGCGTACTCTTGTCGCGGGCTGCCGGCGGTGGTCGTCGCCGGCCCTCTTGCGCATCTTCGGCATCGACGGCCGTCGCCGCGTGCTGTGCCTGCTCCCCGGCGTTGCCCTCGCGAACTTCGGGATCCACGGCGGCTACTCCATGGACTCCCAGGCGCCTGCGCCGGGTGCCACCGTGCGCACACGGCCGCCAGCAGCATCACGTGGAGCGACACCCGGCGAGCAACGGCGCGCACTCCTGCTCGGGACCGAGACACGACTCGTGCCAGTTCTGCTTCTCGTGTCACGGCGGCGCACGCGGCCGGCGCCGCGACGAACGTCGACGACGGTGTCTACGAGGCCGACGGGTACGGGACGCTCGGCGCCGCCCTCAACGGAGGCGCCTTCGGCGCGCACGTCGTCGGCGACAACCACCACAACTGTGACGGCGACGCTCGCGAGCCCCTGCGGCGGGGAGGGCGACGGTCGTCATGACCTGCTGCTCCTGCCACGACGTGCACGGCAGCTCGAACTACCGCCTGCTCAAGGACGTCGTGAACGGCGTCGAGGTCGGGCGGCTACGTGGCGACCGGCCCCGGCGAGTACGCCCCCGACCCGTTCGTGATCTCCAACGAGCCCGGCTACCCGGACGAGGGCTGGCTGCTGCACGACGCCGGCGCCGCGCAGATCGACGGAGTACGAGCCCGACTACACGACGCCGATGTACGCCAAGGCTCCCGGCGAGGACCGGACGCGCGGGATCAGCGCCTGGTGCGCGGCGTGCCACACCGAGTATCACCGCGCCGATCTCGACACGTCGAGCCGGTACGACGCCGAGGACGGCTTCGGTGACGTCATGCGCTACCGCCACCCCTTGAACGTCCCTCTCGCCGAGTACCTCGGGGCTCGTCCGCTCCGCCTCAAGGCCCTGCAGCTGCCGCTCGCCCAGGAGTACGGGGAGTGGACGCCCGAGGCGCGCACCGACGACTGGATGGACTGCCTCACCTGCCATCGCGCCCACGGCTCGGACGCCGTGATGACCGGCTTCGCCGACGTCGCGGACGCCACCGATCCCGAGCCCGACAGCGACGACGGCTCCGTGCCGCCGGGCACCAAGAACGCCTTCCTCCGGCTCGACGACCGCGGCGTCTGCGAGGAGTGCCACAACAAGTAGCGCCGGCGTCTGAACCGGATCGTGCGACCGGAGCGCCGCGCCGCCGGCCCCGCCGCCGCTCCCGCCGGCTGACCGATAGGGCATGGCGCGACGAACGCGCTCCCTGCCTTGTCTGCCCGGCGCGTCTATACTGCCGCACATGCCGATGTCGCTGAGCGCCATCCACTTCCTCGTCACGTACCGCTGCATCTACGCCTGCGACCACTGCTTCGTCTTCGGCGGGCCCGAGGCCGAGGGCACGCTCACGCTGGCGCAGCTCCGCGACGCCATCGACCAGACCGCGCGACGTGCCCGCGATCGACACCGTCTACTTCGAGGGCGGCGAGCCCACGCTGTACTGGCCGGTCGTGCTCGAGGCCGCGCGGTACGCACGGGCGCGCGGCCTCGACGTCGGCGTCGTGACCAACTGCCACTGGGCCGAGTCGGTCGAGGACGCCAAGGTCTGGCTCGCGCCGCTCAAGGAGCTCGGCGTCGCCGACCTCTCGCTCTCGTCGTACGCGTACTTCGCCGAGGAGCGACAAGCTCGAGGAGCGCCTGCTGCGCAACGCCGTCGAGGCGGCGCTCGAGCTCGAGCTGCCGATGGGCCTGCTCGAGGTCGGCGCCGAAGCGATGCTCGACCTGCCGGGCGTCTGCACCGGCGACGTCGGCGAGATCATGTACAAGGGGCGGGCGGCCGTCGAGCTCGCCGCGGAGCGAGCCGAGCTCGACGGCCGCCCGCCCGACGCCTTCACCGAGTGCCCCCACGAGGACTTCGTCGAGCCCGGGCGCGCCCACCTCGGCCCCGACGGCGAGCTGCAGCTCTGCCAGGGGATCAGCGCCGGCAACGTCTGGCGCGACGGCCTGGCCGCCGTGGTCGAGCGCTACGACCCGCACGACCTGCCGGTCGTGCGCGAGCTGCTCCGCGGCGGCCCGCTCGAGCTCGCCCGCGCCTACGACGTCGAAGCCGGCGCGCGAGCGCTACGCCGACGCCTGCCACCTCTGCTTCGAGACGCGCCTCGCCCTGCGCGACCGCTTCCCCGACGTCCTGGCGCCGGCCGCCTGCTACGGGCCGGCCGGCGCCTGACCCGCCCGTCCCTGGCGCTTGCCTGTCGAGACCGCCGGACCGCGACGACCCACCCGCCGACGAGAAGGAGACGCGATGCCCTCCGAGTGCGAACGCTTCTGGGAGCGCGAGAGCTACGCCGTGGTCGGCCACGGCGAGAAGCGCGCCTTCCCCAAGCTCACCTACAACGCCCTCAAGAAGCGCGGCAAGACCGTGTACGCCGTCGACCCCGGCGCCGAGACGGTCGAGGGCGACCAGGCCTGGCCCGACTTCGCCGCGCTGCCGGCGAAGGTCGACGCCGCCGTCCTCGAGCTGCCCAAGGAGGAGACCGCCGACTGGGTCGCCAAGGCGGCCGACGCCGGCATCACCGAGATCTGGCTCCACCAGATGACCGACACGCCGGAGGCCCTCGCCGCCGCGAAGGAGCGCGGCCTCAAGGTCATCACCGGGCACTGCGCGGTGATGTACAACGAGCCCGGCTTCAGCATGCACGCCCCGCACCGCTGGATCTGGAAGCTGCTCGGCAAGTACTGAGAAGCGCGGCTCGCGGCTCCCAGAGCCGGCCGCATAGGACCTAAACGGCGGTGACTATGTACCCTCGCCGCGGCGAGTGATAAGACTCTCCTCGCGCGCCCATCGTCGCCGTACGAGGGGACCGGCGGCGTCACGGATCGGGCGCGAGAAGGGGGTGCTATGGGACCACTCTTGGCGCGCCTCGCGCCGGCTCTCTCGCGCGACCGCCGGCGCCCGCGCGCCCTCCCGTCCAGTGACCAAAGGGGGATGGATCGCCATGAGGGTCGACCGCCACGTCTTCGCCGTGCCACTCGTCCTGCTCCTGCTGCTCGCGTTCTTCGCGGCCGTGTCCGCGGGGCTCGCCGCGCCCGCGTTCGCGCAGGAGGACTACGAGTGGCCCAACCTCAACTACGACCACATCTACTACTCCGAGCTGCCCGGCTACCTGGCCGGTCTCGAGATGTCGCCGCGCGTCAAGGTGACCGAGGTCGGCACCTCCGCCGGCGGCCGCCCGATCTGGCAGATGGTCATCAGCGAGCCGACCGCGCACGGCAAGTACGGCAAGTACCAGAGCCTGCGCAAGCTGATGATCAGGAATCCGGAGAAGGCGCTCGAGGTCATCGAGCGCGACTACGACTACAAGGTCCCGGTGTTCATCAACTCGAGCATCCACGGCTTCGAGACGACCGGGGTCGACGCCGGCATCTGGATGGCGCAGAAGCTCGCCTTCGAGAACGACGAAGAGGTCTGCAAGATCCTCGAGAACTGCATCGTCGTCATCAACGTCGTCGCCAACCCGGACGGGCGCATCGACGGCTGGCGGCAGAACGCCAACGGCTTCGACTGCAACCGCGACCTGATCACGCTCTCGCAGCCCGAGGCGCGCGTGATCGCCAAGATGTACACGACGTGGAAGCCGATGGTGAGCTGCGACAACCACGGCTTCGTCAAGCCGATCCTCATCGAGCCCTGCTCGATGCCGCACAACCCGAACTACGAGGAGGACATCTACCTCGACTGGATGCTGCAGCAGGCCGAGGCCCAAGAGGCGCGCCTCGCCGCCGAGATGCCGGAGGACTTCCCCTTCGCGCAGATCCCCTACCGTGACTACGACGTCGAGGGCGGCTGGGACGACTACGCGCCCATCTACATCCCGATGTTCGGCCTGTACTACGGGCTGAGCGCGCAGACCATCGAGACCGGCCCGCGCGACTGGCGCGGGGTCGAGGGGCACTTCTGGTCGACGTGGGCGGCCATGCTCTTCGCCGCCGAGAACCGCGAGGAGATGTTCCGCTCCCAGATCGAGATCTACCGTCGCGGCACCAACTTCGGCGGGCCCGAGGGCGGCGAGTACCCGTTCGCCCACATCATCCCGATGGGCGGCCTGCAGAAGAACCCGATCGAGGCCGCCAAGACGGTCGACCAGCTGATCGGCTACGAGATCCAGGTCAAGGTCGCGAAGAAGGCCTTCTGCTACGACGGCGTCTGGTACCCGAAGGGCAGCTACGTCGTGCCGCTGAACCAGCCCTTCGCCGGCATCGCCAACTCGCTGCTCTGGGAGGGCGAGAACCTGACCTACGAGCCCGGCATCCCGATGTACGACATCGCCGCGGTGAGCTACCCCGAGCTCTGGGGCTTCACCCGGGTGATCGCCGAGGAGCCCTTCGCGGCGTCGCTGCGTAACGTCAAGCGGGCGGCGTACCCGGCCGGGGCCGTCAAGCGCCCGGCCTGCACGACCTTCGCGCTGCGCAACGACACGAACGACGCCGTCGTCGCAGTCAACAAGCTGCTCGCCGGCGGCTGCGGCGTCGCCATGCTCCAGACCGACGCCGGCTGCTGGCCGGCGGGCACGTTCGTCGTGCGCGCCGCCGGCCAGAGCCTGCTGCCGCTGGCCAAGGAGTACGGCCTGACGTTCACCGGCATCAGCCCACCCGACGCGGCCTGCCTCAAGGAGCTCGCCCCGGTGAAGATCGCCGCCTTCACGCGGCGCAGCGACGCGCCCGCCACGCCGGCCGACGTGAACGCGCCGAACGTGCCGCTCGACGCCGACGGCAACCCCGTCTGGTGGGGCTCGCTGCCGCGCTTCTGGCCGGACGGCACGCGCATCAACTACGGCTCATCCGGCACGGCCGGCAACGCCACCGTCGGCCCGATGGTGTTCGTGCTCAAGGAGCTCGGCTTCGACGTCACCATCGTGCGTGACGCCGACATCCTTGCCGGCGCCCTTGCCGACTACGACGTGATCGTGTCCGGCGAGTCGGCGCCCGCGACGTGGATGCCCGACCGCTCGTCAGCGAGTTCCTTGCGGGAGGTGGCGGGCTCGTGACCACGGGCTCCGGTGGCGCCTCGTTCGCCAGGACCTTCGGGGTCGTCGCCTCGTATCTGTCGCTGACGTCGACGTCGGAGAGCAACGGCATCGTCGAACGCGGTGCTCGCGCAGGGACAACCCGATCACCGGCTGCTACCCCGAGGAGGACTACCTGTTCGACTACTTCCCCGCCTACTTCACCGACACGACGGGGCTCGAGGTACTGGCCACCTATCCGGACGACGCCTTCATCTCCGGCTTCATGCCCGGCTACGAGGCCATCGACGGACAGGCGGCGGCGGTGCGCAACGGCAACGCCGTCGTGCTTCGGCAACGACCCCGTGTTCAGGGCCCACATCAAGAACGGCTTCAGGATGCTGTCCAACTCGATCTTCACGGTGGCGCCGTGAGGGACGTCACGTGACGGACGCTTTCCGGGGTGGCCGGCGAGAGCAGGCCACGTGAGCGAGGTCCTTTGAGGACGACCCCGCGAGACGGACCTCGTCCGGCCGCCTGAGGCCTGACGCCGAAGGGGCCGGGACTCTGTCGAGTCCCGGCCCCTCCGGCCGTCTGCCGCTGAGCGGTCGTCGTCCCTCGTCGTCGCCTCAGTCCTCGACGCCGTCGGCCGCCGGCACGTCGGGCAGGGCCGACGGCGGCTCGTCCTCGGGCAGACCGCGCACGTGCTCGAGGGCGCGCTCGGCCGCGGCGGCGCCCTCCCTGAGGCAGTCGCCGATGCCGATGCCGTGGTAGGCGCCGCCGGCGAGCTCGACGCCGGGCGACGGCAGCGAGCTGTCGCTCGATGCCGTCGACGAGGGCCGCGTGGCCGACCCGGTACTGCGGCATGCCGCGCGGCCAGCGGAAGATCTCGACGAACTCGGGCTCCGCGGCGATGCCGAGCACGTCGCGGAGCTCGCGGCGCACGAGCGTCGTCATCTCCGCGTCGTCGAGCTGCGCCGCAGCCTCGAGCCCGGCCCGGCCGAGGAAGCTGCGCAGGAGGACGTGCCCCTCGGGCGCGCGGCCCGGGAACTTGCTCGAGCTCCACGTGGTCGCCATCACGCCGCGACCCTCGGCGCGCGGGACGACGTAGCCGAAGCCGCGCAAGGGATGCGCGATCTGGTCGCGCCTGAAGGCCAGCGACACGGTCGCCGTCGTCACGTACTCGATCGACTCGAGGTCGCGGGCGGCGAGCGGCGCGACCGCGCGCAGCAGAGCGCCGCTCGCGAAGGCCGGCCCGGCCAGCACGACGGCGTCGGCGAGCTCGCGGGTACCGTCGCCGAGGTCGAGCGAGTACCGCGGCCCGTCGGCGCCCTCCCCGGAGCCGGCGCCGCGGCGCGTCATCGTCTCGACCGAGACGCCCGCGCGCAGCCGCTCGGCCGGCAGCGAGGCCGCCATCGCGTCGCTCAGGTCGCCGAGGCCGGTGGCGAACGAGTAGAAGTATCGAGCGAGGGCTCGCGCCCGCTCGCGGGAGCGCCGCTCGGCGCCCCGGCGCCGCCCCCCGGCCGTCCCCGCCGCCTTCGCCCGCTCCCGCGCCTTGCGCCGCGCGAGCATCCCGACGATCAGGCTGCGGTGCTCGCGCTCCATCTGCCGGAACATCGGGAAGGTCGCGGCGACGCTCATCGTCTCGGGGTCGCCGGCGTGGATGCCGGCGACGATGGGCTCGGCGATGCGCGCCAGCGCCTCGTCGCCGAGCCTCCGCCGCACGAAGCGCGCGAGGCTCTCGTCTTCGTCCTCGCCCCCGCGCGGCAGCACCAGGTCCATCCCCATGCGCAGCTTGCCGGGCCAGCTGATGAGGCCGCTGAGCGCGAAGGGCACGATGCGCGTCGGCACCATGAGGATGATGCCCTCGGGCAGCTCGTGAAGACGGCCGCGCGCGAAGACGAAGCTGCGGCGCACGTCCTCGTTGGAGTCGAGCAGGCGGTCGCCGATGTCGAGCCGGCGTGCCATCTGGATCGGCCACGGCTTCTCGATGATGGCCGAGTCGGGGCCGCCCTCGACCACGAAGCCGTCGCGGCGCACGGTCTGGACCTTGCCGCCGAGGCGCGGTTCGGCCTCGTAGAGCACCCAGTCGACGGAGGGGTCCGCGGCGCGCGCGTCTTCGAGGGCGCGCGCCGCCCCGAGACCCGTCATCCCGCCGCCGACGACGACGATCCGGGTGCGGCGGGCGCGGGGGTGCGTCGCTCACAGTTCAACCACCGTGCGTGTGCGACTCGCCGGAGGCGCGCGGCCCCTGCTCCAGCGGGCGGTGCGCGAGGTGCTCGACGACGACGTCGGCGAGCGCCTCGATGAAGAACGGCGAGTCGTTCGGCGCCGCCGAGCGCCGGTACTCCATACCCAAGTCCTCGGCGAACGCCTTCAGCTCGATGTCGAGATCGTAGTGGGTCTCGATGTTGTCGCTGACGAACCCGACGGGCACGACGAGCAGCTTCTCCCAGCCGTCGCCGGCGAGGACCCTGACCGCGTCCTCCGCCTCGGGCTCGAGCCACTCGCCGCCGCCGCGCCCCTTGCTCTGGAACGCGAAGCGCCAGTCGCCCGGCATGATCAGCGGGATCAGCTGCGCGATGGTCTGCTGCAGCTGGTCGACGTAGGGATCGCCCTCGAGGACGTTCTCGACCGGGACGTTGTGGGCGGTGAAGAGCACCGCCCACTCGCCGGCGTCGCACCCGTCGAGAGCCTCGGCGATGCGCTTGCTGATCGCCTTGACGAAGCCCGCGCCCGCATACCACCCCTGGAGCAGCGGGACATGCTCCGCCCCGGCCGCGTCGAGCGCGGCGCGGTACTTGTCGGAGGTGAGGCGCGAGCCGAAGGGCGAGAGCGGCAGCGCCACGACCACCTCGCCATCGAGCTCGGCGAGACACTCGGTGACGCTCGGCTCGGCGTAGAGGAAGCCGTGCCGCACGCGCAGCGGGAAGGCGAGCTGCTGGACGAGCCGCGCCTGCAGGGCGCGAGCCTGACGGCGCGTCATCTCGGGGAGCGGCGAGCCGCCGCCGATGGTCTCGTAGCGACCCTCGACGAACTTCAGCGTCTCGGGTGTGGGCTCACGCCCCGTCATGCGCTGGAGGAAGTCGGGGATGCGCGTCAGGTCGGTCGGACCGCCGAAGGCGAGCAGGGCGACGTCGACGAGGCTGTCGGTCATGCGTCCTCCTTCGCGGCCTGCGCCGCGGCCGGTCCGTCCGGCCCGCCGGCCGCCTCGGACCCGCGTGCCGACAGCCGGTGCACGGCGTCGACGAGGTAGCCGACGTGCTCCGGCGGCGTCTCGGGCAGCAGGCCGTGCCCGAGATTGAAGATGTGCCCCGGCCTGCCGCCCGCCCGTCGCAGCACGTCCGCGATGCGCTCCTCGATGGCCTCGGTCGGCCCGAGCAGCGCGGCCGGATCGAGGTTGCCCTGGACGGCCGCGTCGTCGAGCTGGGCCCAGGCGGTGTCGAGGTCGACCCGCCAGTCGACGCCGATGACGTCGGCGCCCGGCCTGCGCGACCAGCGGCAGCATGCCGGCGGCGCCGTTGGCGAAGTAGATGACGGGGACGCCGTGCCCGCGCACGCTGTCGACCACATAGCGCACGTGCGGCAGCACGGCGTGCTCGTAGTCGAAGGGCGAGAGCCAGCCGGCCCAGGAGTCGAAGAGCTGCACCGCCTGGGCGCCGGCCTCGATCTGCGCCAGCAGGTACCCCGTGACGACCTCGGAGAGCAGGCCCATCAGGTGGGTGAACGTCACAGGCTCGTCCAGCATGAGCTGCTTCACGCGCGCGTAGTTGCGTGAGTGCCCGCCCTCGACCACGTAGCTCGCCAGCGTGAACGGCGCTCCGGCGAAGCCGATGAGCGCCGTCGTCTCGGGCAGCTCGCGGCGCACCAGGCGAAGCGTCTCCATCACGTACCCGAGCTCGCTCCCGCGGGTCGATGGCGCGCACGCCCTTGACGTCGCGGCCGCTGCGGATCGGGTGGTCGATGACGGGGCCGCCCTCGGCCGTGAAGGTGAAGCCGATGCCCATCGGCTCGAGCGGCAGGAGGATGTCGGCGAAGACGATGGCGGCGTCGAGCTCGAAGCGGCGCAGCGGCTGCAGCGTCACCTCGGCGGCCACGTCGGAGCGCTTGCACATCTCGATGAAGGCAAGGCGCTCGCGGATGGCGCGGTACTCGGGAAGGTACCGTCCGGCCTGGCGCATCAGCCACACGGGCGTGGCGTCAACGGGACGACGGGCGCAGGCATCGAGGAAACGCATGGGCTCACCCTCTGGTCGGGTGGCCCATTCTAGCAAGAAGGCCTCAGCCCGCGGGCCGGTACCCCTCGGTCAGCGCCGCGTTGCGGCAGGTGTGGCACACGGTGAGCGGCCGGTCGACCGACTGCGGCGACACCACCATGAAGCGCTGTGTGCCCTCCTCGAGCCGGGCGCCGCACAGCGCGCAGCGCGTCGGTCGCGATCATGCGCACCGGGGACGCAGGCCGAGACGCCTGCGGGCGCGACGTCGGAGGACGTCGCTGGTCGCGAAGACGGAAGCGGAGAGACCTGGCCCATCGTTCCTCCTGATGACCTGGCTCTCGCGGGGCGTGATCCCCGTGCGGGAGCGGGGGCGTACTGCTTGTCGAGAGTACCCCTGCCGCTTCTCGCAAAACCTCGCAGACGGCACCCGGATGCCCCCGCGACCAGCGTCTGCCGGGAGATGGCGCGCTCATCCCAAGCCTTATCAGTGGGACGTATACTATAAGCGATTGATGATTTGCAGGATTAGCTACGAGTTATTCAGAATAGGACGCTGGCATCGACCGAGGGAGCCCGATGAGCGCGCGCTTCGCCAAGACCCCCGACGTCGCCCGAACGGACGGCGGCGTGCATGATCTTCCGCAGCTGCCTGGTCTCCGCCGAGTACCCCGGCGTCGAAGCGTCGACGAAGTGGCTCTTCGAGCGCTTCGGCATCGAGTACACGGTGAACCCCCAGCAGACCTGCTGCACCGGGCTCGGGTACTACTCGGACCTCATCCCGATCGAGACGACCGTCGGCCTCGCCGCCCGCAACGCGTGCGTCGCCGTCGACGACGGTCACCCCATCGTCAGCTACCTCTGCTCGACCTGCTACGCGGTCAACAAGAAGGCGCGCAACATCCTCGAGGTCGACGAGTACCGCGCGCAGACCAACGCCGTGCTCGCCAAGGTCGGCCGCCGCTACGACGACCGCGTGGCCGGCGCCGTCGAGCACCGGCACGCGCTCGACATCCTGTGGGGGGCGCACGAGAGCATCCCCGGGCTCGTGCGCCGTCGCCTCGACGGCCTCAAGGTCGCGACCCACCCGGCCTGCCACTACTGCAAGGTCTTCCCCGACGAGACCATGGGCAGCAGCGAGAACTTCATGGTCCCCGAGGAGCTCCTGATTCCGGCCGGCGCGGTCCCGACCGGCGCCTACAACGAGAAGACCACGCACTGCGGCGCCGGCTTCCGCCAGCGCTTCGTGAACCCGTCGATCTCGGTCGCGGTGACGCGTGAGAAACTGCGCCGGCTGGCCGAGGAGAAGGTCGACGTCTGCGTGCACATGTGCCCCAACTGCCACGTGCAGTTCGACCGCTACCACGACATCATCTCGGCGACGACGCACGAGGAGTACCCGTTCGTGCACCTGCACGTGCAGCAGCTCCTGGCGCTGGCGCTGGGCGCCGACCCCGACACGGTGCTCGGCGTCGAGACGCACTCACAGGACGTCGAGCCGCTCCTCGAGCGCATCGGCGCCTCGCGAAGACCTCGTCCACGAGGGCCACGACGAAGGCCGGGGGTGCGCGATGAGAGCCGGCGTCTTCCTCTGCGAGTGCGGCGGCAACATCTCCGGCGTCGTCGAGATGGAGCCGCTCGCCGCCCACGCCCGCACCCTCGACGGCGTCGTCGAGGTCGCGGTCAACCAGTTCATGTGCGGCACCGAGGGCCGCGAGCTCATCGCCGAGGCGGTCGAAGAGCGCGGCCTCGACCACGTCGTCATCGCCTCCTGCTCGCAGCGCTTCCAGGGCCCGACCTTCGACCGCATCGCCCGCGAGCTGAAGCTCGGCGAGAACGCGGTCGCCTTCGCCAACATCCGCGAGGGCTGCTCGTTCGTGCACCGCCACGAGCCCGAGCGCGCCCAGGAGAAGGCGAAGAAGATCGTCGAGGGCGCCGTCGCGCGGGCGCGCCACCAGAGCGACCTGCCCCGCCGCCGCACCTTCCTCAGCCGCTCCGCGCTGGTCGTCGGCGGCGGCATCGCCGGCATGAGCGCCGCCGAGGAGCTCGCCGCGGCCGGCATCGACGTCCACCTCGTCGAGCGCGAGCAGTCGCTCGGCGGCTACATGGCGAAGCTCGCCAAGACCTTCCCCACCGAGGACTGCGCGATGTGCTCGCTGGCGCCGCGGCTGACCTCGACGGCGCTCAACGGTCACATCCACATCCACACCCTGACCGACGTCGACGAGATCTCGGGCCCGCCCGGCGAGTTCCGCGTCACGCTGCGCCACCACCCGCGCTACGTCACCGAGGCCTGCGTCGGCTGCGGCGAGTGCGTGCCCGTCTGCCCGGTGCACTACCCCAGCTCGTACGAGGAGGGCGTCGCCGAGCGCACGGCGATCTACCGCCCCTTCGCCAACGCCGTGCCCAGCATCTTCGCCGTCGACAAGAAGGGCTGGAGCCCCTGCAAGAGCGCCTGCGCGGTGCACACCTCGGCGCAGGGCTACGTCGCGCTCGTGGCGGCCGGCCGCTTCGAGGACGCCTACCGCGTGGCCAGCGAACCGAACCCCTTCCCCAGCGTCTGCGGGCGCGTCTGCACAGCGCTCTGCGAGACCGCTTGCGCGCGGGGGTCGGTGGACGAGCCGATCGCCATCGCCGGCCTCAAGCGCTTCGTCGCCGACAGCGTCGGCCCGACGCTGCCGGTACAGCCGGCGCCGCTCGTGCACGACGAGCCCGTCGCGATCGTCGGCGCCGGCCCCGCCGGCCTCACCTGCGCCCGCGACCTCGCGAACCTGGGCTACAAGGTCACCGTCTTCGAGGCCCAGCCGGTCGCCGGCGGCATGCTGCGCACCGGCATCCCCGACTACCGCCTGCCGCACGACGTGATCCAGCGCGAGATCGAGCAGGTGCTGGCCCTCGGCCCCGAGCTCAAGCTCGGGCAGCGGGCCGGGACCGACTTCACCATCGACGGCCTGTTCGAGCAGGGCTACAAGGCCGTCTACCTCGCCACCGGCCTGCAGAAGAGCGCCGAGGTCGACCTCCCCGGCGGCGACCTCGACGGCGTCACGCGCGCCGTCGAGATGCTGCGCGAGCTGAACCTCGGCGGTACGCCGGCGGTCGGCGAGAAGGTCGTCGTCATCGGCGGCGGCGACGTCGCCCTCGACGCCGCCCGCAGCTCGCGATCCGCCTGCAGGCCGCCGCCGGACACGAGCCCGACGTCACCCTCGTCTACCGGCGCACCGAGGTCGAGATGCCGGCCAACGCGAGCGAGCTCGAAGAGGCGCGCGAGGAGGGCCTCACGGTCGAGTTCCTGGTCCAGCCGCTCGAGATCCTCGGCGACGGCCGCGTCGCCGGCATCAAGCTACAGCGCTGCGAGCTCGGCGAGCCCGACGCCTCGGGTCGGCGTCAGCCGGTCCCCGTCGAGGGCTCCGAGTTCGAGCTCGCCGCCGACTCGGTGATCTTCGCCGTCGGCCAGGCGCTGGTCGACGACTTCGCCCGGGGCTGCGAAGGTCTCGAGCTGAAGGACGGCCAGATCTGCGTCGACCGCGACACGATGATGACGACCCGCGAGGGCGTCTTCGCCGGCGGCGACGCGGCGGCCGTCGGCTTCTACACGGCCATCGAGGCGATCGCCGCCGGCCGCCGCGGCGCCGCCGCCATCCACAACCACCTGCGCGGCGAGCGCCTGCTGCCCGTCTGGGACGACGCCCGCCCCGAGGCGCGCCCGACCGACGAGGAGCTGGCCGCCATCGAGCCCGGCCAGCGCGTGCCGATGGCGATGGTCGACGGGGTGACGGCGACGGACCGACTGGGCCGAGGTCAGCCGCGGGTACACGGCCGAGGAGGCCGTCGCCGAGGCGCAGCGCTGCCTCAACTGCGCGGTCTGCTCCGAGTGCGACTCCTGCGTCCGCGCCTGCCCGTCCGGGGCGATCGACTGGGACCAGACCGAGACCGTCGAGGAGCTCTCCGTCGGCGCCGTCATCCTCGCGACCGGCCACCAGCAGTTCGACGCCGCCCGCAAGGCGCCGCTCGGCTACGGGCGTCACGCCAACGTCCTCACCCAGGGCCAGCTCTCGCGGCTCCTCTCGGCCGCCGGCCCGACCGAGGGCGAGCTCTACCGGCCGTCGGACGGCGCCGTCCCCAAGCGCATCTTCATGCTCCAGTGCGTCGGCTCGCGCGACGTCTCGAGCACCGGCAACCAGCACTGCTCCGCCGTCTGCTGTCTCTTCGCCACCCTCAACGCGTCGCTCATCAAGCAGCACTACCCC
This sequence comes from uncultured Thermoleophilia bacterium, assembly GCA_963831295.1. Lineage (GTDB taxonomy): Bacteria > Actinomycetota > Thermoleophilia > UBA2241 > UBA2241 > UBA2241. The sequence goes on along the minus strand of CAWHPR010000003.1, from coordinate 399,357 downwards.
GACGCCGAGGTCACGATCGGGTACACCGACCTGCGCGCGCCCGGCAAGGCCCACGAGGAGTACTACCGGCTCGTACAGGAGCGCGGCGTGCGCTACGTGCGCGGGCGCGTCGGCGAGATCCTCGAGGAGAAGGACGGCAGCCTGCGCGTCCGCCTCGAGGACACGATGACCGGGCGCAAGCAGGAGGACCTCTACGACCTCGTCGTGCTCTCCGCCGGGCTCGAGGCCAGCGAGGGCACGCGCGACATCGCCCACGTCGCCGGCGTGCAGACCGGGGCCGCGGGCTTCATCCGCGAGTACCACCCCAAGCTCGCCCCAGTCGACACGCAGCGCGCCGGCATGTTCGTGGCCGGCACCGCGCAGGGCCCGAAGAGCATCCCCGACTCGATCGCCCAGGCGAAGGCGGCGGCCGCGCGCGTGGTCGCCATGCTGGCGAGCGGCTACACCATGACCGCCGCCCAGGTGGCGGCCAGCGACCCCGAGGCGTGCATCGCCTGCGGCGTGTGCGAGGACGCCTGCCCGCAGGGGGCGATCCACCTGACGACCGGGACAGACGCGCACTCGGTCGTCGACCCCAACATCTGCCGCGGCTGCGGCATCTGCGCGGCCGAGTGCCCGACGGGAGCGATGCAGCTCGGCCGCTACTCGGACGCCGAGGTCCTGGCGGAGGCGACGGTATGACCGCGGCCGCACAGGGCGCGACGGCCCTGACGGCGCCTCGCGAGGCCGCCGCAGTGGCGGCCGCGGAGGGCGAGCGCTCGATCGTCGCCTTCTGCTGCCGCGAGTGCGCCTACGCGGCCGCCGACACCAGCGCCAACGCCCGCACCCCCCTGCCGCCGACGGTGCGGCTCATCCTGCTGCCCTGCACCGGCCGGGTCAGCCCGCTGCACCTGCTGAGCGCCCTCGCCGAGGGCGCCGACGGAGTCATGGTGGCGGGCTGCCTCGAGGGCCAGTGCCACTACCGCGAGGGCAACTTCAACGCCATCGACCGCGTCAAGTTCGTGCAGCGTCTGCTCGAGAGCGTCGGCGTCGAGCCCGAGCGCTGCCGCATGTTCACGATGAGCGCCGGTGAGCCGCCGAGATTCGTCGCCGCGGTCAGAGAGATGGACCGCGTCGTCGGCGCCCTGCCGCCGCTCGAGCGACGACCGGCCGGCGAGGACGTCGTGGCGGCCAGCGCAGGAGGTGAGCGCTGATGCCGCTCACCGACCGCGGCCGCGCGATCTTCAGGCGTCTGCCCGCGACCCACGCAAGCTCGAGCGGCAGCATCGGCTGCGAGATCGTCCGCCACGAAGACCTCTGCATCGGCTGCGGCACGTGCGCCAAGGACTGTCCGACCGGCGCGAGCCGGCGCGGCGAGACCTTCGACGTGCACCAGCTGCTCGACGCGCCGGCCGACAGCCGCCGCGGCCAGCTCGGCGTCGCGCTGCGCCGCCTCATGCGCGACGAGCCGGTCGGCCCCGTCGAGGTGCCGCCGCGCGTGACCGTCTACCGCACGATCCTCTTCGACGGCGACCGCTGCATCGGCTGCGGCACATGTGCCCGCAACTGCCCGGTCGACGCGATCGAGGCTCGACCGCCGGAGGTGCCGTCCGCCGACGCCGAGACGGCGACTGCGGAGGCGCAGGCGTGAGCGCGCCGGCGACCACCCCTCTCGTCCTCCTCTGCGAGTGCGCCGGCACGATGGACAACATCGACTTCGACCGGCTCGAGACGGCCGCGCGCGAGCACGCCGAAGTGCTGCGCGGCCGGCACTGGTGCAGCCGCGAGGGCATGGCGCGCCTGCTCGAGCTGATGGAGGCCGGCGACGGGCGCAAGCTCGTCTTCGCCGGCTGCTCGACCGACTTCGCGGCGCGCCGCTTCCAGAAGCTGCGCGCCCGCGGCCTGCACCTCGAGATCGCCGACATCCGCGAGGGCTGCAGCTGGGTCCACGACCACGACGTCGCGGCGGTGACCGACAAGGCGATCCGCCTCGTCGAGGCGGCGGTCGCCTACCCCGCCGCCGTGGCGGACCAGCTCGCCCATGTCCGCCGCCGCGACGGCGTGCTCGTCATCGGCGGCGGCGTCGCCGGCACGCAGGCCGCCGCCGAGATCGCCCAGATGGGCCACAGCGTGGAGCTCGTCGAGCGGCGGCCCTTCCTCGGCGGACGGGCCGCCCGCATCGGCACCGTCTTCCCGACCAACGACTGCGGCCAGTGCTTGCCGACCAGCGACCAGCAGGCCGGCGTGCGCAAGTGCTTCCACCGCAACCAGGTCATCGACCACCCGAACCTGCACATCTGGCGGCGGACCACGGTCGAGTCGGTCAAGGGCCGCCCCGGCGACTTCGAAGTCGCGCTCCGCCGCCTCCCCAACATCGTGACCGGGACCTGCGTCAACTGCGGCACCTGCGAGACGGTCTGCCCCGTCGCCTCCGAGGAGCCGGGCAAGAAGGCGATCTACACCGAGTACTACGACGGGCGCGTGGTACGGACCGTCGATCTCGAGACCTGCACCTTCTGCGGGAAGTGCGTGGAGGAGTGCCCGGTCGACGCCATCGACTTCACGCAGTCGCCCGTCCGCGAGACGGTGCGCGTCGGGGCGATCCTGACCGCCGTCGGCTGCGAGCCGGCGCCGTCCGGGCTGCTCGAGTACCTGGGCTACGGCCACGACCACGTCATCACCCAGGTCGAGCTCGCCGAGATGATGGACGAGTGGGAGGACCAGGCGGCCCTCGGCCTGGTGCCGGCGCAGCACGTCGTGATGGTCCAGTGCGCCGGCTCCCGCGACCGCAAGCGGCTGCACTACTGCTCGCGCCTCTGCTGCATGATCGCGCTCAAGCACGCCATGCGCCTCAAGCAGCTCTTCCCGCAGATGAAGGTCACGATCTGCTACCTCGAGATGAGGACCGCCGGCATCGGCTACGAGAACTGGTTCCTCGCGGCTCGGCGCGCCGGCGTCGAGTTCCTGCGCGGCACGCCGCCGGAGGTGCAGTTCGACGGTGAAGGGAAGCCCGTCATCGAGCTCGAGGACGTGACCGCGGCGCGCACGATGGTGCTGCGCCCCGACGTCGTCGTGCTCTCCGCCGGGATGGTGCCCGCAGCCGAGACCCACGAGCTCGCCGAGACGCTCGGGATCCAGCTCGACGAGGACGGCTTCGTCGACATCCTCGACCGCAAGCACCGCGTCACAGAGACGACAGGCGAGGGCATCTTCGTCTGCGGTTCCGCCGCCGGCCCCAAGGCGCTCAGCGAGGTCACGACCGAAGCGTCGGCCGTGGCCAGCGAGATCCACAACTTCCTGAGCTCGGCGGGGCGGCGCAAGAGCCCGGCTTCCACGGTGGACGCCGCGGCCTGTGTCGGCTGCGACACCTGCATGAAGATGTGCCCGTCCGGCGCCATCGCGCTGGTCGACCGCCCCGGCGACGCGCCGCGCCCGGCGAAGGTCAAGGACGACGGCAAGCTGGCCGTCATCGACGATCAGGTCTGCCTCGCCTGCGGCATCTGCGCCGCGGTCTGCCCTGAGGTCGCCATCACCCACAACCTGACCGACGAGGCGATGTTCGGCCGCCTCGCGACCTTGACGCGCGGCGTCGACCGGCCGGTCGTGGGCTTCTACTGCAAGGAGTGCGCCGGTGCCGCCCTCTCTCTGAGCGGCCAGCACCGCGACCGCTACCCCGAGGACGTGTGTCTCGTGGAGCTCCCCTGTGTCGGCCGTGTGAGCGCCCTGCACATCGTGGAGGCGGTCCGGCTCGGCGCAGCCGGCGTGTTCCTCGCCGGCTGCGCCGAGGGCCGCTGTCACTACCGCAGTGGAGACGCCAGCGCGGCAGAGCAGCGCCACCTGGCCGAGGAGCTGCTCGCCGAAGCCGGCCTGCCCGTGCCCATCGAGCAGTGGCACCTCTGCGCCGTCGACCACACGAGCGTGGCCCGGCGCCTTCGCCTCTTCCACGCGCGGGCGACCGGTGACACGGCCGAGCTCGCCGCCCTCGAGCGCGAGCTCGCCCTCCTCGCCGGGTCCGAGACCCCGGCCTGCGTGGGAGGTGAAGACTGTGCCCACGTACGCTGACACCGTGGTCGCCGAGTTCGAGCAGCTCGCCGAGGAGTGCGTCATGTGCTACCAGTGCGGCCAGTGCACCTCGAGCTGTCCGAACGGCCGCGACCTCTACCGCGGGCCCCGGCGCCTGGTGCGCCTGATCCTCGCCGGCGAGATCGCGGTCGTTCTCGACTCCGACGACCTCTGGCGCTGCACCGAGTGCGGCGCCTGCACCGACGCCTGCCGCATGGACATCGACGTCGCGGACGTGCTTGCGGCGTCTCCGCGCCATCGAGCGCGAGAGCGGCCGTCTGCGCTGCCCGGAACGATCGGCGGCCGAGGTCGCCGCGCGGCGGCTCGAGCGGTCACCCGCGCATCGACAACCTCGTCTTCGGCGCCACGATGGCGAGCCGCGGTCACGTGCCGCGCGACCTCGTCGGCGCCGCCGAGGCGGGCTTCAAGGCGACGACACAGATGGTCCCCGGCCGGCGAGGGGCCGGCCCCGCGGCCGCCCGCAGAGCGGCCAAGTCCGCCGGCCCGGACGCCCTCACGCTGCCCTTCTACGCCGGCTGCGCACTGCCCCAGGACGGCGCCCTGCACGCCCGCGTCCACGAAGTGGCCGCCGGCTTCGGCGTCGTCCTCGACGAGGCAGAGAGACGCCGGCTGCTGCGGCCACCCGAGCCGCGGCGCCGTGACGAGCCACTTCCGGCCGGACCAGCTCGTCTACACCGCCTGCCCGGCCTGCGACGCCAGCCTCGCGGAGGCCGGCATCTCGACCGCGCCTCTCTGGGACACGCTGGCGGAGCGGGCGCGACGTCAGGGCTTCGCCCTGCGAGCCGCCGCGCCCGCCTTCGTCCCCTACGTCGGCTGCCTCGCCGACCGCGACGCGGCGCTTGGCGGCGCTGGCCGCCGCCGCCGAGCTCTCGGGCGCCGACCTGCGCCTCGACTTCCCGACCCTGCACAGCGCCTGCTGCGGCGCCCTCGGCGGCATGTACCGCGGCGCCACCAAGGGCAGTGAGCGCCTGCTGCGCTATGCCGCCGGGCAGAAGGCCCCCATCGTCACCCCGTGCGTGCTCTGCCGCGACAACGTCCGCTCCGCCGCGCGGCAGCTCAAGCTCGACGTCCCCGTCCACTTCTGGCCCGAGTTCTTCTCGGCCGCAGAGACGCCCCCGGAGGCCGCGACCGATGCCTGACGAGAAGACGACGCCCGACGGACCGCGCGCGCTCATCGCCGACAACAGCTTCACCTCGGCGCCGAAGCGCGACCCGGAGCTCGTCGCCCGCATCCTCGAACGACCCGCGCATGCACGACCACAAGGACGGCTTCCAGAGCTGCATCCAGTGCGGCATCTGCACCTCGGGCTGCCCCGCCGCGCGCTTCACCGAGTACTCGCCGCGCGAGACCGCGCGCCGCGCCCTCGAGGGCGACGAGAGCCTGCTCACCGACGACGCGATCTGGTACTGCTTCTACTGCTACACCTGCCAGAGCCGCTGCCCGCGTCACAACTCGGTCGCGGTCATCAATCAGGTCGTCCGCGGCCTGCAGGTGGAGATGGGCGCCGGGCGCCGGCACGTCGAGATGTTCGCCGAATGGTGCGGCAACTTCTACGACAAGGGGATGGGCGGCAACCCGCATCTCATGTTCCCCGGCGTCTTCGAGGCGTGGGGCGAGAAGTGGACCGACTACATGGACCACCTGCTCGAGATCCGCGAGAAGCTCGGTCTCGGCGACCTCTACCCGCCCGACGACGTTGTCGCCGAAGTGCAGACCATCATGGAGGAGACCGGCTTCAAGAAGCGGCTGGCGGCGGTGCGCGGCGAAGACGGCGGGGAGGAGCGGAGCGAGGACGCCCGCGAAGCGGGCTGAGTCGCTCCGCCGAAGGGCTCGCGCAGCGAGCCCGCCCGGCCCGTCGTATACTCGTCCACCAGCAGAGCAGCCTCCGAACGGCGGGTGACACCATGGCCGACCACGACGACCTCAAGCTCGAGCTGCGCCGCCTCGCGCGCGAGCGCGACGCTGTGATCCTCGCCCACAACTACCAGCGCCCCGAGGTGCAGGACGCGGCCGACCACACCGGCGACTCGCTCGAGCTCGCCCGCAAGGCGGCGGCGACCGACGCGAAGGTCATCCTCTTCTGCGGCGTCCGCTTCATGGCCGAGACGGCCTCCATCCTCTCGCCGGAGAAGACCGTGCTCATGCCCGAGCCGCGCGCCGGTTGCCCCATGGCGAACATGGCGACGGCCGAAGGGCTCCGCCGCCTCAAGGCGGAGCACCCGGAGGCCGTCGTCGTCTCGTACGTGAACACCTCGGCCGAGGTCAAAGCAGAGACTGATGTCTGCTGCACGAGCGCCAACGCGGTCCAGGTCGTCCAGCGGTTCGCGGCCGACCAGGAGATCATCTTCGTCCCCGACCGCAACCTCGGCGACTACGTGAACCGGATGACGGGGCGGCGGATGATCCTGTGGCCGGGGTACTGCCACGTGCACGACGCGATCACGACGGCCCAGATCGAGGCCGCCAGGACGGCCCACCCCGAGGCCGTCGTCCTCGCCCACCCCGAGTGCCGACGCGAGGTCCTCGAGATGGCCGACCTCGTGACCAGCACTTCGGGCATGCTGCGCGAGCCGGCGAAGAACGCCGCGCTCCACGTTCATCATCGCCACCGAGACCGGCCTGCTGCACCGGCTCGAACGCCTCTACCCAGATCGGCGCTTCGTGGCGGCCTCGGCGCGCGTCGTCTGCCCGGACATGAAGCTCACGACGCTCGAGCGCTGCGTCGCGACCCTCGGTCGACGAGTTCGACGACGCCGAGCGGCACGAGGTGCGCGTCGCGCCCGACATCCGCGAGAAGGCGCTGCGCGCCGTCGAGCGGATGATCGAGTAGAAGAGCCCGTCGATGGCGCCATCGTCGAGGCCCCGCGTGGAGGTCGCGCTCCCCGCCTCGCTCACCGCGCCGAGCGGCGCGGAGGAGCTGCCCTGCGAGGCCGACACCGTCCGCGACCTGCTCCACGCCGTCGCCGCCGCCCGCCCCACCCTGGCCGGCCGGCTGCTCTTCGAGGGCCGGCCCCTCGTCAGCGTCATCCTGAACGGCGTGTTCCTCGCCCCGCAGGCGATGATGGCGACGGAGCTCGCCGACGGCGACCGGGTCGAGCTGCTGCCGCCGGTCGCCGGCGGCTGAGGCGAACCGGCGAGCCGAGCGGTCCGCCGCTCAGCCCACCCGCAGCACCGCCACAGGCGGCGACGAGCCACGAGAGGTTCGACCGTCCCCCCTCACAGGGTATCCCCCCGGCAACCGACGAGGAGGGACCGTGACTCTCTGGCGCACGCGGAGCGCCCGCAGCGAGCTCATGATGGCTGGTCTCCGCGTCATGATGGGCGGCATCTTTCTCGCCGTGTGGGCTGACAATCTGAGGAAAGACCTCTACGCGCCCGAACGCTGGGCTGACTTCGTCCAAGAGTATGCCGACACGACCAAGGTGGGCTTCTACGCCGACCTGCTCAACGACGTGGTCATCCCCAACGCAGCCGTGTTCGCGTACGGCCAGCTCGTCGCCGAGCTCGTCGTCATGGGGCTCTTCCTCCTCGTCGGGCTGTTCACCCCGGTCGCGGGACTGGCGGGCGGCGCCTTCCAGCTCAACCTGCTGCTGGCCACTTCGGGGACTCCGACCGAGTGGCCGGGCACCTACCTGATCATGCTGCTGGTGCTGTTCGCCGTGGCGTTCTCGCAGTCGGGTCGCACCCTCGGTGTGGACGCCGTTCTCGCAGCGCGGACGCCGCGGCCGAAGTTGCCGGTCTACTGACGCGGCCGCAGCGCCCGGCGGCCGGTTCAGAGGCGCCGGGGAGTCGGCGACTCGAGGGCGAAGCCGCGCAGGCGCAGACGCGTGACGCACCACACGATGTCGCGCACGGCGCGCAGGGAGCCGAGCCAGGTGCCGGCGATCTTCGAGCACCCGGCCCGCTCCCGATAGCTCGTGTCGCGCGTCACGATGCGGGCGCCCACGAGATGCGCCTTCACGGCCATCTCGGTCGGGAAGGCGTAGGCGCGCTCCTCGAGCCGCAGCCGCTCGAGGAGGTCGGTGCGGATGGCGCGAAAGGGGCCGTCATCACTGAGCCGGAGACCGAAGAGGACCGTCAGGCTGGCCGCCAGCCACTCGTTGCCGAGGCGCTGGTGCAGGGGCATGCGGCCGGCGGTCGGCGCCGCGGACGGCGCCGCGGCGCGAGCCGATGACGAGGTCGGCGGCGGTGTCGAGCACCGGCTGCGCCAGGACCTGTACCTCCGCCGGGTCGTCGGTGCCGTCGGCCTCCATGAAGACGATGACGGCGGCCCCGCGCGCGGCGGCCGCGCGGGCCCCGGTCAGACACGGGTACCCGTAGCCGCGCCGCGGCTCGCACAGCACCTCGCCGCCGGCGGCACGGATGAGCTCCGGGCCGCCGTCCCGCGAGCCGTTGTCCACGAACAGCGTGTGGCCGAGCAGGCCGAGCTCGGCGAGTTCGGCGAGGAGGCCGGGCAGCGCCTCCGCCTCGTCGAGCACCGGCACGACCACGCGCACCGAGGGATGCGGCCATGAGCCGCGCGGCAGAGTGGGTCCGGGTACTGTCGCGTCCATCGTCTCGTGCCTGGCTGGGTCTCGCGCTCCTCGCGGCCGGGCTGCTCGGACCGGCCGTTGCCGGCGGCTTGCGGACACCGGCCTCCCGCTACGTCCTAGTGTACGCCGTCGCCGTCGCCGGCTTCTTGCTGTTGGCCTCGGCCCGCGACGCCCTCCCGCTGCGCGCCGTGCTGTGCGTCGCTCTTCTCGCGCGGCTCGCCTTCCTGCCGGTCGCGCCCGCCCTCACGGACGACTACCAACGCTACCTCTGGGACGGGCGCGTCCAGCTGGCTGGCGATCAACCCCTACCTCTACGCACCAAAGGACGCCCGCCTGGACGAGGTCGCGTTCACCGGACGTGAGTCGGTCAACCACCCGCGACCTGCGGACGCCCTACCCGCCGCTCGCCCAAGCGTTGTTCCTCGTGCTCGCCGGTCTCGGTGGCGGGCTCACCGCCCTCAAGCTGGTGCTGGGCGCCGCCGACCTGCTCGCCGCCGCCGCGATCTGGTGGCTCGCCGACACCCGACGGCGGCGGCAGGCGCTGCTGCTCTATCTCGCCTGCCCGTTCTGCATCGTCGAGACGTGGTGGTCGGCGCATCTCGACGTCGTCGGAGTCCTGTTCGTGGTCGTCGCGGCGGGGCTGCTCGTGCGCCGACGCGACACGGCGGCCGGCGTCGCCCTCGGTGTCGCGGCCCTCGTCAAGGTGACGCCGCTCGCGCTGGTCGTGCCCGCGCTGCTCGGCCGACGGGCACGGCCGCTGCCATTCCTCCTCGGGTTCGTGCCGGCGCTGGCGCTGCCGGCGCTGCCCTACGCTCTGACCGGCGGGCTCGTCGGCTCGCTCGCCGAGGCGGGGACGCGACTGGAAGGCCGGATCGGCGGTGTTCGGGCTCCTTGACGCGGCGACGGGGCCGGCGACGGCGAGGGCGGCGTGCGTCGCCCTCGCCGTCGCCGGCCTCCTCACGCTGTCCTTGCGCCTGCGCGGGCGCGAGCAGACCGCCGCCGTCTTCGCTTGGTCGTGGACACTCGTGATGCTGCTTCTCCCGGCGTCCACCCCTGGTACTGGATCGGCCCCGCGGCGCTCGGCCTCGCCGCTGGCGTCTGGACGCCGCTCCTCCTCGGTCTCGCGGCGCCGGTCGGCTACGCGCGCCGGCCGGGGATCCCACGCACTCGATCGCGTCGTCTCGATCGTCACCTACCTGCCCGCGCTGGCGGGCGTGCCGCGTCTGATGCAGGCGTGGTGGCGGCGCGAGACCGGAGTCGGCTTGTCCGTTATGGCTCCCGGCTCCCATAATGGAGGCGACCACGAGGACGCACGGCCGCGGTCACAAGAGCCGTGACGATTAGGCCGGCGCCCATGATCGTGAGGCTCTGATGACCAGGATCCCGACGACGGCGCGCCGGTGACGGGCGGAGCAGGCCCGACGCCGACACACGATGCGGCCGCGTCGCCGCCGAGCGTCGCCGGCCGACCCGCGCTGGTGGTCATGGCGCGGGCGCTCGTGCCCGGCGAGGTCAAGACGCGGCTGGCCGCCGACGTGGGTGAGGGCCGCGCCCTCGAGATCTACGCGGGTCTGCTGGCGGGCACGCTCGGCCAGGGCGAGGCGATCCGGGACTGCTCGCGCGTCGTCGCTCTGGCGCGCGGTGACGATGAAGCCAGTGCGGACGCCACCCGCTTCTTCCGCGACCTCGCAGCGCTCAGCTCGACACCCGCACGCCGGGCGGCGACGGAGACCGATGACGGCGCGACAGCATGGCACGTTCGGCCTCAGACCGGACGCACGCTCGCCGAGCGTCTGAGCGGGGTCTTCGCCGACCTCTTCGCGCAGGGCGCGAGCGGCGTGGTCGTGGTGAACAGCGACAGCCCACCGATCCCTGCGCGGTACCTGCGCGACGCCGTCGCAGCCGCGAAGACGCCGTCCCCGGCCGGGCGGCTCGTCGTCGGCCCGGCCGCCGACGGCGGCTACTACCTCATCGGGACAGACGCCGGCACCTGGCACGCACGCGGAGACCAGGTGCGCGAACTGCTTGACGGTACGCCGATGGGCACGGCCGCGCTGTTCGCGGCGACGCTGTGCGGCGCCGCCGAGCGCGGCCTCGAGGTCTGCCAGCTCCCGCTCTGGGTCGATGTCGACGACGCCAGCGACCTGCCCGTCCTCCGCCGGCTGATCGGGGAGGCGCCTCTGCGCGGACAGCCGCTCGAGCGCCTGCGCGAGATCTACCTCCACGTCACGCACCGCTGCGGCCACCACTGCCGGCACTGCTACAACCGTGACCGCACGGCAGCCCCCGGCGAACTGTCGACGTCGCAGTGGAAGGACGCGATCGACCAGTGCGCAGCACTGGGAGCGAGTGGCTTCGTGTTTCTCGGCGGCGACCCGCTCCTCCGTCGCGACCTGCCGGAGTTGATCGGGCACGTGACCGGTGTCCACGGCGCAGGGGCCCGCTTCTTCTTCAACAGCTTCGTCGGTCGCGAGACGGCCGCGGCGCTGTCGGCCGCGGGACAGGGCCGTCTGCGTCCTCTCATCAGCATCGACGGGCCTCGCGAGGTCAACGACGCCCTGCGCGGCGAAGGCAACCACGCCGAGGTCTTCACGTCGATCGCCAACCTGCAGGCCGCCGGCCTCGACCCGGTCGCCAACACGGTGCTGGTGGAGCCGGTGCTCGCCGGCCTGCCGCAGCTCGCCCGCGAGCTGCGGCAGGCCGGTGTCGGCCGGCTCCACCTGATCCTTCCTCACCAGCATGGCGGCGCGCGCGGCACAGACGGCTCTTCCGACGGCGACAGTGGCCTCGATGACGGCCGCCCCGAGAGTCTCATCCCCGACGGGGACGACCTGCTCGCCGCCATCGACGAGCTGGTCGCGGTCGCCGATGAGATCGGCCTCGTCGTCGACAATCTCCCCTCGTGGGGGCGTCGGGTCGGCGCCCGCAACGACCTCTGCGCCTCTGGTTGCCGCGACCTCGCGATCGACCCCTACGGCCGGGTCCACGCGTGCGCCATCACGGTCGGCGACCCCGCCTTCGTCGCCGGCGACCTCGGGCGCGAGCCGCTGGAGCGCATCTGGCGCGACTCGCCCTCGCTACGCCTGCTGCGCGCGGCTGCGGCGCGCGACCGGGCCGAGTGCGCCGCCTGCCCGGTCGTCGACGCTTGCGGCGGCGAGTGCTGGGTGCAGGCGCACTACGCGGCCCGCGCCGCCGACCGGCCCGCCGGCTACCGCGCCGCCTTCCCCTACTGCGACCTCGTGCGCCCGATGCTCGAGCGCCTCGGAGCAGGGAGGGCGAACGATGAGGTCGCCCCGGCGGTGACCGCCTGCGTCGCGACCGGCGCCTGCGGAGGCCAAGCCGCCGCCGGCGAGGCCGGCTACGGTCTCTTCGACTGCATATGAGGCTACTGACGGCCCGGGCGTGACCCGGGCGACGAAGCCGGCGGCCTCTAGACGATCCGCAGCACCGCCGACCCGCGGACCCGGTCTTCCTTGAGGTCGAGCAGCGCCTCGTTGGCCTGCTCGAGGTCGTACTCCTGCACGCGGCTGCGCACCGGCACGAGGGCCGCGTCGCGCAGCAGCTCGCGCGCGTCCTGCCGCGTCGAGTTGGCGACGCTGCGGATCACGCGCTCGTCGTAGATCCACGGGTACTCGATGGGCGGGATCGGCGTCGAGTAGATCCCGCCCGAGGGCGACGATGCCGCCCTTGTCGGTCGCGCGCAGGGCGTCGACGGCGAGCTCGCCGGCGGGAGCGAAGACGATGGCCGCGTCGAGGAGGACGCCGGGATCCTCCGACGTCTCACCCGCCCACGAGGCGCCCAGCTCGAGAGCCAGCGCGCGATGCTCGGCGCCGCGCGTGAACGCGTACACCTCCCAGCCGCGCCAGCGGGCGACCTGGGTGCAGAGGTGGGCCGCCGAGCCGAAGCCGTACAGGCCGAGGCGACGGGGCATGTCGGGCGGCGCGGCGGCGGCCCAGCTCCGTCAGGCCGCGCCCTGCGAGCCGCCGCCCCCGGCAGGCCGGCGTCGTCGCCGACGATGCCGACGAGCCGCAAGCATCTGTAGCCGATGATCCCCGCGCAGAGCAGCGGCGCCGCGGCGAGATCGTCCATGCCTTCGGGCAGCCGGTAGACGAAGTCGGCCGGCGCCACCATGTACTCGGCGAAGCCGCCGTCGACGTCCCAGCCGGTGAAGAGCGCGTGCTCGCAGAGATTCTCCCGCCCCGCTCGGCAGAAGCGGCACGCGCCGCAGGTGCGGTGGAGCCACGGCACGCCGACGCGCTCGCCGTGGTCGAGCGGCCGGGCGCCCGGCTCGCCGCCCGGCGCCCGCCCCTCGGCGCCCGCGCCGAAGGCGACGACCTCCCCGACGACCTGATGGCCCGGCACGACCGGTGAGCGGTGGGGCGGCAGCTCGCCCTCGACGATGTGGAGGTCGGTACGGCACACGCCGCAGGCGCGCACGCGCAGCAAGACCTCCCCCGGCCCCGGCTGCGGCACCGGCAGCTCGACCAGCGCCAAGGGGCGCTCGCCGACCGGCTTCGGGCCGGCGAGCCGCAGGGCGCGCATCGTCGCGGGCAGCGGTTCGGAGGACACGACACTCATCGGCATCACCTCGTCTCGCAGCCTACGACAGCACGTCCTTGCGACGAAAGCCTCGGCGGCGTTCGCTACGGAAGGGTCTGGACGAAGTCCGTCCACCCGGCGACGAAGCGATCCCAGCCGACGCCCAGCGAGTCGCGCATGGCGGCGTCGATGCCCTCCCTGGAAAGGTCGGTGTCGGCGACGCCGCGCAGGAAGTCGCGCAGCGTCCGCAGCCCCCAGTCGTCCAGCACGTAGAGGACGATGCTGCCGCCCATGGCGTAACCGAGCCGGACGCGCTCGATGTCGCTCCCCATCCAGAGGCTCCCGGTCGACAAGGCAGTGGCGAGCGGGAGACCCTCGTTCCCGGCCGCGAGCTCCCGGCGCAGCGCTTCGTACGAGCGCCCGCCCTCCACGGCGACGGCGAGACCTTCGACCAGCAGAGGCGGCCGGTGTTCGGTGCCGTCGAACCAGCGCATCGTGTAGGCATGCGTGAGCTCGTGGGCGAGCATCAGCGGCGTCCAGTCGCCGGCGCTCGCGAGCGCCGGCGCGAGGACGCCGATGTCGCGCGGCCACCACGCGGTCGTCGGCGATCCTCGCGGCCGCCGACGAGAAGTACTTGACGCGCTCGTCGGGGAACGGCACGCCGCGGGCCCTGTCGAGCTGGGCGCGCGACCCGTACACGACGACGAGCGTCGTGCGCGACGGGTCGAGGCCGAGCACCTCCAGCCTCGCGTGCGCCGCGCCGGACGCCTTGGCGAGTCGCGCGGCCCGCGGCCGCCAGGAGCGGTCGGCCACGACCAGACAGCGCTCGCCCCTCACGACCACGGGCCGGTTGAAGGCCATGAAGTACTGGTGTTCCGGCCGACTTCGGGGTCGCGTCCCCGACCACGACGGCCTCCGGCCCGGTGCGCCACAGATCGAGCACGCGGTTCGCCATGATGCGATCGGGCGGACCGGCGTCGCCGAGCGATCCGGTGAAGTACACGTCGAAGCGTCCGGGCCGCCCGTCGATCGGCCGGACGTCGACTGCCACGCCGGACCAGGGCAGCGGGCTCAGACGCCGGAACAGCTCGCGCATGGCGTCGCGGACGTCTCGCCCGGCGCTCGGCACCGCCTCGCGCCAGGCTTGCCGGTCGCCGCGTTCGAGCGCGGCGGCGGCGGCCGACAGGGCGTCCTCGGCCTCGGCGAGCGTCGCCGCCCGGTCCACGACCGCCGGCGCACGAGGCTCCTTCTCGGCAACGTCGAGAGCCCACACGAGCACGCCCGCGCCGCCGGCGACGAGGGCGGCCGTCACCAGGGCGGCGACGAGGACGCGGACTGCCCCGCGGCGCCGTTTCACGTGCGAGCGGCCACTCGCGACGCGGCTCGTCGAGCGCGTGTGTCGCGCTGCGTCGTCAGAACGATCCACCTGCCTTCCGCGTCATGTGGCCACATCTCTTTCACCATTGTAGCCGGAGGACCGCCGGCCCTGGCCGCGAAAGAGGACTGTGCTTCCCCTTTTCGTCACTGCCCATTAACATTCGGCAAGAATGGACGACTCGACGACCCACAAGCCCTACCACACCTACCGTGTCGGCGACGGCGTCGAGCCTGAGCGCCGGGTCGGCGGCGGCGACACGCGCTCCGCGGAGGAGGCGGAGCCGGCCGCCGCCGCCGCTGCTCCGGCATACAAGAGCGTGCGGCGCGGCACGCGCGCCGCCCGTCGCGTGCGCAGACGACGCGTCCTCGGGCGCCGCCTCGTGGGCGCGGCGCTGCTCGTCGGGGTCTGCGCCGCGGTCGTCGGAGTGGCCGTCGCCTGGCCGTTCGGCGGTAGTGGCCTCCCGGCGCAGCGGCCGGTGGCCGGCGAGAGTGAGCCCGCTCCCGGGGAGGCAAGCTCCGCCTCGCCGGCGATCAGCCGGCCGGCCGCCTTGGCACTCCCTGACGTCCGTCTCAAGCCGTGGCCACCGGTCGATCCGGCCGAACGGGGCTTCACGCTCACGGCGGGCGGCGACGTGCTCGGCGACCGCAGCATCAGGAGCGTCATGGACGCGCACGGGCCGGCCGGGCCCTTCCGCAAGGTGACCGCCTTCTTCGAGGCGAGCGACTTCGGCCTCGTCAACCTCGAGACACCGCTGACCGACGACGGCTCCCCGCAGACCTGGAAGGACGTCGTCTTCAAGGGCGATCCCCGCCTCGCGAAGGGCCTTTCCCAAGCCGGCATCAACGTGGTCACACTCGCCAACAACCACGCCATGGACCAGGGCGCGAGCGGGCTGCTCGACACGCTGCGCTGGCTGCGCAAGCACGACGTCGCCGCCTGCGGCGCCGGCAAGGACCTCGACGACGCGTATGCGCCGAGGGTGCTCGAGACCGACGGCGTCGAGGTCGCCTTCCTCGGCTTCACGGATGTCGTGCCGGTCGGCTACCCGGCGACGGCGTCCAGCCCCGGTACGACGCCGGGCCGCTCGGATGTCACCGCCATGAAGCGGGCCGTCGCCAGGGCGGCGAAGCGCTCCGACTACGTGGTCGTGTCCTGGCACTGGAACTTCGAGTTCACGACCGCGCCGACCACACTGGAGCTGACGGAGGGCAAGGCGGCGATCGACGCCGGCGCCGACCTCGTCATCGCCCACCACCCCCACGTGCTGCAGGGTATCCAGGCCTATCACGGCGGCCTCATCGCCTACAGTCTCGGCGACCTCGTCTTCGATCACTGCTCCGGCGCCATGGCGGAGACCGTCCTGATCAAGGCAGAGGTCAACGCCAAGCGGATCGAGGCCAAGCTGATCCCGGTGGCGCTGGCCTACGACGGCACGCCGACGCGCGTGCGCGGCGCGCAGGCCGCCTCGATCCTCGACCGCGTGCAGTCGTACTCCGCGGCGCTCGGCACGAAGGTGGTCATCAGGAATGATCTTGGTTACATCACCGTCAAGCGCTGAGGGCACTCTGGGCACCCGACGCCGGGAGCGAGGACACCTGCGCCCGTGACCCTCGTCGTCTGCCCCAATCTGGCGATCGACCGCGTGCTGCTGGCCGCGCGGCTCGCGCCCGGCAATCTGCACCGGCTGCGCTGCCTCCAGCATCAGGCCGGCGGCAAGGGCGCCAACGTGGCGCGCGCGTTGCGGGCCCTCGGCGGTCGCGCGCTGCTCGTCGGTCTGGCGGGCGGCTCCACCGGCCGTCTGATCGGCGAGCTCGCGGCCGCCGAGGGCCTCGACATCCTGCTCGTCGCGGCCGAGGGCGAGGCGCGCATCTCCAACGTGGTCATCGAGTCTGACGGGCGTGTCACCGAGCTCTACGAACACGGTCCCGAAATGGACGCGGCGACCGCCGTCGCCCTTCTCGAGACCGTGCGCGGCCAGACCGGCGACGAGGACGGCTGGGCGATCGTCAACGGTCACGCGGCGCCCGGCTCGGGGCCGGACTACTACGCCCGCCTCGTCCGGACCCTGCACGAAGGCGGCCGGCGCGTCATGATCGACGCCGCCGGGCCACAGCTCGCGAACGCGCTGAAGGCGCGTCCCGACTTCGTCAAGGTCAACGCGCTCGAGGCGTGCAGCGCGGTCGGCGATCCGGCCGCGCACCGCCCGGCCGCCGGCCGGGCGGGCGACGCGAGCGCATCCGCGGCCGGTGACGAGGGTGCGGCAGCGGCTCTCACGGCCGACGAGGCCGGGCGGGCGGACGCGCCGCCGGCCTTCATCCCGGCCGACCACGGCGAGTGCGACGTCGTGTCCGCCTCGCTGGACGACGCGGGGCGGATCGCACGCGGGCTCGAGCTCTGCCGGCGGCTCGTCGAGGCCGGCGCCGGCCGCGCGGCCGTCACGATCGGTGCGACGGGCGCCGTCGCCTTGGCCGACGGGCGTCGTCTACCACGCGCGGACCGAGCCGGTCGACGTCGTGAGCACGGTGGGCTCGGGCGATTCGTTCGCCGCGCGCCTCCTGCTCGGCCTCGAGCGCGGAGAGGCACTTGAGGCGGCGTTGGCAGGGGCGGCCGCGGCCGCCTCGGCCAACGCCGCCTCCCCCCTCACCGCCCACCTCGACCCGGCCGAGGTCGCACGCCTCGCGGCGGGCGCGACCGTCACCGCCGCCCGCGCCTGAGGCGAGCCGGCCGGCCCTGGGGGCCGCGCGGCGTCACACCACACTGGGGAGCGCGGTCGTTTACCGGGACCGGGGGCCCGGCTACACTTGAGCGACCCCGACCCCGGAGCGACACCCCATGTACCCCGAGCTCTTTCGCATCGACGGCCTCACCTTCCACAGCTTCGGCCTGATGGCCGCGCTGGCCCTCATCGTGCCCGGCCTCCTCGTCGTGTGGCCGCTGCTGCGGCGTCGCGGCGTGTCACCGGACTTCGCCGTCGAAGTGATCGTCGCCGCCGGCCTCGGGGGGTTCGTCGGCGCCCGCGTCTACTACATGGCCGAGCACTGGAGCATCGGTGCGCGAGGACATCGCGGGGAGCATCTTCACCGGCATCGGCTTCACCTGGTACGGAGGGCTCATCGGCGGCTTCGTCGCCGTCCTCGTCTGGACCCTCGTCGCGCCGCATCCCGCTCGGGGTCGTCGCCAACGCCACGGCGCCCGCGGTGGCGCTGGGGTACGCGATCGGCCGCATCGGCTGCCAGCTCGCCGGCGACGGCGACTACGGGCGCCCCAGCGACCTGCCTTGGGCGATGGGCTACCCCGAACGGGACGGTCCCGACCCCTCCCGGCGTCACCGTCCACCCGACGCCCGTCTACGAGATCCTCATGATGGCGCCGATCGTCTGCGTGCTCTGGCGGCTCGCGAAGCGTGCAGCGCTCGGGCTGGTGGACCTTCGGCTGGTTCCTCGTGCTCTCGGGGGCCGAGCGCTTCGTCGTCGAGTTCTGGCGGCGCAACCCCGAGTGGGTCGTCGGGCTGACGCAGGCGCAGTGGGTGTCGATCGCCGAGCGCCGTCATCGGCGTCGTCCTGTCCTGGCATTCCGGGGCCGACCGGCCGAGGTGGCGCCGGAGCGCCGCGTCACGAGGGCGGAGGCCCGCCGCGCCGACAGGGCGCGGACGGACTGAGGCCGGACGCCGTACCGCCCGGTCCTCGCCGCGCGTGCGTCATGCCGCGCCGGTCAGACCGCGGGCCACTCCGGTCGCGCGGCCGGCACCAGCAGGAGCGGGCACGGCGACTGCTCGAACATGGCGCGGACGACCGGCGCGTGGTCCTCGGTCATGGTGCCGCGCCACGAGAGCGCGATGAGCTCCGCGTCCAGCGCGCGCGCCTCCCGCGACGATCGTCTCGACCGGGTCGCCCACACGGACGACGATCCGGTGCCGCCCGCCCCGCGGGCACTGCGCGAAGCGCATCGTGAACTCCTCCTGCCAAGCCGCCCACTCGTAGTGTTCCTGGTCGACCATGCGCGGGGCGGGCAGGCTGCCCGGCTCAGAAGGGCAAGCGCTCGTCATGACGTGCAGCATGACGATCTCGCGTCCGCGCGCGCAGAAGGCCTCGTCGGCGTAGCGCATCGCCTCCGACGTCGACGGGCTGCCCTCGAGGGGGACCAGGAGCCGGCGCAGCCTGTCGATCGGCCGCGCATCCGGGCGCACCAGGAGGAGCGGATGCTCGAGCTCCGCGAGAAGGGCCGTCGCGACGCGGCCGAGGCCCGGACCTGGGCATGGTGCGCAGACCGAGCGCGATGAGCTCGACCTCGTCGGCCGCGGCGCCCGCTTGACGATCTGCTCGGCGGCCTCACCCTCCGCGATCACCTCGACGTCGAGGCCTTCGAGCCCCGCGACATCCCCCGGCTCGCCGACGTGGAGGCCGTGCACATCCCAGCCGCCGGCCTCGGCGAGCGCCGTGGCGTCGGCCAGCAGGCGCGAGTCGAACTCGCCATCCCCGACAGCGCAACGAGCAGGCTCACGTCTCATCCTCCCAGTCGGCCCCGTGACGCACCCAGCGGTAGCGCCCCGGCTCGAGCATGCGCTCGACGCCGGCGAGCAGCACCGCCAGCGGCGCATGTTCCACCGTTATACCCAGCCGCACCCGGTCATCGCCGACCTGCTCGAGGTCGAAGACCGCGCGCGCGCCCCTGAACCAGAGCGGCACCGAGAAGCGCCGCCACGAGGGCAGCAGGTGCGGGTCGACGACCAGGGCCTCGTCGAGGCGGCGGATGCCGGCGAAGCCCATCACCGCCGCCTGCCACAGGCTGCCCATCGTCGCCATGTGCAGACCCCGGGCCGCGTTGCCCATGGTGTCGCCCAGGTCGATGTCGCAGGCCATCCTGAAGGCCGCCTCGGCGGCCGCGAGGTCGCCGAACTCCGCGGCCACCGCCGCATGCATGCCCGGCGACAGCGAGCTGCCGTGGGACGTGATCGGCTCGTAGTACTCGTAGTTCGCGCGCGCGACGTCCTCGGGGATCTCATCGCTCAGCAGCCAGCACAACATGACGACGTCCGCCTGCTTGAGGACCTTGGAGTGCAGCGTCACCTCGCGCCCCAGGAGCAGGTCGGCGGCCATCGGGCGCGGCCGCAGACGCTCGACCGGCACGTCCTCGAGCTCGTAGAACCCCTTGAACTGCTCGTACAGCCCCGTCTCCGCGTCGAAGCCGTCGACGAGACCGTCGGCCACCCGCCGCCACTCGTCGAGCTCGCGCGGCGCGAGCCGCAGGCGCGCCCGCAGGTCGGTCGCGTGCGTCAGCGAGCGCCGCTCGAGCCAGCGAAGCGCCTCGACCGCCGTACGGATGTTCCAGCGCGCCAGCACGTTGGTGTAGGCGTTGTCGTCGACGCCTTCGTGGTACTCGTCCGGGCCGACGACCTCGGTTGATGCGGTGGCGGCCGTCGTCCGCCGGCACGGCCCGAGACGCCCAGAACCGTGCCGTCTCCAGCAGCAGCTCGACCCCCATGTCGGCCATGAACTCGTCGTCGGCGGTCGCCTTCCAGTACTCCCACGTGGCCCAGGCCACGTCCGCCGAGATGTGGTGTTCCAGCAGGCCTGAGAGGATCGGGACGATCTCGCCGCCGGGCCCCACGCCGTACGGCGGCGTGGTCTCGTCGCCGCGGTCCGCCGACTCCCACGGGAAGAGGGCGCCGCGATGCCCGAATCGGCGCGCCTTCTCGCGGGCTCCGTCCAGCAGCCGGTAGCGATACGTGAGCAGCGTGCGCGCCGTCTGCGGGTGCGAGTAGATGAAGAAGGGCAGGACGAAGATCTCGGTGTCCCAGAACACGTGCGTGAAGTAGGACAGGCCGCTGAGACCACGCGCGCCGACGGAGACCGTGTCCTTGGTGGGATGAGCGGTGCTCATCAGATGATAGATGGAGAAGCGCAGCGCCTCCTGCGCGGGCGCATCGCCCTCGACGACCACGTCGCTGTCCCGCCAGCGCTCGGCCCAGGCGGCCTGGTGACGCGCGAGGAGCTCCTCGAAGCCCAGGTGCTCCGCCCTCTCGAGAGTCCGAAGCGCCCTGCCGCGCGAGGGCAGACGCGTGCGCGCCGACACGATGGCGGCGAGCCGGTCGACGGTCGCGGGCTCGCCGGCCTCGAGGCGCCCGCCGATGACGTCGCGGGCCTGCTCGACGGTGCGCTCGACCGGCGAGCCGGCCGCCGGCCGCGTGCTCACGGCGAGTACGTGCCCGCCGCCGTTGCGGCCACGCGTGCTCGCCACGAAGCCAGGGTTATCCGAGGGCTCGAAGGTGGTCTCGCGCACCGGCCCGCCGGCGTGCGTCACACCGACCGCACCCTCCCAGACGATGCGGCCCGAGAAGTCCTCCGGGCACCGCCTCGGCGCGCAACGCCATGACGGCGCGGTCGTCGAGCGACGCGAAGCGGGCCGTGCGCACGCTCACGGTGCGCCCGCCGGCCTCCCGCTGCCGCCAGTACCGGTAGACGACGCCGTGCCGCATGTCGAGGACGCGGCGATGGTCGAGGATCTCGCCGTTGGCGACGGTGAGCGGCGTGTTGCCGACCTTGAGTCGCAGGCCCAGCCAGTCGGGCGCCGGGACCGGCTCGCGGATCCGGGGCTCGGCCGTGTCGTCGCCGAAGACGCCGGCGACCAGCGTCGCCGGCGTCGACACGGCCGAGCCCTCCTCGAGGGAGCCGCGCGTTCCGGTCTCGCCGTTGGCGACCGTCAGCCACGTCTCGACCTCGCGCTCCCGGATAGGGTCGAAGCCCGGCACCTCGTAGCGCCATGCCGGATCGTCGACCGGCTCCGGGAAGCGGGCGCGCGCCTCACGCTGGCGGCGCGCCACTTGTTCCTCGAGAAGCCGCAGCAGCGTGTCCAGCCGCCGCCGAGGCGCAGACGCCCGCCGGCACTCCCTCCCGCTCCTCGCCGATCGACACGAAGCGCGCACCGCTCGAGCTCGGGGATCAGCAGCTTCCGGTCCGGCGCCGTCGACGCCGTCCACGGTGCCGAACACGTGTCCGATCAGGATCAGGTCGCCGAGCTCGCGGCCGCGCTCCGAGACGAGCATCCTCGCGACCGCGCGCACACTGTCGGCCCTGTCCGTGACGCCCAGCTCGACCGCCTGCTCCCCGGGATAGACCCTGAATCCCGGGGAACCCCGCGGCGGCCAGCTCGTCGCGCAGCGCCGCCAGCGCCCGCCCGACGCCCTCGAACCCGGCGTCGGCGACGATGTCGCGGACGCCGCGCGGCCGCGCTCGACTCGCACGCCGACCCTCGCCGACGGGCCGATGCTCGACGCTGCACCCGCGCCTCCGGCCCGGCCTTGGCCGTCGCCTCCAGACCGCGCTCGCGCAGACGCTCCGCGAGAGCGGCGGCGGCGGCGGTCAGATCCGTCTGCTCCCGGGCCGTCGGCTGGCGGCGCTCGAGCAGACGCGGCCCCCGAGGGCCGACCACGTAGACCTCGACGCCGCGCGACGAGCAGGAGGAAGAGCCTGCCTTCAGCGCCCGGCCGTGCGCCGAGGGCCGTCGTCCACCTCGCGCACCCCGACCCGACCGACGATCGCCACATCGACACCGAGCGCCGTGAGGCGCTCCACCGCGCTCCGCAGGCCGCGCAGCACGGTGACATCGGCCGCCACGTCGCCGTCGGGCCATGTGAAGCAGACCACGGCGAATTCGCGGTCGAGCTCGTCGGGCAGGCTCCTCGGGGGACTCGCTGTCACGGGGCAATCGTGCCCCAAACCGGCTTCGTCTGCACCCTCGCCTCGCCGCACGGCGCCTTGCGTCGCCCGCTGTAGACTACCGAGGCGGCAGTTCGCCCCAGGAGGAAGCATGTCCCAGATCGACACCGCCTACGTCCGCAGCCAGTTTCCGGCCCTCGCCCGGACCATCGCCGGTCACCCGGTCGCCTACCTCGACGGTCCCGGCGGCACCCAGGTCCCGCAGCGGGTCCTGGACGCCATGCGCGAGTACCTCGTCGACGAGCAACAGCAACATCCACGGCTTCTTCGCGACGACCGAGGAGACCGACGCCATGATCGCCGGCGCCCGCGAGGCGCTGGGCGACTTCTTCGGCTGCGGCCCCGACGAGGTCGCCTTCGGGGCCAACATGACGACCCTGAACTTCCTCCTCGCCCAGGCCATCGGACGCGAACTGAAGCCCGGTGACGAGATCCTCATCACCGAGATCGACCACGAGGCCAACCGCGGACCGTGGCTCCACCTCGCCGAGCGCGGTGTCCTCGTGCGCGAGGTGCCGGTCCACACCTCGACCTGCACCCTGGACTGGGACGCCTTCGAGAGCATGGTCAAGCCCGGGCGCACCAAGGTGATCGCGCTCAACTACGCCTCCAACGCGGTGGGCACGATCAGCGACGTGGCGCGCGCCGCGGCGCGCGCCCGCGAGATCGGCGCGATCTCGGTCGTCGACGCCGTGCACTACGCCCTGCACGGGCCCATCGACGTGAAGGCGCTCGGCTGCGACTTCCTGCTCTGCTCGGCCTACAAGTTCTTCGGGCCCGCACATCGGTGTCGCCTACGCGCGCTACCCCGTCCTCGACGCCCTGCGCACGCTGATGCTGACCACCCAGGAGCCCGAGCCCCCGTTCAAGCTCGAGACCGGCACGCTGAACCACGAGGGCATCGCCGGCGCTGCCGCCGCGGTCGAGTTCATCGCCGACTTCGGGCGCCGGCACGAGGACCTCGTCGCCGACGAGCTACCCGAGGGCCTCGGCGGGCGGCGGCGGGCGATCGTCGCCGGCATGCTCGCCGGCGAGCTGCACGAGCGGCCCATCGCCCGCCACCTCATCGAAGAGCTCACGGCGATCGACGGCGTCACCGTGTACGGCCCGCCGACCGGCCACCCGCGCACCTCGACCGTCTCGTTCACGCTCGACGGCATGAGCGCGCCCGACGTCTGCCGCGCGCTCGGGGAGCAGGGCCTCTTCCTCTGGGACGGGCACTTCTTCGCCTTCAAGCTGGTGGAGCGGCTCGGCCTGCTGGACCGTGGCGGCCTCGTGCGCGCCGGCCTCGCTCCCTACAACACGATGGAGGAGGCCGAGCGCCTGGTCACCGCCGTCGCCGAGCTGGCGGCGTCAACGCCGGAGCAGCCGGACATGAGCGGCGCCGGCGACGAGCGCGCGAGCGCAGGCGCCCCGCGCCGGGTGCGTCTCTGCCTGCTCGGCTTCGGCAACGTCGCGCGCCGCCTCTGCGAGATGCTCGCGGCGCGCGGGGACGACCTCGCGGAGCGCTTCGGCCTCGAGGTCGTCGTGACCGCCGTCGGGACGCGCGCGCACGGCAGCGTGGTCGCGCCGGCCGGCCTCAGCCCGGCCGAGACCCTGCGCGTCGCCGGTCTCGAGCCGGGCGACCTCGAGACCGCGCCGACGACGCCGGCCGGCTGGGGCTTCGCCGAGCCGTCCCGTCCCGGCGCCGAGCTCATCGCCGCCTCCGGCGCCGACGTGCTCGTCGAGTCGACCGTGCAGGAGGCGGGCGGCGCGACGACGGCCATCGAGCACGTCGAGCACGCGCTCGGGCGCGACATGCACGTGCTCACCGTCAACAAGGGGCCCGTCGCCTGGGATCACCGTCGTCTCGCCGACCTCGCTGCCGCTCGCGGGCGGCGCCTTCTCTTCGAGGGCGTCACGATGGACGGCTGCCCCGTCTACAATCTCGCAGCGCGCTGCCTGCCGGGCGCGCGCGTGCTCGGCATCAGCGGCGTGCTGAACTCGACGACCAACTACCTGCTCGACGCGATGGCCGAAGGGCGGCCCTTCGACGAGGCGCTCGCCTGGGTGCAAGCCCAGGGTTTCGCCGAGGCCGACCCCTCGCACGACATCGACGGCGTCGACGCGGCCAGCAAGACGGCCGCGCTCGCCAACGTGCTGATGGACGCCCGCCTCACGCCCGCCGACGTGCCGCGCGAGAGCATCCGCGCCATGAGCGCGGAGCGCATCGCCGCCGTGCGCGCGGCCGGCCGGCGGCTTCGCGTCGTCTGCGCGGCCGAGGTCGTGGACGGCGCCGAGCGCCTGCCGGTGCTCGGCGCCCCGGCCGCCCCGGCCGCCGAGCCGCCTGCGGTGTCGGCGGCCGTCCGTCTCGTCGAGGTGGACGCCGACCACCCGTTCTTCGCCGTCGGCGGCTCGATGTCGACGGTCATCATCCGCACCGACCTCATGGGCGAGGTCCAGATCGTCGAGCGCGACGCCC
Source organism: uncultured Thermoleophilia bacterium (assembly GCA_963831295.1). Taxonomy (GTDB): domain Bacteria; phylum Actinomycetota; class Thermoleophilia; order UBA2241; family UBA2241; genus UBA2241. Next base: position 374,668 of record CAWHPR010000003.1, on the reverse strand, counting down.
TGCTCACGCAGACCGCGTACGCGATCTACAGCGACCTGCTCTCTCTGTACGCGCGGCTCTGAGCCGACGCCGCGGCGACCCGGCAGAAGCCTGCGACGTTGTGACGGTCCATCCGGGCGGTTAGCATCGGCTCCTGTCAGAGTCCGGCCCGCCGGGGCGCTGAAAGGGGGAGCATGGAGAACCGCATCCCGACCCGCATGGGCGACGGGACGATCGCTCGCCTGACGAGGAGCGAGATCCGCGCCGACGTCGAGGACGGCGTCGCGCAGGCGGTGCGGCGAGCCAAGGTACCGCCGCTCGCCGCCGACGAGATCGACCACCTCGTCGACATCTACGCCTCGCCGGCGAAGACGGTCGGCGTCGACCTCGGCGACGAGATCGTCCTGAGCTGCGACGGCTCCGGCATGAAGACCCACGCCACACGCGAGCAGGACATGCAGTCCTACGAGCAGTGGATGGGAGCCGACCTCCTCGAGCTCTGCCCGGGCGACTACTCGCTCAAGGTGGTACGCACGATCCTGCCCTACGAGGCCCAGTGCCTGCACGACGCCCTGCTCTCGACGGTGGCGCCGATGCAGTACGGCGTCATGCCCAACCTCGGTCTCTACGCCAAGGACGACGGCCCCTGCGAGAACTGGTCGGCTGCTCCTGCCGATGGGCAAGATCGCCGAGGCCCGCGCGGCCTGCCGAGGAGGCCGCCGAGATGGCCGTCGCCGACGCCGTGCGCATGGCCGACGTCATGTACGAGGCCGGCGCCGACGCGATCGACTTCGACACCACCGGCGCCTCCGGCGACCCCGAGTTCTGGGCGACCCTGCGGGCGACCGAGATCATCCGCGAGAAGTACCCCGACATGGGCGTCCAGCTCGGCATGGCCGGCGAGTTCGTGCTCGGCATGCACGGCGAGCTCGAGTACAAGGGCAAGCGGCTCGCCGGCATGTGGCCGCTCGAGCAGCTGCACGTCGTCCAGGAGGCCGGGGCGACCATGTACGGGCCGGTCGTCAACGTCAACACCGGCAAGAGCTGCGCCTGGAACACGGCCCGCGCCTGCACCATCGTCAAGCCCTGCATGGACGAGGCCGAGTATCCCGGTGCACATGAACGCCGGCATGGGCGTCGGCGGGGTGCCGATGTTCGTGCACCCGCCCGGCGACGCCGTCGCGCGCTCGGCCAAGGCCTTCGTCGACATCCTCAAGGTCGACGGGTTGTAGGTGGGCTCCGGCGACCCGCACGGGATGCACAACGCCCATGCGCAAGCCGCGGGACTGGGTGGGATGCGAGCCGCGGGAGACCTCGTGGCTCGCATGCAGATGACTCGCGGTATGCGTCTCAAGGAGGCCAAGGAGTACGTGGCCGGCAAGCTCGGCGTGACGCCCTTCGACCTCGGCGACATGGCGACGATGACCGAGGTGAGGAATGAGTTCGGCTTCGGTCGGATACACTCTTACGCCATCAGTCATCCCTGGCAGGCGAACTTCATCGAGGCGAAGTTCAACATCAGCCGGGTGCTGGAGGTGCCGATCCTCTGCGTGGAGCGCTTCAAGGAGCGCACCGGCATGACGGAAGCGCCGACGGCGCACTAGGCTGGTGCGGTGGGGCGGCGGTGCGCGCGACCCTTGGGTCGCGTCGCCCGCCGCCCTCTATCGTGCCTCGCACACGCAGCCGGTAGGATGCTCCCATGACCTCACGACCTGATCTCCCCGTCGCTCGCGACTGGTTCTCCGTGACGTGGGTGGCGGGCAGCATCGCCATGCTGACCGAGCCGCACGTCGACGAGCTGCTGCGCGCGAACCTCTGGTACGTCCGCGGCCGCGAGCGCGACCTGCTGGTCGACACCGGCAACGGCGTCGCGCCGCTGCGGCCGGTGATCGAGCGGCTCGCCGGCGGGCACGTCCGCGAGGTCGTCGCGGTCGCGACGCACGCGCACTTCGATCACATCGGCGGTCTGCACGAGTTCGAGCGCCGCCTCCTGCATGCGCACGAAGAGGCGGCGGCCCGTCACGTCTCCGAACTCGCACCGCTGGCCAGCGCCATGTGGTCCGCCGAGTTCAGAGCGGATATCGTCACCAGCGGTCAGCCGGTGGCGCCGGTGCTCATCGACGCCCTGCCGGCGCCCGACTTCGACCCCGCCGCCTTCAGGATCGCCCCGGTCGCGGCCACGCACTTCGTCGAGGGCGGCGACGTGATCGACCTCGGTGACCGGCAGCTCCGGGTGCTGCACCTTCCCGGTCACACACCCGGCGGCATCGGCCTCTGGGACGAGACCGCCGGCGTCCTCTTCTCGGGCGACGTCATCTACGACGCCGAGCTCATCGACACGTCGCCCGAGTCCAGCGTCGAGGACTACGTGCGCACGATGACACGTCTCCTCGACCTCCCCGTGTCGATCGTCTACCCAGGCCACGAGGAACCCTTCGGGCGCGAGCGCCTGCGCGAGCTCGCCGGTGCGTACCTGCGCGAGCATGCCGGCTGAGCGTATGCGCCCGGGCGGCCGGCGACTCCAGCTCGGCGCCGCCATCGTCGCCATGATGTGCATCGCCCCGCTCCAGTACTCATGGACGCTCTTCACCTCGCCGCTCGAGCGGGCGAACCCCTGGTCGCTGGCCCAGGTGCAGATCGCCTTCACCTTCTTCGTCGTCGCCCAGACGGCATCCCAGCCCGCCGGCGGGTACTTCATGGACCGACACGGGCCGCGCCTCGCGTACGTCGCCGCAGCCGCCCTGATCGTCGTCGGGTGGGGCGGCCTCGGTCTGGCGCACAGTCTGGCCGCCCTCTACGCCCTCTACGGGCTCGCCGGGATCGGCGCCGGCATCGTCTACGCGGGAGCGATCGGCACCGGCATCCGCTGGTTCCCCGATCGCCGCGGCCTCGCCCTCGGCCTCATCACGGCCGGGTTCGGCGTCGGCGCGGCGCCGTTCATCCCGTTCGTGCAGAAGCTGCTCGACGCCTACGGAGTGCGGCCGGCGTTCGCCGTGACAGGCCTCGTCAGCGGCGCGGCGGTACTGGTCGTCGGGCTGCTCCTGAAGGCGCCGGTCGGCGCTGCCGGGCGGGCCGCGCCGACCCTCGGCGGCGCAGCCGCCGATGTCGGTCCCGGCGTCGCCGCCGACCCCGCGACCGCCGGCTTGGCCGCCGCTCGGCATCCTCAAGCTCGGCCAGTTCTGGCTTGCCTTCGTCGCCTTCTTCTTCATGGCGACCGGCCTGCTGATCCTCACCGCCAACATGAGGCCCATCGGCGAGAGTCTCGGCATCGCCGCCACCGTGATCGTCGCCGCCCTGACTCTGCAGCAGCTCCTCAACGGGGCGAGCCGTGTGGTCTGGGGTTGGGTCTCCGACCGCCTTGGTCGCGAGGTGACGATGGCGCTGGTCTTCGCCTTCAACGGCCTCGTGCTCTGTCTGATCCCGGTCTTCGGCTCGTGGCCGCCGGCCTTCGTCGCCCTCACCGCTCTCGCCTTCTTCACGAGCGGCGAGATCTTCGCCCTCTTCCCGGCGCTGACCGCCGACCGCTTCGGCTCGAGGTACGCGGCCGCGAACCAGGGGATGCTCTACACGGCCAAGGGACTCGCGTCGCTCGCCGGAGGCGCCTTCGCCGCCTGGCTCGCGGTCTCGCAGAGCTGGACCGTCGTCTTCGCGCTCGCGGGAGCTCTGGCGTTCGCCGCGGCAGGCCTGATGCTGGTGCTGCGCGGCCGGGCGCGCGTCGCGCCTGCCGTCGGCGCCGGAGCGCCGGCGGCGGATTGAGAGGGGGCGGGGGCGGCGAGCTCCGCTCGCCGCCCCCGCCCGAAACCCACCGCTCGCGCTCAGACGTCTGCGGGCAGGCTCCCCAGCCGCTGCTTGACGATCTTGGTCGCCGTCTCGATGACGGCGAGGCTCTCGTCGACGTCGGCCTGCGTGTGCGCCGTGCAGGCGAAGAAGCGCTCGAAGGGCCAGTTGTGGTAGTACACGCCACGCGTCTGGCACTCGCGCTGCAGGTGCTCGAAGAAGCGCGTGTCGCTGGCGCGCGCCTGACGGAAGCGCGTCACCGGCTCCTCGTGGCCGAAGAAGATCTGCCACATCGGCCCGACCTGGCCGATGTAGGCGGGGATGCCCTGCTCGGCGAAGATGCCGCGCAGCCCGCCGACCATCGCGTCGGCGATCGCGTTGATGTGCCCGTACACGGCCTCGGTATCGCCGAGCAGCCGGTCGAGGGCCGCGTTCATGCCCGCCAGCGTCATCGGGTTGGCGCTGTAGGTGCCGCCGTGGAGCACGAGGTTGCAGGTCTCCACGTCCATGATCTCTTTGCGGGCGCCGAACGCGGCCGCCCCCGGCGTACCGCCGCCGACGGCCTTCGCCACACAGGTGATGTCGGGGATCACGCCGTAGCGCTCCTGGGCGCCGCCGAGCGCGACACGGAACCCTGTGATGACCTCGTCGAAGATGAGCAGCACACCGTGCTCGTCGCACAGCGCGCGCAACCCCTCGAGGAAGCCCGGGTCCGGCGGGATGATGCCGGCGTCGGCGAGGATCGGCTCGGCGAGCACGGCAGCGAGCTCGTGGGCGTGTCGCTTGATCAGCGTCTCGACGCTGTCGAGGTCGTTGAAGCAGGCTGCGATCGACGGTCTCCTCGACGACCTTGGGGATGCCGGCGCAGCGACGGCATGCGTGCGCGGGTACTTCTCCGAGCCCTGCCGCCTCGAGGGCCGGCAGGTGCGAGAAGGCATGGCAGTCGAGGAACCCGTTGTAGCTCCCCTCCCACTTGAGGATCTTGTCCTTGCCGGTGTAGCCACGCGCCAGACGCATCGCCGCCTGGGTCGCCTCGGAGCCCGAGTTCGCGAAGCGGATCTGGTCGATGCCGGGGACGGCTTGCACGATCTTGCGCCCGACCTCGTAGTCGAGCTCGTGCGGGAACGTGAAGAGCATCCCCCTCTCGGTGATCTGCTCCACGATCGCGTCGACGATGAACTTCGGCCGATGCCCGAAGAGCATCGGCCCGTAGCCGATGCACCAGTCGGTGTAGCGGTTGCCGTCGACGTCGTAGAAGTGGGCGCCCTCGCCCTTCTCCATGACGATCGGACGCGTACCGATGAGGCGAGCGTAGCTCGACTCGCCGCCGGCGATCACCTCCTGGCACTTGGCGAACCACTCCTTGGTCTTGGTCAGGTGGGCGTCGTCGATCAGGTGGTCGCTCATGGCTTCAGCAACTCCTTCATCAGCGGCCGGGCGCGGCGCGGTCACGCCGGTGCGGGACCGGGTCCCCGGCAGTTGGCGCACAGTCTACGCGACGGGCGCGCGAGCAGAAAAGCGTTGGACGATCGCCCCGTCGGGATCGATCCGACACCGGCAAGTCGCGGCGGAGCGACCCCTTTGCCCCGCCGTCGCGCGGCCGGCCCGTACGACTTGCGACGACGACTGTAGCAAACTTGCTAGACGTATAGCGAACATGCGACAATGGCGCTTGCCGAAGGTGCCGACTAGGATTCCCCTCAGGCCCTGAGAAGCATCCTGGAAGAGAGGTTCGCAGAATGGAATCGCGCACGTTCGAGACGGTGGGCGCGGTCACTCGGCGAAAAGACGGGCTGGCCAAGGTCACCGGCACCGAAGTCTACCCATCGGACATGCACCTGCCGTACGCCCTGCACGCGCGCGTGCTCCGGAGCCCTCACCCCCATGCGCGGATCGTGTCGATCGACACGAGCGAGGCCGAGAAGATGGGGGCCGTCTGCATCACCGCCGACGAGGTGCCGCAGACGCGGTACAACGAGCGCCAGGTGAGCATCCCGGCCAAGACCTACCGCGACCGGACGGTCCTGCCGCATGTGGTGCGCCAGGTCGGCGAGGGGGTCGCCGCCGTCGCGGCGCGGACGGAGACCCTGGCCGAACGGGCGATCCGCTCCATCAAGGTCGAGTACGAGGTGCTGCCGGCCGTGTTCGACGTCCACAAGGCGATGGAGCCCGGCGCCCCGCAGCTCTACGAGGACGTCATGCTCGGCGACGTCCAGCTTCCCATCGCGCACAACATCGCCTGCGAACGCCAGGTGCAGGTGGGGGACGTCGCCGCCGGCTTCGCCGAGGCCGACCTGATCGTGGAGCGCGAGTACCAGACGGGCCGCGTGTACCACGCCCAGATGGAGCCGAAGGCGGTCATGTGCCGCCCGCAGGCCGACGGGGGCATCGAGCTGTGGGCGACGACGCAGTCGATCCACAACACGAGGCAGCTGCTGGGCAGGATCTTCGACATCCCGCTGAGCAAGGTGAACGTCCATCGCTCCTCGATCGGTGGCGCGTTCGGCTCGAGCATCCAGATGAACACCCCGGTCGCCATCTGCGTGGCGCTCGCCCTCAAGGCGAAGAAGCCGGTGAAGCTCGTTCTCACGCGCGAAGAGGACATGTACGACCACTGCAAGTACCCCACCATCATCAGACTGAAGTACGGCGTGAAGGGCGACGGCACCATCGTCGCCGGCGAGCTCAAGACGCTGGTCGACGTGGGCAGCCACAACATACAGGGGTATCCCCTGCTCGGCTGCATGTCCGGCTGGTTCGTCTCGCTGTACCGCATGCCCCACATGAACTTCGAGGGCACCGCGGTCTACACGAACAAGGCTCCGGCCTGCGCGATGCAGGGGTACGGCAACCCCGACGTGTCGTTCGCGGTCGAGTCGAGCATGGACATCATCGCCGAGAAGCTCGGCATCGACCCCATCGAGCTGCGTATCAAGAACTACGTGGGCCTCGGTGAGACCTTCTGGGGCCAGGGCCCGACCGTCCGCTCCATCATCCGCAGCTGCGGCGTCGAGGAGATGCTCAGGAAGGGCGCCCCGATGATCGGCTGGGACGAACGCGGCCGCCCCGAGGACAAGACGGGTCGTTACCGGCGCGGCGTCGGTGTGGGGCGGACGTTCCACACGTCCGGCACCGGGGCCGCCATGCCGGGCGAGGTGATCGACTACTCCACGGCGATGGTCAAGGTGAACGAGGACGGCTCCGTCGACTTCTCGACCGCACTGATGTGTCACGGGGGCGGCACGCTCGACGCCTGCGCCAAGTTCGTGGCCGAGGAGATGGGCGTGCCGTTCGACAAGGTCGGCATCTCGCCGGCGAGCACCGCGGACACGGGCTACGACGTGTGCACGCACGCCACGCGCGGCGTCTACTGCGGGGGCGGCTCGGTGGTCGAGGCGGCCAGGTCCGCCAAGGCCCGTCTCCTCGAGTTCGCCTCACGGCTCATCGAGGTCAACCCGGAGGCGCTGCAGATCGCGCCCGACCCCGAGACCGGCCAAGGCGTCATCTTCCTCGAGGGCGCGGCGGACAAGCGCATCACCGTGGGCGAGGTGGCAAAGCAGGCGCAGTTCAAAGGCTGGGGAACGGCGGTCGCGGTCGAGAGCCATCGCATGGTCAACTGCCCGCCGTGTTTCGTCACGAACTTCGTCGAGGTCGAGGTCGACACCTGGACCGGCGAGGTCGAGGTCACGCGCGCCGTGTGCGCCGTCGACGCCGGCACCGTGGTGAACCCCGACCTCGCCGCCGGCCAGCTCGAGGGAGGGCTCTGCCGCGGCATCGCCCAGGCGCTCCTGGAGGACACCGAGTACCGCAGCGACACCGGCGAGCTCACCTGCGGGGGCACGTTCATCGACTACAAGCTGTACACGGCCGCCGACATGCCCTCCGTCAAGGACGTGCAGATCTTCTTCGCCGACACGTACGAGCCGTCGGGCCCGTTCGGCGCCAAGGGGATCGGAGAGGCGGCGAACAACGCCGTGGCGGCGGCCGTGATGAACGCCCTCCAGAACGCCCTCGGCATCCGCTTCCAGTTCATCCCCATCACACCGGAGATGATCCTGGCCGCGATCCATGGATGGGCCTGCGAGGGGGTGTTCCCGCAATGACCGTCAACACGCGAGTCCTGGTCAACGACTTCGAGTACGTCCTGCCCTCGTCGCTCGGAGAGGCGCTGCGGATGCTGGAGGAGTATGGCCCGGACGCGAAGGTCCTCGCCGGCGGCACCGACCTCGTCGTCCAGATGAAGATGGGCCGCAGCGCGCCGCGCATCGTGGTCGACATCTCCAAGCTGGAAGAGCTCAAGCGCCTCGAGGCCGGCAAGACGATCCGCATCGGCGCCGGCCGCCGCTACGTCGACGTCCTGCAGTTCCTTCGGGAGCAGAGCCGCTACGACAGCCTCACCGAGGCCATCGAGGGCATCGGCAAGATCCAGGTGCTCACCGTGGGCACCGTCGGCGGCAACCTCTGCAATGGGTCGCCCGCGGCGGACACGGCGCCGCCGCTCATCACCTACGACGCGCGCGTCCGCGTGATGAGCGCTCGCACCGAGCGGGTCATCCCGCTGCGCGAGTTCTACACCGGCGTCAACGCGACGGCGATGGCGCCCAACGAGATCATGATCGACGTCGAGTTCGATGCGTTCCCCGACGGCCGCGCGAGCGCCTTCCAGAAGATCGCCCGCGTCGCCTGCGACATCTCCAAGGTCACCTGCGCCGTCGCCGTGCAGCGGGACGGCGAGACCTGCACGCACTGCCGTATCGCGCTCGGCGCCGTCGCCCCGGTCCCACTGCGGGCGCGCACCGCCGAGGCGGCGCTCGAGGGGCGGCGCGATCGACGCGCTCACCGTCGACGAATGCGTCGCCCTCGTCGACGAGGACATCTCCCCCATCGACGACATCAGGTGCACCGAGCGCTACCGCAGGGAGGCGGCCGGCGTCCTGTTCAAGGATGCCTTCGAGACAGCATGGGAGCGTGCGCGATGCTGACCACCTGTTCCAACGCCATCGTCCTCACCGTGAACGGCGAGGACCACATGCTCGTGGTGGAGCCGAACGAGCTGCTCATCAACGTGCTCCGCAACGAACTCGGCCTCACCGGGGCCAAGTACGGCTGCGGGACCGGCCAGTGCGGCGCCTGCACGGTCCTCGTCGACGGCGAGCCCGTCCTCGGCTGCATCACCCTGGCCGTCGCCGTCGACGGCAAGGAGATCACGACCATCGAGGGTATCGCCGGGGAAGACGGCGGGCTCCAGCCCCATCCAGGAGGAGTTCCTCGGCGAGAACGCCATCCAGTGCGGCTTCTGCACGCCCGGCATGATCCTGGTGGCGGGGGACCTGCTCAAGCGGAATCCCCACCCGAGCGAGACCGAGATCCGCCACCACATCAAGGGGAACATCTGTCGCTGCACCGGCTACAACGGCATCGTGCGGGCCATCCAGAACGCCGCGGCGAGGCTGCCGAAGCCCGGCGCCGCGCCCCCGGTCGAGCGTAGTGAAGCGGGTGAGCGATGAACGTCACGCAGTATGTCCGCCCCAAGAGCCTGAGCGAGGCTCTCGCGGCGCTCGACGCACACGGTCCAGACGCGATCGTCATCGCCGGCGGGACCGATCTGATCCCGGCCATGCGCGCGACCAGGTACTCGGAGACGGCCGCCGCAGGAGCCGGCGGCCGCCCCGCGCCGTCTTCGGCACACGTGGCTTCGGCACACGTCCTGGTCGACGTCGGAGGACTCGGCGAGATCAAGGGTGTGGACACGCGCGACGGCTTCCTCCGCGTCGGAGGCGCGACGTCCATCGCCGCCATCGCCGCGAGTCCGCTCCTGAGAGAGAAGGCGCCTGTCCTCGTCGCCGCGGCCAGCGTCGATCGGCAGCCCCCTCGTGAGGAATCGGGCGACCATCGGCGGCAACCTGGCGACCGCCTCCCCGTCGGGGGACATGGCGCCGGCGCTTCTCGCTCTCGACGCCGTCGTCCGGCTTGCGAGCGCGCGGGGCGGCGAGCGTGAGGCCCCCCTCACCGACTTCTGCGTCGACTACCGCTGCACCCTGCTGCAGGAGACCGAGGTCATCACGGACGTCCTCATCCCCATTCCTCCGGCACGAGCCGCCGGGCGCTTCGAGAAGGTCGGGCTGAGGACTGCCGATGCGATCAGCGTCGCCTCCGTCGCGGCCGTGATGGAGCTCGACGGAGCGACGTGCCTCAAGGCGAGGATCGCCCTCGGGGCCGTCGCCCCCGTCGCCGTTCGCGCCCTCGCGGCGGAGAAGGCGCTCGAGGGACGGGACATCGATGCCGGCAGCGCCCGCGAGTGCGCCGCGCTCGTGCACGAGGACATCATGCCGATCGACGACGTCCGGAGCTCGGCGGAGTACCGCCGCTGGGTCGCCGAGGCCGTGGTCGCCCGCAACATCATGAGAATCGTCGGGATAGAGGACGCGGACTGATGGAACGCTACGAGGTCAAGATCTCGTCTGAACGGAAGGTGGATGACGGCAGAGGTGACCGCCGCCGACACCCTGCTCGAGGTCCTGCGCGACACGTTCGGGGCACACGAGGTGAAGAACGGGTGCGGCCAGGGGGACTGCGGGGTCTGCACGGTCCTGCTCGACGGAAGGGCCGTCAACTCGTGCCTCACGCTCGCCGTCCAGGCAGACGGCAGCGAGGTGACGACGCTCAAGGGCCTTGGGACCCCGGACCACCCGCACCCCCTGCAGGAGAGCTTCGTCGAGCACGGAGCGATCCAGTGCGGCTTCTGCACGTCGGGCATGATCCTCACCGCGAAGGCGCTCCTGGACGAGAACCCGACCCCCTCGCGCGACGAGATCAGGGAGGGCATCTCGGGCAACCTCTGCCGCTGCACCGGGTACACGAAGATCGTCGACGCGATCGAGGCTGTCGCGCAGCATGCCGAGCGCCCAGAAGGGCGGTCCCGATGACAGCCGACGTGCAGACTCTCGATCCCGAGACCGCCCCTCTGACGGCGGACACCCAGGGACCCCGCTACAAGGTCATCGGGCGCTCGATGCCGCGGCACGACGCGCGCGACAAGGCGTTCGGCCAGACGAAGTACGCCGACGATTTCGAGATGAGCGGGATGCTCCACGCCAAGGTGCTGAGAAGCGGGCATGCCGCCGCCCGTCTGCGCTCCATCGACACCAGCGCCGCCGAGAAGATGCCGGGCGTGTGCGCCGTGCTCACAGCGAAGGACGTGCCCTGCAACGAGACCACCAGCAAGTTCGGGCAGACCCACACGGCCGGCGGGTTCGAGGGCCTCTACCGCGTGCTCGCCGACAAGAAGGTCCGCTACCTGGGCGAGGCGGTCGCGCTCGTCGCGGCCGAGACCCTCGAGCAGGCGGAGCGTGCGGCGAGGGCCATCCGCGTCGACTACGAACCGCTGCCTGGTGTCTTCGATCCCCGCGACGCCATGAAGCCGGATGCCTACCGCGTGGGAGAAGAGGAGACGAACGTCGTCTGCACCTACAAGATCCGCAAGGGAGATGCGGACACGGCGTTCGGCGACGCCGACGTCGTCGTCGAGAACACCTTCCGCCTCCCCTTCGGCGATCACGTGTACCTGGAGCCCGAGTCGGGCATCGCCTGGATCGACGAGGACGACGTCATCACCATCCGCGCCTCGACCCAGGTCATCGAGCACTTCCGCGACGTCGCCGACATCCTGAAGGTGCCCCACAACAAGGTGAGAGTGATCGCCCCCATGCTGGGCGGCGGGTTCGGCGGCAAGGAGGACATCACCGTCGAGGCCTATCTGGCTTTGTTGGCGAGCAGGACCAGGCGCCCGGTGAAGCTGACGTACACGAGGGAGGAGTCCCTCCTCGCCCACTCCAAGCGCCATCCCTACTTCATGAAGTACCGGACCGGCGCCGCCGCCGACGGCACGCTGGTCGCCATGGAGGCGGAGCTCATCTCCGATGCGGGCGGCTACCCGTTCCTGAGCCCCTGGGTCCTGCTGTACTCCACGGTGTGTGCGACGGGCCCGTACCGGATACCGCACGTGAAGGTCGACAGCTTCACGGTCCTCACGAACAACACGTTCACCAGCGCGTACCGGGGCTTCGGCGCCCCGCAGGTGTGCCTCGCCTACGAAGTCCAGATGGATGAGCTCGCGGCCAGGCTGGGCCTGTCGCCGCTCGAGTTCCGCCGGCGCAACTACCTGCGGAGGGGCGACGAGACGGGCACCGGCTGCGCACTGCACACGGCCGTGTGGACGGAGCAGACCGCCGAAAAGGCCTTCGCGGCGCTGGGGGAGCCGTCGCAGCCGCGGTCCCCGCGCGAGAGGATCGGCAGAGGCCTGGCGTCGGGCATGCAGAGCTACGGCCGCCTCATCTACATGCACGACACCTCTCGCTCGTACGTCGGGTTCGAGCTCGACGGCACCGCCGTCGTGCGCTGCGGCGTTCAGGACCTCGGCGGCGGTCAGGCGTCCTCTCTGGTCCAGATCGCGGCCGAGGTGCTGGGGATCCCGATGGACGACATCACCGTCTACTTCGGCGACACCGCACTGACGCCCCTGGCCGGCACGACGACGGCGACCCGCCAGCTGTACATGTCGGGCAACGCGACGCTGAAGGCCGCCCGGGCCGTCCGGGACGAAGTGGCCAAGAAGGCCGGCGAGATGCTCGGTGTGAGCCCCGACCGGATCGAGTTGAGCGACAGAGCGGTGCGCGTGATGCCGGACGACGAGACCGGAGCCGCCCGCGAAGCGTCCGCCGCCGCGGCGACGGCGCACGGCGAGAACGCGCCCGACGCGGAGTCCTTGCCCCTCAAGGACGTGCTGAGGGCCTGCGCCTCCGCCGGCATCCCGTTGTGGAACCTCGCGCAGTTCAACGCGCCGGCCCGGGAGGTCGGCGACGCGCAGAACGTCGAGGGTCAGATCTTCCCGGACTTCACCTTCGGCACGCACGCGGCCGAGGTGGCCGTCGACATCGACACCGGGCAGGTCCGGGTGCTCAAGTTCGTGGCCTCGTTCGACGTGGGCCAGGTGATCAACCGGTTGAGCGCCGAAGGCCAGCTCGAAGGGGGGTCCGTCTGCGGACTGGGCTACGCCCTCCTCGAGGACCTCAAGATGGACGGCGGCAAGACGCTCACGCCGGCGCTCGACACCTACCTGGTGCCGACGTCGCTGGACACGCCGGACGTGGTCCCGATCATGATCGAGTCCAGGGGAGGCGTTGGGCCGTTCGGCGCCAAGGGTATCGGCGAGCCTTCGTCGACCTCCGGCGCGCCGGCGATCGTCAACGCCGTCGCCGATGCCATCGGCGTCCACCTCACCGAACTCCCGCTCACCCCGGAAAGGGTGCTCCGGGCGCTGAAGAAGGGCGGGGCGGCGGAGATCGTCTCCTCAGGCGACTAGTCTCGCAGGTCTATCGTCGAGCGGGCGTGCGGCTTGCCGCGCCGGGGCGCGGCCGAGCGTCAGCGCCCGCCGGGCGGATCGCCCAAGGACGCGGAGCCCAGAAGGCGTGACGCGAAGTCGAGGCACAGACCCTCGGCCATCGACACCGTGACGCCCTCGACCCCGATGAGGCAGTGCAGCCAGGCGCCCTCCATCATCGCGATGAGGCTCCTGCCCGCAGCCGCGGTGTCGACGTCGTGGCGCTCGCCGGCGGCGGCGTCGATGAGCCTGCCCAGATAGGCGCCGATCTCCTCGTAGAGTGCGTTGTTCAGCAGCGCGATCTCGTCGTTGCTGCGCGCCAGCGCCCAGAACCCGAGCCAGGCGAACTGGTAGTCGCGGGGGCCCCTCAGCCGCTCGAACATCGGCAGGATCGCCTCGCGCAGACGCAGCACGGGGTCGGCCTCGGCGCTCCGCCTCGTCGTCGAGCATCCCCAACATCCGGCGGAAGTTGTCGGCGAGCAGCCGAAACGCTTCAGAGAGCAGACGGTCCTTGCTCCCGTAGTAGTGACGCACCAGCCCCCGCGACACGCCTGCCCTGTGGGTGATGCGCTCGATCGATGCACCAGCCACCCCGTCGGTGGCCATCGCGGCGATGGTCGCCTCGAGGAGGCGGAGACGCATCTGCTCGCCGCGCTCGGCCCGGGTGGGGGCGGCGACTCGTGCCTCGTCTACGGTCATGGCCCCAGCATATCAATCCGCTCGTCAAGCAGGGCACCGGTCGGCTCCGGCCGACGACCGGCGTCCGCAGCGCGCCGTCTGGCCGGGATCACCCGCTGGCGGACAGCCCTTCTTCGCCCGTGACGAGACCGAGGCACTCGACCGAGAGTCGTGGGACGGTCGAGGTGACCAGCGAGACGACCGCTGCCAGCTCGCCCCCTTCGCGCTCCAGCAGGTTGCGCACGGCGGTCGAGAACTCCCATTTGTGGACCCTGTCCGCGACGAACACGCCCCGAGGGTGCGCCGGCAGCGCGCCGGACACGCCGACGAGACCTTCGAGGTTGAGGACCCGCACCAAGGGCAGCGCGAGCTCGCGCGCGACGACGAACCCGAGAATGAGATCGTTCGCGCCCTCGCCCACGACGACGACGTTCGGGTCGACCGTCCGCGCCTTGTCGGCCAGGAGGACGCCGAGGCGGTCCACGCCGGCAGAGTCGAGCATGCCATGGTATCTGCCCACCAAGACCGGCTCGCCTTCGCTCGCGCCCGTGTCCGGGACGGGCGCCTCCACCGACAGGCCGCCCCGGCGGAGCATCGCCCAGATCTCTTGACTCGTCACGTTCTCCTCCTGCCTTGATGAGATGAAGACGCCGGGGTGGTGCCCTTCGCAGTCGAGTAGAGGCGACACAACGGCGTGTTAACTGTTCGTTCTGGAGGCCGCGCAACCTTGGTTATGCCCACCGGGGCGGCTCCTCATGACCTGTGGCCGGTCTCGCCTGCGACCGGCCGTCCGAAGACCCTAGGACACCGCCCGCCTGACGAACCGCCCGCGCGCGCCTCCCAGCGGCTCGCGCTCGCGCATGACGACCGAGCCGCGCAGAAGGGAGGCGACAGGGGAGCCACGCAACTCCATGCCCTCCAGCGGTGTGTGGCGCTGCACGCTGTGCAGCCGGTCGCCACGGACCGTCCACCGCACGGACGGGTCCACGAGGGTCATGTCGGCGTCCGCACCCGGCTTGATCGCTCCCTTCTTGGGATACAGCCCATACAGACGCGCCGTGCCCTCGCTCAGCACCCAGCTCAGACGCTCTGGCGTGATCCGTCCGGCGCACATGCGGTCGATCATGAGCGGCGCCATCATCTCGACCGCCACCATGCCGGCCGGAGCAGTCGCGAAGGGCTTGGACTTGTCGGCGAGCGTATGGGGAGCGTGATCCGACCCGAGCGATGCGATCGTCCCGTCGTTGACCCCCTGCCAGAGCGCCTCGCGATCGGCATCCTCCCGCACAGGGGGAAACGCCTTCATGGCGGAGTCGCGCCCCTCGCAGTCCGAGGCGACGAACAACAGGTAGTGAGGACAGGTCTCGGCGGTGACCGTCACGCCGTCGTTCTGCGCCAGCTGTACGAGATGCGTGGCGCGCGCCGAGCTGATGTGGCACACGTGGAAGTGCGCGCCCGTCGCTCGCGCCAGCTCGATGCCGAGGGCGACGGACCCGGCCTCCGCCACGTCGGGCCGGGCCGCGACCAGCTCCGCATACCGCTCTGGCGCGTGGCCGAGCTGCCTCTGGGCGACGTCCAGGATGTCGCGATCCTCGCAGTGCGCCGCGAGGATCCCCTTCGCGCGCGCGATCTCCTGGAGGATCTGCATGACCTCGCCGGTGGTGGCCGGCGGGATCACGTCCGCGCTGTCGCCCGTGTTGTAGACGAGGCGCTTCGACTGCCGGTCCAGAGCGTAGCCCCAGAACAGCTTCATGGCGACGGCGCCCTCCGCGAAGAGACCCGTGATCTCGTCGAGATTGTCCAGGCCGAGCGACAACGCCCAGAGGCCGAAATCGACGAAGGTGACCCCCCCGTGCTCCTCTGCCCGCCGGCGGAACGACGCCACGTCGGTCACGGGAGGGACGGCGTTCGGCATGACGAGGACGGTGGTGACCCCACCGGCGGCCGCGGCCCGCGTCGCGTGCGCGAAGTCCTCTTTGTGCGTGTCGCCGGGGTCGCGCGCGTGGAGGTGAGGGTCGATGAAGCCGGGGAAGACGAGCAGGCCCGACGCGTCGAGCTGCTCGTCCGCCTCGGCTGCTTCGCCGGCGTCGACGAGGGCGACGATGCGCTCGTCCTCGCACAGGACATCCGCCCTGCGCTGCCCGACCGGCGACACCACGGTGCCGCCTCGAACCAGGAGTCTCATCCGCCGCCTCCGTCTCCCGCGTTGACCGCCAGCGAGCGGTACGCACCACCACGAGCGACCCGCATCATCTCACCTTCGTCGCCGGCACGGCTCGGCGAACGGTGACATCTCCGGCATCCCGCGCTCGCGTAGCTGATGCCGTGGGAGTCCAACTCCGCCGTCGCGACGCACCGTTGGCTCCGGCCTGGGCATGACGCATCAGCTCCCTTGTCAGCGGTGCGAGAGGCTAGACGACGGGCCCGGCTTCCGCGACCTCGCGCGGCACGCGACCGTCGTACTGCGCGAAGTTGGCGCGGAACTCCTGGGCCAGCTTCGCGGCGGCGGCGTCGTAGGCGGCGGCGTCGCGCCAGGTCTGCCGCGGATCGAGCTTGCTCGCCTTCACGCCGCGACACGCGACGGGCACCAGGACCCTGAAGACCGGGTGCGGGACACACCGGCAGTCGTCGAGTGAGCCCTCCAGCGCGGTCCGGAGCAGGCGACGGGTGAACGCGATGCTCATGCGCTCCCCGACGCCGTACGGCCCGCGGCTCCAGCCCGTGTTGACCAACCAGCAGCGCACGTCGCCCGAGGCAAGCCGCTGGCGCAGCATGGAGGCGTAGACCACAGGGTCGCGCGGCATGAACGGGGCCCCGAAACACGTCGAGAAGGTCGGCAGCGGCTCCTTCACGCCGGTCTCGGTGCCCGCGACCTTCGCCGTGAACCCCGAGAGGAAGTGGTAGGCCGCCATCTCGGCCGTGAGCCTCGAGATCGGCGGCATGACACCCATGGCGTCGCACGTGAGGAAGAAGATGTTGCGCGGCGTCCCCGCGGTGCCCTCCGTCACGGCGTCCGGGATGTGGTGCACCGGGTACGTGGCGCGCGTGTTCTCGGTCACCGAGTCGTCGGCCCAGTGCACCGACCTCGTCAGCGGATCGACGACCACGTTCTCGAGGACGGAGCCGAAACGGAGCGCCTGGTAGATCTGCGGCTCGGCTGTCGGCGACAGCCTGATGACCTTCGCGTAGCATCCCCCTTCGAAGTTGAAGATGCCGTACTCGCTCCAGCCGTGCTCGTCGTCTCCGACAAGCCGACGCTGCGGATCGGCCGAGAGCGTGGTCTTCCCCGTCCCGGACAGCCCGAAGTAGAGCGCGACGTCGCCCTTGCGGCCCACGTTCGCCGAGCAGTGCAGCGGGAGGACGCCCCGGTGCGGCAGCAGGTAGTTCATGATCGTGAAGACGGCCTTCTTCATCTCGCCTGCGTACATCGTCCCGAAGATCAGGACCATGCGACGGCTGAACGAGATGCCGATGAACGCCGCCGAGCGGGTGCCGTCGACGTCCGGGTCGGCGTGAAGGGCGCCACAATCGACGATCGTGAACCCGGGCACGAATTCTTCCTGCTCGATCGGGATCGGCCGCAGGAAGAGCGTCTGGGCGAAGAGCGCGTGCCACGCCGTGTCGGCGACCACCCTGATCGGCAGGCGGAACGCCTTGTCGGCGCCGGCGTAGCCGTCGAACACGAAGGCCTCGCGACTGTGCAGGTACGTGCTGGCCTTGCCGAGCATCCGGTCGAAGAGGTCTGGCGTGCACGGCTGGTTCACGTCGCTCCAGGCGACACCGTCCGCGGCGGGCTCGTCCACGATGAAACGATCGGCCGGTGAACGGCCCGTGCGCGCCCCCGTCTGCACGACGAGCGCGCCGTTTGCCGCGAGGATGCCCTCCTGGCGGGCGAGGGCGCGTGCCGTGAGCTCGGCCGCCGGCAGGTTGCGGTGCACGCTGCCCACGGTCAGGCCGATACCCTCCAGCTCCGTCCGTGCTTCCACGTTCTGCATGACGCCCTCCGCCGTCGTCGAGGCCTGGATCAGGCCTTGCCGAGCACGAGCGCCAGCAGCGCCATGCGCACGTACATCCCGTACTCCATCTGCCTGAAGTACGCGGCCCGCGGGTCGGCGTCGCATTCGACGCTGATCTCGTTCACGCGCGGCAGGGGGTGCATCAGCGCCATCTTCCGCTTGGCGCGCGACAGGGTCTCGGGCGTGATCACGAACGCGTCCTTGACCTGCTCGTATGCGGCCGGGTCCTCGAAGCGCTCTTTCTGGATGCGCGTCACGTAGAGGACGTCCGTGTCGGGGAGCACGTCGTCGAGGGCGTCGTGCACCGCCTGGGTGACCCCAGCGGCTGCGACGTCGTCCATGACCTCCTGCGGCATGCGCAGGATCGACGGTGAGACGTAGTTGAGCGTGATGCCCGAGAAACGCGTGAGCAGGCGAGCCAGGGAGTGGACCGTGCGCCCGTACTTGAGGTCGCCGAGAAGCGTCACATTGAGGTCATCGAGGCGGCCGAGCTCTTCGCGCATCGTGTACGTGTCGAGCAGCGCCTGGGTCGGATGCTCCCCCGCGCCGTCGCCGGCATTGAGGACGGGCTTGCCCGCGTGCTCGGCGGCCAGCGCGGCCGAACCGACCTCCGGATTGCGGATGACCACGACGTCGGCGTAGCAGCCGAGGGTGGCCGCCGTATCGCCGATGGTCTCGCCCTTGGCCACCGACGAGGTCTTGGCCTCGTTGATGGGGATCACCTGGCCTCCGAGCCTCTGCATGGCGGCCATGAACGAGCACGACGTCCTGGTCGACGGCTCGTAGAACATGTTCGCCAGCACCCTGCCCTTGAGCAGGTCGTTGCCGCCCTGGCGCGCGACCATGTCGCGCATCTCGTGCGCAACGGCGAAGATGTGATCGAGGTCATCCCGACTGAACTGCTTCACCGCCAGGATGTGCCTGCCGTACCAGGGTGACGCCTTGGGGTCGCCTGCCGGCTGATTCGGGCCTTTGACCTCCATCGGGATGCCTCCTCCACTCATCGAACGTACGGTGCCTATCAAACTGAGACTGCGCGCCGCTCGCGAGAAGCGCGAGGCCTTGTCGCCGGCGCGTCCGGCACGATCCTCGTGCCCGTCTTGCCGCCGAGCGCAGCGACCGCCATGTCCAGTGAGCTGATGATCGCCCGGGCGCCGCCGTCCTCGACGAACTTGATCGCCGAAGCCATCTTAGGCCCCATGCTGCCGGCGAGGAAGTGGCCTTCGGCCGCCAGCTCTATGGCCTCCGCGAGGCTCACTTCGCCGACCGGCTCGGCATGCGCCTCGCCGTAGTCTCGAAACGCGAACTCGACATCGGTCGGCAGAAGGTGCCGTCTCGTGCTCCCTGCACTTCGCGGTTCGGCCCGGCAGAAAGCGGAATCATCACACACTAGCTATACGTATAGCAATACCTCCAGCGGCAGCCTGACGGCCCTCGGGTCGGCCGTGTACATCAGCCGACATCTCCACTGCGTTCGACATAGTGGACGCTGTCAACGTTGACGCGTGCGTGAACCGACCTATGGTGGACGACATTCCAGAATACTGCGCTTCTTCGGGAGGCCTTGCGCCATGCAGATCGGTGACAAGCTTCGTACCGCCCGGCTTCAGAAGCATCTGACTCTGGACGAGTTATCCAGGGCTGCCGGGGTGTCCAAGAGCATGCTGAGCAATGTCGAACGCGACCTTTCAGCCTCGACCATCACCACACTGCAGAAGATCGCGAGCGCCCTCGGCCTCGACCCCGCCTCCCTCTTCCGAGATCGGCCCCTTGATGCAAGCGCCGCGGACAACGGGAGCGAGGCGACGCCCGCGTCGGTCATCCACAACGGTGAGCGGGGGAGGGTGCTCATGCCGTGGGGAGCGACCTACGAGCTGCTCTGCCCGGACATGCAGCATCGGATCGAGTGCATCTCCATGGACTACCCCGTGGGGGGAGGGTCGCACGAGCTCTACTCGCACGAGGGGGAGGAGTGCGGTGTCGTGCTCCAGGGACGCTTCAAAGGGATCGTCGGCGACCAGGAGTTCGTCCTCGAGGCAGGCGACAGCATCTACTACGCCAGCACCATCCCGCATCGCTGGGAGAACGCCGGCGACGTAGAGGCAAAGGCGATCTGGGCCATCACACCGCCGTCGTTCTAGGCCGGGAGGTCCGACCATCCATCACTGACGGTGGCCGCGCAAGGGACGATCACGGGTCCCTTTGACCCGAGTCGGCATCATCAGAAGGAGGGCGTCCGGTGAAAGGGTTCACGGGAAAGGGGGTGGGGTCAAGCTTCGCCATCACCGACGACGACTGCAGGCAGATCCACGCGGCGGTCGTGCGAGCCCTCGAGAAGGGGGGGATGCGCTGTGACGACGAGCGCGCGGCCAAGCTCTATGAGAAGGTCGGCTGCACCCTCGCGGACGACGGCAGGCTCGTCAAGATCCCCGAGAAGGTGATCTAGGCCGCCTTCAAGACCTGCCCCTCTGACTTCACGATCTACGGCCGCGAACCCAAGAACGACGTGGCCATCGGCCGAGGCGAGGTCCACTTCGCGACCGTGACGGGGCGATACCTGCGGGACATCCGCACCGGCGAGCGTCGCAAGGTCACGCGCCGGGACGCCGTCGACGGAGCGAGGATGGCCGACGCCCTCGAGAACGTCCACGGGCTCTACAAGTCCGTCATGTGGCTCTACGACGAGCCGCCGCTCATCAACTCGCAGATCCTCATCGGCGAGATGATGAAGAACACGACCAAGGGGATGACCTGGGTCTACAGCACGGGGGCTCCGAAGGAGACCCCGCATCTCATCAAGATCTGGGAGATCGCGGCCGGCGGCGCCGAGGAGCTCAAGAAGAAGCCGCACGTCCTCGGCCACGTCATCATCAACCCGCCTCGGGTCGTGGATGTGAACTACACCGACTGGATGATCGGCTTCTGCGACGCCGGTCTGCCGATCACGGTGTACAGCGCGACGATGGCCGGCGCCACGGGCCCCGCCACGCTGGCGGGCATGATGGTGCAGGTCATCGCCGAGACCGTGGCCCTCGTCGTCCTCACGCAGGCCTACAAGCCCGGTCACCCGCTCTGCTTCTGCAGCTTCAACCCGAGCATGGACATGAGGACGGGGCTGTGGTCCTTCGGCAACCCCGAGTACTCGACCATCGGGTCGGGCATCGCCAAGATGGCTCAGTTCTACGGCGTCCCGTGCGTGGCGCTCGGCAACACCGACTCCAGCGACACCGACCAGCAGACGGCCTACGAGAAGGCCATGATCCTCTTCAACTACGCGCTCGCGGGGATCAGTCTCACCTGGACACTAGGCGGGACGGCCGGGTTCAACTTCTGTACCTGGGACCAGATGGTCATCGACAACGAGGTGGCGGGGTTCATCGGTCACTACCTGAAGGGCATCCGCATCGATGAGGAGAGGCTTTCGGAGGACCTCATCATGAAGGTCGGGCCCCTTCCGGGCAGCTACATGAACGAGGCCCACACCCGCAAGTGGTACCGGGAGGAGTTCCTCATTCCCGAGCTGAGCAGCAGGGAGTTCTTCGAGACGTGGGAGCGAGGGCACACGGAGCTTCAGGAGAAGGCGGACTACTTCGACAAGGTGGCGCAGGCGGTCGTCGACTGCGACAAGGACGCCTGCCTCCGTCTCCTCGAAGAGGGGGCCGGCATCGATCCTCTCGAGACCCTCGAGAGGGGGCTGGGCAAGGGCATCAGGCAGATTGGCGACGACTGCGGCACGGGCAAGGTGTTCCTCCCCGAGCTGATCGGCGCGGCGGACGTCATGAAGGCGGGCGTGGCGGTGCTCGACGCGAGGATCAAGGCGTCGGGCAAGACCCGTGTGAGCCAGGGCAAGGTCGTCATCGGGACGGTGAAGGGCGATATCCACGACATCGGCAAGTCGGTCGTCGCCTCGATGCTCCAGGCGAACGGATACGACGTCGTCGACCTCGGCATCGACGTCGACGACGCCGAGTTCGTCAGTGCGGCCCAGGAGCAGAGCGCCGACTGCGTCGGCCTCTCGAGTCTGCTGACACTGCAGATCGAGAATATGGGCGTGGTCATCCAGAGGCTCGAGGACGCCGGGATCCGCGACCAGGTGAAGGTGATCGTCGGCGGTGCGCCCGTGACCCAGGAGTTCGCCGACGAGATCGGCGCCGACGCGGTGGGCTACGACGCCGCCGACGCGGTGAAGAAGATGAAGGCGCTGCTCGGGAGGCAGGACGGGCCCACCCCTGTGACACCGAGCGGGTGAGGGGGCCCAGGCACCGGTGTCGTGCCGGAAGGCGCGACAGGGAGGTGAGGAGCATGCCAGCCAGTCCAAGGACGCTCGACCGCGAACGTATCCGCGCGATGAGCGAACGCGAGCTGCAACGCCTCAACAAGGCGACACAGCGCTCGGCCGAGATGTACGAGCGCGCGAGGAAGACGCTCGCGAGGGGCATCGGTTCCGCGTACCAGTGGCGCGAGCCATGGCCCGTCTACTTCAAGGAGGGGAGAGGTTCCCGCATCTGGGACATCGACGGCAACGAGTACCTCGACTACATGAACGGATTCGGCTCGACGGTCCAGGGTCATGCCCATCCGGCCCTCGTCAAGGCCATCCAGAAGCAGGTCCTGCACGGCCAGCAGTTCAGCGAGCCGGTAGAGAACCAGGTGATCGTCGCCGAGGAACTCGCGAGACGCTGGAAGCTGCCCAAGTGGCGATTCACCAACACCGGGACCGAGTCGACCATGGACGCCATCCGCCTCGCGCGCGCCGTCACGGGCAGAGACGTCGTGATGAAAGTATTCGGCTCCTACCATGGCTGCCACGACTACGTCATGGTCTCGGTGCCGGGGAACTACGGTGACTTCGGGCCGCGCGACGACTACGGCTCGTTCCCCTACGGCGCCGGCATCCCGCAGGCGGTCGTGGACATGACGGTCGCGGTGCCCTTCAACGACCTCGATGCGATGGAGAGCCGCCTCAAGAAGCTCGCCGCCGAGGACCGCGTGCCGGCCTGCATGATCATGGAGCCGGCGATGATGAACATCGGTATCGTCCAGCCGGAGCCCGGCTATCTCGAGGGCGTGCGCGACCTCACCAAGAAGTACGGCGTGCTGCTCATCTTCGACGAGGTCAAGACGGGCCTCACGGTGGCTCCGGGAGGCGGCACCGAGTACTTCGGCATCATGCCCGACCTGGTCGCCGTAGCCAAGAACCTCGGCGGCGGCTTGCCCTGTGCGGCGATCGGCGGCACCGATGAGGTCTTCGCCGAGGTCGAGAACTTCACGTCTGGCAGGTCGGCACGTTCAGCGGCAACCCGCTCGCGATGGCCGCCGCCAAAGCCACGCTTCTCGAGATCCTCTCGCCGGACGGGTACCAGCACCTGGCGGACGTGCGCGGACGACTCGCCGATGGCTGCACGGCGGTCATCGAGGAGTACGAGTTGCCCGCCTACGCCGTGACGCTCGGCGCGAAGGGCTGTGTGACCTTCTCAGCGCAGAAGGTGGTCGACTACCAGAGCTACTGTGACTACCAAGACGCCGAGATGATGGACCTTGCGTGGCTGTACGAGGCGAACCGCGGCATCTGGGCGGCGCCCGGCCGCGACCAGGAGTTCAGCATCTCCGTGCAGCACTCGCTCGAGGACGCCGACCGGTACGCCGAGGTCTTCGGGGAGATGGCCGCCGAGCTGACGGCCTAGCGGGTCTCGTCGGGCGGGGCGGCGGCACGCCGCCGCCCCACGCTTCAAACCAACCTTGGCAGCAGGCCGGAATCGTGTCATTGATGGACGATGACGCATGGCGGGACCACGCCGGTACGGCAGGGTCTCCCGTCCGACGATCGGAGGGGTGCAGGATGAAGGACGTCCACAAGGCCTACACAGTGTTCAAGTCCGAGTTCCCGGAGCTCGCCGCTCAGATCAACGCCACAAGCCACGCCCTCCGTGTGGACGGAGGCCCGCTCGACGAGCGGACGTGTGCGCTCGTGAAGCTGGCCGTCGCGGCCGCGAGCGGGCATCAGCGCGCCGTCCAGACCCACTTGGCTGCCGCACGTGAAGCAGGAGTCCCGGAGGCGGAGATGGAGCACGCCTTGCTGCTGCTGATCACGACGTGCGGCTTCCCCACGTTCATGGAGGCGTACAGCACCTGCAAAGGTCTCTAGAACAGAGCGACACACACGTCGAACTCCAGAAGGATCGGTTTGCCGAGAACGGCCCCATGCCGGCCGACGAAGGCGTCGCCGACGCGTCACTCGCCTAGACCCGATCGCCGCTCGACAGGGCTGTGACTCAGACCATCTAGAGCACCGAGTAGTCGACCCCGAGCTTCTGGATCTCTGCCTTCTTCTTGCGGTACATGTCGACGTAGAAGTCCAGGGGCTTGACGCGGTCGAGGTCGTAGAGCTTGCTGAAGGTCTTCCCGAGCGGCGCGTTCGGGATGTCGTCGTGGGACAGGCCCAGTTCCCGGACCATGCTGAAGAGCGTGTGTGCGGATGGACTCGTCACGCCGCGTTCCACCTGCGCGACGAGGCACGACGCGCTAGACGACCGCGGCCAGCAGGCTGACGCCACCGATCGCCCCGGCGATGCCCACCCACTGGTGTGGTCGCGGGCGTTCGTGCAGCACCACGAAGCCGAGTATCACCGCGAAGGTGCCGAACTGCGTGGTGGTGACGCCGGCGACGGTGGCAGGCCCGAGCGCGAAGGTGATCGTCAGGAGCAGAAGACCACAGAGCTCGAGCACGCCCGCGCCCACGGAGAGCAGCCGCAGCCGCTTCGGAACGGCGACGCCGCCGGTGAGGAGCGCGATCGGCACGGCGACGACCAGCGAGACGCTCCGCGAGATCGCCGTCTGTGACAACCAGCCGATGCCGCCGTACGCATAGCAGAGCATGACGGCGGCGAAGAGGGCGCCTGCGGCCAGCGCCCAGGGAGCGCCCTTCGTCGATCGCGCACGTCCCTCGAAGGAGGTCAGCACGGCGCCGGCGGCGCAAAGACAGAGTGCCCCTGCGAGCAGCGGGGTCACCTGCGCGCCGAGCCCGATCACGACGACGGCCACGTAGGCGCCCTGGAGCGAGGTGAGGGCCGAGACCAGGCCCAGATCGCCGACGCGCAGGCCGTGCAGCAGGCAGAAGAGGGCGCCAGACGTAGATGACGCCGCCGAGCGCGGCGAGCGCGGCGCCGCGCCATTCGCCGCGCTCGTGGCAGCCCGTCGACGGCCAGGGCGACGGGCAGGATGATGACGACCCCGGTGGTCAGCACCCAGACGATCTGGGTGAGTGGCCGCGTCCCGCGCGTGACACGCTGGGAGAACATGTCGCTCGTCGCGTACGAGAGCGACGTGAGGAGCCCTGAGAGGATCGTGAGCACTCGGCCAGTCTATCGGAGCAAGGGTGCGAGAGCCCTGCCCGGTCTCGGGCTGTCACGCCGCCGCTCGCCGGCGTCTATCTGTGCGCGCACCGCGCCTGACGGCGGCTCACGCGACGCTGCGCGGCGCCAGGTCCTTGTGCTTCTCGGCGATCGTGTCGGCCAGCGCGTCGAGCGCCGCGTAGTCGGCCGCGCGCGGCAGGCCCTTGGCGAGCACCGGCTCGAGGAGCTCGACCTTGAGCTTCGGGATGAGGCCGGCGATGATCTCGACCGTCTTGCCGGCCCAGCCGTACGAGCCGATCACTGTCGCGTACTTCGTCCGCGGCCGCAGCGCGTTGGCGAGGAACGCCGCGTAGGCCGCCAGCGGATGCGGGCCGGTGAGCACGGTCGGGGTGCCGATGACGACGGTGCCGGCGTGGACCAGCGAGCTGGCGACCTCGCCGGCATCGAGCGTCGTCAGGTCGAAGCGCTCGACGGCCACGCCGCGCTCGGCGAGCGCGTCGGTCAAGTGATCGACCATGAGGCGCGTGCTGTCGTGCATCGAGACGTAGCGGCAGGCAGACGAGGTTCTGCATGGGACCGGTGGACCAGTCGCGATAGGCCTCGATGATGAAGGCCGGGTCGTCGTAGACCGGCCCGTGGCTCGGGGCGATCACTGCGATCGGGTACTGCGTGACCTTCTCGACGTTCTTCGCGACCTGGGCCGCGAACGGCATCATGATCTCGGCGTAGTAGCGTTTGGCGCCGGCGAAGACCTCGCTCTCCACGGCGTACAGGTCGCTGGTCGCGAGATGTGAGCCGAAGAAGTCGCAGCTGAAGAGGATCTTGTCCTCCTCGAGCCAGGTGCTCATCGTCTCGGGCCAGTGGACCCAAGGCGTGAGCAGGAAGGTGAGCGTCTTGTCGCCGAGCGAGAGCTGGTCGCCGTCGGCGACCACGCGGAAGCGCGCGTCGTCGACGTGGAGGTGGTCGACCAGCATCGCCTTGGCCTTCTCGTTGCAGACGATGGTGATGCCGGGGAAGCGCTCGAGGACGAGCGGCGTGGAGCCGGAGTGGTCCTGCTCGACGTGGTGGATGACGAGGTAGTCGGGCGCCGGCAGCTCGTCGAGCTGCGCCTCGAGCGTGGGCCACATCGTCGGGTCGACGGTGTCGAGCAGGGCGCTCTTCTCGCTGCCCTGGACGAAGTAGGCGTTGTAGCTGGTGCCGTTGGGCAGCGGGATGAGGGAGTCGAAGAGCCTCCGGTCCCAGTCGACGGCGCCGATGAGATGGACGCGTTCGCGGATCTCTCTGGGCTTCATGGGCGCCTCGCGTGGGTGGTGGGGTCCGGGTCTCTCTCGATTATCCCACGCGGTGGGGCAACCGACACCGCCCGTCAGCCCCCGTTGCCCAAGGCGAGCAGCGTCACGGCGAGGACCGCCGTCACGATGCCGGCGGTCTGCACCTTCCCGGGCCGCTCCCTGAGGGCCCACATGCCGACGACGGCCGAGAGCGTGCCCACCTGCGCCACGAGCACCGCCGCGGTCGCGACGGGGCCGATGGCCGTGGCGGCCGCGAGCGCGAGGAAGGCGAGAGCATCGACGGCGCCGGCGATGCCGACGGGCACGGCGTACTCGCGCTTCATCCGGAACCCGTAGGCCACGAGAAGGAGCGGCACGAGCAGGCCGAGACTGGCGAGGCGGCCGATGGAGACGACGGCGAGGGGAGAGATGGCGGCGGCCTCGCCGAGAAGGACCGGCTCGACGCCGAAGATCGCCGCGCAGAGCAGTGCCCAGCCGGCCCCCGCGGCGGCGCTCGCGCCGCTCCGCCGGCCTGCCTCGTCGACCTTGCCCCGCTCGATCGACGCGAGAACGGTGCCGGCCACGGCGAGCGGCAGACCGACGACGGCGAGTCCGGTGACGGACTCGCCGAGCGCGATGGCGAAGACGGCGCCGAAGCCGCCGCCGAGAGCCGCCAGCGGCCCGACGATCGAGAGCTTGCCGACGGCGAGCGCCTTGAGAAGGGCGGCGAGCGCCAGGACCTCGATCGGCCCGCTCAACGCGGCGAGGCCGGCGGCGCGCCACTCCTCGGCGCCAACGGGCAATCCGATGAAGACGAGCCAGACCGGCACGAACAGCACGAGCGCGACCGACTGCACCCAGAACAGTGCGGTGAAGACCGGCGTCGAGCGCACGACGCGCATCATGAGGACGTCGTGGATCGTGTAGCCGAGGGCGGAGCCGAGCGAGAAGACGGCGGTCAGCACGGCGTCAGTCTATCCGAAGAGGCTCGCGGCGCAGGCGCGGCGGCGAGACGACGGCCGAAGGCCCGGGCGCCGAGAGCCGCGCGGCCCGACCGGCGCCTCAGCGGGCCGCCGTCGAGCTCGTCGGCGAGCTGCTCGACGAACAGGCCGACGTCGGTGACGATGCCGATCGCCTGGAAGCTGCCGCGATCGGCGAGCTTGGTGACGACCGCCGGGTTGATGTCGACGCAGACGGTGCGCACCGAGGCCGGCAGCAGGTTGCCGGTGGCGATGGAGTGCAGCATCGAGGAGAGCATGAGGCAGGCGCCGGCCTGCTGGGCGTAGCGGCGCATCTCCTGCTGGCACGTGATGACGTCGGTGATGACCTCGGGCATCGGGCCGTCGTCGCGGATCGACCCGCAGAGGACCATGGGCGTGCCGGTCTT
This sequence comes from uncultured Thermoleophilia bacterium, assembly GCA_963831295.1. Lineage (GTDB taxonomy): Bacteria > Actinomycetota > Thermoleophilia > UBA2241 > UBA2241 > UBA2241. Next base: position 346,829 of record CAWHPR010000003.1, on the reverse strand, counting down.
CACGCACGTGTACATGAGACCCTTCGTGAGGACGCCCTGCTCGACGGCGGCCGCGAGCGAACCGGCGCGCCGGATGGTGTTGATGGCGCGCAGGTGGTGCTCGTGACCGCCGGGCATGGGCGTGCCCTTCGCGGAGGGAGATGCCGAGCGACGTGCCGAAGAGCGCCGACTCGACGTCGTGGGTGGCGACGGCGTTGCCGCCGAAGAGGGCGCCGATGTAGCCCGCCTCGATGAGGCGGGCCAGGTGTGGCGCCGCCCCCGTGTGCACGACCGCCGGGCCCACCACGGCGATCGCTCAGCCGTCCGTCGGCGCGCACCTGACGCAGCAGCTTGCGCGACCTCGTGCACGATCTGCGCCTTGGGCTTCTCGCTCGAGACCGCCGAGGCCATGAACTCGAACGGCTGGCTCTCGCGCGAGCGCTGGAGCGGGATCACGCGCAGGCCGCTGTGGCCGGTGACGTAGAGCTCGCCGGCCTTCACCTCGTCCATCGGCACGGTCTCGGCGCGTGCCCGCCTCGAGATCGACGCGCACGCCGCAGTCCATCTCGGGGTTCTCGCACCGCGACCCACTCGCCCTCGAGGCGCACGTAGGTCTCGAGGTTCGTGGTCGAGTAGAACTCGTCGGGGAAGACGCCGTCCTGCGGCGCCGGCTCGAGCCGCGCGTCGTGCGGCTCGACGGCGACGGCGCCGTGCGGGGTGATCGCCTCGAAGGATCTCGTCGAGGTGGTCGCGGTCGCGACCGAAGACGCGCATGACCGCGACCGACGTCTCGGTCTTGGTGCGCCCGACGTCGAAGTCGAGCACCTCGAACTCGCCGTCGAGGTCCATGATGTCGTCCCAGATCTGGGGCAGCATCAGCGAGTCGATGAGGTGACCCTCGATGCGGATGTCTTCGTACGGGCGCTCTGTCCATGCGGCTAGTCTACCGCGCCCGGCGGCCGGCTCGTTCGGCGCGGCGTCGCCTCCGTCCTCACCGCCGACCGGCACGAGCGCCGCCGCCGGCGCCATCGGCTCGGCCCGGCCGGTCGCGCGACGGCAGCGTCTCGATGATGATGATGCCGGTGAAGATCAGGCCGGCGCCGCCGACCAGCCGCCAGGTGAGGTCGTCCATCCCGAACATGACGCCGAAGACGGCGCCGGAGACGCTCTCGAGGCAGAGGAAGACCGCGGCCCGGGTCGAGGTCGTGTACCGCTGCGCCCAGCTCTGCATGAAGAAGGCGTAGATCGTGCCCGAGAGCGCGGTCCAGAGGACGGCCGCCCAGACCTGCCACGGCAGGTCGAAGGTGACGCGTCGCGGTGAACGGGGTGACGAGCGCGATGAGCGCGGCGGCGACCACGATCTGGGTGACGGCGAGCGTCTTGGGCTCGACCTTGGGGGCGAAGAAGCCCGTCGACATGATGTGCAGCGCGTAGAAGAGCGCCCCGACGAGCGTCAGGGTGTCGCCCCAGCTCAGGGTGAAGTCGCCCTGCAGGCTGAGCACGCCCAGGCCGACGGTGGCGATGATGGCGCCGAGCGACCTGGGTCCAGCCCGGCGAGCGCCGGCGACGATCCAGTAGCAGGAAGGGCACCATGGCCACGTTGAGCCCGGTGATGAAGCTCGACTTGCCCGGCGTCGTGTACTGCAGACCGATGGTCTGCACGACCAGCGCCGTGAGGTAGAAGGCGCCGAGCACGCCGCCCATCAGCCAGTCGCGGCGGCTTCGCGTGCGTCACGCTGCGCGGCACGAGGGCGGCGAAGATCACCGACCGCCACGAGGTAGCGCAGCATGACGTAGAGCATCGGGTCGACGCGCCCGATGGCGTCCTTGATGACGACGAAGTTGAAGCCCCAGACGACGCCGATCGAGACCAGCAGCAGGTCGGCGACCAGCATGCGGTGGCGGTACACCGCGCCGCTCGCGCTCTGTCGCGGCGTGCTCGTCGGTGGGCTCCCGGTGGCTCCGCTCAGTCCTTCGAGCGTGCGGAGGAAGCGCGAGATCGCGCCGAGACCGTCGGTCAGGCGTTTGGCGTCGAAGGCGTAGCCGAGGCGGAACCAGCCCTCCCAGTCGAAGGCGGCGCCGGGCACGACGAAGGCGCCCGTCGTGTCGAAGAGGCGCTGGCAGAGCTCCACCGACGGCAGGTCGTAGTCGTAGCGCACGAAGACCGTCGTGCCGGCTCGCGGGGCGCACGTAGGAGAGCCGCGGCTCGCTCCGCACCCAGTCGTCGACGATGGCCGCGTTCGCACGGACGATCGCCAGGTTGCGCGCGAGCAGCGTGTCGATCGCGCGCAGGGCGATCGTCGCCAGCGCGCTCGTCGAGCTGCCCGACGCTGATGGTCGTGTAGTCGCGGTGTTCGATGCAGGCCTCGATGACCTCGGCCGGGCCGGCGACCCACCCGACCCGCAGGCCGGCGAGCGAGTACACCTTCGACATGCTGCCGGTGCTGATCGCCGCGCTCGTAGAGGTCGACGACCGACGGCACGCGCACCCCGTCGTGCTCGAGCCCGCGGTACACCTCGTCGGCGAGCAGCCAGGCGCCGCTCTCGCCGACGACGTCGACGAGCTCGCTGAGGGCGCTGGCGTCCATCAGGGCGCCGGACGGGTTGTTCGGGTTGTTGATCACGACCATCGCCGTCGGCGACCGCAGCAGGGCGCGCAGCTCCTGCAGGTCGGGCAGCCAGCCGTGCTCGGGTCGCAGGGGCAGAGGCACGACCTCGGCCCCGAACGAAGTCGGCACCGAGAAGAGCTGCTGGTAGGTCGGCTGCACGCAGACCACGCGAGTCGCCCGGCTCGAGGAGCGCGTACTGGGCGAGGAAGTTGGCCCCGATGGCCCCGTTGGTGACCAGGGTCTGCTCCGGCGGGAGCCGGTCGTACAGTGCGGCGATGAGCGCGCGCAGCTCCGGCGCCCCGTAGATGTGGCCGTAGGTCAGCTGCAGCGCGCGGATCTCGGCGAGGGCGCGCCCGGGGTCGTCGTCGAGGGCGAGCAGCTCGTCGAGGGTCAGCGACTGGACGCACGTCTCCCCGACGTTGAAGGTCGCCGACTCCTCGTGCGCGTTCATCCACTGCTCGACCCCGAAGGGTGCGATCTTCATCCTCTGTCCTTCCCGTCGCTCCCGCCGGCAGCGCCGTCGGGCGGCGGTCACCGCGCGGTCGCCCGAGCCCGGCCGCCCGGCGGTCGCCGTTGCGCCGGTTCCGGCTCCGGCTCCGGCTCCGGCGACCCGTCGGTCCCGACTGAGTCTAGCTGGTGCGTCCGACGCCCGCCCCCGCCGGGCGGCCAAAGACCGCGCTCAGCCCTTGACGCCGCACCAGCGCATGGCCGTCAGCGCGACGGCGGTCGTGTAGTCGATCAGCCCGTCGACCGTCGCGTGGACTCGTCGACCGCGTGCGCGGTCTCGATGCCGTCCGGCCCGAAGCTGAAGGTCGGCGTGCCGCCGCGCGTGAAGCTGGCCGCGTCGTGCCAGCTGTCGAGGCCGGCCGCGCGCCCGCTGCGGCCGACCGCCCCGGCGCAGCCGAGGGCGGTCGTGACCAGCGGGTGATCGGCCGGCATCTCGGCCGGCACGACGTCGCAGGACCAGCTCCAGCGTCAGCGGGTGCTCGCGCAGCCACGGGTCGGCGGAGGCCGCCGCCTCGAGACAGGCGACGATCTCGTCCTCGATCGCCTTGCCGCTGCCGGCGGCATCGACATGGCCCGGCAGGTACATCGCGTCGCAGGTCAGCTCGCAGCTCGCCGGGTAGGTGACGATCCAGCTCCCGCCCTTGACGACGGTCGGCACGATGTCGCCCGGGCTCAGCAGAGGGTGCTGCTGGTCGGGGCGCGTCCGCCAATCCTCGCGCAGGCGCTGGATGGCCTGCAGCAGCGGCACCAGTCGCTCGATCGCGTTCACGGCCCCGCCCTCGCGCCAGTGCGGCTGGCGCATCTCGGCGTGGCCGGCGCGACCTTCGATCGTGATGGTCGGCGTGACCGTGCCGCGGCAGCTCACCCAGGCCGCGAAGTCGGTCGGCTCGGCGCAGATGCCGGCGTCGGCCTTGACCCCGTGCTCGACGGCGCGGCGCCCGCCGGCGCCCGACGACTCCTCGTCGGTCACCGTGCAGAACACGACGTCGCCGGCCAGACCGCACGTCGAGCCGGCGCAGCGTCTCGAGCGCCACGACGAGGCAGGCGATGCCGCCCTTCATGTCGCAGACACCGCGGCCGTACAGCGCGCCGTCGCGCTCGACGCAGCCTCAGCGGATCGCTCGACCAGCGCTCGCGCGGCTCCACGTCGACCGCGTCGATGTGGCCGTTGAGCAGCAGGCTGCGCCCGCCGCCGGCGCCGGGCGCCGTCGCGACGAGCTGCGGCCGGCCGACGAAGTCGAGCCCGCCCGGCAGGAAGCGGTCGCCGGCGCCGGTCGGCTCGGGCTCCCAGAGCTCCGGCGCCGCCCCGAGCGCCTCGAGGCGCGCGGCGAGGATCCGCTGGAGCTTCTCCTCGTCGCGCGCCGGCATCGCACCCTCGCGCGCCGTCGTGTCGCAGGCGACGAGCTCCCCGATCAGACCGACGAGCTCGTCCCGAGACTCCCGGACCTTCGCCGCGACCTTCTCCTCCAGCGCCGAGCGGAACCCCTCTGTCGTCTCCTCAACGCGGGCTGCATCGTGGTCGGTCACGGCGTCCTCCTGTGCTGGCTGGGGCGGCGCGGGCCACTGGCCCGCGCCGCCATTCTACTTGCCGCCCCGGGGCCGCCGTGCTAGAAGACCGGTGGCGACGCAGTCAGGAGGCTCACATGGGCGAAGGCAACGTCCGCCACAGAGAGCCGAGTGACGCCCGTCTCGCCGCGCGCATCGGACCGGGCCAGTCTTGACGGACCCCACGGGCGCGAACGCCGACACCCACCCCCGGATGGGCGGAATGCGCGCGCGCCTGCGCGCCCTCGACCCCAACGTGCGCGGCATGGGCTGGGTCAGCTTCGTCGCCGACCTGAGCAGCGAGATCGTCTACCCGCTCTTCCCGCTCTTCGTCACCGGTGTCCTCGGCGCCCCGGTCGCCGTCCTCGGCCTCATCGAGGGCGTCGCCGAGGCGACCGCGACCGTCCTGCGCTATCCCTTCGGTCAGCTGTCCGACCGCCTCGGCCGGCGTCGCCCGTTCGTCATCGCCGGCTACGGGCTCGAGCGGCGTCGGCAAGCTCCTGATCGCCGTCTCCGGCACGTGGGGCTTCGCCCTCGCCGGCCGTGTCATCGACCGCACCGGCAAGGGCATCCGCACGGCGCCCCGCGACGCGCTCATCGGCGCCGGCACGCCGCCGGGCCAGCAGGGACTCGCCTTCGGCCTGCATCGCGCCATGGACACGATGGGCGCCGCGCTGGGCCCGCTGATCGCCCTCGCCTGCCTCGAGTTCGGCGTCCCGTTGCGCTGGGTCCTCGCGCTCGCGGTGATCCCGGCGGCTGCTCAGCGTCGTCGTCGATCCTGCTCTTCGTGCGCGAGCGCCGGCAGCCGCCGTCGCCGGGCGGCCTTCGCCTTCGCCTGCCGGCCTCGCCCGCGTACCGCTGGCTGCTTGCGGGCTCGCTGCTCTTCGCCGCCGGCAACTCGAGCGACATGTTCCTGCTGCTCAAGGCGCAGGACGTGGGCATGGGAGTGAGCGCCGTGATCCTCGTCTACGTGCTCTACAACCTCGTCTACGCGACCGCCTCGCTGCCGCTCGGCGGCCTCTCCGACCGCGTCGGTCAGCTGCCCCTGGTGCTCGGCGGCTACCTCGTCTTCGCCGCCGTGTACGTCGGCTTCGCCGCTTGCCGGCTCGTGGTCGACGGTGGCGATCCTCTTCGCCGCCTACGGTCTCTACATCGCCGCGACCGAGGGCACGAGCAAGGCGCTCATCAGTCGTGCGACGCCGGCTGGCGAGCGCGCCGGGGCCATAGGCCTGCAGGCCACCATGACCGGTCTCGCCAGTCTGGTGGCCAGCTCGCTCGGCGGCGTCGCTGTGGTCGGCGGTCGGGCCTTGGGCGACCTTCACCTTCGGCGCGGCCTGCGCCTTCGCCGCCGCGGTCGTGCTCGCTGCCGGGCAGCGGCCGGTCCGCCAGAGCCTGCAGAAGGAGGCGTGAACTGCGGCGCCCTGGCGCAAGGCGGATCCCAAGCCTCGCACGCGTGACAGGGCGGCGGCGGCCGGTTGCCGGAGCGCCTCCGGACGGATTCTCGCTGGGCCCGTCCAACCCGCTGACCCTCGCCGCCGGCCTCCTCACCGGGACCGGCGCCGACCGCCTCCCACCCGCAGGTCACCGCGCGCTCGCCGCTCACCGGCCCGCTCGGCAGCTCCAATGTGGGTGGCGACTTCGGCTTCTCGCTGCGCCGCCGGCGCCGGCGACGACGACAAGCTGCCGGTGCGCTTCACCAAGCGCCGGCTCGACGGCCCGGCCGGCGGCGGCATGGTCGAGTTGACTGACGTACGTCTCAAGCTGTATGAGCTCATGGGATGGAGCAGCGGTGACGTCCCCTCGGCAGAGTCGGCGACCAGGCGCGAATGGAGGGCTCATGAATGACTCGGCAGGCCGCTGGTCCAGGATCGCCGAGGTCGTCGGCGCCCCCGACTTCGTCGTCCCTTGGCTGGACCGCTTCTACGAGCCCGCGGAGGTCGACCTGGTGCTGGCGCTGGCCGACGGTCCCCGGACAGAGCGGACCTGGCGGACTCGCTTGCCCTGCCTGAGGGGGACCTGGCCCCGACACTGGCGCGCGCCTACCGCCGCAGCGTCGTGGATCTGACGCGCGACGAGGTGAGCGCAGCGTCGTTCTACGAGCGCTCCGAGATCTGGGCCCTGTTCGAGGGCTGGAACGACTGCCCGCGGAGGTGCACAAGGCGCTCGCCGAGTGGTGGCTCGACGACTACGTCGAGTCCGTGCGCGAGGGTCTTGCGAAGCTGCGCGATGGACACCCGGAGCCCGGCGGCGAGGCCGACTACGCCTATCTGCTGCTGGCGGAGGCCGAGCAGCTCGTGCGCAGCCAGGAGCACGTCTACCTGTGGCCCTGCGATTGCCGCGCCCTGATGGGCGCCTGCGACCAGTCGTGGTACAACTGCCTGCGCTTCCACAACGACCGCGATCTCGGCTGGGAGATCTCGAAGGAGCGTGCCGTCGAGATCCTGCGCGAAGCCGACGCCGCGGGGCTCACACACACCGACTACGTCGGCTTCGGCGGCGACACGGACCCGCACGCGATCTGCAACTGCTGCACCGACTGCTGTCAGCCGCACCTCGCCGCCGAGCGCCTCGGGGTCAGCGACATCTGGCCGCGACGACGCCATGTCGCGACGTCTCGCGCCCGACGCTTGCACGTTGTGCGGCCGCTGCACGGAGCGCTGCCCGTTCGGCGCGATCGCCCTGCACGAGGGCGGCGAGGGGCTCACCCTGTCGCCGGCGGTCTGCAGAGGTTGCGGTCTGTGTGCGACGGGCTGCCCCGAAGGCGCGATCGCCATGGAGCCGCTGCCGGTCGCTCCCTGAACGCCGCTCGCCCCACCCCCCGATGACCGACCGCTGGGAGGCACAGAAGCAGAGTGGCGGGAGCGACGAGACTCGAACTCGCGACCTCCGGCGTGACAGGCCGGCGTTCTAACCAGCTGAACTACGCCCCCGCGTGAGGCACGGACGGCCGGTCATGGTACGACCGGCCGCACAGCAGCGAGACGGTACTGTAGCACACGGTCCGCGGTGCGGCAAAGCGCGCCTGCGGACCGGCCAAGCCGGTCCCGCTCGCAGCGGCTACGGCGCCGGCTCGAGCGGAGGGGCGGCCGGCAACCGGACGCTCGCCGCACATCCCCTGCCGGGTTCGCTCGCGAGCGTCATGTCGCCGCCCATGGCGGCGACCAGCTCCCCGACGACCCAGAGGCCGAGGCCGAGGCCCGGGCGCTCGCGGCGGCGGCCGAGCTCGCCCACGTAGCCGAACTCCGTGACGTGGGCGAGCTCGGCCGCCGCGATCCCCGGGCCGTCGTCGCGCACCGTGAGAACGACGCCTTCGCGCCCCGTCCCGACGACCGCCGCCTCGAGCGTCACGCGGGCCCTCGGCCCCGCGTAGGTCACCGCGTTGTCGACGAGGTCGTCGATCAGCTGCAGCAGACGCGGCCGGTCGGCCAGGACGTGGGGAAGCCCGTCCTCGAGATCCAGGCCCGGCACCCTCTCGCCCAGCGTCTTCCGGGCCACCACGTACTCGTGACGCCACTGCGGCGACGTCGAGCTCCTCGAGCTGCAGCGGCGTGGCCGCACAGTCGAGCCAGCCGCTCAGGGCGGCGCTCACGATGGCGCCGTCCAGCCGTCTCACGCTGCGCTCGAGCGCCTCGAGGTACTCGCGCTGCTTGGGGGTGAGCTCTCCGGCTTGCCCGGACAGGAGAAGATCGAGCGCCGGGTACATGACGGCGAGCGGCCCCCGTAGCTCGTGACGCACATGACTCTGCCGCCTGCGGACTTCGTCGGGACTGTCGACCACCGGCTTCCGTCCTCTCCGTCGACTGGGCGCGGATGGTGGGCGATGCTGGATTTGAACCAGCGACCCCCTGCTTGTAAGGCAGGTGCTCTACCCCTGAGCTAATCGCCCGAAGACCGGCAGTATATACCGCGGGCGGGAGCCCGGCCGCGCCGTGAGGTACGCTGTGACGCGTGGACCGAGCACGCACGCCCGCCGAAGCTCGCCGCCCACGACGTGACCGTCGTCGGGCGGCGCGTCGGCGACTCGCCGAGGACCCTCGTCGAGGCCGTCGGCTTCGAGGTCCGGGAGGGCGCCGTCTTCACCATCATGGGGCCGTCCGGCTCCGGCAAGTCCACGTTGCTGCGCACCATGAACCGGTTGATCGAGCCTGAGGCCGGGCAGGTGCTCCTGGACGGGCAGGACGTGGCGGCGCTGCCCGTCCAGGAGCTCCGGCGCCGCGTCGGCATGGTCTTCCAGCGCCCGGCCATGTTCGAGGGCACCGTCCTGGACAACGTGCTCTACGGGCCGCGACTGCGTCGCGAGTGCCCGGACCACGACTGCCCCGAGGCGCGGAGCGTGGCCCTTCCCGCTTCTGGAACGCGTGGGGCTACCGGCCGACTTCGTCGACAAGCCCGCCGACCTGCTCTCGGGCGGCGAGGCCCAGCGCGTGGCGCTGGCCCGCGCGCTCGCCAACCGCCCCGAGGTCCTGCTGCTCGACGAGCCCACCGCCTCTCTCGACCCCACGGCGAGCCGTCACATCGAGAGGCTGCTCGACGAGCTCAGCGAGACGACCGACCTGACGTTCGTCTTCGTCACCCACGACCTGCGCCAAGCGCTGCCGCATCGGCGACCACGGACTCCTGCTGGTCGAGGGCCGGGTCGTCGAGCAGGGGGCCTCTGCCCGAGATGCTCGACGACCCGGCCCACGATCTGACGCGCCTCTTCGCCGAAGGCCGTCTCACCGGCCGGTGCGACGGGGAGGCCGCGGCGCCGTCGTGCGCAGCCGACGGGGCCGAGCCGAACGGACGGACGAGGGCGAGGGCGACTGACCGTGAGCGGCGACCAGTTCACCTTCGTCAACGTTGCCGCCGCGCTCGTGCTCGTCGCGATCGCCCTGCTGCTCTCCTGGCGGCAGCGGCTCGACCTCGAGAAGGACCTGCTGATCGCGTCGGTGCGCGCCTTCGTGCAGCTCACGGCGATCGGCTTCGTCATCGCCCTGATCCTCGACGCCGACCGCGTGGTGTGGGTGCTGGTCATGCTCGCGGCGATGCTGCTCTTCGCGTCCGTCACCGCCGCGCGCAACGTCCGCGTGGTCCCCGGTGCGTTCTGGTTGATGGCGGCGGCGCTCGGGCTCTCCTCGCTGACCACACTGACCCTGATGATCGTGCTCGACATCATCCCCGTCGAGGCGCGCTACATGATCCCGATCGGCGGCATGCTGATCGGCAACAGCATGAACGTGGCATCGGTGACCGCACTCCGCATCGTGCAGGACGCGCGCACGCAGCGCGACCGGATCGAGGCGGCTTTGGCGTTGGGCGCCGAGCCGCGGACCGCGGTGCACGGCATCATCCGCGGGGCGGTGCGGCTCGCCATGGTGCCGATCATCGACAGCACGAAGACGATGGGCATCGTCTTCCTCCCCGGGGCGATGACCGGCATGATCCTCGCCGGAGCGCCCCCGCTCGAGGCCGTGCGCCTCCAGGTGGTCGTCATGTTCATGCTGATCGCCGCCGTCGGCCTCACGGCCACGACCGTCACCTGGCTGCTGCCGCGGCGCCTCTTCACGCCGCAGCAGCAACTGCGGCGCTTCGACTCCTAGAGGACCGTCGCGCGGGGACGCGGCCACGGTCCGCGCACGCCGGCCGTGAGAGCACGGGGAGCGGGCCGACGAGCACCGTGGCCGCTGATGCGAGAAGGGGCGGGGCGCCTGCCGGCGCCCCGCCCCCACCATCCGGAGGTCCTCTTCGTCTCCTGCCCTGCGCTACTGCGGCTGGACCTCGCGCCACGTGTTCGGCACCCTCCGCGTCGCCGAGGGGAACCGGTCGTCCAGGTTGGCGATGCAGTTGTCGTTGTAGCGGATGTCGGGCGTCCCCTTCATGGTGTAGCCCTCATCGACGACCACCATGCCGTGGATGTCCGCCGTGCCGCGCGAGAAGTCACACGGTCCCTCGACGTAGATGACGCCGTAGAACTGGGCGGTCCCGCGCCAGTCGAGCGTGCTGCCGCCGAGCACCATGCAGGATGCCCGGCTGCTCCTCAGTGTTGAGCACGGAGCCGCCGGCGGTGATGATGGTCGTCGGCGAGGGGGGCTCGAGCACGCAGAGGCCGCTCATGCCGCCCCAGGGGCTCCACACCGGGTCGACCGGGCTGTTCTCGGCCTCCGCCTGCGAGGTGAAGTAGCGCCCGTTGGCCTGCGCGAGCACCGTGAGCGCCTCGACGAGCTCGTGCGGGGAAGACCTCATCCATGGGGCTGATGTCGCCCCCCGTGAGTTGCGCGATGCCCGCCTCGCGTCACGGTGCCGGTGCCGTTCACGATGATGTCCCCGCCGACGTGGATCGTCGTCGTCGTGCCCTCCGGCGGCGGGACCTCGACGAAGATCTTCGGCTGGTCGCCTCTGCTCTCCAGGTCGCCGCCCGCCCACAGCGGGATGCCGCGCGGCAGCCCGAACGTGAACCAGGTGCGCTCCACCAGGGTGAGCACGCGCGTCGAGCCCGGGCCGACGCCGGCCTGCGAGACCAGCCACATCATGCTGTTGCCGTTCGAGTCCCAACGCACGTCGGGTCCTCCGGGGTCAGGTCGTCGTACCAGTCCACGGCGATGAAGGGGCCGCTGGGCGGGTTGGGGAACTCGTCCGTGGCGAACTGCGACCGGAAGGTGCGGTGTCGAAGGTCGACGTGGCGCTCGAGGACACCGGCCAGTTGCTCGGTGAGGAAGACCATCCCGGACTCGAGACCCGCCTCGCACACCGCGAACGACTTGGTGTCCATGACGCGTGTCGTACGTGTTGTGCTGCACGTTGCCCGCGAACGTGACCAAGGTGGCGGCCGACACGGCCAGCGCGGCCACGACGGCGATGATGGCGACGAGCCCCGCCCCGCGCTGGCTGCGGGCCGCCGCTTCGCTCGCTCTGGTTCGATCGTCTCATCGACCACTCACCCCCATGGCGGCGTCGTCCCGCGTGGCGCGTCGCGCGCTCGCTCCGACTGGCTATCGCATCCTCCGTCCTCCTCGCTCACCGCGTGTTGCGCAGTTGCGCCGTCGAGCGCAGATGCGTGTAGACCGGCGACTTGCCCGGGTTCATGTCGAGCAGCAGATTGAGCTCGACCGCCCTGATCTGCGACCGCTCCGTCGTGCCGCGCACGTCGATGGCCACGTCGAAGGTGCCGTCGTGCCGTAGCTCGAGTAGGTGAACAAGGCGGTCGGCGAGACGATGCTCGGGTTCGCAGTGTTCACCAGGTTCGCGACCATGCAGCTGCGCGCCCTCGCCGGTCGTGCGCTCGTCGAGCGGGAAGCTGATGGTGGGCCACGACTCGAGCGTGATGTTCACGCCCGCGATGGTCCCGTTGCTCGTCGGCGTCGTGGAAGCGCCACAGCTCCCCGTTCGAGTACAGCCGATACATCACCAGACGCGGCGGCGTGCTCGCCGACGTGTTGCCCTCCTTGTTGAAGGTGGTGAAGAGTACGATGTAGTAGGGCCGCGCCCGGACGATGCCCACCTCGGCGATCGCCGGCGGCGGCTGCTCGACGTCGCGGATCTCGCGCACCATCCGCGCCGTCGTGATCCGCGCCCAGTCGCTCGTCTTGCCGCGCTTGGTCGTGTTCGCGTACGAGCCGGTCAGCGTGATCCAGCTCACGATGATCATGGCTGGTGATCACCGACCGTGATCGTCATGGCCGCGAGCAGCTCGATCAGCGTGATGCCGCGCTGGCCGCGGCCTCCGCCCGGTCCCGTGCGTCCGCTCTTTCGCGCTCGCTGCCGTCATCGATCGGACCTCGCTGTCGCTCGGCCTCATCATGGGTACGTCGTCGTGCGCGTTGCCGCCGGTCATGTCGACCGCCTTCGTGACCACGACGTTGGCCCACGAGCTCGATGTCGAGAAGTAGACGTTGTAGACGCCGGACGGGATGTTGATCCAGGTGACGCTGTTGTTCCGCTTCAGCCACACGCCGCTCGGGCGCGTCGGCGAAGAGGTCCACGGGTCCCGTACCACATCAGCGTCGTCGCGTTCTGCACCCAGACGCGGACCTGGTTGTTGGAGCTGTAGTTCGTCGTCGTGATGCGTGCGGAGGGGCTCGACTCCGGTGGTCGCCGACACCGGGCCGGCCCACGGCGAGGCGTTGCCGACCATGTCGATCGCCTTCACGCGGTAGTACCACGTGGTCGACCAGCCGGCGTTCGTGTCGTCGTAGTCCAGCGCCTGGTATCAGGCTCTCGACCTGGGTCCAGTCGGGACCCGTTGGGGCTGCGCTCGATGACGTAGCCGGCGAGCCCCGACGGCGGAGCTGCCCGCCGTCGATCGACTCCGCCCACGTCAGGCGGATCGTGGGCTGCTTGCTCAGCGCCTGCGCCGTGAGCAGCGCGGGCACGTCGGTGGCGTCGAATCGCCGGCGACCTCGGGGACGCGCCGACACGGCGTCGGTGAAGACGCTGGTCAAGCCCTCCGTATCGACCGTGAGGACCTTGTAGTAGTAGGTCGTGCCGTTGGTCACGGCCGTGTCCGTGTAGCTCTCCGCCGGTGCGTCGTCCAGCTTCGCGTAGGTCACGCCCGTCGGTGGAGCGCCACACCTCGTAGTAGTCGAGATCGCCGATCGCGGGGGTCACCCACGTGAGGTAGACCGCGCCGTCGCCCGCAGAGAGCCGACAGGTTGGTCGGCGGCGACGGTGCGTTGTTCTGGTACCACAGGGCGATCGACACCGGCGAGCCTTGGGTCCGTGGAGCCGAAGCCCGCCACCGCGACCGCCTGGAAGATGTAGACACCGTCGGCGGCGGCGGAGTTGTCCCACGTGGCCTGGTAGTGCGCCGGCTCGCCGCTCTCCGGCACGGTCGATCTGGTGGGAGGCCACCACCGTGCCGTTCAGACTCGTCACCGTGAACAGGACGTACCCCCGGTTCTCCTCGTCGGCAGCCTGGTTCATGCTCAGGATGTCGTCGGGCAGGAGATAGGCGTCGAGCACGACCGGCCCCGACACGATGCTGTACGAATCGCCGTCCGCGACCAGGATCGAGGGGGGGTCCGACCTCGAAGCGCACGATCTGCGGCCCGGCGTACTGCTTCGACACCATGGTGCTGAGGACGGCGGGTTCGGCGGCGGCGGGGCCGTCCACGTCGCCGTCACGGTGACCTGCTTGTGCGTCTCCGCGCCTTCCACCGAACCCTCGGCAGGAGCTCGACGTCGTAGGCGACCGTGAACGTACGGGTGTTCCCGCCGCCGGTGGCCCACTGCACCGAGGTGCCGAACTGGCCGTCCATGAACGTGCTGCTCGTCGAGGTTCGCCTGCGTCGATGAGATCGTAGTCGAGGGCGCGGACCTTCTCGAGCTTGTCCTGCGCGAGCTGCAGGGCGGCGTTGCGCAGCTGGTCCCCCGCCACCGCGTGCTGGCTGCCCAGGAAGACCGGCACCATCGCCGCGAAGACGATGCCGGTGATGACGATGGTGACAGCAGCTCGACGAAGCTGAAGCCCGCTTCGCGCCGTCGGTGAACCCTGTTCATGGCATGCCTCCGAGGTGCGTCGATACGCCTGATGGTTGTATCGGTCCTAGGGGGAGGCCAGCCTTGACGTTGCGCGGAGCGTGAGTTGCCGCGGAGATGGCCTCGGCCACGCACGAGGACGCGTGTTGTCGCCGTGACTGGCTACGCTTCCATCGCGGTCAGACGAGGACGTCGCCCGGCAGGGGCGCGAAGGGAAGACAGAAGAAGGCCGCGCTACTGCAGGGACTGGAGCTGCTGGAGGGTCTGCTCCAGGGCCTCGGCTGACGGCCTTCTCTGCCGCCGCGAGGCGGGCCGAGCATGGCCGCGCTACTGCAGGGACTGGAGCTGCTGGAGGGTCTGCTCCAGGGCGTCCAGCTGACGGCCATACTCTGCCCAATCCCCCGCCTGCTGTGCCTGCAGCGCCGCCTCGTACTGCTGGCTCGCCTGGTCGATGAGGTCGGCGACTGCCGTCCCGGCGACGTCGACGGGGCTTCGCCTCGGGCGCCCGTCGTCGGGAGTCTCGCCGTCGACCGGGCCGCCCACGGCCTCCTCGCTCTCCTTCGGCAGCGTGCCGAAGATCTCGGTCAGCGCCTCGCCCAGCGTCAGCTGCATGCTGACCGCCTGGGAGGCCTGCACCCCCTCGGCGGCCGGCGCGCGATAGAAGACGATGACGCGCTTCAGCTGCGGCAGCTTCGTCGTCTCGGCCTCGAGGTAGAGCGGCTGCACGTAGAGGATCGAGTCGGCGATCGGCACGACGAGCAGGTTGCCGAGGATCACGCGCGAGCCCTGCTGGTCCCAGAGCGAGCGCTGGGCCGAGATCGTCGGGTCGGCGTTGATCGTCGCCTCGACCTGGTTCGGGCCGAACTGGGTGATGCCCTCGGGGAAGACGAAGTTCACGGCGGTGCCGTACACCGGGCATGTCCGACCGCGCGCCGAGCCACGCGACCATATTGGGCCGCTCGTTCGGGTTGAACGGGATGATCTGCAGGTACTCGTCGCGGTCCTCGTCGGGGAGGCGCATGATGACGTAGTAGCCGCGCATGCGCCCGTCCGCGCCGGTCTCCTCGAGCTGCGGGATCTGCCACTGGTCGCCCTTGTTGTAGAGCACGTCCGGGCTCTCCACGTGGTAGGTCGTCCACACCTCGGCCTGCACGTTGAAGAGGTCTTCGGGGTAGCGCACGTGCGTCAAGAGGTCGTCGGACATCTCCTCGCGCGACACGAAGAGATCGGGGTAGACCGCCGCGTAAGCCTTCAGCATCGGGTCCTCGTCGTCGAAGACGTGGAACTGCACCGACCCGTTGTAGGCGTCGATCACGACCTTCACGGGGTTGCGCACGTAGTTGATCGCCGTCGATGGGCTCCGAGTAGGGGTAGCGGTCGGTCGTCGTGTAGGCGTCGATGATCCAGAAGAGACGCCCGTCGGAGATCGCCATGTATGGGTCGCTGTCGTAGCTGAGGAACGGCGCCAAGCGCTGGACGCGGCTCATGATGTCGTTGCGGATGATGATCCGGCTGTCACTGCGGATCGCCGCCGTGGTGAAGAACTTGACGGTGCCGAAGTGCCACCCGAACGCGAGCCTTCGCAGGAAGGGCGAGATCTCGATACCGCCGGACCCCTCGTACTCGGTGAACACGTCGCCGTCGGAGCCCGGGTAGTCGAACTCGCTCTCCGTCGTCCTCACCAGCTTGTACTCGCCGGGCGACTCCCCGAAGTAGATGCGCGGCTGCTCGATCTCGAGGCCCTCCGCGGACCGCGGCGGCACGTTCTGGACGAGGAAGTCGGGCGAGCCGTCGGCCGTCACCTGGTTGACCGCCGACATCGCCACCCCGAAGCCGTGCGTGTAGGTGATGTGCTCGTTGACCCAGGTGCGGGCCTGCGGCGGCAGACCGTCGAGGTTGAGCTCGCGCGCGGCGAGCATCGTCTGGCGATACGCGCCGTCGATCGTGTAGCGGTCGATGTCGACGTTGCGGAACGATGTAGTAGGGGCGCAGCTGCTGGAGTTGCAGATAGCTGCGTCGCAGCGTCTCCGGGTCCCACAGGCGGATGTTGCGCAACGTGCCGGGGTCGTCGGCCAGATCCTGCGCGTCGAGACGCCTGCGCCGCGGGGAAGTCCTTCTGCTCGATCATGTCGAGGTTGTAGGCCGCGCTTGGTCGCCTCGAGGTTGCGGGTGATGTACGGCCGCTCCCGGTCGAGCTCGTTGGGGTTGACGATCGACTGCTGCACCACGGCGGGGACGACGCCGCGCAGCACGACCAGGGCCACCACCCACACGCCGAGCGCGATCACCGGCCACCACTGGCGGCGACGCCAGACGTTGTAGATCAGGAGCGCGGCCAGGGCCAAGGCCAGCACGAGCGTGACGCGCGCGGCCAAGCAGGCGCACGTTGACGTCGGTGTAGGTCGCGCCGAAGACGACGCCGCCCGGGGCTCAAGAGCAGGTCCCACGCCCTGAAGAGCTGCCCGATGCCGACCAGGACGAAGACCGCGGCGAAGAGCGCCGAAAGGTGGGCGATGGCACGGCCGGCAAGACTGACGTCGACGTTGGGGCGCTGCGGCGCGGAGACCGGTCCGTCGGCTGGAGCCCGGCCGCCCGCATCGACCGTGTAGTCGATCCCGCCCAGCAGAAGATGGACGATGCCGCGGCGATGATGCCGGCGACGACGGCCCCGAGGAGCAGCGAAAGGCCCGCCTGCAGCGCCGGCAGGCTGAAGACGTAGAAGGACAGGTCGTGGCCGAACTGCGGGTCGGTCGCGCCCCACTCGCCGGCGCGCAGCGCCAGCGCGTAGACGAGCCAGTCGGCCGACACCGCGTACGCCGACGACGACGGCGACGACGACGGCGACGGCGAGCCCGGCCCAGCGCACGAGCTTCTTGACGCGCTCATCGCCCGGCTCGATCAGGTCGCCGTCCGCGCTCACGCGCGGGTAGTCGGGAGCAAGTCGGCGCGCGAGCTCGATGTTCGCGTAGACGATGACGAAGAAGACGGCGCCCGCGACGGCCGCGACGACGACGCGCCACCACAACGCAGTCCAGAACACGCCGCGCTGGCCGACCTCGTCGAACCAGAGCCAGTCGATGTAGAGGCCGAACACGCGGTGCAGCAGGGCTGACGGCGACGACGAGCACGACGACGACCGCCCCGAGGATGATGCGGCGGCGACGGTCGCGCGCGCTCAGCGCCTTCCTGCTGGTGCCTCGCCCCGGGAAGTCGTGAACGGTCGCCACGAGTCCATTATGTCAGAGTGGAGCCCGGGCCATGCGTCGCCGCCGTATAGGAGGCGGCAGGACGGTGACTGACGGCGACTAGTCGGGCTGGCCGGTCGGCGGTCCGCACCATGCTGGCGAAGCGCTGGACCATGCGCGGGTCGTACTCGTGGGAGGCTTCGGCGCGCAGCCGGTCGACGCCGCTCCCGTTGCCTTCGCGGAAGCCGCGGCACACGGCGAAGGCGCGCGCGACGCGTGGGATCGCGACGCCCCGTCGACCCTCCGGGTAGCCATCGCCATCCCAGCGCTCGCTGCCGTACAGCAGTGCGTCGAACGCATTCTGGCGCACCTCGTCGGCCGCGGGCCGCTGGTCGGTCACGGTCGTCGCCGAGGATCGTCTGCACCTCGTCGGTCACACGCCCGCCCGACTCGTACACGGCGAGCGCCGTGAGCAGCCCGGCGGTCTCGCTCTCGGAGAGACCGAGTCTGTTGCGCGAAGCGGCGGCCGAGCGCCACGAGTTCGCCCTCGAGCGCCCCGACGACAGCGCCCTTGTCCTCGGTGAAGAGGCAGACGCGGTTGCGCCCGCGCGCCTTGGCGCGCAGGAGAGCCGCGTCGGCCGCGCCC
Source organism: uncultured Thermoleophilia bacterium (assembly GCA_963831295.1). Taxonomy (GTDB): domain Bacteria; phylum Actinomycetota; class Thermoleophilia; order UBA2241; family UBA2241; genus UBA2241. Next base: position 328,905 of record CAWHPR010000003.1, on the reverse strand, counting down.
AGCACCCCGTCCGTGTCGCGCGCCGACTCGGGGAACGAGGCGACGCCCAGCGAGACGGTCACGCGCAGGTCCGGCGCGCCGACATCGACGGCCGCGACCTCGGCGCGGATGCGCTCGGCGACCGTCTGCGCCTCAGGCAGACTCGTCTGCGGCAGGATCATGACGAACTCCTCGCCGCCGTACCTCGCCAGGTAGTCCGACTCGCGCGAGCAACGCTGCAGCGCCCCCGAGACCTCACGCAGGACGTCGTCCCCCCTCTGGTGACCGATCGTGTCGTTCACGGCCTTGAAGTGGTCGAGGTCCATCATCAGCAGGCAGAACGTCTCGCCGTAGCGCTCGGCGCGACTGACGGCCGCGCTCAGAGCGTCCTGGAAGTGACGGTAGTTGTGGAGCCCGGTGAGCCCGTCGCTGATCGCCTGACGTTCCATCTCCTCGTAGCTCAGAGCGTTCTGGATGGCGATGGCGGCCAGGTTCGCGAACAGCCTTACCGTCTCGAGTTCGTGCGCCTCGAACACACGCCCGAACAAGCGGTCGACGGTGAGCACGCCGGTCACCTTGCCCCGCACGCTGAGCGGCACGATGATCGAGGCTTGGGGCTCGACCTCGGTCCCGGGCACCACGACCCCGCGGGGATCCTTGGTCATGTCGTTGACGAGCTGCGCTTCGTTGTGGCTCACCACCCACCCCGTGACACCGACGTCGAGCGGGCTCGAGTAGGCGAGGACCTTGTCCGCATTCTCGTCGCGCGCGTAAACGGGGACGAGTTCGCTGCGGGCCTCATCGACCAGGCGTATGTCCATCGTGTCGTAGTCGACGATGTCCTTGAGCATGGTGGTGATCTGCGGGAGCACAGCCTCCTGGTCGAGCGTCGAGAGCAGGACCGTGCTCAGATCGTGGAGATCGTGCCAGAGCGCGAGCTGGTGATGCGAGCTCGGCGCTCGTCTTCTGCAGCTCCTCCCACTGCCGGGCGTTCTCGATGGCCATCGCCGCGTGCGCCGCGAACACGTCGAGCGACTTGACCAGATCGAGTGACGGCTGAGCGCGATCGACGGGGTCGTAGAGGTCGAGCACCCCGATCAGGGCGTGCTGCGTGTCGTACAGCGGCAGGAAGAGCCCGTCATCGGCGTGGAACTCGTCCTCGCGACGCTCCCCGAGATCGAGAGACGGCAGATAGTGGAGCTGCTCCGGCGTCCACTCGTGGCGGCGGTGATCGATGAAGAAGGACGAACCCATCTGGTACTTCTCCAGCAGGAGCTCGTCCCAGATGCGCTGGGGCACCGGCCGCTCGAAGACGGTCTCGTCGGTGTCGGGGTGCTCGCCCACTGTGCCCAGCGCGCGGAAGATGTCGGTGCCCGGCTCGCGCAGGTACAGCGTCGCCTCGCGGAAGCCGAAGGTCTCCGAGATCGCCGTCACGATCACGCGCACGACCTCGTGCAGCTCGAGGCTGCTCTGCAGTTCGCTGGTCAGCGCGACCAGGCCGCGCAGCAACTCGAGCTCGCCCCGGTGGGACTTGCTGTTCTTCGTACGAAACACTCCGCGCCTCTCTCCTTGCGCCGCCCCGCAGCGACCTACTTGCTAGTGTACCCGCCACCAGCGATCACCGTGCAGACGACCAGTGTCGCTCACTATTGTCGACGGCGGACCGGCGCAGCTTAACGCCGCACCGCCCGGCGCGTGCCGATAGGCGCTCGAGACTCGGCGCGGCGGCGGCGGCCGCGCCCTCAGTCCACGTCGTACGGCGCGAGCTTGAGGAGCCGGCGCGCCTCGTCCGGGGTCGCACACTCGCGGCCCCACTCGGCGGCCAGCCGCGCGACGCGCGCCGTCAGGTGCGCGTTGCCGTCGGCCAGCACGCCCTTGTGGTAGAAGATGTTGTCCTCGAGGCCGAGGCGCACGTTGCCGCCCAGGGCGAGCGCCGCCATCGTCACCGGCATGTGCCAGCGGCCGATGCCGGTGGCCGTCCAGGTCGAGCCCTCGGCGGGGATGCGGTCGGCGAGGAAGGTGAGGTTGCGGGGCTCGCCGCTCATGCTGCCGGGCACGCCGAGCACGAAGTCCCAGTGCAAGAGCGGGCCGGCCGGGCCGTACTGCTTCACCAGCCGCAGGGCGTTGTCGATCTGCCCGGCCTCGAAGATCTCGAACTCGGGGCGCACGCCCTTGGCCTGCATGCGCGTGTAGAACTCGCGCATCAGCGCCGTGTCGTTGAAGAAGACCTCGTCGCCGAAGTTGGCGGTGCCGGTCGTCAACGAGGCCATCTCGGGGTCCAGCCCGAGAGGCTGGAGGCGCTCGTCGGCGGTCATCCCCATCGCCCCGCCGGTCGAGGTCTGGATGATGATGTCGGTGCGCTCGCGGATCGCCGCGACCGCGGCGGCGAAGACGTCCTTGTCCTGCGTCGGGGTACCGTCCGGCCGGCGCACGTGCAGGTGGTAGACGCTCGCGCCGGCCTCGCGGCAGCGGGCCGCGTCCTCGCCGATCTCTTGCGCCGAGATCGGCAGACTCGGCTGCGCCTCCCTCGTCGTCTCGGCGCCGACGCCGGCGACGGTGATGATGAGCTTGTCCATCGTCCTCCCCCCTGGTCACTCGGGCTGCGCGGCCGCGTACCGCCCGCCGGGATACTCCCGCGCCACGTAGGCGAAGCTCTCCTCGACGACCTCGAGCGCGCGCGCGAGATCCTCGTCGGTGTGCCGGTAGGCGATGTACCAGTGGTGATACGGCTGGACGAAGAGTCCGCGGCGGATGCACTGCGTGTAGAACTCGGTGCGCCGCTCCTTGTAGTGCTCGTCGACCTTGTCGAAGGTGAGGAACGGCATCGGCGGGATGCCGCTCTTCGAGACCGGCACGCCGGAGGCGTCGACGATCGCGCCGAGCCGCTCGAGGAAGCGCGTACCGCGCTCCCAGATGACGTTCTGCACGTCCTCGCGCTCGAGGATGTCCATGCACGTCATGGCGGCGACCATCTCGAGGCTGTTGGGGAAGAAGGTCGAGCTGAGGAAGGCCACCTTCTCGTACATCGAGAGGACCTCGCGCTTGCCGACCACGGCGGCGATCGGGTAGCCGTTGGCCATCGCCTTGCCCACGGTCGTGAGGTCCGGCGTCACCCCGTAGCGCTGCTGGGCGCCGCCCATGGCGACACGGAACCCGGTGCGGATCTCGTCGAAGATGAGCACGGCGCCGTTCTTGTGGGCGACCTCCTTGACCTTCTCGAGGTAGCCCTCGGGCGGCGCCACGACCGGCAGCGCCATCGGATGGCCCACGGGGGTGATGATGACGGTCGCGATCTCGCCGGGGTTCTCGGCGAAGACGCGCTCGAGATCGGCGACGTCGCCGTAGTGCGAACTCCTTGGTCAGGTCCTGGACGGCCTGCGGGATGCCGCCCTTGACCTCGACGCACCAGTCACCCCAGCCGTGGTAGCCACAGCGCGCGATCTTGTCGCGGCCGGTGTAGGCGCGGGCGGCGCGCACGGCTGCGTTGGTCGCGTCCGAGCCGGTCTTGACGATGATCGTCTGCTCGCCGCACGGGCAGGACGTCGGCGAGGCGCTCCTCGAGCTCGTTCTGGACCGGCTGCACCAGGCTGAAGCAGAAGCCCTGGTCCATGCGCGCCTTGACGGCCTCGTTGATCTCGGGCTCGACGTAGCCGAGGATGATCGGCCCGTAGGCGCAGAGCATGTCGATGTACTCGTTGCCGTCGACGTCGAAGATGTGCCCGGCCTTGCCGTGGGTGATGAAGACCGGGTACTCGCCGACCACGAAGTTGTAGGGCCGCCGGATGCCGCCCACGCCGCCGGGCGTCAGTCGGTAGGCGTCCTCGAGCATGCTCATCGACTTCGTGAGCTCGAGCTTGGGGGCGCTCTCGACGGGCCTGTTCATGTGGGCTCCTTTCCGCGACTCTGCGCGGTACGCACGGCGGCAGGGGGCGAGTGACCTGGTGGCGCGGCGCGTCGAGCGGGACGGCGATGAGACGCGCACGCGGGTCATGTCGTCTCCCGCTGCAGCCTACCTGAAAGACCCCGAGGCGGCATCCCGCAGGTGTGACGCAGCTCCTAGGTCGGCGGCTCGAGAACAGCCCCCTCGCGCTCACCCCAGACCAGCACCAGCACGCCGGCGAGGACGATCAGGGCGCCGCCGGCGAGCGTCCACCCGGAGATACCCTGCCCCAGCAGGAGCAGCGCGTACACGGGAGCGGTCACCGGCTCGAGATAGCCGAGGACCGACGAGTGCTGCACGCGGATCCGCCCGACGCCCTCGGTCCACATCGTGTACGCGAGCGCCGTACAGACCACACCGAGGATGAGACCGCTGGCGAAGTCGCGCGTCGTCAGCTCGTAGCCCGCGCCGAGCGTCTGCCACAGGGCCAGGGGCAGCAGGACGGCCGCGTCGATCCAGGCCTCGGCGATGACGATGCCCACGCTCGAGATGCGGCTGGTCAGGTCCTTGATGGAGAGCTGGAAGGCGGCGTAGCCGGCCCCGGCGGCGAGCCCTGCGGCGACGCCCCACCACGGCAGGCGAGCGCCGTCGCCGAGCAGCGACGGCGTCAGGATGAGAGCGAGCCCGGCGAGCGCCAGCACGAGCGCAGGGTAGACGATGCGATCGGTGCGCGCCCCAAGCACCCGCGGCGCGACCACCGCGACCCATACCGGAGCGAGGAACTGCAGGAACATGCCGACGGCGACCCCCGTGGCGCGCATGGCGACGAAGAACAGCAGCAGCGATGAAGCGTCGATCGCGCCCATGAAGAGGAGCCGCGGCCACACCGTGCGATCGCGCGCGCCGGCCAGCGGCCGGCGGCGGGCGAAGACGACACCGAGCACGAGCCCGGCCACCCCGAACCGCATGACGAGCAGGACGCTCTCGGGAGCGGTCGCCCACTCCACCAAGGTGCCGATGAGCCCCAAGATCGCGAAGGCCCCCGCGACGAGGGCGTAGCCGGTGGCGGAGCGGCTTTTCACGACGCGATCGTCCTCGTCGGCGCCAGCGGCGGCCGGCCCGGCTCCGGCGCCACATCGGCGGCGCCGTAGCGCACGATGAGCAGGCCGGCGACCACGATCAGCGCGCCGCCGACGAGCGTCGCTCGCGGCCGGCGCCTCGCCGAGCAGCACGAGCGCGTAGAGCGGCGCGCTCACGGGCTCGAGATAGCCCAGGATCGAGGCGTGCTCGACCCGCACGCGGCGCACGCCTTCGATGTACAGCATGTAGGCGAGCGCCGTCGCGAAGAGTCCCATGACGACCGCCGAGATCCAGTCGCGCTGCGTGAAGCCCTGGTCCATGTCGGCCGGCCTGCCAGAGCGCGAGCGGCAGCAGGAAGACGACGACGGAGGCCAGCTCGACCAGCACGATGGTCGAGCTGCGCACCCTGCGCGAGACCGACTTCACGATCAGCTGGTAGGCGGCGAAGAGGAAGCCGGTGGCGACGCCGCAGGCGATGCCCGGCAGCGAGACGTCGCCGGCGCCGAGCAGCGCCGGCAGCAGGATCGCGACCATGCCGGCCAGGGCGACGGCCAGGGCCGGCGCGACGACGCGATCCGGTCGCTGTCGCATGAGACGCGGCGCCAGGAGGGCGACGTACACCGGCGCCATGAAGAGCAGGAACATGCCGATCGCCACGTCCGTGAGCCGCAAGCGTGACGAAGAAGAGCAGCAGGCAGGTCGGGCTGATGAGCCCCATGAGCAGCAGCCGGCCGCCGCACCCCGCAGGTGCGGACCTCGACGAACGTCGAGCGACGCGCGAAGAGGGCGCCGAGCACGAGCCACCGCGATCAGCATGCGCAGGCTACGAGCAGCACGCTCTCGGGAGCGTCCGCGTAGCGCACCAGCGCCCCGATCGAACCCCACACGAGGTAGGTGACGGCGAGCAGGGCGTAGCCCTCGAGCATCGACCGGCGTCCGGCGCCCGCCCGGGGCCGCGACGGTCATCCCTGGAGCTCCGGCTGCGTCTCGCCGCCGAAGGCCACGACGAGCAGACCGCTGACGATGATCAGGGCGCCGCCGGCCAGCGTCCACGGCCCCGGCCGCTCGCCGAGGAAGACGAGGGCGTAGAGCGGTGCGCTCACGGGCTCGAGGTAGCCCATGATCGGGGCGTGCTGCACCTTGATGTGGCGCAGCCCGTGCATGAAGAGACTGAAGGTGAACGCGGTCGTCACGACGCCGAGCAAGCAGGCCCATGACCAGGTCGGTGGCGGTCGGCGTGTAGCGGCCGACGACCTCGTAGAGGCCGAGCGGCAGGACCACGAGCGCGGTGAACGCGCTCTGCACGAAGACGATCGCCGCTGCTCGGCACGTGCCGGCGCTGCAGCGACTTGGCGAACAGCAGGTACACCGCGTACATGACCCCGGCACCCCAGGCGTAGAGCAGCCCGAGGGTGGAGAGCCGGGCCTCGGCGAGCCCGGGCACGAGGATCAGCGCCATGCCGCCGAGGCCGACGGCGAGGGCGACGTAGCACGGCACCCTCGGTGCGCTCATCGAAGACGAGCGGCGCGACGACGGCGAGGTACACGGGGGCGAGGTACGAGAGGAAGATCGCCACCGACACGCCGGTCGCGCGGATGGCGAGGAAGTAGAGCAGCAGGTTGGCGGCGAGCGTCGCGCTGATCCCGAGGACGCGCACGGGCACGCCCGGCCGGCGCAGCTCGCGCAGCAGGCCCCGGGGCAGGACGACGGCGCCGACGGCGACGCGTGGCGAACGCCATGCGCACCACGAGGAGCATGCTCGCCGGCATGGTCGCGTAGCTGACCATGGTGCCGATCGAGCCGTTGACGACCGAGGCGCCGCCGATCTCGAGGTAGCCGCGCCGGCGACCGGGGCGCCCGCCGCGGTACCCAGCCGCCTGCGCAGCTCGGGCCGAGGACGGCGCCGCTCGGGGCCCCCCCGGGCGCCTCGCCGCCGCCTCGGAGCGCCTGTCGACGTCTCCGCCCGAGGGCAAACTGCAACCGCCGCGTGAAGACGTCGTTGAAGCGCGCGTCGGTCGCCGAGATCGAGGAACTCCACGCGCGCGCGCAGCGCGGCCATGCGTCGGCGGGCGCGCACGTCGATCAGCGCCATCTGGGCGCCGACGCCGGCGGCGTTGCCGACGAACGAGACGCGGTCGCGCGGCACCGGCGGCAGCAGGTCGAGTCGCAGCGCCGCGCCGACGTCCAGGTAGTTGCCGAAGGCGCCGGCGACGTACACGCGGTGCAGGTCGCCGGGCTCGAGGCCGAGGTTCTCGAGCAGCAGCACCCAGCCGCTGGCGATGGCGCCCTTGGCGAGCTGCAGCGCGCGCACGTCGTGCTGGGTGAAGACGATCGGCCCGGACGGCCCGTCGGTCAGCAGGTACTCGAGGCCACGCTCGCCCTGCCGGACGCGCGCGTGCGGCTGCATCCTGCCGGTCCGGTCGACCACCCCGCTCGCGACCAAGCCGCGCGAGCAGGTCGACGACGCCCGAGCCGCACAGCCCGAGCGCGGCGCTAGTTGCCGATGGTCGTGACCTCGGTCGGCACGCCGGCGTGGTCGATGCGCACCCGCTCGATGGCCCCGGCGACGGCCTTCATGCCGTGGGCGATCTGATAGCCCTCGAAGGCCGGCCCCGACGCGCAACTCGTCGACGGTGACGCGGCCGTCGTGCGCGATGGCGATCTCGGTGTTGGTGCCGATGTCGAGGGCCAGGCACGGTCGGCGCTTGGAGGCCAGCCGCGTCGCCGCGACGACGGCCAGCGCGTCGGAGCCGACGAAGCCGGCGATCGGCGGCGGGAAGTGCACGCCGCCCTCCGGGTTCATCGCCAGCCCGAGCTCGCCCGCGCGCAGCGTGAGCGGCGCGGCGACGGCCGGCGCGAACGGCGACGGCCCGAGGCCGACGGGCGAGAGGCCGAGCGCGAGGTGATGCATCGCCGTGTTGCCGACGACGGTCATGTCGTAGATGTGGCGCGGGTCGACGCCGTTGCGCTCGCAGAGCTCGCCCGAGGACCTGGTTGATGCCGTCGCGCACGGCGTCGGCGAGCTCGGTGCGCCGTCGCGCGTCGACGGCGCGGGCGATGCGCGAGATGACGTCCTCGCCGTAACGCATCTGCGGGTTCTCGACCGCCTCCTGGTCGACGAGCCGGCCGGCCTCGAGGTCGAAGAGGTAGACGATGACCTTCGAGGTGCCGATGTCGACGGCGGCGCCGTAGGCGACCGCCGGCACCTCGGGCGGCTCGGCGTCGATGACGCGCCCGTCGTACGACGTGACCGTCGCGCGCCAGCCGTGTCGCCGCAGGAGGTCGGGCAGCTCGCGGGTCGCACCGAGGGCCGCCTGCCGGCCGTCGCCGCAGGCGACGCAGGTCGTCCAGCAGGCGCTCCTGGTCGGCGCGCTTGTCCTCGAGCGTGGCCGGCGGCAGCTCGACCAGCCGGCGGCTGACGGCCGGCTTCGCCTTGCCGTGGTGCAGCTTCGACGTCGTGAGGATACGACGCCGGCCGCCGGTCTGGCGCACCTCGACGCTGACGCGCGCCGACGCCGGGCGCGCCTGGCAGGCGAGGCGCCAGCCGTCGTCGCGCAGCTGCTGCGACAGCCTCCGCGCCTCGACCTCGGTCGACCTCGCGTGAGCTCGCCGGACCCCAGGCGCACGAGACACTTGGCGCAGGTGCCGCGACCGGCGCAATCGCTGGGGATGGCGATCCCGGCGGCGACGAGCGCGGTGAGCAGGTCCTGCTCCTCGCGACCTCGAGCGTCACCCCGACGGGCTCGATGAAGACCTTCGCCACGTCTGCCTCCTGTCTGTCGCCGTCCGTCGTCGCGAGAGCGACGTGCTCCGGCCAGTTCGCCTGCGATACTACGCCGCGTGAGGCGCGCGCGTCAGTCGCTCGCCACGCTTGCGAACGGCTCCGTGTGGATGTCGGCCATGAGGGCCTTGCGGTCCTCGACCTTCTTCCAGCGCGCCGCCCACACGTCCTCCGAGCATCGGCTCGTGCGTGTCGAACAACTGCGCCACGCCGAGCCGCTCGCGCTCGGCCGCACAGTCCTCGCAGTGGCAGTCCGACACGTAGTCGTCCGGCTCCGTGTACTGCGAGATGATGCCTTCGTAGTTGCGCAGGATCACCTGGTGGCTCGGCCTGCGAGATCAGGTACGTGCGGGATGCACCGGCGTCTTCCCGCCGCCGCCGATGGCGTCGATGATGTAGATCGGCACGGCGAAGCCGGTCGTGTGCCCGCGCAGGCTCTCGTAGATCTCGATGCCCTTGGCGACCGAGGTGCGGAAGTGCCCGCGTGCCCTCGGCGAGGTCGCACTGGTAGTAGTAGTAGGGCTTGACGCGGATCTGCACGAGGCCGTGCACCAGCCGCTTCATCACCCTGCCGCAGTCGTTGATGCCCTTCATGAGCACCGACTGGTTGCCGAGAGGGATGCCGGCGTCGGCGAGCATCGCGCAGGCGCGCGTCGACTCCGGGGTGATCTCCTTCGGGTGGTTGAAGTGCGTGTTCAGATAGAGCGGGTGGTACTTCGTGCAGCATCGCGCAGAGCTCGGGCGTGATGCGCTGCGGGCAGACCACCGGCATGCGCGAGCCGATGCGCACGATCTCGACGTGCGGGATCGCGGTCACCTTCCGCAGCAGCCACTCGAGCCGGTCGTCGGAGAGCGTCAGCGGGTCGCCGCCGCTGAGCAGCACGTCGCGCACCTCGGGGTTGCGGCGGATGTAGGTGAAGGCGTTCTCGAAGTCCTCGTTGCGAGACCGCGCCCTCGTGCTCGCCGACGATGCGCCGCCGCGTGCAGTGGCGGCAGTACATCGAGCACATCTCGGTGGTGATGAAGAGCACGCGGTCCGGGTAGCGATGCGTGATCAGCGTCGTCGGCGAGTCGATGGTCTCGCCGATGGCAGTCCTTCATGTCGGCGGCGCCGACGGTCAGCTCGGCCGGCGTCGGGACGCCCTGCTGGCGGACGGGGCACGAGGGATCGTCCGGGTCCATGAGCGAGGCGTAGTAGGGCGTCACCGCGACGCGGAACTTGCCCATGCACGCTCTCGAGGTCGGCGCGCTGCTCGTCCGTCGAGATGGAGGACCTGGTCGAGGTCCTCCACGCGTGCGAGAGGCGATGGCGCACCTGCCAGTGCCAGTCGTTCCACTGCTCGTCGGTGACGTCCTTGAAGAGCGGTATGTCGCGGTAGTGCCTGGTCTCGGTCACGGAGTGCTCCTTCTCCTCACTGAACGGTGGTGATGATCTCGTTGATGCGGTCGGCGACGGCGGCCTCGAGAGGCGCGACCGTGTGGCCGGCGAGCGTCGTCCTGACGAGCTCGGCGGCCGTCTCGGGCGCGCCCTTGCGACCGCCGGCGACCCAGGCGTCCCACGAGCTGCGGTCGAGCAGCCTGGGGCGCCAGACGTCCTTCATGTGGCGTCGGGTGTGACGCTGGCCCAGGTAGTTGCCGCCGATACCGACCTGCGCGGATGGCATCGAGCGGCGAGCGTCTCGTCGTCGACGGGGATGCCGGCGGCGATGGCGGCGTTCCACGAGTGGATCTCGCTGTCGAGGACGAGTTCGACCGCCGAGAAGACGGTCCCGCCGGCGAGCGTGCCGGCGCCGGCGATCGACGTCGACGCCGGCGAGCATCGCGGTCAGCGACGAGCCAGCGCGTTCTCGCTGCAGGCCTGCCAGTCGGGCGCGGGGGCGCGGGTGAGCATGACGGGCGCCAGCACCGGCAGGCCGGCGCAGGCGGCGAGCTGCGCGGCCGCGATGACGTCGGCCGCGGCGGAGCGCGCCGGCGGGGCGGCGACGGAGGCAGCGGAGCCGCCGGGATCCGCGCCGGGCGCTGCGGTCGCGCACAGGAACGGCGTCCCGGGCGCGACCGCCTGCACCGCGACGCAGGCGGCGAGCACGGCGGCGTGGCGGCGGACGGCCGCCTCCGCTCGCATCGAACGAGGCCGCGGCCGGCGCCAGCCGGCCGCGGCCGACACAGGCAGACCGTGCGCGCGCGAAGGCGAGCGCGATCTCAAGCGGGGCGCCCAGAGAGAGCGGCGAGCCGCGCGCGCGCCTCGCCCGGACCGCCGGCGAGCGGCTTCGGCGATGAGCGCCGCCTTCTCGGCCTCATCGGCCGTGCGCAGCGTCCTGATGTGCACGTGCTTGGTCGCGGCCGCGAGACAGACCTGCAGGGCGCCGAGCGGAGTCTCGCGGTCTGGCTGCACCGGCGGGCCGTAGAGCACGGCGACCTCGGGCACTGCGTCGACGAGACGGCAGATCATGGCGAGATCCGCGCCCGTCGCCGGACGCGGAGGCGGAGGCGCCCGCCGACAGCGTGAGCGCCGTCGGCCCGCCGGTGGCGAGCAGCGGGCGTCCGTCGCCGACCACATGGTCGGGGGCGTCGAGCTCGGCCGCTCAGGGTGAAGCGAGGATGGCGCGAGCGACAGGAGCCGCTCCACGACTCCGGGCGCGAGGCCGCCCGGCCGTCGGCGACGCGGCGCCGGCGGCCTCGAAGGCGCGGCGGCCGCCTCGGCCTCGATGAGGACGCCATCGTCGGCGATCAGCCGCAGCGCACGCTCGTGGAGCGCGGCGAGCTCGCTCGTCGCCGAGGACCCGCAGGTCGAGCCGCGTCGGCGCCGATGCGATCGGGGCGCGGCGCCTCACGGGGCACCTCCGGCCAGCCGTCGACGTGCTCGGCGATGCGAGTCCGCGACGCGTCCTCGAGCGCGTGCGGCGCGCGGCGCGGCGCGGAGCTCCTCGATGCGGCGCCGGACGCGCTCCTTGAGCGTCGTGCTGCCGGCGGCCTGCCAGCGCTCGTGGGCGGTCCGGTCGAAGAGCCCGGGCTGCCAGAAGTCGCGGTGGTGGTCGGCGTGTGTAGGCCCGGCCCAGATGACTGCCGCCGGGCCCGACCGCGGCGATCTCGTCGAGAGCGAGCGCCTCGGCGTCGACGGCCACCTCGGCGAGCAGGGCGCGGGCGTAGCCCACGAGCTCGTCGCCGAGCACGATCGTCTCGTACGAGCTCTGCAGGCCCGACTCGAGGTACCCGACGTCGTGCAGCAGCGTGGCCCGCGAGAGCGCGCCGAGGACGGTCGTGATCGCCGCCTCGGCCGCCCACTGCTCGTCGAAGAGCTTGGCGTCGGCGACCGCCGCGTAGGCGAAGCTCGGCAGGCCGTAGAGCCGCGCGAGGTCGGTGGCGGCGGCGTTGCCGAGGAAGTGCTCGGGCGCCCCGTACACGTCGACGGCGGTGCGCATGTCGAAGGCGCCGCAGCCGACGCCGTAGACGAACGGCGCGCCGGGCGCGGCGAGCTGGTGGACGACGAGCCCGCTCAGGGTCTCGGCGTTGCCGACGACGACGACCGCGGCCAGCGAGGCCGGCGCCGTGGTGCCGGCCGCGGGCGCCGGCGCGTAGACGAGCGGGATGCCGAGCTCGGCGCAGGCGAGGACCTTGTCGAGAGCCTCGGCCGAGTGCACGAGCGGCGGGTTCGGCATCGCGTAGCAGCCGAAGCTGCGGCCCTCGCCGGCGAGCTCGGCCATCGCCTGCATGCGGCGCAGCGAGTCCCCGTCGTGAGCCGTCGTGAGCAGCGGCTTGCGGGTGCCGGCGAGCATCGCCGCGAACTGGGCGAGGTCGCCCGTCGCCGCGGCGGCGTCGGACGGCAGCCCCATCGACATGACGAAGTCGATGTTCGGCGGAGGTCCTCGCAGAGCGCCGCCATGCCCTCGACGTCGGCGGTCGTGGCCTGCCGGCGCTCGCCGGAGTCGGGGTCGCAGACGTACACGCAGTCGGAGCCGGTGCCGAAGTAGCTGATGCCGTCGGCGATCTCGAGCGGCGCCGGCTCGCCGCGCCGCGCGTGCCCGCTGCCCGCGACCTCGGGTCGCCGCTTCAGCGCGAAGCGGCGCGGCGCCGTCTGCAGGGCGCGGTCGACGAGCGCCGCCGGGATGCGGGCGCGCGTGCCGTCGAGGCGCGCGCCCGCCGCCGCGAGCAACTCGCGGGCGCGCGCCTCGCGCACCTCGACGCCGGTCTCCTCGAGGACGCGCGAGCGTCGCGTCGTGGACGCGCCAGCAGGCGTCGTCGTCCCAGACGATGAGGCGGGCGCCGGTCATCGGCCCTCCGCGAGCTCCGCGTCGGCGCGCGCGACGATGGCGCGCAGCTCGGCGCGGACGTCGTCGGGCAGCGGCGCGGCCTCGTAGGTGTCGAGGATCTCGTCGGCGATCTCGGTCGCCTTCTCGAGGGCGCCCTGCTTGCCGCTCTGCAGCCACACGTCGTAGGGCGTGCGGTCCCAGACCGCCGGGCGCCAGATCTCCTTCATGTGGCGGCGGGTGTGCTTCTCGGCCAGGTAGGTCCCGTTGGGGCCGATGCGCTTGATCGCCTCGAGGGCCAGGCGTCTCGTCGTCGACGACGACCCCGCCGGCCACCTTCTGCACGATCCCGTAGATCTCGCTCTCCATCACCATGTGCGGGTAGCTGAGGATCTTCGAGCCGTTCAGCAGGCCGCAGCCGTTCATCATGTCGGCGCAGGTCATGACGCTGGCGAAGGTCGAGAGCGAGTCGTCGACCGCCGCCTGCCAGCCGGGCTCCTTGGCGCCGGTCGCCATCGTGCCCATCGCCATCGGCACGCCGTAGAAGTGGGCGAGCTGGGTGGAGGCGGCGGCCAGCAGGTAGTCCTCGGGGCTGCCGCCGGTGTAGCCGCCGGTCTTGAGGTCGATGACGCTCGGGGCGCCGGCGAAGAAGGCCGGGACGCCGGGGTAGGCGAGCTCGAGCAGGACGACGCCGGAGAGCGCCTCGGCGTTCTGCACGACGAGGGTGCCGGCCAGCGTCGCCGGGCCCGTGCCGGCGGCCAGCGGCATCGGCATGAAGCCGCTGGCGAGGCCGTGCTCGGCGGCGACCAGGTTCGCCTCGAGGTTGGGGCCGTCGTGGGCCAGCGGGTCGACCGCGCACTGCATGAAGCTGAGGATCGGCCGGCGGCGCAGCTCGTCGGTGCCGCCGGCGATCGCCGCCGCCATCTCGACGAGGTAGCGCGCCGGCTTCTCGCCGACCGTCGTCACGGTCTGGAAGTGCTTGCTCGTGTTGGTCAGCACCGCCTCGGCGTCGTGCAGCGCCTTGGTCGCCGGCGGTACGTCCTGCGAGGTGACGACCGGACCCCAGTAGTAGCTCACGTTGGGGAGAGCGTCGACGAAGCGCGCCGAGGTGGCCGCGTCGGCCTTGGTCGAGGGCCGCTTCTCGCCGGTGCGGTGGTCGTGGACGAAGACGCCGCTGCCGTCGTTGGAGAGGTAGCAGTGCGTGCGGTCGATGCGTCATGTCGCACTCGGGGTCGCGCCCGGCGAGCAGGTACTCGGAGGGCACCTGCGCGACCGCCTCCACGACGACGGCGCGGGGCATCTTCACGACCTGCGTACGCGCGGTCGACCGCGCAGCCGCCCTTCTCCAGCACATCGAGGGCGCGCGCGCTCGGGAAGCGGACGCCGGTCTCCTCGAGGACCTCGAGCGTCGCTTCGTGGATGCGCTCGAGCTCACTCGACGAGAGCACGTCCCAGCGGAGACGCGGGGTGATGGGGTTGATCCTCGACGACATGGACGGCGACCTCGCTCGTTGACCGACGACAGGGGCGGGGCGGGAGGAGGGCAGGCGTGGCCTGCCCCCTCGGGGCGCGGCCGAGCGGAGGTTACAGGCCGCAGGCGCGGTTGATCGTGCTGACGGAGTCCGCGTGCACGCGGCTACTCTAGCACCGGCCCGGCGGGCGGTACACCTGCCGCGCGCGAGGGGCCTCCCGCGTCCCGGCGGGCGCGGGATCCGACCTTGCTTCGATCCGTCTCGGGCCTCATGGCCGACCGACAGGTCGGGTAAGCTAGACAGCGTCGTCCACGTGACCGCCGGCACGCTCCCGGGCCCGCCGGTACCGTCGACGAGCCGGCGCATGGCGAAGCGGGCGGGCCGACCCCGGTCCACAGCCCGAGAGCCAGGAGGAGGTCCGACTGTGAGGATCGTCTGCGACTGCGAGAAGATCCGCCAGAACGCCGCCGCCGTCGTGGCGCTCTGCGCGCCCCACGGCATCGCTGTCGTCGGGGTCACCAAGTGCGTCTGCGGCGAGCCCGAGGTGGGACGCGCGATGCTGGCCGGCGGCTGCGTCATGCTGGCCGAGTCGCGCCTCGACAACATCCGGCGGCTGCGCGCCGGCGGCATCGAGGCGCCGGTCATGCTGCTCCGCCTGCCCGCCCTGAGCGAGGTCGACGAGGTCGTCGCCCTGGCCGCAGTGCAGCCTCGTCTCCGAGGTCGAGACGGCGCGCGCGCTGGCGGCGGCAGCCGAGCGGCAGGGCCTCGTGCACCGCGCCCTGCTCATGGTCGAGACCGGCGACCGCCGCGAGGGCGTGATGCCCGCCGACGCGGTCGCCGCCGCTCGCGGCCTCAACGGCCTGCCGGGTCTCGAGCTGGCCGGTCTCGCCACCACCCTCAACTGCCTCTGCGGCGTGCTGCCGACGCCGCGCCACCAGCAGGCGTTCGTCGACACGCTCGACGAGGTCGAGGCCGCCCTCGGCCGCCGGCTCGAGATCGTCTCCGGCGGCCACACCGGCAACCTCCACCTCATCAAGGCCGGTCAAGTGCCGGCGCGCTTCAACCAGGTCCGCGTCGGCGAAGCCATCCTGACCGGCACCGACTTCTCCACCTGGGCCGACCTCGGCGTCCCTCACCAGGATGTCTTCAAGGTCTACGCCGAGGTCATCGAGGTCCTGGACAAGCCCTCGGCGCCCGACGGCGCCGTCGGGCGCGACGCCTTCATGCGCGTGCACGAGTGGCCGGACCGCGGGGTGCGGCGCCGGGCGATCCTCGCCCTCGGCGAGATCGACCTCGACACGGCCAGCCTCACAGCCGCTGCGTGCCGGCGTCGAGATCGTCGGCGCCAGCTCAGACCACCTCGTCCTCGACGTGACCGACGCGCAGCCGCCGGTGCGGTTGGGCGAGGAGCTCGAGTTCGACACCGTCTACCCGGCGGCCTCGACCGGCTGGTCCAGCACGGTGACCACCAAGGTGGTGCTGCCGATGCGGGAGGCCGAGGCCTCAGGCTGAGCCACCCGGCGACCTCCCGTCTGCGGGTCCGGCTCTACCTGCGCGCGCCTCGAGGCTGCCCACGTCGTGCAGCATCGCGGCCCGCGAGAGCGGGCCCGTCCTTGTGCGAACTTCGCACCGACGTCCGGCGCGCGGCGCCGATGCTTGACCGAACCTCAGCGCGCGCCGGCACCCGGTCTTTACCGCTTCACGCTCTCCGGGTACTGTCGCAGCCGAGGGGCGAAGGAGGTCACGACTTGAAGCGCAATCCCCATGCCGGCCACCCGCGCAGCGGAGGCCTCAGCCTCAGCGTCTTCACCGAGGCCGAGATGGACGACATCCACTTCGCGACGCTCGAGGTCCTCGAGCGCACGGGGGTCTTCGTCGAGGACGACGAGGCCCTCGACATCTACGCCGACGGCGGCTGCCGCGTCGACCGCGACACGCGCATGGTCAAGATCCCGCCGCACGTCGTCGAGGACGCGATCCGCTCGTCGCCGGCCAGATCGTCCTCGGCGCGCGCGACCCCGAAGATGCGCTCGTGCTCGAGCCGGGTCGCGTGTCGTTCTGCAACTTCGACGAGGGCATCATGGTCAACGACCTGCGGAGCGGCGAGCACCGCGAGCCGCTCCTGCAGGACGTCGCCGAGATCGCGCGCCTGGTCGACGCCCTCGACCACATCGACGTCTACGAGCCCGCCGGCAGCCCGACGGACCGGCCACAGGAGACCGCCGTGCTGCACGGCACCGAGGCGGCGCTGCACAACACCACCAAGAACGTGGGGACCGAGTCGACCTCCGCCTGGGAGGTGCGCAAGGTCGTCGAGATGGCGGCGGCGATCGTCGGCGGCGAGGACGAGCTGCGCGAGAACCCCATCGTCGGTTTCGGCTGTCTGCCCCGTCAGTCCGCTCAAGCTGCCGCGTGACGCCACCGAGGTCATCATCGAGACGGCGCGTCGCGGGCTGCCCTGTGGCGTGCCTCTCGATGGCGATGTCGGGCGGCTCGTCGCCGGTCACGCTCGCGGGCACGTTCGTGCAGCACAACGCCGAGGTGCTGGCCGGCATCACGCTGTCGCAGCTCACCGACGCGCGGCGCCCCGGTCGACTACGGCTCGTCGACGACCGCCATGGACCTGCGGCTGGCGGCGGCCAGCGTCGGCTCGCCGGAGCTCGCCCTCTTCAGCGCCGCGACGGCGCAGATGGCGCGGCGGTACCTGATCCCGAGCTTCGTGGCCGGGTTGTAGGCGGACTCGAAGCTCGGTGACGCCCAGACCGGTCACGAGAAGACGCTCACCGGCCTGTTGGCTGCGTTGGCAGGCGCCAACCAGATCTACGGGGCGGGGATGATCGAGTCGGGAGTCACCTTCGATTGCGCGCAGCTCGTCATGGACGACGAGATCGCGGCGATGATCAAGCACGCCGTCATGGGGATGCCGGTGGACGACGACAGCTCGCGGTGGAGGACATCGCCGCTGTCGGGCCGTTCGGCGACTTCCTCAGCCTCGACGCGACGCTGCGCCACATGCGCTCGCTCTCAGCAGCCTCGCCTCATGGACCGTCGGGTCCGCGAGGACTGGGAGGAGCGGGGGGCGACCGACGTGTACGAGCGGGCTCGGGCCAGCAGCCCTCGAGATCGATCGAGAGCCACAAGCCCGAGCCTCTCGACCCCGACGCGGCGAAGCAGATGCGCGCCATCGTCGAGGCGGCCGACCGCGAGCGCGGCGTCGCCTGACGGCAGAGAGGGGGCGGCGGGGTGCTCGAGCACCCCGCCGCCCCCTCTCTGCTCACTCGCTCGCGCCGATGCCCTGCGTCAGGGCTGCGGGTCTCCCGGCGCCTCTTCCGCCGGCGCCTCGCCCGCCTCCTCCTCCATCTCCGCGATCCCGAGCTCGGCCGCGTGGCGCGGATCGACCTCGGGCAGGATGTGGCGCAGGAACTGGCGCGTGCGCGGATCCTTGGGGTTGAAGAAGACCTCGTCCGGCGGACCCTGCTCGATGAAGTAGCCCTCGTCCATGTAGACGACGCGGTCGGCGACATCGCGCGCGAAGCCCATCTCGTGGCTCACGACGATCATCGTCATGCCGCCCTCGGCGAGCTCCTTCATGACCTTGAGCACCTCGCCGATCAGCTCCGGGTCGAGCGCGCTGGTGGGCTCGTCGAAGAGCATCAGCAGCGGGTCCATCGCCAGCGCACGGGCGATCGCCACCCGCTGCTTCTGGCCGCCCGAGAGCTGACTGGGGAAGTAGTCGACGCGGTCGGCGAGACCCACCTTGGCGAGCAGCTCGTGCGCCTTGCGCACGGCCTCTTCCTTCTTCTCGCCCCGGACGAGGATCGGTCCTTCGATCACGTTCTCGGTCGCGTCCTTGTGCGGGAAGAGGTTGAACTCCTGGAACACCATGCCGCACTTCATGCGGATCTCGTGCACGCCTTGCTTGAAGTCCTTGCCGTGGCTGCCGCACTTCACGTGCACGCCGCCGATCGTGATGTCGCCGGTGGTCGGGTCTTCGAGGAAGTTGAGGCAGCGCAGGAAGGTGCTCTTGCCCGAGCCCGACGGCCCGATGAGGACGATCAACTCGCCCTTGCGCACCTCGAGATCGACGCCCTTGAGCACGTGCAGCTTGCCGAAGTACTTCTCCAGGTTCTCGATCTTGACGATGACCTCGCGCTCGGCGAGCGGCACGCGTGTCGGAGACGGTGTGGCCATGCCTCTACTCCCTTGCCTTGTCGCGCTCCATGCGGCGCTCGAGCTTCGCCTGCCAGAAGCTGAAGAAGATGGTCAGCGCCCAGTAGAACGCGGCGGCGACCACCAGCGTCGACAGGAAGTTGAAGGTCGCCGCACCGGCGAGCTGGGCGCGCCGCAGCAGTTCCTCGACGGTGATGACCGACACCAGCGAGGTGTCCTTGATCAGAGCGATGAAGTCGTTGCCGACCGCCGGGATCACGATCTTGAAGGCCTGCGGCAGGATGATGCGCCGTTGGGTCTGCCAGCCGCTGAGCCCGAGCGCCCAAGCCGCCTCTCTCTGGCCCTTCGGCACCGCCTGGATGCCGGCGCGGAAGACCTCGGTGAGGTAGGCCCCGTAGTTCAGCGACAGGGCGGCGACGCCGGCCCAGAACGCCGGCGGGTTGTAGTCGGACGAGACGCCGAGGCGCTGCACGATCTCGGGAGTGACCTGGTAGATGAAGTAGATCTGCAGCAGCAGCGGCGTACCGCGGAAGAGCGAGGTGTAGAAGGTCGCCAGCCAGTATGGGATGCGACCGACGACCATGCGCCACATGTAGCCCCAGCTCTGGTAGCGCGCCCAGGCCTGCTTGAACGTCATCTGCTTCGAGAGCCTGCCGAGGGCGCCGAGCAGCGCAAGGATGCAGGCGAACCCGATCGAGATGACCGTCAGCGCGACCGTGTTCAGCGCGCCTTCGGCGATGAAGCGGAACCACGTGCGCATGACGTCGAGGCTGAAGAGCTTACCGGCGCCGGCCTCGCCCTCGGAGGCGAAGCTCCACGAGTACTCCACGGTGTCGCCGGTCATGGTCACGATGATGATCCGGAAGTCGTAGTCGCCCTTGGGGTACTTCGTGTCCCACTTGAACTGCAGACCGGACGTCGCCCGCGAGATCTGCGGGAACGGCGCTCGGCGGGCGGACTGAGCGCCTGTTCCTGTTCGTTGATGAACAGCTGGCACTGCTCGAAGTCGAGTCGGCGCCGTTGGCCTCGTAGTTGATGATGACCTGGTTGCCCGTCCAGTTCTCGACGCCCTTCGGGTCGTCCGGGTTCGGGATGACGCCCGTGACCTCCGGCGTACCCGGCTGCGGGGCTGGGCGAGGTCGACTCGGCCAGCGCCACCGAGCCGTGACGCCCGGTCCCGCCAGTCGAGGATGGCCGCGAAGAGGGCGGCGCTCGCGAACCAGCGTCGTCTATGCATCGGCGAAGACCTCTTCTCTTCTAGTCGGGCTCGCGGCGGGGGGCCCGCACAGAGCCCCCCGCCGCGATCGATACGACACCCGCCGTCGACGTACAGCCGGCTAGGTCGGAGCCGCCTACTCCCGCACGGTCAGGTCGAGACCGTTGTACCACGTCTTGGACATCTCGGTCAGCGAGCCGTCCTCGTGCATGGTCGTCGACCGCGTAGTTGAGCAGCGCGACCCAGTCGGTCTCGCCCTCGGCGACGGCGAAGGCGAGGTCCTCGTAGTACAGCGGCGTGCCCGAGAACTCGAAGGCCTGGCCCTCGAGGATGGCCTGCTGGCCCGTCGGGCCGGCGGTCATCACGAAGT
The DNA here is from genome assembly GCA_963831295.1 of uncultured Thermoleophilia bacterium. Lineage (GTDB taxonomy): Bacteria > Actinomycetota > Thermoleophilia > UBA2241 > UBA2241 > UBA2241. The sequence continues at coordinate 308,712 of CAWHPR010000003.1, read as the reverse complement.
CGAGGTTGCCGTTGCGCAGGTCGGGGAACGTGTCCGCGTCGGTGGTGTAGGTCTTGACGTCAGCGTCGCTCTCCGCTCTTGAGGAAGTCGTAGTAGGTCGTCGCCGCGCCCACGCCGACCGTCTTGCCGGCGAGGTCCTCGACGCCGGCGATCTGCATGCCGCCCTCCTTCACGAACACCTGGCCGGACGTGAAGTAGTAGGGCTCGGTGAAGTCGATGGTCTTGTCGCGCTCGGCGGTGATCGTCATCGAGCCGATGGAAACGTCGAAGCGACCCTGGTTCAGGTCCGCCGGGATGGTCTCCCAGGCCGGGTTCTCGAACTCGACGGTGAGACCGAGGATCTCGCCCATCTTGAGGGCGACGTCGACGTCGAAGCCGACGAGCTCGCCGGTCGCCTCGTCGATCGAGCTCTGCGGGGCGTAGTTCGGCGTCGTTCGCGACGATCACGGTGCCGCGATCGACGATCTCCTTGGCCAGACCGGTGGGCTCGTGCCCCAGGATCTCGACCGCGCGCTCGGCTGCGGTACCCGCGAGCGCCGTGTCCTCGGTGGTCGCCGTCGTCGCCACAGGCGGCAAGCGCCAGCATCGCCACGACCGCAACGAGGACTGCGGCCGCCAGGATGAAGCCTTTCCTCTTCGTCATGCTCTGTCCTTTCCGTGATCTTCATCCCGCCCGCCCGCGGCGCCGCCTGACGTAGCCGTCGCCGCGAGTGCGACCCCCGCCGCAGACCGGGACCTACCATGCCGCCCCTCCCCGGACGGCATCTGAACTCGATTTATACAGCAAGGAGGCGAGAACACAAGCGTGATGAGCCTGCGGGACGGCTTCGGCGCCGGCCGATGCGCGCGTTCTACACAGAGCTCAACAGCTCGCGGAGCCGGCGCTCGGCAACAGGCCCGAGGGCGGGCGGTTCGTGCGTGCGGAGCAGCCGGAGAGCGAGCTCCGCCGCGCGCGCGCGCGGCGTGGGTGCGCTCTCCGAGGGCTCGACCAGCGGCAAGGACGGCACCGGCGGCGCGTCACTCAACCCCGCCGCCACGGCCCGCGCGCGCATGGCCACGTCGGCCGCCAGCAGCATCTCCTCGAAGCTGAAGATGCGGCCGCCCGAGACCATACCCACGCCGGTCAGCATGTCGACTCCGGCGAGCAGGGAGAGCCCGGTCGTGGTCGCGTCGTCGAGGGCCGACTGCCAGGACGGCTCTTTCGCGCCCGACGAGTTGACGCCGCACTGCGTCGGCAGACCGTAGAAGCGACCGATGTCGGCGGCAGCGGCGGCCATGACGGTGTCCTCGGGAGCGCCGCCCGTGAAGTCGCCGGTCTTGAGGTCCATGACGCTCGGGATCAGGCAGATGAAGACCGGCGCGCCCGGGAACGCCGCCTGCACGGCCGCCACCGCGCCGAGCGTCTCGGCGATGCCGACGACCAGCGAGCCGGCCATCGTGATCGGCGTCGTCGAGCCGCCCATCGGCATGCTGACGAAGCCGATAGGCACCCCGGCCTCCGCGAAGACCAGCCCCGCCTCGAGCGTGCCGGCGTCGTTGCCGAGCGGCGTGACCGTACCGAACAATGCCGAGATGGGCGGCTCAGCCCGAAGACGGTCGTCGTCGTCCTCGCACAGGACCCGCGCCATCTCGACGGCCGCGGTGGCCGCCTTCGGCTCGACCACGGTCACGGTCTGCACGTGCTTCCCGGTGTTGGCGATCGCCTAGGTAGAGCTCGTGGAGTCCGCGCACCTCGGCCGGCCGGTCCTGCGCGCTCACGGCCGGCCAGCAGAAGTCGATCGCCGGCATGGCGTCGACGACGCGAGCGATGGCTGCGACATCCTCGGCGGTCGTCGCTGCGCTTCTCGCCGCTCGCGAGGTCGTAGATCTCGACGCAGCAGCCGTCGGTCGTGAGCAGCGAGCGCGAGCCCGTCCGCAGCGCGCGCCCAGCGCGGGCGCCGAGCGTCAGCGTCCGCGGCGCCCGCGCGACCAGATCGCGCAGCAGCGCGGGCTCGATCGTGACGCGCGCCCCGTCGGCTGCAGCGCCGGCGGCGACGAGCGCCTCGCGGGCGCGCGCAGACGGGACGCTGAGACCGATCGTGTCCAGCACCTCGAGCGCCGCCGCGTCGAGCCGCAGCAAGTCGTCGCGACTGAGGATGCGGAGGCGCCCGGCCGCCCCGCGGCATGTGCTCTGTGTGTCTGTCATCGTCCACTCTCCACCGATCGGTGCCCGCCCGGGCCTTTGCGCGCCGTGCACGGTACACCACGCGGGGCAGCGAGGGCACCCAGCCGGCGCGGAGCGGTCCGCCGGCTCCGCGCCGCGGGGCGCCCGGGCAGCGGCGCGGCGGTACAATGGCCGTCGTGACGCACGTCGCAGACACGCCACTCCCTCGCCGGCGCGACGGCGCCTCTCGCCGCCGCCGGGCGCACATCGTCGGCGACATCCTCCTGCTCGTCGGCGGGCTGATCCTCGCCTACCCGTACTGGTCGTCGGCGTACGCGCACGTGCAGCAAGGCCGTCTCGACGACTCGTACGCGCGGCGAACCGCAGTCTACCGCGCCGCGACGTTCGCCGACTCGGCGACCAGACCACGCGGCGTCAGCCCTGAAGAGCGTGTGCGCCGCTGGCCGCGGCCTTCGCCGACAAGCTCGAGCGCGGGGACCCGGTGGGCCGCCTCAGGATCCCGGCGATCCAGGTGAGCCGCCTGATCCAGCACGGGGTGCGCGGCTCGCAGAGCCTCGACCCGGACGGCGACCGCGAGCTTCTGCGCAACGGGCCCGTGCACTACGGCAACACGCCGCTGCCGGGAGCCGGTGAGCCCTTCGCGATCGCCGGCCATCGCACGACCTATGGAGCGCCCTTCAACCGCCTGGGCGAACTCCAGCCCGGCGACGTGATCAGCGTGGACACGCCCTACGCCCGCTTCCGCTACACCGTCAAGAAGACGACGGTGGTCGATCCGACGGACACGAGCGTCCTCATCGACCGTGGCTACAGTCTCGTGCTGACCACCTGTACGCCGATGTACAGCGCGAGCCACCGCCTCATCGTCTGGGCGCAAGCTCGATTCATTCACGATCTACAACGAGCGCAGGAGGTCCGCCAGCGGGAGCCGCCGGGCACCCTGTGCCGGGCTCGTCCGACGAGCCCGGCGGCCGCGCCCTGACGCGCTCGCGGCAGCGCCGGGGAGCGATCACCCCGGGTACGGTGGCCGCTCCTCTGACGAACCGCTCAGCAGTTGCACCACGAACGCCTCGCCCGCCGGCCCGCCGGCGTATCCGGCCGGCACGATCGCAAGGCCGTCGGCGAGCGCCATCGAACGCAGGATACCTGAGCCCTGAGGGCCCGTGGTCGTGAAGCGCCAGGATCCGCCGGCGCGCGCAAGACGACAACGTCGCAGCTCGGTGCGGTCCTTGGCCCGCCTCACGGGCTCGGCGGCCGCAGCGGTGACATAGGGCCGGTAGAGATCGCGGCGGCCCTGAAGGGCGAGCAGCGCGGGCCGGATGTAGAGCTCGAACGAGACCATCGACGCCACCGGATTGCCCGGGACCCCGAAGACGAGCGTGCGCCCGCGGACCCCGAAGGCGAGCGGCTTGCCGGGCTTGGTCGCGACCCCCCAGAAGCGCCGCTCGACGCCGAGCTCGCTCCTGTACCTGCTTCACGAAGTCGAAATCGCCGACCGACACCCCGCCCGAGGTCAGCACCACGTCCTGCTCGAGCGCCGCCGCGAGGAGCCGCTGGGTCTCGGCGAGGTCGTCGGAGGCGATGCCGAGAAGGATCGGCTCGCCTCCGGCCTCGAGCACCTGCGCGTACGCGGTGAAGGAGTTCGAGTTGCGGATCTGCCCGGGCGACAACGCCTGGCCGGACGCCACGAGCTCGCTTCCCGTCGCCAGGATCGCGACCCGGGGGCGACGGGCGACGGGAAGCCTCTCGACGCCGACCGACGCCAGCAGCCCGATCTCGGCCGGACCGACGCGTCGCCGGGACCGAGCAGCACGTCACCGGGCGAGGATGTCCTCGCCGGCGAGGCGCACGTTCGACCCCGGCGCGGGCGCGTCCGTCAGGAGCACGCCGTCCTCGAGGGCGACCGTGAGCTCGACCGGCACCACAGTGTCGGCGCCGGGTGGCAGCGGGGCGCCGGTCATGATCCTCGCGGCCTCACCCTCGAAGAGGTGGCGCGAACTCGGCCGGCCCGCCGGGATCTCGGCGACCACGGCGAACTCGCGGCGGCCCTCCGCGAGATCCTCGCCGCGGACGGCGAACCCGTCCATCGCCGAGTTAGTCGAAGCCCGGCACGGCCTCGGGCGAGACGACCTCCGCCGGCGCAGGCGCGGCCGAGTGCCTCGAGCAGCGGCACGCTGCTCCGCGCCCAGTGGCCGGACCTCGGCGAGCACCGCGTCGAGCGCCTCATCGATGCCGATCACGCGGCCTCCTCCACCATCTCTCCGCGGGCTCCCGAGGCCGACGCGGGAGTCTCATCTGCTTACACCAGAGAGTCAACCACGCCTGAGGCACGACCGATAGCGGCAGAGAGAGTGGCCGGAGAGGAGGCCGAGCATGACCTTGCCCGACAGGAAGGACCCGCGCGTCTACCGCGACCCGACCGGCTCGCGAACCTGTCGCGTCATCGCCCTCAAGCACCTCGTCTCCCGGCAGGCCTACGACGTGTCGGCCGAGGACGTCGCCGACCACATCATGCGCGACGCCCTGTTGTGCCCGCGCCGCCGGCCCGCGAAGACTGACGACGACCAGTCCCACCGCGAGACCGAGCAGATCGACCGCAAGATCGCGCACCTCGAAGCTCCGCCACGGCAACGGGCCAGCTGCAGCAGCTCGGTGCCGAGCGCGACCGCCACCCCGACCGCCGACGGCCACGAGCGAGGGCCGCGCGTGTGCCGCGGCCGCGTCGCGCGGCCGTCAAGGCCACCAGCACGCCCAAGACGACGAACTCGGCGAAGTGCGCGATCAGCGTCACCGTCGACTGACGCTCCCCGACCGTCGCCTCGAGCGCGCCGCGCGTCGGCAGCGCGGCGAAGACGAGGACGGCCGCCACGTAGAGGCGGGCCGCGAGGACGACCGGGTCGCGCTGCCCGGCGGGCGGCGGGCCGGCGGGCGCGGCGGGGTGGAGTGCCGTCCGCCGGCGCTCAGCGGGCCTCCCGTCGCCGGCGCCCGAAGGTCTCCTCGCCGTCGTGGACGAAGACCGCGACGACGCCATCGTGGACCGTGACCCGCGCGCGACCGGCCACCGCGTTGCCCAGGCCGAGACAGGCGTCGGCGGCGAGCACGCCGCTCCCGGCAGCGGGTACGCAAGGCCCTCGAGGGTCACGCGGGCGTCGCCCTCGAGCGGCGCCAGCGAGACCCTGCGTGCCGGGCGGCGCGTCGAGGTCGATCGGCGGCGGGCGCGACGAGGGCCGTCACGCAGAGCCGCGGCGACACGATGCGCGCCGCGACGTCCGCGACGGGCGGCGCGCCGCAGGAGCGCGAGGTGACCGAAGACGTGGTCGAGGCCGCCGCCGAGCGCCCCGGCGAGCATCAGCTCGCCGGGGCCCTCGGCCAGCGCGGCCTCGACCGCCAGCTCGCCGTCGGTCGCGTCCTTGCGCACCGGGTGTCGCTCCACGCGCACGCCGGAGCCCTCCGGCCGCCGCGACGTCGCCGCGTCGAGCGAGTCGAAGTCGCCGACCAGCATGTCGACCCGCAGCCCGTGGGCGAGCGCGAAGCGCAGGCCGCCGTCCGCCGCGACCACGACGACGCGCGCCTCGGCGCACGGCGCAGGTAGTAGCCGCGTCCTCGTAGTCGCCGTCGAGCAGCACGAGGGCGCGGCCGCCCGAGCGCCCGCTCACGAACGCCCCCCGCGAGCCCCGGGTTCGCGGCGTCGTAGGCGCGCAGCAGCGGCCAGAGCAGGAGCACCGACAGGATCACCTTCGGGCACCAGGTAGAGCAGGTTGTAGGTGAGCGCGTACAGCCAGGGCGCCTCCCAGTGCGGCGCGTACTCGGCGAAGAACACGAGCCCGGAGAGGAAGTGGAAGACGAGCCGGCCCGCGCCGGCGACGGCCACGGCCGCGAGACAGCTGGAGCGCGCCGCGGCGGCCGCTCACGGGCCGACGCGCACGAAGCCGGCCAGCGCGACGGCCATGAAGGCGAGCGGGTAGTCGAGCAACGCCTGGGCGGGGTGGAGCACGTACGCCCCGGGCAGACCGAGCTGGAGGACGCCGTAGAAGAGCCCCGCGGTCAGCCCGGGGACGACCCCGCGCCGCACGGCGACGAAGACGAGCGGGAGCAGCTCGAGGCTCACGGAGCCTCCCTGCGGCATCACGAAGAGACGCACCTGGCCCAAGCACGGCGGCGAGCGCCACCGCCACGGCGATCTCGGCGACCGCGGCGACCCCCCAGCGGGTCGGGTCGGCGTTGAGGCGCGCCCGCGGCGCCGCCGCGGAGCCACCTGTCACCCGGGCGCGCGTGGGGCTGGACATCGACGATCACTCCCTTCGCTGGCATTACCCAGCAACGCCCCGGAGGGCGCCGCCACCTCGCGGTGGTCAGGTTCGACGCGTCGGCGCTAGGAAGCGCCTTCTCAGCTCCTCGTCCAGGAGCTCCGCAGGACACCTGATGATACCCCCTCGCGCAGTTCGCGCCGTCGGTGCTCGCGCGGACGCCCTGCGCCGTCCGCGCCCTCGGCCTCCGGGGACGTTCCACGCCGTCCGCGCCTTCCGCGTCGTCCTGTGGAAGTGTGGAGAAGTCCGGTTTCACGCGCATACAGGCTCACGACTATCGTGGAAAAGGGGTTCACGACCATGGATGCTCTTGACAGGAGCCGGCCCGGGCCTCTATCGCCCCCGAACCTTCTCGTGCAGGTATTTTCCTATCGCCGGCCCCGGACCCGGGCCCCCGGCCGGATTGCCGGCGACCGGCCCGACCGCGGCGGCGGTCCGGGCGCGACGACCGTCACCCCGTCGTGAAACGGGCTTATCCACAAGTCCCGCAAACTCCGCACGTTGGCGGGTGTCCGGCGGAACGTCTTTCCACACATCCTGAACAGGCTGTGGACAACCGGCGTCTTTCGCCTGCAAATCGAGCACTTCCGACCGTCTTCCACGAACGGCCCGGCGGCGCCCGCGGCTCTGCTATACTCACGCCCCCCATGGAGTCGTTCCTCGACAGGCTGCTGACCGACGCGACGGCTCCGCCCGGCCGGGCGCGGCCGCCGCAGACGCCGCTCACGGCGGTCGAAGCGGAAGGTGGCGGCGAGCCCGGCGACGACGGCTCTCGGCGGCCGCGCGCCCGGCGTCGACGGCGCGCGGGCTGCCGGCGCCTCCCCGGCCCCGCCGCGCCGCGCATCGCGATCTACGACACCCTGACGAGCCCGCCGCGCGTGGTCGCCCGTCGAGGAGAAGGACCTGCCCGCCCTCATCGCCTCCCTGGCCGAGAAGACCTACCACCACTGCCGGGAGCAGGGCGGGCAGGTCCCCTACACCGTCATCCAGGAACTCATCGAGAACCTCCTGCACGCCTACTTCCGCGACGTCGTGGTGACGATCCTGGACAACGGGCAGACGATCCGCATCTCCGACCATGGCCCAGGGGTCGACGACAAGGAGCGTGCCTTCCAGCCGGGCTTCACAACGGCGACACCGACGCAACGGCAAGTGATCCGCGGCGTCGGCTCCGGGCTGCCGATCGCACGCGAATCGCTCCAGTTCCTTCGCGGCCTGCTCACCGTCGAGGACAACCTCGGCGGCGGCGCCGTCTTCACGATCCGGCTGCCGCACCGCCAGCAGCCGGCGGCAGCCGAGCCGGCGGCGGCACCGCTCCCTCGGCTCACGACGCGGCAGAAGAAGATCCTCGTCCTCCTCATGGAGCTCAGCTCAGCGGGCCCGACGCAGCTCGGGCGCGAGATCGGGATCGCGCCTTCAACGGCCTTCCGCGAGCTCGGTTTACTGGAGCAGATGGGGTTGATACATTCGCTCGGCGACGGCAAGCGCGCACTGCGCGAGGAGGGTTTCCGCCTCCTCGACTCGCTCGTCTGACGAAACCACGACACGGGCTGAGCAGCGGCATCCCGAGGGATCGACGAGGGCACCGATCGACGAGCATCTGACACTCATCTGGGACGAGGCGAAGACGCACCTGCGGACCCGGGTCAACGAGCCCACCTTCCGCCTCTGGTTCGACCGCACCGTGCCGGTCGCTCTCGACGACACGACGTTCGTGCTGGGCGTGGCCAACGACTTCGCGCGCGAGTGGGTCGAGAAGCGCTTCACCGGCATGGTCAACGAAGCGCTCGACACCGTGCTGGGCTTCGACGTCACGGTGCGCGTCGTCGTCGACGAGCGGGCGGCGGCGCTGCCGCGCGCAGGTCCCCGGCCGAGACGCGCGCGGCCACCGGACCGACGGCAGCGGCGAGTCCGACGCCCCGGCACGGGCCTCAGGCCGACCCGCGACGGGTCGCGAACGTCGCGCCCGGCCGCGCAGCCGTCATCCCGAGCTCAACCCACGCTACGTCTTCGAGCGCTTCGTCGTCGGGCCGCACAACGAGTACGCGACGGCCGTCGCGCACAGCGTCGCCGAGGCGCCGGCGACCGCCTACAACCCGGTCTTCATCTACGCCGACACCGGTCTCGGCAAGACCCACCTGATCCAGGCCATCGCCCACGGCGCACTCGATCAGCACCCCGACCTCAAGATCCGCTACGTCACCGTCGAGCGCTTCACCGACGACTTCATCAACGCCGTCACCGACAAGGGTCGCATCGAGGGCTTCAAGCAGGCGTATCGGGAGAACGACATCCTGCTCGTCGACGACGTCCAGTTCCTCGCCGAGAAGCAGCAGACCCAGGTCGAGTTCTTCCACACCTTCAACTCGCTGTACGAAGCCGGGCGGCAGATCGTGATCACATCCGACCGGCCTCCGCGCTCGCTGGAGGCGCTCGAGGAGCGTCTGCGCTCGCGCTTCGGCCAAGGCGTCGTCGTCGACGTCAGTCGGCCCGACCTCGAGACGCGCATCGCCATCCTGCGCAAGCAGGTGAAGTGGGACCGACCTGCAGGTCGCCGACCCCGAGGTGCTGGCCTTCATCGCCAGCCGGGTCACGACGAACATCCGCGAGCTCTATGGCGCGCTCACCCGCGCGGTGGGCTACGCCTCCGTGCGCGGCGTCGATCTCAACGTCGAGGTGGCGCGCGAGGCACTCGCGGACATCCTGCCCAAGGCGTACAGCCATCCCGTCACCGTGGAGATGGTCCAAGCCGAGGTGGCACGCGAGTTCGGCTGCCACGTCAACGACCTGCGCGGCGCCCGCCGCACCCAGGATATCGCCTTCGCGCGTCACGTCGCGATGTACCTGGCGCGCGACCTGACCGAGGCCTCGCTCCCGCAGATCGGCGAGCGTTTCGGCGGCCGCGACCACAGCACCGTGCTCTACGCCGTCCACAAGATCGAGCGCCAGCTCACCGACGGTCACGACCGGCAACTCCACGACCTCGTCGCCGTCGTCGGCGATCGTCTGCGCGCGTCTCGCTGAACGACGCCTCCGCCGTCCTCACAGGCGAGCCCCTCGTGCCGACCTGTGGACAACAGCGGTCCGCGCCCGGGAGAGTGTTCACAGAGGTCGGCAAAAGGGCTATGCTTCCCCCTACCGTCAGCGCCGACGCGACAGGGAGCACCCGGTTCTGCACACATCGTCCCCGGGTCCCTCCCCAGGGCCACGTAGACGACACGCAGGGCCAACGCCGATTCCCCACATCGTCAACAGGGGCTATGACGATGATGAGGAGAGATTAATCTCTCTTTATAGTCATAAGGAGCGAGTAATGAGACTGACCTGCGATCGCACCGTCCTCGTGGACAAGCTCAACATCCTCGCGAGGGGCGTGTCCACGCGCAGCGCTCTTCCGGTGCTCTCCGGCGTCCTGCTGCAGGCGGGCGAGGGTCGTCTCGATCTCTACTCCACCGACATGGAGTTGTCGATCAAGGCGAGCCTCACGACCAGCGTCACCATCGAGACTGACGGTGAGGTGGTCGTGCCGGCGCGTCTCTTCAGCGACGTCGTCCGCAACCTCTCCGCCGACGAGGTCGTGATCGACGCGACCGAGAGCGCCGTCAAGGTCGCCGGTGGTCGGGCCGAATTCTCGCTGAACGCATGGTCCGCCAGTCGACTTTCCACAGACGTCGACCTTCGACATGAGCGACGCCTTCACGTGTGAGCCGTGAGCCGTTCGGAGCGACGCTGGGCAAGGTCGGCCGCGCGGCCTCTCGCGACGAGACACGGCCGATCCTGACGGGAGTCCTCGTGTCGATCACCGGTGACGTCCTGAAGATGGTCGCGACCGACAGCTATCGCTTGGCGGTCAAGGAGACCAAGCTCGGGGTGGCGCTGGCGACCGATATCGAGGCGATCGTCCCCGTGAAGGCACTCACCGAGGTCGCCCGGCTGGCGGCTGCGCTGGGCGACGGCGACATCAGGATCGTCGTGTCCGAGAACCAGGTCGTCTTCCACCTCCCTGATCCGGCGGCGACATCTGGCTCGCCTCGCGTCTGATCGACGGTCAGTTCCCGAACTACAGGCAGCTCATCCCCGAGACTTTCGATCACCGCGTACGCCTTGAGCGTGATGGGTTCGCCGCAGCCGCACGCCGGGTGAGCCTGCTCGCCCAGAAGAACGCGCCGCTGCGCTTGGGCTTCGGCCCCGGGCGGCTTCAGTTGCGCGCTCTCACGCAGGATGTCGGTCAGGCTGAAGAGGTCTTGGACGTGCCCTTCGAGGGCGAGGAAGCGTTCGAGATCGGCTTCAACCCGGCGTATCTCGTCGACGGTATCGACGCCTTCGACGAGGACGAGGTCGAACTCAGCTTCACGAGCCCGCTGCGGCCAGGCTTGGTGAGCGGAGGCGACGGCAGCTTCGTCTATCTCATCATGCCGATCCGCTTGAGCAGCTGAGCGAGTAATCCGCTGATGGACGTCGCCGTCAGCGGTCCGGTCGCTCTCGGCGCGTTCCTCAAGCTGGCCGGCGTCGTCGGGACCGGTGGCCAGGCGAAGCTGCTCGTCCAGTCCGGCGAGGTGGCGGTCAACGGAGTGATCGAGACACGCCGCGGCCGCAAGGTCGCAGTCGGCGACGTCGTCCGCGTGGCGGGGACGGAGTACAGCGTATGCGCGTCGCCGACCTGAGACTCATCAACTTCCGCTCCTACTGCGACACGACCGTGCGCTTCGGCCCCGGTACGACCATCGTGGTCGGTGCCAACGCCACGGGTAAGACCAATCTGCTCGAGGGCGCGTTCTTCGGCCTGCGCGGGTCCTCGCCTCGCACAAGGCGTGAGGACAAGCTGATCACCTGGGGCGAGCGATTCACGCGGGTGGTGGTCACCCTCGAGGACGACCACGGTGAGCAGCCATCGCAGCGAGGTCGCCTACGCGCCGAGGCAGGGCAGGAGCGTGCGCTACGACGGCGTCGAACTCGCCGGACTCGACGAGTTGCGCCGGCGCAGCACGGTGTTCATCTTCGTGCCCGAGAGCCTGCTGCTCGTGAAGGGCAGCCCGGCGCGCCGCAGGACGCACCTGGACTCGTTCGCCGCGTCCATCGATCCCGGCGTACGCAGCCGCGCTGACGCGGCTTGAGCAGGCGCTGCGCCAGCGCAATGCGCAGCTCGCCGCCGTGCGCGACGGCGCGGACGCCGGAGGACTCGCGCCATGGGATGCGCAGTTCGCCGCAGCCGCCGCCGACCTGGATCGCCGCCGTCGCGCCGTCGTGGCGCGGCTCGCGGCGCGCTTCACCGCCGCCGCCGCCGCGCTGGCTCCCGGTGACGGCCGCTACACGCTCCAGCTCGTGACGCAGATGGACGCCGTGCGCGGCGTCGAGCAGGCCTGCGACGAGGAGGCGCTGCTGGCGGAGCTGCGGCGCCGGCGCGGCGGCGAGGTCCAGCGCGGCCTCTCGCTCTTTGGTCCGCAGCGCGACGACATCCGCTTCCTCGAACTGCCCGAAGACGCCGCTGCGCCGCAGTCGGCTGCGGAGGACGCGGTCGTGGGGCCGGCGGGCACGGGGCAGCGGTGTGCCGTTGACGGAGGCGCACCGCTGCCGGCCGGCGGGCGCGACCTCCGTCTGTACGGCTCCCAGGGCGAGCAGCGCGCCGCGGTGCTCGCCCTTCTCCTGGCCGAGAGGGATGTCGCGGCCGAGAGCGGCGCCGGCGTCGGCACACTGTTTCTGGACGACGTCATGAGCGAGCTCGACGACGCTCGCCGCCGCCTCCTCGTCGACCTGCTGTCGCGTGGCGGCCAGGCCATCGTGACGACGACGAACCGCCACTACTTCACCGAAGACGAGCTGACTCGGGCGCTGGTGGTCGAGCTACCCCTTGCGGGCGAGCGACTTGGCACACCACCACCGGGCGCTGCAGACGGCACGATCGCCGGCGATAGCGTGCCGGCGACGAGTCGGGAGACGGCGTGAGTGGGCGGCGCAGCGAACCGCCGCGTCGTCTGGGCGACATCCTCAAGCCCACCGTGCAGAGGCTCACCTCGGGCGACGAAGCGCGCGCCTACGCGGTGTGGGCGCGGGCCGCCGGCGATCAGGTCGGAGAGGCCACCAGACCTCGCGCCTTCAGTCATGGCGCCCTGACCGTCGAGTGCGAGTCGTCTGTGTGGGCAAACGAGCTCACCTACCTGTCGCGGACGATCCTGGCGCGCATGGGCGAGCTCGACCCCGGGCACCCTGTGCGCCGGCTGCGGTTCTGGGTCCGCCGCCGGGCGCCCATGCAGGAAGAACCGCCTGCCGCGTCGAATGATCGACAGCGTGGGGCGAGCTTGCATCCCGAGGATGTATCGGCGGCCCAGGCGGCCGCCGGTGACGTGGCCGACGAGCGCCTGCGGTCGGCCATCGAGGCCGCCCTCCGGGCCGCATCGACGGACTCCGGCGGCCCGCTCGCTCCCGAGCCCGATCGTCATCCGAAAAAGTAGCGGTTTTACAGGGAGTTCGTCGATCACGACCGGTCGCATCGGCCCCCCCGTTCTGGTAGAATACGTAGGGCGCGGCGTGCCGCCGCGCCCCCCTTGGAACAGCCCGCCACCGGTCCACTGCGAGGTCGCGTGAAGCAAGCGCACTACGACGCCCAGGACATCCAGGTGCTCGAGGGCCTCGAGCCCGTCCGCGAACGGCCCGGCATGTACATCGGCTCCACGGGGCCGCGCGGCCTCCACCACCTCGTTTATGAGGTCGTCGACAACTCCGTCGACGAAGCCATCGCCGGCTACTGCTCGGCGATCACCGTCACCGTCAACCCCGATAACTCGATCACTGTGTCCGACGACGGCCGCGGCATCCCCGTCGGCATCATGGAGAAGTACGACCTCCCAGCGGCCACCGTCGTTCTCACCATGCTGCACGCCGGCGGCAAGTTCGGCGGCAGCGGCTACAAGGTGTCCGGCGGCCTGCACGGCGTCGGGGTGTCGGTCGTCAACGCGCTCTCCGAGTGGCTCGAGCTCGACATCTACGTCGAGGGGTACCACTGGCGCCAGCGCTTCGAGCGCGGCGCGCCGGCGACCAAGCTCGAGAAGAAGGAGAAGATCCCCAAGAAGGGGCCGACCGGCACGAAGGTCTCCTTCATGCCCGACCCCGACATCTTCGAAGAGATCGACTTCGACTTCCGCGTGCTCGCGCAGCGTCTGCGCGAGACCGCGTTTCTCACAAAAGACCTCCGGATCGAGCTCAACGACGAGCGTGCCGAGGGCGAGTCGGCGGCGTTCCAGTACGCCGGCGGCATCAAGGATTTCGTCACCTACATCAACCGCGACAAGGACGCGATCCACCGCAGCATCATCTTCCTCCAGAACGAGACCGACGACGGCCAGGTCGAGGTCGCGATGCAGTGGAACTCGTCCTACAACGAGTCGATCTTCACTTTCGCCAACAACATCAACACGACGGAGGGCGGCGCGCACCTGTCCGGCTTCCGCTCGGCGCTCACGCGCACCATCAACGAGTACGCGCGCCAGAAGAACCTCCTCAAAGAGAAGGAGGACAACCTCAGCGGCGAGGACGTGCGCGAGGGTCTTACGGCGCTCATCTCCGTGAAGCTGCGCAACCCGCAGTTCGAAGGCCAGACCAAGACCAAGCTCGGCAACACCGAGATCCGCACCCTTGTCGAGACGACGGTCAACGCCAAGCTCGCCGAGTTCCTCGAGGAGAACCCCTCCGAGGGACGGCAGATCATCGAGAAGACCATCAACGCGGCGCGGGCGCGCAGCGCCGCGCGCAAGGCGCGCGACCTCACGCGCCGCAAGGGGCTTCTCGAGGGCAGCACGCTGCCGGGCAAGCTCGCCGACTGCTCCATCAAGGACGCGGCGCTCAGCGAGCTCTACCTCGTCGAGGGCGACTCGGCCGGCGGCTCGGCCAAGCAGGCGCGCGACCGCTCGTTCCAGGCCATCCTGCCGCTGCGCGGCAAGATCATCAACGTCGAGAAGGCGCGCGTCGACAAGATGCTCGCCAACAACGAGATCCTGACGATGATCAGCGCTATCGGGGCGGGCTTCGGCGACGACGAGTTCGACGTTGCGCAGGCGCGCTACCACAAGATCATCATCATGACCGACGCCGACGTCGACGGGTCGCACATCCGCACGCTCATCCTCACCTTCCTCTTCCGGCACATGAAGCCCCTCGTCGAGGCCGGCTACATCTACATCGCGCAGCCGCCGCTCTACCGCCTCAAGCAGGGCAACCAGGAGACGTACATCCACAAAGAGAGCCACCTCGAGGAGATCCTGCTGCGCGGGCGCCTCGAGCAGATCCGCGTCGACAACACCGAGGCCGGCTTCACCTTCAGCGAGACCAAGTACCAACGCTTCGTCAAGCTCTTCAGCGAGTACGAGGGCTGGGTCAAGAAGCTCAAGAGCCAGTGGGGCGGCGAGCTCATCGACTGGCTCAAGAACGGCCCGATGATCGAGGCCGAGCTGCCCACCTTCGGCGCACTCCTCGGGGCGCTCAAGGAGGACATCGACAAGCGCTACGTCATCGATGTCCTCGGCGTCGACGAGGAAGAGAGTGTGGCCGACACGCGCCTCGTCGAACGGCGCACCGGCTTGGCCGCGAACCTGCGCATCCCTTTCGCGGCCGTCTCGGGGCGCGAGTTCCAGGCACTCAAGCGTGTCCACCTGCGCGTCAGCGAGATGGTAGGCAGGCCGCCCTTCGTGCTGCACCTCGGCAATCGTAAGGCCGAGGCGCAGAGCTACGAGGAACTCCGCGTGGAGATCGTGGAGCTCACGAAGGAGGGCATGCAGCTGCAGCGCTTCAAAGGGCTCGGCGAGATGAACCCCGACCAGCTCTGGGACACCACCATGAACCCCATGACGCGCACACTTCAGCTGGTGTCGATGGAAGACATCCAGGCGGCCGACGAGGTCTTCACGATGCTCATGGGCGACAAGGTAGAACCGCGACGCGCGTTCATCGAGAAGAACGCGAAAGAAGTGCGGTTCCTCGATGTCTGACAATCTGCAGACACTCGAAGGCAAGATCGAGCCCATCGAGCTCGAAGACGAGATGCGCTCGTCGTTCATCGATTACGCGATGAGCGTGATCACCGATCGCGCCCTGCCCGACGTGCGCGACGGCCTCAAGCCCAGCCAGCGGCGCGTCCTCGTAGCCATGCACGACCTCGGCCTGGCGCCCAACAAGGCGCACCGGAAGTGCGCCAAGATCGCCGGCGACACCTCCGGTAACTACCACCCCCACGGCGAAGCCGTCATCTACCCCACGCTGGTGCGCATGGCGCAGGACTTCAACATGCGTTATCCGCTGGTCGATGGCCAGGGCAACTTCGGTTCGGTCGAAGGTGACTCGCCGGCGGCCATGCGCTACACGGAGGCCCGCTTCAGCAAGATCGCCGTGGAGATGATGCGCGACATCGACGCCAACACCGTCGACTGGAAGCCCAACTACGACGAAACGCGGCGCGAGCCCACCGTATTGCCCAGCCGCATGCCCAACCTCATGGTCAACGGCGCGTCCGGCATCGCCGTCGGCATGGCCACCAACATCCCGCCGCACAACCTCGGCGAGGTGGTCGACGCCACCGTGCACGTCCTCGACCACCCCGAGGCGACGCCCGACGACCTCATGGAGTTCATCAAGGGGCCCGACTTCCCCACGGGTGGCGTCATCCTCGGCACCACGGGCTTCAAGGAGGCATACCGCACCGGGCGAGGCCGGGTGCGCGTGCGCGCGAAGGCGCACACAGAGGCGCTCAAGGGTAACCGCTCGGCGATCATCGTCACCGAACTGCCGTATCAGGTGAACCGGGCCTCGCTCATCGACAACATCGTCGACCTGGTCAAGACCAAGAAGATCACCGAGATCAGCGATCTGCGCAACGAGTCAGACCGCGCGGGCATGCGTCTGGTCATCGAGCTCAAGCGCGAGGCCATCCCGATGGTCGTGCTCAACAAGCTCTACAAGCACACCCAGATGCAGACCACGTTCGGGATCATCAACATCGCCCTGGTCGGCGGCGTACCGCGTACGCTCACCTTGCCGGAGATGCTCAAGGCGTACATCGCCTTCCAGAAAGACATCGTCATCCGGCGCACCAAGTTCGAGCTCGACAAGGCCGAGACGAGGGCTCACATCCTCGAAGGCCTGCTCGTCGCCCTCGACAATCTCGACCAGGTCATCAGCATCATCCGCAAGGCGTCCGACGTCGACTCTGCGCGCGACGCCCTCATGGACACCTTCGAGCTCACGCGGCCGCAGGCGCAGGCTATCCTCGACCTGCGGCTCCAGAAGCTCACCAGTCTCGAGCGTGACAAGGTCACCGAGGAGCATCACGGCCTTCTGGCGCGCATCAAGGAGCTCCGCGAGCTGCTCGGCGACGAGGTCAATATCTATGGCGTCATCAAGACCGAGCTGCTCGAGATCAAGCGGCTCTACAACGACGACCGCCGCACCGAGATCGTCCCCGACATGGGCGAACTCGACCTCGAAGACCTCATCGCCGAGGAGCAGATGGCGATCACGATCACCAAGACCGGGTACGTGAAGCGCCTCCCGGTGGCCACCTACCGTCAGCAGAAGCGCGGCGGCATCGGCGTCGCCGGCATGGATCTCAAGGAAGAGGATGAGGTCGAGCATCTCTTCATCACCAGCACGCACAACTTCCTGCTCTTCTTCACCAGTGTCGGCAAGGTGTACCGGCTCAAGGTCCACGAGCTGCCGCTTGCCGGTCGCAACGCCAAGGGCAAGCACATCGTCAACCTGCTGCCGCTGCGCCAGGATGAGAAGATCTGCGCGGTCATCAACACGCGCAACTTCGACGTCAGCGAGGGCAAGTTCCTGATTCTCGGGACCACGCACGGGATCGTGAAGAAGACGCTGTTCGCCTCCTACAACACCAAGCTGAAGGCCGACGGCATCATCGCCATCCACATCCGCGAGGACGACGAACTTCTCGCGGTGCGCCATACCTCGGGAGATGACGATGTCATGATGATCAGTCGCCTGGGTCAGGCCATTCGCTTCCACGAAGCCGACGTGCGGCCGACAGGGCGCAGCGCCTCCGGCGTGCGCGGCATGAAGTTGCGCAAGAACGACGAGGTCATCGCGATCGACATCGCTCGCGACGACTCGGACCTCTTCGTCGTCACCGAGAACGGGTTCGGCAAGCGCACGCCGATCAGCGAGTACCGCATCACGGGTCGGGGCGGGCTCGGCGTGCGCACCGTGGCGCTCACCGACCGCAAGGGCTATCTCGTCGGCGTGCGCGTCTTGAGGGAGAACCACGAGATCATGCTGCAGAGCCGCGACGGCGTCATGATCCGCATGCGCGCCGACGGCATCAGCCGGCACGGCCGCGCCACCCAGGGCGTCAGGGTCATGAACATGCGCGAGGGCGACCTCGTGGTCGCGGTGGCCCGCATGGTCGTCTCGGAGTCCGGCGCGACCGACGAGGAGATCGAAGCCGACTGACCAGTCGACGGGCGCGCCGCTTCGCCGGCGCTCGCCTCAGCCCAGCGCCACCAGCGCCACCCCGCACAGCGCCGCGGCCACGCCGGCGTTCTGGTGGGGCCGAATGCGCTCGCCGAGCGCCAGCCGCGCGAGCGCGATCGTCCCCAGGGGGAAGAGCGAGGCGATCACCGACACGACGCTCAGGTAGCCGTACGTGGTGGCGATCGCGAAGAGTCCGGTGGCGACGGTGTCGAGGGCGCCTATGCCGAGGAGGAGGGGCGCCTGCGCCGGGCGCGCACCGAGGCCGGACCGGCTCGCGACCACGACGACGACCATCCCTATGAGGGCCACGCCTCTCATGACGATCATCGCCCAGTAGGGGTCGGTCTCGGCGGCCGAGCTCAAGGCAGTGAGCACGGTGCCGCTGGCGAGCGCCGCGACGATGGCGAGGGTCACGCTCGCCAGCGGTCGCGGGCGGTGAGACGACGCGTCTCGGCGCACGCGATCGACGAGGCCCTCTCCGACGTCGGGCAGCGCGACGACCCGGAGGCGGTGCTCGTCGTCGGACGAAGCCGGGGGGTCGAGGTGAGCCGGGTCCAGCTTGTCGCGCGCCGGCTCACGCACGTACGACGCGACGATCACGCCGACGACGATCAACGCCATGCCGCCGAACTGAAGCGAGCTGGGGCGCTCCCCCCCGGCGAGGCCGTAGATCACGGGCACGATCGGGTAGGCGGCGCTGACGGGGGCGACGATGGTCATCGAGCCGATGGCGAGCGCCTTGTAGAGGCTCGAGACCGCGATCATGCTCGACAACCCTGCGATGACACCGGCTGCGAGAATGCCGCCGCCCGGGTAGCCAGAGCCGCGGACCAGCGTCACGAGTGCCGCGGCCAGAAGGCCGCCGGCCATCATGCCGGTGACGACAGCGCGCAGGGGAAGACTTCTGGTCCGCAGGCCCCCTAGGAAATCGGACATGCCCCAGCCGAAGCTGGCGACGAGCGCGAGGGCGATGGCCACCATCGCCGCTCCCTTCGTGGTCGTGGCGACTGCGGGCGTCACGCGCGGAGCGCGCGACGGGCCCGCGAGAACGCTACCAGACTAGGAGTGGCCTCGCCTGAGCGCGCGCCCTGCGCGCTCGCCATGCCCCTCGCCGGTGCGGCTCTCGGCGGCGGCGTCCCACGCGACGCGGCCGCCGACAACGACCACGTCGACCCCGGTGGCAAATGCGTGCGGGCGGGCGAACGTGGCGAGGTCCCCGACGGCGGCCGGATCGAAGAGCACGAGATCGGCACACGCGCCCTCGGCGATGACGCCGCGATCGCGGAGGCCGAAGACCTCGGCGGGAAGCGCCGTCATCTTGCGGATCGCCGCCTCGAGGTCGAGGATCCCGAGCTCGCGCACGTACCGGCCCAGCACGCGAGTGAAGGTACCGTAGCTGCGCGGGTGCAGGAGCGTGTCGGCGAGGGGCCCCTCGGGCGAGACCGCGACGCCGTCCGAGGCGACGAGGATGTCGGGCTGCGCGAGGATCGCGCGCACGTCTTCCTCGCGCATCGTGTGGCCGCTGACCGAGGCGTGCGGATCCTCGAGCAGCAGCGCCAGAGCGAGGTCGACGGGCTCGACGCCGCGAGCGGCGGCGGCCGCCGCGATGTCGAGCCCGGCGAGGTCCTGGGAGCCAGACTCGACGACGATGCGGTCCCAGCCGGCCCCGGACACGGAGCTCTCCCATCCCTCCTCCCCGTCCTGGACGGCGGCGACCAGTCTCGCCCTGACGGAGGGCTCGGCGAGCAGCGAAGCGAGCTGTTCGACGGGCGCCCATGGCGGGAGGAACGAGGAGAGATCTGTCTCCCACGCCGTGTAGGGGTATTGGTCGGCCGTCGCCCCACCTTCGTCGAGCAGCGCGAGAAGCTCGTCGGTACGGCCCCAAGCGTAGCTGCCCTCGAGCTTCAGGTGGCTCACATGAGGATGCGCGCCGGCCGCGCGGCCGATCGCGAGAGTCTCCTTCACGGCCTCGAACAGCAGCCGACCCTCGGCTCTCATGTGGCTGGTGTACAGGCCGCCGTGGCGGGCCAACTCGGCAGCCACGGCGGCGATCTCGCCGGTCGCCGCGTACATGTCGGGGACGTAGATCAGGCCGGTGGAGAGGCCGAGCGCGCCGGCGGCGAGCGCATCCCGCAGGAGGCGCCGCATCTCGTCGACCTCGGACGGCGAGGCGGGGCGCTGCTCGAGGCCCATGACCTCGGTGCGCAGGTTGCCGAACCCCACGAGCGTGGCCACGTTGCACGCCGGCCGCGCGGCGTCGACGGCGGCGAGGTACTCACCCTGGCTGTCCCAGCCGCCGCCGAGGTCGACGGCGCTGGTGTTGAACATGGCAGCCAGTCCCTCGAGACCGGCTTTCGGCCACGCCGACCCGCCGCAGTTGCCGACGATGGCGGTGGTGACGCCCTGGCGAAGCGCGCTGTCCATCCACGGGTCGGTGAAAGGCGCGAGGTCCGAGTGGGTGTGCACGTCGATGAAGCCTGGGGCGAGAACGTGGCGGCCGGCCGTGATGACGCGCGCAGCGTCGACCCCGGGGCCGGCACCGGGCCCCGCCACGTCGTCGTGGGTCTTTGCGGCGTCGGCGCGGACGATGGCTGCGATGCGCCCGTCGGCGACTCCGACCGACGCCACGAAGGGCGGGCCGCCACCGCCGTCGACGACCAGTGCGTCCGTGATCAGCAGGTCGAGCATGGGCCAACGCTACCAGAGAGACGGGGCGCTCCGCACGGCGGGCGGGAGCGGCGACCGCGCGGCCAGTCGGTCGCTCAGGGAGCGCACACCTCCTCCGTCACACCAGTTCGTGGAGACGCCGGAGCAGCGGGTCGAACTCCTCGCCGGCGAAGCAGTAGCGGAGATCGGTGAAGCCACCGCGCAGGCCGCGGACGTCCTCGCGCACGTTGGCGCCGTGGAGCACGACCGCGGCAAGCAGTTCGGCAGCACGCTCGAACTCCGAGGGACCGAAACCGAAGCGTGTCAGCTCCGCGACGCCCAGCCTGAGCGCGCCCGAGGCCGTGAAGCCCTCTTCGTCGGGCGCCGCCTGGTAGTTGCAGATGATGTCGTTGAGCTCGAGCCGGGCAGCGGTCTCGGGGCCGCGCGCGTAGCCGACCCGCACGATGACCTGGTGCGTCTCCGTGTGATCGACGGCGGGGTCGCCCGCGACGTCGCACCCTGCCTCCCGGAGGGCGCGGGCGAAGGCCTTCGCGTTGGCGATGACGTTTCGCTGGTACTCGTCTCTGAAGTGGTTCATCTCGTAGGCCGCCATGAGCAGGCCGAGCAGGGTCCCGAGGTGGTGGTTCGAGACTGAGCCGGGGAAGGCGCGCCGCTCGATCGCCTCCCAGAGCTCCCACTTCTCTTCGGGCTTCTGCCAGCGCGCGCCGATGACCCCGCGCTGTGTGCCGAAGAAGGTCTTGTGGGTCGAACCGGTGACGATGTCGGCTCCCTCTGCGAACGGCTGCTGGAAGTGCGGGCCGACCAGCCCGAGCACGTGCGCCATGTCGTACATGAGCACGGCGTCCATGCCACGCTCGTCGAGGAAGCGCCGCACCGCGGCGACCGGCTCCGGGTGAAGCACCATGCTCTTGCCGAGGATGATGAGCTCGGGGCGCTCCCGCTCGATGAGCTCGAGGAGCGCCGGCACGTCGGCCTTGAAGGGGTTGTCGGGCAGCACGGGGACGTCGACGACAGCAGGCAGTTCGGTGCGCGGGTCGCGGGCCACATAGTCGCGCAGGGCGCCCATTGGCTGGGCACTCAGGTGCCCGCCTTTGCCGATGTGGTTGCTGACGACCTTGCCGATCCGCCGCGGCTCTGCCTTGCGGTCGGCGCGGTTGAGGTAGTCGACGAGAGCGCTGAAGACGGCGGTGTTGGCCATCTGGCCGCTCACGACGCGGGTCTCGACCTCGGGACAGCCGAGATAGGCGCGCAGCTCTTGCGCGAGCAGGCGCTCGACCTCGTGGATGAAGCCGGTGCCCTGGTAGTAGAAGACGTCGAGGTCGTAGAACGCTTCCGCCCTCTTGTGCTCGGCGTAGCGGAAGGAGGGGTCGCTGATCGACAGCAGGCGGACCAGTGGCGAGGCCGTCATCTCCGAGGGGATCAGGTCGAGGCACTGCCGTTGGCGCCACACGTGGTTGTCGATGGCCTTCGCGAGCAGCCGCAAGACGCGCTCGCCGGCCTCGCCGCCTTCGGGCTCCTCGAGCTGCGGCGTGTGGTCCCAGACGATGGCTCGTGCGCAGGGCGGTGCGTCGCTGCGTAGGTGGTACGGGACGACGATGGCGGGGACGCGCTTGCCGCGGACCTCGATCTCGACCTCGTCGTCCTCGAGGACGCGGCTGTCGACGTAGGCAAGGGCGATGGAGCGCAGCTGGTGCCCGTCGGTCTGCGTGGAGCAGAGGCCCTCACCGGCGACCCCCCAGTACGGCACGGCCGTGCCGCTGGTCACCCAGCCGACCTGCTCGCCGCCACGATGAACGGGCGCGCCCTCGCGCGCGATGCCGCGGCCGGTGATCGCGGCCGGCCGCGTCAGTCGCGGCAGGTCACCGAGGAGCGTCCAGTCGCGGCTCAGGATGCGGGTGTAGGCCGCGTGCTGGCGAGTGAGCGCCTCGCGACCGACGTACTCGCCCTTGAGCGGCGAGAAGCTGACCGCGAACGCGGCGAGCGGGCAGCTCATGACGGGGATCTCGCGGCCCTCGGGGTCGAGGCCGAGCTCGTGGCCGTAGAGCGGCAGGCCGGCCTCGAGGCGCAGGGTGTCGCGGGCGCCGAGACCGACGGGCTCGGCGCCCGCCGCGGCGAGCGCGTCCCACAGGGCCGGCGCCGCCGCGGAGGCGACGAAGAGCTCGAAGCAGACGGGCTCACCTGTGTAGCCGGTGCGGCCGAGCATGACCTCGATCGGCTGCGCGCCGTCGCCGACGCGGACCCGTACGATGGAGAGCTCGTTGCGCAGCGGCTCGGGCAGGGCGCCGTCGGCGAGCAGCCCCAGGAGGATGTCGCGCGACGCCTTGCCCTGCAGCGCCAGCATGGCGGACTCGCAGGTGCGGTCCTCGAGTCGCAAGCCGGGGAAGCGTTCGACGTAGCGCCCGAAGTGCTCCCAGTCCTTCTCGCGGTTGGCGGCGTTCACGACCAGGAGGTACTCGTCGTCGACGAAGCGGTAGAGGTAGGCGTCGTCGACCGCGCCGCCGGTCGCCGTCGGCACCATCGTGTACTGTGCCTGGCCGACGTCGAGGGCGGCGGCGTTGTTCGTCAGCACGTGCTGCAGGAAGGGCAGGGCAGCGCCGCCGCCGAGGACGAAGCGGCCCATGTGCGAGACGTCGAAGAGGCCGGCGTGGCTGCGGGTCGCGAGGTGCTCCCGGATGATGCCGGCGCGGTACTGCACCGGCATCTCCCATCCTCCGAACTCGACCATCTTTGCGCCCAGCGCCACGTGGCGCTCGAACAGCGGCGTGCGCAGCAGGGCGCTCATCGGCCCTCCCTCCGGCGACCGGCGACCGGTGCCCTCACGCCTCGGCCCACGCCTTCAGCCTGCCGAGGCCCTCCTCGATCGCGGCGACGTCGATGCCCGAGTAGGCGAAGCGCGCGTAGCGTCGCGCCTCGCCTGGGAGCTCGCGGCCGAAATGCAGACGGGTGCAGAAGGACACACCTGTCTCGTGCAGGGCGTCTCGCCGCAGGTCGTCGTACGTCGCGAGACCCTTGCGCCCCATCACGTCTGTGATGTCGGGGAAGAGGTAGAAAGTCGCCTCGGGCGAGTAGCACGACACACCGCGGATATCGTTCAGCAGCCGTGCGGCTGCGTCGCGGCGCGCCCTGAGGGTGGTCAGGATCTCGTCGGCGCCGGCTTGGTCCCCCGTGAGCGCCTCGACGCCGGCCCACTGGACGAAGTGACTCGTGCACGACTCCTGGTTGACGTTGATGGTGGCGATGACCGAGATGAGTTCCTTCGGCCCGATCGCGCCGCCGAGACGCCAGCCCGTCATGGCGAACTTCTTGCTGAACGTGTAGAGCACGACGGTGCGCTCCTGCATGCCGGGCAGGGACGCGATGGACTTGCTCTGCCCGGAGTAGCGGATGTCCCAGTAGGCCTCGTCCGAGAGCACGAAGAGGTCGTGCTTCAAGGCCAGCTCGGCCAGCGCCTCGATCTCGCTGTCGGGGCTCTCCGCCCCGGTCGGGTTGTGCAGGTTGTTGAAGATGAGCAGCTTGGTGCGGGGGGTGATGGCTGCTTCGATCGCCTCGAGGTCGAGCAGGAAGTTGGCCTCGCCCGGCACGAAGCCGTACGGCTTGGCGACGCCGCCCAGGAACTCGATCTGCGACTCGTAGATCGGGAAGCCGGGGTTCGGGTAGAGGACCTCGTCGCCGGGGTCCATGAGCGCGAGGAGGAACTTCTCGATCACGGGCTTGCCGCCCGGCTGGACGGCCACGTTCTCCGGTCCGTAGGCCACGCCATGGCTGGCGGCGACGTCGTCGGCGAGCGCCTGGCGGAGCTCGGGGATGCCTCCGTTCGGGCAGTAGCCGGTCTTGCGGTCGGCGAGGGCGCGCCCGGCTGCCTCGATGACGTTGGCGGGTGTGCGCAGGTCCAGGTCGCCGAGGTGGAAGGGGTAGACCTTGTTGCCCTCGGCCGCCCAAGCGGCGCACTCGGCGCTGACCGCGAAGGCCGTCTCCGTGCCCAAGCGCGCCACGCGGTCCGCGAACGGCAGGGTCCCGCTGGTCTTCATGGCTCCTCCCTGGTCGGCGCGGGCGACTGGGTCGCGAGCGCCAGCTCGCGGGCGTTGACGAGCACGGCGGTCTCTTCGTGAGGGTGAGCTCGTGCGATTCGATCATGTGGAGCGGCCCGTCCGGTCAACTCCGCCACCTCCGGCGTTAACGCAGAGGACAGGACGATGTCTGTCCATCGCCCTGTCCGCTTGCGCCGCCGACTGTCGCCGGCGCCGGCTCCAGGGACCCGTCGGGCCGTACTCCGGTTGCCTGAGAGTTTCGGCGGGCGCATCCGACGCCGCCTTGCCCCTTCGGCGCCCGCCAAGCTGTCGCCCGCGGGCTCTCGCACGGCCTTCAACCGGTCGTCCTCGATTCGCGGGCAGCCTAGCACCGGCTGTCCCGGGTCGCAACAGCAGGCCGTGCGACCCGGCCCGGCCCCGTTGCGTCGGCAGCTCTCCGCCGCCCCGCTGGCCGCCTTGCCCCGCCTTCGCTACACTTCGGTCCCGTGAGCGAGCAGCGGGATACTCCTTCATCGTCTGAGGTCAAGCCCACGCGCCGTCCGCGCGTCTTCTCCGGCACGCAGCCGACGGGCGCCCTGCATCTGGGGAACTACCTGGGCGCCCTCCGCGGCTACGTCGCCATGCAGGAGACCCACGACTGCGTCTACTGCGTCGTCGACCTCCACGCCATCACCGTCCGCCAGGCACGCGCCGAGCTGCGCCGCAACACCATCGACGTGGCCAACATGTTCCTTGCCTGCGGCGTCGACCCCGATCGATCGATCGTCATCGTGCAGTCGCACGTGTCGCAGCACAGCGAGCTGGCGTGGATCCTCAACACGGTCGCCTACATGGGCGAACTGCGGCGCATGACGCAGTTCAAGGACAAGACCGGTGGCGGCGAGAGCGAGAGCGTCGGCGTGGGGCTCTTCGACTACCCCGTCCTGATGGCCGCGGATATCCTCCTCTACCGGGCGGACGCGGTGCCGGTCGGCGAGGACCAGAAGCAGCACGTCGAGCTCACCCGCGACCTCGCGGAGCGCTTCAACAAGGCGTTCGGCAAGGCCTTCGTCGTCCCCGAGCCGGTGATCCCTGCGGACGCCGCCCGCGTCATGGGCCTCGACGACCCCACGAAGAAGATGAGCAAGAGCGCCGGCTCCGAGTACAACTACATCGCCCTGATGGACCCGGCCGATGCGATCCGTCGCAAGATACGACGCGCCGTGACCGACTCGGGCACCGAAGTGCGCGCCGGCGACGACAAGCCGGCCCTGACCAACCTGCTGACGATCTACTCGACCCTGAGCGGAGAGGCGGTAGAGACGATCGTCGAGCGCTATGCCGGGCGCGGCTACGCTGACTTCAAGAGCGACTTGGCGGACGTGGTGGTCGAGGCGTTGGCGCCGGTTCAAGCGCGCATGCGCGAACTCGAGGCCGACTCCGCCTTCACCCTCGACGTGCTCAAGGCCGGCGCCGAGCGCGCCGAAGCGATCGCCGCGCGCACGCTGGCCAAGGTGCATGAGCGTCTGGGTATCGTGCCGCGGCTCCGCTGACGGAGAGCTCCCCCCGCTCTCCGGCAGGACCCCCGGCCATAGGGTTCTCATCCGCCCGGGGCCGAGGGTAAACTAGGCCGCGACCCCAAGGAGAGCACATGATCTCAATCGAGACGATGAGGTATCGCGCCACAGAGATGGCCGGGCAGGCGTTCCCGCTCGTCTTCTGGAGCGGCAAGGGCAGGGTCGTGGCCGTGAACGAGGCGACTGTCGATCTGCTTGTGAGGGGCGTGCGGTGCTCGTACACGTGGGAGCGCGTCAGCCGCACGTGGCAGCGCCTGCTTGCCAACCATACGCTGACCGTCGGGGAGCTGGGCGGTACGGCTGACGCGGTCGGTCTCGTGAGCCTCTTCGCATTCATGCAGGCCGGCGCCGTCGATATCGTCGACGAGGACGGACTCCTCAGGGCGCGCCTGCCCGCAGACCGCCTTCCAGTGCACCAGTACGTGGACGCCTCACGCCCGGTGACGTGGGCGCCGTGGCGTCGCAAGGCCAACAACGACTGACGCGGGGAGCGCGCGGGTGACGGGCGCGCGCTACGGTGCGCAGAGCATGGTGGGCCCTCTGCGGCGCGCCGTGGTCCGGCCGCCCGACGAAGCGATGGCGAGCGCCGACCCGGCGATCTGGCACTACGCCGGGCCGATCGACCTGCCCTCGGCGCTGGCGGCGCACGACGAGCTCGTGGGCCGGTTGCGTGGCTGGGGCGTCGAGGTCCTCGTGCACGACACACCTCTGCCTGCGCTCAGCGACAGCGTCTTCGTCTTCGATCCGGTCTTGGTCACCGAAGCCGGTACGCTTGTGCTGAGCATGGGCAAGACGCTGCGGCGGGGCGAGGAGGACGCCCTCGCGACGTTCCTCGAGGGCGAGGGCGTCCCGGTCCTCGCGCGCATCGTCGGCGAAGGCCGGGTCGAGGGCGGCGACACGATGTGGCTCGATCACGACACGCTGGCCGTCGGGATGGGGTTCCGCACCAACGCGGAGGGCGTGCGGCAACTGCGCACGGCGCTGCGGCCGTTGGGGGTGAACGTCCTCGCCTACGACATGCCGTGGTTCGCGGGGCCGGAGGCCTGCCTGCACCTGCTGTCCCTGGTCAGCCCGGTCGACGTCGATCTGGCCGTCGCGTATCCGCCGCTCATGCCGACTGCGTTCTGGCACGAGCTGAAGCGGCGCGGCGTGCGCCTGCTCGAGGTGCCCGAGCGCGAATTCCTGGAGACGCAGGGGACCAATGTGCTGGCGGTCGCGCCGCGCTGCTGCCTCATGCTCGAGGGGAATCCGGTGACGCAGCGGCTCCTCGAGCGGGCGGGCTGCGAAGTGACGACCCTCCGGGGCGAGTCGCTGTCGTTCAAGGCCGAAGGCGGGCCGACGTGCCTGACGCGCCCGGTCCTTCGCGACGCCGTGTGAGGCCGCGCCGTGCGCCGGCGTGACCAGGGCGAGATCGAGGGACGCGGGCTCTCGGCCATCGAGCGCCGGCGGTGGAGGCGCTTGATGGCGACGCGCTCGTCCGTCTTCTCTGCGATCTGATCGCCATGCCGAGCCTCGATGGCGCCGAGACGCCGGCACAGCAGGCGGTGGCCCGTTGGATGGACGACGCCGGCCTCGAGACCGATGTCTGGCCGATCGACCTCGATCGTCTTCGACAGCACCCGCACTGCTCGGTCGAGGTGGAGCGGACGGAGGCCCTCGGCGTGGTCGGCCGGCTGGAAGGCTCCGGAGGCGGTCGCGACCTGCTGCTCGACGGACACATCGACGTCGTGCCGGTCGGTGATGCGGAGGCGTGGTCGGTGCCGCCGTGGCGCGCCACGGTCCGCGACGGTCTGGTGTACGGGCGCGGCGCCGTCGACATGAAGGGCGGCCTCTGTTGCGCCCTCGGCTGCGGCGAAGGCCCTGCGCGACGCCGGCGTCCGGCTTCGCGGCCGGCTGCTCGTCGCCAGCGTGGTCGGCGAGGAGGACGGTGGTCTCGGGCACGCTGGCGACCCTGCTTCGCGGCTACCGCGCCGCCGGGGCGATCGTCACCGAGCCCACAGGGCTGCGCGTCGTCGTCGCGCAGGCCGGCTCCTACATGTTTCGCCTGACCGTCGACGGTAAGGCCGCGCACGGCAGCGTGCGTGAAGAGGGGGTCAGCGCGATCGAGAAGTTCTGGCCCGTGTTCGATGCCCTCCGACGGCTCGAGGCGGAGCGCAACGCGGCGGGCGGTGGCGAGCTGTACGCGCGCTACCGCCTGCCTTGGCCGATCGAGGTGGGGACGATGCGCGCCGGCGAGTGGGCCTCCAGCGTGCCGGGGCGTCTGGTGTGCGAAGGGCGCTGCGGCGTCGCCGTCGGCGAAGAGCCGGCCGCGGCCCGGCGGGCGCTGGAGGACGCCGTCGCGCGCGCCGCCGCGGACGACCCGTGGTTGAGCGATCACCCGCCGCGCGTCGAGTGGTGGGGTGGGCGCTTCGACCCGGCGCTGACCGCGCGGACCGAACCCGTCGTCACGGAGCTGAGCGGGGCGGTGCGCGCCGTCACGGGCGCCGGCCCCCCGATCGAGGGCGTCACCTACGGGAGCGATCTGCGGCTGCTCGTCAACGTGGGCGGGATCCCCACGGTGCTCTTCGGCCCCGGCGATGTGCGCGTGGCCCACATGGCCGACGAGTACGTGCCGGTCGATGAGCTGCGGACGGCCGCGGAGGCCTTGATCGTGGCTGCCGTGCGCTTCTGCGGCGTGGCCTGACCGCCACCGAAGGCGCGAAGGGCGGGGGGCCCGTCCGCTCCCCGAGGGCGTGGCTCAGGACGTCGGCCGGTACTCCGGCGCGGTAGACCTGACGCAGCCAGAGCTCGAGCGTCACGTGGCGAAAGACCAGATCGGTCTCGTCGGCCCCGGCGAGGTGCCGCCGCCAGGCAGTCTCCGCCTCATCCGGATCGGGCACCACCTCCCGCCAGAGGGGGTCGTCCGTGGTGAGCAGGCGCTCCACCAGACTGCGCGCCGGTTCTTCGCGGAGCCACCGCGGATAGTCGGCGTAGGAGGGCTCGTGGAAACCGGGGATGCCCACCGTTGAGACCTTGCCCCACAGTCGGCGCTCGACCGTCCGCAGTGTGCGGTACGCGCGGCGGACGCCTCGCGGCCACGTCACCGGATACCCGGCGTTCGCCCATCCGAGGCGACAGAAGTACTCGGGGAACCACGAGGAGAGCATCGTTGCGTAGAGGCGCCCCTTGTATCGCATGCTGTCGGGCAGCATGTAGACGAGGTCGACGACGGCGTTGTCCATGAACGGGGCGCGTTCGAAGAGGTAGGTGCGCTCGTGGGAGCGGGGCGCGGCCCAGAGGCGACGCACCTGCGTGTCGAACAAGTAGTGGTCGCAGCGACCGAAATCGGGCGTACTGGTTCAGGTCCTCGAGCACGTCGCGGTCGCAGTGGAGGTAGTCGGCGATGTAGTCGGCGTCGAAGCGATCGAACACGCCCTTCGACTGCAGGTAGTCACCGCGCGCGAGGTTGTCGCCGCCGAACCCGCTCAGATACTCGCTGAAGAGTCTGCGGCAGACGGGCTGGGCCTCGACACCGTGCATGTGCTGGAGACTCGACGGGGCGCCGCTGAGCCAGAGGGCGTCGAGGCGCGGCGCGAGCCAGTTCGTCGCGTCGAGCGTCACGATCCGTAGCCGAAACGGTCGGTCACCAGGTGCACGCGCCGTGCGGCGCGATCGTAGAGCACCGCCGCGAAGACACCGTCGATGGCGCGGAGAGCCGCGACCGTGGTCGTCGGCGTGTCGGCGCCCGCGGTCCGGTCCGCAGGGGCGACCTCCGAGAACGGCGGCGCAGAGCGGCCGACCTCGGGTCTGAAGGGCCGAGGTCGGTATAGACCTCCCCTTCCGACCAGCAGCGGAAGCCCTCGCGAAGCGCGGCTCGTCGGGCGCCTGCCGGACCGAAGGGTGGATCACGGCGGCGGTCATCACGCCGTCGAAGAGCGCGTCTCCACCGCTGCGCGATTCGCCGGCCAAGGTGATGAGCTCCCGCATGCGGGTCAGCTCGGCCTGCGTGCCTGCGGGGTCCAAGCTCGGCCCCGCGATGCCGACGAGTCCTGACACGGTCCGCACTCACCTCCAGGCGCCTGACGTCAGGAGCGTGAGGCGCGCTCCGCCTGGCTCCGGCCCATCTCCGCGCTCTGCCCTACGCGCGCCGTCTTCGCGCCTGCGCCCGGCGAGAAGCGGCGAGAAGGCGGCAAGAACGAGAGCGCTCGCGAGCGCCCCGCCCTTGCCGCCGCTCGCGCCCGCGATCCGTCGCGTCTCAGCTGACCTGCACGTGGTCCTTGCGCGTGACGGGCATGTTGCGCCGGCCGCACTCCGCGATGAAGGCGTCGCGGACGGCCCTCGGCAGGATCTCCGGGGCGACGACGCCGCTCTCGGTGATCTTGTCCTCGACGATGAACTCGGCGTAGATCGAGGCCGGCGTCGAGGTGCCGTACGAGACCATGGTGGCGCCGGGGATACGCTCGTTGACCCACTTGATGTCGGGCGGCACGATGACGTAGCCGACGCTGGCGGGCTTGCCGCCCTTCTCGCCGATGCAGTCGACGGTGACGACGCCGATGTCGGTGATCTGCCCGCTCAGGGCGAGCTTCGCGAGCTCGTCGGCCGGCGGGTTCAGGGGCAGCGTGGCGACGAAGACGTCGATCGGCCGCACCTTGCTGCCGTCCTTGAGGGTGACCGGCTCCTTGCTCGCCATGCCGGTCTCGACGAACGCCTTGTCGGCGTCGATGCCCTCTTCGGGCATACCCATCTTGAAGTCGACGTAGCGCAGACCCTTGTCGCCGAACTTCTTGGGCAGCAGTCGCGGCAGCGTCGAGACCTCTTCGTGGTCGTGACAGATGACCGGGCCGAGCCCCCACGGCTCGGGGAACATGTAGTGCTCGCGGCGCCCGAACGGCTCGACACGCTTGAACTCGCCGTCCTCGAAGAGCAGCGGCGGCTGGGCGCAGTCGGTGTAGTAGGTCTCCTGCGACCAGACCTGCAGCGGCACCGGGGATTCGAAAACGCTGTAGTCCTTGATGCGGATCTCGAAGCATCTGTCGAGATCCTCGTAGCCGTTGCCCGCGAAGGTGTTGGTGACGCCGGGATCCATGCCGGTGCTGATCAGCGCCGTGAGCCCCGCCTTCTTGAAGTCGTCGTCGAGCTTGAGCTGCTCGAGGAAGGCCTCGTCGATGGTGAGCGCCTGGGTCTGGCCGGAGGCCATGTCGAGGTAGTCGGCGCCGGCCTTCAGGCAGGCCTGCATGATCGCGATGTTGAACTCGGGGATGACGGCGTTCACGACGAGGGCCGAACCTTCGGCGGCCTTGGCGACGGCGGCGCTGTCGGACGCGTCGATGAACGCCGCCCGGGCCTTGCCGTTGCCGACCTGGTCGGCCACGAAGCGCGCACGAGCCTCGTCGTAGTCGGTCACCAGGATCTCGCTGACGGCCTCGTTGCGGCCGAGGTTCCAGGTGAGGACCTGGCCCTGCATGCCGGCGCCGACGATCAGGACCTTCATGGGCGACTCCTTCCCTCTGCATCGACCCAGGTCCGCGTTCGCTGAGGCGCCCCGGGTGGTCGCTCGCCCCGGTGAGGGCGAACAGTCGGTTCGACAGGCGGAGTTGTACCAGAAAGGCGCTCGGCTCACAAGCAGCAGCCACGAGGCTCGTACGCATACCCTCGGTGGCAGAGTCGCGATTCGTGACGCCGCAGCACTGTGAGTATGAGATTCGTATCATCGGCCGCACGGGGCCCAAGGTCATCTCGCGTCGCGTCAGAGGTCGTCTCTGCGGAGCGCACTTGGGAGCGCCGCCACCGGCCGTGGTGACGCGACGCGCGCTGGCCCTCAGCGTGGTGCTTGGAGTACAACTGACTCTCGGGCCATGCGCGTGCGGCGTGACAGCGCCCGCTGAAACGACGACGGAGGGGGCGAGCGTGCACGAGCTGGGTATCACGCAGGGCATCATCGACAGGGCTCGCGACGCTGCGACCGGGGCGGGGGCGGAGAAGGTGACGGACGTGTTCTTGGTCATGACGCCGGCGGCCGACTTCACCCAGGACTCGATCGAGATGTACTTCGAGATGCTGACGCAGGACGACCCGGTGTTCGCCGGAGCTGCACTGCATGTCGACCATCAATCGGTCGCCGCGACGTGCCTGAGGTGCAGCGACGAGTTCACGACGGACGCGCCGCACCCGGTCTGTCCGCAATGCGGCTCGCTCGAGGTCCGGATGGACCCCGAGGCCCCCATGGTCCAGCTGACCGATATCGGCGTCGACGAGGGCTAGCCGGCGCCTTCAGGGAGAGCGCGGTATCAAGAAGTAGGAGCAGTGGTTGCCGTGGCCGGTCGCTGCGGCGGCACGCGCCACCGGCCGCACCGCGGTCACCCCGGCCAGCCACGCCGCCTTGCACGCGGCCTGCCGGGTCGCCGACCGCCGGCCCTCGTCCATGTAGAACCGATGCTTCTGGAGCGAAGGCGCCAGCGAAGAGACGAGGGTGGCCGCGCTGTGACGTCGCGAGTACGGCTCGGCAGATTCGATCGCGAGGCCGGCGGCGGCGGCTAGGCGCGCGAACGTCGCGCGCTCGAAGTGCGTGAGGTGCCGCGGGAGGTCGAGGGCGAGCCAGCGGGCGCCGAAGACGTGTGCCTCCACCGAGTCGAAGAGCGGCAGGTGGAGGACGGCGACGAGACCGCCCGGCGCCAGCATCCCACGTGCGCGACGCAGCGCCGCAAGCGGGTCGTGCACGTGCTCGAGGACGCCGGAGAAGACGATCGCGTCGTAGCGCTCGGGATGGGCGGGTTCGAGCCGGTCGCCTCGCTGCGGGACGCCTGCCCGGAGCGGTGTCGAAGCGCCCCTCCTCGACGGCCAGCCCGCGTTTCCTGGCTGCGGCGACCCCCGCGGAGCCGGGCTCGAGTCCTCGTACGCGCCAGCCGTCGGCGCGCAGCGCGCAAAGGAGGTCGCCGGCGCCGCAACCGACGTCGAGCAGGAGTCCGCGCCGCGGTCGCCGCCGCCGCAGCCAGCGCACGACCTCACGGTGCTGCCGTAGGCGATACCTGTCCTCGAGCTTTGTCCACGGGGAGGCGCGCTTGGCCGCCGTGGTAAACGTCCGGGTAGTAGGCGTTCATGGTCGCCTCGGTGGGGCGCGGGTCGGTGAAGGTGAGCCCGCAGCGGGCGCAGCGCACGATCGAGAAGCGGTCTGTTCCGGCGACGTGGACACTGCCGACGGCGAAGGGCTCCGGGCGGTCGGCGGCGAGCTTCAGGCGGTCGGCGGCGCAGACGACGACACTGCGTCGCCACCCCCCACACAGAGGACAGGGGACCGATTCGCAGCCCTCGGGAACGGTGGTGGAGCATAGCGGGGTCGAACCGCTGACCTCCTGGGTGCGATCCAGGCGCTCTCCCAACTGAGCTAATGCCCCACGTGTCACATCCTCCCTCGCGGGCCGGCGTAGAGAGCGACCCCACGCGAGGGAGTCTTGTTATACGGGATTCCCCGTGCACCGGCAAGCCGAACGGGGCGTTGTCGGGTGCGTCGTCCAGTGCCGGCCGGCGCTCGTCGGGGTCCCGTACATGCCTTAGACTTGCGCCACGGTCACGCGGAGGCGACCGGCGTATGGTGGACTCGCCCGCGTCGCGGGCGAGTCCGAGCGGCATCCGGCAGGTCGCCGAGCGAGAAGGAGGTGGGCCGTGGACCCTGAGCGCGTGCGAGAGGTCTGGGGGCGGGCGGGCGGCACGAGCGACGAGACCCCGCCTGTCTGGTTGCGGCCCGGCGTTCCCACATTCGCCGGCGTCCCGGCCGCTCGACGCCCGGAGGAGCTGAACGGCGCCGGGGCCGCTGTGCTCGGGATCCCGTGGGAGCGCTCATCTGCCGCCGGGGTCAGTGCGGCCGACGGACCGGTCGCGATCAGGCGGGCCGCCATCGGCTACGGGCCGACTCTGGCCGGCGGCGCTCTCCCGGAGGTCGACCGCGACCTGGTCGCTGCCGATCGTTTGCGGGTCGTTGACTACGGTGACGTCCCGCTGCCGGGCGGCGAGGCAAAGGCGATGACGGCAGCGGCACACGAGAGGCTCATCGACGTGGTCGCGGCCGGGGCCGTTCCCATCGTACTCGGCGGCGAGCATGGGGTATCGGTCCCGGCGCTGGAGGTGATCTCCGGCCGCCTCAGCGGCAAGCTCGGCATCATCGCGTTCGACGATCGCTTCGACCTCCACGCTGAGGGAGACGACGCCGGGGACAGCCAGTGGAGACGGGCGTTCGAGCTCGGCGTCGTCGAGCCCGAGGCGTTCGTGCAGATCGGCCTGCGGGCGGCGGCCGGCTCGGCCGCCGAGGCCGCCGTGGCCGCCGCCCTCGGCCACCGGTGGTACACGATCGCCGATGTCGACGGGCTTGGGATCGACGTAGTCGCCCAAGAGGCGGTCGAGGCGGCGACGAGGGGGACGGAGGCGGTCTATCTCTCGGTGGACGTCGGCGTGCTGGACCCAGGCGGGTGCGGTGGTGGCGAGCCCGGCGGGTTGTCGGCGCGCGAACTGCTGCGCGCGTTGCGCGTCGTGTCGCGAGCGCCGCTCGCCGGGCTGGACGTGTCCGGCGTCACGGGCGAGGCCGGAAACACGGCGCACACCGCCGCCCGCGCCGTGCTGGAGATACTCTTCGGGCTCGCTCTTCAGTTCCCGGAAGGGCAGGGGGCGGTCGCCACGCGCTGAAGGACGAGTCGGAGGAGGAGTGCCCGCGCCGACTTGGGGCGGGCGCCTAGACACAGAGGTGGAGGATCGATGAGCGACCCAGCGACCCCCGTCGTCAACGCGTTCAACGAGTGGGACCCGCTCGAGGAGATCATCGTCGGCGTCGTGGACGACGCGCTGATCCCGCCGTGGGACACGATCATGCCCGCCGTGGTTCACGATCGCCGGCAGTGGGACTTCTACAAGGCCTGGGGCGGCGGCCCTTGGCCGACCGAGTTGCTGGTCAAGGCGGAGAAGGATGTCGAAGGCTTCGTCGACCTTCTCGAGCAGGCGGGGGTGAGGGTGCGCCGGCCGGAGCGCTTTCACTGGGACGCGCCGATCGCGACACCTGACTGGTCGCTGCCCAGCTCCTGCTACGCGCTGATGCCCCGCGACGTGCTCCTGGTCGTCGGCGACCTCATCATCGAGGCGCCGATGGGCTGGCGGAGCCGCTACTTCGAGCACCTGGCCTACAAGACGCTCTGCAAGGAGTACTTCAGCGGCGGGGCGCGGTGGATCTCGGCGCCCCGCCCCCAGCTCTCGGACGAGAGCTTCGAGCGGCGCTTCGTGCCGATGACCGAGGGCGAGCCGCAGCGCTTCCTGCCGACCGAGTTCGAGCCGCTCTTCGACGCGGCCGACGCCATCAAGTGTGGCCGCGACCTCTTCATCGGTCGCTCGAGCTGCTGCAACAGCTTCGGCATAGAGTGGCTGCGTCGCCATCTGGGGTCGGACTACACCGTCCACGAGGTCGACGTCTACGACACGCACCCCATGCATCTCGATGCGACGCTGTACCCCCTGGCGCCGGGCAAGCTCCTCATCAACCCCGAGCGCGTCGCCACTGTGCCGGAGGCTTTCGAGAAGGCGGGGTGGGACGTCCTCGTGTGCCCCGAACCAGAGATGCCCGAGACGCACCCTATGTACAATTGCAGCCGCTGGATCATGATGAACGTCGTTATGCTCGACGAACGTCGCGTGATCGTCTCCGCCGGCGAGAAGCGCTTCATCAGGACGTTGAAGTCGTGGGGCTTCGAGCCCATCGAGTGTCCGTTCTGGGACTTCGAGACGATCGGCGGCGGGTTCCACTGCGCCAGCGTCGACGTCCGCCGCCGCGGTTCGCTGCGCCGCTACTTCTGAGTCGGGCGGCGGGCACGACCGCCCGCCGCCCGCCGCGCCCGCAAGCGTTGCCCTCCGTCGCCTGCGTCGGCGACGCCTCCCCGGCCCGCTAGACGTCCGTACCATGAGCCGACGTCCGGCCGGCGTCGACATCAGGGGTGCAGAGGACGGAGCCGTGAACGAGGAGCCAGTGATGACACGCCAGGAGAGGGACATGGTCGTCGACCAGATGCTCACCCGGTATCCGGGTATCGGGACCACGATCGTGGCGGATGACCAGTCCCTCTGTCGCCTGTTGTCGACGCTCGAGTTGGCGCGCACCGACCGCGCCCTCGGCGAGTACCTCTGTTCCTTCCTCACCAACTGAGGCGTCCGCCGCGCTCACTTGGCCGCTCCAGCGGCCACAGCGCGCGCGGGCGCCTCACGACCCCCTCACGCCGGCAGTAGGCTGCAGCTCGTCGCGAAGCGCGGGGCAGCACAGTCTCCGCTCGATCGTGTCCGCCGACACAGACTTGGCTGCGAGCGTCGCTTGACGGCGGCCACTCCCCTCCGCCCGACTTGTCCACGTGCAGCCCGTTGCCTTGGGGCGACTGCTAAAAGCACCGTTTTGCAGGGAGATTAGGGGAAGCGGCGACCCGTCCCTCAGGAGTGGTGAGGACTCGTATCGGGTGTGCGGCCGAGTGCGCCTGCTGTGGTGCATGCGCAGCAGGTGAAGCTATGGGCAGGGATCTGCGTCGTCCGCGGCGTGGGTGCAGTGGTCGGCAGGGTCCCCGCTCAGCCTGCCGCCGGCTGTGGCTCGGCGAGGAGTGCCTTGGCCATGTCGTGGAAGGCGGCGCCGACGGGTGAATCGGGGTCGAGGGCCGCCGGCCGGCCGGCGTCGCCCCCGTGTCGCGTCGCCTCATCGAGCGGGATCCGCCCGAGCATGCGCACGCCCATCTTGCGGGCGAGCTCGTGCGCGCCTCCACGGCCGAACAGATGGTGCCGGGTGCCACAGTCCGGGCAGTCGAAGTAGGCCATGTTCTCAACGACACCGACGATGCGGTGATGGGTCATCTGCGCCATGCGCGCGGCCTTGATGGCGATGCGCGCGGCGGCCTCCTGAGGCGTCGTCACGATGAGCATCTCCGCGCTGGGTATGAGCTGGGCGACCGTAAGGGCGACGTCGCCCGTCCCCGGCGGCAGGTCGAGGAGCAGGATGTCGGGGCTGCCCCAGAGGACGTCGCCGAGGAACTGCTCGACCGCCTTGCCGAGCATCGGCCCGCGCCAGACGACCGGATCGTCGCTCTCGAGAAAGAAGCCCATCGACATGAGCTTCACGCCGTGTTGTTCGGGCGGCACGAGTCTGCCCTCGTGAGCTCTGGGGCGCTGAAGGGGCATGCCGAGCATGAGCGGGATGGTCGGGCCGTAGACGTCGGCATCGATCAGCGCGACGGCCTGCCCCTGGAGAGCGAACGCGACGGCGAGATTCGCGGTCACGGTCGACTTGCCGACACCGCCCTTGCCGCTCGCGACGGCGATCGTGCGGGTCTTCGAGCCCGGCCCGAAGAGGGTGGCCACCGCCCCGCCCTCGCGAGTGAGCTTCTGCCCGAGAGCGTCTCGCTCCTCGTCCGACATGGCGTCGAGCTTGACCTCGACGCGGCGCCCTGCGGCGATAGCCGTGAGCGCGGTCTCCGCGTCGGCACGCAGGCGGTTGCGCAGGGGACACGCGGCGGTCGTCAGGACGATGGTAGCGCCGAGACGTTCTCCGTCGGCCACGACATCGCGCACCATGCCGAGGCTGACGATATCGCGGCCAAGCTCGGGGTCCTTCACGGTAGCCAGCGCGCGGCGCACAGCGTCTGCGGTCAATGGTCCTCCTGTTGGTCGTCCTTCGGGCGAGGTCCGGCGCCGGGATCCACTGCGGGTTATCCGCACACTTCACAGGATCCGCAGAGCCGGTTCAAAGGTCTTTCACAATCGGAGAGTACCATGAGGTCGATGAGCTATCGCGCTGGGCCGCCCTACGGCCGGCGCGAAATCGAACGGACCGGAGGTCGACGATGAAGAGATGGATGCTTGCCGCACTGGCAGCAGCGCTCGTGACGGCCGGGGCAGTCAGCAGCGTGGCGGTGGCCGCCGGTGACGACTCGACCGGGTGGGTCGACCGGGGGATCAAGGCGCTTCAGCGAGCTGGCGGCGGCAATGGATCGGGGGTCTGCGGCGAGGACGGCCTGCGGGCCGGCCCTGCGTTTGGCGCAATCGAGGACCCCGCGTTGCGCGAAGCCGTCGAGGCGCTGCGCGAGCAGCATCGCGTCGAGATGCGTGCCTGGTGGGGGCGCCACAGCGACGCGCCTCGGAGCGACGCGGCGCAAGAGGCCCTTCAGAGGTTGCGCGAGCAGCACCGCGAGGAGCTCCGCGCCGCCTTCGAGAAGTACGGCGTCGAGCTGCCCGAGGGCGCTCGCCTGGGCGCGGCGGGGAGGGCTCGCGCGATGTTCGGTGTTGGAGACGAGGGGAACTGCGGCACAGGAGCCGGACCGGGCATGATGGGGAGCGGTCGTTCCGGCTGGTGAGCCCGCTGACTTGATCTGCGCGCCGCCGCGCGGCGCTGGCGCCTCAGTTCGGGCGTGGCGGCGGACACCAGACCTCCAGGGCGGTCGCGAGATGTTTCACGTGAAACATCTCGCGATACTGCGGCAAACAGAAGGGGCCCCACTCGGGGCCCCTTCTGGGCATTGCGTCTCGCGAGGCACTCGTTCGCCGATCGCGGTCCATCTCGGGAGGTGTAGGCTGCTCGCCCATGCCTCGTCTCTCTGTGGCGTCAGACCTCGGAGGCCTTCAGGCCGACCGGCTCGGGGTTGCCGGCCCCGGTCGCGTACGTGGCGGTGAAGAGCTCCATGAGCATCGGGCTCTCGCGCACCGTGTTGAGCGCGATCGCGGCGTGGTCCTTGGTGTAGCCGTTGCCGATGATCATGGTCGTGTCGGCGCCGATCCCCTCAGCGCCGAGGGCGGCCGACGTGAAGCTGGTGGCCATCGAGAAGAAGTAGACGAGCCCGTCGTCCTTGGTCGCGAGGATCGACGACATCTCCGTGTTGGGGATGTCGACGCAGTTGATCGTGAGGTCCGCCATGGCACCGGCGGTGATCCTCGCCATCTCGTTGTAGACGAAGAGCTGGTCGGTGGCCGAGCCCTGGAAGATCACGTCGGCGAGACCTGTCTTCTCGAGGCGCCTCTTGCCGGCGTCGCCGTGCACAAGGCCAACGATCTTGCCGGTGATGCCGACGCGCTTGCGGGCCTCATAGGCGCAAAGGATGCCGCTCTTGCCGCCGGCACCGATGATGAAGACCGTCTGGCCGGGCTTGCTGAGCTTGGCCGCCTGCGCCGGGGCGCCGGCAACGTCCAGGACGGCCAGGGCGAGGGCCTCGTCCATGTCGGCGGGTATCTTCGCGTAGATGCCGGTCTCGAAGAGGATCGCTTGACCCTTGACCTTCACTTGGCAGGTGTCCTTGTTCGTCGAAATGATCTCGTCGACCTTGAGCGGAGTGAGCGAGAGCGACACGAGGGTCGCGACGCGGTCGCCGGCTTTGAGGTCGCGGTCCTGTAGCTTGGGGCCGATCGCGGCGATGGTACCCAGGAGCATGCCGCCTGAGCCTGTGTCGGGGTTGTGGTGCTTGCCACGTTGTTTGATGATGCCGAGACTGTGGCGTGCCATCTTCATGACGTCGCCGCCCTCAGCCTCCTCGATCTGCGTGAAGCTCGCCGCGTCGATGTTCAGCGTGTCGACGTCGATGAGGATCTCGTTGTCGTAGATCTCCATCGTGTTGTCGATCTTCCACGCCGGCTGCGGCAGGACGCCTTCGGGCTCAAGGACCCTGTGGGCGCCGTACTTGTTGCCTTCCTTCACTCTGTCTCCCTTCCTCTCCCCGGGGCGCCCGCGCGCGGTCGTGTCGTCCAACGCTGTACGCGGTGCTCTGAGGGACGCCTTCAGGCCTCGATCTTGATGACGCTGCCCGCGCCCTGTCCGCCGCCGACGCAGGCGGCGGTGAGCCCGATCTCCTTGCCGCGGCTGCGCAACGCGTGCAGGAGCGTGACCAGCATGCGCGTGCCGGTGTTGCCGAGCGGGTGGCCCAGCGCCACGGCGCCGCCGTTCACGTTGACGGCGTCGGCGTCGAGCCCGAGCTCACGGATCGCCAGAGCCGCTACGCAGGCGAATGCCTCGTTGAGTTCGGCGAGGTCGACATCCTTGGCGGTGAGGCCGGCCTTTTCGAGGGCCATCTGGCCCGCCTTGGTCTCGCCGAGTCCCATGATGGCGGGATCGACGGCGGCCGTGGCGTAGCTCATGAGCTGCGCGATCGGCTTCGCGCCGAGCTCAGCGGCCTTCTTGCGCGAAGTGACGACGACGGCACTGGCGCCGTCGGCGAGCGCCGAGGAGCTGGCGGCCGTGACGACGCCGTCCGGCTTGAAGAACGGCTTGAGCTTGGCCATCTTCTCGAGGCTGACGTCCCTGCGCGGGCACTCGTCGGTGTCGATCACGAGCGGGTCGCCCCTGCGCTGGGGGATCTCGATCGGCAGGATCTCGTCCTTGAAGGCCCCGCCGTCGATGGCCGCCGCCGCGTTGATGTGACTACGGTAGGCGAGTTCATCCTGCTCCTCGCGGGGAATGCCGAAGCGCTCGCTGAGGTTCTCCGCGGTCAGGCCCATGTGCGTGTCACCGATCGCGCACCACAGGCCGTCGAGCACCATGGAGTCGAAGATCTTGTCGCTGGGGAGACCCATCCGGTAGCCGGAGCGGCCCTGTTGTAGCAGCCACGGCGCCCGCGTCATGTTCTCGGTGCCGCCGACGAGGTAGAGTTCGCCGTCGCCGGCCTTGATGGCCTGGGCGGCCATTGCGAGCGCCGTGGCGCTCGAGACGCAGACCCTGTTGATCGTGGCCGCCGGCACACTGTCGGCGATCCCGGCCTTGAGTTCGGCTTGGCGGGCGATGTTCTGCCCCAGGCCTGCCTGGATCACGTTGCCGAAGAGGACCTCGTCGAGCTGGTCGCCTGTGACGCCGGCCCTCGTGAGAGCCTCCTTCATCACGGCGGCGCCGAGGTCCACGGCCGAGACGCTCGAGAAGCCGCCCTGAAAGCGGCCCTGAGCGGTGCGGACCGCCGAAAGGATGACGACATCGTTCTCTGGCATTTCTCCTCCTCTTGTCACGAGTGTCGGGTGGCAGCCGCTCTCGACGCCGCCGGCACTGGGTTGGTCATGGTGGATGATGGGTCGTCTCAGCCGGCGCCTGCTCGTCGCACGACTTCTTGCGCCAAGAACGAGGCGACTTCAAGAGGCGTGGTGCGGGGGCCGAAGCCGGCATCGTACCCGAGTTCCTTCGCGAACGCGTTGTTGATCCGCGGGCCGCCCACGACGAGCACGAAGCGCTCGCGGACCTCCTCGGCCTCGAGGAGTTCGATGAGCTTGGTGAGGTTCTGGACGTGGATGTTCTTCTGCGTGACGACCTGCGAGACCAGGATCGCGTCGGCGTTGCGCTCGAGGGCGGTGCGAAGGAGCTGTTCACACGGGATCTGAGAACCCATGTTCAGCGCCTCCATCTGGGAGTAGCGCTCGAGGCCGTAATCGCCTGCGTACCCCTTCATGTTGATGATCGCGTCGATACCGACTGTGTGCGCGTCGCTCTCGATGGCGGCTCCGACGACTCCGAGCTTGCGGCCGAGATCATTCTCGATGAGATCATTGATCGCGTAGTAGTCCATCACCTCGACGTCGAGGTAGTCGCCCTTGACCTCATCGGGGTCGATCCCGACGTCGGTCCTCGCGTAGGCCACGTAGAAGGTGAATGACGGGTCGATGCCCTTGCACTCCCCGATCGCGACGCTGTGAAACCCCAGCTTCTCGAGGTACTGCTTGCCGACGTCCGGCGCCTTCACCGAGTAGCTGATCGGGAGGGTGAAAGAGAGCTGGACGACGCCGTCGTCGCGCGTGTCACCGTACGGTCGCACGATCATGACGCCTCCCCTCGGTCCTTCGTGGACTCTCCCGGGGGCGGGCCCGTCGGCGGCCCGCACAGCCGGCCGTCCACGAGGGCGGCAAAGAACGGGTTGAAGTAGTCCGCGTCGCGCCTGAAGACGCCCTCCGCTCCGCGGCCGCCGTCCGGGTCGCGCACGACGTCGGCGAATTCACCGCGGCTGAGCGCCTCGAAGAGGCCCATCTCCTCGACCGCCTCGAGCTGGTCGACGGCTTTGGCCAGGACATCGTTGGCGCGCGTCTCCATGATCCCGCCCGGCTTGAAGGTGACCTCGTCGCGCAGGT
Source organism: uncultured Thermoleophilia bacterium (assembly GCA_963831295.1). Lineage (GTDB taxonomy): Bacteria > Actinomycetota > Thermoleophilia > UBA2241 > UBA2241 > UBA2241. The sequence continues at coordinate 266,447 of CAWHPR010000003.1, read as the reverse complement.
GGCGGCAGGATTCGAACACGTACTTGGCGTTCCTGACCGAGGCGTAGCGGTCCTGCAGGAGGGGCGTGTGCAGGGCTTCGGTGAGCATGCCGAGGAGCATGATGTCCTGCCCCGTGAAGATGCCCGTGAAGTTGAACATCGCGTCGATGACTTGACCTTGGAAGATGTCGCCCGGCATGTACTTGGTCGGCGGCATGTACTTGGGTGACGCCTCGGGGAAGAGCTGGCGCACCAGCTGTGCGTCGGCGATCTGGTACACGACTTGATCGGGGATCGCCGGGTCGATCTCGAAGGCGTGGCCGATGCCCATCTGCCATTTCTCGAGGTTGGCGCGCAGGGCGAAGGCCTCGTTGATGAAGTCTGAGGCGATGACGGTGTAGCCCTTGTCGAACGCGTCGGCGGTGGTCAGGTAGTTGTCTTCGCCGGTATTGATGATGATCCCGGCCCGGGCATTGAGCAGTCGCGCCAAGTGCTGGTCGACGAAGGTGCGCCGCATGTTGATGTTGCGGAAGATGATGCCGTACATCGAGTCGTTCAGCATCATGTCGAGGCGCTCGATCGAGCCCATGTAGGCGATCTCAGGCATGCACAGGCCGCTGGCGTAGTTGCAGAGGCGGATGTAGCGTCCCACTTCGGCGCCGACCTCGTCGAGGCCCTCGCGCATGAGCTTGAAGTTCTCCTGCGTCGCGTAGGTGCCGCCAAAACCCTCCGTGGTGAGACCGTAGGGCACGTAGTCGAGGAGGCTCTGCGCCGTCGTGCGGATGACCGCGACCACGTCGGCGCCGGCGCGGACGGCCGCCTTGGCTTGCAGGACGTCTTCGTGGATGTCGCCGGTCGCGACGATCACGTAGACGTACGGACGCAGCGGCTCGCCGACCGTGGCCACGAGCTCTTCGCGCCGGCGGCGTACGGCGTCGATCGCGGCGACGCCCTCGCGGGCCAGCTCGCCGGCCCGCTCCTCGACGGCGGCGCGACGATCCACAGGCACGGCGGCCAACTCGAACTTGCCGGCGGCCACGCCGTCGGCGACGTCCTGAGCGCTCCGACCCGTGCTGAGCATGAGATCGACGAACGGTGCGGTGATACCGCCCGCCAGCAGCGAGTGAGCGCGCTCGACCACGACGTTGACGAGGGGCACATCGATCTCGTTGACGCCGACCACACCGAGGAGGCGTAGGGTGGCGCGCTCCGTGGAGTCAGTGGTGTGGGTCTCGATGTGCTGCTGGATGTCATCGGCGATGGCCTCGGCGGCGGTCCGTGCCCGCTCGACCAGGGCCTCCTCCAGGTGAAACGCATCTGTCATTGGACCACCCTCTCTCCTGCCGTCGTCGCTGTGCCGGCGTCGGCCGGCGAGCTCAGACCGTTGATAACATCGAAGATGGGAACGCGGCCGCCCAAGGCCTCGGCGATCGCGGCGAAGAAGATCTTCGGCCGGTACGGCTGCGGCACGCGGAACGGGTTCACCGTGACTGCGAGGACGCGCAGGGGCCGCAATGCCTCGAGCGCGATGCCGCGGCGCGCGAAGCGGGCCACCGAGGTGGCGGGCAGCACCAGGACGGTGGCGTCGCGCACGACGACGCGAAGCCGGTGTCGTGGAGGCAGGACCCGCGTGAAGTCGTCGACGAATTCCTCGGTGAGGGCGCCGCCCACATACAGCGTCGCGGCCTTGCGCCGCGCGACTTCGCGAGCGACGGCGACACCTTCGCCGATCACGGTCTGGAGCGCGATCGCGGCGGCCTCGCCGCGATCGTCGAGGGTGATGGCCCGGGCTGAGCCGAGGCATGGCTCGAGTCGCGCCACGGTCTCGTCGGATGCTCGCGGGATGGTCAGCATGTCGAGGGTGGCACGGGTCGTCTCGACGACCCCGTCGAGCGTGTCGCCGACCATGCCACCGGTCGCCATGACGAGCGCCTCGCTCACGCGCGGCGAGGCACTGCCGAGGCGGTTGATGGCGCCGTCGACGAGGACTTGACGTGCGCCGTGAGCACGGACGCGTTCGATCGTCGTGCGGAGCTCGGCGAGCGTCGTGGGCCCGCTGACCTCGACGCAGCCGTCGCCGGAGGCACGGCCGATGACGACGTGGCCCAGAGGAGTGTGGAAGGGGAGCGTCTCGAGCACGTCGAGTGCGTAGTGTGAGCGCGCGAGGGAACCCTCGGTCGTCGCGATCACCGTGCCGGCCGGCGGGGCGATGCTGGGCTTGGCCAGGCCGGTGAGGTGGTCGGTGCGCTCGCCGTCGAGGCCGAGGGAGGTCAGGCCGAAGCAACGCTCGGCCTGGGCGAGCAAGGCATTCACGACCGTCGTCTTGCCTGCGTTCTTCACCAGGCCGATGACGGCGACGGCCGGTGCGCCCGACGCGGCGACGAGACCGTGGAGGGCGGCGGCGGTGTCGATGTCGGCCCTGGCCTCGGACACTGGGGAGCCTTGGCCGCAGGTCACTGGGCGCCTTCCTGCTCCGCAATGCGCCGCTCTGATGGGCGCGAGGCGTCGCCGTTCGGCCGTCTGATCTCCTTCAGGTAGCTGAAGATCGTGTAGCGCGAGAGATCGAGAGCTTCGGCCACCTGCTCGGCCGAGCGCTTCACGAGAAAGGCGCCGCGCTCCTCGAGTCGCTTGACGACCTCCATCTTCTCCTCGCGGTTCATGACGCCCGGAGTCTTACCCATCTCGTTGAGGATCTTGGTGATCATGCCCGCGACCACGTCGCGGATGTCGCCGGCGAAGATCTCATCCCTCTCGGGCACGGCGTCACTGCCGAGGCGGCCGACCGCCGCGAAGTTCGCGAGCGTGCGCTGCGTCTGCACCACATCTGACAAGTCGTAGTTGAGGCCCAGGATCGCGAAGGCGCGGCCGTCGTCGGCGCGCAGCGTCACGGCGAGCGACTTGAAGATCTTGCCGTCGCTCGAGCTGACGTACAGGCGGACGTCGTGCGTGTCGTCGTCGGCGCTGCGCAGTGTGCGCAGCATCAGGTCGGTAGGGACATCGCCGACCGTGCGACCGGTCACGTGACCGTTCTCGATGGCGATGATCGAGTGTGGCAGGCGAGAGAGGTCGTGCAGCACGACCTCACAGTCGGGGCCGAACATCTCTGCCAGGCCCCGCACGATCGGCAGGAGCGCCGTCATGCGCGGATCGAGTGGCTGCGTGACCACGGGCTCCTTCTCGTGAGGAAGTGCGCCAACGACGTAGTGCGGACGGGCCCTTGGCGGGCAAGGCCCACAAGTACTTATATCGCGCGGGACGACGGCGTGTCAAAAAGAGTGGGAGCCATATCGTATCCAGTGGTGGTCTCTGGCAAGGGGCAGGCTATCGCGCCTGCCTTGCCCGGCCACCGACCGCGCCCCGGCTGGCGCCGCGGTCGTATCCGACGCTCACATCGCCGACGGGCGCTCGCCGAGTGTGACGGTCACTTCCATCGTCTCGTCCTCGCGGACGATCGTGAGAGTGACATCATCGTCGGGCTTCTTGGATGCGAGGTACGAGACGAGGTCTTCGAAGCCGTCGACCGCCGTCCCGTCGATCTTCGTGATGATGTCTCCGCCGATCATGTAGTCTTGACCCTGCAGCGTCACTGTCCGCTCGCCCGCCCTCAAGCCGGCCGTCTCCGCCGGACTGCCGCTCGCGACCTCCTCGATCATTGCGCCGGCGTCGACAGCCAGACCGAACATCTCCGCGACCTCGGGGGTCAGCGTCTGGCCCGCGATGCCCAGCCAGGCGTACTTGACCTCGCCGCTCTGCTTGAGCTGCTCCATGACGCGGATGGCCGTGTTGATGGGTACGGCGAAGCCGAGGCCCTCGTTGCCGCCGCCCTGCGTGGCGATCTGCTCGTTGATGCCGATGACCTTGCCTTGGGCGTTGATGAGAGGCCCTCCGGAGTTGCCCTGGTTGATGGCGGCGTCGGTCTGGATCCCATCGGGGATGACGGCGCCGCTCGGTGAGCGCAGGCTGCGGCCCGTCGCGGACACGATGCCCGAGGTGACCGAGAAGCCGTAGCCGAGAGGATTGCCGATGGCGATCACCGGCTCGCCGACGGTGACCGTGTCCGAGTCGCCCAGCGGGAGGGCCGTCAGATCGAGCCCCTCGGGATCGACCTTGATCAGGGCGACGTCGCTGTCGTTGTCGACGCCCACGAGCGAGCCCGCGACCTTCTGTTCCGTCCCTTCGCTCCTGAAGACGACGGTGACCTTGTCCGCCGAGACGCCGTTCTGGCTGACGACGTGTGCGTTGGTGAGGACGTAGCCGTCCGTGGAGGTCACGAAGCCGGTCCCGAGACCCTGCGACGACTGGGACTGCCAGAACGAGTCGGGCGACGCCTCGAAGGTCGAGAGCACCATGACGACACCGTCGGCCAGCTCGTCGTAGATCTTGGCCGGACTGAACCCCTCGCCGTCGCCGTAGGTCGGCGGGATGGGCTGCGTCGTCACCACGGCCTCGCGTTTCACGGCGCCGACCCCGAAGACCAGGATCAGGACCAGGGCGACGGCGACGGCGCCGAGGACCCCTCCGGTCAACCCCATGACGAAGCTTCTCAACGAACGCATGTGACCAACCCTTCTCGGCCTTCGCCGCGGAGTCGCGCGGATCCTCCCAGCGACCATCAGCATACCGTGCCCGGTGGCCCGCGAGCCACGAACTCGCTCGCGGCCGCACGCGGCGGACGGGCGGTGAAGCCGCGCGCGGAGGCTCAGCCGCTTTTCGAGTCTCGGCCGGTTCCCCTCCTCGCTCGGCGTTCGGCGGGCGCGCTGCGCGGTAGTCGCACCGTGAAGGTCGTACCACAGCCCTCTGGCGATGAGGCGCTGAGTGACCCGTCCATGAGCTCGACGAGCTCGCGTGCGATCGAGAGGCCGAGGCCTGCGCCCGTCGTGGTGGCACGCTCGTCGCGCCCGCGATGGAAGCGCTCGAAGATCAGCGGCAATTCGTCGTCGGCGATGCCGGGTCCGTCGTCGCTCACCACGAGCGCGGCCACGCGCTCGTCGCCGTCGGGGCCGACGCGGATGGTGCTGCCGTCAGGGGAAAACTTCACCGCGTTGTCGAGAAGGGCGCGCAGCACTTGAGCGAGGCGGTCCTCGTCACACCAGGCCGTCTCGCCGTCGCCGCGGCCGTCGACCGTCAAGGTCAGCCTCTTCGCCTGGGCCTGCGGCTGGAACTCGTCGAGGACCGAGCGCGCCACATCGGCGAGGTCGACGTGCTGGGGCTCGAGCTGGAGCGAGCCCGCCTCGACGCGCGAGAGATCGAGCATGCTCGCGGCCAGGTTGCGCAGGCGGTCGACCTGTTGCCGCATGACCGAGAGGAAGTCCCGCTGCTCATCTGCGCTGAGCTCCCCTTCGTCAAGGAGCTCGAGCACACCAGCGAGCGAGAACAGCGGCGTTTTGAACTCATGCGACGCATTCGCGACGAAGTCGCGGCGGGCGCGCTCGAGGCGCGCCTGGGCGGTCACGTCGCGCACCACGATGATGGAGGTGAAGTCGGCGCCGCCGCCGACCGGGTACGTGACCGCCTCGAGTGTGCGGTCCCCGTGCACGAAGACGACGTCCTGCACGCTGCCGGCGTCGCGCGACTCGTACCAGATGTTGGCGACGTCGTACGGAAAGGCGGCACCAAGCTCGGCACCGGGCGCAAGGCGGTGGCCGAGCAGAATGGCAGCAGCCGGGTTCGAGATCGTGACACGGCCGTCGGCCGAGATGCCGATCACGCCCTCGCTGAGGTCGTTCAGCAGCAGCTCGATCCGATCGCGCTCACGCGCGATCTGTGAGAAGGCATCACGCAGGCGTTCGGCCATGGTGTTGAACGAAGCGGCGAGCTGGCCGACCTCGTCCTGAAGACCGACCGGGACGGCGGCCGACAGGTCCCCGGTAGCGATCGTCTCGGCGCTACGCTCGATGCGCTTCAACCGTCGCGCGATGAGCATCGAAGCGACATATCCGGCTACGAGGCTGGCGATGAGCGCGAGGGCGGTGGCTTGGAGCAGCTGCCGCTGCACGGCGTCCACCGCCCGGTCGACGTCGACCAGCGACGTCGCGACCATGACGGCGCCCACGGGCTTGCTCGTCGCCTCCGAGAAGAGCGGCACGGCCGTCACCGCGAAACGTCCCTGGCCGGTGAGCACGACGCCCTGCTCCACGGCGCCGCTGCCGAGCGCCCGGGAGAGGTACGGGTAGTCGCGGGCCGAGACCGGTGCGCTGCCGCCGGAGTCGGCGCGGGCGGTCTGCTGCCCGTCGAAGACGATGACGCGCCCATTGAGACGCATGCCGATGCGCGAGATGAGCTGCATCAGAAGCTCGGGATCCGTCACGACGAGCTGGCCGGTCATGCTGTCGTAGCGCGTGAACTCGCTGACGGTGTTGCTGCTGATGGTGGCGTTGGCCCGCATGTCGGAGAGCTTGCCCTCCTCGAGCCTGTCCCGTAGCGGTGGCACGACGTACGCCCAGGCGACGGCTGAGGCGACGGCGACGAGCGCTACCACCAGGAGGGTGAGCCAGTTCTTGACTGAGTGCAGCATGGCGGGTGGCGGCGTGGGGGCGGAACGGAGCCCCGCGCGACCTCAGAACTCCCTGAACTTGTACCCGATGTTGCGGACCGTGAAGATGAACTCGGGGTTCCTGGGATCCTTCTCGAGCTTCTCCCGGAGATGGCGGATGTGGACATCGACGGTGCGGGCGTCGCGGTAGTCGCTGTCGCCCCAGACGAGTTGCAGCAGCAACTGCCGGCTGTACACCCTGCCGGGGTGCGCAATCAGGGTCTTGAGGATCTCGAGCTCGATGTAGGTGAAGTCGACCTTCTCGCCGCGCACGAGCACGTTGCGCTTGCGCAGATCGATCTCAAGCTCTTCGAGCGTCACGACGTCTCGCTTCGCCGTCACCTCGCTGCGCGCCATCTCCGACCGCCGGAGCTGCGCTCTTACGCGGCTGCGGAACTCGCGCAGGCTGAACCGGTCCTTGGTGATGTAGTCGTCGGCGCCGATCTCGAGGCCGAGCACGCGGTCGAATTCATCCGATCTGGCGGTGAGCATGATGATGGGAACGATGCTCTGGGTCCTGATGCGGCGGCAGACCTCGAGCCCGTCGAGGCCGGGGAGCATGATGTCGAGGATCACGAGGTCGAACCGCTCGCGATCGAAGGTCTCGATCGCCGCTTCGCCGTCACGCGCGGTGACGACGACGTAGCCTTCCTTCTCCAGCGGGAAGCGCAGCAGCTTGAGGATGGCCTCCTCGTCGTCCACGAGCAGGATCCGGACTCCCTTGTCGTTCATCCGTCTCCCCTCTCCCTCGTCCCCGCCCCGGGCGCCGTCGCGAGCGCTCGCAGCCTGAACCCCGCGCCGACGGCGTGCGCGATCGCGGCGCAGCCCTCTGGATCCGCGTCGGGGTGGTCCACAGCGGTCAGCGTCGTCTCGATGCCGTGTCCGACACACTGTTCGGCGAACCGGATGACGGCCCTGTGCGCCTTGCTGAAGGTCGGGCGGCAGAGCAGGTCGTAGACCATCGGATCGGCGGCGTTGAGACTGACGGTGACGGCCGAAAGTCCGGCCGCCGCGAGGGCCGCCGGGACGTCGGTGTCGGGGTTCAGCAACTGCCCGTGCCCGTTCGTGTCGAGCCGGCTGCGCAGGCGCCGCAGTCGCAGCCACTCGGTGGCGCCAAGCACGAGGTCGAGGCGGAGTGTGGGCTCGCCGAAGCCGCAGAAGACGACCTCGCCGGCGGTCCCGTCCATGAACGCGCGTTCGATCTCGGCGACGACCTCGTCGAGGTCGGGCTCGTGGTCGAGTACGAGGATCTCGCCGTAGACGCCGTCGCTGAACTCGCGGATGCAGAATTCGCACGAACACGAGCAGCGGTTCGTGATGTTGAGGTAGATGGCGTCACCGCGACCGCGGTAGGTGATGGCGCCGCGACCGGCGTGTGTCAGACGATCGTCCATGTGAGCCAGCCCTGCGGAAGCGAATCGAGGGCCCGATGAGCGGGCGCCGCGCCGAAAATGAGAGTATAGCAGGGTAGAATCCAACACCCCGGCTCCCGAGGCGGGGCGCGACGTCCGACACGAATGAACGCGAGCGTGCATGTGAGCGACACGATCGAACGCCTCGAAGACCTCTGCGCGTCTCTGCGCGCGGTCGTGCTGCCCTCGTTGGGGGCCCATGCCGCGCGTGCGCACGCGGGCGTGGCGGTCGGTGGCGACGTGACCTTCGGCATTGACGAGGAGGCCGAGCGCCACCTCGTGGCGTACATGGCCGCACGCCTCCCGCGTTGGGCCTACTACTCGGAGGACGGCGGGATGCAGGGCGCCGCCGACCCCGAGCTCATCCTGATCGTCGATCCCATCGACGGCACACGCCCTGCGGCTGCCGGCTTCGAGGCGGCCTGCGTGAGCGTCGCCGCGGTGCCGGCCTGCGCGACGCCGACGATGGGCGACGTGGTCGCCGGGGTGATCCAGGAGATCAAGAGCGGCGATCTCTTCGCGGCCGAGCGGGGGGCGGGGTTCCGCATGACACGGGCGGCCGGCGGGGATCTGCCCTTCCGGCCCGCCGTGGAGGCTGACCTCGAGAGTCTCTTCTGGACGCTTGGGTTTCGTGGCCGGCCGGCGGTGATCCTCGCCAGCGTGCTCGAGCGCCTGATCGACGTCTCGTCGGTCGGTGGGTCGGTGTTCGACATCGGCTCCGCGACCTACTCGATCACACGGATCCTGACCGGCCAGCTGGATGCCTACGTCGACGTCGGGCCGGCCATCATCGAGGCGCATCCGTGGACCGAAGCCGAGTTCCGCCGCGTCGGCCGTGGCAACGTGCTCTGCAACTCGCCCTACGATCTGGCGGCGGCATACCTCATCTGCCGTGAAGCCGGCATCCCGATCACCGGTGCGCACTGTGAGTCACTCGACGAGCGCCTTGTGCTGGGTTCCGACGCCAGTTTCCAGATCGCCTGCGTGGCCTCGGCCAACCAGGCCTTGCACGCGAAGATCGTGGCGCTGGTCGAGCGCGGCGTCCGCGACTTGGCGCGCCCGGCCGGCTGAGCAGGGCCGGCGGAGCGGGAGAGGACACGAGTGGGCGGAGGAAAGGAGCGAGGAGTGGTCGGGACCGCGCAGCACGAGGCGATGCTGTGGGAGCCGCTCGAGGCGAGCGCCGTGCGATGTCGCGTGTGCCCACGGCTGTGCCGCATCGCCCTTGGCGAGGCGGGGGCCTGCAAGGCCCGGGTCAACCGCGACGGTCGTCTCTACAGTCTCATCTATGACCGCGTCTGCACCGTGGCCGCCGACCCCATCGAGAAGAAACCCCTCTACCATTTCTTCCCCGGCAGCACCGTCCTGTCGTTGGGCAGCGTGGGCTGCAACTTTGCCTGCCGGCACTGTCAGAACTGGCAGATCGCGCACGCTGATGCGGCCACCGCCACGCGCGACCTCCGGGAGCTGCCGGTGCGCAATCTGCCGGTGCTGGCCGAGCACAACGGCTGCAGCGGCGTCGCGTGGACCTACAACGAGCCGACCATCTGGCTGGAGTACATCCTGGACGGCGCTCAGGTCGCCCACGAACACGGTCTCTACACGGTCATGGTGACGAACGGCTACATCACCGAGGAGGCCCTCGACGTGCTGGGGCCGCACATCGACGCCTACAGGGTCGATGTGAAGGGCTTCACGGAGGACGTCTACCACGAGCTCTGCCGGATCAAGGACTTCAGTCCGGTGCTCGCCGCCGCCGTGCGCGCCCAGTCGACGCACGGATGCCACGTCGAGATCGTCACGAACGTGATCCCGACGCTGAGCGACGATGAGGAGTCCCTTCGCGCGATCGCCGAATGGATCGTCGCGGAGCTCGGGCCTCTGACGCCGTGGCACGTGACGCGCTTCATGCCGCACCTTGAGTTCTCCCACCTCCCGGCGACGCCGGTGAAGACCCTCGAGCGCGCCGTCGCCCTGGGTCACGAGGCCGGACTCGAGTTCGTGTACATCGGGAACGTGCCTGGTCACGCAGGTGAGAACACGGTGTGTCCGAACTGTAGACGGCTTCTGGTGCGACGCACGGGGTATGAAGTAGAAGACATCGCAGTGCGAGGTACGCTTTGCGCCTTCTGCGGGCACAACGTCAATGTACGCACGAGCCTCGGACGCAGTCGTCGCGGTGGCGGGGTATCGTGAGGGTCGGGTAGGATGCGGCAGCCATGGATGAGCTCGTAAGACTGGATATCCCAGCTCGCGCGGAGTACGTCGTCCTCGGGCGTCTCGCTCTGAGCGGTCTTCTGCGCCGGCGCGCGGGCTTCTCCGACGACGCGGTGGCCGACCTCAAGCTGGCCCTCACCGAGGCGTGCTCCAACTCGGTGCGGCATGCGTACGACCACGACGACGGCAAGGTGCACCTCGAGTTTCGCCTGAGTGACGATCGCGTCGTCGTCCACATCCGGGATGAGGGCTTTGGTTTCCACGACGACGCCGCCGAGTGCCCGGAGTGCCGGGCCTTCGATGGGCTCCCGGCGGCGGACGGCGGCTTGGGCATCTCCATCATCCGCGCCGTGGTCGACGAGTTCGACCTGCAGCGGCCGAGCGAGGGCGGCACCGTCCTCGTGCTGACCAAGCGCACCGACGCCTGAAGCGAGGCGCCGGGCCCGGCGTGCGATCTTCGTGACCCTACTCGACGAGCTGGGCGTTCGCTTCGCACTGCCCCGAGAGCAGGTGGACGCTCTGGACGCCTACGTCGGGCTGCTACTTGCTTGGCGTCGGGGTCGCGTGACCGGCCTGAGGAGCCGCGACGAGATCGTGGGACTGCTGCTGGGCGACGCCCTGGCGCTGTCGGACGTGCTCGGGCGAGCCGCAGATCACGAGTCGGTCGGCGATGCCGCGCGGCTCCGGTTGCTCGATCTGGGCAGCGGCGGCGGCATTCCGGGCATCCCACTGGCGATCGTGATGCCGTCCTTGTCGGTGGTCCTGCTCGACTCCGTGGGCAAGAAGTGCGAGTTCCTGACGGCGGCTGTGACCGCGCTGGGGTTGTCGGAGCGAGCACGCGTCGTCTGCGCTCGGAGCGAACGTCTGGCGGCGCGGGGCGTCGAGGGCCGTGAAGCGTTCGACCTCGTGACCGCGCGCGCCTTGGGCGCGCTTGCCGAGGTGGTGGAACTTGCGGCCCCTGCGCTGGCGCTCGGGGGCCGCCTGCTGGCGCTGAAGACGGCGAAGGCGCTGGAGCACGAGAGCCGCGAGGGCGAAGCCGCCGCGCACGCGTGCGGACTTGCCCCCGGGCCGATCGTGCCGCTCACGTCGTCGCCGCTCGTGGACTCCGTCTGCGTGACCTTCGACAAAGAAGCGTCGACGCCGGACTGGCTGCCGCGGCGGGTGGGGGCGGCAGGTCGACGGCCGCTTCCTGCGAGCTGACCGACCGCGGCCGGCGCGATAGGGCATCTGGGTCACCGAGCCGCGCGCGCTGTCGAGAGGCACGCGCGGAGTGCGGTTCCGCCGGCCTCATCTGCTAGTATCGAGTTCCCCGCGGGGTGGCCGCTCGGAGCGGTCTCACGCGTCCGCGGGGCTCCCGGGTCGCAGCCTTGACACGTATCATCGCCGTCACCAATCAGAAAGGCGGAGTCGGTAAGACGACTACCGCCGTCAACCTCGCCGCCTGTCTCGCCGAGGCCGATCTGCCGACCCTCTTGCTCGACAGCGACCCGCAGGCCAATGCCTCAGCTGGGCTCGGGGTGCGCGTGGACGATCCGGTGCTGTCCACGTACGGGGTGCTCCAAGGTCTGGTGTCGATCGCCGAAGCCAGCGTGGCTACTTGCGTCCCCGGGCTGTCGCTCGTGCCCTCCTGCCCGGACCTTGCCGGCGCCGTGGTCGAACTGGCCGGCGTCGATGGCCACGAGCGCGTCCTCGCCGAGGCGCTCCGCGGGGGTGTCGACCCCTACCATTTCGTCTTCATCGACTGCCCACCGTCGCTCGACGTGCTGACCGTCAACGCGCTGACCGCGGCGGACGAGGTCCTCGTGCCCGTGCAGTCGGAGTACTACGCTCTCGAAGGGCTCGCCCATCTGCTCGAGACCATCACGCTCATCCGTGAGCGCCTGAACCCAGGGCTCGAGATCCTCGGCGTGCTCGTCACGATGCTCGACAGCCGCACGCGGCTCGGGCGTGAGGTCGCCGCCGAGGTCCGAGAGCACCTCGGCACGCACGTGTTCGAGGCCGTCGTCCCGCGCAACGTCCGTCTCAGCGAGGCGCCCAGCTACGGGGTCCCCATCTCACGCTATGATGCGACGTGCGCCGGGTGTGATGCCTACTTTGACCTGGCGAAGGAGGTCGTGTCGCGTGGACAGGAAGCGAGCGCTCGGTAAGGGCTTGAGCGCGCTGATCGGCGAGAGTCGGGCGAGCCTCGCTACGGGGTTCTCGCCTGGCGATGGCCGTCTGCGCGAGCTCCCCCTCGACGCTGTCGCCGTCTCGCGGCGGCAGCCGCGCCGGACCTTCGCGCCGGACGAGCTCGAGGAGCTCGCGGCTTCGATCCGCGCCCTCGGTGTCGTTCAGCCGATCGTGGTGCGGCCGCTGCCCGCCCCGCCGCCGGATGAGCTTGGCGACGAGCAGGGTCCGTACTGGGAGCTCATCGCCGGCGAGCGCCGCCTGCGCGCGGCGCGGCTCGCGGGCCTGACGTCCGTGCCGGCGCTCGTGCGTCCCGTCGACGAGGTCGGCGCCCTCGAGATCGCTCTGGCGGAGAACGTGGCCCGCGAGGACCTGAACGCCGTCGAGGAGGCGCTCGCATACGCGGCGCTGGTCGACGAGTTCGGCCTCACTCACGAACGCATCGCCGAGCTCGTGGGCCGCAGCCGCGCGGGCGTGACGAATCGACTGCGGCTGCTGGAGCTGCCCGAAGAGGTCCAGCGTCTGATCGAGTCGGGGGAGTTGAGCGAGGGCCACGGTCGCGCCCTGCTCGCCCTGCCCGATCACGAGCAGCGCCGCCTGCTGGCCCGCGAGGTCGCGCGGTCGGGGCTCTCGGTCCGTGAGACCGAAGCGCTGGTGCGGAGCCTCGGGGAGGCGTCCGAAGGCCGACGGGCCGCGCGCCCGGCGCGCGTCGACCTTCCCGACGTGGCCGACGAGCTCTTCGGGCTCCTCAACGCGCCGGTGCGCGTGCAGACTGGTCGGCGCGGCGGGCGCGTCCAGATCACTTTCCGCACTCAGGAGGAGCTCGAACGCCTCCTGGAGCGGCTGCGCCGGCTCGGCGACTGAGTCATCGCGAGTCTGCGGCGGGGGCGCCGCGCCGACTCAGAGAAGCGTCGTCAGCCGACTGACGACGCGACGGGCCCCCTCTGCGCGAGCCGCTACGGCGTCGTGGTGTCGACCTCGGTCTTCTTTGCGGGCGGCTGCGGGGGTGGCACGCCGTCCGAGACGGCATCCTCATCGGGCGCGGGCATGGCCGGCGTCTCCGGCGCCGGTTCGACCCCCGGCGTGGTCGTCGCCTCTGGCACCGGCGTCACGGTGCCGTCGGTCGTCGCGTCCGGCAGGGTCGAACCCGGCAGGGTCGTGCCGGCCGGCACGTAGACGGTGGTGCCGTCGGCCAACCGGTAGAACTGACCGATCAAGGTGCCGACGCCCGTGACCTGCCCGCTGCTGTCGACATCGAGGCGCGTGATCTCGTCACCCTGCTTGACGATCACCTGCATCTGGGCGGTCCCAGGGTCGGTCACGATGGTCATGTCTTCACTCGTCAGGATGCCGGAGATGCCGAGGCCGGCCAGCGCGGCGACGAGAAAGCCGACGGCCAGCACGATGGCGACATCGAACAGGTTGACGACCCCGTCGAGCGGGTCGCCGTTGCGATCGATGCGATCGATGCGCCGCCGCTTCATGTAGCGGTAGTCGCCCCGGGGCCGACTGAGGACCGTCGGGAGGAACTGGATCTCGCTGTCTTTGAACTCGACGGTCATGGGTCGCCGGGCGGTGTGTCGTCAGCTTGGGGTTCGGCCGGCCCGAGGCTCGCGAACGGGTCGTCCTCGCGATGCCAGGCCATGGTGGGGTCGTCGATCGTGAGCGGGACGCCGTCCTCGACCCGGGGGGCGTCCTCCTCCTCGTCGACGGGCGTGGGGGGTTCGTCGGGCGCCGGGCTGGGAACGAGCGCCTCGAGGGGAAGCTCGGCGGTCTCGGCGCCGGCGGATCCCCCGGCCGCGGCCCGTCGCTCGCCCTCAGCCGCAGGGCGCTCGCCAGTCCGCAGGCGCTCGCCGCCGCCCTCGAGGAGCTCGAGCAGGTACTCGAGATCTGAGATGTCCTGCGAGTAAATGCGATCTCGGACGATACTGACGGCGAAGGCCACGCCCCCGATGAGAAGACCGAGCACTGTGACGGAGAACGCGAGCACGAGGTTGTCGGCGAGCTGCTGGGTGTCACCCCGGGCGAGGCCGACGAGCGCCGGCGCCAGTGGGATCAGGGTGCCCATGAGGCCGAGCATCGGGCCGACACGGACCAGGATACGGGTGCGCTCCAGGCGCTTGACCGTGTAGAACTCGTACTCTTGGAGGAGCTTCAGGGGCTTCACCGCGAGACGCTGTGTCTGGTAGTTGCGTATCAGGTCGAAGAGAAAGCGCGCGATGACCATCGAGTAGCGCGTCTCCTGGAGATAGCGGTAGGCCTTGCGCGGCTTGCCCTCGATGAACGCCTGCCGGGCGCGGAGCGTGCGGATCTCAAGCGCCTCGAGGTCGCGGAAGCGGATGCGCAGGTAGATCTCGTAGCAGAGCCAGCCGAGCTCGACGAACACCCAGACGAGACACACGAGGGCGGCGATCAGCACTGGGTACAGGAGGATCTCGGCGGCATTGTAGATCCACTCCTGGATGTCGCGTGCCAGGGTGCCGACGATCAGCATGCTCATACTCTCAGTCCTTCGGAGCGGATCGGCTCGCTCACACGCCCTTCGCGCGCGAGAAGCGGGACATGACGCGACGCCACGAGGCGCCTCCGGCGGAGGTCACCGCGCCGAGTCGTGTGCTGAAGCGTTGCCAGGGGGTCCCGCCGCCGGCGAGTGTCCTGCCCGCGCCGGCGACCGCCATCTGCGCGGCACGACGGCGCATGGCCAGATACGAGAGCGTCGCTCCTATGGGCAGGGCGACCAGTAGGGCGCCTCCCACGATGCCCGCGCCGCCGCCCCCTTCGCCGCCGAGCGGCGATGCCGAGACCGTGCTGGGACCGGGGCTGGGCGTCCCCGGCACGACGGGGGTGCCGGTGACCGCGTCGCCGTACGGGACGCCCGTGACGTCGTCGCCCGGCAAGGCCGACGTCGAGGGCGTCGGCGTCGGGTAGAGCGTCGTTGTCGGCGTCGGCCGCGTCGTCGTCCCCGACGAGCTCGGCGGCGTGTAGGTCGGCGTGTAGGTCGGCGTGACCGTCGGGACGGTCACGGCCACCGTGAACGTGCGGCTGCGCTGGGTGACGTTGCCGGAGCGATCGGCGACCCGCAGCTCCCAGCGATGGGTGCCGTTGGGAACGCCGGTGAGCTTGAGCACGAGCGAGCTGCTGGTCACGGTCGCCGACTTGGTCCGCTCGACGCCGTCGACGTAGATGCGAACCCCGGCGGCGGCGATGCCGGTACCGCCCTTGCCGTCGACGTACGAGGCCGAGAACGTCACCGAGCTGCTCGTGAGTCGTGCGTCGGCCGCGGGCTTGACGTCGCTCAACTGAGGCTTGAAGACCATGGGCGTGACCAGTGCCGGCAGGGTCCGCGGGAAGCGGTCGAACGAGGTGTTGATCCCGTCCCCCACCTCGGCTCCGGACAGGGCGATGATCGCCTGCGGGGTGGTCAGGAGCGGCGACGCGACCTTGCCGCTGCGGTGCTCGAAGTACCCTGGGCCCGGCACCGGCTGGAGCGCCTTGAGCGCCTTGACGGGGTTGTTGTCGCCCTTGGTCCACGAGGCGGGATCTTGCCCGACCGCCGAGATGGCCTGGATCGCCCAGGCGGTCGACTCGGCATAGGTGTACCCGTCGGTGAGGAAGTTCGGGAAGCCGCCGTCGGCGCGCTGCGCCGACAGGAGGAAGGCGAGGGCGTTCTCGATCACGGCGGCGTCGACGGCGACGTCGCCGGCCAGGAGCGCCTGGATGGCGGCGGCCGTGTCGTCGACGTCCGCCGCCCGACCGGCCTCGCTCGGGAAGCCGCCGTTGTCGAGCGCCTGATCGCGCAGCCAGGCGACCGCCATGTCGACCCGGTCCCCAGTGACGCTCGCCGCACGCATGGCGAGGATCGCCCAGATCGTCGTGTTGACGGCCGCCGCGTCGGGGTTGGAGGCCGAGAGCGAGAAGTGACCGTCATCGTGGCGGTACTCGTAGAGCTTGCCCAAGAGGTCGACCGGCGGGACGCCGGCGCTGTAGATGCGATCGCGCTTGCCGGCGGCGACGTAGGCGAGGATCGTCTTTGAGTAGTACGAGGGGATGTTGCTCACCGTGCCCGATGCCGCGACCGCGGGGTGGTTGAGCCCGTTGATATACGTGAACGGATCTTTGCCGTCGATGGTCCAAGCGTCCGCGGTCACGCTCTCTTGGGCAGCGCGGATGGCGAGGATGCACCAGGGCGTGTAGAAGGGATCCTGGAAGCCTCCGGTGGCGCTCTGCCTCGCGTGCAGATAGTCGAGACCGCGCGTCACGTGCGCGAGTCGCGCAGCCGATGCGCTGGCCGGCACGAGCAGCAAGATCGTGACCGCGAGCGCGAGCGGCAGCCCCATTCTTCTCAACATCTCTGGTCCTCCAGTTCCACGAAGACGACGCGGGTCCGGGCGCGGAACCGAGCCACAATGGTAACAGCCTTCACGCCGAAAAGGCCAGCAAAGAGGCAGGTCGCTGCGACGTGGGCGAGGTCGAAGGGGAGGCCCTGCGCGTAGAGGGCGAGAAGTGCGGGCCAGGTCTTCGCCGTGAAGGCGAGGAACGTCCAGAGGGTGACGAGCCAGTCGAAGGCGAGAGCGAGGACGCCCCCGACGGCGACGAGCTCCCAGCGGCCGGGCAGGCGGCCCCCCCGCCCCAGCAGGCCGCCCACCGCACCCACGAGTCCCCAGCCGAGCATCTGCCACGGCGTCCACGGGCCCTGGCCGAAGAAGAGGTTCGAGACGAGCGCCGAGGCAGCCCCGACCATGAACCCGGGCCCCGGGCCGAGGGCGACGCCCGAGACGAGCACGATGAAGGTGACCGGCTTCACGTTGGGCAGCGACGCGAAGAGCACGCGGCTGGCGGTCGCCAGCGCGGCCAGCGCGGCGACCAGTGAAAGCTCCTGTGCGGAGACGCTGCGGGCGCCGTAGCCGACGAGCACGGCGCCGACCAGCGCCAGCACGATGAGCAAGCTCGTGAGGCTCCAGTCCACGGACTCGGGGGCGAGCGCCGACCAGGCGGCCAGGGCGACGGCGACGGCGAGGAGCCCGACGACGACCAGGGTCGAGAGGCGCGAGCCGGACAGGGCCGCTACCGGCCGGCCGGCGAGGGAGAGGCGGCTCACTGTGGCGCCCCTCCCCAGCCGACCTCGCCCTCGTGGAGGACGCCCGGCAGCGCGTGACGCAGCAGTCGGTTGACCTGGGTCGAGAAGAACAGGGAGCCGTTCAGGACCTCCTCGGCCGGGCCGTCGGCGAGCACGCCCCCATCGCCGAGCACGAGCACCCTCGTGGCGGCGCGGGCGGCGAACTCGACGTCGTGAGTGACGAGCAGGACACAGCGACCGGCCGCGGTCCAGTCGCGCAGCAGGCGGGCCAGCTCGACCTTGTGCAGCGGGTCCATGCCGCGCGTGGGCTCGTCGAGGACGAGCAGGTCCGGCTCGCCGCAGGCCACGGCGGCGAGCGCGACCCGCGTGCGCTCGCCGCCGGAGAGCTCGCGCGGGTCGCGCGCGAGAAGGGCGGCGAGCTCCAGCTCCTCGACGATGCGGGTCGCCTTGCGGTCGCGCTGTGAGTCCCTCATACCCAAGGGCGTCGAGGGTGTGGTCGACCTCCTCGGCGACCGTGTCCTTGACGAAGTAGTCGCCGGGGTTCTGGCCGAGCAGGGCGCAGCCGCGCGCGGCCTCCGCGACGGAGAGCGTGGCGACGTCGCGGCCGAGTAGGGTCACCGTGCCTCCAAGAGGCCGGAGCAGGCCGTTGAAGTGCCGCACGAGGGTCGACTTGCCGACGCCGTTCTCCCCCATGAGCGCGACGAGTTCGCCACGACGCAGCGTGAGCTCGACATCCTCGAGGAGCGGGACGTCGGGATCGTGGCCGACGCGCAGGCGGCGCGTCTCGAGCACGACCTCGCCGCCCTCGGGAGACGGCGCGCGTGGCAGGCGGTGGGGCCGGCTGTCCTCGATCACGTCCAGCATGTGGCGCGCGTCCTTGACGGTCATCGGCAGGCGGCCATCGGCAGCTCGCGCCGCCGGCTGCCCGTTCAGCCTCTGGGCGAAGAGACGCGCGACCGGGGGCAGCAGTTCGCGGTGGTCGGCGATCGCCCACCGGGCGAACTCCTGAGGGTCGGCGTCGACCACGACGCGGCCGCTGTCGAGGTAGAGCACGCGCGTGGCGAGGTGCAGACAGCGCTCGACGCGGTGCTCGGCGAGGACGATCGTGGCGCCCGTGTCTTCGGACAGCCGGCGGACGGCGGCGAGCAGCTCCTCGGAGCCGACCGGGTCGAGCTGTGAGGTCGGCTCGTCCAGCAGGAGGAGGTGCGGCTGCGTGGCGATGACGGCGGCGAGGGCGACCTTCTGGAGCTCGCCGCCCGACAGCGTCGCCAGCGTCGCGCGGCGCAGGTGCGAGAGGCCGAGTGAGATCAGCGACTCCTCGACGAGGCGCGTGATGGTGCGGCTCTCGACGCCGAGGTTCTCGAGGCCGAAGGCGATCTCGCGCTCGACGGTCGTCATGACCGACTGGCTCTCCGGGTCCTGGAAGACGAGGCCGACACGGCGCGCGAGTTGGTGCGGCCGGGCGTCTCGGGTGTCGTACTCGTCGACGGTCACGCGGCCGGCGAAGACTCCGCCGTGGAAGTGCGGCACGAGCCCGTTGAGGCAGCGCAGGAGTGTCGACTTCCCGCTGCCCGAACCGCCCACCACAAGGATCACCTCGGCGGGGTCGATGCGCAGCGAGACGTCGTCGAGCGCCGGTCGCGCGGCGTTCGGATACGCGTACGTCACATGCTCGAGGCGGGCTATCTCCGCCATGGTCTGGTCACCACCAGCGGTGCGGCGAGGGCTGGGGCGAGGCCGAGCCACCAGCCGTCTGTCAGTCCTGCCCAGGGAGCGTCGAGAAGAGGGAAGAAATCGTAGGCGAAGGCGCCGCTCGCGAGGCCGCCGAGCAGGGCCAGCGCGGCGACACCGGCGGCGGCCGCGGTGGTGAAGTCGGCGGCCGACCAGTGGCGTCGGCGCGTCCAGCGGCTGCGGTTCCCGCTGCCGTAGGCGCGGGCCTCCATGGACGCGGCGACGTCGACGGCGCGCTCGAGGCTGCGGGTGAGCAGGGCGGCGAGGAGGGGGACGCGGGCGGCGGCGCGCTCGCGCCGCCGCCCGCGGTCGAGCTCCACGCCCCGAGAACGCTGCGCGTCGGCGAGGCGCGTCGCGTCGCGCGAGAACACCGGGAAGAGGCGCGCCGCCAGCGAGAGTACGAGCCCTGACCTGAACGACAGGCGGCTGAGGAGGCCGAGCTGCTCGTCGGGGTCGATGACCAGCGTGAACAGGGCGAAGGCCAAGGTGACGACGGCCAATCGCAGGGCGCTCGTCACGCCGAACGCGATGCCCTGGACCGTGACCTTCACGGCGAGAGGCCCGAGCGTCGTCTGCCAAAGGACGTCGAGCCCGCCACGGCTGAAGATGGGGTTCAGGAGGGCGAGGAACGCGCCCACGTAGAGCGCGACGCGGAGGTACGGAACCGCCGCGCGGAGCGCGCCGCTCGCCCACAGCGAGATCAGAGTGACGGCGAGCAGGGTCGTCACCTGCAGCGGGTTGGCGAGCGCCAGCCCGGCGGCGGCGAGCACCAGGATGAACGCGAGACAGACGCCGGGGCGCAGGCGCGCGAGGCCGCGGGCCGGCGCCACTCCCGAACGCCGGCGCACGCCGCGCCCTGTCGCGGCGCGGCGCGTCGGGACTGCAGTCGCGGCGGGGCCGGGCGCCGTGAGGGCGCCGGCCGCGGGGCCGCCGCTCACAGTACGGCTCCCGCAGGCAGCGACACGACGACGCCGTCGACGACGGCGACCGCGAGACGGCCGCTGAGGGCCGTCGGCGTCAGCGTCGCGAACGCGTCGGCGGCCTGCGCGGGGTCGGCGACGAGCACGAGCAGGAGCGGCCGCTCGGGATCGTCGGGGTTCGGGAGGGAGAGAGCGGCGGCGGAGGCCGTCGCGACCGCCACGCCGTCGAGGTCGAGGATGCCGAGCATCCCCCCGTCGATCGAGACGAGTGGCGTGCCGGCGTCGCCGGACAGCAGGCCGGCGAGCCATGACGTCGCGCCGGCCTGGGCGGGCGTACACACCACGACGCCTCCGTCGGGCCGGCCGTCGCTCAACCCTCGCCGCGGACCGAGCTCGAGGCCGTATCGGCTTGCCCAGTCCTCGAGGCCGGGGAACTCCCCGCCGGTCACGACGGGGAGCGGCCGGCCCGCCCAGGGCGCGGGGAACGCGTGCACGGCGACCGGGGCGAACATCGCGCCGGCCCAGCGGTGGTAGTCCCACCACACGGTCTCGCCGCCGCCGAGCTCGTAGTCGGCGGCGCCGATGTCCGCGAACAGGCCGTCGACTGAGTAGAACCAGTCGGCGGCGTCCTTCGACGAGGCGCCGCCGTACGTCGAGTCGAGCCCGTCGATGCCGCTCACGAACCCACCTCCGTAGCCGCTCTTCACGTCGGCGTTCTCGGCGAGCACCCGCATGACGTCCGTCGTCCCGCCGGGCGTCACGAGCACGTCCTTGAGGATCGTGGACCCATAGTCGCGGCTGATCACGAGGCGGACCTCGGTGGCGGTCGGCGGGCGGCCCGCAGCCGCCGCCTCGTCCTCGGCGGAGGACGTGCCGGAGCACCCGGCCGGGAGGACGGCCAGGACGAGCAGCGCGGCGACTGCGAGCGCCCTTCTCATCGCGTGCGGAGCGATGTGATCGGGGCCGGCATCAGCGGACCACGGGTACGGTCACGGTCTTCAGCGTGACGCGTCCCCACATGTCGACGGCCTTGAGCCTCACGGTCAGGCGGGTGGTCAGGGGGGCGCTGCGTCTGCCGTCCCACTTGAGCACTCGCGTGCCCGCGTAGAGGGTCCTCGCCTTGACGACGGCCACCCGCTCCCCTCTCGAGTTGTAGATCCTCATCCCGACCGTCGCCTTCTTGCTGAGCAGGAACGACACCCTCATCACCCTGCCGGCGGAGTAGGGGTTCGGTGTGACTGCGATGCGTGTCAGGGAGGCGCCCGGGCCGACGTCGATCAGGGTCTCGGCGGAGCGGACGTAGTTGTAGTCCTCGTCCCATGCCTTCTCGGCCCACACGCTGTAGGTGCCGCGCGGCAGGTCGGTCAGGGTGATGACTCCGTCTTCGTAGTCTGGCGCACCCAGCTCGTAGACGCGGCTGCCGACGTGGAGCGTCGCTCCCGCCGACAGAGGGGAGTCCACGAGCCTCTCGATGTAGACGGCGATCTCCTCCTCGGTCATGCCGTCGGGGTTCGGGCCCCAGCGTTCGAAGGAGGTCAGGTTGTTGAACTTCGCGAGGTCGTCCTCGCGGACGCGGAACGTGATCGGCTCACCCGGGCGGACGCCACGCGGCGACGCGGTCGCGACGAGCTGCTTGTTGACCCACGGCGCCTCGGAGGAGCACTCGAAGAAGACCACCTTGTCGCCCGAGACGGTGGCGAGCTCGTGGGCGCCGTAGTCGGGGCTCCACCCGTTCACCTGGTAGAGCCACCAGGTCGTGAAGGAGGGGCCGCCACCCAAGCCGGCGATGGAGTTGACGAAGGCGAGGCCGTCGAAGACGAACGCCCGTCGGTCGGCCGCCTTGGCGAGGGCGACGACCGCCATGGGCTCCGTGAACGAGGCGGTCGCTCCGAGCGTGTCCGTCACGGTGCTCGTGAGCGGCACCGGGACAGTCGTCGCAGGCGCCACCGTGTGAGAGAGTGCCTCGACGCGGACCGAGGGCTTCACCTCGGTGGTCGTGCCCGGGACGACGTCCGCGAACGCCGCAGAGGCGGTCGCGAGCGCTGCGAGCAGAATGAGCAGAACGATCGGAGGGATAGAACGTCGTACCATGTCGTGCTCCTCTCCGGCGGCGGGCGTTCCCCCTCCGGCGAAGCGGCTTCGACATGCGATGACCCCGACTTCCTCCTGTCGGGGTCGGTGTCTGCCATCGAGATGCTGGCACCCATCCACGTGGGGGAAGCAGCTTCGCTGGCGGCTGAGCAGGTTTTCTGGCTCCCGATCGACGTACGCGTCTCTGCTGCCTTCCCGGACCCGCGGGTCCAGTGACTCTCCTACAGGAGAACGCAGAGGCGCCGATCGGCTACAGCGGCGGGACCGCGCCGGAATCTCACCGGCTTCCCTTGGGCACGAGCCGCGCGCCATCCGTTGAACTGGCGGACATCATGCTAGCGTACGGCGCTGCCGCCGGACAAGCTGCAGAAGCGTTCGCGCGCGCAGGGGGACGAGGCGCCGGTGCGAGAGAGAGGTGCGATGAGGACGCGGGATGTATCCTAGAGGACCTATGGAGGGACTCGTCTCGATCGTCGTGCCCGTCTACAACGAGGTGGGCAGCGTCGAGCCGCTCCTCGCCGAGATCGACGAGGCGATGGGTGCGCTCGGCAGGCCCTACGAGGTCGTCTTCGTCGACGACGGCTCCGACGACGGGACGTTCGCCGTTCTCGAAGAGCTCGCGAAGACAAGATCGGGCCTGCGGATCGTCAAGCTGCGCCGCAACTTCGGCAAGTCGGCGGCGCTCGCGCACGGCTTCGCGGCCGCCCGCGGCGCCGTCGTCGTGACGATGGACGGCGACCGCCAGGACGACCCGGCCGAGGCGGCAAAGCTGATCGAACGCCTGGACGACGGCTACGATCTCGTCTCGGGCTGGAAGCAGAGCCGGCAGGACCCGCTCTCCAAGACGCTTCCGTCGCGTCTCTACAACTGGACCGTCCGCCGCGCGACCGGTCTCGCCCTGCACGACTTCAACTGCGGGCTCAAGGCCTACCGGCGCGAAGTCCTCGACGCCATCACGATCTACGGCGAGCTGCACCGCTACATCCCGGTGGTCGCCGCTCAACAGGGCTTCAGGGTGACCGAGGAGCGCGTCGCCCACCGCCGCCGCGCCAGCGGGCGCTCGAAGTACGGCTGGCAGCGCTACATGCGCGGCTACCTCGACCTCCTCACGATCCTGTTCCTCGGGCGGTACCACAGCCGGCCCCAGCACCTGTTCGGCGGCGTCGGCACGCTCATGATCCTGGCGGGCCTCGGGATCCTCGCGTACATGACCGTCCTGAAGATCCTCGGCGAGGCGATCGGTCAGCGACCGCTGCTGCTGCTCGGGGTGCTGCTCGTGATCGTCGGCATCCAGCTGCTGTCGGTCGGGCTGCTGAGCGAGCTCATCGTCAACTCGCGGGCCCGCAGCGGCCCTGAGCTGACCTGGGTCGAGCGCGTGGTGGAGTCCGCCGGAGACTCCGAGCAGTCCGCGCCGGTCGACGCCGCCGCTCCGTGCGACGGCGGCGCTCCGTGACGCGGACGGTCGCCTTCTTCGGCACCTACGAGCCGTCGTACCCGCGCAACGCGGTGCTGATCGCGGGTCTTCGGGCGCACGGCGTCGAGGTCCTCGAGGTCCAGGCGTCGTTGCCGGCGCTCGACGCGGCCAGCCTGGCGGGCGTCGCCGGCGCGGCCAGGATGGCCGCAGGAGCGGCGGGCGCGCATCTGCGCCTCGCCCTGCAGCACCGGCGCGACTTCGACCCCGAGGTCCTCGTCGTCGGTTACCCGGGACATCTCTCGATGCCGTACGCGCGGTTCGTCGCCGCTGCGCGCAAGGCGCGACTCGTCTTCGACCCCCTGGTCTCGCTGGCCGACACCTTCGTCGGCGACCGCGGCCTGGCCGGCCGGGGCTCACCGACCGCAGCCGCGGCCGCGGCCGTCGACCGGGTCGCGTTCGCGTGCGCCGACCTCGTGCTGGCCGACACGTGGGCCCACGCGGCCTACTACCAGCGCAGGTTTCGGATGAAGCGTTCGCGTGTGGCCGTGGTCCCCGTCGGGGCTCTGCCGATGAGCCACGCCGACGGCGAGGCACGCCGCGTCGGCGCGGACCGTCCCTTGACCGTCGTGCAGTACGGGAAGTGGAGCCCGCTCCACGGCGCCGACGTCGTGCTCGACGCGGCCGATCGCTTGCGGGACGAAGCCGTGCGCTTCGTCCTTGCCGGGGAGGGTCAGCTCTCGGCGGAGCTGCGAGCGACGATCCGACACCGTCGACTCGAACACGTCGAGTGGCTCGGGATGCGCTCGCACGAGGAGCTCCGCCGGCTGCTCCTCGACGCCGACGTCTGCCTTGGTGTCTTCGGTGGCTCCGAGAAGGCCGCCCGCGTGGTGCCCAACAAGGTGTACGACGGGCTCGCCTGCGGACGCCCGGTCGTCACTGCGGCGACGCCGGGCGCGCGTGAGCTGCTGCGGGACGGCGAGGACGCGCTGCTCGTGCCGGCCGGCGACGGCGCCGCGCTCGCCGCGGCGCTGAGGCGACTGCTCGATGAGGGGGAGCGCGCCCGGCTGGGCGCCGCCGCGCTCGCCGTCTATCGCCGCGTTTGCACCCCACAAGCAGTCGCTGCTCGCTTCTTGGACGCGCTGGGGGGACCGGCGTGACCGGGCACGCTCAGACGGAGCCGGGGAGCGCCTCCGCCGGCCGTTCCGGACGGAGCGGTGGTCGCTGGACGGCCCTGCGCGTCGCGCAACTCCTGGTGGTCGGGGCGACGGTCGCGTTCGTCGCGCTCGCGCTGGGGCGCTCCTGGGATCAGGTCGCCGCGTACGACTGGACTCTGCGGCCGGGCTGGCTCGCCGCCTCGCTGGCGGTCTTCCTGCTCTTCTACTGGGCGCAAGCGGCAGGCTGGTGGCTTCTGCTGTCGGGCTTCGGTCTCCGCAGCAAGCTTCTCGCGACCTGCGCGATCTGGGCGAGTTCCATCCTGGCGCGCTACATCCCCGGCACGGTGTTCATGTTCGTCGGGCGGGCGTGGCTGCACCGGGCACAAGGGCTCGATCTGCAGCGCGTCGGCGCCGCCATGTTCTACGAACAGGCGCTGCAGCTCTGCTCAGCGCTCCTTGCCGTGGCCGTGCTCTGGCCGTTCGCCCGGGTGGATGCGGGATGGGCGGCGTGGTCGCTGGCGGCCGTGCCGGCGCTCCTCGTGCTCGTGCACCCACGGGTGTTCCTCCCCCTCGCGGGGCGCCTGCTCAGGCTGCTGCGGAGAGAGCCGCTTGCCGCCTCGCTACCCTTCGGCGTGGTGCTCGGCATGCTCTGGTACTATGTCGCCGCTTGGCTGCTGGTCGGCGCCGGCGCCTGGCTTCTCGCGCGGGCGACCGTGGACATCGAGGGCGACGCGCTGGCACTGGTCGCCGCGGCGTACGCATTAGCGTACGTCGCCGGCATGGTGGCCTTCGTGGTGCCCAGCGGGGTCGGCGTTCGCGAGGCGGTCCTCGCCGGCGCGCTGCGGGCGGAGATGGGCGGGGGCGTCGCGCTCGCGTGGTCGCTGCTGCTGCGGCTGTGGCAGACGACGATCGAGATCGTGTTCGTCGCGCTTGTGCTGCTGGCCGACCGGCTGTCGCGGCGAGGCGCCGGGTCCCGCGCGGAGAATGGATCCCGAGGCGATCAGGGGGAGCGGTGAGGGAGAGACGGGAGTGAGCAGGCAGGAGCGGCGGCGCGCGGCGCGCGGCGCGACCGCGCCGCGCGCCTCGCGCCGCCGTGAGCCCGTGCTCGAGTTGCCGCCCGACGAGTATTCGCGGCTCTTCCGCCGGAACGCCCTCTGGGTCGTGCTCGGCGCCGTCGCCTTCGCCGCCGTGTACGCGCTGCTCGCGTGGCTCAAGTACCGCAACTACGACGTGGGCCGCTTCGACCTCGGCAACATGGTGCAGGCGGTCCGCAACACGGCGAACGGGCGCTTCCTCGAGATCACGACGAACGACATGGCGCCGCGTCAGATGTCGCGTCTGGGCAGCCACGTCGACCCGATCCTCGCGCTGTTCGCCCTGCCTTGGCTGGTGTGGCCCAGCCCGGTCATGCTTCTCACCCTGCAGAGTGTGATCGTCGCCGCCGGGGCTTGGCCGGCCTATCGGCTCGGGGCGCTCGCCACGCGAGATCCGCGCGCTGGCGCTCTACTCGCCGGCGCCCTCCTGCTCTCCCCCGCCCTTGGCTACGGCGCCCTCAATGAGTTCCATCCCGTGACGCTGGTCACCACGTTCCTGCTGTTCGCCTTCCTGTACCTGGAGGAGGATCGCTGGCTCTGGGCAGTCCCCGCCCTCGTGCTGGCCGTCCTCTGCAAGGAGGAGATCCCGCTCGTCGTGGCGCTCCTCGGCGCCTATTTCGCGTTGCGCAAGAGGTCGTGGCGACCGCTGCTCATCACGGCTGTCGCGGGACTCTACTTCGCGCTCGTCGTGTGGTGGGTGATCCCCCACTTCAATCAGGGTCAGAGCGCCTTCATGAGTCGGTACGCCGCGTACGGCGACAGTGCCATCGGGGTCGCGCTCGGGGTGTTGACCGATCCCGCACAGACCTTCGGCGACCTCTTGGCGCCGGCGAATCTGCGCTACTGGTGGGAGTTGCTCTGGCCGCAGGGCTTGGCTCCGCTGCTCAGCCCGCTCACGCTGGTCGTCGCCGCACCCGAGTTCGTGCTGAACGCGCTGTCGAGCGTTCGTTTCCAGCGCTCGATCGCCTTTCACTACACGGCGGCGGAGATCCCGCTCCTGTACGCCGCCGCGGTGTTCGGTCTGGTGCGAGTCTGGCGTTGGCTCGGCGGGGGCTTCCGCAAGCCCGAGAGCGAGATGACGCACGAGGCGGTGGGGCGCTCTTCGCTCGCCTTGATCGTGCTCGCCACCGCGCTGGCCGGCAACTTCGTTCTCGGACCGCTGCCGTTCTCGCTCCCAGGCGCGCAGTACGAGGGCCGCGACTACGCCCGCCGCGGGCACGCCGTCGTGCTCGACGAGGCCGTGGCGATGATCCCGGCCGACGTCCCCATCGCGGTCACCAACGGCGCGGGTGGCCATCTCTCGGACCGAAGGGTCACGTACACCTTTCCCTACTACGAGGGGGCGGAGTGGGTGATCGCGGACCAGACGCGGCCGTTCATCTTCGACCGCGAGGACCGCCTTGCGTACGACGAGGCTCTGACGCGCATCGTCTTCGACGCTCGCTACCAGTCGGTGTACGCGCGCGACGGCGTGTACGTGTTCCGCCTGATCGGCGCGGACGAGACGCAGGCGGGGACGGCCCCCGACGCGGCGACGCCCGACTGACTGAGTCGTTCGCCGTCGCCGGCCACGGCTCAGCTGCCTTCAGGCGACCCAGCTGAAGGCAGCGAATTTGCCGGTCAGCAGAACCAGTCCGATCACGAACAGCACGAGTGTCACCCGGCGTGCTCTCGGCCTGTCACGCAGCAGCAGCGCGAGCATCGTGAAGGCCGGGAAGATGGTGAGCATGAAGCGCGGGTAGGAGAGCAGCGGCATCGGCGCCGCCGGGAAGAAGAGCGGGTATGCGGCGGCTACCAGGAAGTAGGACCAGTCGCTGAGCGGCAGGCGCCGGAATCCGTAGTAGAGCAGGACCGCCGTCAGAACCAGGAATCCCAAGCTCACCAGGTTGTGCTCCGCCATCCCGTAGGCCGACGAGGGTTTGGGCACCGGCCAGTAGAGCGTCAGGTTCTGTCTCGACAGCAGCTGGACGGCGCCGAGCACGGCGGCGGCGATGGCGCGCCCGACGGCGGCGTTCGGCGCCATGAGGGAACGGCGCCACTCCTCTTGGGCGGCCGCGAACAGCAGCGGTCGGCCGAAGGCGAGACTCAGGTAGGTCATCCACATGAGCAGGCCGAGAGGCACGAGCAGGAGGTTGACGACGTGCTGGTCGGTGCGCCGCAGGCTCCAGCCCCGCTGTTCGTAGTAGCAGACGGCCATGGGGACGAGCAGAAGTACTCCCGTGCTGCGCGTCAGAGTCGCCAGCAGGGCGGCCAGCCCGGCCAGCTTCCAGCTGCCCTTGCGTGCCCAGAGGAAGCAGGCCAGGGACAGCAGGAGGAAGAGCGACTCGGTATACACGGCCGAGAAGAAGAGGGAGGTCGGCACGAGCGAGATGAGGAGGATCGTGAGGGCGGCCGTCCTCGTGTCGAACTCGTCGCGCACGAGACGGTAGAGCAGCGCCATGGCTCCGGCGTAGCAGAGCAGCGAGACGGCGACGCCGGTGAGCAGCAGGTTGCCGCCGAAGAGCACACCGATGTAGCGCAGCAGGAGGGGATAGAGCGGGAAGAAGGCCGAGCTGCCGTCGGCCTCGGCGTAGCCGGCGACCGCGATCTTGATGAACCAGACGCCGTCCCAGTGGCCCCACGGGTTCAGCAGCCAGCCGATGACGCCGTCGAAGGGCGAGGCGCGTCGCGGGAAGATGAGGGTCCAAGGCGGATCGCCGAGCCCGATCGTCGCGGCCGTGGCGAAGCCCACGAGGAAGACGAACAGGCGGCTGCCGGCCGCCGAGAAGAAGGCAAGGCGCGCGGCGCTCTTCTCGGCGGCCACCACACGCAGGTCAGCCGGCGTCTCAGCCTCCCCTCGCCGGCGGGACCGTGGTCGCGTCGGTCATCGGTGCGGCCCGGCGCCGCGCGGCCTGCGCGGCGACCCGCCGTGCTGTGCGTGAGTCGGCCTCATCGCACGCTCTAGGGAGCCGTCTGGCCGGCCGGGGCCTCGGGCGGCGCGAGCTCCGCCGGCGTGAGGTCGGCGCGCACATCGTAGAGCACCCGCCCGGTCCGGTAGTCGAGGAGCGCCACGATGGTGTCGAGCCTCTCCGAGACGGTGCGGACGCTTCCCTGGACCTGCCAGATGAAGCGGTAGCTCGGCTCTACCGTCGTTGTCACGGTGCGCCCGTCTATGGCGTGCACGAGCGTGAAGGGCTCGTCTTGAGGCACGAAGAGCAACTGCACTTCGTGCGGGTCGACGGACCCCTCCTTGAACATCCAGTTCGCCTTGCGCAGCGCCACCCCCGAGGTCTTGAGACGAGAGTCGCCGGGGACGCGCAGGGCGGCGATCACGAAGGACCAGCCGCGCCAGGGACCCGAGACGAACTCGCCGCGCTGGGCCGGCGCCGTGTACCGATAGGCGACGAGGGCCGGCAAGAACAGCGCGAGGAGCACCGCGGCGATGGCGACGACGATCATCAGTCTCTTCGGACTCAACATCATCCCTGTGAGCCTCCGGTGGCGTTGATGAGCGAGACCGCCATGCCGGTCAATCGGAACTCGGCAGTTGGACGGCCGTCTCGTCGGGCAACAGGAGCGCGGCGTCGAAGTGTCGCCGCGCCCGTTCGAGCATGCGGTCGTAGTATGGCTCGTCGAACAGCGGGTTGAGGTGCATGAGCAGAAGGCGGCCGACGCCTGCCCGCTCCGCGAGGGCGGCCGCCTTCGAGACCTCGCTGTGCGCGCGGAAGCTCGCCCGCAGGGGCTCGTCGAGCGCATGCGTCGCGGGGTCGGCGTCGTTGTACCAGCACTCGTGGGCGAGCAGGGCGACGCCGCGCGCGAACTCCTCCGTCTCCGGGTCCGGCGGCGTGTCGGTGGCCAGCGCGAAAAGATCCTCGAGGCGGTAGGCGGCGCTCGTTCCGGGGTGCTGCTGCGCACGAAGCCGCAGGCGGCGTCCGGCCACCTCGTTGTCCCCGGCATGCAGCTCGTGTATCGCGACCCCCGGCCAGTCGCTCAACGGGCCCGGGTTGTAGGGAGGACGGATCAGCTGCGAGAGCGCCCATCCGGGGTCGACGCCGGTCACCGAGGTCGCCGGTGCGTGGACGGTCAACCGCCTGCCGGCGAACACGGCAGGCAGGTAGGCGAGCCCGCAGACGTGGTCGAGGTGGTAGTGCGTGAGCACGAGATCGACCGCGGCGACACCCTCGAGCAAGGCGCGCCCCGCGGGCTCGAGAAACCTCCTCAGGCCGGTGCCGGCGTCGAAGACGATCAGAGCGTCGTCGGCCTTGAGCGCCAGACACGTCGTCTCGCGGTGCGCTGTCGGGATCCACCCCGCCGTCCCGAGTGCGACGAGCCGCACGTCTTCACCTCCCGTCAGAGTCGCGAGGCGCCGGCGCGCCGTGGGCGCGCCGGCGTCGCCATCAGGCGGACGCCCGCGAAGCCTCGAGCAGAGCCACGGCCTTGCGCACGATCTCGCGCTCGTTCGGGTACGACATGAGATCGAGCGCGCCCGACACGCTCAGCCAGCGCGCCTCACTCACCTCGTGATCGTGGCCGCCGACGTCGCCTCCGCTGGCGCGCATCAGGAAGTAGTGGACCGTCTTGTGGACGCGCACGCGGCTCTCGCGCGAGTAGAACCAGTAGTCGATCGCGCCGATGCGGGAATCGAGTTCAGCCTCGATGCCCGTCTCCTCGTGGACCTCGCGGAGGGCTGCGTCCTCTTGGGTCTCGCCCGCCTCGACGCCGCCCTTGGGTAGCCCCCACACGCGGCGTCCTGCGGGGTTGATGAGGCAGATCTGAAGGCCGTCGGCGTCGCGCACGACGACGCCGCCGGACGATGTCTGCTCACGGGTCTCGCTCACGTGCTCGTCTCCACCCCGGGGCCGCTTGCTCCTAGTATATCGTTGGCGCCGCGGCCTCTTCGACGCGCCGGAACGACTGTGGAGGGGCGTGGGCCGCTCGCGGTTGTCGGCCGCGGCCTCGTCGCCAGGTTGCGTCAATGTCTCTCGCTCGTGAGGGGGTGGCCCGGGTGTTTGCCGCCATCGGTCGCTTCTCGTACCGATTCAGATGGGCGCTGGTCGCCGTGTGGGCGGTCGCCTTTCGCGCTCGGGCTCGCGGGCCTCGCGGAGCTGCCGGATCGTCTCAAGGGCGGCGGCTTCAGCGACCCTGGATCGCAGGTGCAGCTGGCTCTCGATGAGATGAACGAGCGTCTCGGCATCGGGACGGCGACGCTGACCATCGTGTTCGTCGGCGACGACCTGCGCGCCGACGACCCTCGTTTCGTGCGTGAGATGCGGCGGGCGCTCTCGCGGCTCGCCCCAGAGAACGTGCCCGGCCTCGTGCGTGTCCTGACGCCGGAGACAGGCGGGCGCAGTCTCGTTGCCGAAGATGGTAGCGCGGCGCTTGCCGTGCTCGTCTTCGACACGCCGCTGGAAGCCGTTCAGGGGCAACTGTCGCGGATCCGCGAGCTTCTCGAGCCGAGCGACCTCGAGACCGTGATCACCGGCGAGCCGGCGGTGTACGAGGCGATCGAGGATCTCTCCGCGGAGGACCTGAGCAGGGCGGAGTCCTACGCCCTGCCCGTCGCGCTCATCGTGCTGGTCCTCGTCTTTGGCAGCCTGGTCGCCGCGACCCTGCCCGTGATCGGCGGCGGCGTGGCGGTCGTCACCACGCTGGGCGCCATGTACCTGCTGACGGGCGTCTACGACCTCTCGATCTTCGTCATGAACGTGGCCTCGATGCTCGGACTTGCCGTCGGCATCGACTACTCGCTCTTCATCGTCGGCCGCTTTCGCGAGGAGCTCGGCCGGGGAGCGACGGTCGCCGACGCCGTCGAGGCGACTGTCGCGAGCGCCGGCCGCGCCGTCTTCTTCAGCGGTCTCGCCGTCTTCATCGGTCTGCTGGGCCTGGTCTCCTACCAGTACATGTCGCTCCGCTCCATGGGCATCGGCGGCTCGGTCGTGGTGGTGGCCTCGGTGCTGGTCGCGCTCACGCTGCTTCCGGCCCTTCTCGGGATCCTGGGACCGCGCGTGGACGCGCTGCGGGTATTCGGGCGCCGCGAGCGCGAGGGCCGGTTCTGGCAGCGCTGGTCGGACTGGGTCATGACCCATCCCTTCAGGGTGCTCGTCGCGACGACCGCTCTCATCCTGCTCATCGCCAGCCCGATCGTCGGTATCGTCGTCAACGTGCCGACGGCCGAAGAGCTCCCGCCGCGCCAGGAGGCCCGTCGCGGGTCCGACCTGATCGCCGAGCGCTTCGACCGCGGCCGGCTCCTTCCGAACCAGGTCATGGTGACCTGGGAGTCGGGCTCCTCGGACCCCTTCGACCCACGACGTCTCGCCGAGCTGCACGCATACGGCCAGCGGCTCGAGGCTCTCGAGGGCGTGGCCGCGGTCGAGAGCATCGTCACGCTGCCAGGGATGGACTCCCCGCCGGAGGCCGTCGCCTTCTGGGAGGCTGTGGCAGAAGGCGACGGCCAAGCTGGCGCGGGCCTCCCCGCCCCTCTGCGGGCAGTGCTGCAGGCCGCGACGCTCGCGGCGGCCGAGCAACTCGCCGCGGCGACGACGGCGCCCGGCGCAGTCCTCTTCAGGGTGGTGCCGGAAGGCGAGCCCGGCCTGCCCGAGGGCCGCGCCGTCGCGCGGCGCATCGAGGGCGTCCCGACTCCGCCCGGCACAACGCTGCACCTGGCCGGGCTGTCGTCCGGCGTCGAGCACTTCGTGGACTCGATCTACGGGCGCTTCCCGTGGGTCGTGCTCTTCGTCGTCACGGTCACGTTCTTCGTCCTCCTCGTCCTCCTCCGCAGTGTGTGGCTGCCGCTCAAGGCGGTGCTGGTGAACACGCTTTCGATCCTGGCGAGCTTCGGCGCGCTGGTCTTCATCTTCCAGTGGGGCAACTTCGAGCGGCTGCTCGACTTCGAGAGCCCCGGGTACGTCGACGCCACGCTGCCGATCATCATGTTCTGCACGGTCTTCGGTGTGTCGATGGACTACGAGGTCTTCCTGCTGTCGCGAATCAGAGAGGCGTGGCTCGAGACCGGCGACAACCGCCATAGCGTCGGTATCGGGCTCGCCAAGACCGGCAGGATCATCACGAGCGCGGCATTGATCATCGTGATCGTGGCGGGCGCGTTCGCGTTCACGTCGGTGGTGGTCACCAAGGCGATCGGCGTCGGCCTCGCGGTCGCGATCGCCGTCGACGCCAGTCTGATCCGCGTGCTCATGGTGCCGGCCGCCATGCGCCTGCTCGGGCGCGTCAACTGGTGGATCCCCCGGTGGCTCGAGCGGAGCCTGCCGCGGGTCGAGTAGTCGTCGAGGACGATGGCCATGCGGCGAACGGCGCAGACGGATCCGGTCTCCATGCCGCGGCGCCCGTCCCGGTCCGACGGTAGTATCCGCTGATGGTCCGTCTGGCCGACAACTTCGCCGCGCTCCACGAGCCCGAGTTCCGCAAGCTCTTCTTCGGCCAGGCGGCCTCGATCGCCGGGACGATGTTGACGCTTGTGGCGCTGCCTTTCGCCGTCCTGGCGATCGGCGGCTCGGCGACCGACATCGGTCTGGTCGAAGCGGCCTACATCCTTCCGATGGCGCTGATGATCGTCGTCGGCGGGGTCTGGGCCGATCGCCTTTCGCGGCGGAAGGTCATGCTCACGGCCGACGTGATCAGGGCCGCCCTGCAGTTCGTCGTCGCCGGGTTGCTCCTGAGCGATGTCGCGACCGTGTGGATGCTGCTCGTGCTGCAGGTCGGCATGGGGCTGTGCGACGCGTTCTTCCGCCCCGCCTACACGGGTCTCGTGCCACAGGTCGTGAGCTCTGCGCGCCTGCAGCAAGCCAATGCGCTGCAAGGGCTGGTGCAGAGCGGGTCGATCACGCTCGGCGCGGCCACCGGCGGCCTGCTCGTCGCGGCGTTCGGCGCGGGCTGGGCGATCGGGCTCGACGGCTGTACCTTCGTCGCGAGCGCGTGGTTCCTGTGGCGCTTGCGTCCGGTGCCCCGAGCGCCGATCGCGGACTCTCAATCAGGCGAGGTCGCGGGCGCCGCGGCCAACGGCGGCTCGGCGCCCGGACCCCAGGCCGGCATGCTCGCCGATCTGCGTCTCGGCTGGCGCGAATTCACAAGCCATACGTGGCTGTGGGTCATGGTCTCCGGCGCCTCGGTCTTCCTCTTCGCCGTCGAGGCGCCGCTCACAGTGCTCGGACCCATCGTCGCGCGGGACGCCTACGACGGCGCCCGCACCTGGGGCTTCCTCGCCGCCGCGATGGGGCTGGGCCAGATCGTCGGCGGCGGGATCGCGCTGCGCTGGCGTCCGCGACGGCCGTTCCTCGTGCTCGCCTCGAGTATGAGCATCACGGCCCTGCCGATGGCGATGCTGGCATCCGCGGCGCCCACGTGGGCGCTTCTGGGTTCGGCGGCGGGCCTGGGTGTCGTCTGGGGGATGTTCGACCCGTTCTGGCTGACGGCCATGCAGCGCGAGGTGCCGCCCGACATGATCTCTCGGGTCTCGTCGTACGACTACCTCGGGTCGCTCGCTTTCTACCCGGCCGGCCTGGCGATCGCCGGCCCGCTCGCCGACCTCGTCGGCGTGTCCACCACGCTCTGGATAGCCGCGGGCTGCGGGGTCGCCGTCAGCCTGTTCTGGCTCTCGTGGCGTGACGTGCGCGGCGTTCACGAGCTGGGGCCACCGGAGTCGGAGCCCGCCCTCTGACCAGCCAGGGCCGCCGGGCTCGTTGACTCAGACGGGTCTGCCCGTCTCCTCCCACTCCCGATGCAGGGCCGCATAGCGGCCACCGGCTGCGATGAGCTCGTCGTGGCGGCCGCGTTCGACGAGGCGGCCGCCTTCCACCACCAGGATCTCGTCGGCGTAGCGCACCGTGCTCAGGCGGTGCGCGACGACAATGGAGGTGCGGCCGCTGAAGAGGACGTCCATGGCGCGCTCGATGCGGCGCTCGCTCTCGGCGTCGACGCTCGAGGTCGCCTCGTCGAGGATCAGCACGCGCGGATCGGCGAGCAGGGCGCGGGCGAACGAGATGAGCTGCCGCTGGCCCGTCGAGAGACCCCCGCCGCCCTCGTGCACGTCGGTGTCGTATCCCTCCGGCAACCCCTCGACGAAGTCGTGCACGCCGACGATGCGGGCGACGCGCTTGACCTCCTCGGGATCGGCGGTCGGCCGCGAGAAGCGGATGTTGTCGAGGATCGAGCCCGAGAAGAGGAAAGCCTCCTGCGGCACGACTGCCAGCTGCTCGCGCAAGGATCGGGTGGTGACCGTGCGCAGGTCGTGCCCGTCGAGGAGCACCGCGCCTTCGTCGGGATCGTAGAAGCGCGCGAGCAGCTTGATGATCGTGGACTTGCCGGCGCCGGTCGTGCCCACGAAAGCCACGGTGCGACCGGCGCCGACCGTGAAGTCGATGTCGCGGACGACCGGGACATCCTCGTCGTAGCCGAACGTGACGCCCTGCATCTCGATCTCGCCGCGGACGTCCGGCAGCGGCCGGGCGTCAGGTGCGTCGCGCAGATCCGGTTCCGTGTCGAGCACCGCGTAGATCTTCTGGACCGCGGCCATCGAAGCCTGGAACGTGTTGTAGAGCTGCGAGAGCTGCTGGAGCGGGTCGAAGAAGCTCGCCAGGTAGCCGATGAAGGCGACCAGCACGCCGATCTGCAGGGCGCGGTCGCTCACGAGGGAGCCGCCGTACCAGAGCACGATGACGACGCCGACCGCGGACATGAACTCGACGAACGGGAAGTACACGCCGCTCTGCAGCACCGTGCGCATATTGGCGTCGCGGTACGCGGCGTTGGCGCGGTCGAGACCCTCGTAGTCGGCGCGCTCGCGCCGGAAGGCTTTGACCACGCGTATGCCCGAGATCGACTCCTGCAGGTGGGCGCTCACGTCGGCGATGCGCTCGCGGACGAGGGCGTAGGCGAGCGCCGAGCGGCTGCGGAAGATGAGAGTTGCGGCCACGACCAGCGGCATGATCGAGAGTGTGGCGAGCGCCAGGCGCCAGTCGAGGACGAAGAGGAAGACGATGGCGCCGCCGAAGGTCAGCGAGTTGGTGACGAGCGAGACGACGCCGTCGGTCACGAGTTGGTCGAGGGCGTCGATGTCGTTGGTGAGTCGCGAGACGATCCAGCCTGTCTTCTGGCGGCTGAAGAAGTCGAGCGACAGCTTCTGGATGTGGGCGAAGAGCTCCCGTCGCAGGTCGAGGGTGATGTGCGAGCCGACCCAGCTCACGAGGTAGGTCTGGAGATAGCTGGCGCCGAGGTTCAGCACCGAGAGGGCGACGAACACGGCGATCACGAGGTCGAGCACACCCAGGTCGCCCTGAGTGATGCCGCGGTCGATGGCGATGGCGAGCAGATAGGGGACGGCAAGACCGGTGAGCGTCACGACCAGCATCGCGGCGACGCTGGCGAGCGCGCGACGGCGGTAGGGCGCGGCGAAGCGCGCGAGCCGGGCGAGCCGGAGCTCGCGCGCCAGGTGCAGGAAGGCGCGCCAGCCGCGCAGCTCCCCGGCGCCGGCGCCGCTGCCGTGAGGTCCGGTGTGGCGCGAGACGGTCGCCATCAGCTCTCCCCCGGCTCCTGGACCTCGTCGAGCGTGCAGTGCTCGCTCTCGGCGCGCCCGAACATCCGCCGGTACAGCGTGTCGCCGACCATGAGGTCGTCGTGCCTGCCCCGCTCGACGATGCGCCCCGCGTCGAGGACGACGATCTCCTCGGCGAGAGCGATCGTCGAGGGTCGGTGGGCGATGATGAAGGTGGTGCGCCCCCTCATGACCTCGGTCAGCGCCCGACGGATCCGGAACTCGGTCTCCACGTCGACGCTCGAGGTGGCGTCATCGAGCACGAGGATACGCGGGTCCATCACGAGGGCCCGCGCGATCGCGATCCGCTGCCGCTGGCCGCCGGAGAGCGTGAAGCCGCGCTCGCCGACGACCGTCTCGTAGCCCTCGGGCAGGGACTCGACGAAGTCTTCGGCCTGGGCCGCCCGGGCGGCGGCGCGCACGTCGTCGTCGCTCGCCTCAGGCCGGCCGGCGCGGATGTTGTCGGCGATCGAGATCGAGAAGAGGAACGGATCCTGCGTCACGACCCCGATGTGACGGCGCAGGTCGTCCAGCTTCACGTCGCGTACGTCGTGCCCGTCGACGAGCACGCGCCCGGCGCTGACGTCGTGGAAGCGCGGGATCAGATTGGCGAGCGTGGTCTTGCCGCACCCGGTGTGGCCGACCAGCGCGACCGTACGGCCGGCGGGGACGACGAGATCCACGTCGGCAAGCACCTCGCGGTCGGCGTACGAGAAGCTCGCGGCCTCGAAGACGACCTCGCCGCGCAGGGCCGGCAGCGGTGTGGCGCCGGGGCGCTCCTCCATCTCGACGGGCGCATCGAGCAACTCGTACACGCGGTCCCCGCTGGCGATGGCGCGCTGGGCGAGACCTGTGAGCCAGCCGATCACCTGCGCCGGGTACACGAGCATCATGAGGTAGGTGTAGAAGGCGACGAGGGCCCCGAGCGAGAGGTCGCCTTGCGCGACCTGGCGGCCGCCGTACCAGAGCAGGAACGCGATCGCGAGGTTGGGGATGAAGGCGATCAGCGGGATGTAGACGGCGCGCGTGCGGGCGGCGTTGACGCTGGCCTCGAAGACGCGCGCGCTGCGCGCGCTGAACTTGGCGAGCTCGTCGTCCTCGCGGGCGAAGATGCGCACGATGCGCGAGCCGACGACGTTCTCCTCGGCCGCCGCGGTCACGTCGGCGAGGCGTTGCTGCACGTCCTTCAGGATCGGCTGCAGCCTCCGACTGAAGCGCCAGGTCACGACCAGCAGGGCCGGCAGGAAGGACAGCGACAGCAGCGCCAGCCGCCAGTCGAGCACGAGGAGGATCACGGCGATCGCCACCATCATCACGATGTTGGTGGCGAAGAAGACGAGACCGTAGCCGAGGAACATGCGCACGTTCTGCACGTCGCTCATCGCGCGCGACATGAGCTGGCCGGTGGCCCAGCGGTCGTGGTAGCCGTACGGCTGGCGCAGCAGGTGCGCCCACAGACGGTTCCGGAGGTCGTACTCGATGCCGAGGCTCGCCTTGCCGCTCACGTAGCGGCGGGCGACGGCGACCACGAGGCGGACGGCGGCGACGGCCAGCAGGGCGAGCCCGTACCAGACCAGCAGCCCGCGCTCGCCGCCGATGAGGACGCGGTCGATCGTGAGCTGGGTGACGCGCGGCACGATGAGGCCCAGACCCATCTGGGCGAAGGCGAAGACGAAGCCGGCGACGGTCAGCAGCTTGTAGTCGCCGAGGAGCTTGGTGATCCGCCAGAACGTCCTCACGGGGTCCAGCTTACCCGGCGTCGGCGCGACGCGAGCGCGCCCGACGCGACAGGGGGTGTAACCTTTTCGGCCGTGACTTCGTCTAACGTCAGAGAGTGGCACACGCCTCCCGACCCGTCGCCGGACGACCTGGCCAGGGCCGCGGCCGGCGACCACGACGCCTTCAGACTGATCGTGGAGCGTTACCAGACGATGGTGTACTCGGTCGCGTACAACGTGCTCGGCGCCCATGTCGACGCCGAAGATGCGGCGCAGGAAGCTCTCCTGCGCTGCTACCGCTCGCTGTCCCAGTACCGCGGCGAGGCGTCGTTCTCGACCTGGCTCTTCAGGCTCGCGCTCACGACGTCGCTCGACTATCAGCGCCGCGAGCGCCGGCGGCCGGAGCCGGTCGAGCGCCCCGATCTGGCCGACGAGGCCGCGAGCGAGCTCGGCGAGGGCGTCGATGCAGGCACGCTCGTCGACGCCCTCGCCGGGCTGCCCGACGACTACCGCGGTCCCACCGTGCTGCGCGACGTCTACGGTCTGCCGTACCAGGAGATCGCGGAGCTCACCGGGCGCCCGCTCGGCACCGTCAAGGTCATGGTGCACCGCGGGCGCGCTTCGTTGCGTCTGAGGCTGCGCGCCGACGGCGTGCGCGGGGAGGAGTCCTGATGGAGTGCGGCTACTGCCACGCGCAGCTCAACCGCTACATCGACGGCGAGCTCGGCTACGTCGAGGTCGCCGAGCTCCAGCGGCACTTGAGCTTCTGCCCCGACTGCACGACCGAGCTCCGCGAGCTCTCGACGCTGCGCGGCACGCTGGCCGCCTGGGGCCGGACGATGCTCGCCCCGTCACCCGGCTTCAGCGAGCGAGTCATGGCGATGGTCGCCGCCGAACCCGCGCCGGGGAGCCCCCGCCCGCTCGGCCAGGTGGTGGACGACAGCCTCGAGTCACTGGACAGGGCGCTCGGACGCCTGCCGCTGCCCGGCGGCCGGACGGTGCCGGTCAAGACCGTGATCGGCTGGGGTCTCGCGCTCGTCGCGCTTGTCGTCGGCGTCGGTCGGCGCCGCGGGCGCCGCGAGAGGGAGTTGAAGATATCGTGAAGCTAGACCGCGCTCAGATCGAGGCCCTGCTGCCACAGCGCCCGCCCTTCCTTCTGGTGGACGAGGTGCTCGAGCTCGAGCCGGGCGTGCGCTGCGTGGCGCAGAGGACACTGCGCGGCGACGATTTCTGGTTCGCCGGGCACTTCCCCGGCAACCCGGTCATGCCCGGCGTCCTCATCGTCGAGGCGCTGGCCCAGGCGGCGACGATCGCCGCGAGCAGCGCCGGCGGCATCGAGGGCAAGATCGGCCTCTTCGCCGGCATCGACAAGGTGCGCTTCAAGCGCGTCGTCAAGCCCGGAGATACGATCCGCCTCGAGGTCGAGATCACGAGCGTGCATGGGCCGGTCGGCAAGGCGAAGGCGATCGCCAGGGTCGAGGGACAGCTTGCCTGCCGGGCCGAGCTGATGTTCGCCGTGGTGGACGCTGCCGCGATCGCCACCGGCGACGCGAGCCTTCGCGGAGACTCGGCATGATCGGTCTGAGGCGCGGCCTCGTCAAGGGCGCTCGCATCAGCGCGCTCGGCATCCATGTGCCGGAGCGCGTCCTCACCAACGAAGAGATCGCCCAGATCCTCGACACGTCTGACGAGTGGATCACGTCGCGCACCGGGATCCGCGAGCGCCGCATCGCCCAGGCCGACGAGGCGGCGAGCGACCTCGCGGTCGTCGCCGCCGAGCGCTGTCTCGGGGCGAGCGGCATCGAGGCCTCCGACCTCGACCTCGTGATCGTCACGACCATATCGCCCGACCACATC
Organism: uncultured Thermoleophilia bacterium; assembly: GCA_963831295.1. GTDB lineage: Bacteria > Actinomycetota > Thermoleophilia > UBA2241 > UBA2241 > UBA2241. The sequence goes on along the minus strand of CAWHPR010000003.1, from coordinate 226,563 downwards.
ATGCCGGCCACCGCGTCGATCGTCGCCGAGCGCATCGGGGCGCGTCGCGCCGGCGCCTTCGATGTACAGGCCGGCTGCACCGGCTTCGTCTACGGCCTCGCCATCGCGACCGCGTTCGTGGCCGCCGGCATCTACGAGCACATCCTCGTGCTGGGCGCCGAGGTGCTCAGCAAGATGGTCGACTGGGAGGACCGCAGCACCTGCGTCCTCTTCGGCGACGCGGCCGGCGCCGTGCTCGTGCAGCCGACCGACAACGGGAGCATCTTCTCGTTCGACCTCGGTAACGACGGCAGCGGCGCCCCGTATCTCGGCATCCCGGCCGGCGGCTCGCGCCGGCCTGCGACCCACGCGACGGTGCGCGACCACGAGCACGCCATGCGCATGGTCGGGAGCGAGGTCTTCAAGTTCGCGACGCGCACCGTCGTCGAGTCGTGCGAGAAGGTCCTGCAAGACGCCGGTCTCACCGTCGACGACGTCGACCTCTTTGTGCCACATCAGGCCAACATCCGCATCATCGAGTCGGCGGCTCGCCGCCTCGGCTTCCGCGACGATCAGGTCTTCTCGAACCTGGATCGCTACGGCAACACCTCGTGCGCCTCGATCCCACTCTGCCTGCACGAGGCCAGCCAGAACGGGCGCCTCAAGAAGGGCGACACGCTGCTCATGGCCGGCTTCGGCGCCGGGCTCACCTGGGGGTCCTGCCTGACCCAGTGGGAACTGTAGGCGCGTGGGCCGGCTCGCGCTGATGTTCCCCGGCCAGGGGTCGCAGACCCTCGGCATGGGGATCGACCTCTGCGAGGGCGATCGCCTCGTGCGCGACACGTTCGACGAGGCGTCCTCGGTCCTCGGCCTCGACCTCGGCTGCGATCTGCGGCGACGGCCCCGCCGAGCTCCTCGACCGCACCGACATCGCGCAACCGGCGCTGCTCACCCACTCGATCGCCGTCTATCGTCTTCTGCGCCGCGAGGGGCTGCGCTTCGATGTCGCCTTCGGGCACAGCGTGGGCGAGTACTCGGCCCTCGTCGCCACCGGCGTCGGTGCCGTTCGGCCAGGCCGTCCGGCTGGTCCAGGAGCGTGGCCGCGCGATGCTCGAGGCCGCCCGGCGCAGCCCCGGCGGCATGGCCGCTGTCCTCGGGCTCGAGGACGATGTCGTTGAAGGACTCTGCTCCGAGCTCGACGGCGTCTGGCCGGCCAACTTCAACGCGCCGGGGCAGATCGTCGTCAGCGGGCGCCCGGACGCGCTGCGGGCGCTCGCGGAGCGCGCCACGGCGGCCGGAGCCCGGCGTGTCATCCCGCTCAAGGTCAGCGGCGCCTTCCACAGCCCGCTGATCGAAGCCGCTCTCGAGCCGCTGGAAGAGGCGCTCAAGGCGGCGCAGTGGAAGACTCCCGAGCCGCTCTTCTACTCGGTCTGCGACCTCGCCTTCGAGCACGACCGGTTCGCCGAGCTCCTGCTGCGCCAGCTCGTCTCGCCGGTGCGCTTCACCCAAGCCGTGAGGGCTCTGTGGGCGGCGGGTTATGATTCCTTCCTCGAGCTCGGCCCGGGATCGGTCCTCAGCGGCCTGGTATCGCGGATCGTGCCCGAGGCGGGGACGGCGCGCGCCGGCGACGTCGGGTCGGTCGCGGCTCTGAGCTTACTTACGGACGAGCAGGAGGACGCGTGAGCATCGAGCTGGATCTCGGGGGGACCGTCGCGCTGGTGACCGGCGCCGGCCGCGGCATCGGGCGCGAGATCGCCTGCGCCCTGGCTGCGGCGGGTGCCGACGTCGCCGTCAACGACGTAGCCGGCAACGAAGAAGCCTGCGCCGAGGTGGTAGGCGAGATCGAGGCGCTTGGGCGCCGTGGTCTCGTGGTCCTCGCCGATGTCGGCGACGAGGACCAGGTCAACGCCATGACCGAGCGCGTCGAGCTGGAGCTCGGACCGCTGGGCCTCGTCGTGAACAACGCCGGCATCACGCGCGACAACGTGATCATGCTGATGGACGCAGCCGAGTTCGACGCCGTGGTGCGTACGCACCTGCGCGGCAGCTTCCTTGTGAGCAAGGCGGCCGCCCGGCGCATGTTCAGGCGTCGCTCAGGCTGTATCATCAACCTCGCCAGCGTGGTGGGCCGCCGGGGCAATGCGGGGCAGGTCAACTACGCCGCCGCGAAGGCCGGGATCATCGGTCTCACGAAGTCGCTGGCCAAGGAACTCGGCGGGCGTGGCGTTCGCGTCAACGCGGTCGCCCCCGGCTACATCGACACGCCGATGACGCAGGCGCTGCCGGAGGAGACCCGGCAACTGATCGTCGAGGCGACGCCGATGAAGGCCATCGGGTCGGCGGGGGACGTGGCGGACGCGGTCGTGTTCCTCGCCTCGCCTCGGGCGCGCTTCGTCACCGGCGTGACGCTGCCGGTCGACGGCGGGCTCGGCATCTGAAGGCGAACGGGCGAGGACGGCGGAAGATGGCAGGCAGGACGAACGGAGTGCGGCGGGTCGTGGTCACCGGGCTGGGCGTGGTCTCGCCGCTCGGCTGCGACGCCGACCGCATGTTCGAGCGCCTCGTGGCCGGCGAATCGGCCGTGGGGGAGATCACGCGCTTCGACCACAGCGACCAGCGCGTGCACATCGCTGCCGAGGTCCAGGGCTTCGACGCCGAGGACTATCTCGAGAAGCGCACGCTCCGACGGCTCGACCTGTTCAGCCAATACGCGGTCGGCGCCGCGAAGATAGCAGCCGCCGACGCGGAGTTCGACCCCCGCCCCGAGGCGGACCGTGTCGGGGCGGTGATCGGCAGCGGCGTCGGCGGCCTCCAGACCCTGCACATCGAGATCGAGAAGCTGCTCATCAAGGGGCCGGAGCGCACGAACCCGCTGCTCGTGCCCATGATGATCCCGAACATGGGGGCCGCTCACGTGTCGCTCGAGCTGGGCACCAAGGGCCCGCTGAGCTCGACCTGCACCGCGTGCGCGGCTGGCTCTGACGCGATAGGGCTCGCCTTCGAGATCCTCCGTCGCGGCGACGCCGACGCGATGTTCGCCGGCGGCAGCGAAGCTCCGATCGGCACCGTCGCCGTCGCCGGCTTCGCGGCCGCCCGCACGCTGTCCCGCCGGAACGATGATCCCACCGCGGCCTCCCGGCCCTTCGATCGCGGCCGCGACGGCTTCGTGATGGGCGAGGGCGCCGGCTGCCTCCTGCTCGAGGATCTCGACCACGCGCGCACACGAGGCGCTCACGTCTACGCGGAGCTGGCGGGCGCCGGCATGAGCTCCGACTCCTTCCACATGACGGCGCCCGACGAGACGGGCGAGTCGCAGGCGCGGGCCATGACGGCGGCGCTTGCGAAGGCCGGTCTCTCCCCCGTCGACGTCGACTACGTGAACGCGCATGGCACGGCGACGGCGCCCGGAGACATCGCCGAGACGAAGGCGATCAAGGTCGCTCTCGGCGAGCACGCTACGCGCGTCGCCATCTCGTCGAGCAAGTCGATGATCGGACACTGCCTCGGGGCCTCGGGCGCGATCGAGGCGGTCGCGACCGTACTCAGCATCGTCAAGGGTCGCATCCACCCGACGGTCAACCTGACCGACCCCGACCCCGAGTGCGACCTCGACTATGTGCCGCTCACCGCCAGGGAGGCGCGAGTCGAGGTGGCCGCCTCCAACTCCTTCGGCTTCGGCGGCCACAACGTCACCCTCGTCTTCCGCCGGTTCGAGGAGTAGGGCGTCCTGGGGTCCATGAGGGCCGGGGCGCACCCCGTCTGCCGATGAACGTCACCGTCGAGATCGAGCACCGCGGAGCCGGTTCCGCCCCCCGTGACTGGGTGTGCCGGTCGTGCCACGCGCCCAGCGACGTCGCCGCCGTCCGCGAGCACCTCTTCGTGTGTCCTCTCTGCGGCTACCACGCGCGCATCGGCGCGCGCGAACGTATCGGGCAGCTGTGCGACCCCGACAGCTTCCGGGAGCTCTGGGACGGCGTCAAGACTCTCGACCCGCTGCGTTTCGTCGACATCGAGACCTACCCGGAGCGCGTCCTCGAGGCCCAAGGCAAGACCGGCCTCACTGAGGCCATCGTGACGGGGACGGCGGCGATCGGGGGCACGGCCTGCGTCCTCGCAGTCTTGGACTTCGGGTTCATGGCCGGGAGCATGGGCAGCGTGGTCGGCGAGAAGCTGTGGCGCAGTGCCGAGCTGGCCGCCGGCGAGCAGCTGCCCCTGGTCGCCGTCTGCAGCTCCGGCGGCGCCCGCATGCAGGAGGGCATCCTCTCTCTCATGCAGATGGCCAAGACGAGCTGCGCCGTCGACCTCATGACGGAGGCCGGCGTCCAGTTCATCGCGCTGCTCGTCGACCCCTGCACGGGCGGCGTCGTGGCAAGCTTCGCGACGCTCGCCGATATCTGTGTCGCCGAGCCCGGCGCGCAGCTGTACTTCTCCGGGCCGCGCGTGATCCAGCAGACCACGCGCGAGGCTCTCCCTGCCGGCTTCGGCAGCGCCGAACGCAACCTCGAGCTGGGGCACCTCGACGCGATCGTGCGGCGCGAGGACCTCAGCGAGAAGCTGGGCGCCTACCTGCGCCTCCTGAAGGGAGGTGAGGGACCTGAACGAGGAGAGACACGAGGACCGAGTGGACGCGGCGCGGGCCGGCTGGCTGAGGCAACGCGTGAAAGAGCTCAAGCGGTTGCCGCTTATGCCCGGCGTGCATTTGTCCGAGGAGATCGACAAGCTCCAGATGAAGCTGAAGAGCCTTCGGCATGAGCGTCACCGCCACGACACCTGGGTCACCGTCGAGATCGCGCGGCACAAGGAGCGGCCGCGCACGCGCGACTACATCGCGCTCCTGATCGACGGCTTCGAGGAGCTGAAGGGCGACCGCCTCCGCGCGGACGACCCCGCCATCGTCGGCGGCCTCGGGTGGTTCCGCGGCCGGGCGGTGCTCGTCGTCGGTCACCAGAAGGGCCGCACGCTCGACGAGCAGACCACGCACAACTTCGGGATGGCCAAGCCGGAGGGCTACCGCAAGGCGCAGCGCCTGTTCACGCTGGCAGAGCGCCACCGCCTGCCGGTGCTCACGTTCGTCGACACGCCGGGCGCCTACCCCGGGGTCGCCGCGGAGGAGGGCGGGCAGGCGCGCGCCATCGCGGAGACCATGCTCAAGATGGCGCGCCTGACCGTGCCGGTGGTGGCCACCATCATCGGCGAGGGCGGCTCGGGCGGCGCTCTCGCTCTGGCCGTCGCCGACCGCGTGCTGATGCAGGAGAACGCGACCTACTCCGTCATCTCGCCGGAGGGCTGCGCCGCGATCCTCTGGCGCGACGCCGAGTTCGCGCCGCAGGCCGCGGAGGCGCTGCGTCCCACGGCCTCGCACCTCTACGATCTCGGCGTCGTGGAGACGGTGATCAAAGAGCCGCGCGGCGGCGCCCAGAAGGATCCCGAGGCAGCGGCGCACGCCGTCGGCGCGAGCATCTCGGCGGCGCTCGACGAACTCCAGCAGCTCGACCCTGAGGTGCGACGTCGGCAGCGCCGCGAGCGCTTCCGTCGACTGGGCGTGTGGGCGGACCCGGAAGAGGGTCTCCCCGGTGCGCCGTTCTCGCCGTCACGGATGTAGAGGGCGCGGCGGGTTACGACTGCCGGTGAGGCTTTCTCCCAGCCGCGTCAGAGGCTCGAGAAGATTGCGGCCAGCCGTTCGCGCAGCGCCGCGAGCGGCTTGATCAGGCGCAGGTCCCCGTAGACCCAGACGGGACCGACTGGGTCGGGGCCGGCGACGAGACTGCCGTCCCCTGCGGGTGCGACGACGAAGGGGAGGGCGACGGCCGTCGGTACCCCGGCGTCCGCCTCGAAGACCTTTGCGGCGACCCCTCGTACAGACGCGTAGATAAGCACGTACTCGTCGGGGAGGCGCGGCGAGATGGCCGCGCCCGCCACCTCGGCGAGCACTGAGAAGCCCTGTTCCTCGAGGAGCTCCTTGAGCCGCGCCGCCGCCGCCCGCGGCGAGAGCGAGGTGGTGACGGAGTTCCGGTACGCCGCCTTCGCGCGGTGATCGGCGATGTCGGCCGGCTCTGGGTAGGTGGCGCGCAGGTAGGCGATGATGTCGTCTGAGTGCGCGACGACCCGGTCGCCGTCCTGCAGGACCGGGACTGCCGGGCCCCCGACGAGGGCGACGACGTCGGCGCGTTCCTCCTGCCGTGCCGGCACGTTCACGGCGACGAACGTGAGGCCGAGCTCGGTGAGGACCTGCCGCACGCGGTGGCAGTGCGGACACCATTCGACCTGGTACAGGGTGAGCATCCGACCTCCTCACGTGGACGGCCTCAATTTCACAGGGTATGAGGCGCCGGCGCAAGGCCGCGACGCAGAGCCGCGCGTGGCCTCGTCGCGTCCGGCGTGAGATGCTACGTCGTGGGTCGGCGGCCTACGGCCGGCCGGTCGCCGCGCGCTCAACCAGGGGTCCGCGATGGAACGCGACGATCGTGAGAGAACACGAGAAGGCAGCCGTCGAGGGCGACGCGCCGGAGCGCGACGGTGGGGGCTGGCGCTCGCCGCCGCCTTCATCGCACCGATTTTGGTGATCGGCGTCCTCAGGACGGCGTCTGCTCGTGACGCGGCGACGCCGGGCGTGAGGGCGTCGGCGAGCCCGGAGGCGACGCCGAGCGCGAGCCTCTCACCAAGCCCTGTGGCAGAGGAGTCGACGCCGGGGACGGAGTCCGTCACCCCCGTCTATGACCGCAGCTTCAAGGCGGACCTTCTCGACGGCCTCGAGACGCCGCCGGAGCTGATCGTGTTCGGGGGCTCGCGCGCGATGCGCTTCGAGCCGTCCCATATCCGCCGCCTCACCGGCCTCTCGGCCTTCAACTTCGCCGCCGCCCACGGCAGGGTGGAGGACGCCTTCGCCGTCTCGAGCTACGTCTTCTCGAAGGCGCCCGACCTCGAGCTCCGCTGCTTCTTCGCCGTCCAGGTGGGGAACTTCGGGGATGCTCAACTCAGCCCGGGGCTTCTCTGGGACCCGCGGTTGTCGCGTTGGCTGCCCGCCGAGCTTCTACGGGAGCAGCGGGAGCTCGTCGGCAAGCCCGAGACCCGTGGCGTGCCGTTGGCCTCGCGCTACAGCGACAGGGGCTGTCTGCTCTACAACGGCCACGACGCGAGAGTGGAGAAGGGCGTCCCCTTGAGGGGGATCCTGGACGTCTACATCGAGCGTATGCTGCCGAAGGTGGCGGCGCGAAGCAAGGTGCAGGACCGCTCCCGTCGCTACTTCGAGAAGCTGGTCAGGCTCTACAACGACCACGGCATGACGCCGGCGATCGTCGTCATGCCCTACCATCCCATCGTGCTCGAGGCTTTCAGAGAGGTGGGCTGGCAGGTCAAACACGATCGGCTGATCGACTACTTCGCGGGTCTGCAGGAGACCTGCGACTTCAGGGTGCTCGACTACACGGAGCTCGCGAGCTTCGGCGGCCGCGCCAAGTACTTCTACGACGGCTCGCACGTCACGAAGGAGAACTCGCGTCTCATCCTCGAACAAGCCGTGCGCGACGCGCCGGAGTGCTTCTGACGCCGCACATGATGGGGCGAGACGACCGCGACAGACCACGAGGACGACGCCAGACGCGTCGCGCTCCGGCGCGACGCCGGAGGCTGGCGCTCGCCGCGCTCCTGCTCGCCACGGGTGTCTTGATCGCTGCCGTTGGAGTGTCGGCGACGCGCGACGCGGCGAAGCCCCCCGCGAAGGCGACGCCGACCTCGGCGCCGAGCCCGACGCCGACGCCCAGCGTGGCGACGACGCCGACCGCTGCGCCCTCCGAGCCGGACGCGTTCGTCCCCGCGTACGATCGCAACTACAAGGCCGACCTTCTCGACAGCCTCGAGACGCCGCCGGAGCTGATCGTGTTCGGGGGCTCGCGAGCGCAGCGCTTCGAGCCCTCCCACATCCGCCGCCTCACCGGTCTCACGGCCTTCAACTTCGCGCTGCACAACGGCAAGGTCGAGGACGCCTATGCCGTCTCGAGCTACCTCTTCTCGAAGGCCCCCGACGTCGAGCTCCGCTGCTTCTTCGCCGTCCAGGTGGGGAACTTCGGTGATGCCCCGCTGCACCCGGGCCTTCTCTGGGACGAGCGGTTCTCGCGCTGGTTCCCGGAGGAGTTCCTCGAGAAGCAGCGGGAGATCGTCGGCAAGCCCAAGCGCGGAGGGATGTCCTCGGAGAGCCGCTACAGCGACAGGGGATGCCTGCTCCACAACAGCTACGACGAGAGGGTGGCGCGGGGCGTCTCCCTGGACGCGGTCTTGAACGTCTACATCGAGCGCATCCTGCCCAAGGCGTCGGCGCCGGGCGCGTCGCAGGCCCGCTCCCGCAGCTACTTCAAGAAGCTCCTCAAGCTCTACAACGACCATGGCGTCACGCCGGCGGTCGTCGTCATGCCCTACCATCCCGTCGCGCTCGAGGCGTTCAGGGCGGCGGGCTGGCAGGCCAAGAACGATCGTCTCCTGCGCTTCCTCAAGGGGCTGCGGGAGACATACGACCTCAGAGTCCTCGACTACACGGAGATCGCGAGCTTCGGCGGTCGCGCCAAGTACTTCTACGACGGCTCGCACGTCACGAAGGAGAACGCGCGGCTCATTCTCGAGCAGGCCGTGCGCGACGCGCCGGAGTGCTTCTGACGCCGAGCGCGACGGGGCGGCTTCACCTTCCGCCGGCGAGCCGCTCCCGCAACTCCTGAGGAGAGCGCGCGGGAGCGAGGCACGAGGCCCCGCGGCAGACGTAGGCGGCAGCCGCGCTCGCGCCTGCCGGCAGGCCCCGGGCGGCGAGCCGCTCGGCATCGGTGCGCGGGTCGAGCCGCTCGACGGTACGGAGCGCCCGCGGCACCGCAAGGGCGGCCGCGTGCAGAGCCGCGGCGGTCTCATCGTCGAGCGCACCGACGATCACGAGGTGCTGCGGACGCTCGAGGTAGCGGAGCATGGCGGCGGCGCAGGGGGCGGCGCCCAGGCCGAATCCTTCGAGGTGCGGCGCCCAGGCGGCGAGCAGGGTGAGCGCTCGCTCGCGGTGGCCGGGCTCGCCGGTGTACGCGCCCAGACGCAGGAAGACGTCGGCCATGAGCGCGTTCTCCTCGAGGGCGGGGACCGGCCGCGCGAGAAGGCCACCCGCGGCCTTCTCGGCCGCGCGATCGAAGAGGCGGCCGTCGGGCGCGCCGAGACGCTCGCCGACCCAGTCGGCGAGCGCCTCGGCGCGCCGCAAGAGGTCCGCGCGCCCGGTGGTCTCGTAGGCGTCCAGCAGGGCCGCGGCGACGGCCGCCTGGTCGGTCAGCAGGGCTCCCGTCGCGCCCTGCTCGCCGTCCGGACTCAAGTAGTGGACGAAGGCGCCTTCGCGGCGGGCATGGTCCCAGAGGTGGTCGAGCAAGGCGACGGCCGACTCTGCAAGCTCAGGGCGAGCGAGCACGCACGCGCCGCGCAGGAGCGCCTGCGCCGCGAGCGCGTTCCAGTCCACGTAGACGGTGGTGTCGATGAAGGGGACGTCGAGGCGTGCGCGATCATGGGCGTCGAGGCCGTAGTAGTGCTCGTCGGCGTCCTGGCTGCCCGAGAACACCGGCGGGGCGCCCTGCCAGAGCGTGTCCAGGAGGTAGTCGAGGACACCCTCGGCCGTGCCCCGGTAGGAGCCGGCATCACCCGGGCCGCTTGCGGCCTCCAGGTACAGAAGAGCGAGGCGCGCGTTGTCCTCCAGCATCTTCTCGAAGTGCGGCGTCGACCAGTCGCGTCGTGTCGCATAGCGGAAGAACCCGCCGCCGATGCGGTCGTACATGTCGCCGGCGGCCATGTGTGTCAGCGTCACGCGGAGCACTTCGTGGAGGCGCGCCGGCGCGAGCAGGGGTGAGTTGCTCCCCTCGCGCCGGCCGGCGTACGCGAGCAGGAAGGCGAACGCGTCGGCCTGCGGGAACTTGGGCTCGCGGCCGAGGCCTCCGTGCACCGGGTCGAAGGCGCGCACGACCTCGAGGGCGATCTGGTCGACGATATCGCCCGGGGTGGTGGAGTCGCCGGCGAAGGCCGCGTCGTCGCTCACAGCGGCGCGGGAGACGAGATCGCGCACCACCCCGCCATCGGTGGCCGTGGGCTCGGCCGCGAGGGCGGTGAACTCGCTGCGGTGCTCGTCGAAGAACGCCTTGACCCGCTCGAGCGCCGAGACCATCTGGTCGGGCGGCAGGTAGGTCGCGCCGGTCAGCACCTCGCCCGTCCCCGTGAGGAAGGCGGTGGTCGGCCATCCGCCCATGTTGTAGCGACGGTTGACGTCCGGGTTGCGGTCGTTGTCGACGCGCACCGGCACGTAGTCGCGGTTGATGAGCTCGATGACACGCGGATCGGAGTAGCTGGTCTCGTCCATGACGTGGCACCAGTGGCACCAGACCGCCGAGAGGGAGAGCAGTACGGGACGCTCGAGGCGCTGCGCCTCGGCGAAGGCCTCCTCGCCCCAGCGGCGCCACACGATCTCGGAGGCCCGATTGGCGCGGGGCGAGAAGCGGAAGTCGCCGTGCTCGCCGGTCATGCCCCGCTCCCGCGAGCGCAGAGTCGCAGGTCGCCCAGGCCCAAGGACCGCGTGGCGAGATCCATGCTCCCTCCGGTGTCGGAGCCTGCCCCGGCGTTGTCGCCGGGGCCACCGCTCAACGCGAGTCTTCCCCGCCGACGGCTGCGGCCTCACCTCCTTGCCGCGGAGGCTCGCCGTCGGCGTCACCGCAGGCGCATCCGCCGAAAGGCCGTCGTCGGCCGCCACGCCGCGAGGGCGCGCCGCGCGATCGACGCGACCGCGTACGCGGTTGACGCCCGGGGCACGACGACCTAACGTGAACGGTGTTCGCAAGAAGAACAGACATCGCGTAGGAGAACGTCGTTCATGTCTCACGCGCAGAACCGTTCGGACGCTGCCGGTGGACGGCGGCTCGGCTCGCAGGCGCCCCAGATCGCGCGAGCGGCAGCGCCGCGCCCTGGTCGTCGGGAGCGACGCCATCAGGAGACGCGCGACGATATCCTACGCGTCGCCCGTCAGATCGTCATGGAGAGCGGCGCCGAGCAGCTGACCGTACGCGAGATCGCTCGCCGCACTGACTTCGCCCCGTCGGCGCTCTACCGCTACTTCGAGGGAGGGCGGCCGGAGATCCTTCTCGCGATCGCGAAGACCAGCGTAGACGTGCTCGAAGGGCACCTCGCCCGCCTGCCCGAGAGCCTGACGCCGACCGAGCGCATCGTCGCGATGGGTGAGGCGTACCTGCGCTTCGCGCGCGAGCACCCGGAGGAGGTCACGCTCCTCTTCGACAGCGTGACCGCCATGGAGCCCCTCGACCTCGAGCACCCGGACGAGGCGTTCCTTGCGCCCACGGGAGTGGTCCGCCTGCTCGAGTCCGCCCTGAGAGAGGGGATCGCGGAGGGCACGTTCCACGTCGCCGAGAAGGACCTCATGTTCGTCATGCACGGCACGTGGGCCCTGGTACACGGCCTCGCCGCCGTTGAGCGGCTTCACGAGCAGCACGGCGGGGTCTTCGACGACCGCGGGCGCGACCTGATCCGCGCGTTCGTCATCGGCCTGGGCAGCGACTGGGGCGCCCGCGGCACCCGACAGCGCACGGCGTGAGCCCGCGGCGCGCATTCTTCACCGAGCGCCTGGGACGCAGGTCCGCGAGGCACCCGAAGCGGACCCTGGCGATCTGGCTGGCCGTCGCCGTCATCGCGTCAATCGTCGCGGCGCTCTGGAGCGATGTCCTCGTCGCGACCGACGACTTCCTCACGACGCCGGAGTCGAAGCAGGTCGAACGCCTGGTGGCGGAGCGCCTGCCGGGAGCGGCGGCCGATACGGAGGTCGTGGTCGTGAGCTCGTCGACGAGCCGGCTCGGCGACGCGGGCGGCGCCTTCGAGCGCCGCGTCGCCGACCTGGCGGGGCAGATCGTGGCGATCGGGCCCGACCACGTCGCCGGCGTCGTGTCGGTCGCCGGAGCTGACGCCGCGCATGCGGGCGCGTCGGCCGACTCCGCCGCCGCGATGTCGAAGATGCTCGTCTCCGAGAGCGCCGCCGCCACCCTGATCCTCGTGACCCTCGCCGGGAACGCCAGCGACGCGGAGGAGCACGCGCGTCCGCTCTACGACATCGTGTGCGCCGAGGACGGCCGGGACGGCTTCGCCGTGGCCGTCACCGGCGACGGGACGTGGGGGATCGAGGCGCGGGATCTCGCCGAGTCGGACCTGCGCCGCGGCGAGCTGATCGGCGTGCCCATGGCCATGATCATCCTGGTACTCGTCTTCGGGACCGTCGTCGCGGCGGTCGTGCCGCTGGCGCTCGCCGCCGTCGCCATCGCCGTCGCCTCGGCCCTGATCGTGCTGATGGGGGCCTGGTTCGACGTCTCGGTCTTCGCCACGAACATCGTCACGATGATGGGCCTGGCCGTCGGCATCGACTACTCGCTGCTCGTCGTCTCACGCTTCCGCGAGGAGCGTCGCGCGGGGCGCGACCTCGGCGACGCCGTCGCGAGAGCCGCGGCCACGGCCAGCCGCGCCGTGTTCTTCAGCGGCGGCATCGTCGTCCTGGCTCTCACGGGCATGCTGATCGTGCCCTACTCGATCTTCACGAGCTTGGGCGCGGGATCGATCTTCGTCGTGATCGCGGCGGTGGTCGCCGCGCTCACGCTGCTGCCCGCGGTCCTGAGGGTGCTGGGCGATCGCGTCGATCGGCTGCGCGTGCCGCTTCCCGGGCGGCCGACGAGCGCGGAGGGCCATCCCGACGGCCTCTGGACGCGGGCGGCGCGCGTCATGATGCGCCGGCCCTTGATCGCCCTGGTCGCCGGGTGCGGCACTCTGCTCCTGCTGACGATCCCGCTGCTCGACATGCGGACCGGGATCTCGGGGGTGCGGGAGTTCCCCGACTCCGCCAGCGCCAAGCGGGCCTTCGTCACCCTGCAGGGCGAGTTCTCGGCCGGCTTCAGCGCCCCGATACTCGTGACTCTCGAGGGCGATCTGCACGACCCAGTCGTCGCGAAGCGACTCGAACAGATGCAGGCCGTCGCGGTGTCCGACGCGCGCTTCCGGGTGGCGGGGTTCGAGACGTCCGATCGAGATGACCTTGCCGTCCTGAAGCTTGCGGTCAACGCCGACGCGACGAGCGAAGAGGCGATGGAGGCGGTGCACTACCTGCGCGAGGAGGCCGCCCCGCTCATCGAGGCCGTGGCGCCGGTCGACGTGCTTGTCGGAGGACTCCCGGCGCTCTACACGGATGCGATCGACATGATCGACGCGTTCACCCCCTGGGTGATCGGGGTGGTCCTCGGCTTGAGTTTCTGCCTCCTTCTGGTGGCCTTCCGCTCGCTCGTCATCGCGATCCAGGCGACGCTCATGAACCTCCTCTCGGTGGGGGCCGCGTACGGCCTCGTGACGCTCGTCTTCCAGCAGGGGCACGGTGTCGATCTTCTCGGTTTCACCCAGGTGGAGCGCATCCTCGCCTGGCTGCCGCTGCTCATGTTCTGCGTGCTGTTCGGTCTGTCGATGGACTACCACATCTTCCTGCTGAGCCGCATCAGAGAACGCTACGACCAGACCGGGGACACGAGTGAGGCCGTCGTCTTCGGCGTCGGCTCGACGGCCGGCATCATCACCGGGGCGGCGGCGATCATGGTGGCCGTCTTCTCGGGTGTGGCGATGGGCGATCTGGCGATGTTCCAGCAGCTCGGCTTCGGGCTGGCCGTCGCGGTCGCCATCGACGCGACCATCGTGAGGACGGTCATCGTGCCTTCGGCGATGACCTTGCTCGGGCGCGCAAACTGGTACCTGCCGGGCTGGCTCCAGTGGCTGCCGCGTGTGCGCGTGGACGAGCCGGTCCAGCCGCCGCCCGACTGAGGTCGGCCCAGCGCCCAGGCGCCGTGCGGTAGACTCAGTGGCGACATGGTGGGCGACGGTGCCGTCCCTCTTCCGAAAGGGGCCCGGTGTGGAGACGAGTCGAGGCGGCGAAGCGAGTCCGCGGCTGCGGCGGTCACTGCGCTGGACGATCGAGACGACGGCGCTCGTCGTCATCGCTTTCGCCGCGGCGATGACCGTGCGAGCCACGGTCGCCACGGGGTACGAGATCCCGACGCCGTCGATGGAGCCCACGATCATGGTCCATGATCGCATCCTGACGGAGAAGCTCACGCCGCGCTTCGGCAGCATCGAGGTCGGCGACGTCGTCGTCATCACCGACCCCACGGGCGGGCCCATCCCCTTCGTCAAGCGGGTGATCGCTCTGCCCGGGCAGACCGTCGATCTGAAGGACGGAGCCGTCTGGGTGGACGGCTCAAGGGTGACCGAACCCTACACTCACGGTCTGCCCAGCGAGCCGATCTCCGTCGCGCTGCCCATCACCGTACCGCCCGATCAGCTGTGGGTCATGGGAGACAACCGGACCAACAGCAGTGACAGCCGATTCTTCGGCCCGGTGCCGATGGCGTCCATCCGCGCAGTCGCGGTTTGCGTCTACTGGCCGCCGCAGCACGTCGGCGGTCTCGGCGGGGGCGACTAGGCCGACATCGCCCCGCTCCGCGACGGGGCGCAGGATCGGCCGGTCGCGCAGCTTGCCGCGCTCAGCCCGGCAGCGGCTCCGTGTCCCAGTCAGACGGCACGAAGGCGGCGCCCGCCTCGCCTCCGATCACGAACATGACCGTGCCCGGGTCGCGCGCCACCACACCGCGCAACGTGGCGGGGTCGGGCACCCAGAGGAACGTGCCGGCCGGCGCGTCGATCTCCTCGCCGTCGACGCGGTAGGTCGCGTGCCCGCTGACGATGAGGAAGAGCTCCTCGTGCCGCGGGCCGGTCTCGTCGTGGTCGTGCGTGAGCACGTCGCCGGCCGCGGTCGCTCGCGCCAGGTTGGTGCCGAACGAGGCGATGTCGAAGAAGCGCCGGACCGGCTTCCACTCGGTGCCTGGGGACGTACCCTCCTCGACCGGGATCTGGTCGATGTGCGCCACTCTCCAGGGTGTACTCTTCTGCCCAGCGTTCACGGTCGTCCTCCTCGCTGCTCCTGACGGTGCCGGCTGAGTGTAGCAGCAGGGTCTGCGCCCCCCGCGGTCACTCCTTGAGGTAGCGGTCGAACCACTCGAGCACGAGCTCGAACCGCTGGACGCGGTGCACGGGGCTGCCCGAGCGGGTCAGCTCGTGCGACTCGGCGGGGAAGCGCACGAGCTCCACGGGGCGCTTGAGGAGGCGGAGCGTGACGAAGAGCTGCTCCGCCTGCTCGACCGGGCAGCGCAGATCGTCCTCGGAGTGCAGGATCATCAGCGGCGTGCGGATGTTCTCGGCGTAGGTCGTCGGCGACACCTTGAGGTAGCCCTCCACATCCTCGTAGAGGAAGGTGCCGGAGTAGCCCTTGAAGTCGAAGCCGAAGTCGCTCGAGCCCCACTCCGAGACGAACTGGTTGACGGCGCGCTCCGAGATCGCGGCCTTGAAGCGGTCGGTGTGGGCGACGATCCATGACGTCATGTAGCCGCCGTAGGAACCGCCGATGACGCCGAGCCGGTCGGGGTCGATGAAGTCGAAGCGACGCAGCGCCTCGTCGACGACCGCCATGCAGTCCTCGTAGTCGACGGAGCCCCAGCCCGGGCCGGCCTCGCCCGGGCCGCGGATGGCTCGGCCCCACTCCTCGGAGTAGCCGGAGGAGCCGCGCGGGTTCGAGTACAGAACGACGTAGCCGCCGCCGCTGTAGACCTGGAACTCGTCGAAGAACTCGCTGCCGTACTGTCCGTACGGCCCGCCGTGGATGTTGAGGAGCGCCGGGTAGGTGCGGCCCGGCTCGAAGCCGGCGGGCCGCATCACCCAGGCGTCGACCTCGCTGCCGTCCGCCGAGACTGCCGTGTAGCGTTCGGGGGAGGCGAGCTCCCGGCCTGCGGCGAAGGGCTCGGCGACGCGGGTGAGGCGTCGGTCGTCCACGAACAGCTCGGGGAGCATGGTCGGCTCGGTCGCGGTGAAGACCAGGCGGCCCGCGACGGCGTCGAAGCCGGTGACGGCGCGCTCGCCCCCGACGACGAGCTCGGGCGGGGCCGAGCCGTCCGCAGCCACACGGTGGAGGTGTATGTTGCCGCGGTCCTCGACGACGAACACGAGGTGCTCGGCGTCCCAAGCCGGTTCGCGAGGCGGCGGGTAGCTGCCGCAGTTGCGATCGAGAGACTCGGTCAAGAGTCGGGCCTCGCCTGAGGCGGCGTCGACGACAGCGACCTGGGTGTGCCGCGGGTCGTCGAGCGTTGCGGGGTAGAGCAGGACGGCGATCCGCCGGCCGTCCGGCGACCAGGCGAGGCGGTGGATCTGGCCGCCGCCCTGCGTGAGTCGTCGCGGTGGCCTGACACTCGTCCGTTCGGTGCGCGGCTCGCCGGCTCCGGGCTCGCGTCCGGACCTGTCGCCACGAGTCGGCGCATCGATCAGGTACGCGTCTGTGACGAGCTCCGTGTCCCAGTCGTCGTGCCGGGCTGAGATGAAGGCGATGGTCGAACCGTCGGGGGACCAGGCCGGTGACGAATCCTCGAAGTCGCCGGTCGTGATCTGCGCCGGCTCGTCCGAGCCGTCCGCCATGACCGCGAAGAGGTGCTGCGGCCGGTCGGCGGTCCAGCCGACGTGCTCGAGCTTGTACTGCAGTCGGGTGATGCGCCGTGGCCGTCGGCGCTTCTCGTCCTCTTCGTCATAGGCGACGTCTCGCACGCGCGCCACGAAGGCGAGCATCGAACCGTCGGGCGCCCAGACCGCTTCAGACACATCCTCTTTCAGGCTCGTCAGCTTGCGGGGCTCGCCCCCGCTCACCGGCATCACGTAGAGCTGCGCGACCTTGTCGTCGCGGTCGGAGACGAAGGCGAGCATCGAGCCGTCGGGCGACCAGCGAGGCTCGGTATCGGACTTCAGGCCAGAGGTGAGCTGCCGCGGCTCGGATGAGCCGTCGAGCGCGGCCAGCCAGATCGCACTGCCGTACGCGTTCGCCTCACGGTCGACCCTATTGGCGACATACGCCACCGTCGCCCCGTCGGGGGAGATGCGGGGGTCGGCGACACCGGTCAGCGCGTAGACATCGTCGGGGTGCATGCCGCTCATGCCGTACCCTCCGTTCTGTTTCTCGGTCGAGGGGGCTAGGTCTCCGCGCTCGCGGGGCCGGCCCCGTCGCGCGGCCCCTCGGATGCGATGGTACAGCACCGCCGGTTCCCCACCGTCGATCGGCCCGTCGATCTCCTTGCCGTCGACGCGGTAGGTCGCCCGCCCGCTGACGTTCAGGAAGAGCTCCTCGTGGTTCGCCGCCACGCCTGAGGCGCGGGATCATGAACGCCGTCTCAGGGCTGGCCGATCTCCGGAAGCCGCCTCACTCCAACAGCAGCTCGAGTCGGCGCTTGAGTTGCTTCCGGTCCGGGACGAACTCCTCGACCAGCGTCCAGAACTCGCGCCCGTGGTTCGGGTGCGCGAGGTGACAGAGCTCGTGGAAGATGACGTAGTCGATGCACTCTCGCGGGGCGCGTATGAGGTCGATCCTCAGCGACATGGCGCCGGTGGGCGACATGCTGCCCCAGCGCGTGCGCATGCGTTTGAGGCGCAGAGCCGGCATGCGGCGACCGTCCGAAGGAAAGGACGCCCAGCATGCGTCCAGCCGGTCGGGCAAGCAGCGCCGCGCCTGACGTGCGTACCAGTCATCCATCAGATCTTCGATGTGTCCGGCCGGTGCGTCGGCGTGCGTCACGACCCGAAAGGAGCCGCCGACGAGGCGCACCGCCTCGACCTCGCCGTGCTCGGTGGCAAGCCGGTAGCGCCGTCCCAGGTAGAGGTGGGTCTCGCCGTCCACGTAGCGCCGGCGCGGGGTGCGCGATCCGGGCCGGGCGAAGTCGCGCTGCTTGCGAAGGATCCAGTCCGCGTGACCGGCCACCGACTTCAGCACGTCCGTCTCGCGAGCGCGCCGCGGGGCCCTCACGATGACGCTGCCGTCGGGACGGACCGCGAATCCCAGCGTCCTCCGGTCCGACTTCACCAGTCGGAACGAGATGGTCTCGTCGCCGCAGCGGACGGAACGGGTCGCTGCCGTCGCCGGGGTCCTGCGTCGCGTGAGGGGCGTCACCTCGATCCTGGGTCTGGGACGCCGGCAGGTCCAGCGGCAGCGGGAGGGCTGCCGAAAGCGCCCACGCACTCGGCGGCGCGCCTCCAGTCGGCCCGCCGGCGAACGACGTCCGTCCGGGGCCGCGGCTCGAAGCGCCGCGCAACCCTCCATAGGGTCGCCACCCCGGCCCGCGCCGCGAGGGGCTTCGTATGGGAGCCCTCCGCGATCGCTGCGACGAGGTCGGCGACTTCTCTGCTGACGCGGTCCCACGCGATCGTCGTCTCGCGCTGGGCCGAGGCGATGATGCGGTCCTCACGGTCCGCGAGCGCCGCCCGCGAGCTGGTCGTGCCCTGGTCCGGCGCGAGGGTGAGGTGCGCTCCGCTCATGGCCGGTATCCTACGTCGCCGGCGCGCCGCTGGGCCATCGCGGTGCTCGGGGGGGCACTCGACCAAGCGGTACTTCGCGAGAGGTCCGCTGATGGCACGCGTGGTCTCCGCCGGCCCTCCGCTGCTCGCCGCATCGGTCGGCTGCCTTGACTTGCCGTACGGCTACGGGCGCACGAAGCTGACGAACGCCTGCTTCGAGCGTAAGCTTGGCACCGGCGCGACGACCAGGAACTGGCGGACCGCGCGGGCGCTCGCCGAGATGGCGACGGCAACGTCATACGCGGCGTCCAACGACGGCGGGAGGCTCGATGAGCGAAGAAGTCGTGCGGGTGGAGCGCGACGTCGCCGCGGAGCGGTATGCGATCTACGTGGACGACCGGCGCGCCGGTATCGCAGGGTATCGCGACGAGAGCGACCGGCGCGTCTTCACCCACACGGAGGTCGACCCCGAGTTCGGCGCGCGCGGTCTCGCCGGTCGTCTGGCGAAGCGGGCGTTTGACGATGCCCGCGATGAGGGCGTGCGCGTGGTGCCGCAGTGCTCCTACATGGCGAAGTACGTTGAGCGGCACGAGGAGTACGCCCACCTGGTCGAGTAGGCCGGCTTCATGCGCGCCGTCGTCCCGGCGCGTGGGACTGGACTTGCGGGGCGCGCGACCGGGTAGGCTTGAAGCGTGCATGACACCGTTCGCCAGCCCGTCATCGAGGTCGACCATCTTTCGAAGCACTACGGCGACGTGCGCGCCGTGGACGACATCACCTTCACAGTCTCCGAAGGCGAGATCGTCGGGCTGCTCGGCCACAACGGCGCCGGCAAGACGACGACCATCCGCGTGCTCACCGGGCGCGCCCGCCCGACCTCTGGTCGCGCCACTATCGTCGGGCACGACTGCGTGCGTGATCGCCGGCGCTACAAGCCCCTCATCAACCTCGTCTTCGAGGAGCAGAACCTCTACGAACGGCTCAGTGGCCGCGAGAACCTGCGGCTCTTCGCGGCGCTGTACGGGGCGCCGCCGTCGCGCGTGGACGAGCTGCTCGAACGGGTCGGTCTGAACCAAGCCGCGGACCGCCGCGTCAAGACCTACTCGAGCGGGATGAAGCAGCGGCTGCTGGTCGCCCGCGGGCTCGTGAACGCGCCGCGTGTCCTCTTTCTCGACGAGCCGACGAAGGGACTGGACCCGTCGTCGGCGCGCGAAGTGCGCACTCTGGTTCGCGAGCACGCGCGCGCCGGCACGACGGTCTTCCTCACCACGCACTACATGGAGGAGGCCGACGAGCTCTGCGACCGCGTCGCCTTCCTCGCCGCGGGCCGCGTCGTCGCCCTCGACACGCCGCGCGAGTTGAAGCTTCGCTACGGTGAGCGAACGGCGGATGTGCTTCTCAAAGACCGCAGCGAGCACGTCGTGCGCCTCGACGACGCGCAGGACGCCGCGCGATTACAAACCTGGATGGCGGCGGGGGACGTCCTCGCCGTGCACTCGAACGAGGGCAGCCTCGAGGACGTCTTCGTCCACGTCGCGGGACGGCCGCTGTGAGCTGGCCGCGGATCACTGCGATCTATCAGAAGGATCTGCGGGACGCGCTGCGCGACACGCGCCTGATCCTCGCTCTCCTCATGCCGCTCGGCCTGGGGCTTCTGTACAGCGTCATGTTCGAGGACGAGACCAGGCCGAAGGCCAAGCTCGGGTACGCGGCCGCCGCCGCCTCGGCGCTGCCGCAGGCGCTGCGCGAGGCGGCGGACGATGCGGTCGTCCTGACGCTCCGCGAGGTCGTGGACGAGGCCGAGGTGCGGCGGCTCGTACGGGACGAGGAGATCGACGTCGGCCTTGTGATCCCGGAGGGCTTCGACGAAGCTATCGCGGCCGGTCGCTCGCCGCCACTGACCGTCGTCCTCCTGAGCTCGCCCAGCTACGGCGGCGACTACGTGGCCGCTCTGCTCGATCGCGTCACGCAGACGCTCGCCGGTCAGCGGTCGGCGGCGACGATCACGGTGGCGGCGATCGAACCCCGTTCGGGCAGCACGGTGGCCGCGCTCGAAGCGCTCGGCCAGCGCCGGGTCTTCGTGCTCATCTCGATCATCCTCATGCTCGCCATGATCGCCGCCTACGCACTTCCCTCCGCCATCACCGAGGAGACCGAGCGCAAGACGCTCGAGGCCCTCACGCTCATCGCCTCGCACGCGGAGGTGATCGCGGCGAAGACCCTCTTCGGTCTCACCTACTGCGTGATCGCGGTGCCGCTCATGCTGGTCGTGACCCGGGCTCGGCCGGAGGACCTGCTCCTGTTCGCCACGAGTATGGCCCTGACGGCCGTGGTGCTGGTGGGGCTCGGGCTGCTGTTCGGCGGCGTCATCAGGACGCAGAGCCAGCTCAACAACTGGAGCTCGCTGATCATGCTCCCGCTGCTCGCGCCGTCGATCACGGTGGGACTCCCGACGCCCGAGTGGGTCAACGCCGTCATGTACCTGATCCCGACGGCGCAGACGATGCGACTGGGGGTCAACGCTCTGGCCGGGTACGAGGTCTTCGGCGGCGTCTGGCTGTCGTTCCTCATGCTGGCGGCGTGGGCGGCGTTGGCGTACGGTCTCGTCTGGTGGCGGCTCTCCCGACGCGAGGCGGCCTGATCGTCTGAGGCGGCGGACGCGTGGGCGCCGAGCGAGGCCGCCCGCCGGAGACCGGTCGATGATCGAGAGGAGTACGGATGATCCGCGAACTCAGCCGGCGGGTCCGCGACGGGCGCCTGTCCTCGGTCGCTCTGGTCGAGCGGGCGCTCTCGCAGATCGAGCGCCATGACGGCGACCTGAACGCGGTCGTCAAGCTGCGCGCGGAGGAGGCGCTCGCGGAGGCGCGCGCTCTCGACGAGCGCGCGCGCCGGGGCGAGCGCCTGGGGCCGCTGGCCGGCATCCCCTTCCTCGTGAAGGAGACCAGCGACCTCGCCGGGATGTCGACGACCGAAGGCTCGCTGGTCTTGGCCGACGCGCCGCCGGCGACGCGCGACGACATGGTCGTCGCGCGCCTGCGCGCCGCCGGCGCGATCGCCGTCGGCAAGACGAACATCCCCGAGTTCTGCTTCGAGGGTTTCACCGCCAACCGGCTCTTCGGCGCCACGCGGAACCCGTGGGCGCTCGAGTGGTCGCCGGGCGGATCGAGCGGGGGCTCGGCCGCCGCCATGGCGGCCGGCATGGTGCCCTTCGCCACGGCGACCGACGGCGGCGGCTCGGTGCGCATACCGGCCGCCTATTGCGGTCTCTACGGCCTGAAGCCGACCAACGGGGTCATCGCCCGCGAGCCCATCCCAAGCTGGATCGACTTCTCCACCCACGGCCCCATGGGAGTCGAGCCCGACGACGTGCGTCTCCTGCTCGCGGTGATGGCCGGGCCGGCTGTCGGTGACCCTTCCGCTCTGCCCGCGCCACTCGCGATCACCGCCCGATCGAACGGCCGGCCCTCGCGCGTCTTCGCCGCGCCGCGCCTTGTCGACTGGGGCCCGCTGCCGACCGCGATCGCCGACCTCTTCGCCGCCGCCGTCGAGCGGCTCGAGCGCGACCTCGGTCTGCCGGTCGAACCGCTGGCGGCCGCCGAGGTGCTGGCGGCCGCCGACGTCGGCGACGCCGACGCCGACGACGACTGGGCCACGATCGCGGCCTGCGAGCAGGCCCATCAACTTGGCAGGGAGTGGATCGAGCGTGAGGGCGAACGCCTGCATCCGGCGTTCAACGTCGCGATGAAGCACGGTCTCGAGATCACGCTGGAGGAATACCTCGCAGCGCGCCGCCGCCGCTTCGCCTACGTGCGCGCCCTCGACGAGCTCCTCGGCCGGGATGCCGTCCTCGTCGCGCCGACGATGCCGAGCGAGGGCTTCTTCGCCGACGGTAGCCGGCCCGGCATCGAGGGCGAACGCACCTCGGACGACGCCTACAACACGCAGGTTCAGAACCTGACCGGGCACCCTGCGCTGACGGTGCCGGCCGGCGTTGCGCCCAACGGCGTGCCCTTCGGGCTGCAGCTGACGGCGCCGCGCTTCAGGGACGACCTGCTGCTCGACATTGGTGATGCGTGGGGTGAGGCGCCGCCGGGCCCGGTCACGGCGCCGGGCTACGAGGCGTTCTGGGTCGAGTAGCTCGCGAGCGCGACGAGACCGGACGACTCGGTTTGGGGACCATGGACGAAGGCATCCCGATGAGCGCGCTCGCCGCGGAGCTCGTGGGCATCTATCGCGAGGCGCGCAGTCTCGAGGACGAGGAGTGCGCGGCCGACGCGATCGACGACCTGCTGGACGCCGTCGAAGACGACACCGACGACGAAGTGCTCGTCGTGCTCCTCGACCTGCCGGAGACCGAGTTGACCGCACCGCTCGTCGACGACGCCGTCTGCATGCTGGCCGATGCCGGCGCGCGGGTGGTCGAGCACCTCCTCGATCTCGTGCTTGCGAAGACCGAGCCGGTGGGGCCGCGCGCTCTTCGAGCGTTCGACAGGATGGACGACGACGAGCTGGTTGACGGTCTGTCCGATGTGCTGGCCGGGAGCGGGCAGGACGACGTCCGACGGCTCGCCGCCGATCTGCTGGCTGCGCTCGGGCACGCGGGCGCGCGGCGCCTGCAGGACGCGTTCGAAGATCCCTGGACGCGCGACCTGGCGCAGGCCGCCGCCGAGGATCGGGCCGGCGGCTTGGACGACGTCGCCGAGAGGGACGGCCTGCCCGACGCCGGCAGGCCGGGTACGCCGAGCCCTCGTGGTGAAGAGCCGGCGGATGGCGGCGCGAGCGCGGCCGCTTCGCCGGAGCGGAGCGACACGCCCGAAGCGGCTGCCGGGCCGCTGCATCCGCCCGACCCGGTCGGCCCCGCGGGCGACGCGTTGGAGACCGAGTACCGCGCGTTCCTCGAGCGCTTCGAGCGCGAGAGCGGAGGCTGACGGGCGCCGCCGACGTGCGGCGACGGCGCTGCGATCGGCCGGCGGTGCGTCTCGAGAGCACGGCTGCGATACCATGGGCCGGCGCCGCCGCGCGCTTCTGACGATGACGGACATCCACGACAGAGCGATCACCCGACCGTACCTGCTGCCGCAGGGTGTCCTCCTGCGCGCCATCGCCTACATCATCGATTCCTTCCTCGTCGCGCTCGCGGCGTTCACGTTCTTCACTCTCATCGGGTGGGACGCGCCCGTCCCTCCCGGTCTCGTCGACGGCATGGGTTTCCGGGAGTACCTCGCTGCCCTCAGGGACTACACGTCGACCGACTTCGGCTTCGTCCTCGAGGTCTCGTCGCAGGGGCTGCTCGTCGTGTACGCGCTGGTCGCCGAGGCCGTGTGGGGACGCACACTGGGCAAGCTGGTGCTCGGCCTCGAGGTGGTCCGCGCCGCCGACGGCGCTCGTTGCGGGTGGCGCGGAGCGATCATCCGCAACCTGCTGAGACCGTTCGATCTCATCTTCGCCGGCATGCCGGGCGCCCTGCTGATCATGGTGAGTCGTCGTCGGCAGCGCCTCGGCGATCTGGCGGGCGGCACGCTCGTCGTGCGGCGGCTCCCGGCGCTGCCGTCCTTCGCCGGCATGCCCATGCCGGGTGTCTTGCGGCGCTGCGAGGGTTGTGGCGGTCTGGTCGAGGCTGCCGGCGGCTGCGCGCGTTGCGCGCAGCCGCCGGCAGCCTCCGACGTCCCGCAGCCGATCGCGGTGATGATGGCGGTCGGCCAGGCCGCAGCGGGTTTCTCCGCCGCCGCGGAGGCGCTGCTCGCGGCGGAGTCCGACTTCAGACGCGCGTCCTCAGACGAGTACGAGCGTCTGGACGGAGGCGGAGCGGCCGGGCGCGACGAGAGGACGGCGCGGTCCCCGGAGGAGCCCGCCGAGCCTCCGGGGCCCTCGGGGCAGCCCGAGCCCCCTGATGATGCGGACGCACCCTTCACGGAGGCGGCCGAGCCCTCGACGGAGCCGGCCGAGCCCTCCGCGGAGTCGGCCGAGATGGCCGACGAGTACAGCGCCCCCTACGTGAACGCATGGGTCGCTCTGCTCGACACCTCCCGCACGCTCCACCGTCGATACGCTCTCTTCGAGGAAGCCGCACGGCAGGCCGGGCTCACGCCCGAACAGGCGGCCGCGATGCAGCCCGAGGTGGCGCGGTGGGCGGACGATCTCGGCGGCTACCTCGCCGCCGAGGACGATGAGGCCGTGTTCGAAGCGTTCCGCCTGCGGGCCTTGACGCCACCGGCCTGACGCGGCGCGCGAGGCGAGCGCGGGCACGCGTGCCGTCACGCTTCGTTGGGCAGGATGAACGTGTCACAACGACCGTGACGCGGAGGAGAGACACGTGGGCGATGACGCAAGCGCGGCACCGGCAGGCGGGAGCCGGCCGAGAGCACGGACCTTCAGCAAGGACGACGCCGGACTCCGTTCCCGGCTGGACCCTCTCCAGTACGACGTGACCCAGTGTGAAGGCACCGAGCCGGCCTTCGACAACGCGTACTGGGACGAGCACCGCGAGGGGCTGTACGTCGACGTCGTCTCGGGAGAGCCGCTGTTCAGCTCCAGGGACAAGTACGACTCCGGGACGGGCTGGCCCAGCTTCTCGCGTCCGCTCGGCCAGGAAGCCGTCGTGACGCGCCCGGACCGCAAGCTGCCGGCGTCGCGCATCGAGGTGCGAAGCGCCGCGGCGGATTCGCACCTCGGCCACGTCTTCGATGACGGACCTGAGCCGGGCGGACGCCGCTACTGCATGAACTCCGCGGCCCTGAGGTTCATCGCCAAGGAGGATCTTGTGCGCGAGGGCTACGGCGAGTATCTGGGGCTCTTCGAGAACGAAGGCGGCACCTGAGGCGCCGGCCTGCGCGGCCCCACCGAGCACCGCCCACCACCGGGCCTCCTGTGCGGCCCGTTCGGACCCGCCGAGGACGCAGCCGGGGTCGCCTGACGGCGGCCCCGGCCCCCTCCCTTCGAGGCCAGTGAGGCCCAGGGGCCGCGAGGGCGCGGGAGCCGGCGGGATCACCCCGCGTCTTTGGGCCGTGATACGGTGACGGCCGGACGCGGTCCTTGAAAGGGGGACGACATGCCTTGTTGTGCCGCCCTGGCGCTGGCCCTGGTGGGGCCGCGCTTCGCGCTCTTCCTGATCTGGCTGTTCAGCGACTGGCTCGGCAGGGCGTACGAGACGACCATCTGGCCCTTCCTCGGGTTCCTGTTCCTGCCGTGGACGACACTGGGCTACATGGTGGCCCAGAACTGGTACGGCGGCCTGGACGGTCTCGGTGTCGTCTTCTTCGGGCTGGGTGTCGCGGGGGACGTACTCTCGTACTCGGGCGGCGGCCGCCGCCGCAGGAAGAGGCGCTAGGCCTGCGGCAGCGCCGGGGCGATCGGCGCGAGCGCGGCCGCCGGCCGCAGCCGCCAGATGTCGCGAACGAGGAGCACCCAGACCGACGCCGCGAGGCCGTGCCCGAGGTCCGTGCCCGAACCCGTGAGTTCGAGAACCGCGAACGTGAGGGCGATCGGCGTGATGCCGTCGCCGATCACCGACACGGTCTGGGCGACGAACAGGTTGCGGAAGTTCGGCAGACGCAGCACGCCGAGGCGTGCGAAGCGCGGACTGAAGCCGGATGGGGGGTCGTCCATGCCCGGAGTCTACAAGGCGGCGGGAAGCGCCTCGCGTCTGAGGCCGGGTCTGTGGCCGCGCGCCGTCAGGCCACACCGCACCAGCGGACGGTGAGGAGCGCCGCCGCCGCGGCGAAGTCGACGAGGTCGTCGATGGCAACCCACTCGTCGATCGTGTGCGCGGTGCTTGTCAGGCCGGGTCCGAAACAGACGGTGGGCGTGCCGCCGACGCGGGTGAAGGTCGCGCCGTCGTGCCAGCTGTCGAAGCCTGTGATGCGGCCGGCATGGCCGACGGCCGCGCCGGCCGCCACCGCGGACGTGACGATCGGGTGAGCCGGGTCGATCTCGGCGGGCACCACATCGCAGTCCCAAGACCACTGCAGCGGGTGCTCGCGCAGCCAGGGATCGGCGGCGACGGCGCTCTCGACGGCATCGGTGATCTCGCGCTCCAGGATGCGCGCGGTGCCGTCCTCGCCCACCAGTCCCGGCGGGTACATGACCTCGCAGACCAGCCGGCAGCTGGCCGGGTATGTGACCTCCCACTCCCCCCCGGCGATGACGGTCGGCACGATGTCGCCGGGGCTCACGTGGGGGTGCTGCATGTCGGGGCGCCGGCGCCACTCTTCGCGCAGCCGCTCGACTGCGTCGAGCACGGGCTTCATCTTCTCGATCGCGTTCACGGCGCCGCCCGCGCGCCAGTGCGGCTGACGCATCTCGGCATGGCCGGGGCGGCCCTCGACGGTGATGGTCGGTGTGAGCGAGCCCCGGCAGGCGACCCAGACGTCGAAGTCGGTGGGCTCCGCGCAGATGCCTGCGTCGGCGCCGACGCCGCGGTGCACAGCCGCCCAGCCGCCGGCGCCGGAGGACTCCTCGTCGGTCACCGCGCAGAAGACCGCGTCACCGGCGAGCGTGACGTCGAGCCGGCGAAGCGTCTCGAGAGCGAAGAGCATGCCGGCGATACCGGCCTTCATGTCGGCGACGCCGCGTCCGTAGATGCGGCCGTCGCGGATCTCGGCCGCGAACGGCTCGCTCGCCCAGAGGCCCTGTCGGTTCGGCCGAGACGGCGTCGATGTGGCCGTTCAGGAGCAGACTGCGGCCGCCGCCCCGGCCCGCGAGACGCGCCGCGAGTTGCGGCCGTCCCTCGAAAGCGAGGTGGTCCGGCAGGTGCCGCTCATTGGCGCCGGTCGGTTCGGGCTCCCAGAGGTCGGTCTCCGCGCCGATCGCCTTGAGACGCGCTTCGAGCAGCCGCTGGAGGCGGTCCTCCTCGCGCGGCGGATCGGCAGTGTCTCGGGCCGTGGTGTCGAGTACGACGAGCTCGCGCGTCAGCGCGACCAGCTCGTCGCGCCCCTCGGCCACGGCAGCGACGACGCGCTCTTCGAGTGCGCTGAGGGGCGCGATCCCCATGTCAGACGACCGTCAGTGTCGCCGGGAACCGGGCCGGGATCTCGACGCCGGTCTCGGTCGCGATCATCGTGTCTATGACGCCGACACCCTCCCCGCGCGGGATGTCCCAGAGCTGGACCTCCCAGTTGGCCACGAAGCCGGGTGTGAAGACGCCCTTCTCGAAGCCCTCCTCGTCGTTCAGGTAGACATGCCCGACCCAATCGGGGGGCATCGTCGCGCCGAGCACGTAGCCGCCGACCCACCAGACATACTCGCGCAAGCCGCCCGCGGCGTCGACGGCTTCGTCCATGAGCTCCTGGAGCCGCTGCGTCGGGTCTCCGGCTCGCAGCTTGGCGACGGTCACGTCGCGCGCGCCGGCCAGCTTCTCGAGCTTCTCCGCCCAGAACGGGTTCTCGCCCAGCGACAGCGCCCGCGCCGTGTTGCCGTGGTAGTGGTGGTAGGCGGCCGACATGTCGATCATGAGCAGCTCGCCCTGCTCGATGCGGCGCTCGGTCGCGGGATGGTGGAAGTTGAACGTGTTGGCGCCGGTGCGGACCATCATCCGGATGCCCGGCTCGTCGCCGCCGCGTTTGGCGCACTCGTAGTAGAGGAGACCCATGATCTCCTTCTCGGTCATGCCCGGCGCAAGGGTGGCGGCGAGGACCTCGTACGCGGCGTCGGCGATCTCGAGGGCCTTGCGCGTGTACTCGATCTCCTTCGGTGACTTGACGAGGCGCGCGTGGTCGACGATCCACGAGCCGTCGACGACCTCGCCGGCGCCGGCGCCGGACAGCCGGCCGGCCAGCTCCTGCAGGGCCGGCCCACCCGGCGCCCAGCTCCAGTACTCGAGCCCGACGCGGCCCTTGAGCAGCCCGCGGTCGCGTAGCGTGGCGGCGACGACCTCGGGCCCCTCCGGGTAGTAGAAGCCCTCCTCGCCGTAGGTCACCCCTTCCTCGACCACCGGCGACCAGCCGGGGGCGTGGTCCCAGGTGTCGAACATGATCGGCGTGACGGCGGCGTCGCGCGGGACGGCCAGCCCGGTGACGTTGCGGCCGTCCCACCAGACCGACTGGTGGCCCAGCAGGTAGTAGAGGTTGGGCGGCGAGGTCACGTAGAGCAGATCGACGCCCTTGCACGACATCTCCTCGCGCGCACGCTCGAGGCGCGCCGCGTACTCCCCGCGTTCGAACGGCAACTCCCACTCCGCGTCGTGTCGAGCCATCTGTCGCCCTCCTTCGCCGCTGCGACCAGTCACCAGTCGAGCTCGAGTCGCTCACCCTCGAGCCCGACGATGCCGGTGATGTCCTGCACGGTCTCGAGCAGGCCGCGGTAGACGCCGTCATGGTCCCTGACTGCCGTGTAGCGGAAGAGGTACAGCAGCCCGTCGTCCTCGCGGCGCCAGAAGACCGCCTCGTCGCGGCTCCCGTCTCTGAACGCGGCCTCCATGCGGTCGATAGTCTCGCGCGACTTCGGTGTGTGGCAGTCGTTCATGTGCCGGCCGACGAAGCTCGCGTCGCAGTCGGCGAAGATGCCGCCGTGCCAGTACAAGAGCGTGCCGTGCTCGTCGGCGAACGAGACGTCGACCGGGACGTGGCGCAGCACGAGATCGAGGTGCTCGGGGGTGAGGACGCCGGCCTCGGGTCTGCCTGATGCTGGAGCGCTCATGCGACCTCCCGGGGTGCTGGTGCGGCGCACCCCGCGGGCGCGGCCGCTGTGTGTCCCGATTATGTCACGCGCGGTTCTCGGCTCGCGGGCCCGGGTAGAAGGCAGCAGTCCGATACTGCGGGCCGCCCGACCGACAACCGCGGGCGACCCTTCGCGCCGCACTCCGGAGGTGGCCGTCGTGCCGACGTACGAGCGTCGCAGTCCGATGCCGGTCTCGGCCGAGGAGCTCTACGGCTGGCACGCCCGCTTGGGCGCCTTCGAGCGCCTCGCGCCGCCCTGGCAGCGCCTGAGCGTCGTCGAGCGTACGGGGACGATCGCGGACGGCGACCGGATGGTGATCCAGGCCCCCGTCGGCCCGGTGCACATACGCTGGGAGGCCGTGCATCGGGAGAACATCCCCGGGAGGCAGTTCGTCGACGTGCAGGAGAAGGGTCCGTTCGCGCTCTGGCGGCACCGCCACCGCTTCGAGCCGGAGGGCGCAGACCACAGCACGTTGTCGGACACCGTCGAGTACGAGCTTCCGGGGCCACACGTGGCGGCGCGCGTCGTCGCCGGCGTCGCGCGACGCCGTGTCGAGCGCCTCTTCGAGTTCAGGCACGAGCGGACTCGCGACGACCTCGAGCGGCACGCCGCCTTCGGGGGGCGTCCGCGCCTCAAGGTCGCGATCGCCGGCGCCGGCGGGTTCGTCGGCGCGAACCTGGCCGCCTTCCTCACCACCGGCGGACATGAAGTCGTCCGTCTCACGCGGCGGCGCGTCCGCGGCCCCGGATGGGTGCACTGGGATCCGGCGGCCGGCGTCGTCGACCAGGCGGCCCTCGAGGGCGTCGATGCTCTCGTGAACCTTGCCGGCGAGTCGCTCGCCGGGCTCTGGACGGTCGAGCGCCGCCGCGAGATCCTCGAGAGCCGCCGCCTGACGACGGGCCTCGTCGCGGCCACGGCGGCGGCCCTGCCGCGACCGCCGCGGGTGGTCGTCTCGGCCTCCGCGGTGGGCTTCTACGGGAGCCGCGGCAGCGAGGAGCTGACCGAGGCGAGTGCGGCCGGTGCGGGGTTCCTCGCCGAGGTCTGCCGGGTCTGGGAGGACGCCCTCGAGCCGGCGCGCGCGGCCGGCATCCGCACGGTCTCGCTGCGCTTCGGACTGGTCTGGGGCGGGGCCGGCGGGATGCTGCCGCGGATGGCGACGCCGTTCAAGGCGGCGCTGGGCACCCGTCTGGGTGACGGCGAGCAGTGGATGAGCTGGGTCGCGATCGACGACCTGCTCGGCGCTGCGCTGCTCGCTCTCTACGACGACGAGCTCTCGGGAGCGGTGAACGTGACCGCGCCCGACCCCGTCACGAACCGCGACTTCACGCGCACGCTGGCCAGGGTGGTGCGGAGGCCGGCGCCGTGGGCCGCGCCGCAGAGGTTGCTCGAGCGCGGGCTCGGCGACATGGGCCGCGAGCTGCTGCTGACCAGCCAGCGCGTCAGGCCGGCCCGCCTGACGGCGGCCGGCTTCCGCTGGCTCTTCCCCGACCTCGAGTCGGCGCTGCGCTTCGAGCTCGGTCGCTGACGACGAGGGGTGCGAAGTGACGATCGACCTCAGGGACAAGGTCGTGGTCGTGACCGGGGCGAGCCTCGGCATCGGCCGCGAGACCGCCTTCGGCTTCGCGGCCGAAGGGGCCCGCCTCGCGCTCTCGTATCTCGAGCACGAGGCGGAGGCGCAGACCGTTGCGGCCCACTGTCGCGAGCTGGGCGCGCCCGAGGTCGCCACGCTGCGGCTCGATCTCGGCGACGAGGACAGCACTCGCGCCTTCGCCGCCGCCGTCCTCGAGCGCTTCGGGGGCATCGACATCCTCGTGAACAACGCCGGGGTCGTTGTCTGGCGCCGCTTCCTCGAGCAGCGGCTCGACGAGATCGAGGGGCAGCTCAGGGTGAACCTGCAGGGCGTGCTGACGCTGACCTGGCTGGCGCTGCCCCACGTGCGCGACGCCGTGATCAACGTGGTCAGCACGGCGTCGCTGCACGGCACCGCGACGCTGGCTGCCTACGGTGCGAGCAAGTGGGGCCTGCGCGGCTTCACCAAGGCGCTGGCGAACGAGCACCCCGAGCTGCGACTGTACAACGTGCACCCGACTGTGACGGCGACGCGCATGAACGACTTCAAGGGCATGGCGCCCGAGCGCGTCGCCGGGGTGATCGTGCGAGTGGCGCGCGGGGAGATCGGGCTGGAATCCGGCGCCGACGTCGATGTACGCGACTTCGTGGAGGCTCCGTGACCGGGGGACGTGAGGCGGAGAGGAGTCTCGGCCGGCTGCGCGTGTCGGCGGCAGGGCCGCTCTCCGTGGTGAGCGGCGCGCCCATCGTGCCGACCGGCGTGCTCGCCCTGTTCATGGGCCGGGCGCTGGCGCGGGAGGGCGCGGGCCGTTCACCGAGCCCGTGAGGCTCGCTCGCGGTCGCTGTGTCGCACTCCGCGCGTCGCGCCCCGGTGCACCGGCTCAGGCATGAGTCGAGGCGCGACTGCGACCGCAACAACGAGCGTCCGCATCATGAGGAGAAGCCCCCCTCTTCGTCCGCGATGGCGCGCGCGAGGATCTCGGCGACGACTGTGGCCCCGGCGTCGTTGAGGTGGACGCCGTCGATCGTGAAGGGTCCGGCCGCGGCAAAGGCCGGTCGAAGGTCGATGAAGCGGGCCTGCGGGCGGCGCCGCGCCGCCGCCTCGACGAGTCGCGCAAGGCTCTCCAGTCGCGTCGCGAACGGCTCACCGAGGTCGTCGTCCGGGGCGACGGGCGGCAGGAGCAGCAGTCGCGTCGCGCTCGGGGCGACAAGCTCCAGTACGAGGTCCAGCGTGCGCGCGACGGCGGTCGCGACGGCGCTCCAGTCGGGCGGCGGCTCGCCCGCGAGGAGCCAGCCGTCGCCGTCCGGTGGCTGGTCGCCGCCAACCGCTGCGAAGGCGTCGTTCGTGCCGATCCAGACGACGGCGATGTCGGCGCGCTCGACGCCGTCGCGGCGCAGGCGCGCGAGGAGGTCGGCTGTCGTGTCGCCCGCCCTGCCGCGGTTGAGCAGCGTGCGCCGCGGCAGTCGTCGCTCGAGCAAGGGCATGAAGCCGGACCCGGGCCACCCCTCGGTCAGGCTGTCGCCGTAGACGGCTATCCTCACGCCGCCCTCAGACCGTCTCGAAGCTGAGCACGCCCGGCACCGTTGTCGCCTCGATCTCGAGGACGGGCGATACGGGATCGATGGACGGAGGGGCGGCATCCGCGGGTGGTCCGCGGAGTCCGTGCGCCACGACCTGCCTCCCGCGACGCGGCCGGCCGCGGGTCGCGCCGCTGGCGCGGCGAAAGCGCGATCACACGCGAAGGTGGCACGGACCCCGCGTGCGGGACTGCTAGAGTAGCCCCAAGCGCGCCGCCGACGAGCGCAGGGTCGAGGCGGCGCCGGGACTCCGGAGGAGCGATGGGCCGCACGACGTGGCAGTTCCCGAGTGCGCGGACGGTTCGCACCCTCGACATCATCATCGCCATCTACCTCGTCGTGTGGGTCGTTCTCGGCCTCGTTCTCGGTCGCGACATCGCGCGGCAAGTCGACCTCGCCGATCAGGTCGTGCGCGTCGGGGCGACGCTGCGCGTCAGCGGTGAAGGGTTCGAGGCGCTGTCCGCGATCCCCTTCGTGGGCAGCGACATCGGCGCCGTCGCCGGCCGGGTCGTCGAAGCCGGCACCGAAGTCGAAGAGAGCGGCCGGCGGAGCGCCGACGCGATCCGCGAGATGAGCGTGCTGGTGGCGCTCGCCCTGGCGCTGCTTCCGACCCTGGTCCTCGTGCCGGTCTACCTGCCGATGCGCCTCGCGTGGCGTCACGACGTCGCGGCCGTGCGCGAGGCGCTGCGCCGAGACGGGCAGACGCCGGAGTTGCGGCGGGTGCTCGCTCTCCGCGCGCTCGTCGCTCTGCCGTACGACCGGCTGCGCGCGCTCGAGCCCGACCCATGGGGGGCGCTCGAGCGCGGCGAGGGCGGTCCACTTGCCGCCGCCGAGCTCCAGCGCCTCGGCCTCGAGGCCGAGGCCGCTACGCAGAAGGAGGTCTGATGTCGCTCCGGACAGGCTTGCGTGCGAGAGCGCGACACGGCGACTCCGCCCACCGGGCACGAGTCGTCTCCGCGTGCCTGCTCGCCGCCGCCCTCACGGCCCTCCTCCTCATGGTCCCGGCGACGTGCCTCGCGAAGTCCTACAGCATGCCCTCTGTCGTCATCGACGCGACGGTGCGTCCGGACGGTTCGATGCTGGTCCGCGAGACGCGCGACTTCAGCTTCGACGGCGAGTTCACCTTCGTGTACTGGGACCTCGAGAGCGGCGGCTCGGCGGGCATCGAGGTGCGCTCCGTGAGCGGGCCGGGGGGTGAGTACGCGAGGACCGACGACCCGGGGAGCCGTCCGTCCGGTACCTTCTGGGCGAGCGGTGAGGGCGGCGGGCCGGTCCGCCTCGAGGTCTACTTCCGGCAGCGTGACGCGAGCGTCCCGTTCACGATCGAGTACGTCGTGCGCGACGCGGCCAAGAAGTGGGACGACACCGCGGAGCTGTACTGGAAGTTCATAGGGGGTGCCTGGAACGTCGGCGTCCAACACGTTGCGATCAGAGTGGCGCTGCCGTCGGGCGTGACCAAGGACGCGGTCCGCGCGTGGGGTCATGGCCCGCTCAGCGGCGTCGTGACGCGGGAGCCCGACGGGTCGGTCAGCCTGACGGTCGACGACCTCCCGCCGTTGCGCTTCGTCGAGGCCCGGATCCTCTTCCCTCGCGACGCACTCGCCAAGGCTCCCGCCACGGCCGGCGCCCGCGTCGCCGACGCGCTCGCCGAGGAGCAGAGCTGGGCCGACGAGGCCAACGCCGACCGCCGTATGCTGTGGCTGCGGCGAGCCGCGGCCCTCCTGCTCGGCATCGGCGCTCCGCTCGCCGGCCTCGTCCTATTCGTGCGGCTCTACCGGCGCTACGGGCGCGAACACCAGGCGAGCTTCACCGGCGAGTACTACCGCGAGCTGCCGGAACCGGCGCTGCCGCCGGCCATGGTCGGCTCCCTCTGGCGCATGGGGACCGTCAAGGATGAGGACGCCGTGGCGACGCTGATGGACCTGATCGACCGCGGCGTCGTCGAGCTCGAACGCACGAAGACGGAGAGTCGCGGCCTCTTCGGCTCGCGCGAGGAGACGAGCTACCTCCTCCGCTTGCGCGCCGATCGCCGCGACGAGGTCGCGGCCTTCGAGGAGCGGCTCATCGGGGTGCTCTTCGACGTGCTGGCCGAAGGCGACACGCTCGACGTCGACGAGATGAAGAAGCTCGCCAAGAAGCGCCGCACGGAGTTCGCCGCGGCGTGGGGCAAGTGGCGCAAGGCCGTGACCGCCGACGCCAAGGCCCGCGGTCTGCTCGAGAAGAGCAGCAACACGGCCTACGGCTGGACCGTCGTCGTCGGCGTGTCGGTGATGTTCGGGTCGGTCGGCGCCGGCCTCATCGGGCTCAGCCCGGTCTACGCCGTCGGCGCCGTCGTGGGCTTCGCGATCATGGTCGGTGCGCGTGCGGTCAAGCGCCGCTCGCCGGTGGCTGCCGAGCTGCACGCGAAGTACCGTGGCATCCGCAACTACATGAAGGACTTCGGGCGCATGGGGGAGAAACCGCCGGATTCCGTCGTCCTCTGGCGCTACTACCTCGTGCTGGCCGTGGTCTTCGGCATGGCCGATCAGGTCGTGAAGGATCTTCAGCTGGTGGCGCCCGAGGTGCTGCAGGATGCTCATCTCGGCCCGACCGCCTTCCTCGTGACGTCCCACCACGGGAACTCGCCGCTCTCCTCTCTGAGCTCGGGTCTCGCTGGCGCCGTCGCCGCCGGCACCGCCTCCAGCGGGAGCGGCGGCGGGGGCGGCTTCTCGGGCGGAGGGGGCGGAGGCGGAGGCGGCGGAGGGGGCGGCGCCGGCTGACGGCGCTGCCCGGGGCGGCGGCTGTTCCCGGGCGGTTGAGGAACCGCCGTCCGAGCCATACTGACTGCTGATGGCTGAGGGCGCTCTCATCATGCCGCTCGACTACCCGGTGCTGCGCGGTGTCGAGACGCTCGCGGTCGGCAGCGCGAAGGTGCCCAGGCTGCCCTGCCTCGCGGACGTGGTCGAAGCTCCCGACGTGCCCGCCGCCGCCGCGGCTCTCGCCGCGAACGCTGCGTTGCTCGACGGCTACGCAGCGGCGCTCGAGACCGAGGGTCTGGCCTCCATGGCGGCGACACTGCGCAGGGTGCTCGGGCGCACCTCGCGTCTCGAGCGCATGAACGCCGATCTCGCGTCGGTGCTCACGTGGTTGCTCAATGCGCAGCACAAGACGGCCGGGCGCGCGACCATGACCTTTGCGCCTTGGGCCGTCGTGCCGGGCGGCGACGCGCCGGCGTGTCTCGACCGCGGGGCTGCGGGGCGCGCGCGGGTCGCGGTGGCCGAGTCCACCCACGCTCTGATGGCGGCCGCGAACAGGTGGGTCTACGAGCGGGTCATCGGGCTGCTCAACGCCTCGGCGCCGCGTGGCGCCGCGTGCGAGTCGGTGCTGGACCGGCTCGTGTCGCCGGCCGGCGATCCGGCCGGCGACTTGCGCCCGCGCTTCGTCGAACCGGCCGACGTCAAGACTCTCCTGAAGATCGACTACAAGCTGGACGGTGGGGGACGTCTGGTCATCGTCGACGTGAACTCAGGCCTGATCGGCGCGTGGTTCGACGACCTGCTCCTGGATGATGCGCGGGATCTGGCGCCGGCGCAGCCACGCATCACGCCGCGGCTGGTGACGGCCGTGCTCGAGCGTCACCGGTTGGAGCACGGCGGTCCCCCGCGCCGTGTCGCGCTCTGCGTGCTCGACGAGCAGATGTACCGTCAGTGGGTCGACGCCGACATCGCCGGGCTGAACGCCGAGTTGCTGCATCAGCTCGGCCGCGCCGGCTCTGCGCAGGAGGACATCGCCGTCGTCGACGCCACGGAGCTCGGGGCGCTCGCTCGCCCCGAGGGCCCGCGGCGTCTGTTCGCGGGCACGTGGCGGGGCACCCCCGACCTCGTGGTCTTCTACTCCGGCCGCATCGGCTCACAGGCCGAGCCCGCCGCGTTGGCGGCGCTCCGCGACGCGGGTGTGACGCTCGTCGACAGCGCGAGGCACGGTCTGGCCGCGAGCAAGGAGCTGGTCACCCCGGAGTCGCTCGGGGGCGGTCTGCCCGACGGCGTGCGCTTGCCGGAGACCTTCCTCCTCGGCGGCGCCGGGGACGGCGCCTGGGCCGCCGCCGCCGTCGCACAGGTGTGGGACGCGGCGGCCGAACGCGGCTGGAGGCTGCTCGCCGTGAAGCTCGACAAGCAACGGCGCTCGGGCGCCCCCGGCGACTACCCGAGCGCCTACCTCTACCCCGTCACTCCCCTGGGCAAAGAGCTCGCCGAGCGGCAAGTCGCGCGCGCCGTCGATCACGTGATGATCGCGTCGCCGCGCGCCTCCCGTCTCGTGGTCACGCGCATCGATCACCTCGGCGGGTGCGGCGGGCCGCTCGGCCGTCGCGACATCGAGATGCGGACCTACGCCTTCCCCGTGCTCCCGGGCTGACCCGGGTTTCCACTGCAGCGGCGCGGTTTATCCGCACGCAGCCGCGGGAAGGAAGCGGCCGCAGGCGGCGAACGACACCCCTTGGGTTTCTGAAATCCGCGGGGGATGTGAGGAGGGAACGATGGCGCGCCACGTCCCCGTCAAGTTTCAGGACAAGCTCCGGCTGGTGGAGGTTGCCGTCGGCGTGGCGTGCGGGCAGGACCGGCGGCATTTCAGCTTCAGCGACCAGGTCGCGCCCGGCGTTCGCCTGGTCCTGAGCGAGGTCGCCGGCAAGCCGATCGCGCTCTCACTGTGGAGCTCCCCGACCGATATCGCGGAGCTTTGCGGCGACGCCGCGTACCCGGCCACCGCAGCGCTGCTCGCCGTCGATCGTGGACAGGCGCGCGAGCTGGCGAACGCCGGGGTGCTCATCGACTTGGCGCAGTTCACGCGCAGCGAATCGAACCCGGGCGTCTATTACGCGCTCTTCGACCATGCGAGTGAACGCCAGCTCCACAGTGTGCTGCACCGGCTCATCCCGGCGCTCGCGCCTCACGGCCGGGCCGCTTGAGCCCGGCATCGTGACCGAGACGGCCTTCCGGCAGCCCGCCGCCGCGGCTGCCGTCAAGTCGGACGCCGGTGACCGTCAGGTCGCTGCTACGATGCGGACTCGCGCACGCGAGGACGACGACACCGGGACCGGGACCGTCGTTCTCTGACGGTCTCGGTCCCTCGACAGGAGGAGCGCCGGACGATGGAGAGCGCCCTATCGCAACACCCCGCCGCCGCCGGAGGAGCTCGGCCAGATGACGCGGAGCAACATCGCGGCGGCCCTGGCCGGCGAGAGCCAGGCCTCGCAGAAGTACCTCGCCTACGCCGCGGTCGCCCGTGAGGAGGGTTACCCGAACGTGGCCCGGCTCTTCGAGGCCGTGGCGTACGCGGAGAGCACGCACGCACGCAACCACTTGAGCGTCCTCGGTCAGATCGGCACCACCGCCGAGAACCTCCGTGCTGCCTGGGGCGGGGAGACCTTCGAGATCGACGAGATGTACCCGGCCTACAGGAGTGTCGCCAAGCTGCAGGAGAACGAGTCGGCGCAGACCACCATCCGCTACGCGCTGAAGGCCGAGATGGACCATCAGGAGATCTACGACAGCACGCTGAAGGGCGTCGAGGGCAAGAAGGACTTCGGCGAGAGCGCCGTCTACGTATGTCCCGTCTGCGGTCACACGGTGATCGGCAAGCCCCCCGGCTACTGCGCGCAGTGCTACACGGACGGCTCCTACTTCGAGGAGTTCTGATGGACGAGACCTTCGAGAAGCGCCTCCCGAAGACGGAGGATCTCAAGGCGATGACTCGCGAGAGCCTCGAGGCCGCGTTCGCCGGCGAGAGTCAAGCGGCGCAGAAGTACCTGGTCTTCGCCGAGCAGGCCGAAGAAGAGGGCCTGCCGCACATCGCGAAGCTCTTCCGGGCGATCTCGTTCGCCGAGACGCGGCACGCCCGCAACCACCTGCGCGTGATGGGCGGCATCCGCAGCACGGCCGAGAACCTGAAGGGCGCGTTCGACGGCGAGTCCTTCGAGATCGACGAGATGTACCCGGCCTATCAGGAGATCGCGACGGCGCAGGAGTGCGCCCAGGCGAAGCGCAGCATCAGGTACGCGCTGAAGGCGGAGCGCGACCACCAGCGGATGTACGGCGAGGCGCGCGAGCTCGCCCTGAAGAAGAAGGACACCGAGGACGAGCCGGTCGGCGTGTGCCTTGTCTGCGGACACACCGTCATCGGCGACCTGCCCGACAAGTGCCCGGTGTGTGCGGCGGCGAGGGAGTACTACAAGACGTTCTGAGCAGGCGGGCGGGCCCGGATGCTCAAGCGTTCGGGCCCGCCGCCTCCTTTGATAGACTCACGGGTGCAACCAGGCGGCCGGCTCAGCTCCGGCAGGAGGTTTCCGTGGGCTACGACTTCGGCGTCGGCCGTGAAGCGCCGACCTTCGTTCTCACCGCGCACGACGGCGGCGAGATCGACCTCAGGCAGTACCGGGGCGACTGGTTCCCGGTCCTCGTGTTCTTCTCGACCGCCACGCCCGAGGCGGCTGTCCAGCTGAAGGCGCTGGCCGGACAGGCCGATGTCCTGTGGGGTCTTCGCGGCCAGCTCGTCGGCGTCACGTCGGGCGACAGCGCCGAACTGGAGGCCTTCGCCGAGAGCGTCGCCGGCCTCTCGTTTCCCCTCGTCGCCGATGACGGTCGCGCCGCCCTGTCCTACGGCGCCGTCAAGGCAGTGACCGGCGACGGACCCCCGCTCGCCGTCATCGTCGACCGCGCCGGCAAGGTCGTCTGGATGGGTGAGGGGGATGACGACCTCAAGCCGGCGGCGTTGCTCGCGGCGCTGCGCTCGATCGCGCGTTGAGGTCGCTGCGAGGGTGACGCAAGCCCTCGCGACAGCACACTGGTGATGTCCGTCTTGGGCACGCCTTGGCGCGTTCCTCCTGTGTCATTCCGCCTCCCGCCGGGAACACGCTAGACACGACGCCATCGAAGGAGCGGGACGAGATGATCATCGGACAGACCATGTTCAGCGTGCGCACAGGCACGGAGCACCGCAGCGATCGGGTCTTGCGCGAGCTCTCGAGCCTCCAGCGTCAGGCGCCGGGCCACCTCGGCCATCGGGTGCTGCGCTCGTTCGGCATGTCGCCGCTGGCGAGCGCGCTGTGTGACGAAGGTCGCGAGGCGGCCCTGGGCGACGTGCACTTCGTCTTCGAGACCGAGTGGGAGTCGCTCGACGCCCACGACGCCTTCTTCGGCAGCGACTCCGTGCAGCGCTGCTACCAGACGCTGCAGTCGATCCTGACGAGCGGGCCGTTCGAGGTGCTCTACGAGTCCGTGGAGCAGTCGGAGACGAGCGGGGTCGCGTTCTGACGAGCGACTGGCGACCCCGGTCAGACCGGGGCCGTCAGGCCTATCCTCAGGTCATTGACGTTGGTCCCGGTCGGGCCGGTGACGACGAGGTCGCCGACCGCGCTCAGCGCGGGGCCGGAGCGGTGGGCGGCGAGGGCGGCGGGCAGGTCGATGCCCGCCGCCCTCGCCGCCTCCGCCGTCAAGTCGTCGATCAGTCCTCCGGCCGCGTCCGTCGGTCCGTCGCTGCCGTCAGAGTCGATGCAGAGCAAACAGGCCGCCGGGCGTCCCTCGAGTGCGAGTGCTCCCGAGAGCGCGGCCTCCTGGCTCGGTCCACCCCAGCTGCCGCTGTCGCCGGGCAGTGCGACCGTGGTCTCGCCGCCGGCGATGACGGCTCTGCCGCCGCCGGCGGCGTGGAGCCGCTCAGCGAGCCAGCGCCCCGCCGCGGCGCTCTCGCCCTCGAGAGCGAGCGTCAGGACCTCCTCGCGGTAGCCGAGGGCTTGCGCCGCAGCTGCGGCCGCGTCGCACATGGTGCGCGATGTCGCGAGGATGTGGCTGCGCACCCCGGCGAGCCTCTTGACCGTCTCGGCCGCCGGGTCCGCGCGGCGCAGGTGCGCCGCGACGGTGGCGGGTAGCCGATCCCAAAGCCCGGCTGCGTCGCAGGCGGCGACGGCGTCGGCGAAGGTCGAGCGGTCCGCGACGGTGAGGTCGGAGAAGTAGTCGAGGGGGTCGCCGACGACGTCGGAGACGGTCAGATTGACGAGGGCGCACGCGCAGGCGGCGCCGAGCCTTCCTCCCTTGATCCGCGAGAGGTGCTTTCGCACGTCGTTCATGCGCACGATGTCGAGACCGGACTGCAGGAGCAGGCGGTTCGTCGCCGCTTTGTCCTGAAGCGTGATCCCTTCGGCCGGCGCGATGGCCAGCGAGGAGCTGCCCCCCGTGACGATACACAGCACGAGGTCACCGGGTCGTGCGCGTTCGGCGATGGCGAGCAGGCGCTCGCCACCCCGCAGGCTGCCCTCGTCGGGCACGGGGTGGGCGGCTTCGAGGACCTCGATGTGGCGAAGTGGCTGGGCCTGTCCGTGCTTGACGACGACCGCTCCGTCGCGCAACCGCGCGCCGAGAAGCTCGTCGAGCAGCGCGGCCAGACCCATGGTCGCCTTGCCGACGCCCAGTACGTAGACTTCCCGGTTGGAGAGTTCGTAGGCGTCGTCGCCGACGCGGAGGACGTCACCCTCGAGACGCAGGAGCCGCTGCGCGGCCGCGACCGGGTCGACCGCGGCAAGGGCCTGCGTGGCTATCGCCAGTGCGTCACGGCGCAGGCCCTCGCGACCGTGCGAAGTGAGCCCTGCCGGGTCACGCACGAGTCTCACACCACCGTCCATTCCGGCGGAGCGGTCTGCGTGCAGCGTCGGCGTCATGTTCCGGCGGCCGCGGCGGTCTGCGCATCGTCATCGGTGTCCTGGGTCGAACGCTGCACCTCGTCGCCGGATAGGGGCCGACGGAAGTCTCGCCCCGGGTACACGGCGTCCGCCCCGAGCCATTCCTCGATCTCGAGCAGGCGATTGTACTTCGCCGTGCGCTCACCGCGTACGGGCGAGCCAGTCTTGATCTGTCCCGCTTCGAGGGCGACCACGAGGTCGGCGATGATCGGGTCCTCGGTCTCGCCGGAGCGCTCACTCACGCAGATGCCCCAGCCGGCCTGAACGGCGATGGCCGCGGCTGCGAGAGCCTCCGTGAGGGTGCCGATCTGGTTCACCTTCCACAACAGAGCGTTGGCGGCGCCGAGCGAGACTCCCTTGCGGACACGGTCGGGGTCCGTCACGAACAGGTCGTCGCCGACGAACTGGGTCTCCGGCAAGGCCTTCGTGAGCGCGACCCAGCCCTCCCAGTCCTCCTCGTGGAGGGGGTCCTCGATGCTGGCGACGTCGAAGTCGCGCACCAGCTCCCCGTAGAGGTCGATCATGTCGGCGGTCGAGAGCTGCCGTCCGCCCACGGCGTACGTCCGCGTCGTCTCGTCCCAGAGGTGGGTGGCCGCGCAGTCGAGGGCGTAGACCGCCGCGTCGGCATAGCCGGCGGCGGCGACGCCCTCGTGGACCACGGTGAGCGCCTCGCGCACGTCGACGATCGGCGTGGCGAAGTCGCCCTCGTCGCCGGTGTTCGCGGAGAGCTTGCCGTAGCGCGCCACGACGATCTCCTCGAGCGCCATGTGGCACTCGCTGGCGATGCGGAGGGCCTCGCTGAAGGACCGCGCCCCGACCGGCATCATGATGAACTCCTGGAAGGCAAGGTCGTTGGAGGTAAGCCGGCCGCCGCCGAGCAGGTTGATCATGGGGACCGGCAGCACGCGGGAGTCCGCGCGCAGTGAGCGATGCAGCGGCAGGCCGCGGATGGTGGCGGCGCAGCGCGCCGCGGCCAGCGACACTCCGAGGAGAGCGTTGGCTCCGAGACGCCCTTTGTTCGGCGTGCCGTCCAGCTCGCAGAGGGCGCGATCGAGACCGGCCTGGTCCTCGACGTCGAGGCCGGCCACCGCCGGTCCGATGATGTCGATGACGTTCGCGACCGCACGTGTCACCCCGTATCCACGGTACGCTTCGCCCCCATCCCGCAGCTCGACCGCCTCGGCCGCGCCGGTCGAGCGGCCCGAAGGGACGTTGGCGCGGCCGTGGGTCGCGCCGGCATCTCCCGGCGCCGCGCCGGCCCAGAGGTCGACCTGAACGGTCGGGTAGCCGCGGCAGTCGAGGATCGAGCGGGCGCGGGCGGCGGTGATCTTGGTGGTCATGTCGGGCGTCCTTCTCGAGGGGTTGACGGGTGGGTGTCGGCCGGTGATGGCGCGAGGAGCGCGCGTTGAGGTCGCGGGAAGAGAAGGACCCGGGGACGCGCGCGACGGCCGCTGTGCCGAGTGATAGCGCGAGTGATGGCGTCCTCGGGGCTCGACGCGACCTCCAGTCCCATGAGCTCGAGCTCCTCGGAGCCGATGCCTGGGCACCAGGCGATGACGTTACGGCACCGAGTGAGGAAGCGTGCAAGCAGGTAGCTGTGGTCCTTCTCCACTGTGTAGTCGGCGGCGGCGGCGCGCATCACGTCCTCAGGGCTCGCGGCATCGATGAACGGCTGTACCAGCTCCTCGCTGCCGAGGCCTTCGTGGCAGGGCGACAGGAGAACCACTGTCATCTCCTGGGTGGCGAGTGGCTCCAGAGCGATGAGGGCCTTGATCGACTGGTAGAAGTTGATGTCGAGTGGGGTGTCCGGGCCGGCAACGAGGATGTCCACCCCCGAAGCGGCAGGCAAGGTCTGGGCCGCCCGTACGAAGTCCACAAGGCGGGCGTGAGCGGCCTCGGGCTCGCCTGCAGCCAGGGCGACCACGCGGTTCCGCGCGTCGAGCACGACGTTCACGATGAACTCGAGCCCTCCGTATCTCGCCGCCGACAGCATCTCCTCGTGGATGGGGTTGTCAACGAGTACGCCGGGTCGCGCTGACCCATCCTCGAGCAGCGCGACGTTGTGGTTGTGGACGATCGTCTCGTAGGCCGCCACGCCAGGTAGGATCGCCTTGCGGCCACCGCTGAAGCCGGCGAACTCGTGAGCCTCGACGACCCCGAGGCCGATCACCAGGTCGGCCTCGGCCACCAGCGTGTTGATGCGCACCTCGTTGCCTCGTGGTGTCTGGCCGACCCATGTGCACTCACTCTGCTTGGAGTCGTGCGCCACCATATGAAGGGTGCTCGCGAGTTCGTGCCCGAGGAGATGGCGCATCTCCTGTGGATTCACGGGCCGGTGAGCACCTCCGCCGAACACGATGGAGACGTTGTCGAGGTCCACTCCGGCTCGCGTCAGCTCCGCCAGGATGGGAGGCAGCAGCTCCCGGTTGGGCACGGCCCGCGTCATGTCGCTGGTGACGATCGCGACGGACTGCCGATCGCGAGCAAGGCTCGCCAGCGGCGACGACTCTGTCGGCGCGGCGAGCTCGCGCGTGAGCGCCGACGCCACCTCGATGGGTGCCGGGGTCGGCAAAGTGCCGCGCTGGACCTCGCAGCCGGACTGCAGCGACACTGCCGCCACGCGAGCGAGGAGCGAATCCAGATCATCTGCGGTGTTGCCGCGGAACACGGCGCGCTCAGACTC
Organism: uncultured Thermoleophilia bacterium; assembly: GCA_963831295.1. Lineage (GTDB taxonomy): Bacteria > Actinomycetota > Thermoleophilia > UBA2241 > UBA2241 > UBA2241. The sequence goes on along the minus strand of CAWHPR010000003.1, from coordinate 182,992 downwards.
CCTCTAGTCGTTGACGGTCAACAGTCTACAAACTTCACGACCGCAGCGTCAATGGCGCGGTCGCTGTTTGTGGGGCAGGTCGCATGTATGCGAACGTCACAGAGCACAGCATCGAGAAGTTGTTGACAGTCGACAGTCGCTTGCTCTAGCGTGGAAGGGCGAAGTGAGGAAGGGGTGGCGGAACCTGCAACGTGTTCCATATGAGCGTGACTTCTGGGCGCGTCCCGGCTTGGGGATATTCGGAGGACGACTCTGTCTTGCGGGACGTGACGCTGAGTCGATGGCTCAGCGTCACGGCACGCCGTTGTACGCTTTCGATCTACAGCGTGTCGGTGAACAGGTCGCGGCGCTTCAGGGGGCCTTGACCGGCGCTGGGCTGCGTTGTCAGGTGCTGCTGGCCCTGAAGGCGCAACGCGAGCCCGAGGTCCTCTCTTACGTTCGGCGCTTGGGCACAGCCGGAGGCGCTAGGCCCGTGGGCCTCGACGCCTGCTCTCCCGGAGAAGTGCTTCACGGTCTGGCGCACGGTTGGCAGGCGAGCGAGATCAGCTACACGGGAACGAACCTGTCGGAGCGGGATCTCGACGTGATCCTCGCCCATGGTGTGCACATGAACCTCGACGGGCTGAGCCAGATCCGACGAGTCGGAAGCCGCGCACCCGGACGGGACATCGGACTGCGGGTCAATCCTCGCGCGGGGGCCGCTTGGCGGGGAGAGACCGAATCGCTCTACAGCAGCACGCGGCCGACGAAGTTCGGCATCTATCCGGAGCGTCTGGACGAGGCTGTCGCCCTTGCCGCAAGCTACGATCTCAGGATCGACACCGTTCACTTCCACGTCGGCGACGGGTACCTGAGCGAAGCGCTGCCGGCCTTTGAGCGCGCGGTGGAGAGGGTGGCGGCGATGATCGACGCGGTCGTTGACGGCGGATGCGTGGTCCGCTGCATCAACGTCGGCGGCGGGCTCGGCGTGCCGATGGTGCCGGGCGACAAGCCTCTGGACCTCGCTGAGTGGGCGGGACTGCTGGCCCGTCACCTGGGTCGCTTCGACGCAACCATCACGGTCGAACCCGGTGATTTCCTGACGAAGGAGGCCGCGATCCTGCTCGGCGAGGTCGTGAGCGTTGAAGACCGCATGGGCGTCACCTTCGTGGGGCTCGACATGGGCTGGAACGTGATGAACGACCACTTCATCTACGATGCGCCCTTCGAGTACACCGTCTGCGCACGGGCCGACGCGGCCCGCACGCAGCGCGTCACCGTCAGCGGGCACATCAACGAGGGCGACGACCTCTGGGCCGAGGACTACCCCTTCCCGGAGGTCGAGGAGGGCGAGATCGTCGCCTGCATCAACGTCGGAGGGTACAACCAGGCCATGCAGATGCCGCACTGTCTGCGCCCGCCAGCGCCGGCGGTGTACTTTGTCGACAGGGTCGAACCGTCGAACGACGAGGCGACCTCCCCGGATCCCAGGAGGACCCTATGAGCAGCGTGACCACGACCGGTCAGCGATACGACGCGGTGGTGATCGGCGGCGGCCACAACGGTCTGGTGGCGGGGTTCTACCTCGCCCGCGGGGGACTCCGCACGCTGGTCCTTGAGCGTCGCGAGATGGTCGGCGGCATGGCCGTGACCGAGGAGTTCGCCCCCGGTTTTCGCGCATCCACGGGGGCCTACGTGCTGGCCATGCTCGGCGAGCACATCTGGCGCGACATGCGGCTCGCCGAACGCGGTCTGTATGTCGACGCCTGCGGTCCCAATCTCAACGTCTACCCGAGCGGATCCCACTTCTGGATGGAGGAGCACGCCTCCGAGGCTGCAAGGGAGGTAGGCCGCTTCTCGAAGAAGGATGCCACCGCCTACCCCAGGTTCGAGGAGGGGCTGACCCGGATCGCGCGCTGGTTCGGGCCGCTCTTCGGTCTCACACCGCCCGACCTCCGCATGAGGAGCCTCGCCGACTGGGGTCGCATGACGCGGTTGGGCGGCACGGCAGTGAAGAACCGCAAGCTCCTGCTCGACGCCTACCACCTCATGATGGCGTCCAGCGCGACGTACCTCGACGAGTACTTCGAGTCTGAAGAGGTCAAAGCGGGCCTCGGTTGGTTCTCGATCAACGACTCGGTCTCCGGGCCGTCGACGCCGGGCACCGCGTACACGCTGCTGCACGAGTACGCATCCTCTGAGGTCGGTGGCGGCGTGCGTAAATGGGGCTTCGTGCGCGGCGGCATCGGCACGCTGGGCCGGCTCATGGTGGACGCCGTCCGCGAGGCCGGCGGCGAGGTCCGCACGAGCGCCCCCGTGAAACAAGTCATCGTCACCGGCGGGGCGGCGACCGGCGTTCTGCTGGAAGACGGTGAAGTGATAGAGACCAGTCTGGTGGTCTCGAACGCCGACCCCAAGACGACGATGCTCGGGCTCGTCGGCGAGGCGAACCTCGAGCCAGGCTTCTGCAGCTCCCTCAAGACGTTCATCACCGACGGCACGAGCATCAAGGTGAACCTCGCACTGGGAGCTCTGCCCAAGCTGGCCTTCTCCGCCCTCAACGACGGAGACGGCGTGCAGAGCTACCACCGCAGCATCATCGAAGTGACCTCGTCGATCCAGTTGATGGACCTGAACCAAGCCGAGGCGCGCGCCGGGATCCCGGCCAGGGAGCATCCTCACGTCGAGTGCTGCTTCCCCACCGTGTTCGACCCGTCCATGGCGCCCGAGGGCAAGCACATCATGACGATCGACATGAACTCGCAGCCGTACACGCTGCGCGACGGCTCGCAGTGGGACGACATCATCGACGAGGTCGCCGACCGCTGCGTGAAGCAGCTCTGCGAGTATTTCCCCGGGCTCGACGGCATGATCGAACACCGGCAGGTGCTCTCACCGCTCGACATGGAGCGCCTCTTCAACGCCACAGGTGGTCATGCGCTGCATGGCGACATGGGCGATCACCAGATGTTCATCATGCGCCCGGTGCGCGGCTGGGCCAGCTATCGGATGCCCATCCGCAACCTGTACCTGTGCGGAGCCGGTACCCACCCCGGCGGCGGCATCTCCGGCGCCAACGGGACGAACTGCGCCAACGAGGTGCTTCGCGACGCGAAGAAGAGAAAGCTCGTGCGCAAGCCCTCGGGGGTGAAGGTTGAGCGTGCTGCCGGCAATCGGCAACCCGGCCACAGTGCCGCTGGAGCCTGAGGACTTCGCGCCGGGGGCGGTCATCGAAGGATCGCCGCGGATGATGAGTCGTGACCTCTACGTCTCGCCCGACGAGCGCGTGTTCAGCGGTATCTGGAGCGTGACGCCGGGCGTGTTCCACGACGTGATGGACGGCGACGAGACCTTCGTCGTACTGGCCGGGCGCATGACCGTTGCGCCGGCCGACGGCAGCTCCCCGTTCGAGGTCAAGGCCGGCGACGTCTGCGTTTTCGCCGCCGGCTATCGCAGCGTGTGGACGGTGCACGAGACGATCGTCAAGGGGTATCACATCGAGTTGCAGGCGGGAGGCTGACGCGGCAGTGACGTCGGCGGTCCTCGCTCGAGGGTCACCGAGACGCTGAACTGCGATCTCCAGCTGCGCCTTGGCCGTCAGGAGTCTGGCGTGAGACCAGTGGTGCGTGGGCCGTGCTTGGCCGGTCGGCTGAGAGCAGAGAGAGGCCACTCGACGAAGCGCGCCGCGACGGCGATCTGCGCGCCGGCAGCGAGCAACGCCAGCCTGAGCCAGAGATCCGACCAGGACAAGAATGACTCCCCGCCACCGGCGAAGCAGCCGCAGCCGATTGCGAGGCCGCGGAGCAGAGCGCTGGTGAGCGCGCCGGTGTAGACGGCCGCCAAGGCGGCCGTCACGAGGCCGGCGCCCGGCGTCCCGAGGCCGGTGAGCAGGCAGAGCCCCGTGACGAGCTCCACCCAGGGGAGCACGACGGCGGCGAGGTTGACGAGCGCCAGCGGCAAGATCCGGTAGTCGTCCACGGCGTCCGCGAAGACCTGCGGGCCCAGCAGCTTGTCGTAGCTCGCGTAGATGAGCACGACGCCGGCCGACAGGCGCAGGGCCAGCGTGAACCGCGGGTCGACAAGGCGACGCGCCACGTCGCGTGCGGCAGTCACCGCTCCTCCCCTCCCGAGACGGGGAAGCCCGCCGCCAGCCAGACGGGATAGCCGTCGCTGAGGACGCGCACGTCACGCCAGCCGTTGCCGGCGAACCATGCGCTCAGCTCGGACGCCGACTCGCACCGACCACCCTCGCAGTACACGACGAGCGGCCGCGTGCGGGGGATCTCCCGGTTGAGACGCACGAGGGCGTCGGCACGCTCAGCCAGGGGCACGTTGAGAGCGCCGGCGACGTGACCCTCGACGAAGTCACGGCGCGGGCGCGCGTCGACGAAGTGCGCGGCGTGATCATCGAAGAGCCGACGGGCGTCGGCAAGACCGATCGCGCGATCGGGCGGCGCGCTTCTCGGGGCCAGGGGGATCCCCGCGCTCGACACTGCGTTCGCGAGCAGACCGAGTGTGCTCCCGATGCCCGCGATGGCGAATGCGCAGGCCAGGGTCCAGGCGAGACGGCGTCTCAAGATATTCGGGCCACTCGGCTCAGCCCGTGCGACGTCGGACGCCGTCATCGTAGCGTGCCAGCAGCCCTGGTTCGGCCGGTGGTTGGGCGGCCACGTCGGCGATGGCCTCCGCCACCTGCCGGCACGACCAACGGAAGAGGTCTGGTGGCATGTTGATCGCCGGCTGCAGGCGGTACACCCACTTGCCCCACTGCGTGATACCAAGCACGCCGCGGCGGACCAAAGTCTGGTGCACCGCGGCGTGAAAGGCCGGAGCGGGCGCGATGGTCCTCTTGTCGGTCACGAACTCGATGCCCACCCAGGCTCCGACGACGCGCACGTCGCCGACCTGCTCGTGACGTGCGACGAGCTGGTCGAGCTCCTCGTGGGCGATGCGGGCCAGTTCGCGTGCGTTGTCGAGGGCGCCCTCCGACAGGATGGTGTCGATCCCGGCGAGAGCGCCTGCGCACGCCGCCGGCGTCCACGCGAAGGTGCCGCCTGGTTGGACATCGGAGTCCGCCATGACGTTTTCGGCTGCGAGGACGGCGGCGATGGGCTGGCAGCCGGCGGCGATGCCCTTGCCCATCAGGAGGATATCTGGCTCGAGATCCCACAACTCGGCGGCGAACATGGCGCCGCAGCGACCGAGGCAGGTCTGCACCTCATCCAGGATGAGCATCCAGCCGTGGCGGCGGCAGAGGCTGGTCAGTCGGTGCCAGAACGCCGCCGACGGGGCGAGGATCCCGCCTTCGCCGGCCACCGGTTCGATGAGCACGCCGGCGACCTGCTCGGGCTCGACCTGGTGGACAAGGAGGTAGTCCTCGATGAAGTCCGCGTAGAGGGTCTCGTCGTAGGGACCGGGACCGTGGTGGAACGGCGCCCGGAAGCGGTTCGGATAGGGGGCGAACACGACGCCCGAGACATACTGCGCGGCGTTGCTCGTGACCTCGGACAGGTCGGTGCTGGCGGCGGCTGTGAGGTAGGTCGACTCCCCGTGGTACTGACCGAGGAAGCCCAGGATCATCGCGCGTCCGGTCGCTTCGCGGGCGAGCTTGACGCCGGCCTCCACGGCCTCGGTCCCGCTGATGCTGTATCCGACACGCGTGAGGCCTGCGGGCGCGATCTCGACCAGACGTTGCGCAAGCGCCAGAGCGGGCTCGTTCATGACGTAGTCGGTGATCTCCATGCCGTAGCGTTCTTGGGCCTCGGCTGCGGCTCGGCTCGCCGTGGGGTGTGCACCGAGGGGCGTCGCCCCCCAAGCCGAGACGTGGTCAACGAACGTGTTGCCGTCGACGTCCTCGATCAGCCAGTCGGTCTTGCGCGCCTCGACGAACGGCACATCCTCGTGATCCCGCAGTGGGCCGCAAAGCACCGTGTCGGCGGCCGCAAAAAGGGCCGTCGAGTGCGGGCCGGGCAGAGAGGTGGCGACGCGCGGCAGCTCGAACGATCGGCCACCGCCGATGCTGGCATCCATGATGGCGCCCTCCTGTGGCGAGCCGGCATGTGGCGCACCGTGACGGTGCCAGGTTGCGCACAACTGCCCGCTGTTAGGTCGACTGTCGACAGTCTATCAGCGGTCGTGACGGGCCTGACGCGCGCCGCCGGCGGGCTTGTTCGCGCGGGGTCGCGTCTGCGCGGGCTCTCCGCGTGACCAGCTCGCGGTTCATGGTAAACTGTCTGCCGCATGCGCCCACTGCAGACACGCAAGCTCCTTGCCGAAGACGTTGCTGACCGTATCCGTGAGGAGATCCTCTCCGGCGGCTTCGGACAGGGCGAACGTCTTGTCGAGGCCGGCATCGCGCAGCAGCTGGGCGTGAGCCGGGGCCCCGTCCGCGAGGCCTTCAAGCTCCTGCGCGCCGAAGGCCTTGTCAAGGAGGAGCCGCATCGCGGCACGTTCGTCGTGCGTCTCACGAGCGCCGACGTGCGCGAGATCTACGATCTGCGCGCCGCGATCGAGGCGCGTGCCGCCAAAGAGCTCGCGGCGCGCGCTCGCAGCGGCGACATGCGGACCATGCGGCGGCTCTTGGAGCGTCTGCTTCTGGCCGCAGAGAACGGTGACGTGGCCGTCGTCTCGCAGGCCGACCTCGCCTTCCACGAGGGTGTGTGTCATCTGACCGGCAACCGGCGCCTGCACGAGGTCTTCATGCGCCACGTGCCCGTTCTGAGGAACCTGATGAAACTCGACGAGTACATCTATCGCACGCTCGATGACGTCGCCGGCGAGCACGAGCCGCTCATGGCCGCCCTCGAGAGCGGCGATCCTGCCTTGGCGGCTACGCGCTTCGAGGGTCATGTCGAGCGCGCGAGGGACCAGGTCGCCACCTACATCGACGCCCTGCCCGACCACCCCTAGTCTGTGCGTCGGCCGCGCCATGCAGGGCACGCGCAGGCAGCTTCGGATCATCGCCCTCTGCACGCTGGTGTTCGCCGGTGCGCTGGCGGTCCTCGCCGGATGTGGGGGCACCGCTCTCCCTAAGAGTACTCCGCAGGCGAGTGCGTCATCTGCGACCGACGCTGAACTCGTCCTGTTCGCGCGGCCGCGGCTGATCGCGGCTGCGGGGTTCGACGAGCCCGACCGGCGGCCGCCACCATTCGCTATGAAGGTCCGGCCGTATGCCTTCGGCGAGGACATCCTGGTCGACCTGAACGCGGGGCGGAGGGCCGACATCGTGGAGGTCTGTAGCAACGAGACCGCCGAGCGTCTCGCTCGCCAGGGCCTGCTGCAGCCTCTCGACACGAGCCGCATCGCCCAATGGGATCGTCTCTACCCCGTGCTCAAGGATCTGCCCGGCGTGATCGTCGACGGCAAGGTCTACATGGTGCCTTTGACGGCTTCGGTGACCGGCATCGTGTACGACCCGGCCGAGACGGCTCACCCACCGGACTCGTTCGGCGACCTGTTCTCAGCCCGCTACAAGGGCCGCCTGGGCTTCGCCGACGACGCTGCGCCTGGCGTTCCAGATTGCCGCCCTCGACCTCGGTCTGCCCGATCCGGAGCGGCTCACCGCTGAGCAGGCGGTCGCAGTCAAGGCCCACCTCAGGCACTACGAGGAGCACTACCGCACTTTCTGGCAGGATCTCGACAACCTTGCGAGCGCTTTCCGGACTGGCCGGGTGGTGATCGCGGTCGGCGACCGGCGCACCGCGTCTGAGCTCGAGCGACGCGGGGCGCCGGTCGCCTTCGCACTTGCCGCGGAGGGGCAGCCGCTCGCCGCGTGCGGGCTCGCCATCACGGCGCAGGCGCGTGACCTTGAGGCTGCGTACGCGCTGATCGAGCATTGCCTGCAGCCGGCCACACAGGCCCTTCTCGCGACTGCCTCCGGCGATATGGCCGCAAACCGCGACGCCACGGCACTGGTCGAACCAAGCGATCGCGTTCGTCTTGGGCTTGTCGATCTCGAGCACCTGAGCCGCCCGATCGCCCGCGTGCCCGAGCTCGAACACATCGACTGGATCCAGGCTTGGTACGAAGTCAAGAAAGGCCGCGGCTGATGTCAGTGACGAGGGCCGCCGGGAGCGGCTCACGGCAACAGGAGGGGTGTCGGCTCGCCACTGTTGCGGCGATGGCCGGAGCATCGGCCTGGTGCGGACGTCGGGTTCCCGCGCAGGTCGCCGACGCCGGGCATCAGGTGCTTGCGCCAGTGCCTCGACAGGTCGACGGTCGAATGTGCGCGTGGGCGGAGTGCGCGGCGTCCCGCCCGCTCTTCTGGCAGGAGGTCAAGCGCGACTGAGCGCCGATATGAAGATCATCGACTTGCGCAGCGACACGAAGACGCGACCCGGCGACGAGATGCGGCGCGTGATGGCAGCGGCACCGGTCGGCGACGACGAGTCGGGCGAAGACCCGACCGTCAACCGCCTTCAGGAGTACGCCGCCGACCTCTTCGGCAAGGAGGCAGCGCTCTTCTTCCCGACCGGGACGATGAGCAATCAGGTGGCGCTTGCGCGTCAATGGCGCAGGCCGGCGACGAGGTCTTCATCCATGCGCGCTCACACATCGTGCAGTGGGAGATGGGCGCTGCGGCGGCCCTTTCGGGGCTGCAGCTGCGCCAGTTCGACTCGCCGGACGGGACGTTGGACCCCGACGAGCTGGAGCTGTACGTGCGCAGCGACGAGGATGCTGATGATTCGGTGACGCGCGTCGTCAGCCTCGAGAACACCCACAACGCCGTCGGGGGCGTCGTGTATCCGCAGGAGAGGATCCGCGAGATGCGCGCGTTCTGTGATCGTCACGGTCTCGCTCTGCATCTTGACGGCGCGCGCGTCTTCAACGCCCACGTCGCCACCGGGCTATCGCTCCATGAGCTCGCAGAGCCGTTCGACTCGCTCAACGCCTGTCTCTCGAAAGGGCTGGGGGCGCCGGTCGGCTCCCTTCTTCTGGGCAGTGAAAGGCTCATCCGTCGGGCGGTTCGGTACCGCCTGCAGTTCGGTGGCGCGATGCGCCAGGTGGGTATCGTCGCGGCCGGCGGACTCTATGCGCTGGAGCACAACATCGCCCGCCTCGCGGACGATCATCGCCGGGCACGTGACCTCGCCGGCCGCCTAGCCTCGGTCCCGGGGCTGGCAGTGGATGTCGATCGCGTAATGACCAACATGGTGCTCGCCGACCCGCGGCCGGCCGGCCTGACCGCAGACCAGGTCGCAGAGGCGGCGGGGCCGGCCGGCTTGCTGGTCGACCCTAACCCCTACGGCCTACGGCTCGTCACGCACCTCGACGTCGACGACGCCGACATCGAGGAGGCAGCGGCGATCATGGCGGCGACGATGGCGCGTCTGGCAGCGGCTTGACCGCGGCATCGGGCCGCCAGTAAACTGTCGACAGTCGACGCTTCTTGTCTGGAGGCGACCGGATGCCCGCCACGCCCACACCGCCATTGGAACTCGCCGCGTTTGCGGTGAGTGACGTCGTCGCGGGCGCCGAGACCTCGTTGCGCGACGGCGTCCTGACCGTCGACACGGCCGGCCTGGAGGCGTCGGCGGCCGGTGAGCCCGGCCTGCTGGGAGTCAGCGTCACGCTGGTACGACCGGGCGAGCCTGTGCGCGTGCTCAACGTCCTCGACGCAGTCGAGCCGGCGGTCAAGACGGACGAGCCCGGGACGACCTTCCCCGGCGCGCTGGGCGCGCTGGCGGTGGCCGGTGTCGGTCGGACGCAGCGTTTCGAGGGGGCTGCCGTTCTGGCCACCGCGGACTTCTACGGCACCTACGACGTGACGACGCTCGACGTGTACCCCGACGGCGACTCGTTCGTGGACATGGCCGGCCCCGGAGCTGGACTCACGTACTGGTCGGCGACGCAGAATGTGGTGCTGAGCTACACGTGCGACCCGGCGGCCCCGCCGGCCGAGGCGGACGCCTCGCTACGACGGGTGACACTGCGTGTCGCCCGCGACCTGGCGGGGAGCACGATGGGCGCGTCGCCCGATCGCGTCGACCTGCTCGACTTGCCGCCGGTCTCTCGCGACCTGCCGCGCGTGTGCGTGATCCTGCAGGTCGCCTCCGAGGGCCCTCTCGTCGACATGTTCCTTTACGGGCGGCCTCTGGGCGGCCTGGTACCGACGCTCCTCGACGCGCGCGAGGTGCTCGATGGTGCGCTCACGGCGGGGCAGTACGACTGGGCCGGCGTGCGTGATCCCACCTACTTCTTCCAGCGAAGCAGCTTGCTGCGCGAGTTGCTGCGCCGCCACGGTGTCGACCTGTGCTTCAGCGGCGTGATCCTCACGCTCGGCTATCTGCCGTCCGCGTTCGACAAGGAGCGGTCCGCGCTCATGGCCGCAAAGCTCGCCCGCCAGGTCAACGCCGAGGCAGCCGTGCTGACGACCTTCCAGAGCGGCAACTCTCACACCGACACGGTGCTCACCTGTCGCGCCTGCGAGCGACTCGGAATCCGCACCGCGGTGCTGTTCGCCGAGACGAACGGCGGTCTCACCGACCACGTGCCCGAGGCCGACTGCATCGTGAGCGTCGGCAACGAGGAGGAGCTGGTGCCGGAGTGGCGCCCGGAGCGTGTGGTCGGCGGCCGGCGCACGTGGGCGGGGCGCCCGGCCGACGACGCGGGCCCAGTGCCGGCGGTCGCCTACTTGGGGTCGCTCTGCCAGATGGGGGACATGAAGCTGCGGGCCATGTCGTGGTGAAGGTCGTGCACTACATCAACCAGTTCTTTGCCGGCCTCGGTGGCGAGGAGGCGGCCGGCACAGAGCCGGTCCGCCTCGACGGCGCCGTCGGCCCCGGCAAAGGTCTCGGTCTTGACGTGGCGGCCACACTCGCCTGCGGCGACGACTACTTCGGGGAGCACGAAGAGGATGCGCTCGAGCAGCTCCTGCGCTGGCTCGACGAGGAGCGGCCTGACGTGCTCGTCTGCGGGCCGTCGTTCGGGTCGGGCCGCTACGGCTACGCCTGCGGCTCGCTCGCGCGCGAGGCGGCCCGCAGTGGCGTGCCTGCTGTCTGCGGCATGCACCCCGAGAACCCGGGCGTGCTCGCCGCCGAGGGGGCCGCCTACATCGTGCCGACCGACGTCAAGGTGACGGGCATGCGCGAAGCGCTGCCACGGATGGCGGAGCTGGCGCGCCGACTGGCGGCCTGCGAGGTACTGGGGCCGCCCGGCGAGGAGGGCTACCTGCCGCGTGGCCTGCGCTGCAACGAGCAGGCCGAACTCACCGGCGCTCAGCGCGCCGTCGAACTGCTGCTCGCCAAACTCTCGGGGGACATCCGCACCGAGGTCGCGGCGGCGTTCGACCACGTCCCGCCGCCACCACCGCTCCTGGATGCTGGCGCGGCGACGGTGGCGCTCGTCACCGAGGCCGGTCTTGTACCCAAGGGCAACCCGGACCGGCTCGAGTCGAACCGCGCACACGCTTGGCTCACCTACCCGCTTGACGGCCTGGCCGGCTTCGAACCCGAGAGCTGGGAGACGGTGCACGGCGGGTACGACACGAGCATCGCGAACCTCGACCCTGACCGGATCGTGCCGCTCGATGCCGTCCGCAGCCTGGTGACCGAAGGACGGATCGGCGCCCTGCGCGAGACCCTCTACACGACGACCGGTAACTCGACCCCGGTGGCCACGGCGGCGAAGTTCGGACAAGACATCGCACAACGCCTGCGCGACGCGGGCATCCAGGCGGTGATCCTCACGGGCACCTGAGGGACGGGCACGCGTTGCGGGGCAACGCTGAGCAAGGAGATCGAGCGGGCTGGGATACCGACGGTGTTCATCACGGCGCTCCCGACGATCGCGACCATGGTCGGGACGAACCGAACGCTGCGCGGGGTCGCCGTGACGAACCCGGTCGGCGACCCCGGTCTCAGCGCCGCCGACGAGCGCGCGCTGCGGCGTCGCATCGTGGAGCGCGCCGTCTCGATGCTCGAGACGGATGTGCAGCCGCGGACGGTGTGGGAGGGACGAGAGTGAGCGACCGAGGCCGTATGGGCGAGGACCTGTGAGTGGGGTCGTGACGCGGCGCGCGGGGATTCTCGCGGCGTCGTTCGTGCTGGACCACGTTCCGGACCTGGTGCGCTACGGCTCCAAGCCGGCGCGCGAGACAGAGAAGTTCGCGACCGTGAACGACAAGCTGCGAACGTTCGAACAGGCTCGCGGCTACGCCCCGAATCAGGTCTTCATCGGCAACCTCAGACCGGAGGAGTTGTGGAGCCGCGAGCGGCCTTGGTGGGAGCGGGTTGACGATTTCGCGCCGGCGGCCGGACCCTACGGCGACATCGCCGACCAGCGCGCCTTCTACGAGTTGATGAAGGAGGTCGACCTCTTCGACCTCGTGCGCCTGGGCGAGGAGCCGCGCCCCGAGAGAGGTGATCTGGCGCTGTTCGACGGTGCTGAGGTCGTGGGCGCGTTCGTGCGCGCGCACGACGAAGACGAGGCGCTCAGCGCCCACGCCCTGCTCGAGAACCTCTCCTGCAAGGCGGGCGGGGTGCACGCGCTGCGCGTCATGCTCGCCAGTTCGAGTGTCGACCCTGAGTCCATCCGGTACGCGATCGGCGCCGGCGAAGAGGCTGTGGGGGACCGCTACAACCGCGGCGGCGGGGCGCTCGCCAAGGCCATCGCGGAATGTTGCGGTCTCGTGAATGCCAACGGCAGTGACGTGAAGGCCTTCTGCACCAGCCCCGTGCACGCCCTCGTCATGGCCGGGGCGCTCGTCGAGTCGGGCACCTTCGAGCGGGTCGTGGTCGTGGCGGGAGGATCGCTGGCCAAGCTGGGCATGAAGTTCAAGGGCAGTCTCGACCGGGGCGTGCCCGTGCTCGAGGACGTGCTCGCGGGCATGGCGGTCCTCGTGGGACCGGCCGGCGATGACGCCCCCCGGTTGCGGCTCGACGCTGTGGGCCAGCACCGTATCGGCAGCGACTCCTCGCAACAGTCTCTGCTCAAGGAGGTCGTCGGCGTTCCGCTCGACAAGCTGGGGCGCAAGGTCACCGACATCGACGTGTATTCGACGGAGCTGCACAACCCGGAGATCACCGAGCCTGCCGGCGGCTACGACGTGCCGGAGCGCAACTACAGGCTTGCTGGCGGCTCTCGGCGTGACGCGCGGTGAGCTGGGCCGCGACGAGATGGACGACTTCTGTCGTCGTCGCGGCCTGCCCGGCTTCTCGCCGACCCAGGGACACATCGCCTCGGCGGTGCCCTGGATCCCTCATGCCCTGGACCGCTTCGCACGCGGCGAACTGACGTCGACGATGCTGATGGCGAAGGGCAGTCTGTTCCTCGGCCGCATGACCCAGATGTGGGATGCGGTCTCCGTGATCCTGGAGGTGTGAATGGCAGTCGACGCAACCGTGGACTCGTTCCCCGCGCTCGTCGCGTCGGGTAACGTGCTGGTCGACTTCTGGGGGCCGCGCTGCGTGCCGTGTCTGGCGCTCATGCCGGCGGTCGAGAAGCTCGAGGAGGAGTGCGGGGGCAGGTTCACGCTGGTCAAGGTGAACGCTGCCGAGAACCGTCAGATCGCTCGTGACCTGAGAGTCATCGCCATGCCCACGTTCGTGCTCTATCGCGACGGCGTCGAAGTCGAGCGTCTGAGCGGGAACCCCTCGGCGGCCGAGGTGGAGGCCGCCGTCAGCAGGCTGGTGGAGGGAGGTGAGTGATGGATCTCAAGGGCAAGAAGGTGATCGCCCTCGGCGAACGCGACAGCGTCTCGGGAGAGGCGATCGCGGACTGTGTCCGCACCGCGGGCGCCGACGTCGTCATGATCGAGACGGAGTGCTTCGTCTGAACGGCGGCGGGAGCGATGGACCCGGAGAACCAAGGTCGCATCAAGTCGACGGTGGAGCGGTACGGCACTGACGACCTGGTGGTGGTGCTCGGGGCGGCCGATCTCGAGGGACTCGAGATGGTCGCCGAGACGGTCACCGAAGGCGACCCGAGTTACGTCGGTCCATTGGCAGGGGTCCAGTTGGGACTCCCCGTGGTGCACATCTTCGAGGACGACTTGCGCGAGCAGGTGGACGCAGCGATCTACGACGAACGTATCGGCTTCGTCGAGCTGGCGGTCGACAGCGGCGCCGTCAAGGCGGCGATGAAGAAGCTCAGGGGTGAGGAGTAGGAAGCAGGGGAACGACACGAAGGGACGGCGATGACCGACATGCTCGGCGACTTCGAGGTCCTCACCGAGGACCTGGATCACCCCGAGGACCTCGTCTGGGACCCGGTGACCGGGCGCATCTACGCCGGGGGCGAGGCCGGGCAGATCTACGCCGTCACGCTCGACGGCGAAGTCGCCCAGGTGGCCGACACCGGCGGCGGCATCCTCGGCTTGGCGGTCGACGCGGCCGGCGCGATCTACGCCTGCGACGAGGGTCGCGCCGAGGTGCTGCGCGTCGACCCGCGGTCCGGCGACGTGGAGGTCTACTCGGCCGGCAGCGCGGAGCGCGACATGGTCGAGCCGAACTACTGCGTCTTCGATGCCGCCGGCAACCTCTTCGTCACCGACTCCTCCGATTGGGAGGAGCAGAACGGCGTCATCTACCGCATCGCGCCCGGCGGGGAGACGGTCGTCTGGACAGCCGCTTTGCGGCACTACCCGAACGGCTGCTGCTTCAGCACCGACGGGCGTTGGCTCTACGTCGTCGAGTCCAGCCTGCCGGGTGTATGGCGGGTGCCGGTCGGCCCGGACGGCGCGGCGGGCGAGCCGGTGCTGGTCGTCGAGCTTCCGGACGCCCATGTGCCCGACGGTATCGCCTTCGACGACCAAGGCGCGCTCTACATAGCGTGCTATCGGCCCGATCGCGTCTATCGCCTCGCCGCAAACGGCGGTCTCACCGTTGTCGCCGACGATCCGCGTGGCCTCAAGCTCAACACGCCGACCAACGTCGCGTTCGTCGGCCCCGAGCTGGATCGGCTGGCGATCGCGAACGTCGGCGAGTGGCACATCCTCGTGGGGGGCGTTGGCGCTCGCGGCGCGCCGCTGTTCTACCCGACGGTCGGCTAGAGCACGACACTGTGGACGGACCCGACCGAGGAGGAGCCGTGAGACGCTTCATCGGCAAGAACGTGATCGTCACCGGCGCCTCGAGCGGCATCGGCTGGGCGATCGCCCATGCCTTCGTTGACGAGGGCGCCACGGTGTTCGCCGTCGCGCGCCGCGACAAGCTGCTCGACAAGATGAGCGCCGCATCCAGCGCGCCCGAGCGCGTGCGCACCGCTGTCGTCGACATGGGCGTGCCCGAGCAGGCGCGCGACATGGTCGCCGCCGCGGTGAGCGCCTTGGGTGGCGTGCACGTGCTGGTCAACAACGCGGCCGTCATGCCGTACGGCCCCGTCCTCGAGATGGAGGAGAAGATCTGGCGTGAGACCATGGCGGTCAACCTCGACGGGCCGTTCTACGCCAGCCAAGCGGCGGCGCGCCACATGGTCGAGCAGGGTGGTGGCGTCATCATCAACATCGCCTCCGCCAACGCCTTCCGGGTGGAGTCGCCGGCGGCCAACTACAATACCTCCAAGGCTGCTCTGGTCATGATGACGCGCTGCTTCGCCCACGAGCTCGGACACAGGGGTCTGCGTGCGTGCTGCGTGGCGCCGGGTCAGACTGTCACTCCGGAGGCGGTCGAAGAGCTCTCGCCGGAGGAGTATCACCGCGAATTCGTCGAGTATTGCGGCCGTGTGCCGATGCGGCGGCCGGGGCGGCCCGACGAGCAGGCGGCCGCGGTCCTCTTCCTCGCCTCGGACGACGCCTCGTTCATCAACGGCGAGACCATCATCGTCGACGGCGGTGAGCTGACCGGTGAGTGGTACGATCCGGCGCTGAACCCGCCGGTCCCTGGGCTGTAGGGGGGCGCCGGCGGCGGAGCGAGACGGGGGACGGCGATGGGCGACGGGGAGACGACGGGCGGCGGAGCGGCGGGACTCCCCGTCGTCGCCGAATGGTTCTCCGCGACGCCCGCCGGGGCCGGCGTGACGCTGCTCACCGAGCCCTGGGTCGACGAGTTCCTGCGCGCCAATCTCTGGCTGGTCACGGGTCGTGAGCGCGACTTGCTCGTCGATTGCGGAAACGGCATCGCCCCGCTGCTCCCGGCGGTGCGCGCCCTGCAGGAGCATCCGTGCAAGCCGCTCCTCGCGGTCGCCACCCACACGCACTCCGACCACATGGGCGGCATGCACGAGTTCTTCGAGCGGCTGGTTCACCCGCTCGAGGCGGAGGCGCTCGCGACGGCCGCCGACGCGGCCTGTCTGATCACGGCGCAGTTCCCGGCTGGGCTGCTGCGGGAGATCGCCGCCGATGGCCTCGAGCTGCCCGACCTGCTGGTGACGGCGGCGCCTCACGACGGGTTCGACCCGGCCACCTTCGCGATCCAGGCCACGACCGCCACCCGCACCGTGGACGAGGGCGACTCGCTCGACCTCGGCGACCGCGTCTTCACCGTCCTGCACCTGCCGGGGCACTCGCCGGGCAGCATCGGACTGTGGGAGGAGAGGAGCGGCATCCTGCTCTCGGGCGACGCGGTCTATCGCGACGGCCCCCTGCTCGACCAGATGCCGGGCAGCGACATCGATGCCTACTTGCGTACCATGGAACGTCTGCGCGACCTGCCCGTGACGACGGTGCACGGCGGTCACGATCCGAGTTTCGGGCACGCACGCCTCGTCGAAATCGCCACGGCGTACATCGACGAGCGCTGCCGCGCGTAGCCGCCGATCGCTGTCGATCGGCTTAGGCAGGCCCAGCTCTCCGTTGCTGCTCAGCTCAGAGTCTCGCCCCCGTCGATCACGAGGACTGCACCCGTCATGAACGAGGCAGCATCGCTGGCCGTGAAGGCGACCGCCTCGGCGATCTCATCGGGTCGGCCGTAGCGGCCCATGGGGATCTTGGTCAGCGCGATCGCGACCGTGTCCTCGTCGTCCTCTGCGGTCATTCCAGTCTCGACCCATCCGGGCGCGATTGCGTTGACGCGGATGCCGAAGGGCGCCAGTTCGACGGCCAGCGAGCGCGCGAACATGTGCGCGGCGGCTTTCGTCGCGTTGTAGGTGGGTGAGGGGTCCGCGAGGTCGACGACGATGCCGCTCGATGAACCGATGACGATGATGGCACCGGCGCCCTGCGGTTTCATCAGGCGCGCCGCGCCGCGCGCCGTCAGGAAGACGCCGCGCAAGTTGACGGCCACGTTCTCATCGAAGACGGAGCTCGGCAGATCGAGGATACTGTAGCCCTCGTCCGTCTCGATGCCCGCATTGCACACGCAGATGTCGAGACTGCCGAAACGGCGCTCGATCTCGGCAAAGAGCCGGTCGACGTCGGCTTCGTCGCTCACGTCGCAGCACACGCCGGCCACGCTCCCGGCGAGGTCCTCCAGTCCTCGCAGGGCGGACGTCAGGCGATCGGCGTCCCGGCCGCAGATCATCACCGCCGCCCCTTCGCTCGCGAGCAGGCGCGAAGTGGCGAGGCCGATTCCACTACTGCCGCCCGTGGCCAGCGCGACCTTGTTCTGGAACCTCATCACCGATCCCCCCTCCACGCCTGGACGTCACGCTGAGACTCTGGCACATCGCGACGGAAGGCGCGCTTCGTGTAGGGACAGACCCAGATACAGATACCGCAGATCTCGTCGTGGTCCGGGAAGCCCAACTGGAAGGCGTCGCAGGCCACGGAGTCGTAGAGGACGCTCCGCGGAAGGCCTGCGCGCCACGTCACGTCCCGCCCGGCAGCGACCGGGCAGGCGTCGACACATGCCCGGCAGGAGCCGCAGCGGCCGGTCGTGACCGGCGCCCCCGTGGGGAGCAGCAGGTCCGTGAATACCGTACCCAGACGAACGGAGGAGCCGTACTCCGGAGTCACGAGAAGGGCCGTCTTCCCGATCCAGCCGAGGCCCGCCTGCGTCGCCGCCGTCTTTGAGGCGAAGATGTCCGGGTCCGTCGGGCCGTCCGGCGCGTCGTCGTCGACGCGCTCACCCTCGTAGCCGTGCGCACGCAGGAAAGCGACACACGCCTCACCGATCTCGATCAGCTCGTCGTTGACCCGCCGGTACTCACGGACTTCGGCGTCGGTCGGGCCTCGCTCGAGGCCCTCGAGCGAAGCAGGTCGCATCCCGAGAGCGAACGAGATCGCCGTAGGCAGCGCCGGCGTCGCCGGCCAGCTTGGCAGAGTGACCGCCGCTCCCCACACGTCCACGTCGCGTGCGCTCATCAGCGCCGCCAGCGCGCTCTCGACTGTGAGGTTCCCGTCGTTCATGACGAAGCGACGCTAGCACTGCGGCGAGCAAGCCGCAATACCGTTGACTGTCGACACTTGACTAAGTAGGATGCACACGCTTGCTCCGTTCGGCACCATGTGTGGGCGACGAATTCGCCCCTCCAGGGAGGTTTGATGTGAGCACGAAGACACACCTATGCATCGTGTTGATCGTGACCGTTCTGGTCGGTGGCGTTCTGCTGCTCGGTGCCTGTGGCGACGAGGAGACCGCCGCTCCGTCGCCGAGCACCAGCGCCACTCCTGAGCCCGAGGACATCTCCGGCAAGCTCACCGTGTTCGCCTACGAGGACGGCTTCGTGCCGGAGTACCTCGAGGGATTCTATGCGAAGTACCCGAACGTGAACCTCAAGGCCAGCGCCTACGAAGATGGCGACGCCGCCATCGCCAAGCTGCGTGCGGGGTTCGAGGCCGACGTCATCAACCTCTGCGTGGAAGAGAACGCCGAGAGGGCAGTACGACTCGGACTCGTGGTGCCGCTCGACATCAACCGGCTCACACACTGGAACGAGATGGTCCCCGTGTTCATGACCCTGCCGGGGGTCACTTCGGGGGACGGGCAGCACTACATGGCGCCCGTCGACGCCGGGGTGACGGGCATCGCCTACGACAGCACGAAGGTCACCGAGACGCCGACCTCGTTCATGGACCTGTTCGACCCGAAGTACGAGGGGCAAGTCGCGATGATCGACTACGCCGTCACCGCTATCCAGGTGGGCGCGCTCGCTCTTGGCTATGAGGATCCGATCAACCTGACCTCCGAGCAGCTTGAGAACGTGAAGAACCTGTTCATCGAGGCCAAGCAACGCGGCCAGTTCCGCACGTTCTTCTCGAACGACTCCGAGATCGTGGCGCTGTTCCACACCGGCGAGATCTCCCTCGGTCTTGGGTATCCGAGCAATGCGAAGAACGCGCAGGACGAGGGCGACCCTGTGGAGTTCACGACGTGCGAAGAGGGGCAGATCGTCTGGACCTGCGGGTACGGCATCAGCAGCACCTGCCAGAACGTCGACGCCGCGTACGCCCTGATCGATTACTACCTGTCGCCCGAAGCCCAGGCCTTCGAGGTGACGGAGTGGGACTACCTCCCCACGCTGTCGACGACGCTCGACATCCTGCCGGCAGACAATGTGGAGGACGCCTCGATCGTCGAGACTTGGACCAACATCGTGCCGGCCGCGCCCCCCGAGGAGGGGTATGACGAGTGGATCAAGGTTTGGCAAGAGGTGAAGAGGAGCTAGTGGCCGAGACCGTGCCACGGGGAGCCGTCGCGCCGACCAGGCGCGACGGCTGCCGGCCGCGCCCCCCGAGGAGGGGTATGACGAGTGGATCAAGGTTTGGCAAGAGGTGAAGAGGAGCTAGTGGCCGAGACCGTGCCACGGGGAGCCGTCGCGCCGACCAGGCGCGACGGCTCCGCACCCCTGGGCCGCAAGCCGTTCGGTCTCCGCGTGGCGCGCGGGCTGGACACCGTCGGTGGGCGTATCTACGCCGTCGCGTTCATCATCGTGCTCTATGGCCCGCTCGTCATGCTGGCGGTGTTCTCGTTCAACGATTCCATCGTCTTCTCACTGCCCTGGAGCGGCTTCACGCTGGAGTGGTACAGGGAGGCGCTCGGCAACGAGAACCTCCGAGAGGCCATCTTCAACTCGGTGCTCGTGGCGGGCGTCGTGGCGCCGGTGAGCGTCATTCTGGGGACCCTCGCCGCCTACCCCATCACGCGCCTGCGCTTCAGGTTGCGCGGCCCGGCCGCCATGGTGCTGGCCGCGCCCCTCGTCGTGCCTTGGCTCGTGATCGGCATCAGCGCGCTCATCTACTTCAACAAGGTGGGGCTGGCTCTGTCGTGGGCCACGGTCGTGCCGATGCACATCGTGGTCACCTTCCCCCTGGTCACGGTGCTCGTCGCGGCGAGCCTTGCACGATTCGACCGTACCCAAGAGGAGTCGGCCATCGATCTCGGGGCATCCCAGCTCCAGGTCCTGCGCCACGTTCTGCTCCCCCACGTCGCGCCCGCGCTCATAGCGTCCTTCATCCTCGCCTTCTCGTGGTCGTTCAACAACTTCGAGATCTCCTACTTCGTGGGTGGCTTCGACCGGCTCTTCCCGGTCTGGGTGTACTCCACCCTGCGGCACGCCAGGAACCTGCCCGTCGTCAACGCCATCTCCACGCTCGTCTCGATTGTCGAGGTCGGGCTTGTCTACGGGGCTTGGGTGCTGATCACGTGGCGCGTCGGCGCTCGGACCTCCAAGGAGAAGACCGAGGCTCTCATGGAGACGATCCGCTGATGGCCAGCATGGCTCCGCCTGTTTCCGAGGGCCGCCACCTGCGCGCCCGGGCGGTCAGGACGCTGCGCCCGGTGGCGTTTCTGACGGGTCCGATGGGGGTCCTGGCGCTGTTCTTCATCGCCCCGTTGGTCATCCTGCTGATCATGAGCTTCCGCTACGAGACGCTCTATGGGTTCCAGACCGGCTGGACGCTCGAGAACTTCGGCAACCTCTTCACCGAACCGATCTACCGTGGCGTGGCCAAGGACACGCTGATCATCGCCAGCACCGCCATGCTCTGCCAGCTGCTCATCGCCTTTCCCCTCTCGTACTTCATCGCCTTCAAGGCCGGCCGTTGGGAGCTCCCGCTCCTCCTCCTGCTCGTCCTCGTCGACGAGCTCAACCCCATCGTGCGCATCTACGCCTGGCGTATGCTGCTGGGGCGGGAGGGGTTGATCAACGACTTCCTGATGTGGACGGGTATCGTCGACGTCCCGGTGGACTGGCTGCTGTTCACCAAGTTCTCGGTGATCCTGGTGCTGTCGACGAGCTGGGTGAACTACTGCGCCCTGCCCATCTACGCGTCCATGAAGGCGATCAACCCGAGCCTCTTCGAGGCGGCGACCGATCTCGGCGCCAGTTGGTTCACGCGCTGGCGCCGCGTCCTTCTCCCTCTTGCCGCGCCGGGCGTCTTCGTGGCCGTCATCCTTGTCTACATCCCGTTGTTCACGGACTTCGCCACCCCCGGCCTCGTCGGCGGTACGTCGTCGTACATGCTTGGCAACTCCGTGGCCGACCTCATGGTCGTCATCGGCGATTGGGGTACCGGATCTGCCCTCAGCCTACTCATGCTGGCGGCGATGGCGGTGATCGCGGTGATCGCCTACTTCCTGACCAAACTCAACCAGCTGGACTGAGCTGCGGCCGGTGCACGAGGAGGCAACATGACGGAGGCTCCCGTCAAGGGCGAGATCAAGATCGAACGCGTCACCAAGAAGTTCGGTCACACGGTGGCGGTCGACGACGTCTCGTTCGACATCCCAGGGGGCGAGTTCTTCTCGATGCTGGGACCGAGTGGATGTGGGAAGACGACGACCTTGCGCATGATCGCCGGGTTCGAGGAACCCACCGCGGGGCGCATCTTTCTTGAGGGCGAGGACGTCAGCTACGTGCGCCCGGCCAAGCGCAACGTCAACATGGTGTTCCAGGCGTACGGCTTGTTCCCGCACATGACCGTGGCGCAGAACGTCGCGTTCGGGCTGAAGATCAAGAAGGTCCCAAAGGCGGAGATCGCCGGGCGGGTCGAAGAGGCGCTGTGCACCGTGCGCATGGATACACTTGCCGACCGGCGCCCTGCTCATCTGTCGGGCGGGCAGCAGCAGCGTGTCGCTCTGGCACGGGCGCTCGTCAATCGCCCGGCGGCGCTTCTGCTCGACGAACCTCTCGGCGCGCTCGACCTCAAACTGCGCAAGGAGATGCAGTTCGAGCTCAAGCGCATCCACGCCACCACGGGCACCACGTTCGTCTACGTGACCCACGACCAGGAAGAGGCGCTGACCATGTCGCAGCGCATCGCCGTGATGAAGGACGGTCGGGTGCAGCAGGTGGCGACGCCTCGCGAGCTCTACGAGAGACCGGAGAACGCGTTCGTCGCCGGGTTCATCGGTACGTCGAACGTACTCAACGTGCGACCCGACGGCGTGAGCGAAGGGCTCGTGGTGATGGACCTGGGCGAGGGCGACCGCATCTGCGCGCCCGACACCGGCATCGGCTCCGGTGGTCAGATGAAGATCATCGTGCGCCCGGAGCGCATGCGCGTCTGGGGCGACCCTGACGGCGAGGGTATGTCGCGCGTGCGCGGCACGATTGCCGAGGTCGTCTACCTCGGCTCGATGACACAGCTGATCATCGATCTCAAGACCGGCGAGCGCGTGACCGTGCACGAGTTGAACGACGATCTCAAGGACGCGTTGCCGCAGAGCGGTGCCCCCGTCGTCGTGCAGTGGGCCGCCGAAAGCAGCTTCGTGATCGACGACGCCGGGGCCGTCAATGTCGCGGCCGGAGCTGCTTCTCCGGAGTGAGACCGCTGGCGCTGCCGGCTCATTGCGTCGCGTCACGATCACCCATCGGAAGGAGCGTGTCAGTCGTGGATTTCTACACCGGCAAGGTGCTCAGGATCGACCTGAGCGCTCAGCGCGCCGCCGTCGAGCCACTGAACATGGACTGGGCACGGCTCTACCTGGGCGGGAAGGGGCTCCTCTTTCGCTACCTCTGGGACGAGGTCGCTCCCGGACTCGACCCCGCGTCACCCGACAACCCCCTCCTGCTGGTCACGGGGCCGTTCGCCGGTACGAACGTGACCACGTCGTCGCGCCTCGTGGTGGGCTGTAAGAGCCCGACGACCGGGACGATCCTCGACTCATACGTGGGCGGATCCTTCGCCCCCGAGATGAAGTTCGCCGGCTACGACATCATCATCCTGACGGGCGAGGCGCTTGAGCCCACGGTGGTCTGGATCTGCGACGACGCGGTCGAGTTCCGGCCGGCAGGGCGCTATCTCGGCATGATGACGTCCGCGGTCGAGGAGGCGTTGCGCAACGATCTGGACCGCGACGCCAAGGTGCTGTCGATCGGACCCGCCGGTGAGAGCAGGATCCCCTGGGCCTGCCTGTCGACCGACCAGTACCACAAGGCCGGCCGCGGCGGGGCCGGCGCGCTCATGGGCATGAAGAACGTGAAGGCGGTGGCCATCCGCGGCACGGGCTCGGTGCCGGTGGGCGACGCCAAGGCGTTCCTCGACCTGATGTACAGGATGCACGAGGACTACATCCTCACCGAAGACAACCTCTGGGCGCACGAAGAGGGCACGCCGGTGCTGGTCGACGTGATCAACGGCGGCGGCGCTCTGCCGACGCGCAACTTCTCGGCCGGCGTCTTCGAGGGCGCGGACAAGATCAACTCCGAGGCCTTCCAGAAGATCCGCACCAAGAAGCGGGCCTGCTACCAGTGCGCGATCGCCTGTCGCAACTTCCATGCGACGAAGTGGGCCGGCAAGGAGGTGCGCGGCGAGGGCCCCGAGTACGAGACCATCGCTCTCTGCGGCTCGAACTGCGGCATCGACGACATCGACGCGCTGATGAAATTCAACGAGCTCTGCGACGAGCTCGGCATGGATACCATCTCCTCAGGCTCGGTAGTGGGCCTCGCCATGGATCTCTGCGAGAAGGGCTACGCTGACTTCGGCCTCGCTTTCGGTGACGGCAAGGGGTACTTGGAGGCTGTGGCGCTCATGGCGCGTCGCGAGGGCATCGGCGCCGATCTCGCCCTCGGCACGCGCGCCCTGGCCGCCAAGTACGGTCACCCGGAGCTCGCCATGGAGGTGAAGAACATGGAGGTGCCGGGCTACGACCCGCGCGGTGCCTTCGGTATGGCCCTGAGCTACGCGACCTCCGATCGGGGCGCCTGTCACATGCGGTCGTTCCCGGTCGGGCAGGAGATCGTCGAGGGTTCGATGCCGGCCGCCACCTTCGAGGGCAAGGCCGACTGGGTCGTCAACGCCGAGGCCGGCGGCCAGAACTTCTTCGCTCTCAAGTTCAGCGGCATCTGGTGCGACTTCTGGGCGATCGACCTTGAGCAGATCGGTGTCCTCATGAAGCATCTCTGGGGCCGCGACTTCGCGCGCGACGAGCTGATGCAGATGGGCGAGCGGATCTGGAACCTCGGCCGCCTGTTCAACCTGCGCGAGGGGTTCACGGCCGTTGACGACTCCCTGCCGGTGCGCATGCACGACCAGCCGTTCGCGGAGGGCGCCGCAGCGGGCCAGGTGATCGACCGCGGCGAATTCGCTGCCGTGCTTGCCGACTACTACGCCATCCGCGGCTGGGACGCCTCCGGCGTCCCCTCCGAGGCCAAGCTCACAGAGCTCGGCATCGACGTGCGGCTCTGACGGCCGGTCCACGAGAGAGACGAAGGGACAGAAGAATGCCTCACGTGATGATCAGCTCGAAGAAGTGCACCGGCTGCCATATGTGCGAGCTCGCCTGCTCGGCCTACCATGAGGGCGCCTACCGGCCGAGCGTCGCGCGCCTCTTCTCAGAGGTCAACCCGACGACCGGAGCCATCAAGGGCCACACCTGCCTGCAGACCGCCTGCGCGAAGTGCCAGGAGGCCTGCCCCCAGGACGCGATCGTGACCAAAGAGATCACCGTCACCGTCAAGGGCGACTACCCCGGTCGCGAGAAGAACGGCGCGACCGTGAAGGGCTACGTGCTCGTCGTCGACGAGGAGAAGTGCACGAACTGCGGGGAGTGCTACGACGTCTGCCCGACCGGGGTCATCCACGAGCACCCCGACCGCGAGGTCGCCTTCAAGTGCGACCTCTGCGACGGCGAGCCCCAGTGCATCGCCTTCTGCCAGAACCCGCACGTGCTCGCCGTCGACTTGAAGGTCGACAAGGCCGACAAGGCGCTGCAGGCGTAGCCGGAGAGCGGGCGCGCCTGACGCACGGTCTTTCCTGGGCGTGCGACATCTGCATGCTCCGCCATCAGCGCCCGGCCCCATGGTATGTCGTCAGTTCACTCACGGCACGACTAGTGCTGGCGACGGCTGAGTGTTGACAGTCGACAATCCTGACGGTAGTGTGGCGACGCACCTTGTGGGCGTATCGTGTGACTGTTGCGTCCTTGCTGGAGTGTTGAGCCAGGTGTAGCAGCGCGGGCGTGTCGCTCGCCTAAGAAGGAGCGGTAAGGGGGATGCGGCCGATCGTCGCCGCAGCCGCAGCGAGAACGCTGCGAGGCGCGGTCTGCCGCGGTAGCCCGTCAACAGATGGAGGGGGTTCTGATGCTTCAATCCGCAACGTCCCTGTTGAGGTGGCGATGGCTGGCGCTCGGTGTAGCGCTGCTCGTGCTGACGCTGGCGCTTGCCGCGCCCGACGCCATGGCGCTCGGCAAGTGGGTGATCGGCGATCACCACAATCACACCACGATGTCCGACGGTGACGAGCCCATGCCCGTGACGTTCGGGCAGGCGTTCACCCTCGGCCAGCTCGACTGGATGGCGACCTCCGACCATGGCGGTGACCACTGGAGGGACGCGCTCGGGGCCCACATGCCCGTGCAGGTCTGGATGTGGGAGATGCTGCTGACCGACCCGACCGGTGAGTACGACTACGGCTGGCCGGTACTGCAAGAGCTGCGGGCGACGTACCCGGAAAAGCTCCTTCTCCAGGGTCTGGAATGGGGAGTGCATACCGCGGACGAGGCCAAGGTCGGCATCATCAGCGATCAGCCGTTCGCGATGAGCGACTTCGAGTACATGTTCGACAAGCTCGATCTCGACACCAGCCGCGCCGGGGAGCTCGCGGTGACCGGCGAGCCGCTGACCAAGCAGAACACCAAGTGGGCGGGCTCGATCGCCGCCGTCGCCTGGCTGCAGGAGAACTACGCCGGCGAGACCTACGCCATCACGAGCCACCCGTCGCGGGCGCTCAAGTGGACGGTCGGCCAGCTGCGGGAGTTCAACGACGCCGCTCCCGACGTCGCCTTCGGCTTCTGTGGCATCCCCGGCTCGCAGAAGGAGCTGCCGATGCGCGGCGGCTACGACGCCGACGACATCTACGTCGAGCCGTCGAAGAAGACCAAGAAGGCCGACCGCGTCATCGACTGGGCCCGCATCCTGCTCGAGGCGCGCACCTACGGCGGCGCCGACTACATGGTCGCCCAGGTCGGCGGTCTGTGGGACTCGCTCCTCGGCGAGGGTCGTGAGTGGTGGATGTTCAGCGACTCCGACTTCCACAACACCGACGAGGAGTTCTGGCCGGGCGAGTACTCGAAGGACCACATGTGGGTCGAGGACTTGACCTGGGAGGGCATCATCGCCGGCCTCAGGTCCGGCAACTCGTTCTCGGTCGAGGGTGAGCTTATCGACGGCCTCGACTTCCGGGCGAGCGATGGTGAGGGTTCGGCGACCATGGGTGGCACACTCGCGGTCGACGACGATGAGAGCTACACGATCACGATCAAGTTCAAGAGCCTTGAGAGCCCTGACGTCAACAACCACGGTGACAGCCCGGTGGTCGACCACGTCGACCTGATCGCGGGCGAGGTCGGCAAGCGCTACACGCCGAAGAACAAGGAGTACACGACCAAGAGGACGAACGACACCACGGCCATCGTCGCGAGCTTCGACGCTGGCGAGTGGGAGGTCGTCAACGGCTGGAACGTCGTCACCTACACGGTGGCCTCAGCCGACAAGGACATGTACTACCGCCTTCGCGGCACCAACCAGGGCATCGGCGTACCCGGCCAGACCGATGCGCAGGGTAACCCGCTGGCCGACTACCTCGAGGACGGAGGCACGGCCGACAATCCTACGCTCAACGACGACGTTCGTTGCTGGATGGACCTCTGGTTCTATTCGAACCCGATCTTCGTGGACGTGGACTGAGCACGACTCACGCAGCGAAGCACTGAGCCAAGAGGGAGGGCGCCGGACGGCGCCCTCCCTCTTCTTCGTGCCGTGACTCGGCGGGCTCAGTCGCGCGCCAGCCGCAGGCCGTTGGCGGTCACCAGCAGCGACGTGCCCATGTCGGCGAAGACGGCGAGCCAGAGGCTGGTGAGGCCGAGTGGGGCGAGCACCAGGAAGACCGCCTTGATGGCGATCGAGAGGGCGATGTTCTGGCGGATCACGGCGCGCGTGCGGCGCGCGAGGGCGACGATCTCGGGCAGGGTGGCGAGATCGTCGCCCATCAGGGCGATGTCCGCCGTCTGCAGGGCGGCGTCGGTGCCGGCCGCGCCCATGGCGACGCCGAGCGAGGCGGCGGCCAGCGCGGGGGCATCGTTGACCCCGTCGCCGACCATCGCCACGGCGCCGTGGGCCTCTCGTAGGCGGCGTACGGCGTCGATCTTGTCGGCCGGCATGAGGCCGGCCTCCACGAGGTCGACGCCGGTCTGCGCGGCGACGACTTCGGCGGCCGCGCGGTTGTCCCCCGTCAGCATGACCAGCGGGGAGAGGCCGAGTGCGTGCAGGCGGCGGAGCGCCTCCGGGGCCTCCTCGCGGACGGGGTCGCTGACGGCGATGACGCCGAGCGCGCCGTCGCCGTCACCGACGGCGACCGCGGTGGCGCCGCGGCCCTCTGCCTCAGCGAAGGCCTCACGCAACCGCGGGTCGTCGCCGCCCGCGCCGAGCAGCTCGGGCCGCCCGACGACGCAGGGGCGGCCCTCGACCTCGGCGCGCACGCCGAGACCTGCGACGGCGCTGAAGCCGGATACTGCCGGAAGGTGCTCGCCGCGCCCGTCGTAGGCCGCGACGATCGCCCTCGCGAGGGCGTGCTCGCTGAGCTGCTCGCAGGCGGCGGCGACGGCGAGCACGCGCTCGGGCGAGGCGCCGTCGAGAGCGACGACGCCGGTCACCTCGGGGCGGCCGCGCGTCAGCGTGCCGGTCTTGTCGATGGCGAGCGCGTCGAGTGTCGCCGCCCGCTCGAGCGCGGCGCCGCCCTTGACCAGCGCGCCGAGTCGCGTCGTGCGGCTGAGGGCGGCCAGGATGCTGACCGGCGTCGAGATCACGAGGGCGCAGGGGCACGAGATGATGAGCAGCGCGAGCCCGCGGTACAGCCACTCCGAGAACGGCGCCCCGAACAACGGCGGCAGCAGCGCGACGACCGCGGCCAGCGCGACGACGGCGGGCGTGTAGCGTGCGGCGAAGCGGTCGACCGTGGTCTGCAGCGGCGCACGCTGGGCCTGGGCCTCCTCGACCATGTGGACGATACGGGCGACGGTCGTGTCGTCGGCCGCGGCCGTGGTGCGCAGGTGCAGCGCTCCGCCCTCGACGATCGAGCCGGCGAACACGATGTCGCCCGGCCGGCGCGTGAGCGGTGCGGACTCGCCGGTCACCTGCGCCTGGTTCACCGCCGCCTCGCCGTCGGTGACGACGCCGTCGAGAGGCACGCGCTCGCCGGGCCGCACGACGACGATCGCCCCGACGACCACTTCGGCGGCCGGCACGCGGTGCTCGTGGCCGTCGCTGACGACCGCGGCCTCATCGGGGGCGAGCTCCATGAGCCCGCTGATCGCTCTCCGCGTGCGCTCGAGCGTCACCGCCTGCAGCGTCGTGCCGAGGCCGAAGAGGAAGCTCACGAGCCCGGCCTCGGCCCACTCGCCGATGGCGACCGCGCCGATCACGGCGACCGCCATCAGGACGTTCATGTCGACCTGGCGCGAGCGCAGGGCGTAGAAGGCGGCGCGCCCGGCGTAGACGCCGCCGGAGACGGCGGCGGCGGCGAAGAGGAACGGGGCCGCCGCCGGAGCGAGCGCCGACGCCGCGAAACCCGCCACGAGGAGCGCGCCGGAGGCCAAGGTCAGCCGGGCGCGCCGATCGCGCAGCCAGAAGGCGCGCCCGATCGGCGAGGGCGCGACCCCACGCGCGGTCTCGCCTTGGCCCTCGAGCGTGTCGTACCCGAGCTTGCGCACGACGCCGTGCACCTCGGCGAGGGAGGTGAGGCGAGGGTCCCACACGACGTCGAGCGTCGCTGCCCCGAAGTTGATGTCGGCGCGTTGTACGCCGGTCTCGCGGCGTACGGCCTTCTCGATCTTCATGGCGCAGTCGGCGCAGTCCATGCCGGTGACGTGCAGGCGCCGACGCTCCGCGGTCGACTCCCCGGGCAGCGGCGCACGCAGGTCGACCGGCGGGTGCTCGTGGACCGCCGCGGGACAGTGCGCCGCGCAGTGGAGCTGCGCTCCGGCGCGGCGCACGAGCGTCTCCACGGCCTCCCCGTCGAGGCGATCGTCGCTGACCCGGACCGTCAGGCGTCCGTTGTCGCCGTCGGTCTCCACGCTGACGACGTCGTCGAGGCGCTCCAGCTCGTCGCGGACCTCGGTGAGGCAGTCGGCGCACGCGCCGCCGTCAGACCCCGCCAAGGTCAGGTCGAGCTGGTGCTCGGTCACGACCCGCCCTCCCTGTGGCGCAGGTGATCGCGCGTCAACTCGAGCAGCAGGCGAATGTGATCGTCGTCGGGCGAGTAGAAGACCATCTTGCCCTCGCGTCGGCCCTTGACGAGCCCGTGAGCACGAAGCACGCGGAGGTGATGAGACACGTTGGACTCGGTCATGCCGAGCGTGGCCGCGAGGTCGCAGACGCAGATCTCGCCGGCCTCGATCAACGCCATGACCAGGCGGCACCGGCTTGGGTCGCCGAGCACCTTGAAGATCTCGGCGACGCGGGCCGCCTCGTCGGTCGAGACGAGGCGCTCCCTGACCGCTCGCACTCGCTGCGGGTCGACGACGACGACGTCGCAGCGATCGAGACCCTCGCCCTCAGCCTTGTCGCAGATCGTATCGGCGTGCACACCAGCGGGCATGGGGTCGCTCCTCTGAATATATGAACAGACGTTCATATATTACCACGGGTATGCCACGCTGTGCTCAATGGCCGGTCGCCCGCCGCTCCCCGCTCCCGGGGCGCCGGCACGCGGCGCCGGCAGCACCCCGCGTCGTCGTCTGGGGTAGAGTTGCCACGAGCGAAGGACCGGCTTGACAGACCGTCTCGGACAGCCTGCCGTGAGCCCGCCCCCCGTCCCACCGGCGGGCGGATTCCTCCATGACCTCTTCTCGCGCGAGCTCCTGCGCTACCTCGGACCCGGCTTCATCGTCACCATCGGCTTCATCGATCCGGGCAACTGGGCGACGAACATCGCGGGCGGCTCCGAATTCGGCTACGACCTGCTCTGGGTCGTCTCGCTGAGCACGCTGATGCTCATCTTCCTGCAGCACCTGTCCGCCAAGCTGGGCATCGTCACGGGGCGCTCCCTGGCGGCGAACGTGCGGGCCCACCTGCCGCGCCCGATCGTCTGGCTCGCCGGCGTGACCATCGTCCTGGCCTGCATCGCCACCGACATCGCCGAGTACCTGGGCGCGGCGCTCGGCTTCTACCTCCTCTTCGGGTTGCCGCTGTGGCTCGGGGCACCCGTCACCGTGGGCCTCGTCTTCCTCGCCATCCTCGGACAGGCCTACCACCGTCTCGAGCGGATGATCGTCGTCTTCCTCGCGATCATCGCCGGCTGCTACGTCGTCGAGCTGTTCATCGTCGACGTCGACTGGGCGGTGGCGGCTCCGACCTGGGTGGTCCCGTCCCTGGACGGCGCCAGCATCTTCGTCGCGCTGGGCATGCTCGGCGCGATCGTGATGCCGCACAACATCTACGTGCACTCCAACGTCATCCAGTCGCGGGACTGGGACCTGACCCCGGAGCGACGCCGGCGGGTGATGAACTTCGAGCTCATCGACACGACGCTCGCCATGGGCATGGGGTGGCTCGTGAACTCGGCGATGATCGTCGTCGCCGCGGCGGTCTTCTATCGTTACGGCGCCGTGGTGACGAGCATCGAGCAGGCGTCGGAGACGCTGCAGCCGCTGGTCGGGTCGCTGGCGCGCTTCCTGTTCGGTCTCGCGTTGCTCGTCGCGGGCCTCGCCTCGTCGATCACGTCGTCGCTGGCCGAGGCCAACGTCGTCACCGGCTACCTGGGCAAACCGGAGGACCCGCGCACCTACGCGTACCGGGTCGGCCTCATCGCCACCTCGCTGCCGGCGATGTTCGTGATCGCCTTGGGCGTGGATACCTACCGGGCGCTGATCGTGAGTCAGGTGATGCTGAGCATCCAGCTGCCGTTCACGATCCTGCCGCTGCTCTGGCTCTCCCGCAGCCGGAGCGTGATGGGTGACGAGCGCATGGGCCCCGTGCAGACGGCCACGGGGCTGCTGCTGTCCGGCGTCATCATCGGATTGAACGTCTTCCTACTGTTCGAGACCTTCTTCGGAGGCTGAGGCGATGGGACTCTACGAGCGCATCCTGGTGCCGGTCGAGGGGACCGCGACCGACACGCCGGTGCTGGAGCACATCGCCCGACTGGCATCGCTGTGCGGCGCCGAGGTGACGCTGCTGCGCGTGGCGCACTTCCACACCCGCGACGAGCGCATCAGCGAGGTCGAGGACGCCGAGAGCGACATCGAACGCGCCGCGGAGGTCCTGCGCACGCTCGGTGTCCCTGTGAAGACGATGCTCGTGGCCGGCGAGCCGGGCGACGTGATCGTGCGCGAGGCGGAGGAGCTCGGAGCCGACCTCATCGCCATGGCGACCCACGGCCACGGCTGGGCCAAGCGTCTCGTGCTCGGCAGCACGGCCGAGCACGTACGACACCACAGCTCCGTCCCGCTGCTGCTCGTCAAAGAGTGAGACGGGCGGCGAGGGCGACGGGCGGGGCGGGCTGAAGGCCCGCCCCGCCCGTCGCTATACTTGCCCAGCCATGCCACGCCTCGTTCTCTTCGACATCGACTGCACGCTCATCGACGCCCACGGCGCCGGCGGCCGCGCCATCTTCGAGGCCATCGCGCAGCTTTTCGGGGTGAGCGGCGGGCTCGACGGCTACAGCTTCCACGGGCGCACCGATCCCGCGATCATCCGCGATCTGGCGACACGCTGGGGCGCCCCGGCGAGTGAGGTCGAGGAGCGGCTCGGGGAGTGCCTGGATGTGTACGTCGGCCTTCTTGCGGCCGAGGTCGCTGAGGGACACATGGAGCTGCTGCCCGGCGTCGTGGAACTGATCGAAGCGCTTGCCGTGGAGTCCGGCGTCGTCCTCGGGCTGCTGACCGGCAACATCGCCGATGGTGCAGCGCTCAAGCTGGCGCCGACCGGGCTCGCCGAGTACTTCGCGGTCGGCGCCTTCGGCTCCGACTCGGGCCTGCGCCCGGATCTGCCGGCGGTCGCTGTGCGGCGCGCCGAGGAGCTCACGGGCCGGCGCTTCGCCGGCAAGGAGATAGTCGTCATCGGCGACACGCCGGCCGACATCGAGTGCGGGGCCGCGCTCGGCGTCAAGGCGGTGGCCGTGGCCACCGGGACGCACTCCGAGGACGAGCTCGCGGCGCACGCGCCGGACCATCTCTTCGCCGACCTGTCGGACTGGCGCGCCGTGTACGACGCCATCCTCGCCTGAGCGGGTCGGCCGGCGCGCGGGCGACGCGGGTCAGAACCGGTCGGCGCGCAGCGGGGCGACGTCGATCGACGGCGCATCACCGGCGCAGATCTCGGCGACAAGCTTCCCGGTGACCGGCCCGAGCGAGAGCCCGAGCATGCAGTGGCCGGTGGCGAGCACGACGTTCGCGTGGCGCGGGCTGCGCCCGATGACCGGGAGTCCGTCGGGGGTCAGCGGGCGGGGCCCGCGCCAGACCTGCCGGACCGGGCCGTCCTCGGGCAGATCGACCACGCGGGCCGCCGCGCGACGCAGGCCGGCGAGGCGCTTCTGCCGCAAGCGCATGTCCCACCCGGCAAGCTCCAGGGTGCTGCCAAGGCGCAGGCTGTCGCCGAGCGGGGTGAGCACGACGTGCGCCTCGCCGACACAGAGCGGCAGCTCGGAGGTATCGTCGGGCCGTGCCACGTCGATGCTGTAGCCCTTGGCGGGTTCGATCGGAAGGCGGAGGCCGAGCTCGCGAACGAGTTGCGGGCTCCACGCGCCGGCGGCGACGACCACCTGCTCGGCGGCGAAGACGCCACGCGTGCTGCGCACCGCCCGGACGCTCCCAGCGCCGGCCTCGAAGCCGTAGACTTCGGCGCCGGTCACGACGTTGACGCCGTCCTGCTGCGCCCGTGCCACGATCGCGCGCGTGAACGCGGCCGGGTCCATGTGACCGTCGTCGGGGGTCAGCACGCCGCCCACGACGCTCCCCGGGCGCACCTGAGGCGCGCGCTCGCGCACGGCGGCCGCCGACAGCACCTCGACCTTCACGCCGAAGGCGCGCGTCTCGGCGGCCGCCGACTCGGCGGCCGCCATCCCGGCGGCGGTCTCGTAGACGAAGAGCCAGCCGTCGCGGTGGTAGCGCCAGGCCTTTCCCGCGTCTCCGTTTTCGCCGCCGGCGAACTCGTCGTGCAGGGCGGCGCTGACCTCGCCGAGCTCATGGAGGAGCGGCGCGTGCGCCTGCGCCGCCTCGGGTGCGCACGCGCCGCGGAAGAGCCAGAGCCAGCGTGCCAGCGCTAGGCTCGCGCGCGGCTTCACGTAGAAGGGGCTCGAACCGTCGAGCAGCCAGCGCAGCCCTTGGCCGAGAGCACCCGGGTGCGCCAGCGGTTCGACCTCGCTGGGCACCAGGAGCCCGCAGTTGGCGTACACGGCGCTCGCCGCGGGGCAGACCTCGGACTCGCGCTCGAGCAGCGTCACGGCGCCGCCGCGCGCCGCGAGCGCTTGCGCCACGCAGGCGCCGATCACGCCGCCGCCGACGATCAGTACATCGCTGCGCTCAGTCATGCGTTCTCCCTGCTCGTTACGGCTTCGTACATGCCCGCCCGTGTCGCCGGGATGCTCACGAAACGCTAACCTGTGTCGGATAGGCTCGCTTGGAACGATACCGGCCGTCAAGGAGTCAAGGGATGGCGCGAGAGACGGTGCTCGTCGTCGACGACGAGGAGGACATCCTCGAACTCGTCGAGTACAACCTCTCCAAGGAGGGGTTCACGGTCGTCGGCGTCGCCACCGGTGAGGACGCACTGGCGGCCGCCCGCACCAAGCTGCCCGACGCCGTCGTCCTCGACCTGATGCTGCCCGGGGTGGACGGTCTCGAAGTCTGCCGCCGCATGAAGAGCGACCCCAAGCTCCGCCACATTCCGATCGTGATGCTCACGGCCAAGGGCAGCGAGGCCGACATCGTGACGGGGCTCGAGCTGGGGGCGGCGGACTACGTCACCAAGCCGTTCAGCCCGCGCGTGCTCACCGCCCGCCTGAAGGCCGTGTTGCGGCGCGGGACCGAGTCGAGCGACGACGACGGCGTCCTGCGCGTGCGCGAGCTCGTCATCCATCCGGGCCGCCATCAGGTCCTCGCCGGCGACGTGCCGGTCAACCTGACGGCGACGGAGTTCCGCATCCTTGTCTTCCTCGCCCGGCGACCCGGCTGGGTGTTCACGCGACATCAGATCGTCGATGCGGCGCAGGGCGACGATGCCTACGTGGCGGACCGCTTCGTCACCGAACGGTCGGTCGACGTCCACATCGTCTCGTTGCGCCGCAAGCTCGGTCCCTGCGGCGCGTACATCGAGACCGTGCGCGGCGTCGGCTACCGCCTGCGGGACGACTGAGAATGCGCCATCTCTTCTGGCGGATCTACGTGACCTATCTCGTCGTGGTCCTGCTCTGCACGGCGGGGGTCGGGTACTTCGCCCTGCGCAGCGTCGGCGAGTTCCACCAGGACGAGACGGCGCGCCAGCTCGAGGCGCGCGCGCTGCTCGTGGGCGATGAGGTCGGCCCGTTGCTCGCCGACGCTGCCATGGCCGGCCTTCAGGCGACGGTCCAGCGACTGGGGGCGGTCTCGGCGACGCGGATCACGGTGATCTCGAACGGGCTTCCCGGGGCGCCGGTGGGCGAGGTCGTGGCCGAGTCGCGGGCGGATCCTGAGA
This sequence comes from uncultured Thermoleophilia bacterium, assembly GCA_963831295.1. GTDB lineage: Bacteria > Actinomycetota > Thermoleophilia > UBA2241 > UBA2241 > UBA2241. Next base: position 148,087 of record CAWHPR010000003.1, on the reverse strand, counting down.
CCCTCGAGCGTCACGGTGATCGCCCCGAGTTCAAGGCCGCGCAGGCCGGCGAGGTGGGGCGCGCGGTCCGTGCGAGTGCGACGGTCGGCGAGGATCTGATGTACGTGGCCGTGCCCGTCGAGCAGGACGGTCGCGTCGTGGCGGTGGTACGCACATCGATGAGTCTCGCCCGCGTCGATGCCGCCGTCGGGGACTTGTACCGGACGATCGTGCTCACCGCAGCCATCGTCGCCCTGATCGCCGCCGTCATCGGGTGGTACGTCTCGAACCGCATCGCGCGACCCATTCGCGAGGTACGCGAGGGCGCAGAGCGCTTCGCCGCCGGTGACTTCGGGCGCAAGCTGACGGTCCCCGCCACGGAGGAGTTCGCGGGCGTGGCGGAGAGTCTCAACCGTATGGCTACGGAGCTTGACGACAAGATCCGCGTCATCACTCGAGAGCGCAACGAGCGCGAGGCCGTGCTCGAGAGCATGGTGGAAGGGGTGCTTGCCGTCGACGCCGAGACACGCGTGATCACGCTGAACACGGCGGCGGCCAGACTGCTCGGCGTCGACTCGGGCGACGTGCACGGCAAGGCCATCGAGGAGGCCGTCCGCAACCCGGATCTGCAGGGGGTGGTCGCGGCCGCCGTCTCGGGTCAGGGCCCGGTCGAGGTCGACCTGACCCTTCACGTCGGCGGCCGTGAGCGCCACGTACAGGCCAGCGGCGCGCTCCTCCACGCCCAGGGAGGCGAGGTGGTCGGCGCCGTCGTCGTGCTGAACGACGTCACTCGGCTGCGGAGGCTGGAGTCGGTGCGCCGCGACTTCGTCGCGAACGTCTCTCACGAGCTGAAGACACCCGTCACCTCGATCAAGGGGTTCGCCGAGACGCTCAACGACGGCGCTCTCGACGACGCCGAGGCGGCTCGCCGTTTCCTCGGCATCATCGCCGGTCAAGCCGACCGGCTGAACTCGATCATCGAGGATCTCCTCGCTCTCTCGGCGCTGGAGCAGGAGGGCGACGGCGCGCACGTCGCGCTGCAGGAGACGTTGCTCGGCGACGTGCTCGCCGTCGCCGCCGACGTCTGTGCGTCGAAGGCAAGCGCCAGGCGGATCACCCTCACTATCGATTGCCCGGTGGAGCTGCTTGTCGAAGCCAACCCGCCACTGCTCGAGCAGGCTATCGTGAACCTGATCGACAACGCCGTGAAGTACAGCCCGGAGGGCACGGCCGTCCACATCACGGCCGCACCCGAGGACGACGAGGTCGTGATCGCCGTGTCCGACGCGGGTCAGGGTGTGTCGCGTGAGCACCTGCCGCGCCTCTTCGAGCGCTTCTACCGGGTCGACAAGGCGCGCAGCCGCGACCTCGGCGGCACCGGTCTCGGCCTCTCCATCGTCAAGCACGTGACGCAGGCGCATGGGGGCCGCGTCTCGGTCGAGAGCGTCCTTGGGCGCGGCAGCACCTTCAGGATCCACCTGCCGCGCCGGCCCTAGCGGGCACGGCCCGGGCCCGCGTCGCGGACACGACACCGGCCGTGCACGTCTTGTGGGCCTCTGACCGCACGCTCACCGAAACCTAACTCGGCGACGCTAGCGTTGTGCCCCGGTGTGTGGCGCACGTCGCCACGCCGGGTCGGAAACGCGGACAAAGGAAGGTCGGCATGAGGAAGTCCAGTCGTCGGGGGCGCAGGATCGCGGTCGTTGCCGCGGCAGCGCTCGTCGCGGTCTTCGCACTGGCGCTCGCGGCGTGCGGCAGCGACGATGGCGGCGAGGCGAGCGGGATCCCCGGCGCGGGGACGGCGGGCACGATCGTCGGCGCCGGGGCGAGCTTCCCCTATCCGCTCTACTCGGCGTGGGGCAGCGAGTACAACAGCCTGAACGGCGTCAAGCTCAACTACCAGTCGATCGGCTCCGGCGGCGGCATCTCGGCCATCACGGCCAAGACCGTCGACTTCGGCGCCTCCGACGCGCCGCTCGAGCCGAGCGAGCTCCAGTCGGCCGGCCTCATGCAGTGGCCGCAGTGTGTCGGCGGCGTCGTCCTCGTCGTGAACCTGGACGGCGTCGAGACCAATCAGCTCAGGCTCACCGGCGAGCTCGTCGCCGGGATCTTCAGCGGCGACATCAAGGACTGGGGCGACGCGGCCATCGCAGAGGTGAACGACGGCGTCGCGATCCCCGACGGCAGGATCAACGTGGTGCATCGCTCGGACAGCTCCGGGACGACGTGGATCTTCACGAACTACCTGCACGCGGCAGCCGGCGAGGCTTGGGCGCTCGGCGCCGACAAGGAGATCGCCTGGCCGACCGGTGTCGGCGGCAAGGGCAACGAGGGCGTCGCGGCGAGCGTGCAGCAGCTCAAGGGCTCGATCGGCTACGTCGAGTACGCCTACGCCAAGGAGACGGGCATGGTGACGACGCAGCTGCAGAATGCCGACGGCGAATGGGTCGAGCCCAGCCTCGAGGCGTTCGGCGAGGCGGCCGCGCAGGCCGACTGGGCCGGCGCCGAGGAGTTCTACCTTGTGCTCGTCGATCAACCCGGCCCGAGCACCTGGCCGATCACCGGCGCGTCGTTCATCATGGTCCAGAAGGACCAGGCGGACGCCGCCCGCGCGCAGTCCCTGCTGCAGTTCTTCGACTGGGCCTTCCGCCAGGGCGCCGGCACCGCCGGGGGCCTGGACTACGTGCCGCTCCCGTCGAACGTCTACGAGCTGATCCAGACCAAGTGGAGCGAGGACCTAACGGCCGCCGGCTCGCCGGTCTGGCCGCTCTGAACCCCGTCGGGTAGGACCGGCACAACGTAAACGGGGGCAGGAACGTGAGCACGCTCGAGATCGACGCGCGGTCGCAGACGGATCCACCGCGCGGCGCCGCCAAGGCGGCGCCGCGCGGTCACCGTCGTTTCGGTGACCCGCTCTTCCGCGTCGTCGCCCTGGTCTGTGGTCTCTCCGTGGCGATCGCCATGTTCACCCTGGCCGGGGTCCTCATCTACAACTCGTGGACGGCGATCAGCGAGCTGGGGCTCAGCTTCCTGACGACCGTGGCCTGGTCGCCGAACGTCGGCAGCTACGGCGCGCTCTCCGCGCTTCTCGGCACGGCGATGACGACCGTGGTCGCCATGGTCATCGCCGTGCCGCTCGCGCTCGTCATCGCGCTCCTCCTGACCGAACTCGTGCCGCCGCGAGTGGCACGGATCATCGGTACCGGCATCGAGATGCTGGCTGCGATCCCCAGCATCATCTTCGGCATGTGGGGCCTCTTCGTCCTCGTGCCCTTCATGCAGGAACGTGTCGCCCCGCTGGTCACTGGGAGCTGGTTGGGCAAGCTTCCCCTACTTGCGCCCGGCCCGATGTTCCAGGGCGGCGGGTTCTCGATCCTCACCGCGGGGCTCGTCCTGGCGGTGATGGTGCTGCCGTTCATCACCGCCTTCTCGCGGGACGTGCTGCTCATGGTGCCGCGGGTCACCAAGGAGGCGGGCTACGGGATGGGCTCGACCACCTGGGAGGTCTTGCGCAAGATCAGCCTGCGCTACGCGCTGAGCGGGATCGTCGGGGCGACCTTCATCGGCCTCGGGCGCGCTCTCGGCGAGACGATGGCCGTGGCCTATCTCGTCGGCGGCTCCTTCCTCCAGGCGCCGCGCTCGCTCTTCGATCCCGGCACGACCGTTGCCTCGCTCATCGCGCTGCAGTTCAACGAGGCGACCACCAAGCTCGACGTCAGCGCCCTCATCTACATGGGGCTGGTCCTGTTCGCCATCACCATGGTCTTCCAGGTGCTGGCCCAGATCTGGCTCAAGCGGGCGCGACGCACGACGGGAGGCCGGGCATGAGCGTGCCGTCGACGCCGCAGAACGGCGCCGCGGCGACCGGGGAACCGCGCCTCGGCGCGCTCCGGCCGCGCTCTCACGCTCGCCGCAAGGCTGTCGACACGGCCATCCGGATCTTCGCGTGGGTGGCCGCCTCAGCGGGCATCGCCGTCATGCTCCTCATCGTCTGGGAGGTCGTCCAGCGGGGCCTCAGCGCCATCGACTGGGGCTTCTTCACGGAGCTCCCTCCGGTGGTCGGCCAAGAGGGCGGCGGGCTCGGCAACGCGATACTCGGCACGGTCGTTATCACGGTCGTCGCCGCGCTCATCGCCCTGCCGATAGGCTTCTTCGGCGGCATCTGGCTCTCCGAGTTCGGGCGCAACGGGCGCATCGCCACGGGCGTACGCATGGTTGCCAACGTCAACATGGGCATCCCGTCGATCGTGGTCGGCGTCTTCGTCTTCGCCGCCCTCGTACGGCCCTTGCAGCACTACTCGGGCTTCGCCGGCTCGATCGCCCTGGCCTTCATCATGCTGCCGGTGATGGCGCGGACGACCGAGGACATCCTCAATCTCGTCCCCAACGAACTGCGCGAGTCGGGTCTGGCCATGGGTGCGCCGCGCTGGCGGGTCACGCTCGGTGTGGTCATCCGCGCCGCGCGCAGCGGTCTGATCACGGGCGCGGTGCTGGCCACGGTGCGGGTCGCCGGGGAGACCGCGCCGCTGCTCTTCACGGCCCTGAGCAGCCCGTACTGGCTGCAGGGCCTGTTCGGACCGGAAGGCTTCTTTGGCGGGCCCACCGCGAACCTGACCAAGACGGTGTACGACTTCTCCGGCATGCCATATGGGCGCATGCAGGAGCTTGCGTGGGGCGGCGCTCTCGTGATCATCATCGCCGTCCTCGGGCTCAATGTCGTGATGCGACTCATCTTCCAGCGAGGCAAGGAATGGTAGGGACCATGGTGAGTGAGACCATGAAGACAGGTGGGGAGATCCTCGTCGCCCCGCCGACCGAGGTCGCGGCCGGACGATCGGCCGCCATGGACGAGGATTTCGACAAGCTCGAGAGCGTCATCTCGGTGCGCGGCCTGGACTTCTTCTACGGCAAGGAGCAGGCGCTCTTCGGCAACGACCTCGAGATCAAGAAGAACCGCGTCACCGCCGTCATCGGCCCATCGGGCTGCGGCAAGTCGACCCACATCCGCACCTACAACCGCATCTACGAGCTCTACCGCGACCACAAGGCCCAGGGCGACGTCATCTTCGGCGGTCGCAACATCCTCAGCTCCGGGACCGACCTGCTCGACCTTCGCCGGCGCATCGGCATGATCTTTCAGAAGCCCAGCCCGTTCCCGATGACGGTCTTCGACAACGTGGCCTACGGGTTGCGACAGCACTACAAGATGAACAGGTCGGAGCTCTCCGACCGCGTGGAGGACGCCCTCAAGCGCTCGGCGCTCTGGGGCGAGGTCAAGCACAAGCTCGGCGAGCCCGGGATCGCGCTCTCGGGCGGGCAGCAGCAGCGGCTCTGCATCGCGCGCTGCATCGCGACGGAACCCGATGTCGTGCTCATGGATGAGCCTGCTTCGGCCATCGATCCGGTGGCGACCTCGAAGATCGAGGAGCTCATCAACACCCTCAAGGCCAACTACACCATCGTCATCGTGACCCACAACATGCAGCAGGCGGCGCGGGTCAGCGACTACACGGCGTTCTTCTACGAGGGCTACATCGTCGAGGTCGGTCCGACGACGCAGATCTTCTCGAACCCGCAGGAGAAGCAGACCGAGGACTACATCACCGGTCGGTTCAGCTGACGCCGGGAGGGGAGAGAGGCTCATGACCACACATCTGCAGCGCGAGCTCGAGCGCCTGAAGCGCAAGGTCCTGGCGCTCGGCGCGCTCGTCGAGGACAACCTGCGGCTCGCCTTCAACGCCATCGAGACGCGTGACGTCGGCCAGGCCCAACGCGTGATCGCCACCGACCTCGTGATCGACGAGAACGAGGTCGACGTCGAGGAGGAGTGCCTCAAGCTCCTGGCCCTCTACCAGCCTGTGGCCGGTGACCTGCGCTTCATCGTCGCCGTCGTGAAGATCAACAGCGAGCTCGAGCGCATCGGTGACCTCGCCGCGAACATCGGCGAACGCGCTGTGCAGCTCGCCGGCGAGTACCCGGTGTCGGTCCCGCACACCATGTCGGTGATGAGCGACAGGGTGCGGGCGATCATGGAGAAGGCGCTCGACGCCCTCGTGCGCCAGGACGCCGTCCTCGCCCGCATCGTGCTCGCCGCGGACGATGAGATCGACGATCTCTACGAACAGCTGCTCGGCGAGCTCAAGGAGCAGATCCGCGGCGACATGGATCACCTGGACGCCGTGGTGTTGCTGTTCAGCGTCGCGCGCTACCTCGAGCGGCTGGCCGACCACGCCACCAACATCGCCGAGGACGTCCTCTACATGGTCGAGGGCGACATCCACCGCCATCAGTTTCCCGACACGCCCTCGACGCCGTTCGACGCCGACGCGGACAAGGAGTAGCGAGCGGCCCCGGTCGCGCGCTGCCTTCTGGGGTGCTACTTGACGACGAGGGCGACCGCCGGGCTTCTGCCGACGGCCAGTGAGTCGGTGGCCGGGACGCGCAGGCGCGCGGCGGTCACGCCGGCGACGGCGGTCCACGTCACCTTGAAGGTGCCGCTGCCGTCGAGCGGCACCTTCTTCGCGTCACTCCACACACCGTCGCGCTTCGTCTGCAGCCACGCCGTGACGTCGCTGAGCGCCGGGGCGACGGTGCCGGTGAAGGTGACGCTCTGCCCGGCGTTCACCGTGGCCGGCGTGGCCTGCAGGGTGATGGCCGGACGCACCGTGACCTTCGTCTGAGGGCTGCGGAGGGCGGCCCGCGACACGTAGTACGTGGTTGTCTCTCGAGGCTTCAGCGTCACGATGTAGTGGGAGTAGGCCGCGGTGAGCGAGTCCGTCAGGCGCTGTGTCCGCCGCGTGGTCGCGAGCGTCCGGGTGCGCCAGACGCCGTCGCGGAGGACGTTGAGCGTCACCGTGGCGCCGTCAGGGAGCGCCGGGTAGAGACGTCCCTTCAGGGTGACGGCGTCGCCCCAGACGAGGGTCGTGGCATCCGCCTTGGCCGGCGTGATCGAGAGGCTGCGGATCGTGACCCAGGTATCGCGGAGATCGAGTTTGAAGCGCAACTGGGCGCCGGAGATCCAGGAGACGCCCTTGCTGCCGATCACCGCCGCCCTGACGACGCGCGGCGACGCCCCGCGCTTGACCACGTAGAGGGCGCGCAGCTCGCCCTTCACGCCCAGCGGGTTCGAGCTGCTGTAAGCGCCGAGCAGGGTGGCGACCGCGCCGGCGGAGCGCCGCGCGGGGTTCTCGGGCCAGCGGTGCAGCGGGGACGCGTCGTCGTACTCGTCCTTGACGCCCTTGAGGTAGGGCAGCGGGCTGGTCTGCCAGACGTTCTCGATGTTCTCGGTGTGGCCGCCGGAGGTCGAGAAGTAGAAGGCGTGGATCGGCGTGCCGCCGTAGGTGGGCACGACCCCGGCGGTCTTGAGCACGGCGCGGTCGCTGCGCGCGTCTTCAGCGCCGACGCCGGCGTACACCTGGGAGCGCGTGTCGCAGTACAGATCGAAGACGCGCTTCGGGTCGTACGCCCGGGCGGCGTAGGCGCGCGCGGCGCAGGCTTGCGCCTGGACGGCGGCGGCCGGCCAGCTCGCCGGCATCTCGCGCGGCACGACGCCCCGCAGGTAGCTCTCGAGGGGCACCCGGTTGAGCAGCACGAGGGCGCCGTCGTAGCGCAGCACGCGCAGGACCCCGCGGTACCGCCCGGTCGCGCCGAGGTCGGTGGCGGTCAGCGTCTTGAGCGTGCCCTTCTCCGCCGTGAACGTGACCGGTGAGGTGAAGTAGGCGACCTTGCCCGCGGCCGCGACCTTGTAGCGCGTGCCGGTCCAGGTGGCCGTCGCGGTCGCGCCGGCGGGGATGTCGAAGCGCACCCCGGTCATGTGCGCGCGGTATGGGTAGACGCACGTGACCTTGACGGCGCTCAGGCCCCCGCGCAGGCGCACGCGCAGGTTGAGGTCGTCGACGGCGCCGAGCTCGATGCCCGTGTAGTAGTGGGTGAGGATCTGGCGGTAGGACCAGCCGTGCGTCGCGTACCCATAGGCCCCCCACTGGCTCATGCCGATGCCGTGGCCCCAGCCGCGGCCGTTCAGCACGAAGCCGGTGGCCGTGCCGGCCGTGGCCGTGGGCGCCGCCGCGGCGGCGCCCACGGCCACGGCCGCGACCGCCAGGGCGGCGGCCAGCAGCGCACGTTGCAGAAGCGGGCGCCTCGCGCCGGCCCGGCGCGAGGGGGTCGGACAGCTTGGTGGGCTGGATCGGGAGAATCGCTTCATCGCACGGTGCCGCATGGGGGACCTCGGGTCGGGTCGCTCTGCGGCGTCTCGCCGTGCGGACGCCGCCGTGGGGGGCTCTCCTTCTCCTATCGGCCGCGCTTCCCTTCTCCTGAGCGGAGCGGGTCCCACCGGCGACCGAGTGCCGCCGCCCTCAAGGATTCGTTTCGCGGGCCGATAGCCACCACAGCATGACTCGTCTCCCGCATAGCCTCCGTGTCCTCGTCGCGGTCGCCCTCGGCGTGGCGGCGCTCGTCGCCGGGCCCGCGTCCAAGGCGGCCGCCCAGAGCTACAGCGACGTGCCGGCCGACTACTGGGCGCGAACGGCGATCGACTGGGTGACCGACCAAGGCCCCGTCGACGACCGCGTCCTCGACGACTACGTCGTCCGCTTCAGGCCCGACCGGCTCATCAGGCGCCGTCAGCTGGCGCGGGCGCTCGTCGTCGCCAGCGGCCACCAGGACGACGTCGTCACCGACCCGGTCTTCCTCGCCGACGTCGTGCCGGGCGTCGACCCGTATTACTGGGACATCCAGATCGCCATCAAGCTCGGGCTGATGTCGCCGACGCTCGGTCTCTTCAACCCGGAGGGTACGGTGCCGGCGGCCAAGGCCGAGCGGGCCGTCATCCGCACGCTGCAGGTACTCCACCCCGAGACGGACTGGACGCTGCTGACGACGCTCAAGCCGTCGGTGTGGCGTCCGAACCCCGACTGGAACACGCGGGCGCCCTCGCTCCTGCCCTGGATCGTCGCCTCCCGGCACCTCCTGCTGCGCTACAACCACCCCTACCCCTCCGGCGAGGTGCGCGAGCGCTCCCCGGGGGAGGCGGTCTCACGCGCCGAGATCGCCTACATGCTCTGCAAGGGGCTGCCCGCGGAGAGCTGGCGCCTCGGGGGGCTGCAGGACTACGCTGCGATCACCTTCCCTCTGCTCAGCTACCGCCAGCGGCAGGTGACGAAGTTCGCCCTCAAGTACATCGGCTACCCCTACGTGTACGGGGGCGAGTGGCCGACGGCGGACTCGCCCTACGGGTATCAGGCGCACGGCGGCTTCGACTGCTCGGGGTTCGTGTGGTGGGTGCTGAAGGTCCGCTTCGGCTACCCGATCTACGAGCGCGGCGCCAGCGACATGGCTCGCAGCGCGTCGCCGCGGATCACGCGCAGCGGGCTCAAGTGCGGCGACATCGTCTTCTTCGGGCCTGAGGGCACGGCGTCGAACGTCAGCTCGATCTATCACGCCGGGATCTACCTGGGGCGCGGCTGGTTCATCCACTCCACCGGCTCCTCCGCCGGCGTCATGCTCGCCTCGCTCAACACGTCGGTCTACTGGTGCGACCACTTCGCCTGGGGTCGGCGCGTGCTCACACCGGTCCAGCTGATCGTCCTCTGAGGAACGGCCGGCGCGACGCCGGCGGGTCCGAGCCCGGCCCCACCGCCGGCCCCACCGCCCGCCGCACCGTCAGCCGAGACTGCTGTACTGGCGTCGGTAGTACTCGAGCCACTCGCCGGACTTGAGCCGGCGCCACCAGCCCTCGTGCTCGAGGTACCACGCGACCGTTTGGGCAAGACCATCCTCGAAGCCCGTCGCTGGCGCCCAGCCGAGAGCCCGGAGCCTGGCGCAGTCGATCGAGTAGCGCCGGTCGTGACCGGGACGGTCGGCGACGAAGCGGATCAGCCCCGGGTCGGCGCCGACGAGCTCGAGGATCCGTCGCGTGAGCGCGAGGTTGTCCACCTCGTGTCCGCCACCGATGTTGTAGACCTGTCCCGGCTCGCCCATGTGCAGGACGAGGTCCACCGCGGCGCAGTTGTCCTCGACGTAGAGCCAGTCGCGCACGTTGAGGCCGTCACCGTAGACCGGCAGCGGCGCGCCGTCGACGGCGTTGGTGATGAAGAGCGGCACGATCTTCTCGGGGTACTGGCTGGGGCCGTAGTTGTTCGAGCTGCGCGTGATGAGGGCGGGCGTGCCGTACGTGGTGACGTAGGAGAGCACGAGGAGGTCGGCGGCCGCCTTGCTCGCCGAGTAGGGGCTCGACGGGCAGAGTGGCGACTCCTCGGTGAAGGAGCCGTCGTCGATCGAGCCGTAGACCTCGTCGGTCGAGATCTGCAGGTAGCGGCCGACGCCGAGGTCGCGCACCGCCTCGAGCAGGGTGTGCGTGCCGAGCACGTCGGTGCGGATGAAGTCCTGCGGGCCGCTGATCGAGCGGTCGACATGGGTCTCGGCGGCGAAGTTGACGACGGCGTCGGCGCCCGCGAGCGTCGCGGCCACTACCCCGGCGTCGCAGATGTCGCCCTGCACGAAGGTGTAGCGCGGGTCGCCGGCGACGTCTTCGAGGTTCTCGAGGTTGCCGGCGTAGGTGAGCTTGTCGAGGACCACGACCTCGGCGTCTGAGTGGCGGCGCAGCGTGAAGCGCACGAAGTTGGAGCCGATGAAGCCGGCGCCGCCGGTGACCACGATGCGCAACGCGGGACCTCCTTAGCCGTGGGGGACGAGTTCCTCGAGGACCTCGGCGACGCCGTCGGCCCAGTGGGGCAGACGGGGGACCGGGCGCTCGCTGCCGAGCGCCGAGAAGGCCGGTCGCGGCGCCGGCCGGCCGAGCTCGCCCGTCGTGATCGGCACGACGTCGACGTCGAGGCCGGCGAGGGCGACGATCTCGCGGGCGAGCTCGTACCACGAGCAGTAGCCACTGCCGGCCATGTGGTAGATGCCGGGCCCGACGCCCATGCGCAGCGCCTCGTCGACGGCCGCCGCCAGGTGGCGGGCGAACGTGGGCGAGCCGACCTGATCGTCGACGACGCGCAGCGGCTCGCCCACGTTCGCCCGCTCTCCGGCGGCGGCCAGGATGGACTTCACGAAGTTGCGCCCGGTCGCCGAGAACAGCCAGCTGGTACGGATGACGAGTCCGTGGGCCCACTCGAGAACGGCACGCTCGCCGTCGAGCTTGGTGCGTCCGTACGCGCCGAGCGGGTTCGGCAAGTCGCTCTCCAGGTACGGCGAGCGCTTCTCGCCGTCGAAGACGTAGTCGGTCGAGAAGTAGACGACCGGGATGTGCGCGCCCTTGGCGGCGGCCACGACGTTGCGCGTGCCGCCCACGTTGACGGCGTGCGCCGCGTCGGGGTCGGCCTCGGCGCCGTCGACGTCGGTGTAGGCGGCGGTGTGCACGATCACATCGGGTCCGAAGCCGCGCACGGCCGCGCGCACGGCGCCGGCGTCGCGGATGTCGAGAGCCTCCTCGCGCGAGAGGAAGACGTCGCCCTCGAGGACCTGCGCCAATTCGGTCGCCAGCTGCCCGCCGGCGCCCGTGAGGAACCAGCGCGGCGCCGTCACCGCAGCGTCACGCCCCAGTCGTAACCGATCTCGGGGTCGTCGTGGGGGCGCTCCTCCTGATCTGGTGCGTCGTAGCGATAGGGCTCCGTCGGGGCATTCACGATGTAGGCCTCCTCGGGGCTCACGCACTTCCACCCGTGCCAGACGCCGGGGGGCACGCGCACGAGCAGCGGGTTGTGCTCGCCCATGAAGAACTCGTCGATCTGGCCCTTCGTCGCCGAGGCGTCGCGCCCGTCGTAGAGAGCCAGCCGGAGCATGCCTTTGACGCAGACGATGTTGTCGGACTGCAGGCCGTGGAGGTGCCAGCCCTTGATCACGCCCGGCAGGGTCGTCGTCATGTAGAACTGGCCGAACTTCTCGAAGATCTCGTCGTCGCAGCGCAGGCACTCCATCAGCCTGCCGCGCTCATCGGGGATCACCTTCAAGCGCTTCGTCATCACACCGTCGATCACGCCGTCCGCCCTTCGTCCGTGCGGCCCACGGCCGCCTAGAGGATGCCGATCTGGCTGGAGTCGCCGACCATGAAGCGATAGGCGACCGGGCGCTCGTTTGAGCGGGCGATCACGCAGTCGCGCCCGATCAGGCTGTCGGTCATGCGTGCGCCCAGCCGGCTGATGCGGCTGTCGCCGAGGATGATCGAGTGCTCGATCTCGGCCTCCTCGATCGAGACGCCGTCGCTGATCGCCGTGTACGGCCCGACGAACGTGTCGCGCAGCGTGCAGCGCTCGCCGATCACGACCGGGCCGCGCACGGTGCAGCGCTCGAGTAGGGAACCGACGCCGACGCGGATCGCGCCCTCGATGGTCGTTTGCCGGAGCTCGCCCTGTACGTCGGCCTCGAGGGTGCTCAAGACCAGGCGGTTGGCCTCGAGCATGTCCTCGAGCCTACCGGTGTCCTTCCACCAGCCGGTGACCCGGTGCGGCTCGACGCGGAGACCGCGGTCGATCATGTGCTGGATCGCGTCGGTGATCTCGAGCTCGTTGCGCCACGAGGGCGTGATCGCCTTGACGCTCTCGAAGACGGCGGGAGTGAAGAGGTAGACGCCGACGAGGGCCAGGTCGCTGCGCGGCTCCTTCGGCTTCTCGACGAGTCGCGCGACCCGGCCCTCGGCGTCGAGCTCGGCGACGCCGTACTCCGAGGGGTCGCGCACCTGCTGCAGCAGGATGAGGGCGTCGGGCCCGCTCTCGGCGAAGCGCTCGACGAAGCGCGTGACGCCCTCCTTGAGGAGGTTGTCGCCGAGGTACATGACGAACGGGCTGTCGCCGAGGTAGGGCTCGCTGATCAGGACCGCATGAGCGAGCCCCAGCGGCGCCTCCTGGGGGATGTACGTGACGCGCAGCCCGAAGCGACCACCGTCGCCGACCGCCGCCTCGATCTCGCGCCGGGTCTCACCGACCACGATGCCGACCTCCTCGATCCCCGCCTCGTGGAGCGCTTCGAGGCCGTAGAAGAGGACGGGTTTGTTGGCCACCGGCACGAGCTGCTTCGCCGATGTGTGGGTGATCGGGCGGAGTCGCGTACCGGCGCCGCCGCTCAAGATGAGTCCCTTCACGCTCAGCCTCTCAGAGCGTCCGCGGCTAAATGGTCTCGGCGCCGCTCAGCTCGTCGTCGCTCTCCGTGGAGAGCAGGTCGAGCACCCGGCGCTCGTCGACGGCCTTGCCGACGAACACCACGTTCGGACCTGCCCACAGCGTGACCCGGGCCCCCGTCGGCAGACTGACGGGTGACCCGTCGCGGACGATGTTCGTCAGGGTCGAATGCTCGACGTCGCGCTCGACCTCGCAGCGGTCGATGACGAACGGCTCGTCGTCGTCGATCTGCAGGCGGGGCTCTCTGCTCGCGTCGATGATCACGCGCGCGAGTATAGCATCCCGCCGCTGGCCGGCCGGTCGTCGGCCACGGGCCCGCTACGCACGGTGCGCGGTTGATGGTGTAATCTCTGCGCGACTGCATCGACGGAATCCACGGGGGAGAGGGAGGCGCAGTATGAGAAGCGGAGCCATGAGGGGGCGCCGGCTGATCGGTGTCGCGACGGTGCTGGCGGTGCTTGTCGCCGGCCTTGTCTGGGGCCTGACCGGCGCGCTGGCCGAGGACGAAAGCCCAGCTCCCGCAGAGGGCAAGACGACGTTGAGGCTGGGGTGGACCAACGACCCCGACAACCTCAACCCGTTCATCGGGTACGAGTCGTCGTCGTACGAGGTATGGGCGCTCAACTACGAGTTGCTGGTGGGCTTCAGGGCAGAAGACATGGCCAACGAGCCCGGCATCGGGCTCGCGAGCGCGTGGGAGACGTCCGACGACGGTCTGGTCTGGACCTTCACGGTGCCTGAGGACATCCTGTGGCAGGACGGCGAGCCGTTCACCGCCGCCGACGTGGCCTTCACCTTCAACTACGTGCTCGACAACGAGCTCGGGATGTTCATGGACTACGTCACCTTCATCGAGACGGTGGAGGCGGTCGACGCGACGCACGTGGTCTTCACCTGCTCCAAGCCCAAGGCGAACATGCTCGGCCTCTGGATCCCGATCCTGCCCGAGCACATCTGGAGCAAGGTCGACCCGGCGACGGTCGAGAACGCGTTCGCGAACAAGCCGCCGATCGTGGGGACCGGCCCCTTCCAGTGCGTCGAATGGAAGAGGGGCGAGTACCTCCGCATGGAGGCCAACAAGAACTACTGGAAGGGTGCGCCGAAGGTCGACGAGGTCATCTTCCAGACCTACACGAACCAGGACACCATGGCGCAGGACCTCAAGTCGGGCGCCATCCAGACCGGCTGGAACATCCCGGCCGCGCAGTTCGACCAGCTCGACGCCGAGGCCAACCTGGCTTCGATCAGGTGCGTCACTCTGGGCTATGACGAGCTCGGCTTCAACTGCGCAGACCCGGAGATCTACCCGAAGTCCACCGGCCATCCGGTGCTGACCGACCCGGCGTTCCGCAAGGCGCTGCAGTGGGCGGTCGACAAGGAGAAGATCGTCTCGATCGGCTACAACGGCAACGCCAACCCGGCGAACACCATCGTCATGTCCGACTACTACGATCAAGACGCCGACTACCACTGGGAGCCGCCGGCCGACGTCGCCTACACGTTCGACCTCGACCGCGCCCGGCAGGAGCTCGACGCCGCCGGCTACACCGACGGCGACGGCGACGGCATCCGCGAGTATGAGGGCAAGCCGATCAAGCTGCGCCTCTACGCCCGCACCGAATCGACCGAGAGTCAGAACTGCGGCAAGTTGATCACCGGCTGGTTCAAGGATATCGGCCTCAAGATCAACTACCAGGTGATCGACGACGGGGCGCTCGGCGACAAGCAGTACAACTACGACGGCGACGACTACGCTCCCGACTTCGACATGTTCATCTGGGGCTGGGGCGGCGACGTCGACCCGAACTTCATCCTCTCGATCATGACCACGAACTCGATCGAGGCGTGGAGCGACTGCATGTACTCGAACGCCGAGTTCGACCAGCTCTTCGAGGAGCAGCAGTCGACCATCGACCTGCAGGAGCGCATCGCCATCGTGCAGCGCATGCAGGAGATCGTCTACGACGAGTCGCCCTACATCCCGCTCGTGTACCCGCTCGACCTCGAGGCCTACAACGACGGGGAGTGGAGCGGCTGGGTGCGTGCCAACCAGGGCAAGGGCGCCGTCTGGTACAACACGCAGATGGACTCCTACCTCTCCGTGCAGCCGGGGGCTGCCGAGGTGGAGACAGACGGAGGGTCCAACACCGCGCTCATCGTCGGCATCATCGCCGCGCTGATCGTGATCGGCCTGATCGCCGTGTTCGTGGTCCGCGGCCGGAGCGGCAAGGCCGAGGAGATCTAAGTCACGAGACGTCCGGCGTCTGAGACGCCGGACGCAGGAGCGGACATGATGGGGCGGGCGCCCGCAGGGCGCCCGCCCCATCGCACGTCTGACGGTCGCACGCCTATCGGTAGGTCAGGTGGCGAAGCCCAGATACGGCAGCCAGGAGTCGTGGATACGGTCGACGTGCAGGCAGACGAAGGCCGCCGCTTCGGGCGCGCGCGGGGCGCGCGGCAGCCTGAAGCCGACGTGGTCCGGGAGACGGTCGCCCTTCTTGCGGTTGCACGTCGCGCAGGAGGTGACGACGTTGTCCCACGTGTCGCCGCCGCCCTTGGAGCGCGGCACGACGTGATCGACGGTCAGGTGGCGCTCGCTGCCGCAGTACTGGCAACGGTGGCGGTCGCGCGCGAAGACGGCGCGCCGCGTGATCCGGCTCCCGTTGCGGCGCGGCACGTACACGTAGGTGTGAAGGCGGATCACGTGAGGAAGGCCGAAGACGGCGCGCTCGGAGTGATAGACCGAGGTGGACGCTTCGACCACTTCGGCCTTCTCCTTGAGGAGGAGCACGAGCGCGCGGCGCGCGGAACACACGTTGAGCGGCTCGTAGGTGCTGTTGAGCACGAGCACGTTGCGCATCGTCGCCGATAGTAGCAGAAAGCGCGCGAGCGAGCGGCTAAGATGAGGGCCATGGACCTGTTCTCACTGCCCGAGGATCAGCAGGCCGCCGAGGCGCCGCTCGCGGCGCGCATGCGGCCCCGCACGCTGGCGGAGTTCGTCGGGCAGGAGCACATCGTCGGGCAGGGCAGCGTGCTGCGCTCGGCGGTCCAGCAGGGTCAGCTCTTCTCGATGCTGTTCTTCGGCCCTCCCGGCAGCGGCAAGACCACGCTTGCCCGGGTCATCGCCGCCGAGACGGGTGCGCGTCTCGCGCAGCTGTCCGCGGTGAACTCCGGGACGGCCGACGTGCGCGCCGCGATCCAGGGCGCCCGCGAGGCGCGCGGCCTCACCGGCGCCAGCACCATCCTCTTCATCGACGAGATCCACCGCTTCAACAAGGCGCAGCAGGACGCGCTCCTGCCGGCCATCGAGGACGCGGTCGTGACCCTGATCGGGGCGACCACCGAGAACCCCTACTTCGAGGTCAACTCCGCGCTGATCTCACGCTGCCAGCTCTACCGTTTCGAGGCGCTGAGCGCCGAGCAGGTCGAGGAGATCGTGCGGGCCGCCCTCGGGGACGTCGAGCGCGGCCTCGGCCGCCACGCCGTCACCCTCGACGAGGGCGGCCTCGCCTTTCTCGCCGAGATCTCCCGGGGGGACGCCCGGGTGGCGCTCAACGCACTCGAGACCGCGTGGCGTTCGCGGGCGCCCGGCGAGACCGGCGGCGCGGTGGCTGTCGACGATCTGCGCGACGCCGCCCAGAAGACACCAGTGACCTACGACCGCGCGGACGCCCACTACGACACGATCTCGGCGTTCATCAAGTCGCTGCGGGGCAGCGACGCCGACGCCGCCCTCTACTACATGGCCTCGATGCTCGCGGGCGGCGAGGACCCGAAGTTCATCGCCCGCCGCATGATCGTCTTCGCCAGCGAAGACGTGGGCAACGCCGACCCGACGGCGCTGCTGGTGGCTGTAGCCGCGTCGCGGGCCGTCGAGTTCGTCGGTCTGCCCGAGTGCCGCATCAACCTTGCACAGGCTGCCGTGTACCTGTCACTCGCGGACAAGAGCAACGCCTCCTACGAGGCCATCGACGCGGCCCTTGCCGACGTGCGTCGCGAGGGCAACGCGCCTCCTCCGCCTCATCTGCGTGACGCCTCGTACCGGGGCGCCGGCGAGTTGGGCCACGGCAAGGGCTATCAGTATCCTCACGGTCATGGCGGCTGGGTCGCTCAGCAGTATCTCCCTGACAGGCTGGTCGGGCGGCGGTACTATTCGCCGAAGGCCGGGAGGGAGCTCGACATGGCCGGGGAGACAGAGCGCCGCCGCCGGACGTCGCGGCACACGGTAGACGAGCAGGGGGAGACATGACGACGACCAACCTCGCGATCCTCGCCTTCCTCGGGGCGGCGCTCGTCGGGCTCATCATCGCCTGGTACTGGGCGCGCGCGCTCAAGGAGCGCTACGAGGCCGAGTCCCGCGCGCAGAACGCGAGGGTCAAGTTCGAGCTCTCGCCGGGCCGCGGCGACCATCTGCGGCGACTGACCGCCGAGCCCATCCTGCTCAAGCAAGCGGAGGACGGCGTACGCGTGCAGATCGACGACCGCCCGATGGTCCCGCTCGCCGCGTTCCTCGGCGGCGACGTCGCCGCCGCGCTGCGCGAGGCGGCGGTCCGGACCGCTCAGCAATTCGGGCAGACATGGACTGTCCTGCTGACTGTGGACGCCGACGAGTCCGTCACGGTGCAGCGGTTGGCCTAGCGCTCGCGTGCAGGAGAGCCTAAGCTCTGACCGTATACAGGACTGTAGACGGGTAAAGTCGGCGGTCGGTTCTACCGAAGAACACTCCGCCGGTCGTGTGCGCCCGCCGCCGGCTCACGCCCGATGCTTCTAAGGAGGCCACGATGAAACGGCTCATCAAGTTCCTGTTCGGTCTCGCCGCTGGGGCGACGGTGGCCGCGCTGGTGACTCCGAAGTCGGGGCGGGAGATGCGCGAGCAGCTGCTCGCGGGTGTCTCGGGCCGCCTTCTGCCCTCGGCCTCCGAGCCTCAGACCCTGCTGGAGGAGCCCGTTTCTGTCGCGACGCCCGCGGCCGCTCCCGAGCCGGCGCCCGAGGCGACCGCCGCCCCGGTCGCCGAGCCTGCACCATGGTTCCGCCCGCCCGTGCCAGAGACGCCCCTGCACGTGGCGCCGGAAGTGCCTGTCGAACCCGAGCCCGCACCATGGTTCCGCCCGGTCGCCGTCCCGGAACCGGCCGCCGACGTCGAGCCGTCCTCGGAGGCCGAGGCCGTGATCGAGCCCGAGCCGGACGTCGAGGAGGAGCGTGCCGCCGAGGTAGCCGCCGCCGATGAGGAAGAGACGCCCGAACCGGAGCGTCCGGCGTGGGACGCCGGTCTCGCTGCGGTCGAGGCCCCGATCTTCGCGGAGCCTCCCGCTGAGGAGGTCACGGAGATAGCGCGAGGCCGAGGCCGAGGCCGAGGACCTGAGGCCGCGCATCGAAGAGACGCGGGCCGCCGTGGAGACTGAGATCGCGCAGCCGTTCGGCGCGGCCGAAGAGCCGGCCACCGAGACTTCGGCGTGGGGTGAGCCGGCGCCCGAGACAGCCGTCGATGACGCGTCTTCGGTCGCGGAGGCGGTCGAGGCCGAGCCGCCGGCGGGCGAAGCGCCGGCGTGGCCTGTCGAGGCCGAAGAAGCAGACGTGCAAGAGGATGTCGTACTCCCGGCCCCGCTCGAGGCGTCGCCTTTGACCGAAGACGCGCCCGCCGAAACGGCCGCGGCGCCGGTCGAAGAGCGTGCCCCCGCCTGGGACGTGCATGAAGAGCCCGTCGCGGAGGAGCGGGAGACGGTCGAGGAGCCTGCCGCATGGGAGACGCCGGTCGGTGGTACGGAGACGGAGATGGCCGCGGCCGCGGATCTCGATACGGAGACGCCCTCATCGGCGCCGCTGGTGAGCGAGGCCGGGGTCGACACCGCGCCGTGGTCCGCGACTGACGAGCCGCCAGCGGTCGAAGAGCCGCCGGCGACCACAGAGTCGCTCGCGGTCGAAGAAGAGGTGCCGGAGGCCGCAGTCGCGGAGCCGCTCGTGGCCGAAGAGCCGCGGGCGACCGCGATCGAAGAGCCTCCGGTCGGCGAGCCGACTGCGGCAGCGCCGGTCGCGGAGGAGCCCGTGATCCGCGAAGACGAGGGCGAAGGCGCCGCGATCGACCAGGCCGAGATGCGCCGTCGTATCGAGGAGACGCGAGCGAGGCTCAAGGCGAAAGCCTTCGACGCCATGATGAGCGGTGAGGCCTCTCTGCTCTCGAGGGACAGCGGCGAGAAGCCGGTGCCCGAGGGGAGCGTCGATCTCGACAGCGAGGCCGCCGCTCAGCTCGAAGAGGGATTGTCCCCGGACGACTCCTGAGAGAGACGTGACGGCGCCGGCGAGGCCGCAGAGCGGCCTCGCCGGCGCCGTCACGTCTGCCCTCGGTCAGCGGTGCCGACCGAGCGACGACGGACGGTCGACCCTCAGGTATCCGCCATCACTCATACGCGGCGCGCTCGTGCCGGACGCTCTCCCCCCCGCAGTCGCGCGGCTGGTCGGCTAGTCGCGGTGCGGGGCGGCGGCGTGGGCGTCCGGCGCCACGTCCGCAACGGGACCGCTTGCCGCCGCCGGAGCCCAGCGCAGCGAGCGCGCGTAGAGGATCGTGGTGGAGAGGAATGCTGCTCCGAGCAGCGCGGCCGGGACCGGTAGCTCGCGCGTCTCGAACAGCACGAAGAGGTACCACCAGGCGTCGAATCCCAGCCCCGACTGGACGGCGCAGTGGATCGCGGCGGCGGCGAGCAGCGAGAGGCCGAAGACCACCGGCAGGATGGAGCGAGCCCAGTGGCCGGGCCGTGCCAGAGGCCAGGCGAGAGCCGCCGGCAGCAGCAGCAGCAGGGAGTACACGTTCAGGAGCGCGAGCCCTAGGCTGATGAGCAGCAGGCTCGTGTGGGCGACAAGCACCAGCGCCCGGCCGTCGGTGTGGGCGCGGCGAGTCATGCGCAGCTCGACAGCGGTGACGTAGAGAGCGACGAAGACGAACGCGATTGCGAGCAGGGCGATGCGCAGGTAGCGGGGACGCGCCGCGAGCTCCGCCCATGGGGCGAGGACGCCGCCGGGCCCGCTCGGGAGGAGCCCGACGAGGTTGGCCAGGTAGGCGAGCGCGATGAGGGTGAGCCAGGGGGTCGTCCCGAGGACCGCTCGCACCCATGCCGGTCGCAGCGCGACGCGCTCTCGGCGGCAGTGGGCGTACAGGTCGATGGTGACGGCCACCAGGGGCAGCATGAAAGCCGCCAGCAGGAGAGCGAGCGAGGCGCCGGGGAGCGTGCGGCTCCGGGTCAGGAAGATCGTCCCGCCACTCGCGTCGGAGGGCGGCTTGCCCGCGTCGATGGTCATCACGATGCGCTGGACCATCGTGCCGAGCTTGGTCAGCGTCGGCCCGGAGATCGTCTCCAGCGTGTCGGCCGGCGGCGGCACCGATGGGCCGACCGCGGTCAGCGCGATGGCGGGCACGCCCGCCGCGACGAAGGGCGCCTGCAGCCCGCCGCTCAACGGCGCCGCCAGCCTCAGGAGCTGGGACCCCACATGCGGCAGCAGTGCCTCGGGGGCGCCGACGGAGCGCGCCGCCGGCGTCGTCATGAGCCAGAGCCAAGGGGGCGCGATGCGCGGCGACGAACTCCATCCGCTCACCTGGACGCCGGTCGGCTTGTCGGTGGCGACAGCCCTCACGGCAACGACCGCGAGCACGTCGTCGAGGTCGTGACGCGCGACGAAGTTGGCGGCGCCGAGGCCGCCCTCCGCATCTCCGTCGGTCCACAGGAAGAGCAGCGTGTGACGGGGTGAGGTGAGGGCGAAGCCGCGGGCCAGCTCGAGAAGGGTCGCGACGCCCGAGGCGTTGTCGTTCGCGCCCTGCGTCGTGGACCGGACGATATCGCGGTTGGCGACGAGGACGATTGTGCCGCTCGCGGTGCCCCTGTCGTACGCGTACACGTTC
Organism: uncultured Thermoleophilia bacterium; assembly: GCA_963831295.1. GTDB lineage: Bacteria > Actinomycetota > Thermoleophilia > UBA2241 > UBA2241 > UBA2241. The sequence goes on along the minus strand of CAWHPR010000003.1, from coordinate 127,105 downwards.
TGCAGCCCGACGCCGCGACCGCCTCGCTCGGCCGGGAAACTCTCGATGCTGGCCTCGAGGCCCGCGTCTTTCAACTGGTCGACGAGCCACAGAGTGCAGCGCCCGTCCTGCTCCGAGCCGGCGACCCTCTCGGCATAGTCGGTCGCGAGGGTACGGATGTCGTCCATCGCCCGGCCCCCGTCGAACGACAGCGGCTCCCGGGCGATTCCGGGCGTCTGTGGGGATCCGAGTGTGAAGAGCGCGACGGCCGCGAGAACGGCGGCCGCGGCGAGGCTGAACCCGTACACCTTCAGGCTGGGCAGCGTGACCTCCTTCGGGGTTCGAGGATGGTATCAGATTGCTGAGGCACGACTCGCAGCTATGATGGCAGTATGGGAACGGTGCGCAGGATACTGGTCGTCGAGGACGAGGCGCGGATCGCCGAGGTGGTGCAGCAGTATCTCGAGCGCGACGGCCATCAGGTCGTGTGGCGGGCGACAGGCGAGGACGCCCTCGAGGCCGCCGCCCGCCGCGCTCCCGATCTCGTGGTGCTCGATCTCGGGCTCCCCGGGATATCGGGCGAGGATGTCTGCCGCAAGCTTCGCGAGGGGTCCGACGTGCCGATCATCATGCTCACCGCGCGGGACAGCGAGCAGGACCTGCTGCGCGGGCTCGAGGTGGGCGCCGACGACTACCTCACGAAGCCGTTCAGCCCGCGCGAGCTGACCGCCCGCGTGCGAGCCTTGCTGCGCCGCTCGCATAGCGGAGAAGCGCCACAGGCCGATGTGCTCGAGCGCGCCGGCGGACGGCTCATCGTCGACAGCGCCCGCCGGCGCGTCATGGTCGACGACAGGCCCGTCGAGCTCACGGAGTCGGAGTTCCGTCTCCTCCTGACGCTGGCCCGCTTCCCCGGTCGCGTGTACAGCCGCTTCGAACTCATCGAGAAGGTGCAGGGGTACGACTTCGAGGGCTACGAACGTACCATCGACGCCCACGTGAAGAACCTGCGCCACAAGCTCGGTGACGACGCCCGCGCGCCGTGGCTGGTCGAGACCGTCTACGGCCGCGGCTACCGTCTCGCGGAGGACGCACGATGAAGCGCGGCCTGCGCCTGCGGCTGGCGCTGACCCACACCGCCGTCGCCGCGCTGGCCGTCGTGGTCGTCGCCCTTATCGTCAACTACACCGGCGAGCGCCGCTTCGAGAGATACGTCGACGAGGTCGGCGCGCAGCGGCAGCAGGCGGTGGTCAAGACCCTGGCCGAGACCTATCGTGAGGGGGGCTGGGACGCAAGTGCGATCTACGCCGTCGGGCAGATCGCCTCCTTCAACGGCGTCGACGTCGCCGTGTACGACACCGAAGGCACGCTCCTCTTCACCGTGGAGGGCCGAGGCACTCAGGGCATGGGTCACGGGATGATGGGCCAAGGCCAAGTGGGGGAGACGGCGCACTCCTCGACGCGCGCTGAGGATGGCGTGGAGGTGAGCTCCTATCCTGTAGAAGTCGACGGCGAGAGGGTCGCCCGCGCCGACGTCTACGCGACGCGCACCGGCGAGCTCGCCGTCGACGAGTCCTACCGCAGCGCGCTGAACCGCAACCTCGTGCTCGCCGCCCTCGTTGCCGGCGCCCTCGCCCTGCTGGTGAGCGTGCTGGTCACACGGCGTATCATCGGGCCGCTCGAGGAGTTGAAGGACGCCGCCGAGGAGGTCGCCGGCGGCAACCTCGAGGTACGCGTGGCGCCGCACTCAGACGACGAGGTCGGGGCGCTGGCGGTGGCCTTCAACCAGATGGCCGACGCCCTGGCGCGCAACGAGCAGTGGCGCCGCGATATGACCGCCGACCTCGCCCACGAGCTGCGCACGCCGCTGGCGACGATCCAGGCGCGCGTCGAGGCGCTCGAGGACGGTGTCCTGCCGGCGACGCCCGAGAACCTGCGCGTCATCGGTGAGGAGGTCGAGCGGTTGGGCCGCCTGCTCGGCGACCTGCGCAGTCTCAACGAGATGGAGGCGGAGGACTTTGACCTGGACCGTGGGACACTTGACCTCGGCGACGTGGTAGGCGATGCGCTCACGCGCGCCGAGCCCGCATACGCGCGCGCCGGCGTCGCCCTTGTGACCCACCACCTGTCGACGGCGGCGGTCAGCGGTGACCGGGACCGCCTGTTGCAGGTGCTCGGCAACCTGCTCGAGAACGCGCGCAAGTTCACTCCGGCCGACGGCCGGGTCGTCGTGAGTGTCGACGCTGGCGGTGCGCCCCCCGGTCGCGCCGGCGGTGGCTGGGCGCGCCTCGCCGTCGCCGACAGCGGGCCAGGCATCGCCGCGACCGACCTCCCGTTCGTCTTCGATCGCTTCTACCGCTCGGCGGACGCGCGGAGCACCGCCGGCGTCGGCCTCGGTCTGGCCATCGCCAAGGGGCTGGTCGAGGCCCACGGCGGGGTGATCGAGGCTGGGGCTGCACCTGAAGGTGGAGCGCTGTTCACGGTGTGGCTGCCGGCCCCGATGACCCACGCGGCCGACGCCGCCGGAGCACGCCCGTGAACGGGCTCGGTGAAGGTCTCTCACTCTTCTGGGCAGTGCCCTTCGCGGGGATGGTCCTCTCGCTGGCGGTGCTCCCGCTGGCCGCCCCACGCTGGTTCCACCACGAACGCAACAAGGCGCTCGTCGCCGTGGCGTGGTCTGTGCCCGTCCTCGTGCTCCTGCTGGTCGTCAGAAGGGGGACCGGGCAACATGCCCTCCTCGAGACGATCGAGGAGTACGTGGCCTTCGTCGTGCTGCTCGGCAGTCTCTTCACGATCTCCGGGGGGATGTACCTGACGGGAAACCTGCTCGGCACGCCGCGCTCGAACGTCGCCTTCCTCGCTGTCGGCGCCCTGCTCGCCAACCTCATCGGCACGACCGGGGCGGCCTGCCTGCTGATCAGGCCGATCCTGCGCGCCAACGTCGAGCGACGCTACGTGCAGCACACGGCCGTCTTCACGATCATGATCGTGGCGAACGTCGGCGGTCTGCTGACGCCCCTGGGCGACCCGCCCCTCTTCCTCGGTTTCCTCGGAGGCATCGACTTCTTCTGGACGCTGCGCCTCTTGCCGCAATGGCTCGTGGCCGTTGGCCTGACACTCGCTATCTACTACGTGATCGACCGGCGGTTCTACGCGAGGGAGACGCCCGTTTCGCGCGAGGAGGACGTCGAGGACTACGTGCCGCTCGGCATGGCCGGCAAGCTGAACCTGCTCTTCCTCGCGGGCGTCATCGGGGCGGTGCTGCTGTCCGACCCGCTCCGCGAGATCGGCGCCGTGATCCACTTCCCCTTCGTTCGCGAGGCCATCATGATCACGATGGCGGCGCTGTCCCTGCGAGTCGGCGCCAAGGAGCCGCGCCGCTGGAACCAGTTCACCTGGGCGCCTATCGTCGAGGTCGCCGTGGTCTTCGCCGGGATCTTCGCGACGATGATCCCGGCGCTCGCGATCCTCGAGTCGCGCGGCCATGAGCTCGGTCTGACCCAGCCCTGGCAGTACTTCTGGCTGACGGGCCTGCTCTCGTCGTTCCTCGACAACGCCCCGACGTACCTCACGTTCACTTCGCTTGCGCAAGGGACTCTCGGCATCTCCGATCTGCCGGGTCTCATGAGCACCGTGGCTTCGCCCGGAGGGGTCGCGCCCGCCGCCTTCCTCGCGGCGATCTCCTGCGGGGCGGTCTTCATGGGGGCGAACTCCTACATCGGCAACGCGCCAAATTTCATGGTCAGATCGATCGCCGAGCACACCAACGTACGCATGCCGAGCTTCTTCGGCTACATGGGGTACTCGGCGGCGGTGCTGCTGCCGGTCTTCGCGATCGTCACGCTGGTCTTCTTCGTCTGAGAAGGCTGTGGCGGGCGGCGGCGCGCTCGCGAGCGCGCCGCCGGCTACGGAGTGTCGTCAGCTGAGGTGCACGTGCACACCGGTCTCTGTCGCATCGTGGTCACAGCGACACTTCCGGTCGCCGTCGGCCTCTCGTAGGCTGCGGTCAGACCGCAACCTCTGCTAGGAGGCGACGCATGCTGCATCATTTCCAAGGCAAAGACTTCCTGAAGCTCGCCGACTTCACCCCCGAGGAGATTGGCTACCTCGTCGACACCGCGATCGAGCTCAAGCGCAAGCGCGCGATTGGGGAGCTCTATGAGCCCCTGCGCGGCAAGAGCATCGCGCTGATCTTCGAGAAGGTCAGTACGCGCACCCGGGTCTCCTTTCAGGCCGGCGCCGCCCAACTCGGCGCGCAGACCTTCTACATGAGTCCCGACCAGATGCAGACCAGCCGTGGTGAGCCGATCCGCGACACGGCTCGCATCATCGACCGCTACTGCGACGGGCTCTTCATCCGCACCTTCGGCCAGGAGGTCGTCGAGGAGTTCGCCGCCTACATGCGCAACCCGGTGATCAACGCCCTGACCAACGAGACCCACCCCTGCCAGGGTCTCTGCGACCTGATGACGATCAAGGAGAAGAAGGGCGCCTACAAGGGTCTCAAGGTCGGCTACCTCGGCGACATCTGGAACGTCTGCCACTCGCTGATGATGGGCTCGGCGATGATGGGCATGGACTTCTACGCCGCGCAGCCGAACGACTCTTATCAGCCGAACGCCGAGCAGCTGCGTATCGCTGAGGAGTGGGCGGCGCTCTCGGGGTCGAAGATCGTCTACACGAAGGACCTCGAGGAAGTCGCGACCGGCGCCGACGTGATCTACGGCATGCACCTGGCACTCGATGGCCACCGAGAACAAGGAGCAGCGCCTCATCGACTTCGCCCCCTACCAGGTGAATATGCGCGTCATCGAGATGGCCAAGCCCGACGTGATCTACATGCACTGCCTGCCCGGCTTCCGCGGCGAGGACATGGTCGACGAGGTGATCGAGAGCAAGCACTGCGTCTTCTGGGACCAGGGCGAGAACCGCATGCACACCGAGAAGGCGGTGATGGCCCTGACAACGCTCTGAGGCGAGGGCTCTGCCACCCAGTGGGGTGATTGGGCGACACATCGTGAGCCGCGCAGGCTTTGTGCTGACGCGCGCGTGACGGGCTGCGGGCAGCGTGTAGCTAGGAGCTCAAGCAGGCTGCTGAAGTAGTCGTGGGCTTGCTCCCCCGGTGTGGGCCCGCAGGTTCGGTTCGCCTCCCTCGAGCTGCCCGTCTCCGATACAAGAAGCGCTGCAAAGCATGTAAAGAGGCGGCGCGATGCGAGGAGCCAAGCAGCGGCAGGGCGGGTTCGCCGTGGCGACCAGCTCAGAAGGCCGTGTGCTGGCCGACCACCCTCTCGACGCGGCTCGTGGAATGATCGTGGTGCTAGGGAAGCTATCGGACCGGCGCCTCATGGATGGGGAGCTTCTCGCGTATCGTCAGGATGTCGGCGGCATATAGTGCCATCCGCAGCTGAGTGAGGTCGTCGGTGTCACGCACGTTGATGCGCAACAGCTGCTGGACGCGGGCCAGCCGCCGCACGAGCGTGTTGCGATGCACGAAGAGGGCGCGCGCCGTGTCGACGAGAGAGCGGTTGTGGGCGAGGTACGCGAGGAGTGTCTCGTACAGCAGGCTGCCCTCTCTGCAGCCATTGTCGAGCAAGGGCTCCACAAAGCGCGCGCGCAGGGCCAGCAAGTGGTCCTCAGGAAGGGCATTCAGCGCGGCGTAGTGCAGGCCGAGGTCCTCGTAGCGGACCACCGAGGTCGTCCCGTCGCCGACGTTCGCCGACGACATCAGCGCCTGACGCGCGTGTGTGTAGGTTTCGACCGCTGCCTCCACCCCCACGGCCGGCTCCGACATGCCTGCGCGCAGCCCCCTCAGATGAAGTGAGCGCGCGACCTGCTGGACGAGCCCGCCCGCGAACTCGTCGACGTCGATCGACTGGTCGCCCATCCTCATGCCGATGAGGATCGCGAGGCAATCCGACTCCCATCCTGAGATGAAGTGCGCGTTCAGGGCGTCGAGGTAGCCGTCGACCAGCCGGACACCCTTGTCGCGCAGCAACTGCGCCGCGCTGGAGAGCGCGATGTCGACGCGCGGCAGCAGCGGACCCGCCGCGAGAACCAGGAAGCGCCAAGGCTCGACGCCGACGATACCGTGGTGGGCGAGCCGTTCGGAGAGCTCCGCAGGCTGTCCGTGGCCGAGGAGCAGCTCGTCGAGCAACGAAGCGCGGGCGCGCTGGAGTCGTCCGAGCACGCTCCGCTCGGCCAGGACCTGGATCTCGAGCAGCGTGCGGGCGAAGGTCATGGTGCGCTCGACCGAGACTGCGGCCCCGGCCTGCGTAGGCAGCATCGCCACCAGCACCCATTCGAGACCACCGTGCAGGCGGACCTCGTGCATGTGCACGTCGAGCCCCTCGTGGCGCACCACGGTCGGCGAAGGGACCGCGGCCCTCGAATCGACGTAGAGACGCCAGGCCCACTCAGGGTCGGTTTGGCCGCCCGCCAGCGTGGCGCCCGCGATGTGCATCTTCACCCCGCCGCGCCAGTCGAAGAGGACGATATCGGCGCCGAGCAGATCCGCGAGGCGCCGGCCGATGTCCTCCGCGCCCCTGTCGTTCGCCACGAGCTCCGTGAGAGACTTCTGAATCGACAGGCTGCGCTGCAGGCCGTGGAGGTCGCCGCACGAGATGATGCCGTACGCCCAGCGGAGCACGATGTGGAACGGAAGGCCGCCGCTGAGGCGCAGCAAGGGGAGCTGCAGCTCGTCGGCGGCTTCGATCATGGTGTCCGGCACCTCGGTCCAATACGGCGCCATCGCGAGGCCGAGTCCTGCCTTGCCAGAGGCGTGCAGCTCGCGGATGAGTCGCGCCCCCTCCATCGGTCGCCGGCGAAGGCTCATGCCCGAAGTGAGAAGGAACCCTCCCGGTCCCATCCACGGGACGGGCTCTTCGAGCTCGGAAACGGTGACGCTCTCGATGACGTTGGAGAGCCCCGCGGTTCCGCCAGCCGCCACGATGCGGGGGGCGAAGGTCTCTATCAAGTCCTGAATGCGAAGCTGGCTGCCGTCTGAGGCCATCACTCACCGTCTCTGGGCCGTCGGTGTACGCAAGGACCACGCAGTCGACTCTATCAGGTGCGAATGTACACTGGTGAGCCTCGATCGAGCACCCTAGACTCGTGGCACTCGCTCAATGGGGCGAACCGGAAAGGGCGGCTGAGGTGCATCGCTAGGCTCTCGACCCAGCGCCACGCGGTGCGACATGCCTTGGTCGTGACAGCTCGAACTGACTGGGGGTCAGGGATGAGTACGGACGGCATGGGGCAGTTCGGGCGCGGGCTTGGTGGCTTTCACACCCGGCGCGACTTCATGAAGGGGGCGATCCTTCTCGGTACGACGGTCGCAATCGCCGGTCCCCTAGCCGCGTGCGGTGACGGAGGCGGCGGGACTGAGGCGTCGCCGACGGCCTCCGACTTGGTGCGCAAGACGGGCGGCAGGCTGCGCGTCGGTATCGCCGGCGGCTCCACCAAGGAGACGGTCGATGCCCACCAGATCTGGGGCTACCCCGATCAGGCCCGCAACAACGCCCTTTACGACATGCTCTACAGCTTCGACCCTGCCACGCTGCGGCCTATGCCGATGCTGGCCGAGTCGGCCGAAGCGGAGGATGCGTCCGGGAAGTCATGGATCGTCAGGCTCAAGCCGGACATCGTCTTCCACAACGGCAAGACCCTTGATGCCGACGACGTCATCTTCAGCCTCAGGCGCATCCTCGACCCCGACGTCGGTTCGAGCGCGTCGACGACCATCGCGTCTGTCGACCCGAAGCAGTTGAAGAAGCTCGACGATCTCACCGTGAGGATCGGCATGGTACAGGCCAACGCGATCTTCACCGAGGCAATCGCGGAGTTGCGGGTCAAGATCGTGCCGGACGGCTACGATCCGGCGAATCCGGTCGGCACCGGCCCGTTCAAGTTCCAGACGTTCATCCCGGGCGAGCGCAGCCTGTTCGTCGCCAACCCCGACTACTGGGGCGAGGGTCCGTACGTCGACGAGGTCGAGGTCATCGACTTCACCGACGACACCTCGCGGGTCAACGCTCTGCTCAGCGGGGCTGTGGACGTCATCGCCCAGGTACCGCGCGCTCAGGCTGAGGCCATCAACGGCACGTCCGGCTTCCAGGTGCTGCGCACGGAGTGCGGCAACTGGGACCCGTTCGACATGATGGTCGATCGCGAGCCCTTCAAGGACGAGCGTGTCCGCATGGCGTTCAAGCTGATGTTCGACCGCGAGCAGATGGTCAAGCTCGCCCTTGCCGGCTACGGCCGCGTCGCCAACGACATGTACTCCCCCTTCGATCCCGGCTATCCGACCGACCTTCCGCAGCGCGAGCAGGACCTCGAGCAGGCCAAGGCGCTGCTCAAGGAGGCCGGCAAGGAGGGTATGTCGGTGGAACTCATCACGTCGCCGATGGACGACGGTCTCGTCGAGGCCGCACAGATCTTCGTCGAACAAGCGAAGGGCGCCGACGTGAACGTCACCATCAAGAAGGTCGACGAAGCGACCTACTGGGACCAGTACTACATGGATACTCCCTTCACGAACGAGTACTGGAGCACGCGCAACTACCTCATGCAGGCCAATCTCTGCACGGGCGCGAAGGCTCAGTGGGACGTCACGAAGTGGCACGACAGCGAGTGGCAGGCGTTGATCGACGAAGCATGGCAGACCGTCGACGAGGCCAAGAGGAACGACCTCGTCAGCCAGGCGATGACGATCGAGTACGAGCGGGGCTCGTACATCGTCTGGGGTTACAAGGACATGCTGGACGCGAAGAGCGACAAGCTCGTCGGGCTGCGGTCCGACAAGGGCGGGAATCCCCTAAACGACTTCGCCTACCAGGAGTTGAGCTTCGCCTGAGGCGTGTGGCGGGGCCTCGGGTGCCCATGAGCGTGCCCGAGGCCCCGCCCCTCCCGGCATCCCGACCTGAGGGGAGAAGCGAGGTATGGCTCTCGCGAGACTAGTGCTGCGTCGCCTCGTGCTCGGCTTGGTGACCCTGTGGCTCGTGTCGATCGTCGTGTTCGCCGCGACGCAGGCGCTGCCGGGTGACGCCGCGCGCTCGATCATGGGCCAGCAGGCGACGCCGGAGCGTCTCGAGATGCTGCGCGCCAAGCTCAAGCTCGACCGCCCTGTGGTGGAGCAGTACGCGGACTGGATTGGCGGCGTGCTGACCGGGGATCTGGGTGACTCGCTCGCCCTGCACGAGGTGACCGTCTCCTCGGTGATTACGTCTAGGGTGACCAACTCGCTGTTCCTGGTGACGGTCGCGGCTTTGATTGGCATCCCGCTCAGCATCCTGGCGGGTGCGCTCAGCGCCCGCTACCGCGACAGCTGGTTCGACATGACGGGCTCGGTCATGACCCTAGCCTTGGCCTCCCTGCCTGAGTTCGTCCTCGGTGTGGGCTTGATTCTGCTGTTCGCCACCACGGTGGTGCAGTGGTTTCCCGCGGTGTCGCCCATCTCCCGTGACGTCCCGCTGTGGCAGCAGCTCGACATGATCGTGCTGCCGGCGGCGACCCTCGTGCTGGCGGTGGCGCCCTACATCACGCGTATCCTTCGTGCCTCGATGATCGAGGTCCTCGAGAGCGAGTACGTGGCCATGGCTCGGCTCAAGGGGATGCCCGAGCGCCTGATCCTGACACGGCACGCGCTGCCGAACGCCCTCGTGCCGACCATCCAGGGCACGGCGCTCCAGCTCGCCTGGCTTGCCGGCGGCATCGTGGTCGTCGAGTATCTCTTCGGGTTTCCCGGTGTCGGGCAGGCGCTGGTCGAGGCGGTGGAGAACCGCGACATCCCGGTGATCCAGGCCCTCACACTTCTGATCGCTGGGGTGTACGTCCTGACGAATCTCGTGGCGGACATCCTTACTATCCTCGTGACCCCGCGACTCAGGACGGGACTGCGATGAGCGGCCATCCGCCCGCCGGCGGCGGAGTGGCTGCAAGCCAGGCGCCCGGGGCTCCCCTGAGGCTCGAACGTCAGTGGACGCGGATCCTCAGGGACACGCTGGGGTACGGCCGCACCCGTGTCGGGCTGGGGTTGTTCGGTCTGATCATCGCCCTGGCATTGTTCGGCCCGCTCGTCGCGCCGCATACGGCCTCGGAGTTCGTCGGCGTCCCCTTCCAGGGCCCCTCCGTCGACGCCCTCCTGGGTACCGACAATCTCGGCCGTGACGTGCTCTCGCGCGTGCTGTACGGCGGCTGGTCGGTGCTCTCGCTCTCGACCTCGGCAACGGTCATCGGTATGGCCTGCGGCGTCACGCTGGGTCTGATCGCTGGCTACGCGAGCCAGTGGGTCGACGAGTTGCTCATGCGCCTGCTAGACGTGCTGCTCGCTTTCCCGACCATTGTGTTCGTTTTGCTCCTAGTCTCGATTGAGGGCCCCAAGCTCTGGCTCATCGTGCTGGCAGTCGGCATCGGGCACGCGCCGCGCGTAGCTCGCGTGGCGCGCGGCGCGACGCTGGAGGTCGCCGAGAACGACTACGTCAAGGCGGTCGAGGCCTTGGGTGTGCGGCGCTGGCGCATCCTCTTCGGTGAGATCCTGCCGAACATCACGAGCCCGCTGCTGGTCGAGTTCGCCCTGCGGCTGGCTTACTCCGTGGCGATAATCGCCGCGTTGAGCTTTCTCGGGTCCGGTGTCCAGCCGCCGGCCGCGGACTGGGGTCTTATGATCAACGAGAACCGCGTGGGTCTCTCGATCCAGCCCTACTCGGTCTTCGTCTCCGTGCTGCTGATCGGCATCCTTACGGTGGGGACCAGTCTCATCGCCGACGGTCTCAGCCGCGCCATCGTTGGCATCGAGAGGGAGACGGAATCATGAGCGCCGAAATCGCCGTCCAGTTGCGCGACCTGCAGGTCGAGATCGAGTCTTCCGCGGTCGAGATTGACCACGAGGTCTCGCTCGACCTCTACAAGGGCGAGGTCCTCGGTCTCGTCGGCGAGTCGGCTTCGGGCAAGACCACGGCCGCCACCTCGCTGCTCGCCTTCCAGAGGCGCGGCGCGCGCATTGCCGGCGGCAAGGTGCTGATTGAGGGCCGCGACGTGCTCGGGTTGTCGACCACGGAGCTGCGCGCGGTGCGCGGCAAGCTCATCGCCTACGTGCCGCAGGATCCGTCGATGTCGCTCAACCCTGCGTTGCGCATCGGCACGCAGCTCCTTGAAGTGCTTGAAGAGCACGGGTATGGGACGAGCGCCGAAGAGCGTCTGCGGCGCCTCGCCGAGATGATGGAAGAAGTCCTGCTGCCCTCCGACAGACAGTTCCTTCGCCGCTACCCCCATCAGTTGTCCGGCGGCCAGCAGCAGCGCGTGGTGCTCGCCATGGCGTTCGCCTGCCAGCCGGCGGTGATCGTGCTCGACGAGCCGACGACCGGCCTCGACGTCACCACCCAGGCCCACGTGCTGCAGACGATCCGCAAGCTCAGCGCCGCGCACGGAGTGGCAGCTCTCTACGTTACGCACGACTTGGCGGTCATCAACGAGCTCGCCGACCGCGTGGCCGTGATGTACGCGGGGCGGATTGTCGAGATCGGCCTGAAGGAAGCGATCTTCGGCGCACCCAAGCATCCGTACACGCAGCGCCTGCTCGCCGCCGTCCCCGACCTCGACGCGACGACGATGCCCGAAGGTATCCTCGGCGTCGCGCCACGTCCCGGGCAGCGTCCCGAGGGTTGTGCCTTCGCGCCGCGCTGCTCGTGGGCGATCGATAAGTGTGTGGCCGAGATGCCGCCACTCGAGGCGCTTGATGGCGGCAAGGCCGCCTGCTGGCGCGCTCGCGAGGTTGCGGCCGATCGTGGCAGCCATCGCAAGACCGAGCCCTGCCGCTTCCTGCGCCCGTCCAAGCCCGGTGACACACTGCTCGCCGTCAAGGGCGTCGACGCTTGGCACGGGAAGCGCAAGAGCCTTCACGGGATCGACATCGACGTGCAGTCGGGCTGGTGCCTGGCCCTGGTCGGAGAATCGGGGAGCGGCAAGACGACGCTCGCGCGCTGCGTGGCGGGACTGCACCACGGGCGCATCGAGGGCTCGATCTCCCTCAGGGGTGAGCCCCTCGAGCGCCGCGCCCGCGGTCGCGCCCGCTCCACACGTCAGGCGATCCAGTACATCTTCCAGAGCCCGTTCAGCTCGCTGAACCCGCGCAAGACGGTAGCGCAACTGCTGCAGCGGCCGCTCGATACGTTCTTCAGCCTCGGAAGAGGCGAGACGGAGCAGCGCATGATTGAGGCGCTCGAGCACGTGGCGCTCGACGCCTCGGTGCTCAATCGCTACCCCGACCAGCTGAGCGGCGGCGAGCGGCAGCGCGTGGCGATCGCGCGCGCCCTCGCCGCCAAGCCCGATCTGCTCATCTGCGATGAGGTCACATCGTCGCTCGACGTCTCGGTACAGGCGACCATCGTCGAGTTGCTCTCGAAGCTCATCGACGAGACGGGCGTGGGCATGCTCTTCGTCACTCATCACCTCGCCCTCGTGCGCGCGATCGCGCAGCACGTCGCCGTGATGAGCGAGGGTTGCATCGTCGAGACCGGAAGCACGCAGCAGGTGCTCGACCTCCCGCAGGTCGACTACACGCGAGCGCTACTCGCCGACACGCCTCGGCTGGGCGTCGACGGGCAGCCGGAATGACCGGCGAGAGGAGGTACGCGTGAGCGCGCACCTCAAGGTCGTGCTGACCGACGGCGGGCTGCCCGGCGACGGGACGCTCGAGCGCGAGATACTGACCGCCTCGGGGCTCGACGTCGCGCTCGAGTGCCATGAGTGCCGCGACGCGCGCGAGCTCGAGGAGCTGTGCGCCGGAGCCTCGGGGCTCGTCGTCTCGTTCGCGCCCATCACGCCGGCGGTGATCGACGCCATGCCCGGGTGCCGGATCGTGGCGTACATGGCCACGGGATACGACAGCATCGATCTGGACTACGCGACGGCGAAGGGCATCGTGGCGACGAACGCGGGGCCGTACTGCAGCAACGAGGTGGCCGACCATGCCATGGCCCTCGTGCTGGCTTTGTCGCGCCGCCTCTTCGGGCTCGACCGGAGCATGCGTGAGGGCGTCTGGGACTCGAGCGCCTGCGGCTCGCCGGGCGCCCTTCGCGAGCAGACGCTCGGTATTGTCGGCCTCGGTCGCATCGGCAGCCGGGTCGCGCTGCGCGCCCGCGCCTTCGGCCTGCGCGTCGTCGCCTGCGATCCGCACGTGGAGCGCTCGCCGATGGAACTGCTCGGGGTCGAGAAGGTCGAGCTGCCGGAGCTGCTGACCGAAGCCGACTACGTCTCGCTGCACTGCACGCTGGGACCCGAGACCAGGGGCATCATCGACGCCGACGCGCTCTCGCGGCTCAGGCCGACGGCCTGCCTAGTCAACACGGCTAGGGGGGAATGCGTCGACTCGGACGCGTTGGCGGCGACTCTCGAAGAGGGACGGTTGGCTGGCGCGGGCCTCGACGTGACGTCGCCCGAGCCCCTGCCGGCCAGGCATCCGTTGCGAAGTCTGCCCAGCGTGATCCTCACGCCGCACGCGGCCTTCCACTCGGAGCGTTCGCTGGCCGCCCTGCGGGCGACACCGTTCACGGCGGTGGCTGAAGCGCTGGCGGGACGCGTGCCCGACAATGTCGTGAACCCTGACGTGCTGAGCCTGGCGGACTGCCGGCTGGGAGCCCATCCGTGAGCGCGGTCTGCGGACTGGCGGGCGCGATGCGGCCGGTAGTCGGAGGGCTGTCGTTCCGCCCGCCGGGGCGCAGCCAGGAGGAGGTGAGTCGCGCCTACGGCGTACCCGCCGAGCGGATCGTCAAGCTGGGCTCGAACGAGAACCCCTACGGCCCGTCGCCGCGGGTGATCGAGGCCTTGAGGCGCGAGGACGGCCGGCTCAACACCTACCCGGCCGGCCTATACGCGCCTCTCAAGGCACGGCTGGCGGAGCTCAACGGCGTGGACGAGCGCGAGGTCGACCTGGGGCCGGGGGCGGAGTCCATCATCCGTTACCTTGCGATGTCTCTTCGTCGAACCCGGAGACGACCGCTCGTCATCCAGCGCCAGAGTTTCGACGCGGCGCCTTGGTGGGTCACGGCGATGGGCGGGGTCGTGCGCTACGTCGACGCCGAGGACTACGCCCACGATCTCGACGCCTACGCCGAGACCGTCGGACCGCGCACCCGTCTGCTCTGGCTCACGAGCCCCGACAATCCCAGTGGCACGATTGTGCGGCGAGAAGAGGTGGCCGCCCTCCTGAAGCGGGTGCCGGCGCGCGTCGCCGTCGTGTTTGATCAGGCCTACCACGAGTACGTCGACGACGTGGACTACGCGGACGGCCTTGCTGCCCTGCGCTCGGGAGCACGGAACGTCATCGTCCTGCGCACCTTCTCGAAGGCCTACGGTCTGGCCGGCGTGCGTCTCGGCTACGTCCTCGCCGACGGCACGGTGTGCAGCGCCCTAGAGGGAGTGCACGAGCCGTTCCACGTCAGTCGCCCCGCGGCGGTCGCGGGTCTTGCGGCCCTGGACGACCAGCCCTGGCTGCGTACGGTGGTCGAGAAGACCGTCGCCGAGCGCAGCCGCCTGAGCGGCGAGCTGGAGGGTCTCGGCTACGACGTCGTACCGAGCCAGGCCAACTTCGTGCTCGCTCGGCTACCGTACGCGACCGGCGACCTTGCCCAGGCATTGCTGCAACGCGGCGTCATCGTACGGCGCCCTGACAAATGGGGCTACGGCCACCACCTGCGCATCACGGTCGGCAGGCCGGAGCACACCGACCGCCTGCTCGAGGAACTCCATGACTTGGGTGTCTGACGGCCGCACGTGCCGCTCGCGCCCCGACCCGATCGGAAGGCTCCGCCGATGAAGCTGCTCTACCTGATGGTCGACGATGTCGCGCCGAGTTGCGAGAAGCTGGAACTGCGCCGCCGCCTAGGCCAGGAGATGATGCCGCCCGGCTCCGAGTTCGTGCCGCAGGGCATGCCCTCACGGCTACCTGCACCGCGCCCCGGCCAACCTGTCCGTGGACGCCGAGCGCGAGGAGATCGAGCGCGGCGTGGCGGCGCTCGCGCGGCACGGCGTCAAGGCGGTCGGCTACCGGAGCCCGGGCTGGGAGGCGACCATCCATACGTATCGCCTGCTGTGCGAGTACGATGTCCTCTACGACTCGTCGCTCATGGACGACGACCGGCCCTACGCCTTGGAAACGCCCTGGGGACGCATGGCCGAGCTCCCGCCGCACTGGATGCTGGACGACTGGGAGCAGTACGCTTACATGGTCGACCCGCCGCTGGGGGACCACATCGAGCCTACGCGCAAGGCGCTCGAGATTTGGACCGCCGAGCTTGACGCCATGCGCGTCACCAACTCGCTCTTGGTGCTCACCTGCCATCCGTTGCTGAGCGGCCGTCCCTCGCGCGTGCGTGGAATCGGTCAGCTGATTGAGTTCGCCAAGGAATTGGGCGACGTCGCGTTTGTGCGTTGTGACGACGTCGCCAAGGCGGTGCTGGCCGCACCGCCGGCGCCCATGGCGCTGCCGTGACATGTGCCGTCGCGGCCTGCCGCAGGGGCACCCACGAAAGAGAGGTGTGAGGAGATGACCGATCACAAGAAGACGCTCCTGCGCTGGATCGACGAGGAGCGTGACGAGCTGATCGGGTTGTTCAGCGCGTTCATTCGGGCGCGCAGTCCCAACCCGCCCGGCGACACTCGCGAGGCGGTCGGGTTCATCTGTCGCACCCTCGACGAGCGGAAGCTGCCGTACCGGCTCATCGCGCCGCAGCCGGAGATGGCGAACGTGGTCGGCACCTTCGAGTGCGGCGGGCCGGGCCGGCACCTCGTGCTCAACGGTCACATCGACGTCTACCCAGTCGGCGACGAGACCTGGTCGCACGACCCGTGGGGCGGCGAGGTCGTCGACGGGCGCGTGTACGGGCGTGGCTCGTGCGACATGAAGGCCGGCACCATGGCGTCGATCCTCACCTATTGGTACATTCACCGCCTGCGGGAGCATCTGCGGGGCCGGCTCACCCTGACCGCCGTCTCGGACGAAGAGACCATGGGGCCGTGGGGCGCGCGCTACCTCATGGAGAACCATCCTGAGGTGCACGGGGACTGCCTGCTGAACGGCGAGCCCAGCAGCCCCTTCTCGCTGCGCTTCGGCGAGAAGGGGCTGCTCTGGCTCGCCTTCGCCGTGGCCACGCCTGGGGCGCACGGCGCCTACACGCACATGAGCCCCAGCGCGACGAAGATCGCCGCCAAGCTCATCGAAGAGCTCGAGGCCGTTACGCACGTGCAGCCTTCGCCTCCTCCCGTGGTGGCCGGGGCGCTTGCCGACGTGGAGGCGGCGACCGAGCGAGCGCAAGGGCCGGGCGCCTACCGCACGATGCAGGCCGTGACCCTGAACATCGGGACGATTCAGGGCGGGCTCAAGGTCAACATGACGCCGGGCGTCTGCTGCTTCGAAGCCGACATCCGTCTGCCGGTGGGCCTCACCAAAGAGCCGATCATGGCGATCATCGACGGCATCCTGGAGCGCTACCCCGAGGCGAGCGTCGAGGAGATCAACTATATGCCGCCGAGTTTCTGCGACCCCAGCGGCGAGATGGTCCGCATCATCCAGGTGAACGTCAAGGAGCTGCGCGGCTATGAGCCGGCGCCGATCCTGAGCATCGGCGGCACCGACGCCCGCTTGTGGCGCTACCGCGGCATCCCTGGCTACGTCTACGGGGTGCCGCCGACGAACATGGCGTCGGCCGACGAGCACGTCGAGGTTGAGGAGTTCCTCCACATCGTGCGCACGCACGCCCTCTCCGCGTTCGACTACCTGAGTCGCGACGGCGATGGAGGTGCTGCGTGAAGATCATCATGAGGCCGCCGAGCGAGGCCTTCCGGCGGGCGATTTCGAAGCACCCGCTGGGCGACCAGATTGACCCGGCGGCGGCGCTGCGCCAGCACGAGGACCTACGCGCCAGGATGAAGGAGGCCGGCGCCGACATCGTCCTGCTGCCGGCCGACCCCGATCTGCCTGATGCGCCGTTCGTGCAGGACGTCATGATCAGCTTTCCGCCGGCCGACAGGCCGGAGGGCCCCAGTTCGCTGCTGGTCGCGACGCGACCGGGGGCGCCGTCCCGGCGTCCGGAGGTCGCCTCGGTCATCGCCGTGGCGCGCACGCTGGTGCCGGCGTTGTGCACGGTCGTTGAGATCGAGGAGCCGGGGACGCTCGACGGCGGCGACGTGCTTCTGTACGGTGACCGCGTCGCCATCGGCCTCTCGGGCCGCACGAACCAAGCGGGCGCCGAGCAGCTTCGCGACGCGGTCGCCGCCCTGGGGTACGAGGTCCACCTCTGCGCCGTCAGCGACACCCGCCTGCACTTCGCCAGCGCGATCACCAAGGTGCGTACGGGGCGCTTCATCGGGACTCAGCGCGGCTACGACGACTTCGACGCGGCGAGCGCAGCCGCGCTGCCGCGCGACGAGATCGAGCGCATCGTGATCCCCGACGAGGAGATTGCTGCGCACAACGTCGTGCTCATCAACGACTCGCTCTTTGTTCCCGCCGGTAACCCCCTCTCGGCGGGATTGCTTCGCGCAGCCGGGGAACACGTCGTCGAGGTCCAGTTTGACCACTTCATCCCCGCCGATGCAGGACTGACGTGCTTGATGGGGATCGTGTATTGAGGCCGCGCCAAGACAGGCGTACCGGCGGGTCGTCTCCCCGCGCCGCTGGTCCCGCATGAAGGCCTCGCTCATGATCACCTGCCTCGCCGACGCTCTCTTCCCCAGTGTCGGCGAGGCGGCCGTCAGGGTGCTGCGTGAGCTCGGCGTGACGGTCGATTTCCCGGCTGGCCAGGTGTGCTGCGGCCAGCCAGCCTTCAACAGCGGCTACCCCGACGAGGCGCGCGCCGCGGCGCGCGCCTACCTGCGCGCGTTCGCGGCGAGCGAGCACGTCGTCTCGGTGTCGGGATCCTGTGCGGCCATGGTCAGGGTGCACTACCCGCGGCTGTTCGAGGGGCGGCCGGAGTGGAGGCTCGCTCAGGACGTCGCACGCCGCACGTTCGAGTTCTCGGAGTTCCTCATCGACGTCGTTGGGGTGACCGACCTGCCCGCGGTGTGCGAGCGCCGGGCGACCTTCCACCACTCGTGTCACACATCGCGAACCCTCGGCGTCCGGCGGCAGCCCGAGCGGCTCATCGGCATGGTTGAGGGCCTCGACTACGTGCCGCTCCCCCGGGCGGAGGAGTGCTGCGGGTTCGGTGGCACTTTCGCCGTGAAGATGCCGGCCGTCTCGACGGCGCTCGTTGACGACAAGGCCGACAACGTGCTGCGCACCGGTGCCCAGCTGCTCATGGGCCTCGACATGAGCTGCCTAATGAACATCGGTGGGCGCTTGCGCCGCCGGGGTGCCGACGTGACGGTCAAGCACCTGTGCGAGGTGCTCGCTGAGGGGTGGCGGGCGTGAGTGGCAAGGCAGGAAGGAGGGCCGCGCGCCGCCGCCGGGTGCCGTCGCCACTCGGCACGCCTATCGTTGATCCGCGGCTGCGCGCTTGGCTCGCCGACTATGGGGCGATCGCCCAGCGGCAGCACGCCGAGGCGCTCGACGAGCTGGGGGACGCTGAGGCCTGGCGCGACGCTCTCGCCGCTGTCCGCCGTCACACGGTCGCGAACTTGGACCGCTACCTTGCGCAGTTCATCGACAACGTGGAGCGAAACGGGGGACGCGTGTTCTGCGCATCCGACGCGGAAGAGGCGTGCACCTACGTCGCCGACCTAGCCACACGGCGCGGTGCCAAGCGCATCGTCAAGTCCAAGTCCATGGTAACCGAGGAGATCAGCCTCAACCAGGCCCTCGAGGCCACCGGCGCCGAGGTGACCGAGACAGACTTGGGGGAGTTCATCATCCAGCTCGCTGGCGAGCGCCCGTACCACATCACCGGGCCCGCTCTGCACAAGACCCTGCCAGAGATCAGGCGGTTGTTCTCGTGCTTGGCCGGGAAGGAGCTGCCCGAAGACGTCGAGGCGCTAGCGGCCTTCGCCCGGGGTTGGCTGCGCCAGCGCTTCGTGGCCGCCGACATGGGCATCTCGGGGGCCAACATCGGTGTCGCCTCCACGGGCACTGTGGTCCTGCTCACCAACGAGGGCAACGGCCGCATGGTCACCGCGCTGCCGCGCACGCACGTCGTCGTGATGGGCATGGAGCGGCTGGTGCCCGATCGGCGCGGGCTTGAGGCAGTGCTCACGTTGCTCCCCCGCGCCGGCACAGGGGAGCGTCTCGACGACCTATGTGAACGCGATCTCTGGGCCGCGGCATGAGGGCGACGCAGACGGGCCAGATGAGCTGCACGTGGTGATTGTCGACAACGGTCGCTCGCGCCTGCTCGGTACCAAGTACGAACAGGCGTTGACGTGCATCCGCTGCGGCTCGTGCCCCGACTTCTGCCCGGTCTACCGGGTGGTCGGGGGTCACGCATACGAGTCGGTCTACTCGGGCCCGATCGGCGCGGTGATCACGCCGCTGCTCTTCGGGTTCGAGGGCCACGAGGACCTGCCGTTCGCCTCGACCCTCTGCGGCGCCTGCCAGGGCGCGTGTCCCGCCCGAGTGCCGCTCGCCGACTTGCTGCTGGAGCTTCGTGCTGACGTCGTCAGCGCCGGTGGTGCCGCCGACCTGTGGCGCCTCGGCTTCAAGGCCTTCGCCGCCGCCGCGGGCCGCCGCCCGCTCTTCGAGGCGGCGGCCAGGGCCGGGGCGCTTGTCGCTCCACTCTGGGAGCGTCCGACTTGCGCTGCCGCTCTCCCGCCTGTGCTGCGCGCCTGGGCCGACACCCGTGCGCTGCCGCGTCCGGCGGCGCACACGTTCGCGTGGCACTGGCGCGAGATGCAGAGTGGCGAAGCGGGGAGGCGCGAGGCCGGTTGGGGCGGCAGAACGGGGTGGTCGGCCGGTCAGAGCGGCACGACTGTCGGCCGGGGGTATGTGGCCGACGCGAAAGACGAGGACGATTGACGATGGAGCGCAAGGCCTTTCTGGCGCGCGTCACGGCGAGTCTCGATAGGCGCGAGCGCAGCGCCACGCGCGCGGGCGCGGTTCCACGGCGCGACGGCCTGCCCACCGAGCCGGGCGCGATCGCCGAGCTGTTCGCCTCGAGGCTCGCGGCGGTTGGTGGTTACGCGCATCACGCCGTCACCCGTGCGGATGCGCAGGAAGACATAGCTCGGATGCTTGGTGAGCGAGGCATGGCATCGCTCGCCTGTCCGGCGGGCCTCCGATGGTCCGCCGTGGAGACGCTCTGCACCGACGACGCCGAAAACGCCGCGTTCGGCCTCGCCGAAGCCGAACGCGGCGTCGCAGAGACAGGCTCCGTGATGCTCCTCCACGGCGGCGAGAATGGGCGCCGGCGCTCGCTGCTGCCGCCGGTCGTTGGGTTTCTTCTGCCGGCGTCCAGACTGCTGCCTTCGCTCGGTTGTGCCCTCGATGTGGCGCTGGGCGCGCGCGATCGCCTGCCGGCGTGCACTACCTTCGTCACCGGGGCGAGCCACAGCGCTGACATCGCCTGCGTCCCGTGCCGAGGTGTGCACGGACCGGGCGAGGTCCACGTGTGGTTGATTGACCAAGAGTGAAGCCGGGCGGAGGTAAGCTTATCGCTTCGCTGCCGCCGAGCCGTCGGCACCGCAGCGGATGTCCACGGCGGGGATTTCGGTTGCCTCGGCACGCGATACCATTGCCGCGTGCTGTGCGGGGTATCGTCGGTCGGCTTGGTGGTAGATGGCGACGTGCCAGCTGTGGAAGACGCTGGCGACGAGGAAGCCGGTTTGAAATTGATAGAGCAGTCGGGCCGCGCTGTGAACCCCCCCGTTGCAGCGTAGGTCGGTCTCGCCCGGCCCGTTGTTGGCAAGCACGTGGTGCACGAGCCCCATTTGCTCATCGGGACTGACACTGGACGCCGCCATGAATGCGGCTTCGCGCTCGCCCCAGCGGACATGGGCCACAACGCTGTCATCCGCCTACACGCGTGTCTGCGAGGGCTTGGCCGAGCTCCTGTGAGTAACGACGCCGGGTCGTCATAGCACGCTGCTTCGAGAGCGCTCTTGATGGCGATCGAGGCGAGGATCTGATGGCGGCTGTCCGCGACCCCTCGTCGTCGGACCTTGGCGACGATGGGTCGTGCTTCTCGGCTGTCTGCGCGTCGGATGCTGCCAACGGTGACGAGGGCGTTTCGTCCCGGCGTGGATGAAGCGCCTCCCTCGCAGGACCGTCCTGTCGCTCGTCATGCGGCGGGTGATTGAAGGCCGGCCGATGGGCCGGAACGGCAGGACCGGGGCGGAAGCGGGAGCGCTGTGGGTCGGGGCCTGAGGGCGGCGGCGCGCTCGCGAGCGCGCCGCCGCCCGCCCGTCCCTCAGCCGACCTTCGGCAGATTGGCGATCGACTTGGCGATCTCCTCCGCCGGGTGCTCGTAGTCCTCGAGCCTGCCGGCCAGGTAGCTGTCGTACGAGGCGAGGTCCAGGTGACCGTGCCCCGTGAGGTTGAAGAGGATGTTCCGCGGCGCTCCGTCGGCCTTGGCGGCAAGCGCCTCGTCGATCACGGTGAGGATCGCGTGCGCCGACTCCGGCGCCGGGACGATGCCCTCTGTCTGCACGAAGAGCTGTGCCGCCTCGAACACCTTGGTCTGGGCGACGGCGACGGCCTCGATCAGCCCCAGGTCGTAAGTGTGGCTCAGCATCGGCCCCATGCCGTGGTAGCGCAGGCCGCCGGCGTGGATGCCGGCCGGCATGAAGTCGTGCCCCAGCGTGTACATCTTGAGCAGCGGCGTCATCTGCGCGGTGTCGCCGAAGTCGTAGGCGTAGGTGCCCTTCGTGAACGACGGCGTGGCGGTCGGCTCGACGGCGACGAAGCGGGTCGAGTTCTTGCCGGCGAGCTTCTCGCGCAGGAAGGGGAAGGCGATCCCGGCGAAGCTCGAGCCGCCGCCGACGCAGCCGACCACCACGTCGGGGTAGGCGTCGGCCATCTGCATCTGCTCGATCGCCTCCTCGCCGATCACCGTCTGGTGCAGCAGCACGTGGTTGAGGACGCTGCCCAGCGAGTACTTGGAGCCGGGGTGGGTGACGACGTCCTCGAGCGCCTCCGAGATGGCGATGCCGAGGCTGCCGCCGTTGTCCGGGTCCTCGGCCAGCAGCGAGCGCCCGTACGCAGTGTGCTCGGTGGGGCTGGCGAAGACGTCGGCGCCGTACAGCTGCATGAGCGTGCGGCGGTACGGCTTCTGGTGGTAGCTGACCTTCACCATGTAGACGGTCAGGTCGATGCCGAAGGAGTGACAGGCCATCGCGAGGGCGCTGCCCCACTGTCCCGCCCCGGTCTCCGTGGCGATGCGAGTGATGCCCTCCTGCTTGT
Source organism: uncultured Thermoleophilia bacterium (assembly GCA_963831295.1). Lineage (GTDB taxonomy): Bacteria > Actinomycetota > Thermoleophilia > UBA2241 > UBA2241 > UBA2241. The sequence goes on along the minus strand of CAWHPR010000003.1, from coordinate 104,808 downwards.
TGTAGTACGCCTGGGCGACGGCGGTGTTCGACTTGTGCGAACCTGCCGGGCTCACGCCCTCGTACTTGAAGAAGATCTTGGCCGGCGTGTCGAGCGCCTTCTCGAGGCCGGTCGCGCGGATCAGTGGGGTGGGTCTCCAGATGCGGTAGATCTCGCGGACCTCGTCGGGGATGGCGATGTAGCGCTCGGTCGACATCTCCTGCTCGAGCAGGCCCATCGGGAAGATCGGCGCCAGGTCCTCGGGCCCGGCGGGCTGCCCGGTCGCCGGGTTGAGCGGTGGTGGTGGCGGCACCGGGAGGTCCGCCGCGACGTTGTACCAGGCCTTGGGGATCCTCTCCTCGTCGAGCATGTACTTCTTCTTCATGACGCACCTCCTTCGCGGGGTTGCTTCACGGCGCCTGGTCGCGCCGAGCGAGTGCTGCGTGGCTCTGGATCGGGATGCGGGCGCACCTGTGCCAAAGATGGGGGAGGGGTGCCCTGCAGAGTGAGGGTGTGAGGGTCAGGCGCGCAAGGCGCGCCAGAGCCAGCAGCGCCAGCTGCGGGTGGTGCTCGGTGCGGCGCTTGGACTCGTCATCGTGGCGCGGATTGTACCATGCGCCGTCAAGGTCGGCGCTTCGCGGCGTAGTCTGGCCGGGCGAAGCTTCGCCACGGCATCCCCGTCGCCCGGTCGTCCTCAAACGCCGTCGACAAGCGCTGCGCCGCTCTCCGCGGCAGGGTCGATGCGCTCCCGCAGAGGGTACGGAGAGCCCGGCTGCGCGAACAAGTAACCCTGAGCGAAAGGAACGTCGAGGCGCAGCAGGGCATCGAGCTGCGCCTGCGTCTCGACCCCCTCGGCGATCAGATGGATGCCGGCGTCACGGCAGAAGGCGCCGAGCGTGCGCACGAGCTTCTGCTTCACGAGCGACTGGTCGAGATTGCGCGTCAGGCTGATGTCGAGCTTGACGTAGTCGGGCTCGGTCTCGACGATCGTCTGCAGGCCCGAGTAGCCTGCGCCCGCGTCATCGACGGCGACTCGAAAGCCGTGCTCGCGGAGGCGGGCGATCACTTCGCGGCAGCGCGCGAAGTCGTCGATCACGCTCTTCTCGGTGATCTCGAGGACGGTGCTGCTGCGCAGGGACTCGGGGATGTCGGCGATGTACTCGCTGAGGGCCGCATCGGTCAGCAGCTGGAAGAGGGCGCCGGGGTCGATGTTGACGAAGCGCAGCAGTTGCTCGGGCAGCTTCGCGCTGCTGCGCGTCGCCGCCCGACGACAGAGGTTGTCGAGCTCGACGAGACGGTCGCTGGCGCGCGCCACGTCGAAGAGGGCGTCCGCGGTGTGCAGGTCGCTGTGCAGAGGTCCGCGAGCCAGGAGCTCGTAGCCCACGACGACGTAGTCCTTGAGGCGCACCACCGGCTGATACACGCAGCTGACCCGGGCGTCGGTCAAGATCTGGTCGAGCTCTTCGCTCAGGCGGCCGTGCACCTCGGCCCGTTCGCTCTCGATGCGGGTCGTCGCCTCGGCGATCGCCTGCAGGAGCGCGCGCCGGAAGCGCACCTTGGGTGAGCGGCTGAGGCGGGCCCAGCCTACGAAGACGTCGATGTTGATGAGGAGCCGCTCCTCGAGCTCGTGCTCGAGGTCGCGCAGCAGCTGCTCCTCGAGACGCCGCTTGATGACGACGAGGTCGCGGTCGTGAATGGTCTGTCCTTCACGAGCTGGTGAGAGCACGATGAGGAAGGCGTTCCCGAGGCTCGACACCGAGACGTAGTCGTCGCTGCGGAGGAGGTCGCCGCGGGCCGCGAGCAGACGCTGCCCGATGACCCGGAACACGTCGTCGACGACCTCGAAGCCCTGGATCCGCTCAAGAGCGTGGATCCCGTCGAGGGACACGTAGACGATGCCGAGCTGCGGGTGGTCGGCGAGCACGCGCTGCATCTCGACCTGCACGTTGGCGAGTGTCGGCAGGCCCGTGATCTCGTCGTAGTACACGGAGGCGTCGCGCAGGACGCTGCGGACGGTCGTCAGCAAGTGATCGACCCGGAACGGCTTGGTCACGAACGCGGCGGCGCCGCAGCGGTTCGCCTCCATCATGTCGGGCAGGTCGGTCTTCGCGGTGAGGATGACGATGGGGATGTCCTTGGTGTAGCCGAACTGGAGCTCGCGGCAGACCTGGTATCCGTCCATGACGGGCATCATGAGGTCGAGCAGGACGAGATGCGGCCGCTCGGTGTAAGCGAGCTCCAGCCCCCGCTCCCCGTCGTTTGCCGTCAGCACCTCATAGCCCTGTGCCTCGAGCATGCCCCGCACGGTATCGGTGAGCTCCCGGTCGTCGTCGATGACGAGGATCCGGATCCTCTCGGACGCCACTCTGCCTCCGATGCCCCTACCCGGCACACCGCCGTACGTGTCGGCGGCAGCCCCCTCAGCGAGAGCCTATGCCATACTGCACCAATGAGCCAGAGGAGATGTCGATGAAGCGCTATCACCCGACCGAGCCGTCACAGGCGCCGCGCTTCGCCGGCGTCTCGACGTTCCTGCGGCTGCCTCACGTGACCGATCTCAGCGACGTCGACGTCGCCGTCGTCGGCCTGCCGTTCGACACCGGCGTGAGCGTGAGGGCCGGAGCTCGCTTCGGGCCGAAGGCCGTGCGCGAAGGTTCGCTCGGCTTGCGGCCCGACTACAACCCGGCCCAGCGCGTCGCCGTCTTCGAGCGGCTCTCCGTCGTCGACTGGGGTGACGCGTCGGTCGCGCCGGGCTTCATCGACCGCTCTCTCGTGAGCCTCGAGGCTGCGCTGGCGCCGCTGCACGAGGCCGGCGTCGCGCCGCTCGGCCTGGGCGGCGATCACAGCGTCGTGCTGGCCGAGCTGAGGGCTGCGGCGCAGCGGCACGGTCCGCTCGCACTTGTGCAGTTCGACGCGCGCGGCGACACGCTCGACGAGTGCTCGGGCGAGAGCTACGCGCACGGCACCGCGATCCGTCGCGCCGTCGACGAAGGGCTGATCGACCCCGCGCGGTCGACCCAGCTCGGGCTCCGCGGCGGGCTCTCCGGGCCCGCCGAGTATGAGGACGCCCGCGCCATGGGGTTCGAGGTCGTGCCTTGGCTCGACCTGGCGCAGCTCGGTACGGGCGTCGTCGAGCGCGCCGTCGAGCGCGCCGGCGGCAAGGCGTTCCTGACCTTCGACATCAGCTTCGTCGACCCGGCCTTCGCGCCAGGCGTGGGCACGCCGGAGGTCGGCGGCCCGTCGTCCATGCAGGCGCTCGCCCTGCTGCGGGGGTGTCGAGGGCTCGACCTCGCCGGGGCCGACGTCGTCGAGGTCGTCCCCGGCCTCGATGTCTCGCAGCTCACCGCCACGCTGGCGGCGACCATCGCCTGGGAGATCCTCAGTCTGATGGCATGCGGGTCGTGAGCCGCACCCTTCGAGTCGCATGCGTGCAGCTCAACACCCGCGACGACGTCGCCGCGAGCGTGGCGGCGGCGACGGCCCTCGTCGAGAGGGCCGTCGCTGCCGGCGCGCGTCTCGTGGCGCTCCCCGAGACCTGGGCGTACAAAGGCCGCCGGTCGGGCATTCTCGAGCACGCCGAGCCGCTCGACGGGCCGAGCAGCAGTGCCCTCGCGACGCTCGCCGCCCGCCACGATGTCTTCATCCTGGCCGGCTCGCACTACGAGCCCTCGCCCGAGCCGGCAAAGGTCTACAACACGTCGGCGCTGTTCGGCCCCGACGGCGTCGTGCGCGCGGTCTATCGCAAGATCCACCTCTTCGACGCCGTCTCGGGCGCGACCGTCTACCGGGAGAGCGACGATCTCGTGCCGGGCGACACACTCGTGACCGCCGATGTCGACGGCGTCACCGTCGGGCTCACCATCTGCTACGACCTGCGCTTCCCCGAGCTCTACCGGTCGCTCGCCCTGCGGGGTGCGCAGGTGCTGCTCGTGCCGGCGGCGTTCACGGCATACACGGGCGCCGCCCACTGGGAAGTGCTTCTGCGTGCCCGCGCCGTCGAGAACGGCTGCTTCGTCGTGGCGCCGAATCAGGTAGGCGTGCATCTGCCGGGGCGCGAGTGCTTCGGGCATAGCATGATCGTCGATCCCTGGGGGACGAAGCTCGCCGAGGTGGAGGCCGGGATCGGTCTCTGTGTCGCCGACCTCGACCTCGCCCGTGTCGACGAGGTGCGCGCCGAGCTGCCGTCTCTCGGCGGCCGGCGTCCCGACGTCTACGGGTGACGGAAGAACGAGCCCGGGCGTCGCCCCGCGCGTAGAGCGGATCAGGCCGGCGTGCCGCGCGGGCGCGCCCGCGCGAGCGCGGCCAAGAGGCCGACGATGAGGCCGACAAGGGCGCCGGCGGCGACGTTCAGCGCGAGGTCCGGGCCGGTCTTCGCGTCGGGCACGGCGGCCTCGTGCAGCGGGCGGGCAAGCTCGTTCGCCGCGGCGACCTGGATCATGAGCTGCGCCTTCTGCAGACCGGAGAGAAGCTCCTGTTGCTCAGACGCGGCCGCCTGCACGACGGCAAGGTACGGCGCAGCGGCGACCGCCGCGTCAACGCCGCCGCCCTGCAGCGCCTCGAGATGCTTCTCGGCCTGCCTCGAGCGCGCGCGGCTCGCCTCGAGCGCGGCGCTCAACTCGGCCTCCTGCGCCTCGAGGAGGGCCGTGCGCTGCTCGGTCGCCGGCGTGAGCCGCTCGAGCAGGACGTCGGCGAACGCGTTGGCGGCGTCGGCGGCGAGCTTGGCGTCGGCGTCGGTCACCGTGATCACGACGAAGTTGACGATGGACTGCGTCGTGCGGACCGCCTGAGACGGCGTCTCGATCATGGTCTCGCGACGGAGCGTGGCCGCGGTCATGCCGTCGCCGACCTTTTCGGCCACCTCCTGGCGCACGGCGTCGCTGTCGAGCAGTTGGGCAGCGGCCCGCGGGTTGGAGTTGAGGCTCGCCATCGGGTTGCCGTTGGCGTCGGTCGTCTGGCCGATGTAGACGGAGGCGGTGGCGCTGTACGTGTCCGTGGCCAAGACGGTGAAGATCACGGCGCCGACGACGCCCACCGCCACGAGGGCGGCGATGATCCACCAACCGCGCAGGAGTGCGCTCGTCACGGAGGCGACGCGGGGCTCGCGCCGGTCGCCGGCGGGGATGGAGTCGTTGTGCTCGGGCATCGCCACATACTACCGCACGATCCCCGCACTCGCAGACTCCCTTGCTCCGCGGGAGTCGCGGCCGTGTCCGTCGAGCGCAGCGAGAGGATATCGAATCGAGCCTTCATCGCGCCTCATGCCGGCCGCGTACCCGCTCGAGCACTTCGAGGTATCTGTGGGCAAGCTGCCGGCGGTCGAAGTGCGCGAGCACGTACCGCCGGCCGTTCTCGCCCATCCGCCGGGCCGCGTCCGCGTCGGCCGCCAGCTTCTCGATGGCTGCCACCAGCGCGGCGTCGTTCTCGGGCTCGAACGGGAGACCGCAGTCGGCCTCCTCGACGAGGCCTCGCGCGTGGCCTTCGAAGCCGAGAAGGATGGGCCGCTCCATAGCGGCGTCCTCGAAGAGCTTCGAGGGCAGGATCGTGGCGAAGAGCTCTTCCTTGCGGAAGTGGACGAGGCAGGCGTCGCTCGCCGCCAGGAGGTCGGGCAGCTCGTGGCGCGGCACGAGGCCGGTGAAGACGACGTTCGACAGGCCCTGAGCACGCGCGGACTCCTCGAGCTCCGCGCGCACCGCCCCGTCGCCCACCAGCAGGAAGCGCACGTCGTCGCGGCCGGCCTCCTTCACGCGGCGCGCGGCGCGCAACGCCACGTCGAGCCCGCTCGCCATGCCGATCGTGCCGGCGAAGACGACGACGAAGGCGTCGGGGGGCAAGCCGTAGCGCGCACGCACGGCCGGGTCGGGCGCGCGCGGTGTGAACAGGTCGGTGTCGACGCCGTTCGTGACGACGTCGATCTTCTCGGGCGGCACGCCGCGTGCCACGAGCTTGTCCCGGTAGCCGTCACCCACGGCGACGATGTGATCGGCGCGGCCGTAGAGCGCGCGCTCGAGGTGCTCGAGCGCGCGCACGGTGCGGCCCTGCCGCAGCGCGCCGACGGCGGTGATGGACTCGGGCCACAGGTCGCGGATCTCGAGCACGAACGGCGCGCCGTGCAGACGCGCGGCCGGCGCACCCGCCCAACCGGCGAAGAACTGCGGCGAGGTCGCGATCACGAGGTCGACGTCGCGCACGAGGGGGGCGGCCATCGTCGCGCTCGTCAGATAGGAGAGGAAGTTGAGGCCGCGCCGCACGCGGCCGCGGTTGGCGGCGAGGTAGGTCCAGACGCGGACCGTGCGGATGCCGTCGACCCACTCCTGCTGCAAGGGGCGATTGCGGTAGCCCTCGTACACCACCCCGGCCGGCACGTTGGGGACGCCGGTGAGCACGGTCACACGATGGCCGAGCCGCACCCACTCCCGGCTCATCGCGTGGACGCGCGCCGCGGGGGCGTTGTTCTCAGGTACGAAGTAGTGGCTGAGGAAGAGGATGTGCACGCGGGCATGCTCCCATTCGGGGGGCGGGGCCTGTCAGACGTCCCAGAAGATCTGGTCGTAGTAGCGGATGGTGCGGCGTGCCGTGCGGACTCGCGCCTGCGCCGCGGCGATGGCGGGCCCGTCGAGTTCACCGAGGGCGTACTTGATACCGAGGTACGGCAGGATGAAGTCCTCCTGGTAGACGAAGGTCGAGACCCGCGGGTTGATCTCGAGCAGCCGGTCGCCGATGAACTGCACGTTCACGAACCAGTCGAGTCCCGCGGCGCGGCAGACGTGCCTTGCGGTCTCGACCAGATCGGGGCGCTCGACGGTACTGAAGGCCATCGCGACGCCGGTCTCGACGCGCTCGCGGGTCTTCGTCTGGTGGAGCACGAGCTCACCGCCGTCGGCGAGCGCGTCGACCGTGTACTCGGGACCGTCCAGGTACTCCATCAGCATGAGCCGCGGGAACGACTGGACATCGCGGAAGAGCTCGACGAACTCCTCGAGCGTCATGGAGCGACTCTGAGGACGCTCGTGCAGGAGCCGCCGCACGCGGTCGATGTCGGCGGAGAGGACGCGGAAGCCGCGCGAGCCCTTCGCGACCGGTGGCTTGAAGCAGACGGGCACGCCGGGGTAGCCGAGATCGCGGCAGCCGGCGACGAATTCGTCGAGGTCCGCCGGCAGCAGGGTGCGTGGCTGCGGCACCGGCAGCCCTTCGAGGGCGCTCGCCATCGCCGCCTTGTCGCTGCACAGGTCAATGGACTCGGGCGAGGCGACGAGGACGCGGGCGCCGTGGCGCTCGAGGGCGGCGCGGTGGTGCGCGACCGTCCCGACCTCGAACGAGGACTGCACGAAGACGATGTCGGGCAGTTCGCGCGCCACGATCGCCTCGAGCGCCGCCGGGTACTCGTCGCTTGTGCCCGGCGGTACGCGCTCGAACGAGTCGCAGAGGAAACGGCCGACGGCCTCGTCGTTCATGTCGAGGCCGTGGATCACGATCTCACGCTCGCCATTGGCCTTGAGCATGCGGATCAGCGTCGAGGCGCCGGGGCAGCCGACGGCGGTGAGAACGAGCTTCAGTGGAGGCAGGGTCATGAAGGCAGGGTCCGACCGGTGGCCCTAGAGGATCAAGCGGTAGACCTCGAAGACCTCGGCGTAGTCGAGGCCCACGTCGATGCCGCGGGTGAGTGAGATGTTGCGGATGTAGTCCTCCCGCGTGTAGTTGCGGTGGCTCTGGCTCTGGTAGCAGGCCAGCGCCTGCACCTTCTTTTCGACGTGGCGCTCGTCGAGGCGCACGTAGGCCTGGTGGTTGAAGTTGATGTTGTTCCAGGGGATCTCGTAGGCCATCACGGTGGTGCGCTTGAACGCGCGGAGGCCCTCCTCGGCGACCGTCTTGTGGTCCTGGTGGAGGTCGATGAGCGCCGGCATCAGCACGCAGTCGGGTCGCAGCTCCTGCTGCAGCACGATCATCTCCTCGAGGATCTCCTGCCGTACGGCGGGGAATGTGCGGACCTCGAAGTCGAAGACCTTGAGGTCCTCATCCGGGATACCCAAGAGGGATGTCGCGGCGCGGACCTCGTGCTTGAGCACGTCCTTGGGGAAACCCTCGGGGACGCTCCTGGCGGCCGTGCTGAAGGCGGCGTAGGTGACGCGCGCCCCGCTCTCGATGAGCCGCGCCATGGTGCCGCCGCAGCCGAACTCGCCGTCGTCGGTGTGCGGCGCCAGGACGAGCACGTTGGTGAAGCGCTCGATGGTCATGTGCCGACGGCTCCTCTCGTGAGACCGGTGTAGGAGTGTATCAGGTCACTCTCGGGGGTCACGTGGGCCTCTCAGTGCGCTCCCGCCAGCGGCGCACGAGCTCGCCGGCCGATGCGACGAGGGCGCCCTCGGTCTTGGCCCATTCGATGAGCCTCCAGTAGACGTCGTCGTAGCCTTGAGCAGAGCGGTGGTCGAAGCGCGTGTTGTGCCAGAGCACGGCGACGCCGCCCCCCCCGCCGCGAACGCGCGCGAGGACGTCGCGGCAGGCGCGCTCGGCGGCTTCGGCGTCGAGCGCGCGGTACCGCTGTCCGATCAGACTCGTGTCCATGGCGGCCAGCGGCAGCTCGAGCAGGCGCAGTGGGCGTTCGCGCTCGAGGTCGTACGGGTGGAAGGGGAACGAGGCCCCGCAGCGGAAGCCCTCGCGCTCGGCGAACGCCAGGCTGGAGTCGTACTCCAGACCGGCCTCGTCGAGGACGGGCAGAGTCGAGTGGTATAGGCAGGCCAGGTAGTGGTAGCGCATGCCGCGCACGTCGCTGCGCGCCCGTTGGGAGAGGTCTCGCCGGTCGTGGCCGAGTGCGGCGGGGTCAGGGCAGTCGCCGTCGGTGCCGTGGATGCCGATCTCACGGCCCGCCTCACGCAGGAGTGCGAGCACCCCGCCGATGAGGCGCTGATACTCGCGCGCGCCGCTGCGCTTGCCCGGGGCGCGGCGGGGCATCACGAAGAAGGTCGATCCGACGCCGCGCGCGTTCTCACCCGCGAGCATCTGAGGGAAGGTCCAGCAGGGGTCGCAACGTCGGGGGAGATAGTAGGTCGCCCACTCCTTGAGCTCGAACAGCTCGCGCCGCAGGGCGCGAGCGTCACCCCGGCGCAAGGCGCGCGCCACGCGGCGGGCCGTCAGGGCGCACCCGCCCAGGGTGTAGCGACGCAGGTTGTCGAGGTCGTGGGTGAGGGCGACGGCGAAGCGGGGGCGGGCGATGCCCGCCCCCGCTTCGCCGTCGCCCCACGGCCACCCGGCCTCCGGCAGCGCCTCGAGGTCGAGCGCGGCGAGGCGCGGCGTGAGTAGGTGTCGCAGTCCGGCCACGTAGCCGTCGACGACGGGGTCGTCGAGCGCCAGCGCCGGGTTCGCGGCGAACACGCTGGCCGAGTAGGGGAGGCGCCCGAAGCGGTCGCGCTCGGCCGACGTGTGTTCGTCCCAGCACGCCAGCAGGGCGAAGGCGGAGGCGACCACGTCGAAGGGCGCCGCGAATCCGTCAGACGGCGCCACGAACGCCCCCGGAGGCCACCCCGTGGCGTCGTCGCGCACGAACGAACCCGGTGGCAGCGGCCGGTCTTCGGCGAAGAGCCCGCCCGTGGCGGTGACGCTGCACGGCAGCGTCGGGACGCCCTGGACCGGCTCAGAGGCGTAGGCGAGCGCGCAGCCCGAGGCGGCCTCGCGCTCGCGGACGATCCGCGCCTCGCGCCCCAGCGGCGCCAGCAGCGTGTCGAGGACCCACTGCGCCCGCGACACGAAGCCGACCGGCGCGTCGACGAAGACCGGCAGCGGCTGCACGCTCACGGGCGGCGCTCCGCGGTGCGGCGCGAGCCGCTCACGGCTTGGCGTCCTCTCTCGCGAGTCGCCGTTTCATGGCCCTGCTGACCTCGCGCCAGACGAGGATCGCTCCGGGCACGGGATCCTTGAGCGAGAGGATGCCGTCTTGCCGCACGCCGCGGTACGTCTTGACCCAGGGCCCCAGCCTGCGCTCACCGCGCCGGAGCTCGGCGATGGTGTCCAGGGTGTCGGTGACCGTCAGGACCCAGCGGGGGCCGTCGACCTGTCGGGCCGCGAGGTAGGGTTCTCCGATCGCGTCGCGGTAGGCGGTGAGCGAGAGGTTGACGCCGCAGACGGTGGCGAGCGAGTGCCACATCCAGTGCCGGGCGTTGACCTCCATGAGGCAGAAGCGGCCGTCGCGCGGGTCGCGCTTGAACTCGACCTGGCTGACCCCCCAGTACCCGAGCTCGCGCAGCAGCCGCAGCCCCGCGTCGGCGAGCCCCTCGTCCCAGCGGCTCACCGCCATGCGGCAGACCCCGAAGCGCGGCGGGTGCTGACGGAGCTTGTGGCCCGTGAAGACCGCCAGAGGGCGGGAGCGCGCGTCCAGGTACGAGCCCACGGTGAAGAGCTCGTCATCACCGCCGGGTACGATCTCCTGGTACATCAGCGTGCCGCAGTCGTCCGCGCCGGCGTACGCGCGCTCGAGCTCGGCGCGGTCGGCGATCTCGAGCACGTGCTTGTGGAAGCGCTGCTTGAAGGCGAGGGAGTCGACAGGCTTGAGTATGGCGGGATAGCCGATCTCGTCGACGGCACTCTCGAGGTCGGCCGCCGTGTCGACGAACACCGTGCGCGGCGTGTCGACGCCACAGCGCCAGGCGGCTCTCATCTGCTCGCGCTTGTCGTAGAGCCGCACCATCGTGTCCCAGCGCGAGAACGGCACGATGTACCAGGGGGCCAGCCGCTCGGCGTGTCGCGACAGCGGCCAGATGAACTCGTCGTGTGTCGGGAAGACGACCGCTCTCTGGGGGAGGCGCCGGCCGAGGTCCTCGAGGAAGAGGAGAAAGGCTTCTTCATCCTTCTTGGGATCAGGGCAGACCATGCCCGCGGCGTGACGCGAGCGCTGGCCCATGGCGCGCGGGTCGATGTCGAGGGCCAGCACCGGCACGCCGTGCGCCGCGAGGTCGCGGATGATCCCGAGGCCGTTGGCGAAAGTCGCCTGCAGCACCACCACCGGAGGCGTGCGGGTCGCTCGTGACCGAAAGCGGTCGAAGTCCATCGCTCAGTCCCCTCCCGAGACGCCGGCGACGATCTCGGCGTAGATGTCCAGCATACGGCGCGCGTTCCTCTCCCACGTGAACGATGCCGCCACGGAGCGGCCCGCCTCGCCGATCGAGCCGGCGCGCTCCGGGTCCGCGAGCACGTGGGCGACGACGCCTGTCAGGGCGCCCACATCGCCCTCTCGGATCAGGTAGCCGCTGACCCCGTCTTCGATGAAGTCGGCAGGACCCTGGTCGCGGCAGGCGATGACCGGCGTGCCCTGAGTCATCGCCTCCAGGTGCACGAGCCCGAACCCCTCCGGCGCGCTGGGCAGGGCGAAGACGTCGGCGCGCGCCATCATCGCCAGCAACTCGTCGTACGGAAGCCAGCCGACGAGATGCACCCGCTCGCCGAGCCCGAGTTCGGTCGCGAGCGCCTCCAGGCGCGGCCGCAGGGGGCCGTCACCGGCGATGACACAGTGCACCTCGCCGAGCTCGCGGGGCAGTCGCGCCAGCGCCCGGACGACCTCCTCCAGACCCTTCCCGGCGATGAGCCGCCCGGCGCAGAGCACGATGCGGCGGCCCGGCAGGAAGTCCGCCGGCCGGGCCGGCGGGCCGTCGGCCGGGCCGCCGTTCTGCACGACGTGGACGTTGTCGAGGGGCACGAATGCGGCGAGTCTGCGGGCGAGGGCGTTCGAGACGACGATCACGGCCGCCGCTCCCCGCAGCACCTCCGCGGTGCGCGCGGCGACGGCGCCGCCGGCCGGGAGGCCCTGGTTCACGTCGGCGCCGTGCACGGTGACGACGTAGGGGAGCGCGAGGTCGCGACCGAGGCGCGCGGCGACGGCGCCGCCGGGCAGCGCCTGGTGCGCGTGAACGACGTCGTATCGCCTCCCGTCCAGGCACGGTAGGCGGCGGACCCGCCCGTACGCGAAGTCGCCGAGACGGTCGAAGAGGATGCGCCGGGGTGGCTGGACGAAGCGTGGGTAGGTGACCGGGACACCGTCGAGGACCGCCTCGCGCGGTCTGCTCCCGCGCCGTCGCAGTCGATCGCTGAACCACAGCACCCGGGGCGCGTACGGGGTCGGCGAGATCACGCACAGATCGCTGCCGAGGCGCTGTAGGGCTACGCATTGCTGGTGCACGAACAGGGCCCGATCCACACCGGGCGAGGGGTACAGGTGCGAGACGACGAGGAGTCTCATGGTCTCGCCGCCGTCGTGTCGGTTCCGCCTGCCGCCCGCGACGGAAGGGCGAGGATCGCGAGCCCGAGACCGTAGAGGGTCCACATCGGTGCGAAGCCGAGGGCGCTGCTCGGCCCGAGCGAACCGACGACGAACCCCGCGAGCGCCGCGGCGGCGCCTGCCGCGAGGTAGCGTACGAACGGATCGCCGGGCGCCCGGGCCCTGCGAAGCAGGCCCAGCAGGAGGCCGAAGAAGAAGGCGAGGTGCAGCAGCAGGCCCGGGAGGCCGCCTTCGACGTAGACCTCCAGCCACCAGTTGTGCAGCTCGCCGATCCCGAGGGCGTCGGTGCCGGACGTGTTGATCAGGGGGGCTTGGCCCGGTCCGGCGCCGAGCAGGAGCGAGCCGCCGGCGATGCTCAGGCCCCGCTCGTACAGGCTGGAGCGGATGTCCCCGGAGCCCTGCCCGGCGGCCATGTCGCTGACGAGCTTGTCGAGGCGGAACTCGCGGAGCATCGGTGACTCCGAGTGGTTGAACAGCAGGTAGCCGGTGCCGGCGAGCAGGCCGACGGCGAGCAACGCTCCCAGCGCCCAGGCGCGGCGCGTCTGCAGCCAGCCGCCGGGGCGGGCGAGCAGGAGCAGGATCACGAGCGTCGAGATGCCGATGGCGAGCAGGCTGGAGCGCGAGCCTGTCCGTACGAAGGCCGAGGCCCCGAGCGCGGAGGCGACGAGGGCGAGCGCGAGCCAGCCGGTGCGCCGGGTGAAGAAGGGCACGGCCAGCAGGAACGGCCAGCAGAGGGCGAGGTACGTGGCGAGATCGTTCTGGTTGTGGAAGACGCTGCTGACCGCGTAGGTCGCGGAGCCGGCGCCGGTCACCAGCCGCGAGGTAGGGACGTGGAGCCCGGTCACCGCCTCGAACACGGTCACACCGACGATCAGGGCATACGCGACCAGCATCGTCACGCCGAAGACGACGAGACGGCGACGGCTGGCGCCGGCGGAGGCGGCGGCGGCCACGACGGCGAGCATCGTCGCCAGGACGAGCAGGTAGCGCAGCCCGGCGGCTTTGTCCGACGCCCAAAGGAGGGTGACGGCGAGCCACGCCGCCCAGAGCACGAGCGTCGCCGCCAGGCGTCTGCGGGTGAGGGGCGCCGCGACCGGACGAAGCAGCAGCAGGGGGACCCCGACGACAACGACGAGGAGCAGCAGCACCCGGAACGCGAAGAGTTGGGGGAGCGCGGGCAGCGCTGCCGGTGGTCCGATGAGCGCCGCCATCGGCAGGAGCAGGGCGAGACCTGCGACGAGCGGCGCGAGCCGCACGGCCGAGAGTTCGCGCCGGAAGATGACGCAGGCGCCCACGACGACGGTCGCCGCGACCACGGCCGCGGTAGGGAGCGGCCAGTGGATGAATCCGTATGTGAAGACGACCGTCAGAGCGGCGCCGGCGACGAGCAGGGCGAGGTCCGCGAAGGAGCGGCGCTGGGCTGCGGCCGGCGTCATCCCGGATGCGCCCATCAGTGGCCTCCGGCCCCCGACGTGATGGCATCGAGGATGGTCGCCAGCTCAGCCGTCACGTTGGCCATGTCGTAGCGGGCAAGGGCGCGAGCGTCTGCCACCGGCCCGCGACCGGCGCGGACCGCGGCGATGAAACCGGCAAGTGGCTCGCGCATGTCGATGTCGTGGTCGACGACGACGCCGCCGCCGACCGCGGTGAGCAGCTTGCCGGCCGCGGTGGCCGGGGTCGAGACGGCGAACACGGGACGCCCCGACCACAGGTACTCGAAGATCTTGCTCGACAGCGACTCGGGTCGGCGTTGCGTGATGAGCAGCAGGGCGTCCGCGGCGCGCTGGTAGCCCAAGGCCTTGGCGTGAGGGACGAAGCGCTCGACCCGCACGCGATGACCGATACCGAGCCGGTCCGCGATGGGCTGCACGCGCGGCTCGTCGCCCAGGAACAGCGCCTTCACGTCGTCGGGCATCGCCGCCAGGGCCGTGAGGAAGGCCTCGAGGGGTCGCGCGCGCTTGTAGAGCCTGCCCGTGTACACGAACCAGAAGCCTGGCCCCAGCTCTGCCGGCTCGATCGGGTCGCCGTCGTCGTAGCCGTTCGGCAGCACGTGCGCGCGGCCGGCGAGCCACGGGTGGTACGCGACGATGTCGTCGAGGATCGGCTGGTTGATGGCGCTCAGTGCGGCGGCGTGGCGCAGGACCCGCGCCTCGAGCCACCGGTTGGCCGCGGCATGCGCGGGGGTCGGGTACGTGCGGACCGTGTTCGCGAAGCGACGGTCGCGATAGTCGGCCAGCCAGGGGAGCCCGCTCGCCTGCGAGAGGCGGGCGGCCACCACGTGCGTACTGGCGCGCGGGTGACTCGAGAAGATGGCGTCGAACGGCTCGGCGGCGAACAGGCGACGCCCGGCCGCCACCGCCGTCGGCACCCACGCCGCGTACGGGTCCGGCACGAGGAGCCACTCGCCGATCCGCCCGCCGCGGCTGCCGCTGAGCAGACGGCGCGGCGCGAGGGTCGGCGTGCGCAGGATGCGCACGAAGTCCGGTATCACCGCCGGACCTTGAGCATCCGCGGTGAGCACCGTGGGCTCCCATCCGTGGGCCGGCAGATTCCGGAGAAAGCGCAGCACGCGGCCGGTGCCCGCGCTCACGGTCGGCGGGAAGGGGTTGGCGATCACGAGAAGGCGTCTCATGCCGTGACACCGCCCCTCTCGTCGACGTCGAGGAGCGCTTGCGTCTCGAGGGCGGCCACGGTCTCCGCCTCCGACTCCCGGCCTGCCGGCGGGGCGGGAGGACCTCCCCCTCCTCGCGCACGCCGCCAGAGGTCGTGCAGCCTCTGACGCTCCCCGACCGTGAAGAAGCCGCTGACGAGCAGCGCGAGCGGGAAGACGGAGAGAGCAAGCAGGACCACGACGGTGCGCCAGACGAGCCCGGCCAGGGGCATCGAGGTCCTGAGACCGGTCACTTGCATGATGACGACCACGGCGACGAGCGAGAGCACGGTCGCGCCGAGAAGCTTGACGAGGCGTGACCACTCGTAGGGGATGGGGTAGTAGCGCCGCGAGTAGAAGTAGATGGTGCTCGCGAGGATCCCGTAGCCGGCCACCGTCGCCCAGGCCGCCGCCCACATGCCGTAGCGCGGGACGAAGACGAAGTTGAGGCCGACGTTGACGGCGGAGGAGATGGCGAAGAAGACGGGGATCATCTGGTTCTTCTTCGCCACGTTGGCCCCCACCCAGAAGATGAAGTACACACCGTACAACGTGATGGAGACGGCGAGGATGAAGGTCACCGGCGCGACGCTCCAGAACCTGCGGTTCAGCAGGACGTGGGTGAGGAGCGGCAGGGTGGCGCCGAGCAGCACGAGGACGAGGCCGTTCAGGGTGAGGAAGTAGGTGGCGCTGCGGGCCACGAGATGGCGGTGACGGTCGGGGTCGTCGAGCTTCGAGTAGTGCCACTGCGGCCACGCCAGCCGGAACGCCATCAGGACGAGGAAGAGCGGCTGGGCCAGCGCGTTGGCCACCGTATACAGGCCGACCTCGGCCTTGCCCTGGTAGTGCAGCAAGAAGAAGCGGTCCGAGATCTTCAGCCAGTAGAACGAGATCCCCGTGAACAGAGCCGGTACGGCGAACGCCATCATGGGGCGCAGCACCTTGGGGTCGGGCAGCCGATTCAGCTTGCCCGCGTAGGTCGGCAGCAGCGCCGCCTGCAGGCTGACGACCGTGAGCAGGTTAGCCACGAGGACACCCATGGCCCCCCACTCGAACGCGGCCACGAAGAGGATCGAGAGCGGGACCTGCATGGCGATCCGCCCGAAGACGTAGGCGCTGAAGCGCCATGGCTTGTGCTCGAGGCGGAAGAGCGTGAAGGGCAGATCGTTGAGGTTCGTGAAGAACAGGGTCGCGAGCCCGACCGCGAAGTAACGCCAGTCGCCGGCGGAGTACTCCTGGCCGAGCAGCAGCGGCGCCAGCCGGGGCATGAGGACGCCGCAGACGCCGATCAGGATCGCCGGGTAGACGGTGGAGACGTAGAAGACGTTGGTGATGACCCTGCGGCGGCCCTCGGGCGTCGTGTCGTCGAAGTAGAAGCGCGAGAAGGCGACGTCGAAGCCCAAGGTGACGAAGACGTCGAGGAAGACGGTCACCGTGACGACCATCCCGAGGAGGCCGTAGTCCGCGGGGGTGAGGAAGGCCGTGTAGAGCGGCAGCAGCAGCGCCATGAGCAGCTTCTGCAGCGCCCGGCCCGCGCCGTAGATCGCCGAGTCCTTGAGGAGGACCCTGTAGCCTCCGCTCTCGCCCCGGCCAGGGCCGCCTGCGCCCAGACGTCGTCGAAGAATCGGGATGGTGCTGCCTCCGGTAGCTGGTGGGCCGCGTCTGTGAAGCCGCCTTGGCGGGCGCACGGGTGCCGTCGTTGGTGCGCCATTCTACCATCCGGCCTCCGGCTCGCGGGTCCGCGCCCGCGCTCGTGCGGAGGCTCCGGCCGCTTCCCTCGAGGCGAGCGAGGTAGTAGCGTTCCTGCGGCGCCCGGGAGGGCGTGCGCAGGTGCCGGCGAGGGGAGTCCTCATGTGTCCTCAGAGCAGGTCGAGAGCGAGCCGAGGCGGTCGCTGAGATGGGCGCCGTCACGACGCCGGCGATCGTCGTCGGCATGTCCGGGTCCACGGGTCTCGCCGTGGTGCGTGCGCTGGCACGGGCGGGCGTCGCCTGTCACGCGGTGCACTACGACGCCGCGGCGCCGGCTCTGGCCACGCGTCATGCCCGGGCGCACGTGTCTCCCGACTGGCGCCGCGAGCCCGCGAGCCTCGTGGAGTTCCTGGTCACTCTTGCCCGTGAGCTCGACCCGGGTCGCGAGGCGGCGGGCGGCGCGGCCGCGCCGCCCGCCGCCTCGCTGTTCGTCTGCCACGACGCGGCGCTCGATGCCGTGTGGGCGGCTGACGAGCGCCTGCGCGCTGCCGGGCTGCGCCCCGCCTTCACCTCCCGCCGTCCTCTCGCCGAACTCCTCGACAAGCGCACGCAGATGGAGGCGGCGGCGCGCGCGGGCGTCGCCACGCCGTGGACGCGATGGGGCACCGCGGCCGAGATCGCCGAGTGGGCCGACGACTGTCCCTACCCGGCGATCCTCAAGCCGGCGTTCTCGCACCTCGGCGTCGCGGCGCTCGGCGCCAAGGCGCTGCGCTGCGCGTCACCGGACGAGGTCCGGGCCGCGCTGGCCGGCATCGGCGACGTCGAGGTCCTCCTGCAGGAGTACGTCCCCGGTGACGACGACGAGCTGTACACGGCCGGGCTCTTCGTCTGCGGGGACGGGCACGTGGCGTTCACCGGCCGCAAGCTGAAGCAGCATCCTCCCAGCCTCGGGATCGCCCGCCTCACCGAGGCCGTCGACGAGCCGGCCCTGATCCCGGGGAGCGTCGCGCTGCTGGCCGAGCTGGGCTACGAAGGCATCTCGCAAGTGGAGTACAAGCGTGATCCGCGCGACGGCAGTCACCGGCTGATGGAGGCCAACCTCCGCCCATGGACCTGGATCGGCCTCGCCACCGCGTGTGGTGTGAACCTTCCTCTGGCGGCGTACTTCTGGTCGCTGGGCGACGAAGCTCGGGGAGCGATCGCCGACGCCCCGCGAGACGGGCAGGGCCGTCAGGACCGGGCGGCTGGCAGGCCGCGGCGGTGGGTATGGCTGGTGCCGGAGGCGGTGCACACACTGCGCGACCTGCGCCGTGGCGTGCGGCCGCGCGCCGCCCAGTGGCGGGGCCTGTGCGCCGAGGCCTTCTTCTCGCGGGACGACCCTGCGCCGCTGCTCCGGGTGGTGGAGCAGGGCGTACGGGCGAAGCTGCCTGTCGGCGGCTCTCTCGGGGCGGTGCGCCGCGCGCGCTCTCTTGTCGGCAAGGGGCTTGTCGGGGTCGCCGCCGCCCTCAACGCGGGGGTGTTGTGGGCGGAGTGGCGGCGCGCCGGCAGGCGCAGCGTGACCGGCGCGAGACCTGCGGTCGGCCTGCCGGCTCCCGGCGCGGCCCTGGTGCTGGCGCCACACCCGGACGATGAGACCATCATGTGCGGCGCCACGCTGGCGGCGCTCCGCGCCCGCGGCGACCACGTGCGTGTGGTCGCCGTCACGGCCGGCGAGGCGACGGCCGTCGATCTGACCGCCGTGTCGGCAGGCGGCGCACCAGCGACGCCGGCGGCCGAGATCGGCGGCGTCCGCGCCGCCGAACTGCAGGCGGCCTGCGCGGCGCTCGGCGTCGACGACGTCGCCTCGTGGGACTTCGCGGATCGCGGCGTGTCCCCCGAGCGAGCGCGCCTCGCCGCACGCATCGGCGAAGAGCTCGACGCGAGCCGGCCCGCGTTCGTCTTCGTGCCGTTCCCGTACGACGGGCACGCCGACCACGTCGCGGTCGCGCTCGCCCTGGCCGACGCGCTGGCGCGCGACCTCGAGTCCGGAGCCGCCGATCAGCCGGCTCTCGCCGCGCCGACGGTCCTGTGCGGCGCCGCCCAGATGCCCTTCAGCCCGGGATGGCCCACACGACTCATCGCCGCCGGCGGCACATGGGCGGCCCGCCGGGAGGCGACCGCCGCGTACGCCTCCCGCGGGAGGAGGCTCTTCGTCGCGCCGACACAACGGGCGTACCTTCATCCGGCACGGCCGCTGCGAGCGAACGAAGCCTTCGTAGAGTTGCCGGCACGCGGCTACGTCGATCTCGCGCGGGCTCTCGAGGCGGATGGGCTGACGGTGCCCGGCATGCGCGGCGGCGGTCATCCGATCTGGTCGGCGCTGGGGATGCTGCGCACCAGGCGGCAACGCGACGCCGTCGCCGCGCTGCTGCGATCGGTCGTGTCGGAGCGCTGAGTCCGGCGGGCGGAGTGGGGCGCCCCGCGGCGCGGCTCCTGCGGGCACCCGGGGGTCGCCGCCGGCCTCGCCGGCCGGCACCGCGGCTCTCCGCAGGCTCTGCTAGCATCGCGTTGCGAAAGGGGTGCGCGCGTGGGGGACACATGGGAGCAGCGGGGGCTGACGCGGCGCCGCTTTCTTGTCGGCGCCGGCCTCGCCGCCGGTGCGGGGCTCATCGGCGGCGGCCTCGCCGCCCGGCGGCTCCCGCTCGACGACTGGTACGGTGACGTCGTCGGTGGGGGCGAGCCCGACGCTCGGGGCGTCGCGCCGTCGACCATCATGGTCCAGTGGGCGGACCTGCAGTCGCAGACCGTCGACGGTCCGGTCCCGTACGCGATCAGCTGGCCCCCGGGCACGACACCCGGAGACCCACTCCCGGTCTGCTTCGCGCTGCCGCCCCGTGGCGGCGGCCCGCCCGTCTGGTTCGGCGAGCCTCTCGCCGAGGCCGTCGAGTGCGGCAAGGTCGAGCCCTTCGCCATCGCGGGCGTCCACGGCGGAGAGTCGTACTGGCACCCGCGAGCGAGCGGCGAAGACCGTCTCTCCATGCTGCTCGACGAGTTCGTGCCTCTCTGCGCCGAGCGGTATCGCCTCGGCGAGCGACGCAGGGCGGTCGTCGGCTGGTCGATGGGAGGCTACGGCGCGCTGCTCGCCGCCGAGACGCGGCCCGAGCTGTTCGCCGCGGTGGTCGCCGTGAGCCCCGCCGTCTGGACCACGTACGAGGAGATGAAGCAGGGGCCGGGCGACGCCTTCGACGACGCCGCTGATTTCGCGCGGCACGACGTGATCGCCCACGCCGACCGGCTCGCCGGCGTGCGCGTGCGCATCGATTGCGGCACCGACGACGGATTCTGGGGCTACGTGACGCATCTGACGACCGTGCTGCCCGAGCCCGCCGCCGGCGGCTTCAGCGCGGGAGGCCACGGCGGCGGCTACTGGCGCGAGGTCGCGCCGGCCGAGGTCGAGTTCGTCGGGCAGGCGCTCGGCCGGTAGGCGGGTGCGCCGTGACGCCGCACCCACTCGCGACGGCGGCGCGGCCGCCGGCTCGTTCTCAGCGCAGCTTGCGCGCCGGATTGCCGGCCCAGACCTCACCGGGCCCGACGTCGTGACGCAGCGCGGCGCTCATGCCGATCACGGCGCCCTCGCCGACGCGGACGCCGTTGGCGATCACCGCGCTCTGCCAGACGACGGCCCCGCGCCCGATGCGGGCGCCGCCGGCGATCTGGGCGTGGCCGGCGAGAAGGACATCTTCGCCGACATCGACGTTGTGACTCACGTTGACGTGCGGGCCGATCTTGGCGCCGCGGCGGAGCACCGTGGCGCCGATCGCGGCTCGCTGGATGGTGGCATGGGCGGCGACGTCGACGTCGTCCTCGATCACGACGATGCCGATCTGCGGGAACTTGACGAGGCGCCCGTCGTCGTCGCGCTCGTAGCCCATTCCGCTGCAGCCGATCGTGCAGTGCGGGCCGAGTGTGACGTTGTGGCCCACGATGGCGTTCACGACGCAGGCGCCGAGCGCGGCGGCGGTCGCCGCAAGGCCGGGCTCGGCGAACTGCGGGGCGCGGTCCGCCGCGAGTTGGGCGAAGAAGCGCGAGAGCGCGCGGGCCATGGAGAGGCGTGGGTTCGCGCAGACGCCCACGGCTTGCCCGGAGCGCGCACGGGCGCCGCCGAGCCCCTCGGGGGCGCAGAGAAGCAGGGTGCCCGCGAAGCTCTCGGCGGCGTCCGGCCGACGACTCCAGGCGACGTCGCCTGGTCCGGCCGCCGCATCGGTCGCGACGCCGCGCACGTCGAGGGCCGAGAGGTCGTCGTCCGCCACAAGCGCGTCGAGCAGGAGGCCCTCGGAGCGGAGAAAGGCGAAGATCGCGGCGACGCTCGCGCCGGGGGGCTCGGTCGGGACGGTCACGGCCGGCGCCGGGCGCTCACGGCCGCGGGGCTGACGAAGGCCTGGGCGATCCACGAGCCGCTCGGTGGGCGGAAGTCGCAGGTGTCGCAGTCCACTTGGCTCCCTCGGAGGTTGGAGGTCGGTCGCCGCTGAACGGCAGTATATCGCCGACCGGCGGCGCTGGGCGGCGTCACCCGCGAGAGGCGGCTGCGTGTGGCCCGCGGCGGAGAGGGTCGGGCTAGCGCCGGCTGGAGCCGGCGTTCTTGGGCAGGAGCTCGGCGTGCGCGTCGCGGGCCGCGGCCTCCTCGGCGGCCACGGGCGAAGAACCGCCGCGCCGCGCCCGCGCCATCACCTCGCCGACCTTGAGGCCGGCGACGACGAGCTCGACGGCCGGGCGCGGCAGGAGCTCGTCGATCGTCGCAGGCTCGTTGCCCGATGGTGCGGGCCAGATCCGAAGGCCGACCTCGGCAAGGGCTCGCCCCTCGGCCTCGGCGGCGTCACAGACGACGGCGACGTGCGGCGCCTTCTTGGCGACGACGTAGGCCTCGAGTGTGGTGCCGGGGCCGACGAGGCGATCGCCCGGCAGGCCTGGCGAGAGCACGAGCGCGTCGGCCTCGGCGAGGCGGTCGAGCACGGCCGCCTCGCCGAGGGCACCCCCTACCTTCTCCCCGCCGTGGAGGGCGATGCGGCCGGCGCTCTCCGGCGCGGCCACCAGCACGCGCGCGCCCAGCTGCGCGAGGGCGCGCACGACGTAGGGATAGCCGGGCCCCGCGCCGGCGACGAGCACGGTCCCGCCGACCGCTTCCACGCCGAGCGCCGTGAGGCCCCACAGCACCAGAAGCGGCGTGTAGGCCGTCAGGCCGACCGCCTCCTCGTCGACTCCGGCGACGGCGACGCCGGCGCGCCGGCAGCCGGCGACGTCGATGTCGGCCGGGCGCCAGTGCGCCGTGCCGCGCATGAGCGTGACGACGGCGGCGTCCGAGAGGTTGCGCACGATCGACTCGTCGATCGGGCGGACGCAGGGGAGGTCGGTGACGATGTCGATGGTGGCGAGCGGCGCCTGTAGTCGGGTCGGCACGCAATGGACGCTTTGACGGACGCCGGCGGCGTCCGCCAGCCAGGACGTCTGAGCCTCCGCCTCCTTGCGTGCCGCCTGCGCGGTGTCGCGGCTGACCGCGAAGACCTCGTCGGCGCCGGCCAGGGCGGCGATCACCGCGGCCACGCGGCGATAGCCGACCGTCGCCTCCGTGAGGACGCGGAGCCCCGTCAGGTCGAGACCCCGTGTGGCGATGGCACGCCGGCACAGCCGGAGCACCCGCCGAACCGGGAAGCGGTCGTCGCACGCGAAGCGGTCGTCGTCGATGAGCGCCATCGACCCATCTTATCCCGCTCCGCGGGGCGGACGGTGTCATTCGCGGCAAGGAGTGCGCGCACGCCGCCGAGTCGAATGTGGCGACGCATCGTTCCACGGCGCATCGCGACTTCCGTGTGGTCGCGGCCTATAATGGGTGCACAGGGGGGAGGCCTCGGCACGTGGGCATCGCAGCTCGCCAGCCGTTCATCATCGCTCTTTCCGTCGGGCTCGTGACGCTTGCCGTCGCGCTCGGCGGAGGGCTTGTCGCGCCCGCGCCGGCAGCGGCCGTACCGACGGTCGAGCAGATCGAGCTGCTCCTGGCCGAGAACGCCTCGCCCATGCAGGGTCTCGGGCCGGTGTTCCTCGCCGAGGGTCTCGAGCACGGCGTCGATCCCGCCTTCCTCGTCGCCGTGGCCGGGGCGGAGTCGACCTTCGGCCGTTTCCTCTACGCGCCGGACGGCGACCAGTCCACCTACAACGCCTTCAACTGGTTCTATGCCGCCCGTCGTCAGGACAGCGACTTCGGCTCCTGGGAGGACGCGATCGCCAGGGTGGCCGAGGGGATCGCCGGTCGGCTGTACTACGGTTCGGGGCTCGTGTCGGTGGCCGAGATCGGTCCGCGCTACTGCCCCGAGGGCACCGATGACTGGCTGCGCAACGTCACCATGTTCATGCTCGTGCTCGGCGGCGACCCGGCCGACACGCGGTACTGGCACGACGGCCCGCCGTCGACGGCTCCCGAGCTCCTCCTCTTTCAGGGCCGCGTGAAGATCGACCCCGGTCCGTACGAGGTCGGGCGCCAGGTCGGGGCCGTGTTCACTATCGTCAACGATGGTGAGATCGGCGTCAGGCTGCGCGGGGTGCGCCTCGTGATCCGCGGCCCGCTGGGCGCGCGGCACGACGTGGGCTCGAGCGCGTCGTTCACGATCTGGCCCGGCGAGGCGCGGCGATTCGTGGCGGAGTGGTCGCTCGGCGCGCTCGGCTCCTGGGACGGCTGGATCGAGGTCGACACCGAGACGCAGGCCAGCCTTATCGGCCCGACTGAGGCCTTCATCTTCACGTGCGAGCTGCCGCGCGACCGCGACCTTCGGCGCTCGATGGCGCGCGAGTTGCGGCTGGCGCCGCGCCGCTAGCGCGCCCTCGCCCGCCCCGCCCTAGCGCCGTACCCCCGCCAAGACCTCCGTGAGCAGGCCCACGATCGCCCGCGCCGAGATCCGCTCCGGGTCGAGCGTCGGGTCGTAGATCGTGACGTCCATGCCCAGGAACCCGGGCGCCGTGGCGAGTGGCACGAGGAGTCGTCGCAGTTCGTCCCACGAGAGTCCGCCGGGCAGGCGGAAGTCGACGCCCCGGGAAGACCTGGTTCGAGAGGACGTCGAGGTCGACGTGGAGCCAGTAGTGGCCAGGGTCGCGCGCTGAGGGCGCGGGCCGCATAGGCGCCGGCGCGGGCGGGCCCGTGCCGTCGCACGCCGGCGTCGTCGACGTGATGCGCCTCCAGTAGCTCCACGTGCGGGTCCGGAGCCTGGGCCTCGCGCATCTCCCAGGCGTCGCGAGCTCCGACGGATCCAGACGTCGCGCGGCTCGACGAGCGGGTGGCGCGCGCCCAGGCGGGTGAGCGTCGGCGGGCCCTTTCCGGCGAGCACGCGCAACTCCATGTCGGCGAGTGCCCCGCCGGTCGGCGACGTGGCCCCGTCGTAGAAGTCGTAGTGGCCGTCGACGAAGGCGAGGCCGACGCGGTCGTAGAAGCGCTGCAGGGCTGCGGCGATGCCGACGAGCACGCCGCAGCAGCCCCCCAGCACGAGGAGCGGGCGCTTCTCGTCGAGCAGAGAGGCGATGGTGTGATCGATCATCTCCGACGCGGCGCGCACCTGCTCGAGGGCGATGATGCCGGAGTCGGGGTCGCGCCGCGGGTCCGTGACGGCGATCTCGAGGTCGTCGTGCTCCTCGACGGCCATGTGCGCCGTCTCGAGGGCGGCGACGAGACCGGCCGCCCGCAATGCCCGCGGCGCCAGGTTGACGCTTTCCGCGCGCGCCTCCGACTCGAGCGGCGCGCCGAGGAGTGCGACGGCGCGGAAGGGCCGCTGCGCCTCGCGCAGCGGCATCAGGTCGAACCCTGCTCGTCCATCACGTCAGGGTTCCCCGTGAGGGCTGCGTCGATGCGCGTCACGAGGTCGGGGTCGACGATCTCGACCGCCCCGCCGTTGTTCGTGGCCGACTCGTGGAACGCCTCGATGCCGCGGCGGTCGAGGAAGCAGCGCACGAGGCGGATCGCCCCCCCGTGCGTGATCAGGAGCGGCGTGCGACCGTCGAGCGCCGCGTCGCGCACGGCGGCCAGCACCCTCATCTGCGTCTGTGCGAGGCTCTCGCCATCGGGGAAGCGGAAGGTCTCGGGGTGCTCCCGGTAGGCGCGCCATTCGGCCGGCTCTTCGCGGATGATCTCAACGAAGAGCCGGCCCTCCCAGTGCCCACGGTGCGTCTCGGCGAGTCGTGGATCGACGACGACCGGAAGAGCGGCGCCTGTCGCCACATCGGCTCCGAGCATCTCCACGCGCACGAGCTCAGCGGTCTCGCGCGCGCGCCGCAGGTGGCTGGTGACGATGAGCTCGATGCCGCGCTCGCGAAGCGCGCGCCCGCGGGCGCGCGACTGAGCGCGACCGGCCTCGTTGAGCCCGACGTCCTGCCACCCCTGGCAGCGCGCCGGTTCGACGTTCCAGTCGGTCTGGCCGTGCCGCAGGAGATAGAGCGTCAACTGGTCACCGCCGCAGAGCCGGTCCTGTGCGTCAGTGGAAGGTGAGCAGCGTGTCGCCTCGCACCCCGAGGCGCAGGGTCTCGACCGAGACGACCTCTTCGGGCTGGATGTTGCCGAGGTTGACGTTGCAGCCGAACTCCTTGATGAACCACACCTGCTGGCTCTTGACCGGGGCCTCGAAGAGCAGGCGCTCGGCAGGCACCTGCTGGATGATCTCGTCGAGCAGGCCTTCTTTGACCTCGCCGCCCGGCTGGTAGATGCCGACCGTGCCCGACTCGCGGCCCTCGGTGATGACCTTCCACGCCCCGGCGTCGAGCTCGCGCTTGATCGAGTCGACCCACTTGTACGGCGCGATCACGACGTCGGCGTCCTTGCTGCCGACCTCGCTGAGCACGCGGAACTCCTTGCTGAGGCGCCTGAGTAGCGTGAGCTTGTCGTCTTCGTCCATCGCGATGGTGCCGTCGGAGACCTCGATGAGCTCCATGCCGAAGGCGCGCACGGCCGCCAGGTACTCCTCGAGCTTGTGCTGTCGCAGGCAGACCTCGAAGAAGGTGCCGCCGAAGCAGACCGGCACGCCGTAGCTCTGGTAGAGCTCGATCTTCTCCTTGAGGTTGGGCGTCACGACGGCCGTGCCCCAGCCGAGCTTCACGATGTCGACGTAGTCGCCGCCCACCTCCATAAGGTCTCGCACCTGCTGCAGGCTCGAGCCCTTGTCGAGGACGTGGGTGATGCCGCTCTCGCGTGGCTTCGTGGTGCGCTGGGGCAGCGTGAGAAAGTCGAACATGGCGTCCTCCCGGGCGGCGCGGTCGCCCATCATCCTAGCCGCCATCCTAGCAAACGCCTTCGGATCGCGCGTGCAGGCTACGCTGCGCCCCGCCGAGCCGTGCCTGCGCCGACCGGCACCTGCTGCGTGATGCAGTGGATGCCACCGCCGCCGAAGGCGACGACGGGCGTCGGCACGCCGACGACCTCCCGGTCGGGGAAGATCGTGCGCAGGCGCTCGAGGGCACGGAGGTCGTCCGCGTTCCCCGCCGTCGGCACGATCACGGCGCCGTTCGCCTGGTAGAAGTTGACGTAGGTCTCCACGATGCCCTTGCCGCCGACGGACACGGGCGCGGCGCGCAGGTCGAGCTCGACGACCTCCAGCGGCCTGCCGAGCGCGTCGGTCGTCTCGAGTCTGCGGCGGTTCTCCTGGAGGTTGGCGTAGTCCGGGTGCGCGGGGTCGCGCACCATGTGCAGAAGCACCCTCGCGGGGCCGATGTAGGCAGCCACCCCGTCCACATGCCCGTCGGTGTCCGGGTCCTCGTCCAAGCCGAGCCCCGACACGAGCCAGATGACCCTCTCGATGCCCAGGAAGTCCTTGAGCTCCTGCTCGATCTCGGTCGTCGTGAGCCCCGGGTTGCGCGACGGGTGCAGAAGGCAGCTCTCGGTGGTGATCAGCGTCCCTTCTCCGTCGACGGTGATCGACCCGCCCTCGAGGACCGTCGGTGTCGCATACCGGGGGACGCCGAAGTGCTCGGCCAGCCGCTCGCCGATGCGCGCGTCCTCGTCGTAGGGGAGGTAGCGCTCGCCCCAGGAGTTGAAGGCGAAGTCGGCGACCGCCGCCCCGCCGTCTTGGCGGCGCACGAAGATCGGCCCGTTGTCGCGGATCCACGAGTCGTCGAGCGGGAGCTCGACGACCTCGATGCCGTCGGACCCGCAGTAGCTGCGTGCTTCGGGGCCCTCGCCGGGGCGCGCGACGATCGTCACCGGCTCGCAGCGCGCGATCGCGTGCGCAACGGCGGCGTACGTGTGCTGCGCCAGCATGTAGTAGTCGGCCCAGTAGTCGCGCGTGCGCGTCGGCCAGGCGATGAGACAACGCTCGTGCGGCGCGAACTCCGCCGGCATGCGGTAGCCGTCGGCGCGTGGCGAGCGGGGCGTGCGACCGGCACCGTCCGAGGAGCTGCGGGCAGTGTCCCTCATGGTCTCCTCCCAAGTCCGGGCCCCCCTTCCCGGGCCGCGAGGTCAGCATACCCGACCGTGCCGCAGTGTCGGCGTAGGACTGGCCCCGACCGTGCCGCCGGTTCCGTGCGCGCCGCCGGTCTCCGCTCCCGCTGATAGGATTCGCCGCGTGCCCCACCTGCGCCACGGCGACACGAACGGAGACGGATGATGGACGAGACTGTCGACAGACGAGCGCCCGAGCGTGCGGCCGGCACGCCGCTCGCCGACGGGATGCGCCTCCCGGCGCGCTTCGCCGCGCACTCCCGCACACTGCTGTCGTGGCCCTGCCGCGACGAGGTCTTCGGGCCGCTGATGCCGGCGGCGAAGGAGGAGTGGGCGGAGGTGGCCCGGGCGATCGCGCGCTTCGAGCCGGTGACGGTCGTCGCGCGCCCCGACGACGCGGACGACGTGAGGAGCCTCTGCGGCGCGGAGGTCGACGTGCTCACCTTGCCGCTGGACGACTCCTGGATCCGCGACAACGGGCCGATCTTCGTGCGCGACGCGGACGGCGCGGTGGCCGCGGTGGGTTTCGGCTTCGACGGCTGGAACGAGCAGTTCGCGCCCTACGACGATGACGCGCTCGTCCCCGAACGCCTCGCCCGGGCCTGGGACCTTCGCTTCTACCAGGCGCCGTTCGTCCTGGAGGGTGGAGCCTTCAACAGCGACGGCGAAGGCACGCTGCTCACGACCGAAGCAGTGTCTCTTGCACAACCGGAACCTCGGCATGGCGCGCCGCGACTACGAGGCCGCGCTGCGCGAATGGCTCGGAGTCGAGAAGATCGTCTGGCTGCCGTTCGGGCTGGTCGAGGATTCCGGTCCGCTGTCGACGGCCGGCCACGTCGACGACGTGGCCCAGTTCGTCGCGCCGGGCGTGGTGCTCGCCCAGACGGCGCCACCCGGGAACCCGAACCACGGCCGACTGGCGGAGAACATCGAAGTCCTGCGCGAGGCCACCGACGCCGCCGGGCGCCGCCTCGAGGTCGTCGAGATGGACTCCCTGCCATATGTGAAGGGTGTCGGCGTCGGGCTCGACGTGACGGGACCCGGCGCCCTCAAGCTGATGCCGGCGCCGTACGTGAACCTCGTCTTCGTGAACGGCGGCGTCCTGCTGCCGCGGCTCGGCGCCGAGGGCGAGGAGGCGGCCTACGAGCTGATCGCCGGGCTGTTCCCCGGGCGCGAGGTCGTCGGCCTTCCAGTGGAGATGTCGGCCTTCGGCGGCGGCGGGCTCGGCTGCATCACGCAGCAGGTGCCCTCCGGGCGACTTATCCCAGCAGTGTCGGCCGGCCCCGGCTGAGCCGGCTCGGGCAAGGCGAAGCGGGAGGCGGAGACATGGCACGAGAAGTGACGCTCGCGGCCGCGCAGATGGCCTGCACCTGGGATCTCGAGGCGAACATCGAGCGTGCCGAGGGTCTCGTGCGCGCGGCCGCCGCGGCCGGCGCCGACGTTGTACTGCTGCAGGAGTTCTTCGAGACGCCGTACTTCTGCATCGACCAGGACGCGCGGCACCTCGCCCTGGCGCGGCCCGTCGAGGGCCACCCGACGGTGGCGCGTTTCAGCAGGCTCGCCGCGGAGCTTGGCGTCGTGCTGCCGCTGAGCATCGTCGAGCGCGCCGGGCAGGCGGTGTTCGACTCGGTCGTGATGGTAGACGCCGACGGTGCGCAGCTGGGCGTCTACCGCAAGTCGCACATCCCCGACGCGGTCGGCTACCAGGAGAAGCACTACTTCGCCCCCGGTGACACCGGGTTCGCCGTGTGGCCGACGAAGGCCGGCAGGCTCGGCGTCGGCGTCTGCTGGGACCAGTGGTTCCCGGAGACGGCGCGCTGCCTCGCCCTGCGCGGCGCCGAAGTGCTGCTCTTCCCTACGGCGATCGGCAGCGACCCGCCGCACCCCGAGGAGGACTCGGTCGGTCCCTGGCAGCGCGTGCAACAAGGCCACGCCGCCGCCAACCTGATGCCTCTCGTCGCCTCGAACCGCATCGGGGTGGAGACCGGGGACGACGTCAGCATCCGCTTCCACGGCGCGTCCTTCATCGCCGATCACACCGGGGCCGTGGTGGCGCAGGCGTCACGCGACCGCGAGGAGGTCGTGACGGCCACGTTCGACCTGGACGAGGTGCGCCGCTACCGCGACAGCTGGTCGTTGTTCAGGGACCGGCGGCCCGAGCTGTACGAGTCGCTCCTGACGCTCGACGGCCACGAGGGGTAGCCGCCCGGCTGGTCAGAAGCGCGCGACCAGCTCCGCGAGCCTGTCGCGCGCCCTCGCCGTCACGGCCTCGTACAGGCTCACGCCGTGGCTGTCCATGGCGACCGTCAGCGGGCCGAAGTCGCGCACGCGGAACTTCCAGAGGCACTCGGGCATCAGCTCCTCGAACTCGACCTCCTCGATCTCCTCGATCTGGGTCGTCTCGAGGGCCGCGGCGCCGCCGGTGATCGCCAGGTAGACGCCGCCGAACTCCTGCAGCGCCGGCAGCGAGTCGGCCAGAAGGCCGCCCTTGCCGATGATGGCGCGCACGCCGTACTGCTCCATGAGCCCCCACGTGAAGCGGTTCATGCGGGCGCTCGTCGTCGTGCCGATGCAGACCTTCTCGTAGCGGCCCGGACCGAGCTTGCGTACGTTGGGGGCGGTGTGGATGAGGACGGCGCCGGTGAGGTCCATCGTCGGCTTCTCGCCGCGGTCGAACATCGCGATCTGCGTCGCGTCGCGGATGCCGAGCACGTGACCGTCGATGCGCAGCGTCTGCCCGGCGTGCAGCTCGCGCAGGGCGTCGAGGTCGGCGAGGGGGAAGGTCAGCCGGAGCTCGTCGCCGGGTGGGGGAGCCGCCGCAGTCCTGTCGGGCATCGTCTTCTCCTCCCCGCTCAGAACCCGTAGGTGACGTCGCCGGCCGGCGCGATGACGGCGCTCGCGCGCCGCGCCGCCCAGCACTGCAGGTTCACGGCCACCGGGTTCTGGGTGATGTGCGTGTGGGCGTGCTCGATGTTGACGCCGAGCACGGTGTTGCGGCCGCCGAGGCCCATGGGCCCGATGCCGAGTTCGTTGGCGGCCGCGAACAGCTCCTCCTCGAGCGCGGCGACGACGGGGTCGTCGTTGCGCGTGCCGAGCGGGCGAAGGACGGCCTTCTTGGCGAGCGCCGCGCAGAGGTCGGCGGTGCCGCCCAGGCCCACGCCGACGATCGTCGGGGGGCACGGCTTGGGCCCGGCCTCGACGATGCACTCGAGGATGAAGCGCTTGACGCCGGCCACGCCGTCAGCCGGGATCAACATCTTGAGGAAGCTCATGTTCTCACTGCCCGAGCCCTTGGGCAGGCAGTGGAGCTTGAGACCGTCGGCCGGCACGGCGACGCCCGGCAGAGCCGGACCGTCAGAGGTGTCGGCGCGCGACACGAACTCATAGTGCATCGCCGGCAGGTGGCGGCCCGTGTTGGTCATCGTGTTCTTGCGTGTGAGGGGGTGGACCGCGTTAGGCCGGAGCGGATGCTCGCGGGTCGCCCGCTCGGTGCCCCGCTTCACGGCCGCGGTCACGCGGGCGAGGTTGAGCGGGCAGTCCTCCCCCACCTCGAGCCAGAAGACGACCGTGCCGGTGTCCTGACAGACGAGGTTCTCGTCACGTTCGGCGACCCCGATGTTCTCGAGCATGATGTCGAGGAACTTCTTGCCCGACTCGTCGGTCTCGGTCTCCCGGGCGTGCCCGAGCGCCGCCTTGAGGTCGGGCGGCAGCACCTTGAGGGCGCGGATGTAGGAGTACATCGCGGCCTCTTCGACGGCGTCGTAGACGTTCGCTGGGACTTCGTTCGTCGCGGGCATGTGCCGACTCCCGGGTGGCGGCTGCGGAGATCCGACTCTACCGCGTGCGCCGGGTCGTCGTCACCCGCGGACGCGCCTCAGACCTTCCCGAGCATCGCGATGCCGCTCAAGACGAGGACAACGGCGAGCGCGACGCGCAGTATCCGGGTCGGCGTACGGATCGTGAGGTGCGAGCCGAAGATCACCCCGGGGACGGAGCCGATGAGCAATGAGGCGACCATCCAGAGATCGACGTTGCCGAAGCGCAACTGGGCGAGGCCGGTGACGCCGAGCAGCAGCGTGGCGTGGAAGACGTCCGTGCCGACGATGCGGCGCGGGGCGAGCGGGTAGAAGACGATCAGGAACATCGCGAGCAGCGTGCCGCTGCCCACAGAGGTGAGGCCGATGATCAGGCCCGTGCCTGCGCCGATCGCCACGGTCGCCAGCTTGCGCTTCCACGACATGCTGATGTTCGTGGCCGAGTGGTGAGCCTCGATGCTGAGGAGCACGCGGACGACGAGCAAGATGCCGACGAGGATGAGCGCTCCCCCCACGGAGCGGTAGAGCACGCCGTCGACGAGATGGCTGTGCTCGCGGGCGAGGTAGGCGACCGCGGTGGCGCCGAGAAGCCCGGCGGGGAGGCTGCCGGCGGCCAGCCAGAGCGCGAGGGGGATGTCGACCGACCCCTGGCGGTAGTGTCGCCACGAGCCGAACACCTTCGTCAGGCCCGCGTAGGCGATGTCGGTGCCGATGGCCAGCGTGGGCTGGAAGCCGAAGAAGAGGATCAGGATGGGCGTCATCAGCGCCCCGCCGCCCATCCCCGTGAGCCCGACGAGGAACCCGACGAAGAGCCCGGTGAGGCTGAGGAGCGGGTTCAGCGGGCTGCCCCAGTCGGAGAGAAGGATGACGAGGGCGGCGAGCCCCCAGCCCAGGACCGCGAGCAGCCATCGCCACCGCCACAGGGTGGCGCTGAGTGTGGCCGGGGGAGCGGGTGGCCCCGGCGCCGCGGGCACGCCGCCGGGGGTCGTGGAGTCGGGGGATGCCTGGCGGTCTCCGAAGCGGACGTCGTGCCCACGACCGGGGCGCGGCCGTCCGCGGCGGCGCCCGTCGCCTCGATGGTCGTGGGCTCGCTCATCACCGCCCCCCAGTGACCGCTGTCATCGGGCCGGGCGGCCGGCGGCCCCGCGATCGGGGCCGCCGGCCGCCGGAAAACGTCAGGCTGTCGCCGTGTCCTTGAGGGGACGCGTGTGGATCCCGCACTCCCCGCCGCACTTGCTGGTGCCGACCCAGCGGCCGTCACGCTCGTTGATGCCGGTCGTGATGTGCGTGCACGGCTCGCACCCGAGCGAGCGGTAGCCCTCGCCGTAGAGCGGGTTCACGGGGACCTTGTAGAGGGCGATGTACTGCCAGATCTCGCGCTCATGCCAGAGCAGGATCGGGTTGAGCTTGAGGAGGTCCTTGTCCCTCTCCTCGACCTCGAGGTAGTCGGTGCGCGTACGGCCCTCGGTGCAGCGCAGGCCGGTGACCCAGCAGGTCACGGCCATCTTCTCGATCGCCCAGCGCACCGGCTGGACCTTGAGCAGGTCGCAGCACTGGTCGGGGTCCGTCTTGGCGAGGCCCTCGGGGATCGCGATGTCGTTCTTGAAGATCTGCGTCTCCGGGTAGCGCTCGACCAGCTCGTTCATGAACGTCTTGGTCTCGGCCGGCTTGTAGCGCGTGGTGACGACGAAGCCGCGGATGTCCTTGTTGACCCGCTTGGCAAGGTCCCACACGACGACCGAGTCCTTGCCGAGGCTGTTGGCGACGACGAGGCCGTCGCCGTGCTCCTCGTAGGCCTGGCTGATCAGGCGCAGCGAGCGGTCGACCTTCTCCTTGAAGTTGAGTCCGTTGACGAGCTCGTGGATCTCATCGGGGGTCCGGGCGAAGTCCATGTTGTCCTCCTCTGGCGCGAGCGCAGCGGGCGGCGGTGGGCTGCGGCGGATACTCGCTTATTCGACACATTAGCAAAACTGATAGGGCAGGATAGCACGTGAGGGCGCGCGGTCAAGCGTGTGGTGGCCGGAGAGCGCCACTGTGGGGCGTGGCGGCTCCGCCGTCACCCGGCCCCCGTTGGAGAGCCACTCGCGCGGCCTAGCCTCCTTCGGCGTAGCGCTCCCGGAAGAAGGCGAGGAGAGCCTCCGCGGCGCGCGAGAGCACCCGGGTCTTCGAGCGTACCGTGTAGAAGTCGCGCCGTATCTCGAGGCTCGTCGACCCGCACCGCGACGAGCGTGCCGTGCTCGAGCTCGGGGCCGATCGCCCAGCGGCTCACGAAGGTGACGCCGCCACCGGCGATCGCCGCCTGCTTGGCCGACTCCATGAGGCCCATCTCCATGACGACGTTCATGCGCTCGGGCGGCAGCCCGACGCCACGGAGATGGTCCTCGACCACGGCGCGGATGCCGGCGCCTCGCTGCTGCACGATCTGAGGCTCTCGGGCCAGCTCGTCGAGGGACACGGTCGCGCCTCCCGCCCAGGCGTGCCCGGCGTTGCAGACGAGGACGACCTCGTCGCGCGCGAGCGGCTCGGCGACGAGATCGGGCCGACGGGTCAACGCGCCGACGGCGCCCAGCTCGAACTCGCGCGTGAGGACGCGCTCCACGACCTCCTGGGTGTCGTCGACGTGGAGAGCGACCTCGACTCCGGGGTAGAGCCCCCTGAAGCGCGTGAGCATACCCGGCAGGACGTGCTCGCCCGGGCCGGTCGAGGCGCCGATGACGACCCTGCCGGCGACGAGATCACCGAGATCGTCGATCTCGGTGCAGGCGCGTTCGTGCAGGCTGAGGATCTCGCGCGCGTAGCGGTAGAGGACCTGACCGGAGTCGGTCGGGACGACGGTGCGGCGCGAACGGTCGAGCAGCGTCGTCTTGAGCTCGCGCTCGAGGCTGCGCACCTGCTGGCTCGCGGCCGGCTGGGTGATGTGGAGCTCATCGGCCGCGAGCGAGAAGCTGTGGCGTTCGACGATGCGGGAGAAGAGCCTGAGCTGCCTGAGGTCCATAACCTCTGCTTATAGCACAGTTTGGCGTCGGACACGCGGGCGAGAGGGCGGCCGCAGCCTAGACGAGGCGCTCGAAGCGCCCGACTCTGCGGCCGCCGGAAGCCATCCCGGCGAGCATGTCGACGAAGAGCGCGGGGTCGCGACGGGCCACGGGCAGCGCGCGCGCGTCCTTCTTGAGTAGTTCGATCTCGGCTGCTGAAGTGACACGTCTGATCCGGCCCTCGCGTCGCAGCGCCGCGTCAACGGCGGACGCCGGCAGCGGGCGCAGCGTGTACGCGCGAGTGCCCAGAGCCGCGGCCTCGCGTTCGATCACCCCCCCGCCGCCGAGGACGAAGTCGGCGGCGGCGAGAAGGCTGGCGGCGTCGACAGGACCGGCCGGCACGACGACGGACCGGAGGCGCAGCGCGATGAAGCGGGCGCGCTGCGCCTCGTCGCGCGCGAGGACGACCACTGTGACGTTGCGCCGGCCGGCGAGGTCCCTGACGAGGGTCTCGAGCGCGCCGTCGTCGACGTCGCCTTCGGGCGCCGTGAAGCTGCGCCTGCCGGCTGGACGCGCGGGGCGCACGACGCCCACCACGCGTCGCCGGTCGATGCCGAGGCCGGCGAGGACGTCGCCGTCCAGCTGGAGGTCACCGAGGTAGTACTCCTCCTTGAAACCCGGGAAGCGGAAGACCTTCTCCGGCGAAGCGCCGAGCGCGCTCAGCGCGACCAGGGAGACCGCCTCCGGGACGGCGACCCTGTCGACGAGTCGCACATTGACTGCGTTCGTGCGTCGCAGGCGCTCGTCGTCGAGGAGCGTGAGCTGCGGCACCCCGAGCGCCCAGTTGGCGAGCACGAAGTCGCTGGCGTGGCCGCCGACGGCGACGTCGAAGCGCCCGCTCGACGCCGAGCCCAGGAGCTGCGCGGTGCGGTTCACGAGGCCCACGGCGCGGGCTCCCGCGCCCCCGCCGCGGTGCTGACTGGTGACGAGTGTGGCGAGCCCGTAGCGACGCATGACGATCTCGGCGCTCGCGAAGCGGCGCGCCGTCAGAGTGACGATGTCGCCGCGGTCCTCTAGCCGTCGCACGATGGGCGCGAAGAACAGCACGTGCGCGGAGTCGGTGATGTCGACCCATACCCTCATGTCGTCAAAGGGTTCGGCGGCGGGTCGCCACCGCCTGCCGGCTTCGGTGCGAGGACGTCAGGCGAGACCGGCCGCGACCGCGTCGGCGACCTCTCGCACCTGCTCCTCGGTGAGGTTCGGGTGCATCGGCAGCGCGAGGTTCTGCGCGGCGGCGGCGTGTGTGACCGGGAAGTCGCGCGGTGTGTGGCCCCGGTCGGCGAACACCGGCTGCAGGTGCAGCGGCGTCGTGTAGTAGGCGGCGCAGTCGACCTTGCGCTCCTCTGCCCGGCACGCCTCGGCGATCTCGTCCCGCCGAGGGTGGCGGATCACGTAGAGGTGGTAGACATGCGTCAGCCCCTCGGGCACCGCCGGTCGCAGCACCTCGCGCGGCAGGTGGAGGTCATACCAGGCCGCCACCTGCTGTCGCCGTGCGTTCCACGTGTCGATCATCCCGAGCTCGAGGCGCAGGATCGCGGCCTGCACCTCGTCGAGCCTCGAGTTGAAGCCGAAGTCGGTGAAGATGACCTTGTCCTTGCTCCCGTGGAAGCGAAGTTGTCGCGCCATCGCGATCAGCTTCGCGTCTTGGGCCGTGACCAGCCCGCCGTCACCGAAGCCGCCGAGGTTCTTGGTCGGGAAGAAGCTGAAGACGGCCGTCTCGCCCAGGCTGCCGGCGCGGCGGCCGTGGTAGGTCGCGCCCCAGGCCTGACAGGCGTCCTCGACGACCCGCAGGCCGTGCTCGGCCGCGACCTCGTTGACGGCGTCCATCTCGGCCGGCAGTCCGAAGAGGTCGACGGGCATGACGGCCTTCGTGCGCTTCGTGACTGCACGGGCGATCGCCGACGGGTCGATGCAGAGCGTGTCCGGCAGGACGTCGACGAACACCGGCGTCGCCCCGGCCTGGGCGATCGCCTCGGCCGTGGCGTAGAAGGTGAAGGGGACGGTGATGACCTCGTCGCCGGCGCCGATCGCCATCGCGCGCAGCGCGATCGTGAGGCCGTCGGTCCCGTTGCCGACCCCGACGGCTCCCGCCGTGCCGAGGTAGGCGGCGCTCTCCTCCTCGAAGGCCTTGACGTTCGGCCCGAGGATCGCCCGGCCACTGCGCAGCACCTCGAGCACGGCGCTCTCGATGCCCTCCTGCAGCTCCGCGTACTGGCCCTTGATGTCCATCAGACTGACGGCCATGTGCGTGCCTCCTTGGTCCCGGGTCGGCTCGTGACGCTACCACACGGTAGTGGTCGTCCCAACCTGCGTGGCGGCGGTCCGAGAACGGCCGACGTGTGGGGTAGGTCGGTCTCCAGGCGTGCGGTACGATGGCCCGCATGGACTTCCGAGTCAATGTCCTCTCTCTCGATGGCTGAGACGCGCCCGGCGCCGATGCACGTGGCGAGGGTCTGAGTGGGCATCCTCACCGACCTCGTCGACGTCTTCCTCCACATCGACGAGCACCTCAACTCCATCATCGACGACTACGGCGTCTGGACCTATCTCATCCTCTTCGTGATCGTGTTTCTCGAGACCGGTCTCGTCGTCACGCCCTTCCTGCCCGGGGACTCGCTGCTGTTCGCCGCGGGGACGTTCGCGGCCGGTGGCTCTTTGGAGGTCTCGTTGCTCATCGTCGTGCTCTCGGTCGCGGCCATCGCCGGGGACTCGGTCAACTACTCCATCGGCTCGCTCGTCGGCCCGAAGGTCTTCCAGAAGGGCGACGTGCGCTTCCTGAACAAGAAGCACCTCGAACGCACGCACGCGTTCTACGAGCGCCATGGGGGCAAGACGATCATCATCGCCAGATTCGTGCCCATCATCCGGACGTTCGCCCCCTTCGTCGCCGGCATCGGCAGCATGACGTACATGCGGTTCCTCGCCTACAACGTCGTGGGCGGCCTGCTCTGGGTGAGCGTCGGCGTTCTCGCCGGCTATCTCTTCGGCAATCTCCCCGCCGTGAAGGACAACTTCTCGCTCATCATTCTGGCCATCGTCCTCATCTCGGTGCTGCCGGCTGTCGTCGAGTACGTGCGGCATCGCTTGGCGTCGCGGCGCGGGAGCGCGGCGTGAGCGCCGCGGCACAACGCTGCACGGTGCGTGTGCCGGCCACGACGGCGAACCTCGGGCCGGGGTTCGACTGTCTGGGCCTCGCGCTCGACCTCTGGAACGAGGCGCGCTTCATGCTCGAGGGTGACGGCGTCGTCGTGACGGTCCTGGGCGAGGGCGCCGACTGTCTGCCGACCGACGAGTCCAACCTCGTGGCGCAGGCCGCGTTGCGCGTCTACGACGAGGTGGGCGTCGCGCGGCCGGCCGGCCTGCGCATCGAGTGCTCGGTGCGGGTGCCACTCTCCTCCGGGCTCGGCTCGAGCTCGTCGGCCGCCGTCGCCGGCCTGCTCGGCGCGAACGAGCTGCTCGGTCGCCCGCTCGAGCGCGAGCGGGTGCTCGAGTTGGCCGCCGAGATCGAGGGCCACCCCGACAACGTCGCGGCGGCCCTGCTCGGCGGCCTCACGATCGTCGTCCGCAAGGGCGAACGCCTTCTGACCAAGAAGATCCTGGTGCCCGAGGTCCACGTCGCGCTCGCCGTTCCCGACCTGCCCTTCTCGACGCGCACGGCGCGCGAGGGTCTGCCGACCGAGGTGACGATGAAGGACGCCGTCTTCAACCTCGGCCGCATCCCGCTGGTCGTCGAGGCTTTGCGCACCGGCGACTTCGAACTGCTCGGGCAGGTCATGGACGATCGCCTGCATCAGGCGAACCGGCTCAAGCTGATCCCCGGCGGGTCAGGCGGCGTGGGAGGCGGCGCGCCGCAGCGGCGCCGCCTCGGTCGCCGTCTCCGGGTCGGGCCCGAGCCTCGTGGCGTTCGTCAGCCTTGCGAGAGACGCGTCCGTGGTCGCCCGCGCGATGGCCGAGGCGTTCGCCGCCGAGGGCATCGCCGCGCGCCCGCTGGGCCTGTCGGCCTCGGCGGCGGGCGCCACCGTCGTCGCCGGGCCTGCGCCGCGCCGTGGGCCGTCGGCGGACGAGGGGCGTGGATGATCCGGGTCGTCCATCTCTCGGTCGTCCATCCCGCGAACGAGCCACGCATCTACGAGCGCGAGTGCCGCACGTTGGCCGAGGCCGGCTACGACGTCACGTATCTGGTGCCGGGGGCCGTCCCGGGACGTGACGAGCACGGGGTGCGCCTCGCGCCGCTGGCGCAACGGTCGAGGGCGCGCCGCTGGATGAGCGCGCGCGAGATCGTCGCCTCGCTGCGCGAGATCCGGCCGCACGTCGTCCATGTGCACGACCCCGAGTTGCTGACGCTCTTCCCCGTGCTGCGGCCCCTGGTTCCACGGCTGATCTACGACATGCACGACTACGTGCCCGAGCAGGTGCTGGCCAAGGACTACATCCCGCCGCGGGCGCGGCCCTTCGTCGCCGCGACAAGCAAGCTCGCCCAGCGGGCGCTGGCCGCCATCGGTGACGGCGCGGTCGGCGCCTACCCGACGATGCTCGCGGCCCTGGGTACACGACCGCGTCTGCGGACGACGGCGCCGAACTACCCGCGCGTCTCGCGCTTCGAGGGCGCGGAGCCTGTCGCTGAGCTCGCCGGCGACCCCCGTCTTCGTCTCGTCTACATCGGCAGTCTGTCGACCACGCGCGGGACGACTCTGATGATCGACGTCATGGAGCGGCTCGACCCCGGTGAGGCGATGCTGATCCTCGGCGGGTCGTTCGCGTCGCCGGCCCTGGAGGCTGAAGTGCGCGCCCGGCTCGGCGCCGGGCTCGATGACCGCGTACGCCTTCTCGGCCGCGTGCCGCCGCCCGAGCTGCCGCGCTACCTGGCCGCCGCCGAGGTCGTGTGGATGCCGTCGCTGCCCAGCATCCAGTACTCGCGCCCCAACGTGGAGACGAAGATCTTCGAGGGCATGGCCGTCGGCCTTGCGACCCTGGCGAGCGGCCTCGCCGGGCGCGGGGAGTTCCTCGAGCGCGAGCGCTGCGGCATCGCCGTCCCGCCGACCGTCGACGGCCACGTCGCCGGCGTCCGGCGCCTGCTCGCTGATCGCGAGGAGGTGCGGCGGATGGGCGAGCGCGGCTGCCAGAGTGTGCGCGAGCGCTACTCCTGGGAGGCGGTCGAGGGCGACCTGGTCGACTTCTACGCCGAGGTCTGCAGGGGCCTGACGCCCATCTGAGCGGACACGTCGCTGCGTGCGGCGACGCGCCGACAGATCCGCGCGGCGACGCACCGATAGATGCGCGCGGTGGCACGCGGGGTATCTCACGGACATGGCGCCGAAGGCGGAACAGATCAGGCCCAACGTCTGGCGCATCGAGCCGCACGGCGAGATGCGCGTGCCCGGCATCGTGTTCGCGTCCGCCGGCCTGCTCGAACAGGCCGGCGAGAGCGAGGCCCTGCAGCAGGTCGTCAACGTCGCGGCGCTGCCGGGCATCGTGGGCGCCAGCCTGGCGATGCCCGACATCCACTGGGGCTACGGCTTCCCCATCGGCGGGGTCGCGGCGCTACGGGTGGACGACGGTGTCGTCTCGCCCGGCGGTGTCGGCTTCGACATCAACTGCGGCGTGCGTCTCGTCACGACGGGGCTCGACGAAGATGAAGTGCGCCCGCGCGCCGAAGAGATCGTGCACGGGCTCATGCGGCGCGTTCCGCAGGGGACCAACGACCGCGGGGCGCTGACGGTGACGCCGCGCGAGCTCGCGGAGGTCGTCGAGCGCGGCGTGCCCTGGCTCGTCGAGCGCGGCCTGGCCAGCCGAGCGCGACGTAGCGCACACCGAGGAGTCCGGGGCGGTGCCGGGCGCGAGTGCGGACGCGGCCTCGCGCAAGGCGATCGAGCGCGGCCGCACGCAGCTCGGCAGCCTCGGGGCCGGCAACCATTTCATCGAGCTGCAGGTCGTCGCCGAGGTGCTGGACACCGGTGTGGCCGCGGCGTGGGGGGTGCGTCGCGGCCAGGTCGTGGTCATGATCCACTCGGGGTCGCGCGGTTTCGGTCACCAGATCTGCACCGAGTACGTGCAGCGCATGGCGGGCGCCGCGGCGCGCCTCGGCATCTCACTGCCGGACCGGCAGCTCGCGTGCGCCCCGGTGCGCTCGCAGGAGGGCGCCGACTACCTGGCCGCCATGGCGGCGGCGGCCAACTTCGGGTTCGCCAACCGGCAGACGATCCTGCACGAGATACGGCTCGAGCTCGAACAGGTGTTTCGCCGGCCGTGGGAGCGGCTCGGCGTCGAGCTCCTCTACGACGTCGCCCACAACATCGCCAGGCGCGAGGTGCACGAGGTCGACGGTGCGCCGACCGAGCTGCTCGTGCACCGCAAGGGCGCGACGCGCGCCTTCGGCCCGGGCCGCGCGGAGCTGCCTCCGGAGTACCGCGCCACCGGCCAGCCGGTCATCATCCCGGGCGACATGGGGAGCGAGAGCTGGCTCCTCGCCGGCAGCGGACGTGGCGATGCGCGAGAGCTTCGGCTCGACCTGCCACGGCG
This sequence comes from uncultured Thermoleophilia bacterium, assembly GCA_963831295.1. Lineage (GTDB taxonomy): Bacteria > Actinomycetota > Thermoleophilia > UBA2241 > UBA2241 > UBA2241. Next base: position 64,421 of record CAWHPR010000003.1, on the reverse strand, counting down.
CCGGGCGCCGGCTCTCGCGCGGCGCCGCCAGGAAGGTGAAGAGCGGCGCCGAGGTGCGTCGCGATCTCGAGGCGCGCGGTATCGTCGTGCGCTCGCAGTCGGGCAACCTGCTCGCCGAAGAGGCGCCCTATGCCTACAAGGACGTGGGCGAGGTGGTAGACGTCGTCGCCGCAGTCGGGCTGGCCCGCAAGGTGGCGCGACTCGAGCCGTTCGGGGTGCTGAAGGGCTGAGGCTACTTCCTGCCGTCGAGCTCGCGCTTCGTGAGGTCGAGCACGTCGCGGTAGATGTCGCGCAGGCCCTCGGTCGTGAGCGGTCCCTTGTTGGCTCGCGTGGCGAAGGTGAGGAGCCACTCCTCCTGCCCGGGGGCGAGGACCTCGAGGCCCTTGCTGCGCTTGTACTCCCACAGCCGCGCGACGAGCTTGAGGCGCTTGTTGATGGCGTCGAGGATCTTGAGGTCGTTGTCGGAGATCTGGTCGCGGAGCTGCTGGATGACCGGATCCTTGCTGGTGTCGCTCACTCGGGGGTCCCTTCGCGTCGAAGCGCGGCGCGGCGGCCGCGAGCGCCTCATGGTCAGTTGGAGGAGTCTTCTTCCTCTTCCTCCGCCTCGTCTTCGTCCTCTTCGTCTCCCTCTTCGTCGTCGCTCTCGAAGATCTCCTGCGCCACCCTGAAGTCGTCGGGCGAGACGCTCTCGAGGAAGGCGCGGAAGCCCTCGACGATCTCGTCGGTCTCGTCGACCTCGCGCTCGAACTCGATCGCGTTCTCCTCGACCAGCTCGTTGGAGGCGAAGATGGGCGCGTCGGTGCGCACGGCGAGGGCCAGGGCGTCGCTCGGTCGCGAATCGACCTCGATCTCGGCGCCGTCCTTCATGAGGGTGAGCGTGGCGTAGAAGGTGCTGTCGCGCAGCTCGGTGACCGTGATGCGTTCGATCTGGGCCTCGAAGGTGCCCAGCACGTTGGTGAGCAGGTCGTGGGTCATCGGCCGCGGCAGCGCGGTACCCTGCAGCTTGATGAGGATGGCGGCGGCCTCGGGGTGCCCGATCCAGATCGGGAGGAAGCGGTTGCCCTCGACCGTCTTGAGCAGCACGATCGGCTGCTTGCCGACGACGTCGAAGCTGACCCCATAGATGACCATCGGCTGCACGTCCATAGCTCCCTGATTGTAGCGCAGGTCGGGGCGCGTGAAACTGCCGGGGCGTGATGGTGCGGCGGAGGTCGTCGCCCGTGTGGGCGACGACCTCCGCCGCCCCCCGAGGCGGTTGACGCACGCCCGTCACCGGTCCTAGACTCCAATCCCTTCGTGGGCGTATAGCTCAGTCGGTTAGAGCGCTTCTCTGATAAGGAAGAGGTCCCTGGTTCGAATCCAGGTACGCCCACCACGGCTTGCAGGCAGTCTCCCCTCTCGCTCCCTCCCCGCCCAGCCCTTGCTCGAGAGACGACCCCTGGCTCGGCCGTCTGCACCTCTGGCTGCTCCTCGGCTGCACAAGCATCCACGGGAACACCCTCGAGATGATCGATCGCTGAGTGAACCACAAGGGCCGGGCGGTGATGGATCCACCGCCCGGCCCTTTCTGCATCAAGGCGTCTGCGTCGAGTCCGTCGAGCCGGAGCCTCTCGCCTACTGGGACTGCGAAGGCGCTGCCGGCATCGCCGAACTGAGCGCCTCGATGATCGCCGTCTCCTGCGCCGACGAGATGGTGCCGTCGTCGACGAGGGGGTCGAGCGCCGACGAGAACATCTCGGCGGGATCAGGCCTCGACGGCGGTGTGCTGCCGTCCGCTGGTGCGTCGCCGTCCGCTGGTGCGCCGCCGTCCGGACGCGTGCCTGCGCTGGGCGCCGAGGTTTCGAGCGCCGAGATGATGGCGCTCTGCTGGTCGCTCGTGATGGTCCCGTCCTGGACCAGCGTGTCGAGCGCCTCGGTGAACGCGGCGCTCATGTCCGCCGGCTGGCCGCCGGAGGCCGGCTGGCCGGCGGGGGTCGTCGCTGCCGCTTCGGACGAGCTTCCGCACGCCGTGAGAGCCAGCCCGGCTGCGCTCACCGCGGCGACGATCATGGCCACCGCCACGAGCACTATGATCTTCTTGCGCATGATTCCGCCTCTTCTGTCGTCTCAGCTGACGGAAGGAGTGTGGCAGGCGCCGCTGGGTGATGGCTGGGAGTCGTCTGAGCGGCTGCTGAGACCTGTGAGCGTGAGCCGGGCCTGGTGCTCCGCGCGTGCCGTCCGGGACGTGGCGTCGCGCCTCGAGGCGCGCGTCGCCACAGTCTTCATGACTCCGTGTGACGGCATCGCTCTCCTTGGGTCCGGATCGACAGGCTGCAGAGCCCGGCTGAGAAGGAAGAGGTCCCTGGTTTGAATCCAGGTACGCCCACCAGCGACCTGCAGGGAAGGCCCCATCGCACCCCTCTACTGAGCCCGCGGACGCGACCATTCAGCAACCCAGATGCGCGGTCCGCGACGGGCCTCATTTCGAGGGTCTTGCGCTCGAGATCCACAGAAGGCTTCCCGGCGAGACCACGACCCGTTGACTCACAGTGCGGTCCGGCCGCGTCGACGCGGTACTATCCTTCAGAGTGCGACCGGGCCCGCCTCGTCGCTCCCGGCTCGCCCACCGGCAACGGGAAGGTCACTTCAGCGCTTTGGCTTGGTTTGCGTCCGACAGAGCGAAGTACACGACGCTCGCGACGGCTTGGGTGGTGCCGGCGACGGGACGTTGCGTGCAGTGCGGCGTGTGCTCGTTCAACTGCCCGATGGGGATCGATGTCCGGCGGTACGCGTGGCGTGACGTACCGGTGGAGGACGGCCGCTGCCTGACCTGCGGCGAGTGCGTGAAGCGGTGTCCCCGCGGACTCCTCCGCTTCGAGCCGATCGCCGGCGTGTCGCGCGCCCCCCGCCGGAAGCGAGCCCGCTGACGTGTCTCGACGCCACCTTCTGATCGGCGTCGGGCCCGGCGCCGTCGCGGCGGCCGAGGCGATCCGTGCGGCGGACGACCGAGCCGAGATCACGCTCGTCGGCGCGGCTCCACACGGCTACTACTCGCGCCCCGGGCTCGCCTACTGCCTGTCCGGCGAGCTACGAGAGAAGAGCCTCTTCCCGCTCGCACCCCAGGAACTCGCCCGGCTGAACGTCACGGTGCTCGGCGAACGCGCGGTCGCCGTCGAGCCGGCGGGACACCGGGTGACCCTCGAGAGTGGCCGGGAGCTGGCTTACGATCGGCTGCTCATCGCCACCGGTTCCCAGGCGAGCCCGGCCAAGGTGCCCGGCGCCGAGCTGGACGGGGTCGTCAAGCTGGACCACATCGACGACACACGCGACATCATCCGGCGGTGCCGCGACGCGAGAGCGGCGGTCGTGGTCGGAGGGGGCATCACCGCGCTCGAGATCGTCGAGGGCGTCAGAGCGCAGGGCGTGCGGGTCCACTACCTCATGCGCCAGGAGCGGTACTGGCGGAACGTCCTTTCGGAGGCCGAGTCTCGCATCGTCGAGCAGGGCCTGCTCCATGACGGTGTGCGGCTCCACCACTTCACCGAGCTGGCCCGCATCCTGGGCCGGGACGGGCATGTCGTGGCCGTCGAGACCGGTGACGGGTCGACGATCCCCTGCGACCTCGTGGCCGTCGCGATCGGCGTGCGCCCCTGCGCCGAGCTCGCCCTGGCGGCGGGGCTCGCGTGCGAGCGGGGGATCCTGGTCGACGAGTACCTGCGCTCGAGCGACAACGATATCTTCGCGGCCGGCGACGTCGCCGAGGCGCGGCACGATGTCACCGGCCGCCGCACTCTCGAGGTCCTCTGGAGCGCGGCGGTGGCCAAGGGTCGTGTCGCCGGTCGCAACATGGCCACCGAGGCCGTCCACAGGTACGAGCAGAGCGTGCCGCTCAACGTCACCCGGCTCGCCGGCGTCAAGACCACGATCATCGGCAGGGTCGGCAACGGCGAAGACCGCGACCTCCAGAGCATCACCCGGGGGGACAGCGAGATCTGGTCGGAGCTCGGCCTGGCCGCGCTCGTGGAGGCGCGGAGCGGCAACGCCCACATCCGGCTCGCGCTGGCCGAGAACGTCATCGTCGGCGCGCTCGTCATGGGCGACCAGAGCATCTCGTGTCCCCTGCAGGAACTCATCGAGGCCCACGCCGACATCGGCGGTATCGCCGAGAGCCTCCAGAAGCCCGCGGCCCCGGTGGCCGGGCTCGTCACGCGCTTCTGGCAGGACTGGGCGGCGCAGCGTGCTTAGGAGGGCGCCGGAGCTCTGGTACGCGTTTGCGGCCATCGCCGTGGTCACGACGGCCTACGTGGGCGCGTACCTGCAGGAGAGCGCCCTTCCCGCCGCATCCGGTCTCGTCGGTCACGGGATCGGGGTCCTCGGTTTCATCCTCATGCTGATGACGGCGACGCTGTACTCGATCCGCAAGCTGCAGACCGGGGCGCGTTGGGGAAGCACGGCCGCGTGGCTGCGGTTCCACATGGTGACGGGCCTCGCCGGTCCGTACATGGTCCTGCTGCACACGGCCATGGCGTTCCGCGGGTTGGCCGGGCTGGCGATGCTCCTCACCGTCGTCGTGGTCGTCAGCGGACTGACCGGACGCTACATCTACACCTCGGTGCCCCGGGCGGTCAGCGGCGCAGAGGTCGCGGCGAGCGAGGCCGATGTGCAGCGCCGGCTCGTTCGTCTCCTCAGGCGCAGGCGGGCGCTGGCGACGTGGCACATGGTGCACGTGGCTCTCACCTGGGCACTCTTCGCCGCCGCCTTCGTCCACGTCGGGGCGGCACTCTACTACGCGACCCTGCAGCGGTAGCGGAGGGCGGGTGATGCGATGGTGAGCGACAGGCCGGGTCTCGTCTCCACCATCGGGATCACCGCCGCTGCCGTCCTGCTGGTGGGCGTCCTCACGTGGACTCTCGTCGAGGGGCCTGTGCTGTTCAGCCCCGGGTCACTGAACGCGCAAACCCGGGCCTCGGCGCTGGGCGGCGTGAGCAGCCACGCTGAGCTGGCGGGTGACTGCGGGGCCTGCCATCCCGCGCCATGGAGCTCCGAGTCGCTGAGCGACCGCTGTCGCGACTGCCACACCGAGGTCGGCGCCGAGATCGACGGCGGGGAGGGGATGCACGGTCGACTTGCCGGCACGCCGTCGTCCCCCGCGTGCCGCGGTTGCCATCCCGAGCACAACGGACCCGACGGCGCGCTGACAGCCCTCGACGAAGCGAGCTTCCCCCACGACGCGACCGGCTTCTCGCTGGGCACGCACGAGCGCACCGCCGGGGGGGACAGGTTCGTCTGCGCCGACTGTCACCCCAAGGAGTACTCGCCCTTCGACGAGGCCCTCTGCACCGACTGCCACGCGGCCACCGACGCGAGGTTCATGAGGCGACACGAGGCCGCCTACGGCCGTGGCTGCCTGCCGTGCCACGACGGCAGCGGCCGCGACGGCGCGGGCTTCGACCACGACACCACGGCGTTCAAGCTGACCGGCAAGCACGCCGGAGTGGCCTGCGCCGACTGCCACGCCGGCGCCGAATCCGCCCAGGACCTGCGCGCGACGCCTCACGCCTGCTATGCCTGCCACGAGAAGGACGACGAGCACGACGGCGCGTACGGCCGGCAGTGTGGCCAGTGCCACACGGCGGCCGACTGGGGCGAGGTCACCTTCGATCACTCCGTCTTCCCGCTCGATCACGGCAGCGAAGAGCGTACGGCGAGCTGCCAGACCTGCCATCCGGATGACGTGACCCGGTACACGTGCCATGAGTGCCACGAGCACAGCAGGGCGAAGGTCCTCGACCAGCACGAGGGGCAGGGCCGCGGCGAGCTGAGGGACTGCGTCCGCTGCCACCCCGGCGGCGAGGAGGCCGAGGACTAGCAGGCTGGGGACCAGCCCCGGTCGAGTGCGCCGGCGACTCGTTCAGCGGCCTGCTAGACGCGAATCCCTTCATGAACGTAGAGCCCATTCGGTGAGTGCGCTTCTCTGATGCGGGAGAGGTCCCTGGTTCGAATCCAGGTACGCCCACCAGCCCACTCTTGCGCCGCGTTGCTCGCCCTCCCAGATGGAACGGGCGGCGGCATCCCGTTCGGGATGCCGCCGCCCGTCCACCTCTCGATCAGGAGGCGACGCTCGTCGCGGTCGTTACTCCGCTTCGTCGGCCTTCGTGGCCTTCTTGGCCTTCGTGGTCGCGGTCTCCTCGGCCACAGGCTCGTCAGGCTGGACCTGGGCCTCGGGTCCGGCGGGCTCGACCTCTGTCCCGGTGCGGTCGGCGTCGCAGTCACCGGTGCCGGCGGGCTCCTGGGTCGTGCGGAAGGTGTAGGTATCCGCCTCGCCGTCGTTCTCGGCGGCGTTCTTGACGGTATAGGCGGTGCCGGTGCCGCTGGCGTCGGGCTCGCCACCCGTCTTGAGCGCCTTGACGGTGTAGGTGCCGCCGCCGTCGCCGGACGAGTCGCCGCTTCCGGCGCCGACCAACGCAGCGACTCCTTCGCGGGCCCCGGCGGACGCCGCGGTCGCGGCTACCAGGACGATGACGAGGACAAGGGTGGTGATCCAGAAGGTACGCATCGATTTCCTCCAACTCTCGCAGGAACGGGGGCAACGGACGGTCCGTACGGGGCTGTTAACGGTCGAGCCGGAGGAAGCCTTGATCGATCGGCGGTGTCAGTCCCGGCGACGGGGGTGCGCCTCTCCCCCGCCGGTCTTGCTCCCCTGAGTTCGCCGGCAGCAAACGGTCCCGGGTGTTTTCGCTCGGAATGTGCTACACTCCTCGTAGACGGGTCGATCTGGGCCCGCAGGACTGCGACGTGACATACCGTTTTCTGCGCGGCAGTCGCGTCGCTTCGTTTTGGCCCTACGGGGCGAGAGGATTGATCAGCATGGCACAGGGCAAAGTGAAGTGGTTCAACGCAGGCAAGGGCTATGGATTCATCGAGCAGGAGGGCGGAGAGGATCTCTTCGTTCACTTCTCGGAGATCCAGAGCGAGGGCTTCAAGACTCTCGACGAGGGTCAGGCCGTGTCGTTTGACACGGGTACCGGCAAGGACAACAAGCCGCAGGCGACCAACGTGCGCATTCTGTCCTAGCGGTCGCAGCAGCTTCACAGCGTGATCTGAGGACCGGGCGGCTCGAAGAGCCGCCCGGTCCTTTCTCTTTGGTCATGGGATCGCTGCGGCACCGCAGCCGACTTCGAGATCAGGTTCGCTCACCCGGCTCCTCCGGGTATCCTGCACCCATGCCGGCCGCCGACTTCATCTGCCTCGACTGCGGCGAGCCCTTCGCGATCGACGCGCCCGACGCCCGACACGTCCGACGCGCTCGAGGACGAGCGCGCGCGCTGCCCGCGCTGCGGGTCCGACCACGTGCGGCAGACGTTCGAGAGCTACCTCCGCAACGCCCTCGCCGTGCGCCGCGACTCCGATCTCGACGAGCTGCGGAGCTGCCACTTCGGCTGAGGGTGATGACGGGCGGCGCGGTCGCGTCGCAACGGGGGATCTCGGTGTCGTGCCGCGCGCGGCGGCGTCACGTCGCGCGCGCCGCCGTGGGCGGACCGGGCAAGGCCGGCAGGACCCGCGCGAAGGCGTCGACCACGCGCGGGTCGAACTGCCGCCCGGCCTGGGCGCGCAGCTCCTCGAGCGCCTCCGCGACTGAGAGCGCCTGCCGGTACGGGCGGTCCGACGTCATGGCGTGGAACGCGTCGCAGACGAAGATGATGCGCGACGCCAGCGGGATCGCCTCGCCGGCCAGGCCGTCCGGGTACCCGCGGCCGTCCCAGCGCTCGTGGGCCGCGCGCACGAGCGGTGCGACCGGTCTGAGGTATTCGGCCCGCGAGACGATGCGTTCGCCGATGATGGTGTGCTCGGCCATCAGGCGCATCTCCCCGGCGCTCAGGGCGTCGCACTTGTGAAGCACGTGATCGGGGATCCCGATCTTGCCGACGTCGTGGAGCAGGGCGGCGTAGTTGAGCCTGCGCAACTCGCTCTCGGCGAAGCCGAGCTCGGCGCCTGTCGCCACCGCGATCCTCGCGATCGTCTCGGAGTGGTCCGCGGTGTACTCGTCGTTCGCCTCCATCGCCGAGGCGAGCGCGCTGACGGTCGCCAGATAGCTGTCCTCCAGCTGCCGGTACGTGGCGGTGTTCTGGACGGCGACGGCGATCTGCGCCGCGATCGTCGAGAGCACCGCGGTGTCGCGCTGCGAGACGTCACGCCGGTCGTGCGATCCGACGGCGAGCACCCCGGTCACGACGCCCTTGATCACGAGAGGGACGGCGATCAGGCTGCCCAGCCGGTCGGTCGCCGCGCTTCGGGCGGGCAGCGGGCTGGGCTCTCCTTGCGGGTGCGGGATGCACACCGGCCGTGCGGTGGCGGCCACGTGGCGCAGCGCCGCCGCGGCCGCGTCGGGCACCCGAGCGTCGGCGCCGATCACCCGGGTCGCTTCGCCGTCGGCCATGAGGCGGAGTGTGCTCCAGTCGGCGCCGAAGGTGCGTTCCACCATCGGGATCATGGTCTCGAGCAGGCCGTCCACGTCCGGGGTGTCGGCCAGGATCTCGCCGAAGACGTTCAAGTGGACGAGAGACTGGGAGAGACTCTCGATGAGCGTGGTGAGCTCGTCGAGCTCGGCGCGGGGGGCGGTCTCCCGCATCCGGCGACGCGCGACGGTCGCGAGCGCAGACGCGGAGCCGCCGGCGAAGACCGCCGCGATCAGAAGGCCGGCCAGGGAGAGCGCGCCGATGTGGCCTGCGGTGGCGCTCAGAGCGCCGCCGGTCGCGACTTCGCCGGTCTGGGCCGGTGCGTCGCTCGCGGCGGCGAAGGTCGTCGTTGCGGCGCGCTCATCGGGCTGCCGGCTCTCGAGGTCGGCGAGCGACCGTGCGGTGATCGCGTAGGCGAAGGCGGCATACGCGATGAGCGGCACGAGGGCGAGGCCGACCAGCCCCGCGAGACGGATCCCGCGTGGACTCTCAGCAAAGGTGACCCCGTGACCCGATGTGGCCGGCTGGCCGTTCGTCGTAGCTCCTCTCGCGCACACGCCGATCGAGGGCGCGCATGTGCAGTCACCCGCGTTGAAGCTATCGACACACTTGGAGAGGTTCTGAAGACGTGCGTAGGGCGCCGGTCGTGTCGCCTCACTGCGCGAACTGGAAACCCTGTTCCTCGACGAGACGCACGCAGACCGCGACGATGTCGGCGTCGTACTTGACCCCGGCGTGCTTGCGGAGCTCGGCGAGGGCCGGCCCCATGCCGAGCGCCGGGCGGTAGGGGCGGTGTGACGACATCGCCTCGACGACGTCGGCGACGGCGAGGATCTTGGCCTCCGGCAAGATGTCCTTCGCGGTCAGCCCCCGCGGGTAGCCGGAGCCGTCGAGGCGTTCGTGGTGCTGCCGCACCATCTCGGCGACCGGACGCCCAAAGTCGATGACTCCGAGGATGCCGTAGCCCGACTCGGGGTGCTCCTTGATGATCCTGAACTCGATCTCGCTGAGGCGCCCCGGTTTGGTGAGGATCTCGGTGGGCACGGCGATCTTGCCGATGTCGTGGATGAGGCCGGCGCGGCGCAGGGCTTCGAGCTCCTCGCCCTCCATGCCCATCTCGGCGGCGATCGCGGTGGCCAGCTGGGCGGTGCGGCGCTCGTGGCCGGCGGTGTAGGGGTCGCGAGTCTCGACGACGTTGCCCATGGCCAGCACGGCGCCTTCGGCGGTGCGGCGCAGCTGGTCGGTCTGGCGGCGCACTCCTTCGGCGATCTGCTTGCGGTGGGTGATGTTGCGCCCGACGCCGAGGACGCCGACGATCCGTCCGTCACTGTCGCGGAGCGGCGTCTTGATGGTCTCGACGATCTCCGTGTGGCCGTCGTCGGCGAAGACGAGTTCCTCTTCGTTCATCGTGGGGCCGCCGGCCGCCATGGCTGCCTTGTCATGCTGCCGGAAGAAGTCCGCCCGGTCCTTGTCCGACGAAGTCGTAGTCCGTCCTCCCGACGATGTCCTTCTCCTCCGCGCCGTAGAGACTCTCGAAGCGCCGGTTGCAGAGCAGGAAGACGCCCTCGGGGTCCTTCAGCCATACCAGGTCGGGGAGCGTGTCGACCAACGTCCGCAGTCTGGCTTCGCTCTCGCGCAGCTTCTCTGCGGCCTGCACGTGTTCCGTGACGTCGTCGTAGATCGCGACGATCTCGCCGGACGGCAGTCTGAAGACGCGGTTCTCGTACCAGTTCGAGTAGTGCTCGTCAGTGTAGAGCGCTCGCCGGCAAGAAAGCCGGGCGCCCCCGTCTGCCAGACGCGCTGGAGCACCGGGATGAGGCCGTACTCGTCGATCGTGGGCCGCAGGTCGGACAACGACTTGCCGACGACCTCGTCCCTGGTCTTGCCCTCGATGCGAAGGCCGGCGGCGTTGAAGTCCTTGACGATGTAGTCGCTGCCCCTGGACCCATCACCGCGGACCTCGTAGATGGCCGCGCCGCTCGGCATGTTGTCGAACAGGCCGCGCAGGAAGCCCTCACTCTCCTGCAGCGCCTCCTCCGCCAGCTTGCGCTCGGTGATGTCCTGGACGGTGCCGTACAGCCCCGCGACCTGCCCTTGGTCGTCACGAGTGGCGCCGCCGAACGCGTCCACCCATCGGGTGGTCCCGTCCGGGCGGACGAACTCCAGCTCGACCTGATACGTCTCGCCGCTCTCGATGGCTGCTCTCGACCGCGGTCTTCAGACGATCCCAGCTTTCCTCGGTATAGAGCGCAGGGTGCTCTGCGTAGGTGGGGGCCGGCAGCGTCGGGTCGAGACCCGCGATGCGGTAGAGCTCGTCGGTCCAGATGACGGTGTCCGTGGCGATCGTCCAGCTCCAGACGCCGATGTGCGCCAGGCGATGTGCGTACTGAAGCTGCTCTTTGATCTCGTCGAACGCCGCCGCCGTCGCCTTGAGTGTGGTGGTGTCGTGGGCGCGGACGACGATGCCGACGACCGTGCCGGCGGCGTCGGTCAGCGGCGTGTGCGCGATGTCGAAGTGGCGCCGCTGTCCCTCTTCGCCGGAGAAGCCGCTGACGACGACGTGCTCACCGGCGAGCGCCCGCTCCAGGCTGCGCCGTTGCGGTCTCGCGGTCGGCGGCGACGGTCTGGTAGTCCGTGAGCCGCCCGCCGAGTGTGATCTCGGCGCCGTACAGCTGTCGCATGACCATCGCATGGGCGCGGTTGAAGGCCGTGTAGCGTAGGTCGCGGTCGAGCGCGAAGACCGGCTGGTCGCCCGCGTCGATCATCGCCTGGAAGCGGTCGGACTCCTCCGTCATCACCTTCGCCCTCCTTGGCTGGGCGTCTGGGGTTGTGGGGCCGTGCGCGGATGCTTCATGCGCGTGCGTGTTGTGCTGCGAGTATGGTCAGCGTACCGCAGAGCGACTAGTCCTAATCCGGCAGCCTGACGGGGCGGCCTGCGCTCTCAGTGCAGCGGCTTCTCGAAGTAGAGCTGACGGCGACGCAGGGTCATCCCGGCCCGCCGATAGAGGTGGGCGGCGCCCGTCGGGTTGGTCGCGTCCACGCCGAGCACGAGGTGGTCGTGGCCGAGGTCGCGCAGGCGGGCGAAGGTCGCGAGGAGGAGGGCGAGGCCGATGTGACGGCCCCGCCACGGGCGCCGCACGGCGAGCATGTCGACGTAGCCGTACTGCTCCATCGACAGGCCGAGGGCGGCGCCGACGATCTCGGGGCCGTCGCAGGCGACGAGCCAGACCTGCTTCTCGGGCGGCGTGTCGTCGAAGGGCGCCCAGAACTCGTCGAACGGGATCGGCGCGTAGCGGAAGTGGTCGGCGAAGGCCTCCTCGACGCAGGCGTGGACGGCGCGGTCGTCGGCGGGGCGCCGCATGGCGCGGAGCTCGATGCCCTCGATCTCTTCGTCGAGCTCCCGCACGTCGGCCGCGGCGATGCCGAGCCGCTCGAAGACCCGGGCCTGCACGTAGCCCGCGCTCTCGTAGAGCTCGCGCTTGAGGTCGTCCTCCTCCAGGAACGAGGCGCCCACGGCGAGCTCGCCCCACGTCGTCGAGGCGAGCTGCACGCGGGCCCGCTCGCTCGATCAGGCCGAGAAGGTGGCGGGCGAGCGCCGGGTCGCGGTGGTCGGGGTGCAGGGCGAAGTAGCCGATCGGCTGTCCCTCCGGCTCGTCGTTGAACGACCAGCCGTGCGCGACCAGGCCGCCTCCCTCGCGCTCGACGACCCACGCGTCGCGCTCGAGCGAGAAGCGCGGGCGGCGCCAGTGGAAGGCGAGTTCCATCGGGCTCCACTCGGTGTCGCCGACGAGCGCCGTGTCGGCGGCGACCAGGAGCGCGAGGACCTCGTCGAAGTCGCCCTGCTCGGGCCGGCGCACCCGGTAGCCCTCGGGGAGCGGCGGCAGGTCGCGTCGCTCACCGCGTCCGGGGTCGAGAGCACCTGCGCTTGTCGCAGCTTCGCCCATGGCGCTCGAGTGTAGCACCGCCGACCGCGAGCCTTCTCGCGACGGCCGCCGCGGGAGCGTTGAACGACCACTCAGCCGATGCTACAGTGGGTCGGCCAGTGGTGCATGGCAGCCCGGCCGAAGGTCGCGTGAGAGCCCGGTCCCTCGTGGACGGCGGGCGCCGAAGGGGCAAGACGCACGGAGCGTCGAATCTCTCAGGCAAGCGGAGCGCGGCCCGACGGGCCCCTGGAGCGTCGCCTCCGCCGGAGGGCCGACAGGGAGCGAGAGCGACCTGTCGGCGCAGAACGGAGGAGGCACCCCGTGCTCCAGACGTGCGTTTTCCCGCAGCCCCCTTGGGGCACTTCGGACAGGACCCGCGTAGACCTGACCCAGGAGGAGCGATGGCAGCCGAGAGCTACCCGCCAGATCTGAAGTACTCCAAGGAGCACGACTGGGTGCGCATCGAGGGTGACGTCGCCGTGTTCGGCGTCACCTGGTTCGCGCAGGACGCGCTCGGCGAGATCGTCTACGCCGACTTGCCGGACATCGGCGATGCCGTCGCCGCGGGCGCGCCGTACGGCGAGCTCGAGTCGGTCAAGGCGGTGAGCGACGTGTTCGCGCCGCTCTCAGGCGAGATCGCCGACGTGAACGCCGTGCTCGAGGACGAGCCGCAGCTCGTCAACGAGGATTGCTACGGCGAGGGCTGGATCCTGCGCGTACGCTTGAGCGACGAGAGCGAGCTCGACGGCCTCATGGACCACGAGGCCTACCAGGAGTTCCTCGCCGAGGCGTGACCGGGAGGCCCCCTCTGGACTACACACCGCACAGCGACGCCGACGTGAGGGCGCTCCTCGACGCCGTCGGCGCCGACAGCGTCGAGGAGCTCTTCGCCGAGATCCCCGAGGAGGTGCGCTTTCGCGGGGAGCTCCGTCTGCCGGCCGGGATCTCCGAGGTCGAGCTCATGGCGGAGCTGACGCGGCTGGCCGAGGCCGACTGCCCGGCCTCCCGCCTGGTCTCCTTCCTCGGCGCCGGCGTCTACGACCACTACGTGCCGGCGATCGTCGACACGATCGTCTCGCGCGGCGAGTTCCTGACGGCTTACACGCCCTACCAACCGGAGCGTAGTCAGGGCGTGCTGCAGAGCATCTTCGAGTACCAGACGGCGATCTGCGAGCTGACCGGCATGGAGGTCTCCAACGCCTCGATGTACGAGGCGGGGACGGCGCTGACCGAGGCCTCGTGTATCGCCGGCGGCCAAACGCGGCGCACGCGTGTCGTGCTCTCCGAGGGCGTGCACCCCGAGTATCGGCAGGTCCTCGCCACCGAGTCCGCGGGCTTCGGGCCGCGCCCAGAGACCGTGCCGCTCGTCGCGGGAGCGGGCACCGATCTCGGGGCGCTGCATGGTGCCCTCGGCGACGATGTCGCCGCGGTCGTCCTGCAGCAGCCGAACGTCTTCGGCGCGCTCGAGGACATGGCCGCGGCGGCGCGCCTCGCCCACGAGGCCGGCGCGCTCTTCATCGCCGTCGTCGACCCGCTCTCGCTCGGGTTGCTCGTCCCGCCCGGCGAGTACGGCGCCGACATCGTCGTGGGCGAGGGGCAGGCGCTCGGCAGCCCCATGAGCTTCGGCGGGCCCACGCTGGGCTTCATGGCCGTCACGGCCAAGCTCCTGCGCCGGTTGCCAGGCCGCCTCGTCGGCGAGACCGTCGACGTCGAGGGCCGGCGCGGCTTCGTGCTGACGCTGCAGACGCGCGAGCAGCACATCCGCCGCGAGAAGGCGACCTCCAACATCTGTTCGAACCACGCCCTCAACGCCTTGGCGGCGATCGTCTACCTGAGCTGGCTCGGCAAGGACGGCTTCCCGGCCTTGGCCGAGCTCTGCGCCCGCCGGGCGGCCTACCTGCGCGAGCGGCTCCTCGAGCTGCCGGGCGTGGGGGCGTTCACGACCGGCCCCGTCTTCCGCGAGTTCGCGCTGCGGCTGCCGGTAGCGGCCGCGGGGCTGGTCGACGCGCTCGTGCCGCGCGGCTTCCTCGCCGGTGTGCCCATGAGCCGCTTCGCGGGCGCGTTCGCCGCCGCGACGGCCGGCGATCTTGACGACGTGCTGCTCCTCGCCGTCACCGAGCGCCGCACGCGCGACCAGATCGACGCCTTCGTCGCTGCCGTCGCGGAGGCGCTCGCGGCGGAGGCGCCGCGCGAAGCGAAGGAGGTGGACCGTGCCTGACGGTGAGACGACGACCTCCTGCCGCGACGAGCTGCTCGGGCGCGAGCCGCGGCCCACCATCTTCGAGCGCTCACGGCCTGGGCGCCGCGCCGCTGTGCCGCCCGCTCTCGACGTGCCCGACCGTCCCCTCGACGAGGTCGTGCCGGCGGCGCTGCGTCGCGCCCGTCCGGCGCGCCTGCCCGAGGTCGCGGAGATCGATATCGTGCGCCACTTCACAGACCTCTCGGCGCTGAACTACGGCGTCGACAACGGCGCCTACCCACTGGGCTCGTGCACGATGAAGTACAACCCGCGCGTCAACGAGCAGGTCGCGGCGCTCGAGGGCTTCCGCGGTCTTCACCCGTACCAGCCGGAGTCGCTCGCACAGGGCGCCCTCGAGTTGCTGCACACCCTCGAGGGCTGGCTCTGCGAGATCGCCGGCCTCGCGCGCGTCACGCTGCAGCCTGCGGCGGGCGCTCACGGCGAGCTCACCGGCCTTCTGCTGATGCGCGCCTGTCACGAGGCGCGCGGCCGGTCGCCGCGGCGCATCGTCATCCCCGACACGGCGCACGGGACCAACCCCGCCTCGGTGGTCATGGCCGGCTACGAGCCGGTCTCCGTGCCGAGTGACGCGCGCGGCGGTGTCGACATGGGGCGGCTGAGGGCGATCGTCGCCGAGGGCGACGTGGCCGGCCTCATGCTGACCAACCCGAACACCCTGGGGCTCTTCGACGAGCACATCCTCGAGATCGCCGCGGTCGTGCACGGAGCCGGCGGGCTCCTCTACTACGACGGCGCCAACTCGAACGCCGTGCTCGGCATCTCGCGGCCCGGCGACATGGGCTTCGACATCGTCCACTTCAATACCCACAAGACGTTCTCGACGCCGCACGGTGGAGGCGGGCCCGGCGCCGGCCCGATCGTCGTCGGCGACGAGCTCGTGCCGTTCCTTCCGGCGCCCCTGGTCGAGCGCCGCGACGACGGCACGTACTACCTCGACGACGAGCGACCGCAGTCGATCGGCAGGGTCCGCACCTTCTACGGCAACGTCGGCGTCCTGGTCCGGGCCTACGCGTACATCCGTGCCCTCGGGCCCGACGGCCTGCGCCGGGTGAGCGAGCGCGCGGTCCTCAACGCCAACTACGTGCTGAGCGGCCTGCGCGATCTCTTCGACGTGCCCTTCGAGCGGCGCTGCATGCACGAGTTCGTCGTGTCGGCGACGCCGCTGCGACAGCATGGGGTGCGTGCCATGGACGTCGCCAAGCGGCTGCTCGACCACGGGGTGCACCCGCCGACCACGTACTTCCCGCTCATCGTCGAGGAGGCGCTGATGATCGAGCCGACCGAGACCGAGTCGCGGGAATCGCTCGACCGGGTGATCGAGGCGCTCCGCACGGTGGTCCGCGAGGCCGTCGAGGACCCGGAGATGGTGTGCGCGGCGCCTCACACGATGCCGGTCCGCCGTCTCGACGAGGCGGCGGCGGCGCGCAGGCCGGTCGTCCGCCAGCGCTTCCCCGAAGACGAAGGACCCGCACTCTCGTGATCGGGGCGACGGACAGACGCCACCCGTCGTCCGCGGCATGTCCGGTCTCGCGGGGGATGCTCCGGTGAGCGTCATGAAGGTGCTGCCCGACGCGACCGCCTCCGGCGGCGCGCAGATGGCGCTGGACGACGGCCTGCTCGGCACGGTCGAGCAGGTGATGGCGCGGCGCTACACGTGGGCGCCGCCGGCGCTGTCTGTCGGAAAATTCCAGAGGGTCGAGCTCAAGCCGGGGCTGCCTTTTGACGTGGTCCGTCGGCCCTCGGGAGGTCGCGCCGTGCTGCACGGCGAGGGCTTCGAGTGGTCGTTCGCGGTGGCCTTCCCGCCGGAGGCGCTGGGCGCCGGGCGGAGGGCGAGCGCCGACGTCCGGCTGCCCTACGAGCTCGTCGCCGGCGCGTTCGCCGGCACCCTGTGCGACCTCGGCGTCACGCTCGACGGACAGCGGAGCACCCCGTACCAGCGCTCAGCTTTGTGCTTCGCGAGTGTCTTGCGGCACGACCTCATGTCTCGCGGCGAGAAGCTGGTGGCGCTGGCGCAGGCGCGGCGCGCTGGCCGGGTCCTGGTGCATGGGTCCGTGCTCGTATGCCGACCGCCGGAGGAGCTCGTGGAGGCCGTCGAAGGCGTGCTCGGCGAGCCGTGGCAGGGCGAAGGTCTCTCGGCGACGGGCGTCGTCGCGGACGCGGACCGGCTCTGGGCTGGCGTCCTGCTGCGGCTCGAGGCGGGATTGCTTATGCTGAAGGAGGCTCTCTGATGGCCAGGATCCTCGTGCTCGGCGGCGGGCCCGCCGGCTACGTCGCGGCGCTGCGCGCCGCTCAACTCGGGGCCGCGGTCACCGTCGTCGAGTCCCTGGCTATCGGAGGGACGTGCCTGAACCGCGGCTGCATCCCGACCAAGGCGATGGTCGCCGGCGCGGAACGCCTGCAACAGGCGCGCGAGAGTGACGGCTTCGGCGTACGCGCCGAAGCCGTCACTCTCGACTTCGCCGCCTTCATGGCACGCAAGGACGACGCCGCGCGACAGCTGCGCGAGGGCGTCGAGCACATGCTCGCGGCGCGCAAGGTCGAGGTCGTCGCGGCTCGCGGCCGCCTCGCCGGACCCGGGCGTCTCGCCCTCGATGACGGGCGCGTCCTCGAGGGCGACGCGGTGATCCTCGCGACCGGGTCCGACTCCGTCCGTCTGCCGCTCTTCGACTTCTCCGACCCGCGCGTGATGACGAGCGACGAGCTGCTGCGGATCGACCGTGTGCCGGACAGCATGGTGATCGTCGGCGGCGGTGTGATCGGCTGCGAGTTCGCCTCGATCTTCGCGCGGCTGGGGACGGCGGTCACGGTCGTCGAGATGCTCGATCAGCTGCTGCCCGGTGAGGACAAGCGCGTCGGCCGCACGCTGCAGCAGGCGTTCAAGAAGGCAGGCATCGAGGTCGTGCTCAAGGCGGGAGTGGAGAGCTCGGAGAGCCGGGAGGACGGCGTGCACGTGAGGCTGGCGGGCGGGCACGAGCTCGTGACCGCGGCGGTGCTGGTCGCCGTCGGCCGGCGGCCGGTCAGCGAGGACATGGGATTCGCGGAGGCAGGCGTCCAGGTCGACGAGCGCGGCTTCGTCGTGGCCGACGAGACCCAGCGCACGACGCTCGCCGGCGCGTTCGTCGCCGGCGACGTCGCCGGGCCCCCGCTGCTGGCCCACTGGGCGTATCACCAGGGGCAGGCGGCGGCCGAGAACGCCGTCACCGGCGGCCGCCGCGCCGTCGACCGCCGCGTGGTCCCGAACTGCGTCTTCAGCAGCCCCGAGGTCGCCAGCGTCGGGCTCACCGAGGATCGCGCCAAGCGGGAGGGCCGCGACGTCGAGGTCGCGCATCTGCGCTTCAACGCGGTGTCGAAGGCCGTGGTCGAGGGCGAGGCCGAGGGTTTCGTGCGCATCGTCTGCGAGCCCGGCGCCGGCGCCGTGCTCGGCGCGTCGCTCGTCGGGCCGCGCGTGACCGAGCTCGTGCACGAGCTGGCCCTGGCCGCGCGCATCGGTGCGACCTTGCGTGACGTGGCCGACACGATCCACGCGCACCCGACGCTCGCCGAGGGGATCGGCGAGGCCGCCTTGAGCGGGCTCGGGCGCGGCATGCACAGTCTTTGAGCGTGATGCCCCGACAGACGCCACACCAACGATCCGGGCGCAAGCCGGCGTGGCTCAAGGTGCGCCCGCCCGCGCCCGGTCGCTTCCGGGCGACGGGCGCGCTGCTCGACGAGCTGGGGCTGCACACCGTGTGCGAGGAGGCGCGCTGCCCCAACAAGAGCGAGTGCTTCTCCGG
This sequence comes from uncultured Thermoleophilia bacterium, assembly GCA_963831295.1. Classification (GTDB taxonomy): domain Bacteria; phylum Actinomycetota; class Thermoleophilia; order UBA2241; family UBA2241; genus UBA2241. The sequence goes on along the minus strand of CAWHPR010000003.1, from coordinate 46,030 downwards.
CGGCATCGCCACCTTCATGATCCTCGGGGACCGCTGCACGCGCGGTTGCGGGTTCTGCGGCGTCGGGCGCGCGGACGCGAGCGCCGCCGTGGGCCCTACCGGTCGCGACGTCGACGCCGACGAGCCCCGCCGCGTCGCGGAGGCCGCCGTGCGCCTCGGCCTGCGCCACGTGGTCGTGACGAGCGTCACGCGCGACGATCTGGGGGACGGGGGCGCCGCGCACTTCGCGGCCACCATCGCCGCGCTGCGCGCGGCGCTGCCCGCCGCGACGATCGAAGTGCTCGTCCCGGACTTCCTCGGCGACGCGGACGCCTTGAGCCGCGTCCTTGCGGCCCGGCCCGACGTGCTCGGGCACAACCTCGAGACGGTGCCTCGTCTCTACGCGGTCGCGCGGCCGCAGGCAGAGTACCGCCGCTCGCTGCTCGTTCTCGAGCGGGCGGCCGCCTTGGCTCCCATCCGTCGCCCTCTCGTGAAGACGGGTGTCATGCTTGGCCTCGGCGAGGCCACGGCGGAGGTCGACGCGCTTCTGAGGGACTGCGTCGCCGCGGGTGTCGATATCGTGACGGTGGGTCAGTACCTGCGCCCGGCGCGCGACCGGTTGCCTGTCGCGCGCTACGTCGAGCCCCGGGAGTTCTCGGCGATCGAGGGCCGGGCGCGCGCCCTGGGGCTGGAGGTCGTGGCCGGCCCGTTCGTGCGCTCCTCCTACCGGGCCGGCGACGTGTTCGCCGCCGCGGCCGGCCGGGACGTCGACCGCTCCGGCGGGGGCCGGCGGGCGTGACAGGGCTCGTCCTCGAGTCGCCCCCGGCGCTGGTCATGCTCGACGTCGACTACACGGTGCTGCGTCCGGGGCCACGCTTCGAGGCGGAGGGCTACCGGGCTCTCGGTCTCGAATTCGGCCTCGATCTCGACCCCGCGCGCTGGGACACCGCGGAGTGGGCGGTCCACTCCGCGGTGAGCGAGCGCCGCGAGCGTCTCGGGACCGTCCACGACGAGGGGCTCTACGAAGTGGTCGCGACCGTCATCATCGAGGCGCTCGGCGGCGGCGACCCCGCCGCGGTGGCGGCGGCCGCGCACGCGCAGGTGGCCGCGTGGGGGCGCGTCGAGAACTTCGCGCCGTACGACGACGTGCTGCCCTGCCTCGGCCGGCTGCGCGCCGCCGGGCTCCGGATCGCCCTCGTCTCGAACACGAACCGCGACCTGGTGGCCGCGGCCACTCACTTCGGGCTCGAGTCCTTCATCGACTTCACGGTCGCGAGCTGCCTCGTCGGCCACAGCAAGCCGGCCCCGCAGATCTTCACAGGGCTCCTCGACGACGCGGGCGTCCCGGCCGACCGGGCGATCATGGTCGGCGACAACCTCGAGGACGATGTGCGCGGCGCGATCGCCGCCGGCTGCCACGGCGTGCTGCTCGACCGCCGGGGCCGCTGGGACGTGCCGCTGCCGACCATCCGCAGCCTCGAAGAGTTGCCTGCTCTTCTCGGCTTGCCCGCCTAGGGCGTTTCGCCCGGCGTCTCCGCCGGGCCGCTCAGGGCGTTCCCGGCGACACCGTCAGCACGGTGCCGTCGTCGCCGATCATCAGGGCGCTCTCCGGCCCTGCGAGGACGGCGCCTCGCAAGACGTTGTCGGTGCCCGAGTCGCGTGTCAGCCAGGTGAGGCCGCCGTCGCGGGTCTGCAGCGCGGCCCCGCCGGCGCCGAGGGCCCAGCCGTACCCTGCGGCATCCATCGCGATCGCGTTGAGCACAGTCGGTGCGGTCGCCTGGAGGTCCCACGTCGCGCCGCCGTCGTGCGTCCCGAGGGCGGCGCCCTGCGGATAGTCGCCGTCGATGCCCCAGTCCTCGGCGACCGCCCAGCCGTTGTCGGCGTCCACGAAGTCGATGGCACGGATCCGGCCCCATACCGGCAGCGCGGCGCTTCGCCAGGAGGCGCCGCCGTCCGTCGTACGCCAGACCACGGCGGCGCTTTCGCCGTACGGTCCGCCGCCGCCCGCCCAGCCGCGGTCCGTGTCGAGGAACTCGAGGCAGTAGAGGTCGTCGGGCGGCGAGAGCGGCCGGCGCCACGTCGCTCCTGCGTCGGACGTCGCCAGGAGCGTGCCCTCGGCGCCGGCGACCCAGGCGACGCCCGGGGCCGGCGCGGCGACCGCCCGCAGGTGCTCGTCGGTCGGAGGCGGCAGCGGTGTCCACGTGGCGCCGCCGTCTCCGCTGCGAATGACGAGCCCGGCGTTCCCCACGGCCCATCCGTCGAGCTCGCCCATGGCGAGGGCTTTGAAGGCGCCTCCCGTCACGACCGTCGCGGTCGACCAGGAGCGGCCCGCGTCGGGGCTCCGCAGCAGACGATCGTCGGTCGCCGTCCAGAGCTCGTCGCCGCGCTGGGCGACGTCCTGGAGCGAGCGCCAGAGGCCGGCGGTGGCTCTCTTCCAGGTGCGACCGCTGTCGACGGTGCGATAGGCGACGCCGCCGGCGCCGGCCGTCCACACGCGCGCGGCGGTGTAGCAGTCGAGAGCGCCCAGCGTGGTGTGCGTCGGCAGCTGCTTGCGCGTCCAGGTGCGCCCGCCGTCGGCCGTGCGCAGGACGATCCCGTCGTCGCCGGTGGCGAAGCCGATGCCGGTCGGGCGCAACTCGACGGCGCTGAGCCTCGTGCTCACGGGGCTCGTCATCCTGCGCCAGGTGGCGCCGCCGTCGAGCGTCCGCAGGATCACGCCGCCGTCGCCGACCGCGACTCCCCGCAGCCGGTCGCGGAACGACACCCCGTACAGGGCGTTCCTCGAAGGCGAGTCCTGTCCCTTCCAGGTCCGGCCGCCGTCGAGCGTCCGCATGATCTTGCCGTTGTCGCCGACGACCCAGCCGCGCAGCGAGCTCACGAAGTGCACGGCGAAGAACGGCTGTGCCGACTTGCTGTACCCGGTCCGCCAGGTACGGCCGCCGTCGGTGGTCATGCGCACGACGCCGCGCGCGCCCACGGCCCACCCTGTGCTGCCGGAGACGGCGGTCGCGGCGAAGAAGGTCCTGTCCGTGCGCGAGTCCTGCGTGCGCCAGGTGCGGCCGCTGTCGGTCGTTCGCAGGATCAACCCGTCCTCGCCCACCGCCCAAGCGCGGCGAACGTCGGTGGCGGCGAGACCGTACAGCGGTCGTTGCGTGCCGGAGGTCTGCCGCCTCCAGGTGCGGCCGCCGTCGTTCGTGCGCCGGACGGTGCCGTAGGCGCCGACCGCCCAGCCGCGCACCCCGTCGGGCACCGCGAGCGCGGTGAACTGGTTGCCTTGCGGCCGGGGGCTCGTCCACTTCCAGCTGGGGGCGATGTCGTCAGGCGGCGGGACGTCGCCGAGACGGGCCACGCTCGAGTCCGCCCGCAGGGCGTCCTCGGGCGTGGCCAGGTCGGCGTCGTCGGCGAGCCGCCAGGTGAGACCGGCGTCGTGCGAGACGAGCAGCAGCCGCCGCCGGTACTTGCCGAGCACCAGCGCGGTGCGTCCCAGCAGCTTGAGCCCCGCAGCTCGTGACTTGGCGAGGTGAAGCTCCTGACCCCCGGCGTAGCTGAGCGAGAGGTAGAGGCGGTCGAGATGATCGAGCGCCAGCTTGTGGTAGTAGATGCTGTAGCCCGTGTCCGCGCCGAGGACGATCAGGTTCGGGTAGCTCCAGACGCCGCCCTTCGGCAGGCTGTGGTGGATCAGCGCGCCGTAGGTCCGGACGACGCCGTCATCGCCCGCGCACTCCCGGAACTCGCGGGTCACGAGGTGCAGCGTGTCGTTGGAGTCGCAGACGAAGGCGTTGTACGTCTGCCGTGGGGCGTCGGTCGGAGCGTACGGCGCGAGTTCCTCGGCGGCCGGCATCCGCTGTGGCGCGCTCCAGCCCGCATCGATGCTGAGCGGCTGAAGCGAGCGCGTGTACAGTACCGGGGTGTTGTGCGTGCCGGCGGCCACGTGCAGGTAGCCCTCGCTGTCGCTGCAGATGCCCGGCTTGTTGTGAAGGTCGTTCGCCGTTGGCGTCACGGCGAGCAGGCGCTTGTCGCTCACGGCGCCGCTCGCGTGGTCGTAGGCCGAGATGTAGGTCGGCACGCCGTACGAGCCGGCGGGCGTGGCCTCGCCCCAGACGAAGTACGTCGTGGCGCCGTGCGTCACGGCGAACGAGGCGCCGCCGGCGCCCTTGTTCAGGCCGATGCACTCGTCCGTCACGTGCGTCGGCGCCGGCACGATGAGCTCCTCGCCTTCGAGGCGCGGCTTGGTCACCCAGAGCGAGTTGCGCTGGCCGCCCTTGACCGGGGGCAGTCCGGAGGGCTCCCAGATGGCGAGGAAGGGCGGCCCGTCGATCTCGTTGTGCCCGACCCAGTCCTCCACGGCGAAGAGGCCGTCCGGCAGCTCGAAGACCTTCCACGTGCGGCAGTGGTCCCACGACACCAGCATGACGTTGCGCGTGGTGCCGTCCTCGAGCTTGATGCGCAGGGGGTTGTAGGCGCGGTCCTGGCTGTCGAAGATCACTCCCGGTCCGCGCCACCCGCCGCCGACCGTGCCCGTGAATGTCGGATAGGCGGCGCGCAGCGCGGCGCGGAAGTCGAGACGCGTCCAGTCCCCGTCGACCAGGGTGTGCACGTACGAGGTGTGGTTCGCGTTGGAGGTGCGGCTGCGGATGTAGGCTCGGTTCTCCGAGTCGAAGGTCGGCACGTAGCGGACGTAGTCCGGCGCGTAGCCGTACTGCTCCGAGGGCCCGATGAGCGGCGCCAGCACGAAGGGGGAGACGAAGCTCTCGTCGGCCGCGGGCGCCGCAGGCGCTCCAGCGGCCAGCACGAGGAGCACGCCGGTGAGCGCAGCGAGCGCAACGACGGTCAGACGGCGGCGCCGCAAGCTCGCCGGCGGCGGATTGTGTGCGATGGTGGCTGTCATCGTCCCCCCAGACAGTAGAAGTAGCCGTCGCGGGCGCCGATGTAGACGCGCCCGTCCCACACGATCGGCGTCGATTCGATCGAGGCGCCGATCGTCTGACGGGCGGTCTCGCGGACGCTGACCTTCCACCAGTCGCCATTGCGACTGGAGATGGCCCCCTCTGCGTCCTCGCGCGCCTTGCGATAGCTGATGCGGTAGAGATGGACGGTCTCGTCGTAGCCGGCGGCGACGATGCTGTCCCCGACGATGATCGGTGTAGAGATGCTGCCCCCGATGTCGGCGCTGAAGACGAGACGCGGTGTCGCCAGGCCCTTCTCGCCGTTCGGCCCCTCCACCTCTTCGTCGGCCAGGGCGTCCTGGGCCACGACGTAGAGGTTACCGTCGATCGCCGAGAAGGCGGCCAGCGCCGGGTGGCGCCCGTCGCCGTTGGCCGCGTCGTTCACCGAGGCCGAGCCTATCACCCCGCCGCGCCAGTCTCCGAGCTTGCGGTCGCCCGTCGGGAAGTACCACTCCGGATCGGCAGCGGCGGGCTTCGCGGGGTCGATCAGCATCATCCCGCCCCGACCCTTGATGTACTGCTTCTCGACCGGGACGAGGAGCTTGCCGCTCAGCGTCGGCACGGTGGTGCCGTTCATGTCGCTGCCGATGCGGCGGTCGTAGACGACTTCGAGCGTCTCGAGTGTGAGCCCGTAGACATGGCCGGCGCCCGAGGCGATGTAGAGCCTGTCGCCGAGGAGCGCCGGCGAGGCCTCGAGCGCGAGGTCGTCGGCGTGACGGTCGTCGCGCTGGTCGCCGAGGAGGAGCCGTTCGGCGAGCACCGCCGGCCGGCGCTGCTCGCCGAACGGCTCCGTCGCGAGAGGGTCGAGCGCGTACATCCAGCCGCTCTCGACGCCGATGTAGAGGCGCCCGTCGAGGTAGACGCCGCTGCCGTCGCAATCGCGCGTGTAGGCCTCGGTCTGGGGCACGGGCAGGCGCCAGAGCTCCTCGCCCTTGCCGACGGTGAAGGCGCGGTACGGCGCGATATCCGGGTCGTCCAGCTCGAGGGGGTAGCCGCGCCGCGAGCCGGCGCAGACGATGTAGCGGTCGTTTCGGCCGGTGGCAGCGGGGTTCTCGAACACGCTCGGCGAGCTCTTGAGGATGTCGTCGTACTCGCGCCGCCAGAGCTGCCGGCCGTCGCGGGCGTCGAGCTTGTGGAGGGCGTGGTCGTAGCCGCTCACGAGTAGAAGGAGACGGTCATCCTGGCGCACGAGGGCGGGCTGGCCGGTCCAGCCCGTGCCCGCCCAGACACCCGGCGGATCGTCCTCCTTCTTGCCCGAGGTCCAGCCGCTGCCGATCTCGGTGCGCCAGACGACGTCGAGCGTGGTCGGCGCCGGTCCCCGCCCGTAGAAGCGTCGCGTCGCGTCGCCCAGAAAGGTGGCGATCTTGACCCCCTCGCCATCGCGCGTAGGGTAGGCGACGGTCTGGTAGGGGACGATCCCGGGGCCTCTCGCCGCAACGCCACCGCCTCCGACCTCGGCGCCTCGGCAGCCGCGCGCCAGGAGCAGGGCGGCAGCGACGACGAGGGTGAGGATGACGGCGAGCGCGACACGCCGCCGGCGTGCGAGCTGTCGCCGGCGCGCGGCTGAGCGGGCTGGTCTCTTGCGGTCCGCGGGGCTCACGCGGCCCCAGCTTACCACCCCCTCGCGCCCGCCTCCTCCCGCGACTTGCGCGCGTCAGACTTCATTGCGGCCGAGGGGTCGTCGACCACACGCCTGACGTGGCGTCGACCGTCAGCTCCTCGTCCAGCTCCGGTGGTGCTCCTCGGCTCGAAGGTACACGCCGTCGATCTCGCGCTCCACACGGCAGAGGAACGCGCGGATGGTGAACTCGGCCTCGAGATGCGCGAGCCGGTCCTTGGCGCCGCCGTCCGGACCCTGCATGCTGATGACGTCGCTCTGCCACTCCACGGGGAGCCGGTGCCGCTCGGGCAGGCGCAGCGTGGGCCAGCCGACAGCCCGCAGGAGGAAGAGGCGATAGAAGCCACCCCCCGGGGCCCCGTGGGCCGCCTCGACGTCCATCGCATGGGCCTCGATGCGGACGTCGCGATAGCGCAGGTCGCCGACGGAGTCGAAGCTTCGCCAGCTCCGCGGCGACGCTCGCCGCGGTGCCGCCGTTGGCCCCGTTCACGCACCAGGCGCTGGACTGGAGACGCCGTGAGATCAAGTCATCCGTCCTTCGACCGTACCGTTGCGGGTGCTCGGGCGCGGCCCGCCCGACCTGCCCTGCGCCACGCTAGCGAGTGCACTTCTGGCCCTCCGCCTTCTCCAATTCCTTGAGCCCGAGCTGCGTTGGAAACCACATGGCCTCGGGCAACTGGGACGGGTCAGTGATGAGCGTCGTATGGCCCGTGCGCGCCTCCACCCGGAGGCCGGAGTCCCGATGCCAGACGTAGCGGGCGCCGTCGACGCCGACGCAACGCGCCTCGAAGCCCAGGGAGACGACATCCCGCAAGGTGAAAGTGAGGTCGTGCTCCAACTGTCGCTCCCCTCTTCTCGGCGCGCGCGCGCACTTGGGCCAGACGGTCTTCCACTGTCTCGTATCGGCAGAGCGGGCACGGCAGGGCCTGGGACAAATGTCTACCCGGGCCCTGCTGAGCCAGGGCCGACCGCAGGCGACGCCGCACGCGGCGTCGCCTGCGGTAAGCTTCGGTCATGACCGACAAGATCAGACTGACGCAGTACGCGGCCAAGAGCGGTTGAGCGGCCAAGCTGGGTCCGTGCGACCTGCAGGCCGTGCTCGATCGACTGCCGCGCTCGTCTGAGGCGTTCGCGCGGCTCCTCGAGACCAGGGACGACGCCGCCGTGACGCCTCTGGGCGACGACCTCTGCCTCGTGCAGACGGTCGACTTCTTCACGCCCATCGTCGACGATCCGTACTGGTTCGGGCAGATCGCCGCGGCGAACGCGCTCTCCGACATCTACGCGATGGGCGCCCGGCCGCTGACCGCCATGAATCTGGTCGCGTGGCCGGTCGCGCTCGGCCTGGACCCGCTCGTCGAGATCCTGCGGGGCGGCGCCGAGAAGGTTGCCGAGGCCGGCGCCGAGCTCGCCGGGGGCCACACGATCGACGACAAGGAGCCCAAGTACGGGCTCGCCGTGTCCGGTCTCGCGAGGCCCGATGAGATCGTGTACAACGCCGGTGCGCTGCCCGGCGACCGCCTGGTCCTCACCAAGCGCCTGGGCATCGGCGTGCTCGCGAGCGCGCTGAAGAACGGGCTGATCGGTGACGACGAGATGGAGCCGGCGGCGCGCGAGGCGGCGGCGCTGAACGCCGCCGCCTCGCGCGCCATGCTCGCCGTCGGCGTGCACGCGGCCACCGACGTGACGGGCTTTGGTCTCTTCGGTCACCTCGCCGAGATGCTCGACGCCTCGGCCGCTGCGGCCACCGTCTGGCTGACGGCCGCGCCCCTCCACGACGCCGTGCTCGATCTCGTCGCCCGCGGTGTCTACGCAGGCGGGCTGCGCAACAATCGCGACTTCCTGGTCGACCGGCTCGGCCAGGCAGACCGCGACGACCCGCGCGTGCTCGCGCTCTTCGACCCGCAGACCTCGGGCGGGCTTCTCATGGCCGTCGCGCCGGAACGCCACGCCCGACTCCTCGGCGAGCTCGGAGAGGCCGGCTGCGCCGGCTGGACCATCGGCGTGGTCACGGACGCGCCGGCCGGGACGATCGCCGTGCGCGAGGAGCCGGATGCCTGACCGCGAGGAGTCGCTCGGCTCCCTCCTCCTGAGGGGAGCCTCCGTGCTTCCCTACATGATGCTCGGGGTGATGGCCGTCATCGCGGTGGTGGCCTGGGCGCTCGTCTTCATGTTCGGCATCAGTGCGGACGCCGACCCCATCTGGGAGTGGGTCCAGGGGCGCTCGATCGGGGAGATCGTCACGCAGGTCGGTCTGGTGCTGCTCGTCGGGCTCGTCCCCGTCGCCGTGCTGGTGCTCTCGATGCTGGCGACCTCCTACGGTGTCCGTGAGCGTCAGGCGTCCTGGTTCTGGCCCCTGACCCAGGCGCTCTTCACCGCCGTCGCGCTCGCGCTGGTGGCGTTCGATCGCCTGATGCCGGAGGCTCTCGCCGACGCCGGCATCGACGGACGGGACTGGTGGATCATCTTCAGCTACGCTGCGTATGCCGTGCTGATGGCGGGGCTGCGCATGAGGGCGGCCCGCGACGAGAGCGGGCGCGGGGCCGCCTGACGGCTTCTCGCGGGAGGGACGGACTGATGAAGGACGGCCAGAAGGCTCGGGACACCCGGGCTGAGGCCCGGGATGGCTTGCGGGGGCTCGCGGCGGTCGACGAGGTCCTCCGCGAGCCCGGCGTGCAGGAGCTGCTCGAGCACCTACCCGAGGGGACTGGTCGTCGACGCCGTGCGCGCCGTGCTCGACCGTCTGCGCCGCGAGATCCTCGAGGAGGGGCGCCACGTCGCCGCAAACGAGGTCACAGCGGCTCAGCTGGCTCCCTGGGTCGAGGCGCTTCTGCGGCGCGCGACGCGCCCGTCGCTGCGCCGCGTCCTCAACGCGACCGGGATCGTGGTGCACACGAACCTGGGCCGCGCGGTGCTGCCCGCGGAGGCCGTCGCCGCGGTGACCGCCGCCGCCTCGGGTTACTCCGACCTCGAGTTCAGCCTCGCGCGGGGCGAGCGCGCGTCGCGGCAGGACCACGTGCATGACGCGCTCTGCACGCTGACCGGCGCCGAGGACGCGCTGGTCGTCAACAACAACGCGGCCGCGGTCCTGCTGGCGCTGGCCGCGACCGCGCGCGGCGGTGAGGTGCTGGTGGCGCGCGGCCAATTGGTCGAGATCGGCGACGGCTTCCGCATCCCCGACATCCTGCGCGAGAGCGGCGCCGAGCTTGTCGAGGTCGGCACCACGAACCGCACCTACCTGCGCGACTTCGAGGGAGCCTGGAGCGAGCGCTCGCGCGCCATCCTGCGCGTGCACACGAGCAACTACCGGATCGTCGGCTTCACGGCCGAGCCCCCGGTCGCCGAGCTCGCCGAGCTCGCCCACGCGCGCGGCGCGGCGCTCGTGGACGACCTCGGCAGTGGCGCTCTGGCCGAGCTGGACCTGTTCGAGGACGAGCCGTCGCTGCGCGACAGCCTGGCGGCCGGCGCCGACGTCGTGACGTTCAGCGGGGACAAGATGCTGGGCGGCCCGCAGGCCGGCATCGTCGTCGGTCGGGCCGCGACCGTCGAGTCCATGCGGCGGCACCCGCTGGCGCGAGCGGTGCGCATCGACAAGCTGGACGTGGCGGCGCTCGACGCCGTGCTGCGGCTCTACCTCGATCCGCAGCGGGCGGTCGAGCGCATCCCGACGCTCGCTGCGCTGACGGCCCCGCTCGCCGAGGTCGAGGCGCGCGCCGGCCGCCTCGCCGAGGCGCTGGGAGCGCTCGGAGACGGCGTGACGGCCGAGGTCGTCCCCTCGGTGGCGCGCGCCGGGGCGGGCGCGCTGCCGGTGGCCGAGGTGCCGAGTGCAGGCGTCGCGCTGGCGGTGGGCGGCTTCGACGCGGAGCGACTCGCAGAGCGGCTGCGGTGCGGCGCGCCCGCCGTCGTCGGCCGCGTCCACGAGGGTCGCCTGCAGCTCGACGCGCGCACCCTGTGCGAGGCCGATCTGGCGGCGGTCGTCGCCGCGGTGCGGGGCGCCCTCGAGGGCTGACGTGGCCGAGACGGACCTTTCGCCGCAGGGACCCGCCTCTCCGGCGGGGCCGCGCCTGACGCTCGGCACCGCCGGGCACATCGACCACGGCAAGACGGCCCTCATCAAGCGGCTGACCGGCACCAACACCGACCGGCTGCTCGAGGAGCGTGAGCGCGGGATCTCGATCGAGCTCGGCTACGCGGAGCTCCCGTTGCCGAGCGGCCGCCGCGTCAGCGTGGTCGACGTCCCCGGCCACGAGCGCTTCGTGCGGACGATGGTCGCCGGCGCGACCGGCATCGACCTCGTCCTCCTGGTCGTGGCCGCCGATGACGGCGTCATGCCGCAGACCGTCGAACACCTGCGCATCGTGGAGTTGCTCGGCGTGGAGCGCGGGGTGGTGGCCGTCACGAAGGCGGACCTGGTCGACGACGAGCTCCTGCAGGTCGCCGTTGCGGAGGTGGGCGAGATGCTGGCGACGACCACCCTGGCGACCGCACCCGTCGTTGCGGTGAGCGCGCGCGATGGGCGCGGCCTCGAGCGGTTGCTCGAGGCCCTCGACACGGAGGCCGGCGGCGTGGAGGCGCGTCGCACGGCAGGCCCTGCACGCCTGCCCGTGGATCGTGTCTTCGCCCTGCCGGGCGCCGGCACGATCGTCACCGGGACCCTGTGGCGCGGTCGCGTCGCGGCCGGCGACACGCTCGCGCTCGAGCCCGGAGGCCGGCGCGCCATCGTGCGCAGCGTCCAGGTGCACGACCATGCGGCGCCGGTCGCCGAGGCCGGCAGCCGGGTCGGGCTCAACCTGCGCGGCGTCGAGCGCGCCGACGTGGAGCGGGGCGCCTGGCTCGTTGCGCCGGAGCTGGCCGGCCGCGCCACGCGCGTGCTGTCGGCCTGGCTGCGGCTCCTCCCCGGAGGGCGGTCGCTGCGCGCGGGCGACGAACTGCGCCTCCACCACGGGACGGCGCAGTTCGTCGCCCGCGTGAACCCGGTCGCTGCGCGCGAGCTCCTGCCGGGCGCCGAAGGCCCCGTGGTCCTGCGGCTCGACGGCGAGGCCGCCGTCGAGCCGCAGGACCGCTTCATCCTGCGCTCTCTGTCTCCGGTCGCGACGGTCGGCGGCGGCGTGGCGCTCGTACCGGGCCACCAGCGCTGGCGCGAGCGCGAGGCGCAGGCGCGCTTCCTCGCGGCGCTCCACCATGGTGACTGGGGCGCCGCCGCGCTCCTGCTTGCGCGAGAGCGCGCCCCCGGCGGCATCGCCGCGGCCGATCTGGCCGCGGCCGGCGCCGGCGAGCACGAGGCCGAGGCGACACTCAAGGCGCTGGGGAGTCGCGGCGAGCTCGAGAGGCTGACGGTGGCGGTACCGGGTGCGAGCACCGCTCGCTGGTTCGCGCCCCGTGAGCTGGCGGCGCTGTGCGATCAGCTCGTGAAGGCGGCGGCGGCGCGTGCGGCTCAGCGTCCCGAACGCCCCTTCAGCGCGCCTGCCGAGCTTGCCGCGTCCGTCCCGCTCGTGGCGCGGGATATCGCTCAGGCGCTTCTGGAAGGACTCGTCGCCGAAGGCCGGCTGGTCGCCGGCGAAGGTGGCTTCGGCCCCGCCGGCGCGACCGGCGTGCTGGGCCCGGAGCAGGAGGCGCTCGCCGGGCGTCTCGAGCATGCGGTCACGGCCGAGCCCTTTGCTCCCCCGACGCTCGCGGTCCTCGGTGAGCAGGAGCGGCTTCCGGAGCGCGAATTGCGTCGGATCCTCGACGTCCTCGCACGCCGTGGCGTCCTCGTGCGCGCGGAGAAGGACCTCTGGTACGGGGCGACGGCCGTCGACGACGCCCGCCGCCGCCTCGTGGCCGAGCTCGACGCCGAGGGGCGGATCACGCTCGCCGGCTTCCGCGACCTCCTGGGCTGCGGACGTCGGAACGCACAGGCCCTGCTCGAGCTCTTCGACCGGGAGGGTCTCACGCGCCGGGTGGGCGACGCCCGCGTGCCGCGCCGTCGCGGCTGACCGGCCGTCTGTGAGAAGCTGCGGCTCGGGAGGCGGCGTCCGCGGCCCGCGAGGAGCCGTCCGCAGCGCGGGAATCGCCGTACGCGGCGGGGTCCGCTCAGCGATGTGCGGCGTCAGGCTTGCCGCGCCGAGACCCGCCGCCGGTCTTTCGGTCGCTCGCCTTCTTTCCGCCGCTCGCCTTCTTTCCGCCGCTCGCCACGACTCGGTTGCGGCCCTGGCGCTTGGCCGTGTACATGGCGCTGTCGGCCCTCTCGAGCAGATCCTCGCGGCCGGTGGCGTCATCGGGGAAGGTGGCGACACCGATGCTGAGCGTGAGGGGCTCGCCATTGGCGAAAATATTGGTCCTGAGGACACGTTCGCGGATGCGCTCGCCGACCGCGAACGCCTGCTCTTTGGCGGTCCCAACGAGCAGGACACAGAACTCTTCGCCGCCGTACCTTGCGGCGACGTCGATGTCGCGTACCGACCGCTCGATCGCGTGGGCGACCTCGCGCAGGGCGGCGTCCCCGGCGCTGTGGCCGAGGAGGTCGTTGTAGAGCTTGAAGCGGTCGAGGTCGCAGAAGAGCAGGGACAGCGGCTGGTCCAGGTCGCGGGCCTGGTCGAGCTCCTCAGTCAGGCACTCGTGCAGATGACGGTGGTTGTAGAGCCCGGTAAGTGCATCGGTGATCGCGTCGATCTCGGCGCGACTCAGCCGCTCCCCCGTGTCCCTGAGGATCGCGGCGAAGGTCTCCCGGGTGTCGCTGCGCAGGCTCTCGCCCTCCGGTCCGTCCAGGGCGGGCAGGTCGGCGGCGACGGCGGCGACGGCGGTGCCGTCGCCGCCGCGGATCGCAGCGTACCCGGTGACCCACACGCCGAAGCCGTCGGCGAACAGGGTGTTGACCTTGCACTCCCGGTCCTGCAGGACGGCCGGAAGCTCCGCGCCCGGGAAGACCTCGTCTCCGAAGTGGGAGAGCTGCTCAGGATCCTCCTCGGGGTCCACGGCGATGGCGTAGCGTCCGTCGAGGCACACGTGCGTCGTGAGGTAGCGGGTCGGCGGGTTCGCGTCGCGGACCCGCCGCAGTGTCTCTGCGATCTCGACGTAGGCCGGCGACCCCTCATCGTCCTTCGTCCTGAGAGTCTGATGCTGCTCCGCGGCGATCAGGACCGCCGCCTCTGCCGCGACGTGCTCGGCCTCGAGGCGACGCAGCTCGAGACTCTCCAGCACTCGCAGAAAGGCGTCGGCCATCTCGGGGTCGAACTGCTCTCCGCGGCAGCGTCTGAGCTCCTCTGCGCACTCGGGGTAGGTCAGTGCGGCCTTGTACGGCCTGCGGCACGACATCGCGTCGTAGGCGTCCACCACGGCCATGAGGCGCGCCAGCGCGGGGATGTCCTCCCCCTGGAGTCCGTCGGGGTAGCCGCCACCGTCGAAGCGCTCGTGATGGTGGCGGACACCGAGCGTGAGGTCGTCGGCGAAGAGCGGCTTCATGATGTCGGCGCTGATGACAGGATGCTGCCGCATCTGCCGCCACTCCTCATCGTTCAGGCGGCTGGGCTTGAGCAGCACCCGGTCCGAGATGCTGATCTTGCCGATGTCGTGCAGGTAGGCCATCTCCTCGATGCGGGACAGCGAGTCCTGAGGCCAGCCCAGCTCCTCTGCCAGCATCACCGAGTAGGCGGCCACCCGCGCGGCGTGGCCGAGCGTGTAGTAGTCCTTGGCGTTGAGCGCCGAGCTCAGTGCGTTCAGGTTGCCGAGGTGCATCCGCTTGACGTCGTCGTACAGCCGGGCGTTCTTCAGAGCCAGCGAGAGCTGGGTCCCGACCCGCTCGAGAAGCCCGCGGTCGACGTCGACGACGACGCTCGCGTCCTCCGCTGCCAAGGCGAGGGCGCCGAGCACCTCGCCATCCGAGATCAGGGGGATGACGATGGCGGCCGCGAGACCTCGCATGGCGGGGTGAGCAGGGTCGATCAGACCCGGCTGCGGCAGGGGCAGGACGAACCCCACACCGTCTCTGAGGTGCGCGAGGATCGCATCGTCGAGCGCGCGGACGTCGGTCGCCTCGAGCGCGTACCCGTGCCTGCCCGAGGTCATCACATGTGTGACGGTGGCGCCGTTGAGCAGCATCAGCGCGTAGCCGTCCCACGGCACGACCGAGGCCAGCGCCTCGGTCGTGCCGGCGACGATCTTCTGGATGTCGAGAGAGGACGTCGTGCGGCGAGCGATCTCGTTGAGCAAACCCGTCTCCCAGCTCGCGGCCTGCTCGCTCTCGTAGAGTTGGGCGTTGCGGATCGCGACGGCGGCCACGTGGCAGATGGTCCCGGCGGTGTCGAGGTCCTCCTCGCTGAAGGCACGCTCGAAGCGGGTCTCGGCGACCTCGACGATGCCGATCGCCTGGTCGCCGGCGATGAGCGGCAGGGTGGCCCAGCTCCGGTACCCGTGGTCCTTGACCCACTGCACACCCTCAGGCGTGAGCCGACGGTCGTCGCGTCTCGCGACGACCGTCGGCTCACGCCTCTCCATCACCTCGCGGCAGACGGTCGCGACCGACAGCGGCAGTGTGTCGCCGACCCACGTGTCGACCATGTCGCCGTCGGCCACACTCATCACGCAGCGTTGAGACTCGCCCTCGACGACGGCGATCTCGCAGTTGGGGACGCCGACCGTCTCGCAGAGCCGGCGCGCCGTCGCCAGCAGGATCTGCTCGAGGTCGAGTGAGGAGGCGAGCTCCAGGGCCGACTCGGCCATGAGGGTCATGCGCCTCGCGTTGGCGTCGAGTCGACGGTAGAGCTCGGCGTTGGCGAGCGCCTGCCCGGCGATCTGGGCGAGGCCCACCACGAGCTCCTGCTCCGGGAAGTCGTGCGGCTTCCGGCAGCAGAGCCCGAGGAAGCCGACCAGCTCGCCGTGCGCCAGCAGCGGCATGTCGAGGGCGCCTCGATAGCCCCAGCGCAGCGCTTCGGCGCGCTCCTGCTCGCTCACGTGCGGGTCGGTCAGCATATCGTGGGTGATCACCGGGCGTCCGCCCTCGAGGGCCCGGACGAAGGTCGGGTAGTCCGCGATCTCCCAGCGCTGGCCGACGGGGTCCTCGTCCCACTCCCCGCCGACCGAGACCAGGATCTCGATCTCGTCCCCGTCGCTCCTGTAGACGTCGCACATGTCGGCGGCGGTCGCCTCGATCAGGCGCTTGGCCACCGCTGTGAGTACGGAGCCGTGATCGAGACTGGCGCTGAAGTCGAGCGACGAGCTCACGAGTACCTGCAACTCGCGGTTGCTCGTCTCCAAGCGTTCGAGCAGCCCCGCCTCCGCGAATGCCGACGAGAGGAGGCGACCTACGTTGCGGATGAAGTCGAGCTGGTCGGAGAAATCGCGGACTCGCATGTCGAAGACGTCGATGAGGCCGATCGGCCGACCCTCGACGACCAGCGGCAGGGAGACCATGCTCTTGTAGCCCCACTCGTGGTACGTGCTGAGCTCCGTCGCGGCGAGGTCGGCCCCGTCGAGGTCACCGATGACGATCGGTTCGTTCGCGGCGAGCGCGGCGACGGTGTCGGGGTAGTCGGCGAGGGGGGTGATGTCGCCCACCTCGCCGACGTCCAACCCGCGGCTGTCGATGCTCGTCAGACAGATCAGGTGATCGCCCTCGACACGATAGATGTCGCAGTCTTCGGCGTTCAGCGCGTCGCGCAGTCGCGTGGCGACGGTGCATGCAAGGCCCTCCAGATTGTCGGACTCGCTCAGGGCGTCGCCGAGCTCCACGAGTTCGCGGAGGGCCGCGTTGCTCGTGCGCAGGTCCTCGAGCAGCTCAGCGTTGGTGAGGGCTCCGGCGATGGTGCCGGCCGCGCTCACCAGGTAGTCCTCGAACAGCGCGTAGCTGCGCTCGACCGTGTCGAAGAGATCGATGACTCCGATGGTTCGCGTCCCGTTGACGAGCGGCACCGTGGCGAAGCTTCGATAGCCATATTCCTGGAGGTCATCGCGCTCGCTCTCGCCGACGCGCGGGTCGTCGAGGCTCTCGGCGAACAGAGGCTCCTGGGCGGCGACGACCGCCGCGGAGCTCGGAAACGATCGCAGGTCAAGGCGCTTGTCCTCGACCTTCGTGTCCCGGCCGCGCGAATCGAGGCTCACCACGCAGCGCATGATGCCCTCGTCGAGCAGCCAGATGTCGCAGTCCTCGACGCCCGTGACGCGCCGCAGATGCTCGGCCGCTCGCTCCGCGATGGTCGTGGTGCTGGCCCCCGGGGAGAGTGCCTCCGCCAGCTCGACCAATCCGTGCTGCAGCGCTTCCCGTTGCTGCACCTCGTCTACCAGCAGGGCGTTGTCGAACAGGCCGGCGACGAGCTGCGCGACGCTCGTCAGGAACTCGAGGTCCCCATGCCAGTCACGCTCGGCGTCGTCGTACAACTCGATGAGGCCGATCACGGTGCCGCCGGCGACCATCGGCACCGAGACGGAGCTCGAGTAGCCCCAGGTCTCGAAGAGCGCGAGCTCCTTGCTCGTCAGTCGCGGGTCGCGCGGGTCGCACACGACGAGGGGCTCGAGCTCGTTCATGGCGTCGCGCAGCGACGGGTACGCATCCAGGTCCATGAGTGTCCCGCGGTGGTCCTCGTCGCTGCCTTCGCGGGTGATGCTGACCACTGATCGCACGGTGCCGTCGCTCACACGCCAGACCTCCACGCAGTCGGCGTTGACGGCGTCCATGAGGCGTTCGCCCAAGGTCAGCACGAACGCCTCGACGTCGTGCGTCAAGGCGGCCTGCTGAGACAGCGCGACGAGCTCGGCGCGCGTCTTCTCGTGGCGCTCCAGGGTTCGTCGCAGGCCGCTGGACGCGCAGGCTTGCGCGCAGAGTCTTGCGAACGCCTCGGCGATCTGCGCGTGAGCCGAGAGGTCGCGCCCCTGAGAGCAGGTGAGCTCGAGCACGCCGACGAGAACGTCCTCGGTGACGACGGGTGCCCAGAGGAGCGCTTGGCACCCGCGTCGGTGCAGAGCGGTGACGAGGCGCGGGTCTCCCTCGGCGCTGGAGCGGTCGACGGCGAGCGGCGTGTCGGGGCTGGCCGTCTTGAGCGGCAAGAGGTCGTCGAGCGGCACGCGGGCGCCCTCGCGTCCGCCCTCCCCGACGCGGGCGTCGTGGCTGGCCACGATGAGGCCGTCGTCCGCGCGCACTTCGACGTATTCGCAGCGGTCGGCGCCGCTCACCGCGACGAGGGCCGCGGCAGCGGCACGCGGCAGCTCCGTCGGCTCCCGCGTCAGCAGGTCGACCAGATCCAGGGTGGCGGCGAGAGAGGCGTCGGGCGGGGCGCCGGTGAGGTCGTCGTCGGCGGCGCCCGGCGACGACGACGGCAGCAGCGGCCGCACGTCCTCGAGCCTGTAGCGCCGATGGCCGCCGGGGCTGCGGTGCCCCGGGATCCGGCCGGCGTCGGTCCAGCGACGAACGGTGTTCGCGCTCACGCCGAGCAGGCCTGCGACGTCTCGGACGCGCAGCCAGCCGGCATGCGGTTTCGGCGCTTGTGTGACTGGAGTGCTCACGTAGGCTCTTCATCGGGTGCAGGGAGCGCAAACTTGACAACAAACCTCCCACCTGGGTTGGGACTCCTCGGACCACGTGTCACCGGTGCCGAGATGGCGTAGGATGCCCACAAGGTAGAACGGCCGTTCAAGAAGGAGGGTGCGGTGGATCGCAAGGGTCGTGTGGAAGGCAAAGTGGCCCTCATCACCGGGGTGGCGAAGACCGACAGCATCGGATTCGCGACAGCCCGGGTGTTCGCGCGCGAGGGCGCCATGCTCGCCCTCGTCGACATCTCCGAGAAGGTGCACGAGTGCGCCGAGCAGCTGCGTGGCGAGGGATACACCGTCTCCTCGCACACGGCCGACCTCATCCAGATGGCGCAGGTGAAGGCGGCCGTCGCCGAGGCGCTGACCTGCTACGGCCGCATCGACGTCCTCGTCAACAACGCCGGCATGGTCATCTTCGGCCAGGAGGAGGCCTTCACCGCCTTCCAGGATCTCTCGGAGGAGTCCTGGGACTTCGGCATCGCGATCAACCTGAAGACGCAGTTCAACGTCACGCGCTGCGTCGTGCCCGGCATGATCGAGCGCGGCTGCGGGCGCATCGTCAATGTGTCGTCGGTGACGGGGCCGGTGGTCGCCAACCCCGAGGAGGCCGCGTACTGCGCCGCCAAGGCAGGCGTCCTCGGCATGACGCGCGGCCTCGCTCTCGACGTCGCCAAGCACGGCGTGACCGTCAACGCCGTGGGCCCCGGCTGGATCGCGACGGGCTCGCAGGCGGAGGGCGAAGACGTGGGCGGTCTCAACACTCCGCTCGGGCGCTCGGCCCAGCCCGAGGAGGTCGCCTCGGTCATCTGCTTCCTCGGCTCCGACGACGCGAGCTACATGACCGGGCAGCTCGTCGTGGTCGACGGCGGCAACACGATCCAGGAGTACAAGGGGCCGAGCGAGCTCTACTACTGAGCGCCGCGGGCGGCGCGTCGCCGGCTGCGATGGTGCGCCGCGGCCCCGCGCCTCAGGCGCCGCCGGCGAGCCAGTCCCGCAGGCTCTGCTCGACGGCGTCGCGGCCCGCGGCGACCCGGTCGCCGAAGCGCACCGGGCGTGCCCGCACGGTCTGCATCTGCGGCGGCAGCGCCTGGCCGGGCGCCAGCTCGAGCACGCGGTCGAGCAGGGCGAAGTCGTCGACTCCGGCCGGGAGCGGGGCACCGGCGGGCGTGCCGCTGAGGCCGCGCAGGACGTCGCCGGCGAACTTGCTCCAGTGCGCCGTGCTGACGACGAGCACCGGAGCGTCGCCGCCGAGGTGCGCGGCCGCCTCCCACGCGACCGCCGTGTGCGGGTCGAGCAGGTAGCCGTGCTCCTCGTGGACCGCGCCGATCGTCCGCAGGCAGGTCTCGTCGTCGACCCGGTGACCGGTCAGGAGCTCCTGCAGCTTCGCCTTGGTGTGGCCGTCGACGGCGAACCGCCTCCGTTCGCGCAGGTCGGTCATCCAGCGCAGCACGAGCCCCGGGTCGCCGCAGAGGTCGTGCAGCAGGCGCTCGAGGTTCGAGGAGACGAGGATGTCCATCGAGGGGGACGGCGTCTTGACGAGCGCGCGTCGCGAGATGTCGTACACGCCGCCGGCGATGAAGTCGGCCAGCACCGCGTTGGTGTTGCTCGCGCAGAGAAGGCGCCCGATCGGCACGCCCATCCGCTTCGCGTAGTAGGCGGCCAGGATGTTGCCGAAGTTGCCGGTCGGCACGCAGACGTCGAGCGTGGCCCCTGCCGAGAGGCGCCCGGCTGCGACAAGGTCCGCGTAGGCGCTCATGTAATAGACGATCTGCGGCAGCAGCCGTCCCCAGTTGATCGAGTTGGCGGAAGAGAGAGCGAGGTCGAAGTGACGACCGAGCTCGGCGCTGAAGGCCTCGTCCTCGAAGACCGCCTTCACCGCGTGCTGGCAGGCGTCGAAGTCGCCGTCGAGGGCGAGCACCGTGAGGTTCTCGCCCGGCTGCGTCGTCATCTGGCGCTGCTGGATGGCCGACACGCCCGCGTCGGGGTAGTAGACGGCGATGCGGGTGTGGCCGCGGTCGGCGAAGCCGTTGAGCGCGGCCACACCCGTGTCGCCGGAGGTCGCCACCAGGATGAGGAAGTCATGGGTGGTGCGCCCATCCGCGTGAGCCTGCTGGAGCGCCTGCGAGAAGAAGAGCGGCATACACTGCAGAGCCATGTCCTTGAAAGCGAGCGTCGGCCCGTGCCAGAGCTCGAGCACGAAGCGGCGCTCGGCGACCTCGCGGACCGGCGCGATCGCGGGGTCGTCGAAGTTCGAGCCATAGGCCGCGCGGGCGATATCGGCGACGCGGGCGGCGGAGACATCGAGGGCGAAGGCCTCGAAGACGGCCGCCGCCCTTCGCCAGTACGGAAGCTCGGCGAACGCGACGATCTCCTCGAGGGTGAGCGTCGGCAGGCGCTCGGGGACGAAGAGGCCGCCGCCCGGCGCGATGCCCTCGAGGAGGACGTCGGTGAAGGCGCGCGGCCGCTCGGTGAGGGCTCGGGTGTCGTGGTAGGCAGTCACGTTCCTGCATTCTACCGTGAGCGCGCGTCCGGTATCCTCGTCGCGATTCACTCGTCGGCGCCGAGGGTGTAAGCTCGGCAAACATTGAAGGACCGTTCAGGCTTTGCGGACGAGCGACGAACAGGCTGCGATGAGGGGGAGGACATGACGCACGACATGAGCGGCAAGACCGTCGTCATCACGGGGGCCGGCGGCGGCGTGGGCACCGCGGCGGCGCGCCGCTTCGCCGCCGCCGGCGCGACGCTCGTCCTCGGCGACCTCGACGCCGTCCGGCTCGAGGAGCTCGCCGGCGAGCTCGCGGCGCTGACCACCGTGCACGCGGTCGCCTGCGACGTCAGCGTGGTGGCCGACGTCGAGAACCTGATCGCCGAGGCGATCGACACGGGCGGTCGCCTCGACGTGCTGGTCAACACGGCCGGTCTCTGGGTCGAGGGTCCCTCCGACACGATGACCGAAGCGGACTGGGATCGCGTCGTCGACGTCAATCTCAAGGGCACCTTCTTCTGCTGCAGCCGTGCGCTCCCGGAGCTCAAGAAGACGCACGGCTGCATCGTCAACCTGAGCTCCGACTGCGGTCTGGTCGGCACGCCCGAGACCGCCATCTACACGGCCTCCAAGGGCGGCGTCAGCCTTCTCACCAAGGCGCTCGCTCTCGAAGTGGCCGCCGATCTCGTGCGCGTCAACGCGGTGTGCCCGGCCGACATCATGACGCCGATGCTCCAGTACCAGGCGGATACGTTCGGCGGCGGCGACCCCGAGGGCTACTTCAGGCGTCTTCTCACCGGCTATCCGCAGGGCGACAAAGCGCGCTTCATCACGCCCGAGGAGGTCGCCGAGCTGGTCTTCTACCTGGCGTCGCCGGCCGCCGCCCCGATCACCGGCGCCAACATCTCGATCGACTTCGGCACGTCGGCGGGCTACGGCTACGGATGACGAGAGCGGCGGCGCGATCGGGCGGGACGGCGGCGCCGCGCGTCGAGGCTCTCGTACGCCCGCGCCGCCGTCGCTGCGCTGGCGGCCCTCGCGCTGGCCACGCTGGCTGCCTGCGGCGGGGCAGCGTCCGGGTCGGACGGTCAGCGCGCCACCGATGGGCAGGCCCCCGCCGGCGCGAAGTGGGAGCGCGGCGAGGACTGGCGTCACGTGCACCAGGTCCTCGGCTACCTCGAGGAGCACCCGCCGGGGGGGCCGGTCGTGTACCTGCTCGGCGGCTCGGCCGTCCGCGAGTCCACCGTGAGCGACCAACAGCTGGCGGCGCGAGGTCGAGAGCGCCGGCGGCCCGCGCGTCGAGGTCTTCAACCTCGGCGCCACGAACCAGACGTTCGACCACAACATCACGATGATCGAGCGGCTCCCGTCGGCGCCCTCGCTCGTCATCATCGGCGTGAACGTGGGCCGCTACACGAACCGCGCACCGTACCGGCCGGGCTTCGTCATCCCGCTCCCGCTCAAGGGGTTCCGGACGCCGCACGGAGACGCCACTATCGAGCCCTACGCGCAGCACAAGTTCACGCAGGGACGAGCAGGCCCGGTCAGGAAGCGCGAGATGCTCGACAAATGGGAGAGCGAGCGCCTGCCTGTCTTCCAGGAGTTCTTCGGCTACAACGCCGGTCGGCTCGAGGCGCTCGTCCAGGTCTGTCTCGACCGCGGCTTCCACCCGGTGATCCTCAACATGCCGCTCAACCTCGAGATCATCGGGGAGCGCATGGACGAGCCGCGAGCGCGCTACGAGCGGCAGTGCCGCGCGGTCGCCGCAAAGTACGACGTGCCGTACATCGACTGGGTGCCGCGCATCGACCTCGTGAGCGAGGATTTCGTGGACAACTGGCACCTGATCGAGCCTGGGCGCGTCAAGTGGCAGGCCGAGCTCAGCGCCCTGACCGTCGCCATGCTGCGACGGTACGGGTTGGGAGACGACGGCGCGGCGGCCGCCGGGGCTGACGCTCCGGACGCCCCGGCGCCCGACGACGACTCCGAGACACAGTGACGTGAAGGGAGAGGCTGAACCCTGATGATGGAGCGGTCGGCAGATCAGACCGCGCGCCGCTGCCGCGCGGCGAGGCGTTCGTACGTTCGCGTCGCCGTCGCTGCGCTGGCGGTTCTCGCGCCGGCCACGCTGGCCGCCTGCGACGGGATGCTGTCCGGGTCGGACGGTCAGCGCGCCACCGATGGGCAGGCCGCCGCCGGCGCGAAGTTCACGCGCGGCGAGGACTGGCGCCACCTGCATCAGGTCCTCGGTTACCTCGAGGAGCACCCGCCGGAGGGGGCGGTCGTGTACCTGCTCGGCGGCTCGGCCGCCCGCGAGTCCACCGCGAGCGACCGCAGCTGGCGGCGCGAGATCGAGAGCGCCGGCGGCCCGCGCGTCGAGGCCTTCAACCTCGGCGCCTCGAATCAGTCGTTCGACCACAACATCACGATGCTCGAGCGGCTCCCGGCGGCGCCCTCGCTCGTCATCATCGGCGTGAATGTGGGCCGCTACACGAACGGTGAGCCCGACACCCCGGGCTTGACCGAGCTGCCCCTCAGGGGGTACGAGCCGCAGGAAGGCGACCCGGTCATCGAGCCGTACGCTCAGCATCGCTTCACGGCCGACCGGATCGACGGCCCGGCGAAGAAGCTCGAGCTGCTCGACATATGGGAGCGCGAGCGCTACCCGGTCTTCCGGAAGGCCTTCGACTACAATGCCGGGCGTCTCGACGTGCTGGTGGCCGCCTGTCTCGACCGCGGCTTCCACCCGGTGATCCTCAACATGCCGCTCAACCTCGAGATCATCGGGGACCGGATGGACGAGCCGCGAGAGCGCTACGAGCTGCAGTGCCGCGCGGTCGCCGCAAGGTACGACGTGCCGTACATCGACTGGGTTTCGCGCATCGATCTGGTCAGTCAGGACTTCATGGACAACTGGCATTTGGTCGAGCCCGGGCGCGCCAAGTGGCAGGCTGAGCTCAGCGCCCTGACCGTCGCCATGCTGCGACGGTACGGACTGGGAGACGAACAACGCGGCGGGCGCCGGGGCAGACGCTCCGGACGCCCCGACGCCCGACGACGACTCCGAGACACAGTGACGTGAAAGGAGAGGCTGAACCCTGATGGCAGACAAGTCCTTCATCCACCCGTACATCCCCAACGCCGTGCCGGCCACCAAGGAGGCCATGCTGCGCGAGCTGGGGCTGGGCAGCGTCGACGAGATCTACGCGGAGATCCCCGAGCGCCTGCGCTTCAAGGGCCGGCTCGACATCCCCGAGCCGATCCTCGCCGAGCGCGACCTGAGGAAGCACATGCTGGCGCTGCTCGACAAGAACACGTCGGCGGTCGACTTCCTCAACTTCTGCGGTGCGGGCTGCTGGCAGCACCATGTGCCGTCGATCGTCGACGAGGTCATCAACCGGGCCGAGTTCGTGAGCGCCTACTGTGGCGGCGACTACAGCGACCTCGGCAAGTACCTCTCACGCTTCGAGTTCAACAGCATGCTCGGCGAGCTGCTCGACTACGATGCCGTCGCCAACCCCATGTACGACTGGGGTGACGTCGCCGGGCGCTCATTCCGCATGGCCCGGCGCATCACCGGCCGCGACAAGGTCCTGGTGCCGGCGCACATCAGCCCGATGCGGCTCATGGAGATCCGCACCCTGTGTCAGCCTGAGTCCATGGCGAACAGCACCAAGATCCGGTTCTACGAGTGGGACCGCGAGACGGGCATGGTCGACCTCGACGACCTCGGCGCCAAACTCGACGACAGCTTCGCCGCGGTGTACTGGGAGAGTCCCGGCTACCTGGGCACCATCGAGGCCCGCGGCGCGGAGATCGTGAAGCTGGCACACGAATGCGGCGCCCTCGCCATCGCCGGCGTCGACCCGATCACGCTGGGCGTGCTGACGCCGCCCGGCACGTTGGGCGCCGACATCGCCTGCGGCGACATCCAGCCGCTCGGCATGCACATGCACGCCGGCGCCGGGTGCTCCGGCTTCCTCGCCTTCCGTGACGACGACCCGGTCTTCGCCCAGGAGTGCCCGCTCGAGCTCTACACCGTGATGGAGACCAAGACCCCCGGGCAGTACGCGGTCGGCGAGGCCATCGCCGAGCGCACCTCGTACGGGTTGCGCGACCAAGGCGTCGACTGGGTCGGCACGGCCTCCGGCTTGTGGACCATCGCCGCCGCCGTCTACATGGCGGTCATGGGCCCACAGGGCTTCAAGGAGCTGGGCGAGACCTGCATCGCGCGCTCGCACTACGCTGCCAAGCTCCTCGGCGAGGTCCCCGGCATCGAGATCAAGCTCGCGCCGAGCTTCTTCAAGGAGTTCGTCGTCGGTTTCGAGGGCACGGGCAAGACCGTGGCCGAGGTCAACAAGAAGCTGCTCGGCAAGGACATCTTCGGCGGCAAGGATCTCTCGGCCGAGTTCCCCGAGCTCGGCCAGAGCGCGCTCTACTGCGTGACCGAGTGCCACGACCAGGCGGACATCGAGAAGTTGGTCTCGGCCGTCAAGGAGGTGACGGTATGAGCGAGACGCCTCAGGAGAAGGTCGCCCGCCTAGGGCGCCTGCGCCGTGACGGCGGCGTGGTGCGCGACTACCGTGCGCCGCGCTGGGACGAGCCGTTCATCATGGAGCAGGGCACGCCCGGCGAGCGCGGCATCCTCGTGCCGCTCGCCGAAGACGAGGTCGCAGAAGCAGTCGGTGAGGCCGCCGACTACATCCCCGAGGGGATGAGCCGTGTGGCGGCCCCCGACCTGCCGGAGATGGCGCAGTACCAGGTCATGCGTCACTACCTGCGCTACGCACAGATGACCCTCGGCATGGACTTCGGCAGCGACATCAGCGAAGGCACCTGCACGATGAAGTACAGCCCCAAGCTGCACGAGGAGCTGGTCCGCTACCACCGCGCGGCCGACCTGCACCCGTGGCAGGACGAGGACACCCTGCAGGGGCTGCTCGAGATCGTCTACAACACGGGCCAGTACCTGAAGGCCATCTCCGGCATGGACGGCTTCACGCTGCAGCCGGGCGGCGGCTCGCACGCCGTGTACACCAACGCTTGCGTGATGCGCCGCTACTTCGAAGCCCGCGGCGAGCTCGGGCAGCGCGACGAGATGATCACGACGATCTTCTCGCACCCTTGCGACGCGGCCACGCCGAAGGTCGCCGGGTTCAAGGTCATCACGGTGATGCCGGACGAGAACGGCTACCCCGACCTCGAGGCCTTCAAGGCGGCCGTCAGCGAGCGCACGGTCGGCTGCATGATCACCAACCCCGAGGATACCGGCATCTACAACCCGCAGATCGACAAGTACGTCGAGGTGCTGCACGACGCCGGCGCCCTGGCCTTCACCGACCAGGCCAACGCCAACGGCATCCTCGGCGTCGCACGGGCGCGCGACGCCGGTTTCGACGCCTGCCACTTCAACCTGCACAAGACCTTCTCCAGCCCCCACGGCTGCGAAGGCCCGGCGAGCGGCGCCTACATGGTGACCGACGAGCTGGCGCCCTACCTGCCTGTGCCGCTCGTCACCAAGGTGGGCGAGAAGCACCACCTCGAGTACGACAGGCCCGAGAGCATCGGCCGCGTCCGCGGGTTCCTCGGCAACTGGCTCTGCGTGATCCGCGCCTACGCCTGGATCCGCAACTTGGGCCCCGACGGTCTGCGCGAGGTCGCCGAGATCAGCGTGCTCAACAACAACTACCTCGACAACCTGCTGATGGCTGTGAAGGGCGTCAGCCGGCCGTACGCCGAGGGCCACCGCCGGTTGGACCAGGTGCGCTACAGCCTGGAGAAGCTCAAAGAGGATACGGGGATCGGCACTGAGGCCGTCCGTGACCGCCAAGTCGACTTCGGCATCCAGAGCAACTGGATGAGTCATCACCCGTGGGTCGTGCCCGAGCCCTTCACCCCCGAGCCCTGCGAGACCTACAGCAGGGACGACCTCGACGAGTGGGCGGCGGTCATGAACAAGGTGAGCGACGAGGCCTACGACGATCCCGACATCGTGCGCGAGGCGCCGCACGCTCAAGCCATCGATCAGATGCGCCGCACCGAGGCCATGGAGGATCCCGCGGAGTGGGCCTTCACCTGGCGCGCCTACAAGAAGAAGATCCTCGGCCGGCAGGGATCGGCTTGAGCGACCGGGCAAGACGAAACAGGCCGGCGCCGCCTGGGCGGCGCCGGCCCGGAGCCCGTCGGTCCCGGCTGCTGACTTGGGTCGAACGCGTCACACCGTGGTTCGGAGTGGCCGTACTCGTGCTGAGCATGATCGTCCTCGGCATTCCGACCGCACTCCACACGGGGCAAGTGATCGCGGGCTCGCAGACCGGCTCAGGGGCGTTCCTGTATCTCGTGACGCTCTACGCCGCCGAGCTCGTCATCGCGCTGATGATCGTGCTCTCCGTGTACGCGATCGCGCGGGACAGGGTGCGACTCTCACCCGCGACCGTGCGTGCGCTCGGCACGGCGGTCTTCGTCGGCATGTTCTTCCTTCTGCTGCTGGTGCTGCGCGGCGAGCTGTACGCAGCGGTGCCGGTCATCGTGTACTTCATACGCACCCGCCGCGATCTCGCCGAGGAGCTGCCGGTGTGGGCGGGCGGCAAGATGACGCCGCAGCGCAAGGACCGACGCCGCGACGACGTGGTCCGGCGGCCTCCGAGGAGCTGGGACGGGACCGACTCGCGCTCGGCCAAGAAGCCCGACGCCCGTCGCCGCCTCAAGAAGAGCCGCGGCTCCGCCGGCTCGAAGAAGCGCCGGCCGGGCGCCTCGGGCGGCCGCCGGCCCGGCGGTCGCTGAACGCCGTGCGGAGCGTCGAGAGACTCAACACCGGCGCGCGCCTGCTGCGTTCGCTCGGCGTCGCCGTGGTCACGGCTACGGCGGTCTACCTCGCTCTCCAGACCATCCTGCTGCTGGGTCCGGAGGCCCCTGTCACCGGCGCTCGCCGGTACGCGATCGCCGCGGCGTTCTTCCTGAGCGCCGTCGCGGCGGTCACCATGGCGGTCGACCTCGCCGACCGCTGGTTCCGGGGGCGCCGTATCACGCCGTTCTCAGAGAAGATGATGCGCTCGCTGATCTTCGTCGCCCTGCTCACGGCGTTCGTGCTGACTCTGGCGTCCAAGGGGCCCTCCCTCTTCTTGGCGATGACACCCGCCCTCGTCATCTACCTGCTTGGTACGTGGCGGCGGCCGGCTGTGAGGTCGTCCGCCGTGAGGCGCTCCCCCGCGACGGGCACGGGCAGAGGGCGCCAGCGCCGCGGCGGCAGGCGGCGGCGCCCGTGAGTCCGCTCGGCGTCTGGCGACGCCCGTGACCGGGGCCGGCTTGCGCCCGCGCGCATGAAGACGCTCGGGGTCATCGTGAACCCCGTCGCGGGCGTCGGCGGCCGGGTCGGGCTCAAAGGGTCGGACGGCGTCGAGATCCTGCATCGGGCGCTCGAGATGGGCGCCGTGCGCGACGCGCCGCGGCGCGCACGACTCGCGCTCGAGCGCCTGTCTCGCCTCAAGGGCGAGCTGGAGGTGCTGGCGGCGCCCGGCGAGATGGGTGAGGACGAGGCGAGGGCGGCCGGCTTCGCACCGACTGTGGTCGGCTCGCTCGCCGGCCGCCCGACCTATGCCGCCGCCGAGCACCGGCGGCTCGGCGTCGCCGGCGGAGATCTCGGCGTCGCCGGCGAGTTCGTGCTGACGACGGCGGCCGACACCGAGCAGGCGGCCCGCGACCTGGCGGCGGCCGGCGTGGACCTCATCCTCTTCGCCGGTGGTGACGGGACTGCGCGCGCCATCTGCTCCGCGGTCGGCACCGCGGTGCCCGTCATCGGGGTGCCGGCGGGCGTCAAGATCCACTCCGCGGTCTACGCGACGACGCCCGCCGCCGCGGGCGATGTCGTGGCTCTCTCTCTGCACGACCGACCGACGACGGTCCAGTTCCGCGAGGCCGAGGTCATGGACATCGACGAAGAGGCGTTCCGCCAGGATCGCGTCTCGGCACGGCTCTACGGCTTCATGATCGTGCCGGTCGCTCGCGGGCTGACACAGAGCGCCAAGGCGGGCGGTGTCGCCGGCGAGCAGCGGGCCCTGCACGACGTCGCCGCCCACGTCATCGCCGACATGGAGCCCGACTGTCTGTACATCGTGGGACCGGGCACCACCACGCGCACGATCATGGAGCGGCTGGGACTGCCCAAGACGCTGCTGGGCGTCGACGCCGTCGCCGACGGTCGGCTGGTGGCCTCCGATGTGACCGAAGGCGACCTGCTGCGGGCGCTCGACGAACATCAGAGCGCGCGCATCATCGTCACCGCCATCGGCGGCCAGGGACACATCTTCGGGCGCGGCAACCAGCAGATCAGCCCGGCCGTGATCCGGCGGGTGGGCCGCGAGCGCGTCATCGTCGTGGCGACGCAGACCAAACTGCTCTCGCTCGACGGTCGCCCGCTGCTCGTCGACACGGGCGACCCCGAGCTCGACGCAAGCCTCTGCGGCTACGTGCAGGTCGTGACCGGCCTGGGCGAGCGCATGGTCTACAAGGTGGGCGTCTAGGTTCTCGAGGCGCCCTCGCGTCGCTTCTCAGGCCGGCGGGTACGCCTCGCCCAGGAAGGCCTCGAAGCGAGCGAGCACCTCGGGCAGGTTCTCGCGACCGAAGCCGATCCGCACGTGTCGCTCGTCGAGACCGAAGAGCGTGGCCGGCGCCAGCATGATGCCGGCCTCCTCGACGGTCTTCAGGGCCAGCTCATCCGCCGAGACCTCCGCGCGCGTCAGCCGCGGCAGGCAGACCGTCCCGGCCCGCGGGCGCACCCACGTGAACAGGTCGGCGCGTCGCGCGAAGAACGCATCGAGCGCCGCCAGATTGCGCTCGATGCGCGCCAGGTGCCGCGCGATGATCGCCGGGCCGTTGCGCAGACCGATCAGCGCCAGCACCTCGCTCGGGGCCGACGTGCAGATGGTCGTGTAGTCCTTGAGCGCCGCGCAGCGTTGCAGCGCCTCGCCGTCGCGCGTGGCCAGCCACCCGACCCGCGTGCCGGCCATCCCGTAGACCTTCGACATGCCCGAGAGGGAGATCGCGCCGGGGATCGCGTCGGCCGCCGCCGGGAGCCGGTCGCCGGCTTCGAGCTCGAGCCCCCGGTACATCTCGTCGCAGAAGAGTCGCACGTCGCGCGCGGCGAGCAGCTCGACGATCGCGCGCCAATCGTCCGCCGACGGCAGCGAGCCGGTCGGGTTGTGGGGGACGTTGACGACGACCAACTTCGTCTCGGGGCGCAGGAGCGCCTCGAGGTCGGCAGGGTCGAGACGCCACGCCTGGTCCTCGCGCGGCTTCCAGTAGGCCATCTCGCAGCCGATGGTCTCGGGAAGCTGATGGAGAGACTGGTAGGCGGGGAAGGTGCAGACGACGTGGTCGCCGGGCGCGAGAAGCGCGTTCATGGCGAGGAAGATGAGCTCCTGCGGAGCTCCGGTCAGCACGTCGTCGGCGCCGACGGTTTGGTAGAGCCGGGCGATCTCGGCGCGCAGCTCCGGCAGACCGAGCGACTCCGTGTAGCCCAGCGTGAGCCCGCGCCACAGGTCTCGGCACTCGTCGTCGGCCATGGCCAGCGCTTCGGCCATCGGCAGGCCGTCGCAGTCGGAGCTCGACAGCAGGTACGGGGCCGAGAACTCGTAGCGGGCGAAGTAGCGTTCGAGGGCGAACGGTTCGGGTCGCACAGGCTCACCTCCTTTCGACCATTGTAGCGGACCCTTGGCGCTCGGGCCTTCACACTTCTTAACATGTGCGCGCAGTGGGGTCCGAGGAGGTCGGCCGCAGGCGCGCTCGCGCGCCGGCGGAGGCTGCGAATCGCCCACTAAACCTCCACGGGTGCCAACTTCGGACTGGGATTCTGCCCGTGAGGTTATACAATATCGTTCAAGCCTCCGTCGGGAGGGCGTCTCTGCGACGTCCCGCTCGGGCTGCCGCTGTTCTCGGGGCGCCGCGACGGTCATGTCATCTGAAGGAGTGAAAGCGATGAAGGTCCTGATCGTTGGTGTCGGCGGTGTCGGAGAGTCCATCGCGGCGATCGCCAAGCGGCGCGGCGCCGAGGACTGGCTCGAGACCATGGTGCTCGCCGACTACGACCGCTCGCGCGCCGAGAGCTGCGCCGCGAAGCTGGGCGATCCCCGGTTCGTGGCCGAGCAGGTCGACGCGAGCGACGTCGACGCCGTGGCCGCGCTGGCCACGAAGCACGGCGTCGACATCATCTGCAACCTCTGCGCCCCGAACTTCAACCCGCCGCTGCTGCAAGCCGCGCTGAAGGCGAAGACGCACTACCTCGACACGGCGATGACGCTCTCCGAGCCGCACCCGACCGACGCCATGCACAAGTGCGGCGTCAAGCTCGGCGACGGGGAGTACGCTCTCGACCCGGACTTCAAGCGCATCGGCAAGCATGCCCTCGCGGGCTTCGGCGTCGAGCCCGGCATGGCCGACTTCTTCGCGCGCTACGCGGCCGACCACTACTTCGACGAGATCGAGGAGATCGGCATCCGCGACGGCTCCAACCTCGAGATCCCCGGCGCCACCGGCATCAGCTTCGGCTTCTCCATCTGGACGACGATCGAGGAGTGCAACAACCCGGCGATCGTCTTCGAGAACGGTGAGGTCCACACGATCGAGCCCTTCGCGGAACTCGAGAAGTTCTGGCTGCCCGAGGGCATCGGCGAGGTCGAGGTCGGACACGTCGAGCACGAAGAGGTCATCCAGATCGCCCATAATGCCGACCGCCTCAAGGGTGTGAAGAAGGCGACCTTCAAGTACGCCCTCGGCGACGAGTTCATGCAGGCGATGGAGGTCTTCCGCTCGGTGAACATCGACAACAAGGAGAAGATCAAGGTCGGCGACTGCATGGTGGCTCCGCGCGACGTGGTCGCCGCCGCGGCTCCCGACCCGAACGAGATCGGCAAGAAGTACGTCGGGCAGACGGCCGCCGGTACCTGGATCAAGGGTAAGAAGGACGGTCTCGTCCGCGAGGTCTACCTCTACCAGGTCGCCGACAACGCTGAGTGCGTCGAGAAGTACGGCACCCAGGTCGTCGTCGCCCAGACCGCCTTCACGCCGGTCGTCACCCTGGAGCTTCTGGCGACGGGCAAGCTCGGCAGCCACCCGGGTGATCCCGAGGCCGGCGTCAACAACCCCGAGGCCTTCTGCGCCGACGACTTCGTCGCCCTGATGGCCGCGTACGAGTTCCCCGGCGGCATGCTCGAGATGGAGTCGGAGTACAAGCTCGCCAAGGATCGCGAGGCGCTGGTCGCTCCCGCGAAGGGCGCCGCGTCCGCGTGAACCTCGCGACCTGAGGTACGACGTCGGGCGCCGCGCCTGGGCGGCGCGGCCGCCCGCCGGTCCAGCGAGCCGGCATCAGTAGATCTCGACGCGGTCCTTGCCCGCGCGCTTCGCCGCGTAGAGAGCGGCGTCGGTGCGGGCGACGAGCCCGTCGAGGTCGTCGGCGGCGTCCGGCCAGGAGGCGACACCGATGCTGACCGTGATGTGGACGGGCGCGCCGCCGGGCGCGATCGCGAACTCGTAGGCGGCGATGCGGCGGCGCAGCCGCTCCGCGATCGCCGTCCCACCCTCGTCGGCCACGCCTCTCCGGCGCACCGTCGCGCCGCCGGCCGGCCGCGGTGTCGGAGAGGATCACGCAGAACTCCTCGCCGCCGTAGCGGGCGGCGACATCACCGCCCTTGCGGAGCTCCTCGGACATGAGTCGGCCCATGACGCGCAGCACCTCGTCTCCGGCGGGGTGTCCGTACGTATCGTTGAGCTTCTTGAAATCGTCGATGTCGAGCATGAGCAGGGTCAGCGGCTGCGCCTGAGCGTCGCGCGCGCTCGAGCTCCTCGGCCAGGCGGTCGTAGAAGTGGCGGTGGTTGGCGAGACCCGTGAGGCCGTCCTTCGTCGCCTGGTCCTCGATCTGCGCGTAGAGCCGGGCGTTGTTCAGGGCGATCGCCGCGTGTTCGCCGAGGGCATGGGCGAAGGACAACTCCGCTTCGGCGAAGCGCCGCGACTTCGAGCGCTCGACGAGGCGCATCGCGCCGAGAGTCTCCTCGTTGATCCTGAAGGGCACCCACACGACGGTCTGTTCGCCGGCGGCGTCCATCTGCGTCACCGTGTCGGCCGCCAGCGCGTCGTCGTTGCGCGAGTGCAGGACGAGCTCGCCTTGTCGCAGCGCGTCCGCCACCCCGGCGTCGATGGTCGCCGCGCCGGCGGACGCCACGGTCTCTCCGGCCAGAGCGCGCGGTGTGAAGGCGCCGGTGTGCTCGCCGAGTTCGTACACGAGCGCGCCGTCCACGAGCAGCGCGTCGGTGGCCAGGCGCGCCACGTCCTGCAGCAGCTCGATGCGATCGAGACGTGAGGCGATCACGCGGGTCGCCTCGGCGAGGGCGGCGAGCCAGCGGTGCTGGTCCTCCTCGCGGCGGTGGAGGCGCGCGTTGTGGAGCGCCGCCGCCGCCTGCTCGCCGATGAGCGCGGCCATGCGCATCTCGTCATCGGTGAAGCGGCGCTCGCGCTCGGACTCGATAAGGACCATCATGCCGAGCACGTCCTCTCCGTGGACCAGCGGGACGTTCAACCATGTCTTCTCGCCCCACTGGTGCATGTCCGCGCGGTCGACGTCGCTCAGGTCGGGTCGGAGAGCGACTGCTGGATCGACGACCCCGCGACTCACGACCTCCAGGCCGCCGCCGAAGTCGGCGATCGGGCACGTGCTGCCGACGACCGCATCCACGACGTCCGGCCTCGGATGCTTGCTGGATGAGGGCCCGGCAGCGTGCGCCATGTCGTCGTCAGAGTACTGCCAGATGACGCTCTCGGGGCAGTCCAGCGCCTCGGCGGCGGCGCGCGCCACTTCACGAAAGACCACGTCGTAGTCGATGCTCGACGTGATCGAGCAGACTGGTGGCCAGCAGCGCCGCCAGTTCGTGCGAGCGCTGCACCATCTTCGTGACCACCTTCTGTCGCTCGATGGCGGCCGAGATCGAGCCGGCCGCCGAGACCGGATGCGGTCTCGTCCTCGCCCCAGAGCTGAGCGTGGTCACAGTGGTCCAGACGCAGGAAGCCGTCGAAGGCGCCGTCGGCGAAGAGCGGGAGCAGGAGGACTGCCTCCACGGCCTGCGCCGCGAGGAGCTCCGCGGCCCGGTTGGGCAGGAACTCGGTCCGGCTCGACGAACGGTTCGCCGGCGGCGAGCCGTTCGTAGAGGCCCGGGATGAGATCCTCGTAGGCTGCGTGTCGACCGTTCAGAGACGTCATGAGGCTCAGCTCCGGCGAGACGACGGCCTCGGCGTACAGCGCGTACTCGGAGCGCCCGTCCGCCCCGGTGCTGTTGACGAATGCACAGACCCTGTCGGCACCGGCCGCCGACATCAGTCTCTCGAGGGCGAAGCCGTGCACGTCGGCTCTGAGCATCGGCCGTGAGCAGCTTGTGCTGGAGGTCGTTGACCGTGGCGCGCAGGGACTGAGCTCTGCGCGCCTTCGCCGGTGAGGGAGGTCGCGCTGTCGCCGAACCCGCCGCCCGCCACCTCGATGCTTGCGTCGGCGACGAGCCTGGGCCGCGTCACGGCGCCCTTGGCTCACCTGTCGCTCGGCTCGTTCCGCCTGCATGTCTGCCACAACGTCACCCCTTCGCTACAGACTGCTATCGGCGTGGCGTCGGAGGGGTATCCAGACGATGCATCTCCGAGCGAAGTGTACTGCCCCGTGCGCGCCAGGTCGCACGGTCGCGCTGCTAGCGGCGTCGCCGTGCAGCGCCGTGAGCGTCCTCTGCTGTCTCGTGCGATGATCAGAAGACGCGGAGCGGCTCCCGGTCCGGTGACCGGCGCGGTCTTCAAAACCGTCTGCGGGGCGTGCTCCCGTCCTGGGTCCGGTCGACTTCCATGTCGCTCCGCCATCTTCCCCCGCCGTCGACCACCACTCGGGCCTCGAGTCGCCGAACTGGCGTGATAAGGTCGGCGACGCACGATCTGACGGCATGACCAGCGGGAGAGGATCCACACCATGGCGCAGCGCGATCGACTGGGCGAAGATCGAAGAGTGGACGACAAGTACGTCGTCCGCACCTTCTACAGCCAAGGTGAGTACCACTGGCTGCCTGTCGAGCGTACCGAGGGCGACTACCTCGTGATGCCGGACGGCACGAGACTCCTCGACTTCTTCGACCAGCTCTACTGTGTCAACGTGGGCCAGAAGAACCCGCGCGTCGTCGCCGAGATCAAAGAGGCGCTGGACCGCTACGGCTTCGTCTGGGATCTCTACACCACGGACTACAAGGCCACGGTCGCCAAGCTGATCGTCGAAGACATCCTGGGGCCGTACGACTGGGCCGCGAAGGTCCGTTTCACCGAACACCGGGAGCGAGTCCGTGGAGACGGCCAGCACGATCGCGCAGTTCGTCACCGGCAAGCCGCTGATCGCCTCGCGCGAGCACGGCTACCAGGCGGAGACGGGCGGGGCGAGCCGCCCTCAACCACGTCTACCCCGGCCGGTCTCATCTCTCTGACGACACCGGCGGCGACTTCGTTCGGAACGTGCCCGGGCGAGGGCACCCCGATACCTTCGCCTGCCCCGCCCCGTTCTGCTACCGCTGCTCCATCGGCCACACCTACCCGGAGTGCGCCACCCGCGGCGGCCAGCTGCCGTGCGTCCTGGCCACCGAGCGCATGATCCTGAACCACGGCGTGGATCAGGTGGCGCGTCATCACCGAAGCCGGCGTGCGGCAGGCACGGATCGTCCCCCGACGAGTACCTGCCGGCAGATCTACGAGATGACCCGGCGCTCGGGCATCCTGTCGATCGTCGACGAAGCCTCATCGGCTTCGGCGTTTGGGGACCTGGTTCGGCCACCGGAAGTTACGGTCGCGATCTGAAGCCGGACATCATGACCCTCGCCAAAGGGATCACGAGCTGGCGGATCCAGGCCGGCGGCGTGGTCGTGAACCGTGAGATCGCCGCCTACCTGGATTCCGTGCGCTGGAACCACGTCAGCACCTTCGCCGGGCATCCCATCGCCATGGCCGCTGCACAAGCCAACATCGAGTACATGATCGAACAACGACATCCCGGAGATGTCCAGGAGGGCCGGCGAGTACTTCGGTGCGGCGTTGCGGGAGCTGGAGGCGAAGCGCCGCACGGTCGGCCTCGTCATGGGGTGCGGGCATGTTCTGGCAGGTCGACTTCGTCAAGGACAAGGATACCCGGGAGCCGTTCGTCCCCGCGACCGCCACACCACCTTCGCGGGAGACACCAGCGGCTATCCCACTCGCGTCGTCCTCGGCAAGTGCCTTCGAGAAGGGCGTTCTGCTGGAGGCTACCTGCCGAACACCCTGCGCATCGGCGCCTCGCTCACCGTGTCGAAGGCTGACATGGACAAGGCCATCGATGCCCTGGACTACGCCCTGGACCATCTGGACGAGAGCATCTGACCGAGCACCCCGCCTGCCGATCCTGACCTCTCTGCGCGGGTACCAGCGCGCGTGGCTCTCGCGCGACCTGACCGCGGGGGTGTTGATCGTCGCCCTCGCCATCCCCCTTGAGCATGGGGATGGCGGAGCTGGCGGGCATGCCGCCGGTCGCCGGCCTCTACAGCTGCATCCTCCCGCTGGTGGCCTACGCGGTCTTCGGCTCGTCTCGGCAGCTGGTGGTGGCGCTCGACGCCTCGACGGCGGCGATGCTGGCCGCGCGCGGTCGCGCCGCTCGCCGGCGGCGACCCGCTGCGGTATGCCGCCCTGGCCGGGGGGCTGACTCTGCTGGTCGGCGTCATCCTTCTGGCCGCCGGCGTGGCGCGGCTCGGGCTCGTCGCGGACTTCCTCTCGGAGCCCGTGCTCCTGGGGTATCAGGCCGGGCTGGCCCTCGTCGTCATCGGCAGCCAGCTGCCGCGGCTGCTCGGGCTCACTGCCGAGGCCGACGCGACGCTCGAGCGCTTCCTCGAGATCGGGCGCGGCCTCGGTGATCTCGAGCCGGGCTCGGCGGCCTTCGGCCTCGTCACCCTCCTGACCGTCGTGCTGCTGCGGCACTGGCGGGCGACGATCCCCGGGGCCCTCATCGCCCTCGTCGTGAGTGCGCTCGCGGTCTTCGTCTTCGACCTCGAGGACCGCGGTGTCGCCGTGCTCGGGCAGATCCCGTCCGGGCTGCCTGGTCTGGCCGTGCCGGACGTGGCGTGGGGCGACCTGCGGACGCTGCTGCCGGCCGCCGCCGCCATCGCCCTCGTGGCGGCGGCCGACACGCTCGTCAGCTCGCGCGCCTTCGCCGTGCCGCGGCGGCTACGAGGTCGACGCCAACGGCGACCTCGTCGGGCTGGGCGCGGCCAATGTCGCCTCGGCGGTCTCCGGTGGCATCACCGCCAGCGCCAGCGCCGCGCGCACCGCGGTCGCCGAGTCGGTGGGGTCGAGGTCGCAGGTCGCGGGTCTCACGGCGGCCGCCCGTCATGGCCGCCGTCCTCATCTTCCTCACGAGCCCGCTCTCCTACGTGCCGGCGGCGACGCTGGCGGCGATCGTCATCGCCGCCGTGCTCCGGCTCATCGAGTTGCGGACCCTGCGCACCCTGTTCCGCGTGAGGCGGGTCGAGTTCGCGATCGCCGTCGCCGCCGCCGCCGGCGTCGTGGCCGTCGGCGTGCTCGAGGGCGTCGTCATCGCCATCGGGGCTCTCGCTGCTCGACTTCCTCTGGCGTACCAGCCGGCCGCGCGACGCCGTTCTGGGCTCGGTCCCGGGCAGATCGGGCTACCACGACATCGCTCGCGCGAAGGATGCCCGCACGGATCCGGGTGTCCTCGTCTACCGTTTCGGCGCTCCCCTCTTCTACGCGAACGCCGAGCGCTTCCGCGGCCGTGTGCGCACGCTGGTGGCGCGCGACGGCGGCACGCGACTCGTCGTCGTCGACGCGTCGACGATCTCCGATATCGACGTCACTGCCGGGCGCATGCTCGGCGAGCTCCAGGAGGAGCTCGCCGCCCGCGGGGTCCGGCTGGTCGTCGCCGAGGCGCTGCGCGACGTGCGCGAGCTGCTGGTCGGAGACGAGCTCAAGGTCGACTTCACCGCGGCGGACATGTACGACACGGTGGACGAGGCGATCGCGAGCCGCCGGGCAGCGAGTGACCGCGCCGTCGATCTCCCCTGGCCTTCTGCGACAGGCGGCGTACGATAGCGCCTGGGTCGTGGCGTCGGCTCCGGTCGCGACAGGCCGACAGCTCGCCCGGCCGACGGCAGCGTCCCGTTCCGGAGGTGCACCTCTGATGATCAGCTTGCCCGACTCTCCGCTCTCGCTCTGGCTCGACCAGTACGGACCCTATGAAGCCGCGCCGCCCGTCGAAGGCGAGCTGACGGCCGACGTCGCCGTCATCGGCGGCGGCTTCACCGGCCTCGCCACGGCGATCGCGCTCAAGGACCTCGACCCGGCGCTCGACGTCGCCGTGCTCGAGGCGAGGACCGTCGGCTACGGCGCCAGCGGCCGCAACGGCTCGTTCGCCATGACCGTCGTCGGTCTGGGCTTCGGCACCACCGCGATGCTGCGCGGCAAGAAGTTCCTCAAGACCGCGCACACCTACATGGAGCGCGCGGTCGACGAGCTCGAAGCCTTCATCGACCGCGAGCAGCTCGACTGCGACAAGATCCGCCCCGGGTTCCTGCGCGTCGCCACCACCGACAGCTACGTGAAGCGCCTGCGCAAGCAGGTCGACCTCATGCAGTCGCTGGGCTTCGACGGCATCACCTGGATCGACGCGGCCGAGGCCCGCGCGATGGTCGACTCGGAGCGCTATCTCGGGGGCATGTGGGAGCCGCGGCTGCTGCTGGTCGACCCGGCCAAGCTGGTGCGCGAAGAGAAGCGCGCCGCGCTCGCGCGCGGCGTGCGCGTGTACGAGGAGACCCCCGTCCTCTCGATCGTCTCCGAGGACGGCGCGGCGAGAGGGTTCCGCCTGCTCACGCCGCGCGGCTCGCTGCGTGGCCGAGAAGCTCGCCTTCGCCACCAACGCCTACTCGCACCTCTTCCCGACGCTCAGTCACAAGCAGGTGCCCGCCTTCACCTACATGATCGCCACGGAGCCGCTGACCGACGAGCAGCTGGCGCCGATCGGCTGGGAGGGCCGCCAGGGCCTCGAGGACGCGCGCAACCTGATCCACTACTACCGGCTGACGCCGGACAAGCGCATCGTGATGGGCGGCGGCCCGCGTCGGCTCTGACCTACGCCGGCAAGCTCGACGCCGACTCCGACGAGCAGACCTGCCGGCACCTCGAGGACCACGTCCACTTCCTTTGGCCGCACCTGCGCGACCTGAAGGTCACGCACCGCTGGGGCGGCCCGTTCTCGGTGACCACCGATCTCACGCCGGCGCTCGGCTACGTCGGCGACCACCGCGTGGTCTACAGCCTCGGCTGCATCGGCCACGGCGTGTCGATGAGCTACGTCAACGGCCGCGAGCTGGCCGGCCTGCTGCTCGAGCGGCCGGCGACCGACCTGCCGCCGTGCCCGTTCATCAACCGGCGGATGATCCCCTGGCCGCCGGAGCCGCTGCAGAGCGGCGCCGCGCACGCCCTGCGCGGCTACCTGCGCGCCGAGGACGGGTTCTACGAGCGCGGCCTGACGAAGCACTGACCCATACCCGGACGGCACTGCGCCGTCCGTGGGCCTTGCTGAGTCAGATGCACGCGCGCGAGCTGATCGACGTGGCGCTGCGCGGGCTGCAGCCGCCCTATCCGGCGCGCACGCCGTTGGGGACGGGCTGCTCCGGGACGGCCAGGACCGGCGTGATCCCGTCCTCGTAGCCGATGTCGAAGAGCATGCCCTCGGAGACGATGCCGGCCATCGTCCGCGGCGCCAGGTTGACGACGAAGAGGGCCTGGCGCCCCTCGATCTCGCGCGGGTCCTCGCGCTCCTTCTTCATGCCGGCGAGGATGGTGCGC
Organism: uncultured Thermoleophilia bacterium; assembly: GCA_963831295.1. Lineage (GTDB taxonomy): Bacteria > Actinomycetota > Thermoleophilia > UBA2241 > UBA2241 > UBA2241. Next base: position 6,617 of record CAWHPR010000003.1, on the reverse strand, counting down.
CGGAAGTCGCCGAAGTCGACGTCCAGACGGACGAGCTTGCCCGAGCCGGGCACCTCGTTCACGGCGACGATCGTCCCGACCCTCACGTCGAGCGCCCCGACGGCCTCGATGCCGATCTGCTCCTTGACCGGTGCCCCATGCGAACCTCCGCGTCGTGACTCCGCCAGTGGTCGACGATGGTATCTCGGGCCGCGGCGGGCGGCGGGTCCGACGCCGCCGCCCGCCCAGCTCGGGCGTATCCGTTTGCACGCTAACGATTAGCGTGCTAATCTTCGCCGGCGTCCGTGACCCTTCGAAGGAGCCGTACACCGTGGACCCGACCGGCAGACACAGCACAGACCCCCCGGGCCTGCCCCCCGAGCTGGGAGACCTCGACGAGGCGTCGGCCGCGGTGTTCCGCGCCTTCGGCAGCGCGCTGCGCCTGCACCGGCAGTTCATGGTCCGGCAGCTGGTCGATCGGGCCGTGCACCCGGGTCAGGCGGCATGCCTGCACGTTCTCGCTCACCACGACGGCATCGCCCAGCGCGACCTTGCCGAGGCGCTGCATATCGCGCCGCCGACGCTCAGCCGGATGCTGCGCTCCATGGAGACCGGCGCGTCTCGTCGGAGCGTTCCGCGGACGATCCGTCGGATCAGCGCGTCATGCAGGTGCGCCTCTCGGATGGCGGTCGCGCCGTCGGCCGGGACATGCGCGCCGCGCTGGCCGATCACATGCCGGCGGCGATCGCGGCGCTCTCGCACGAGGAGCGCGTCGAACTCGCGCGCCTGCTGGACAGCTCAGCTCGAGCATGTCGCGCTCGCTCGAGACGGGGGCGACAGCGGCTCCGGACCGACGGGGCGGCCGAGTGATCCGGCTGCTCCGCCAACGCCTGTTGCCCTACTGGCGGCGGATCGTCCTCGTCCTCGTCCTCGTGCTCCTGCAGGCGGTCGCCAGTCTCTACCTGCCGACGCTCAACGCCGACATCATCAACAACGGCGTGGTCACCGGCGACACCGGCTACATCCTGCGCACCGGCGGCATCATGCTCGGGGTGACCCTGCTCTTCGTCGCCGCCGCGATCGTCGCCGTCTACTGGGGCTCGCGGGTCTCGATGGGCTTCGGGCGCGACGTGCGCGGGGCGCTCTTCCGCCGCGTGGAGCGCTTCTCGCAGGCCGAGGTGAACCGCTTCGGTACACCGTCGCTGATCACGCGCACGACCAACGACGTGCAGCAGGTCCAGATGGTCGTGCTCATGATGCTCAACGTGGTCATGGCCCCGATGATGATCATCGGCGGCATCATCGTCGCCCTGCGGCTCAACGTACCGCTCTCCGCCGTCATCGTGGTCGCCATCCCCGTGATGCTGGTCTTCATCGGTCTCGTTCTGCGCTCGGCCGTGCCGCTCTTCAGGTCGATGCAGGTCAAGATCGACCGCGTCAACCAGGTGACGCGTGAGATGCTGAGCGGCGTGCGCGTGATCCGTGCCTTCAACCGCACCCGCTACGAGGAGGAGCGCTTCGAGGGCGCCAACCGGGACCTCACGTGGACGACGCTCAAGGTGAACCGCCTGTTCGCGCTCATGATTCCGACGCTGACTCTGGTCCTGAACCTCTCGACGGTGGCGATCATGTGGTTCGGCGGCATGCAGAACGCGCCGGCCACGGCATGCCCATCGGCGATCTCACCGCCTTCCTCACCTACATCGTCCAGATCCTGCTCGCCGTGCTGATGGCGACCATCATGTTCGTGATGGTGCCGCGTGCGGCCGCGTCGGCCGAGCGGATCCAGGAGGTGCTCGACACGGAGCCGACGATGGCTCGACCCGCCGGCGCCGGCCGCCGACGTGCCGGCGCGCGGTCGCGTGGAGTTCCGCGACGTGGAGTTCCGCTACCCGGGCGCCGAGGAGCCGGTGCTGAGCGGCATCAGCTTCACGGCCGAGCCCGGCGAGACAGTGGCGATCGTCGGCAGCACGGGCTGCGGCAAGTCGACCCTCATCAGCCTGATCCCGCGGTTCTACGACGTCACGGCGGGCGGCGTGCTCGTCGACGGCGTCGACGTGCGCGAGTTCGCGCTGGACGACCTCTGGCGCAGGATCGGCCTGGTGCCGCAGAGGTCGTTCCTGTTCAGCGGCACCGTGGCGACAACCTGCGCCACGGTGGCGTGCAAGCCGACGCCGACGAGCTCTGGAGCGTGCTCGAGATCGCGCAGGCACGGGAGTTCGTCGCGGCCATGCCGGACGGTATCGAGACGACGATGGCGCAGGGCGGCGCCAACGTCTCGGGCGGGCAGCGGCAGCGCCTGGCGATCGCCCGCGCGCTGGCGAGCGCGCCCGATCGACATCTTCGACGACAGCTTCTCGGCTCTCGACTTCACCACCGACGCGCGTCTGCGTGCGGCGCTGAAGAGGGAGATGACCAAAGCGACGGTCATCATCGTCGCGCAACGCGTCGGCACGATCATGCACGCCGACCGCATCGTCGTGCTCGAGGACGGCGCCATCGCCGCGATGGGCACGCACGGCGAGTTGCTGAAGACCAGCGAGACGTACCGCGAGATCGTCGTCTCGCAGCTCGGCGCGGAGAGTGCGGCGTGAGGGCGCCGGGTGACGGCATGGAGGCCCCGCGTGAGCGCCACGGAGGATCGCGGCCGGCGGGGCCGCCGTAGGGTCCCGGCCCGCGCGGGCCGGGCCTTCCCGGCGGCGGTCCCGGCCCGGGCGGCCCCGGCGGCCACGCGCTGATCACGCCGGTCGTGAAGGCCAAGGACTTCAAGGGGCGCTGCGCCGCCTGGCCGGTCTGCTCGCGGCCGAGCGCCTGCTCATCGGCCTCGTCGTCCTGCTGGCCGTCGCCAGCGTGACGTTCGCCGTCCTCGGACCCAGGGTCCTCGGCCACGCCACGGACATCCTCTTCGAGGGCGTGATCAGCGAGAAGCTGCCGGCCGGCGTCACGCAGGAGCAGGCGATCGCGGGACTCGAGGCGCGAGGTCAGGAGCGCATCGCCGACATGCTGTCGAGCATGACCCTGCATCCCGGGGAGGGCGTCGACTTCGGCGCCATCGGCCGCACGCTCCTCATGCTGGTCGGCATCTACCTGCTGAGCGCCGGCTTCGCGTGGCTGCAGCAGTACATCATGGCCGGGGTGGCGCAGCGCACCATGTTCGGGCTGCGGCAGGCGGCGGACGAGAAGCTCGCCCGCCTGCCGCTCAGCTACTTCGACGACCACCCGCGCGGCGACGTGCTGAGCCGCGTCACCAACGACATCGACAACATCTCGCAGTCGCTGCAGCAGAGCCTCACGCAGCTGATCAGCGCGGTCCTCACCATCGCCGGCGTGCTGATCATGATGCTCTGGATCAGCTGGGTGCTGGCGCTCATCTCGGTGCTCGCCGTGCCGCTCTCGGTGGTGATCACGGTCGTCATCGCCAAGCGCTCGCAGAAGCAGTTCGCGGCTCAGTGGGAGCACACCGGCGACCTCAACGGCCACGTGGAGGAGATGTTCACCGGGCACAACGTCGTCAAGGTCTTCGGCCGCCAGCAGGCGGCCATCGACGCGTTCGACGAGCGCAACACCAAGCTCTACGAGGCCAGCTTCAAGGCCCAGTTCATCTCCGGGTTGATCCAGCCCGTGATGAACTTCGTCGGCAACCTCAACTACGTGGCGGTCGCCGTCGTCGGCGGCCTCATGGTCGCCAACGGGCGCATCTCGCTCGGCGACGTGCAGGCGTTCATCCAGTACTCGCGGCAGTTCACGATGCCGATCGCGCAGACGGCCAGCATCATGAACGTGCTGCAGTCGACTGCGGCGTCGGCGGAACGGGTCTTCGAGCTGCTGGACGAGGCGGAGGAAGAGCCGGACGTGGCCGCGCCCGTCACGCTGGCGCACACGCGCGGCCACATCACGCTGCGCGACGTGTCGTTCCGCTACGAGGCCGACACGCCGCTCGATCGAGCACCTCGACCTCGACGTGCCGCCCGGCCAGACGGTCGCCATCGTCGGCCCCACCGGCGCCGGCAAGACCACGCTCGTCAACCTGCTGCTGCGGTTCTACGAGATTGACGGCGGCGCCATCCTGATCGACGGCGTCGACGCGCGCCAGATGTCGAGGAGCGACCTGCGCCGGCTGTTCGGCATGGTGCTGCAGGACACCTGGCTCTTCACCGGCACGATCCGCGAGAACATCGCCTACGGGCGCGAGGGCGCCAGCGAGGAGGAGATCCTCGCCGCCGCGCGCGCCGCGCGCGTGGACCACTTCGTACGTACCCTCGCCGACGGCTACGACACGGTGCTGGACGACGACGCCACCAACGTCTCACAGGGCGAGAAGCAGCTGCTCACCATCGCGCGCGCCTTCCTCGCCGACCCCGACGTGCTCATCCTCGACGAGGCGACCAGCTCGGTCGACACGCGCACCGAGGTGCTCATCCAGGCGCCATGGCCGGGCTCATGAAGGGTCGCACCAGCTTCGTGATCGCCCACAGGCTGTCGACCATCCGCGGCGCCGACACGATCCTCGTGATGGATCGCGGCCGCATCGTGGAGCAGGGCACGCACGAGGAGCTGCTCGCCCGCCGCGGCTTCTACCACGACCTCTACGCGAGCCAGTTCGTCGAGGCGCTGGTCGAGGCATCGTAGCCGCTGGCGCCACGTCGCCGCTCGGCTGCCACTCTCGAAGCCGATAGACTCCGCTCATGGTAGATGGCACGTTCGCGATGATGGTCGTACGCAAGAGGTCCGCCCCGTCGACGGGCGGCGGCGGATGACCGACGCGCACTCGGGGGGTGACGGTCGCGCCGCGGGTGACGCGGTATCGGGTGCCGCGTCGCAGGCGCGGGTCCGGACGAGTGGTCATCGCCGTCATCGCCGCGCTGCTTGTCGTTCTCGCTGCCGGCGCCGCGGCCTTGTTCGCGCGACAGGGCGACCGCGAGCCGACGCCGCATGCCCCAGCCCTCGCCGGCGCTGTCCGCGTGCGCCGTCGCCGATGGCCGCGTCGAGGTGCGCACGGGCAAGATCGCCGTGCTGCGCGCTGTGTCGAGGGAGAGCGCGCCGTGCCGCTGAGCGCGGTGCTGAAGGTGAGGACGAAGGACGGCGAACGCGTCGCGCGCGTCGCGCTGCGCAGCATCGCGCGTCCGGCTCCACGCTGCTCTACCGCTGGCGAGCCGACGTCGCCCCCGGGACGTACCGCTACCGGGTGTTCCTGAAGGACGCGTCCGGCGAGGCGGAGCTGTCGAGCAAGGCGGCGCCGCTGATCGTCACACAGCCGCCGCGATCCCCGTCCGAGGCCGCGGTGGAGAAGGCTCTCGCTTGGGCCGCCGCTCGCCTCGGCCGCGTGAGTGTCGCCGTCGTCGACACGAACGGCCGCCTCTACGGCCTCGACGAACACAGCTGCTACCGCAGCGCAGTCTGGTCAAGGCGATGCTGCTCGTAGCCCAGTACCTGCGGAATGCACCCCGAACCGGACCCGTCCATGGACGATGTCCTGCGTCTCATGATCGTCGAGTCGAACAACGCCTGCGCCGACGTCGTCTTCAGGGAGGTCGGCCAGGAGGGCCTGCAGCGCCTGGCGGACCGTGTCGGCATGAAGGACTTCGCGCCGGCGCCGTACTGGATCACGAGCCAGATCTGGGCCGCCGACCAGGCGCGCTTCTTCCTCGAGCTGGAGTCGCACGTGCCCAAGCAGCGCCGCGAATTCGTGCGCGAGGTGCTCTCGGCATCGTTCCCCGCCAGCGCTGGGGCATCGTGGCGGCGTCTGGTCCTCTTGGCTGGGAGACCTACTTCAAGGCTGGGTGGCTCAACCCCAACAACTTCCTCGTGGTCCAAGCGGCGTGGCTCGAGCGCGGTGAGCGCCGCTTCTCGCTGGCCGTCCTGACCGACGGCAACCCGGAGTGGACCTGCGGATTCTCGACGATCAAGGGCGTGACGGGCATCCTGCTCGGGCAGGAGCCGACGCCGGGCTATCTGGATGTCCAGGTGCTCCAGCCGTGAGGCGGTAGGGAGAGTGGGCGCGGGCTGGTGCCGGCTGCGGCGATCATCGGGCCTCGCCGCCACCCGGCACCGTCACGCTGCGCCTACTGGCTGGCCCGGTACTCGATCGCCACGATCCGTAATTCGAGATCGCCGGCCGGGCGGCGCCAGGTCACACGATCGCCTACCGCCGCCCCGAGCAGGGCGTCGGTCAGCGGCGACACGTAGCTCACCCTGCCGCTGGCCAGGTCGGCCTCGTCTTCTCCGACGATCTTGAACGTGCGGTCCTCGGCTCCTGCCTGCGCGACCGTGACTGCGGCGCCGAAGGCGACCTCGCCGGGCGGCTGTGTCGTCGGATCGACGACGAGCGCGCTGTCGAGGCGCGCCGAGATGTACCTGAGGTCGCGGTCGATGTCGAGCCATCGCATCGCGGCAGGCGTCCTCGCCGCGCTCCACAAGCGCCATCCGGCGCTCCTCGAGCGCGGTCGTGCTCCTCGAGCTGCCGTAGCTCGGTCGGCGTCACGTAGTTCGGGTCGCTCGCTGAGCGGCCGCTCGGGCAGCGCGTCGGGCGGGCCGCGCATCGTCCGGTTCCTTCATGAAGGCTGTCTCGCCATCACGTCCTCGTCACGTCACGGTCTCGCGGAAACCATACCCACTTCGCCGCCACGTCGTTTACACCC
>CAWHPR010000002.1:417500-495018 GCA_963831295.1 uncultured Thermoleophilia bacterium | reverse complement strand
ATCGTCCACGAGTCCTACGTCGCCGATCTCACCTGCTTCGACTGTCATGCCGGGTACGATGACGAACACCCGGACCCGGCGTCGATCAGCGCCCGCGACATGACGCTGATACCCACCACCACGACCGTGCGCTGGGGAGACCCGCTCGGTCTGTTCGGCTCGCTTCTCTTTGACATGGCGCCCTTCCCGGGCGCGCCGATCACCCTTCAGGCGAAGCCGGCGCTCGCGCTCGCGCACGCGGACCTCGGCACGACGCTGACCGGCGCCGCCGGCGACTACGGCTTCGACCCGTTCATCCCGACCGCGATCACGTCGTACCGCACGATCACCCCCGGCACCTGCATCGAGGGGGCGGTCGTCAAGCCGGGGCTCGCCTCGGCGCTGGTCAACGTGCGCCCGACGCTGTCCCGCTCCCTCAGCAGGACGAGGCTCCTCCTCGGCGGCACGATCACCGTCAAGGGCAAGCTCACGCCGGCGCGCCCCGGCGGCATCGTCAAGCTCGCCTTCCAGCGCAAGGTGGACGGGGTCTGGAGGACGGTCCTCATCAAGAGCCGTGCGGTCGTGTCCACGGCCGACTACAGCACGTACAGCTACAAGTACAAGCCGGGCAAGCGTGGGAGCTGGCGAGTACGCGCGTCGGTGGCGGCCACGACCACCCTGGTCGGCTACAAGACCTCGTACGCCTACTTCGCGGTGAAGTAGTGGAGGGACGCACCAGCGACACTTGCACGCGGACAGGGATTAGTTAGACTGTGGACTCAGAAATGGGAGCACTTTGACCGGGGGAGGTCGCATGAGGGGTACCGTTCATGCGCACGGACGGCGCCGATGGGCGCGCCTGATCGTGCTGATGCTGGCCGTCACCGGCGCGCTGGTCGTGACCGCCCCCTCGGCGCTGGCCTTCGAACCGCTGGACCCAGAGTGCGCCGGGACGTTCGATCACGGCACGCGACACGTGGTCGACGACGTGCTACTCCTGCCACGGGGTCGTCACCTGTCGAGCCCATCGCTCCGGTCGACACCAAGAAATGCCTGGTGTGCCACTACGGCGGCTACGAGAACCGGGTGGAAGAGTCCGGGTTCGACACCTGCTGGAGCTGCCACCTGCCGGGCGAGAACCAGGACGACGTGCAGACGTCCGAAGGCTGTGCCGCGGCGACGGACTGCCACGCGGTCGATGCCGCGAGCAACCTGCCGCACTACGGCGCGAACGCCAAGGGGTGTGTCGACGGGTGTCACAGGACGTCCGCGCAGAGCTACCCGAACGGCAGCGCCCACCACGACGACGGACAGCCCAGCTGCTATGACTGCCACGACGGCGCCCAGGCGCTCGAGAAGGTCCACGAGCCGTTCACGGCCCCACTCGACGTCGTGAGCGGGGGTCCCTTCTGCTACTCGTGTCACCGCGGCTACGACGTCACCCACCCCGATCCGAGCCACCATCGTCGAGCGGACGCTGTCGCTCAGCGCGCTCGCGCTGACCGTGAAGTACGGCGGAACGACGCAGCTGACGGGTGAACTCAAGAACGACGGGACGCCGGTCGGCGGCGCGTTGATCACTCTCCTCGGCCGGCCTGTCCTGACGCTGGACTGGATCAAGCTGCAGACGACGACGACGAACGTCTACGGCAAGTTCACCTCCGACGACGTCGCTCCGACGAAGAACACCACCTACGACGCGATCACCAAGGGCGACATCGAAGACGACAGGGTGCTGAAGCCGGCGCTCGGCACGGTGCTCGTGAGCGTCAAGCCCATCGTGACGGAGAAGCTCAGCCGCACGAGCTTCTCGCTCGGCGGCTCGGTCTACGTCGCGGGCAACGTCACCCCGACGAAGACCGGCGGCAAGGTCAAGTGGCGGTTCCAGCGCTACGTGGACGGGTCCTGGAGAACGGTGACCACCACGGGGACCATGCCGCTGACCGACTACGCCGAGTACAGCTCGGCGACGCGCAAGTACACGCCGAACAAGAGGGGCACGTGGCGCGTGCGGACGTACTTCCTCGCGACGACGGAGTACGCCGGGTTCTACAGCGCGTACGTGAAGTTCGTCGTGAAGTAAGGATCGTCCTCACGGGGGGCGGACGAGCGAAGGGGGCGCCGTGAGGCGCCCCCTTCGCTCGTCGGCCTCAGAGACCGACGCCGTCCGGCCGGGGCGGAGCTACCGGCCGACCTTGTCCGGCCGCGCGCGCGGGTCGGCGAACCACTCGCTCTCGTCCATGCCTTCGGCGGCGATGTCCTCGAGCGACATCTTGAGGTACTTGCCGCGCGCCTCGACGGCGACCGTGCCGTCGGCGAGCAGCAGCTCGCCGCTGCCCTCGAAGAGACGGCGCGTGTCGCGGGTGATGCGCGCGACGCAGCGCAGCTCGCCCTTGAGCGGCACGGGTCTGCGGAAGCGCAGCGTGAGCTCCGCGGTCACGCCCCAGGCCCCGGGCTGGCGCACCAGGATCGCGCGGCCCACGGTCTCGTCCAGCATCGTCGAGGCGACGCCGCCGTGCAGCCGGCCGGGGTAGCTCTGGTGCTCGTCGCGCGGCGTGAAGACGCCGAGGAGCTCGCCGTCGTCGAGCTCGTAGAACCGGGCGTGCAGGCCGAGCGCGTTCTCGACCCCGCACACGAGGCACATGCGGCTGACGTTCTGGGCGGCGAGGATCCTGCGCTCAGGAGTCGGTTCGTTCACTGTCCTCCCTCGGTCTCGGCTGCGACCCTCGCGGTCAGGTCCGGCGCCCACCACACACCGCTGTGACGCTGGACCGACGGCGCGATGCAGCAGATGGCGATGAGCGCGCCGATCGATCCCCAGATGGCTTGCTGGGCGTCGGAGCCGATCATCGCGTACTCGACGATCTCGAAGATGACGAGGCCGCAGCCGACGGCGAAGGCGCCGAACCAGGCCCACGGGCGGTGGCGCCAGAGGCCGACGACGACGACCAGCGGGAAGACGCCGAGCACCGTCAGGAGCAGAAGGCCCGGGACGCGGTAGTCGGAGAACGGGCGACCCTCGAGGTACGAGGTCGGCATCCGGAGCAGGTCGCCGCCGGGGGAGAGGACGAGGGCGCCGCCCCCGAAGATGCCGCCGGCGCCCTGCAGCGCCAGCAGTCCGAGCAGGATCCAGACGAGGCCATGGCGGCGGGGCCGCGGCGGCCGGGCACCGGCGCGATCGCCGCCGCCGCTCATCACGGCCGGGTGCTTGGTCTCCATGTCCACCTCACGCGTGGTACAGGGTCGGGTCCACGGGCCCGACGGCATGCGGCAAGCGTACAACACGGCGTGGCCGGGGACAGCGGACGTCAGGTCACCGCGTGGGCCGCCGGATGCGGGCTGCCGGATGCGGGCCGCCGGTCGTCAGCCGTCGGCCGCGGAGGGCAGGCCGCCTGCAGGCGGGCGAGCAGACCCTGCGGGTCGTGCAGCACGCGCAGGCCGTCGTTCACGACCCGGCGCGTGCCGCCGTCGACCGGCGCGGTCGCTGCCCACGAGGGGCGCGCGACGCCGACCTCGACCGCGAGCCCAGACGGCATGATCAGGCGCCGCTCCGTCACCGCACCCCAGACGACCGCTCCGAGGACGCGGCCGGCGCCGAGTTCGGCCGCCCAATCGTCGCCGGCCAGGTAGGTGGCCGGGTCGTCGGTGAGCAGGACCAGGTCGACGTCACTCTCGTCGGTGGCCGCGTGGCGGCCGGGCACGGGGTCGCGGCGCGCGTACGAGCCCACGAGGGCGAGCGCGACCACGTCGGGGCGGCCGGCCGCCCAGGCGGTCGCGCGCTCGAGGAGGCGCTCGACCTCGGCGCGGCGCGATGTCGGTGCGGGATCCATGACGGTCATCCTGCGATGGCGCCGGCCGGGGCTGCCGGCCGGCGCCGGGTCGCTCAGCGCTTCGGATTCGGCGTCTTGACGACGAGGAAACGCACGCGCGCCGCGCTCTCGTTGCGGATGCTGTGCAGGCGCCCCGGGGCGCTGGGGATCAGCGTGTCGGCGGCCGCCGTAGCGGTCTCGCCCTCGATCTCGACGACGGGCGTGCCCTCGAGGACGTAGAAGAACGCGTCGACCGGGGCCTTGTGCGGCTTCACCACCTCGCCGGGCTCGAGGGTGATCTGCGAGACGACGACGTGCGGGCTGGCGTGGATGTGGCGCACGTCGACGCCGTGCGGGTTGTCGGCCACGGGGAACTGGTCGGCGGTGATGGTCTGCATGGCGAGACTCCGTTCGTTGCCGGGGCGCCGCGGGTCGTGACCGCGGGCGGGGTGTGGTCATCCAGGACGGTACCCGGCCGGCTGCGCCGCGAGTCGTGACCTTGGTCAAGGCGATCGCGAACGGATCGCTAGCTCTTGTGGCGCCCGGTGAACTCGTCCATCGCCCCGGTGACACCGAAGAACTCGGCGACGCGGTCGAAGACGGGGAGCGGCAGCAGGCGCATGGCCGGCACGGTGCGCACCATGAACGGCATGAGGACCTTCGGCTTGTTCATCTCGATGGCGTTGATGATGGCCTTGACGACGTCGTCGGTGCGCAGGATGGGGAGCAGGAGCGGGAAGCGCGTCTTGACCCCCTCGAACATGCCGGTGTCGGTGTAGAAGGGGCAGACGACGGTGACGCGCACGCCGGGAGTGCTCCGCTTCAGCTCGAAGCGCAGCGCCTCGGTGAAGCCCACGGCGGCGTGCTTGCTGGCGGCGTAGTCGGTCTGGCGCGGCGTGCCGATGAGCCCCGCGGCCGAGGCGACGGTCACGATGTGACCGCTGCCCTGCTCGACCATCGCGGGGAGGAAGGCGCGTGTCACCCAGAACGCGGCCAAGGTGTTGACGCGGAAGGTGGCCTCGATCTGCTCCTCGCTCGAGCTCGAGCAGGGGCTTGCCGCTGACGACGCCGGCGTTGTTGACGACGATGTCGACGGGGCCGCCGGTCGCGAGGACGCGTGCGGCGACCGCGGCCACCTGGCCGCGGTCGCCGACATCGCAGGCGTAGCCGCGGGCGTGGCCGGCGCCGTGCTCGGCCGCGTCCGCGGCCGCGGCTTCGGCGCCGGCCTCGTCGAGGTCGAGGATGCTCACGTCGGCGCCCATCGCGGCGCAACGCAGCGCCAGGCCGTAGCCCGATGCCCGAGGCGCCTCCGGTGATCAGGACGTGCTTGCCGGCGATCGTCGTCACGGCGTCCTCCTCAGTCGATGCCCGGCACGTGCTTGAGCACGCGCATCGCCAGGCTCATGACCGTGGCGTACTGCGCGTGGCTCACGTGCGGCGGGGTGTCGATGGCGAGCAGCCTCTGCGTCGCGACCGTCTGCGACTCCGTGAACTTGAGGAGGCCGACGGCGCCGTGGCGGCGCCCCAGACCCGAGGCCTTGAAGCCGCCCATCGGGCTGGCCGACGCCCACGTCGCGGCGTAGGCCTCGTTGATGTTGACGGTGCCGGCCTGGAGACGCTCGGCGATCTCGCGGCCGGTCCGTGCGCTGCGCGTCCAGACGCTGGCGTTGAGGCCGTACTCGGTGTCGTTGGCGCGGGCCACCATCTCGTCGACCGAGGCGCAGCGGTAGACGGCCGCGACGGGGCCGAAGGTCTCCGCCCGGCACACGAGCATGTCCTCGGTCACGCCGGAGAGCAGCGTCGGCTCGTGGAAGTACGGGCCGAGGTCGGGGCGGGCGCTCCCGCCCGCCAGCACCTCGGCCCCCTTCGCGATCGCGTCCTGCGACGTGGGTCGTGACCTTGGCGAGCTGGTCGGCGCCGATCAGCGAGCCCATGTCGGCGCTGAAGTCCATGGCGGCTCCGAGCCGCACGCCGCGCAGCGCCTCGGCCAGCCGGGGGACGAAGTCGTCGTACACGCTCTCGTGCACGTAGAGGCGCTCCATGCTGATGCACAGCTGTCCGCTGTTCGAGCAGATGCCGCGCACCGCCCCGCGCACGGTCGCGCCGAGGCGCGCGTCGGGCAGCACCAGCAGCGGGTTCTTGCCGCCGAGCTCCATCGAGCAGTCCTTGAGCCGCGAGGCGGCCTGGGCGGCGACGATCCTGCCGGTCGCGGTCGAGCCCGTGAACATCAGGTAGTCCGCCGCGTCGATGAGCGGCTCGCCGAGCTCGGCGCCGCTCCCGGTCACGATCTGCAGGAGGTCGCGCGGGAGACCGGCCTCGACCAGGAGGGCCGCGGCCCAGAGCGCCGAGAACGGCGTCTGGCTGTCGGGCTTGAGGACGACGCCGTTGCCGGCGGCGAGCGCCGGGATGGCGTCGCCAGCGGCCAGCGTGAACGGGTAGTTCCACGGCGTGATGATGCCGATCACGCCGCGCGGCTGGTGCAGCTCCCAGGTCTTCGTGAGGATCGGGAGAGCGCCCTGGCGGCGCTGCGGCTTGAGCAGGCCCTCGGCCGTGTGCGCGTAGTAGCGCGCCTGGATGGCGGCGTCGAGGACCTCTTCGTAGGCGTGATGGCGGGTCTTGCCCGACTCGAGCTGGATGACGTCGAGGATCTCGTGGGCGTTGGCGATGAGCAGATCGTGGAAGCGGAGGAGGATGGCCGCGCGGTCGGCGGCGGGGCGGCACGCCCACGCCTGCTGCGCCTCGCGGGCGGCGGTGACGGCGGCCGCGACGTCGTCGGGCCGCCCCTTCGGCACCTCGCCGATCGTCACGCCGGTGAACGGCGCTTCGACCGGGATCGTCTCGTGGGGCTCGGCCACGGCGGCGCGCGCCGCGAGGCGCGCGAACATGGCCGGGCTCACCCTCGGCGAATGAGTCTGGTCCGTGGTCGATCCGTCGGCGCTGTCTGCGGCCATCTCGCCTCCTCACGCTGCGACTCGACGCGGAGTCGGGGTCGGTGAGCCAGAAGCCTACACCAGCGACATACGGAGCGGGCGGTGCGACACGCGGAGCGGGCGGTGCGACACGCGGAGCGGGCGGTGCGGCGCGAGCGGGCGGTGCGCGCAGCGCGCCCGCTCCGCGCTCATTGACGCCCCACCTCGAGCGGCCGTAGGCTGAGCCCGGATCCCACGTGTCGGCTCGGGGGGCCGGATCGTCGGCGCCTCCCGGTCCGTTCGACGAGCGAGGTGAGACAAGTGGCTGACGACCCTCTGGCGCAGATCATCGGCGATCTCTACCCGTACGGCGACAAGACGACCACGTACCGCACGGTGCCGGCCGAGCCGGTGGACCGCGCGGCGATCCTGGCCGAGATCGGCGCCATGGCCCAGGTCGAGGACGAGCGCGGCGACAAGGGCACCGTCTCGGGCAGCCTGTACTGCGGCGACCACGACCACTACCACTTCCTCGGCGAGGTCTTCGACCTGTACTCCCACGCCAACGTCCTGCAGCGCGACATGTACCCCAGCGCCACCAAGTTCGAGGGCGAGATCATCGCCATGACCTCGGAGCTTCTGCACGGGACGGGCGTCGGCGTCATCACGGGCGGCGGCTCGGAGAGCCTCATCACCGCCCTGTACTCGTATCGCGAGCAGGCGCGCGAGCGCGGCGTCACGCGCCCCAATGTCGTCAAGCCGGTCACGGCGCACATCGCCCTCGACAAGGGCGCCCACTGGATGGGCATCGAGATGCGGCACGCGCCGCTCACCGGCGACTACGTCGCCGACGTCGGCGCGATGGCCGAGCTCGTCGACGACCAGACCATCGCCCTCATCGGCAGCGCCGCCAACTATGCGCACGGCCTCATCGACCCCATCGCGGAGATCGCCGCGCTGGCTCAGTCGCACGGCATCGGCATGCACGTCGACGGCTGCCTGGGCGGCTGGCTGCTGCCCTGGGTGGAGCGGCTCGGCTACGAGTTGCCGCTCTGGGACTTCCGCGTGCCGGGCGTCACCTCGATCTCCGCCGACACCCACAAGTACGGCTACGGGCTCAAGGGCTCGAGCGTGCTGCTGTACCGCGACAAGGCCCTGCGCGCGCACCAGTACTTCGCCTTCCCGGACTGGCCCGGCGGCCTGTACATCTCGCCGGGCTTCGCCGGGTCGCGCAGCGGGGGCATCCTGGCCTCGACGTGGGCGGCGCTGCTGGCCACGGGGGAGACCGGCTACCTGGCCGCGGCCGACGGCATCATGAAGACGGCCACGGCCATCCGCGACGGCATCCGCGACGGCATCCCCGAGCTCGAGGTCATCGGCGACCCGGTGTTCCTCATCGCCTTCAAGCCCGCGGACGACCTGGACATCTACCTCGTCAACGACGCGCTCATGGCGCAGGGATGGCGGATGAACCCGCTGCAGTTCCCGCCGGCGCTGCACTTCTGCATCACGCGGCCCAACACGGCGCCCGGGGTGGCCGAGGCCTTCCTTGAGGCGCTGCGCGGGGCCGTGGCCTACGCCGCGCAGCACAAGGGCGAGCGGGCGAAGTCGGGCGCCGTGTATGGCTTCGGCGGCACGCCGCAGGGCAACGCGCTCGTCGAGACGGTGATGGTGCAGGTCCTCGACGCGATGCACGAGGTCGCGCCCGACGCGCGCCTCCTGACGTGGTCGAGCACGGCGGACGAGCGCTCGGCTGAGGGTGTCGCCGCGGGCGCGGACGAGCGCTCGGACGGCTGCGCGGACGACCGCTGGATCCTCGCCGTCGACCTCGGCAACGGGGGTCCGAAGGTCGCCGTCTGCTCGCTGGACGGCGACCTTCGCGCCGTGGCCTTCCGCCCCGTGCACGTGCGGGTCGGGCTCGACGGCGCGGTGACCCAGGACGCCGTCGAGTGGTGGGACATGCTGCTGGATGCGGCGCGAGAGGCGATCGCCGTCGCGGGCGCCGACGGCGCCCGGCTGCACGCCGTCGGCGTCACCGGGCAGTTCGCCTCGTCGGTGCCCGTCGGCGCCGACGGGCAGCCGGCGGGCGAGGTCCTCATCTGGTCCGACACCCGCGCCCACGACCTGGCGCGCGACGTCATCGGCGGCCCCGTCAACGTCGCCGGGTTCGCGCCGCTGAAGACGTTGCCCTTCGTCCGCATCACCGGCGGCGCGCCGGCGCCGAGCGGCGCCGACCCGACGGGCCATGCGCTGCTGCTGAAGTACCGGCTCACGGATGTCTACGCGAAGACCAAGGTGATCCTCGAGCCGGTGGACTACCTGGGCCTGCGCTTCACCGGCCGCGCGGCGGCGACCCCCGCCTCGATGATGGCCTCCTGGCTCACCGACAACCGGCCGGGCGCGCCGCTCGGCTATGTGGACGAGCTCGTCAGGCGCACGCGCCGCGACCGGGATAGGCTGCCCGAGCTGCTGCCCATGGGCTCGGTGCTCGGCCCGCTGCTGCCCGAGGTGGCGGCCGAGCTTGGCGTCGCCCCGGGGGCGCCCGTCGTCTGCGGCCTCCCCGACCTGCACGCCGCGGTCGTCGGGTCGGGCGCCACAGGGCTCTACGAGACGCACATCGCGGTGTCGACCACGTCGTGGATCGGCGCCCGCGTGCCGTTCAAGCGCACGGACATCATCCATCAGATCGCGACCGTGCCGGGCCTCGACCCGGAGCATCCGCTGGTGGCCAACAACCAGGAGACGGGCGGGGCGGCGCTGCACTGGCTGCGCGAGCAGATCGTGGCGCCGCCCGACGGCCTGCTGGGCGGCGGCAGCGGCATCGGCGCCGAGGGCGCCGCTCCCGAAGGCATGGCGCCGTCCTACGACGACCTGCTGCGCCTGGCGGCGACGGCGCCGGCCGGCTGCGAGGGCGTGCTCTTCATGCCGTGGCTCAGCGGCGAGCGCAGCCCGGCCGAGGACAAGGTCGTGCGCGGCGGCTGGCTCAACCTCTCGCTGCGCACCGACCGGGCGATGCTGGTGCGCTCGGTGCTCGAGGGCGTCGCCCACAACGCGCGCTGGCTGCTCGACGCCTACGAGAAGTTCATCCGGCAGCCCGTCCCCAAGGTGCGCCTGCTGGGCGGCGGCGCGCAGAGCGAGCTGTGGTGCCAGATCTACGCCGACGTCCTCGGCCGCCCGGTCGAGCAGGTGCCGGACCCGCGCCACGCGCAGCTGCGTGGCGTGGCGCTCTGGGCCCGGGTCTGCCTCGGCGATCTCACGCTGGACGACGTGCCGGCGCGCGTGCCCGCGCCGGCGGCCTTCGAGCCGTCCGAAGACAGCCGGGTCTACGCCGCGGCGTACGCCGAGTACCGCAAGCTCTTCGGCAAGCTCAAGGGGCTGTACCACCGGCTGAACGCGAACGGCAGGTAGGGGCGCGCGGGCGCGGCCGGCGCGCCGGCCCGCTGCCGCGCCGGCCGTCGCCCCCGCCGGCTCGGCCGTCCGCCGCCGGCTCGGTCAGAAGCCGAGCGTCTTGCGGATGTCCTTCATCAGCATCACGAGGTGCAGCGGGTGTGTGGGCGACGCTTCGAAGCCGAAGCGCTCGTAGAAGCTTCGCGCACGTTCGTCGACGGCGTGCACGAGGACGGCACGCACCCCGATGACCTCCGCGGCCTCGGCCGACCGCGCGAGCGCCTCGAGAAGCATCCTGCCGCCGAGGCCGCGGCCCTGCTCGGTGAGATGGACGGCGAGGCGGGCCAGCAGCACCACCGGGATGGGCTGACGACCCTGTCCCTTGGCGACCCGCCCGCTCGCCGCGGCCGGCTCGACGCTGCTCGCGGCGAGGGAGTAGTACGCGACGACCACGTCACCCCGGACCGCCACCTGGGTATGGGACTTGCCGCCGCGGGCGTCGGCGAGCGCCGCATCACGGAGGTACGCGTCGAGCACCGGTACCCCGCACTCGAACGACGCGGACTGGTGGTGCGGCGCGAGCGGCTCGGGGCCTCGGAGCGGTTCGGTGTGTGGTGGCGCGGGGCCGCGCGGCGCCCCGCCGCGCGGCCCCGCGCCACCACACCGCCCTTCAGCGCTCACCGAAGGGCGACTGCCTGGCCGCCAGCTCCCTCAGCGCGGCGATCTCGTGCGCCGGTCGGTCGAGGATCGTGGTGAACCGCTCCCAGTCGGAAGGGGAGAGGACGAAGCGCGTCTGCTCGGCCAACAGCTGCTCGGCCGAGCTCACCGCCGCCCGCAGCACGAACTGACTGGCGCTGACACGGCTCAGCCTGGCGGCCTGCTCGACGAGGGCCTTCTCTTCTGCGGTGACGCGGATGTTGAGGCGCTCGGCCTTGGTCACGCTCGTGCTTGCTTGAGGACTCATCGGTGCTCCTCGTGGCGGCTGATTGTACGTACAGTGTACACACGAGTGACAGAAGTGTCGAGGCTCACGGAGCGGACGGGCGGTGGACGATCCAGGAGTTCGCCAAGAGGAACGTGGTGCCGCAAGGCAGCACGGGTGGTGATCGAGCTTGTCGCCTAGTCAGGAGCCCGGTCTGCGCCACTCCCTGCGCAGCAGCGAGAAGACGACGTCGTCGCAGAGCGCGCCGCGCTCGTCGACGTCGCGCTCGCGGAGGACACCCTCCTCCGTGACACCGAGGCGCTCGGCCGGCCGGCGCGAATGCCCGTTGCGCGGCATGAGGATGATCCGGGCGCGGTAGCAGGTCGGCATCGTCATCCCCTCGCGCCCGCGTCCACCTTGAGCTGCCGGCCCCGCGACGGTCAGCTACTCGCCTATCCTGTGAGCGGAGGTTGTCACTTGACAACCGCCGCCATCACGCCGACACTGTCCAGAGGGAAGGTCGCATGTCGCGACGACGGCACCCCGATCCTCACATCGAGAAGGCACTCAAGTATGCAGAGCAGCACGGCTGGCGCGTCGAACTCCTCAGCCCCCGCGCTCACGGCTGGGGCAAGATGTACTGCCCTCACAACGACCCCGACTGCCGGTGCGGGGAGTTCTGCATCACGGTGGTGTGGGGCACGCCGCGCAGTCCGGAGGACCACGCGCGCCAGCTTCGCAGAGTGGTGGATGGTTGCACCCGGCCATCGTTCAAGGATCGTCATCAAACGGGGGAATCGGGGAGTGGATCATGACTGCGTATGAGTTCGGTCTCACGTTCGCGATCCCCGAGGAGACGGATCTCGATGCGCTCATCGAGCGCCTCGGGGACGCGGGCTGCGACGACGCCACGGTGGGTGTCGGTCGCCGGGGGCGTGTGGCGCTGAGCTTCACGCGCGAGGCCGGTTCGGCCGCGGAGGCGGTGTTCAGCGCCATCGGCGCCGTGCGGCGGGCGATCTCCGGGGCCAGGCTTGTGGAGGCATCGCCCGACCTGATCGGCCTCACCGACGTCGCGGCGCTGCTCGGTGTCACCCGTCAGAATGCGAGGAAGCTGCTTCTCGGGTGCGCCACGCCGGCGCCCCCGCCCGTCCATGAGGGAAGACCCACGCTCTGGCGCCTGGCCAAGGTGTCTGCGATGGCTGCGCGAAGCCAAGGGCTACCGTGTCGCCGACGACCTCGTCGAGCTGGCGGAGACGACCATGCAGGTCAACCTTGCGGTCGAAGCGGGCGACGCCGAGCGCTCTGTGCAGCGCAAGATCATCGCGCTGCTCACTTGAGAGCGTTCGCGGCGGGGTCTGAGGCCGGCGGAGGCGGCGGGGTCCGGATGCGGACCTTGACTACCGGGCGGCCGACGCCGATACTTCGAGCAGAGGTCGGGAACTGCGTAGCGGGTCCCGGCCTTACCATTTGGGGAGCACGACCAAGCCGCTCCCCTGGTAGCTGCCACCTCGCCGCTGCAGCTTGCTCTCCACGATCGTCCAGTCCTCGCGAGGTGGCTTGCCGGCCACGAACCGGCCGATCGGCGACACCACCAGGTCCGCCAAGTTCGAGCCCGGCTCTGCCGGATCCCTTGCCTTGAAGGTCGAGTCGCGCGATTCGCTCCTGGATCGTCGACGGACGGAGGTACGAGGTGCCGCGAGTCCTCATGTGCCGCCAAGCTGCCACGAGGGCGGCGTCGAGTGCGGGATCGCGGCGCTCGGCGATGACCGTGCCCGGCTGTATCTGCTCTGACGTCAGCGAGCGCGAAGCAGAATCGCTCAACGAGGACGTTCAGGCTGAGGATGTACGGGTCCAAGGCCGTCACACCGTAGGACGCAAGGTGAGCGTCCTTCCGGATCGCGCAGGCCACGACCGTGAACTTCAGTTCGCGCATCAGCGCATTGAGAGCCTGTCGGAAAGCCTTGCGTGTGGGCGGATCGGCGAGGACGCTGAATGGCCCGGTCTGGCGCACGATGTCCGCCGTGTGCAGGACGATGTCGCGTCTGCCCAGGACCTCCAGCTTGAATCGCTCCAGACGAGCGCTCGCCTCACCTCTCTCGTAGTCGTCGTCGATGATGACACCGCCCAGCACGAACACCGGGTACTGAGGGTCGATGACGGTGAGGCTGTGATCGCCGGATTCGTCGAGGAAGAGCGTCTGCATCCGCCCATGGTAGGCCGCTGCGCGTGAACGTGAGCAGAGTGACAATCGCGCACTTGGACGGGTGACGGCCGCGGCGGGGCGGCGCAGCGCTGCTCAGCTCGCTCTCCCGCCACGTCGCCGTGTACTCGACCCCGTCGGGCAGGGCGAGGCCGGGGTCGTCGACGACCCAGTCGCCGTCGAGCCCGGCTTCGCGGGCGACGAGCGCGAAGTGGCACATGGCGATGCCGAGGTCGACGCGCTGCAGGTCGGCGATGCGCAGCGCCTTGAAGGTGAGGCTGCCCTTGCCGTAGCCCTTGGTGCGGTGGAGGAGGAAGTGCCAGTCGCGGCCGGCGGCGGCGCCGCCGCCGCACGCCGCGGCCGCCCCGCGCACGATGCGCCACGGCTGCTTGTTGGTCGCCGACGGGCCCATGCGGACGGCCTCGAGCGCGCGGGCGTAGCCGCCCGCGCTCGAGGCCGGCAGCGGCTCGCCGTAGCGGCCCTCGAAGAACAGCTCGTCCGCGGGCAGGCGCCGGTCGCCCTCTTCGCGCTCGCGGATGCGCTCCGTGCCGTCGTCGCCCGGGTAGCCGGTCGACACGACGGCCGGCATCGTCTCGTCTCGCTCCAGACCACCGAACCGCCTGACGAACGTGCTCCGCGTGAACGTGGCGCCCAGCCAGCAGGTGCCGAGGCCGAGGGCGGTGGCATAGAGGATGACCTCTTCGAGGAGGTAGCCGTAGTCCTCGAGGTCTCTGGGCGCGTGCCGCACCGCCCCGGTGATGAAGCCGGTCGCGCCCTTGATGAAGCCGTAGGTGCCGAGGCGCCGGAGCGCCCGGCTGTCGTCCGGCGCCGCGGCGAGCAGCCCGAAGCGGGCGTGCGAGCCCAGCGGGCCGACGGTCCTGGTGGCCATGAAGTCGAGCAGGCGCCGCTGGTCGGCGTCCGTGATCGGCCGCTCGAGGTAGGTGCGGCACGAGTAGCGCCGGGCGATGAGGTCATGGGTCGGCGCGGGGAAGGTGCGGGGCGGTCGGTCATGGCGGGGAGCGTAGCACGGCGGTCGGCGGACCACGGCGCCCGTTCGCTGCGGAGATCGACACTCGGTTCGATCGCCGACTCTCCAAAGGCCACGCGCCGTACAGTTGACAGGGGCGAATATATTTGAAATACATTCGTCATATGGAAGACGCCAGCAGGCAGAGCGACTACGCCTACGACGAGCTGAAGGAGCTCATCGTCACCGTCAAGCTCGCTCCGGATGAGCTCGATCTCAGAGCGGGAGATGATGGCGCGGCTCGGCGTGGGGCGAACTCCGCTTCGCGAGGCCCTGCAGCGGTTGGCCAGCGACCACCTCGTCAGGAGTGTCCCCAGGCGAGGCTACTTCGTGGCCGGTGTCACCTATCGAGGGGTGCTGCACAGCTACGAGCTGCGCCGCTGCGTCGAGGGGCTCGGAGCTCGGTTGGCTGCAGAGCGAGCCACCGCGGAAGAGCGGCAGCAGCTACGGGACCTGCTTCGTGAAGCCGAGGAAGGCATCGACACGGAGAGCGGGCGCTGGCAACTGCAGATCGACATGAGATTCCACGACCTGGTGGCGAAGGCGTCTGGGAACCCGTTCATCCGCCAGGTGTTCGCCGGGCTCTACAACGTCAGCGTCCGTGAGCTCTACCTCTCGCAGCGGCCGATCGCCCTGGTCCCTGATGAGATAGGTGTCTACCGCACGCTGGTGGACACCATCTGCCGAGGCGATGCCGATGCGGCCGAGCGGGCGATGCGCGAGCACCTCGACCCGGCGGTCGAGGATGTCCGATGGTCGCGAGGCTGGGGATCGGCTTCGTCAAGGCCGCCTCGCCCGGGGCCACCGGCAGATGGCTCCCAGCCTGGGCCGGCGGCCTGACGCCGGCCGGAGAGAGTGGCGATGTCACAGACCCGCAGCCTGAGAGTCGAACGCAAGTCCTCCTCTCGTCGCTTCGACTGGACTACGCTGTTGCTCGTAGGCCCCACTGTCGTGCTTCTGGTGCT
Source organism: uncultured Thermoleophilia bacterium (assembly GCA_963831295.1). Taxonomy (GTDB): domain Bacteria; phylum Actinomycetota; class Thermoleophilia; order UBA2241; family UBA2241; genus UBA2241. Next base: position 479,820 of record CAWHPR010000002.1, on the reverse strand, counting down.
CTTCGTCATCGTCCCCTTCTTCTTCGTCTTGCGCTCGAGTGTCGCCAGTGTCGGCGCCTATGGTTCGATCGGCTCAGACTTGACGCTGGACAACTACGGGAAGCTCGCCGACCCCGTCTACGTCCGTATCATCGTCAACAGCCTGTGGCTGGCCGCTCAGAACACGCTGGTGTGCTTGGCGGTCGGCTACCCGGTCGCCTACATCCTGGCCTTCAAGGCCGGCCGGATGTCAGGGCCGCTCATCCTTCTCCTGGTGATCCCGTTCTGGGCCAGTTTCCTCGTACGCATGTCGGCATGGATGACGCTGCTGAGCCCTGATGGGCTCGTGGATCTCTCCCTGAGGACACTGCGCATTGTCGGCGACGATGCGCAGCTTCTCCCGAGTGGTGGGGCCGTGCTCATCGGGCTCCTCTACGTCTTCCTGCCCTCTGCGGTCTTCCCCATCTATGCGGCCCTGCGGGGGATCCATCCGTCGCTGCTTGACTCCGCAGGCGACCTCGGCTGCGGGCCTCTGCGCACCCACCTGCACGTGATCATGCCGTTGGGCGCCCGCGGCCTCGCAGCCGCAGTCCTCTTCGTTTTCGCACCTTCGCTCGGCGTGTTCGTCATCCCGGTGCTCCTGGGTGGCGGCAAGGATCTCATCATCGGGAACCTGATCGTGACCCTCTTCCTCGAGTTCAGGAACATGCCGTTCGGCGCCGCCGTGTCGGTGGTGCTGGTCGCACTCGTGGGTGCGATAGTGCTCCTCACGCTCGGGGTCTTCAGGAAACGGATCCAGGGCGATGTCAAGGGGTCACAGTGACGAGCCTGGCGCCGGCCAAGAGGTCCGGAGGTCGCAGCAGGACCATGAATCGCCTGAGCAGGTCCTGGGTCGACGGTGTCATGTCGACCATCACGGCCGCCACGTACGTCTTCCTGCTGGCCCCGATCGTCGTCGTGATCATCTTCTCGTTCAGCCAGTCAGCCTCTGGGTACAAGTGGACGGGCTTCACGATGCAGTGGTATCGCGAGCTGCTCGAGAACGACCAACTCCTGCACGCGCTGCGCATCTCCCTCACGGTCGGCGCGTCGGCGGCGACCATCAGTGTCGTTCTCGGCCTGATGGCCGCCTTCGCGATGGCGCGCCGGAGATTCATCGGCAAGCGCGCCTTCACCGGCATGGTCCTCATGCCCCTGATCGTCCCCGAGTTGGTGCTGGCCACCTCGCTCTTGATCCTGCTGAGCAGAGGGCAGATGCAGCTCGGCTACTTCAGCCTGATCCTCGGGCACGTGATCATCACGCTGCCGTATGCGGCGCTGATCCAGTTCGCGGGCGTCGCCCGGTTGAGCCCCGACGTCGAGGAGGCTGCGGCAGATCTCGGCGCCCAGCCTCGCTCCGTCATCCTTCTCGTCGTGGTGCCGCAAGTCGCGCCGGCGATGCTCACGGCGTTCGTCTTCGCCTTTCTCATCTCGTTCGACGACATCGTCATGTCGACGTTTCTCAGCGGCGTTGGGAGCACGACCATGCCGGTGCACATCTACTCGATGCTGAAGCTTGGCGTGAGTCCGGTCGTCAATGCTCTCGGCACCGTGCTCGTTGCGATCACGCTCGCGTTGACGGTGTTCACCGGAGTGCGCCAGGCGACGATCCAGCTGCACTGAAGACAATGGCCGCTCGCACTTGGCCTTTGGCAGGTACTAGGCAAGAGGCAAACCGAGACTGGGGAGTTGAGATGAAGAAGTCGACAGTGAGAATGCTCGCGATACTCGGCGTTCTGCTCTTGGCCACGCTGGCGTTCGCGGCGTGCGGCGATGAGGAGGAGGTGGCCACCGAGACCCTTCCGGAGACCACCGAACTCAACATCTACGCTTGGGCCGAAGAGATCCCGCAGGAGGTCATCGACGATTTCGAGGCAGAGACCGGCGTCACGATCACCTTCGACACCTTCGACAGCAACGAGGCCATGGTGGCCAAGCTGCAGTCGGGTGCGACTGGTTACGACCTGGTGAACCCGAGTCAGTATGCCGTGCAGCAGCTCAGCGGTCTCGATCTCATCCAGGAGCTCGACCACAGCATGCTGCCGAGCCTCGGTAACGTGCCGGAGGAGTTCCAGCAGTCGAAGTACGATCCCGGCAACAAGTGGAGCGTGCCGATCCTCTACGGTACGACGGCGCTCGCCTACAACTCGAAGTACATCGACGAGGAGCTCGACAGCTGGGAGGCGCTCTGGGATCCGAAGTACAAGGGCAAGATCATGATGCTCGACAACATGCTTGCCGCCTACATCCCGGCGCTTCAGGTCAACGGGTACGATGCGAACTCGCTGGTGCCGGAGGAGGTCGAGGTCGCGACGCAGTCCCTCCTCGACCAGAAGTCACTCGTGCAGGGGTACAACTCGACGAACAACGCGCAGTTGCTGGAGCAGGGCCAGGTGTGGGTCGAGCTGGCCTGGAGCAGCCAGATCGCGCCGCTGATGGCGGAGAGCCCGGAGCTCAAGTACATCCTGCCGAAGGAGGGGTTCTCCTTCTGGACCGACAACCTGTCGATCACGAAGTCGTCAGAGAACGTCGCCAACGCGTACAAGTTCATCGAGTATCTGCTGCGGCCTGAGGTCGCGGCCAAGATGTGCGAGCTCTCGGGCATCGCCGTCCCCAACACCCCGGCACTCGACCTGCTGCCTCCGGAGATCGCAGACAACCCGGCCATGTTCCCGCCGGCCGAGGATATGGCCAGGGCCGACGTGATCCTCGACCCCGAAGGTGCGACGGCGCTCTACCAGGATGGCTGGACAAAGGTCCGCGCCGACTAGCCGACGTGAATCGTTGATGAGGTCGATCTGACGGAGAGGATATTGATGGGCGAGTTCCGGATCGTGACAGACATCGGCAGGGTCCCGGCTGACCTCGTCGAGCGCTACCGAGGCATCGCCCCTTCGACGCTGGGTCACCTCATCGACGGGTATGCCGTCGACCGAGAGGTACTGCCGCTGTCGCCGGGGATGACCGTGGTGGGTCCGGCCGTGACGGTCGCGACGCACGGCCGGGACTCCACGGTCTGCCACAAGGTCATGGATGTCGTGCAGCCCGGTGACGTGATCGTGATCGCGACCGGCGGGACCGGCTATGCCTGCTGGGGCGAGATGATGACTCTCGCCGCCAAGGTCCAGGGGGTGGCCGGCGTGATCGTCGACGGCCCTTTGACCGACGTCGTCCAGCAGATCGAGATCGGACTGCCCGTCTTCGGCAAAGGTCGAGCCGCCCTCACCACCCAGATTCTCGGTGAGGGCGGCTCGATCAACCAGCCGATCATCTGCGGCGGACTGCGGGTCGAGCCCGGCGACCTCGTGCTCGGCAGCGCGGATGGCGTGCTCGTGCTGCCCAGGGGCGAGGCGGCAGAGCTGTGCGATGCCGCTCAGGAGGAGGAGGCCGGCGACGGCAGGTGGCGCGACGCGCTGGTCGGCGGCAAGCGGCCTTCGGAGCTCTACGACATCGATGGGCTCATCGCGGGCGCGGCGCATCGAGACTGACGGGGGTGTGGGATGAGGATCGACGACGACCGTACGGCGATCAAGGGAGTCGACTACGGCGCCTTCAGCTGGGACGACATCGAGGAGAGGGGCGCGCGTAGCGAGCCCCCTCTCGTGGTCGTCCCTTCAGGCGCCGTCGAAGTCTACGGCCCGCATCTGCCGCTGGCCTCGGACTCCATCGTGGCAGAGGGCGTCGCACGTCGCGTCGCGACGCGCCTCGACGCCCTCTGCGCACCGCTCGTGCCCGTCGGCTACTCGCTCGACCTGATGAGCCACCCCGGCACCCTGACCGTCTCGCCGGCAGCCTTCGAGGCTTACTTCGAGGGCATCTGCAGAAGCCTTGTCGGCGGGGGGTTCACGCGCCTCCTCTTGCTCAACACCCACGCCGGTAACGTCGCGCTCATCGATGCCGTCGCGCTGCGGCTCATCGAGGAGTCCGGGGCACGCTGTATGCAAGTCGACTGGTGGCGTTACGCGAACCGGGTGGCCGCCGATCTCATGTCCGGCGGTCCGTGGGTCGTCGGGCACGCGGGCGAGCTCGGCACCTCGGTGCTCCTGCACCTCAGCCCCGAGCTCGTGAAGACGACAGAGGGCCTCGACTTTGAACCCGACGGCGACCCCTGGCCGAGCGGGCTCGAACGCTACGTCCCGTACCGGGCCGTGACGGAGTCCGGGATCCTCGGCTCGCCGTCGCTGGCGAGCGAGGACAAGGGTCGGCGGATCGTCGAGCGGGTCATCGAGCAGATCTGCAGCGATGCGACAGAGCACTTTGGCCTGACGGTGGGGGAGGGTCGAGGATGAGCGTCAAAGTGGCGGCGATCCAGATGGAGTCGGGCCCCTCCAAGGATGAGAACCTCGAGTTCGCCTATGCCCACATCGAGGAGGCGGCCGCCGCAGGCGCGCGCTTGATCAGTCTGCCGGAGTACTTCACCTACCTCGGGCCTGAGGTCGGCTACGGCGAGGTCGCCGAACCCGTCGGCGGACCCGTCACCGAGCGCCTGGCGGCGCTGGCCGAGGAGCACGATGTCTACATCCACGCCGGCAGCATGGTCGAGCCGCTTGCGCACGGCGACAAGTTCTTCAACACCGGCATGCTCATCGCACCGTCCGGCGAGATCCGCGGCGTGTACCGCAAGATCCACCTCTTCGACATCGATGTGCCGGGCGAGGTCGCGGACAAGGAGTCGGCCTACATCAAGGCCGGGGACGAGCTGACCGTCGTCGAGCTGCCCGAGTTCACCGTCGGCATGTCGATCTGCTTCGACCTCCGCTTCCCGGAGCTCTATCGGGTCCTGGCGGTGGCAGGGGCCACCGTGCTGGTCGTGCCGGCTGCTTTCGCGCAGGCGACGGGTCGGGTGCACTGGCAGATCCTGCTCCGGGCGCGCGCCATCGAGAACCACGCCTACGTCATCGCCGCCGGGCAGCACGGCGACAAGTGCGGCAGCCCGATGTACGGGCACAGCATGATCGTCGACCCGTGGGGTCAGGTGCTCGCCGAGTGCGAGGAGCCCACCGGGATCGTCTACGCCGACATCGACCCCGCGGAGGCTGAGCGGCGCCGGGGTCAGGTGCCGGTGCTGACGAATCGTTACCCGGAGGTCTACGCCAAGCCCGTGCGGGTCGAGTCGGCGACGGACTAAGAGCGGTTCGGGCGCCGACTACCGCCGGCAGGGACGGCCGGTCGCTGCATGAGGGAAGCGCCGTGCGGGTGCGCCAGGCGGGTCAGCCGCCCGCGCCGACCCTCCGCTCCGCCTCCTCGACCACGGCGTGCACGGCGGCGGCGACGTCGGGCGGGAGGGGGTTGACGACCGGCGCGGCGAGGATCTCGTCGACGACCTCCGCCGCGCGCACGGTCGCGTCCTTTCTGCCCGCCTTCGTCCAGGCGCCCCACGACTCGCGGCCGAAGACGCGCGGCTGCCAGCGACCGCGCGCGTGCCGGCGCGTGTGCGTGTGCGCGAGGTAGGTGCCGCTGGGGCCGACGTCGTCGATGACGTCGAGGGCCAGCTCCTCCTCCGTGATCTCGATGGGGGCGAGGAAGCTCTTCACCCAGCCGATGACGTCGTCGCAGAGGGCGAGCTGCGTGAGCGAGCCGGTGAAGGACGACTCCATGAAGCCGATGTCGTGGATCATGTGCCCGCCGGCGACGGCGTCGGCCATGATCGTGAGCGCCGCCTCGGCCGCCGCCTGTTGGTCGGGGAGCTTGGCCTCGGTGACGCCGCCCAGCGTCCACATCGGTAGGCCGTACCAGTGGAGCAGCGAGGCGTAGATCGCGCGGTGGTCGGGCTGCGCGAACATGTCGCGCAGGTGGCGCATGTCGTGGGACTCGCCGGACCAGCCGATGGCGATGAACGGGGCGGCCTCGCGGACGAGCTGCGAGAGCACGAGGCCGGCGAGCACGCCGGCGTGGACGATGACCACTGATCCGAGGACGGTCATCGGTGTCATCGTGCCGGCCGTGGAGACGGGGCTGTAGATGCAGGGCAGGCCGCGGCGCGAGAGGTCGATGAGGGTGCGCAGAGCCTCGCTGTTGTGGTGGAGGGGGAGGAGGGTGTTCTTGTAGCAGGCGAGGAACGGTTTGGCCTCGAGCGCGCCGGCTCCGCCGGCGACGGCCTCGGCCATCCGCGTGACGTCGAGATGCGCCTGCGGGTCGTTCATCGTCACGTAGATGATGGGCTTGGCGCAGTTGCAGAGCATGGCCTCCATCTGGTGGCGGTCCATGGCCTGCGGGGTGACGTCGCTCGGGGTGAAGAGCGACATCGCGAAGTCGTAGTTGGGGAGGGCGTCGACGAGGCGCGCCGTGTCGACGACGTCCTGCAGCACGGCGCGCCGCCGCGACGCCGTGCGGTGGTCCCAGCAGTAGATGCAGTCCGAGCCCGGGCCGAAGTAGGTGTTGCGGCCCTCGAGCTTCATGGCGGGGAGGCCCTCCCGGTCGTACAGGGTGACGGACTTGGGTACGACCGAGAGGGCCCACTCGACGAGCCGGGCGCCGATGCGGACGCGGGCGCCGTCGACCTCGGCGCCCGCCTTGCGCATCAGCTCCTGCGCCTCGGGCTCCTCCATGACGAGCCCGGTGCGGGCGAGCACGCGCAGGGTCGCCTCGTGGAGTCGCTCGCACTGGGCTGCGGTGAGGCGCGAGAAGGCGCCCGGGGCGGGCGGGTGCGCCCAGGCGGGCGAGGCGTGGTGCTCGCGTGCCCCGCCCGGGGCGGGCGGTTCGCCGCTGCGTGGCTCGGTCGTCATCGGAGCCCCCTGTGGCCGATGGAAGACTATGGCGCTGCCCCCATTCTCTCAGGCCACGGACGATGCCGAGAAGTCATCGCCTGCGTGGTTGACATTGCGCGTGAGCGCTTGACCCTCCGCCTCAGCGGCGCATAATGGACGCACTGACCCCGTGCTTCGGTGCGGGGCGCGAAGCCGCCTCACGGCGGCTTCTGCTTTTCTTGGGCGATCGTCAGTTCAGCGTCTGTGCGTCGACGACGAACCTGGCGAAGAGCGAGGTGGTCGTCACCACACGGGCCGCGTAGTCGCGCCACGGGTGCGGCGTCGGCTCCGATGGAGCACGAACCGCGACGAGCCCGAAGTCCTCGAGTGGCTCGAGGATGCGGCGCCGGAGCGCGCCCGAGAGCACCTCGTGCGGTGTGCTGTAGGTCGCCGCCGCCGTCCAGGCCTGGATGTCGACGCCCAGTTCGGCGGCGAGATCGCCGATGGTCGGGTCGTTCGGCCGCGGTCGCACGCAGCAGCCCCAGCAGATCGGGCACGCCGTGCTGCAGCCACGGATCTTCCGGGTAGCCGTCCGTGAAGGCGAGGTTCGTCCGCACGAAGTACGCCTCGAAGAGCTCGAGGTAGAGCGCTCCCTCGCGGCCGGGCGCGAGCAGCTCACGGCCGCGCGACGTGGTGCTGAAGGCGCCGCGGTACTTGCGCAACAGCCGCGCGTTCTGCAGGGCGACGCGCAGCAGGTACAGGCGCCAGACGTCGGGCTCGTCGAGCCTGCGATTGTACGTCCGGACGATCTCCGCGTACTCGGCCGGCCAGCGCATGTCGTCGAAGGCCTGCTCGACGAAGGCGCGCGTCAGATTGCCGAGCTGCTTGGTGGCCGGGATCGGCGCCGAGGCCGCGGCCTCGAGCATGTAGCGCGCGTTGAAGTACACCGCCGAGCCGGCGACGTCGTCGGCGGTCAATGTCCCCACCAGCGCGACGGTGCCGAAGACCCTGAACGAGTGGGGTGGGGGCTTGGCGGCCATGCCGTCATCGTCCCGTGTGGTCGCCGGCGCCGTCAAGCGGCGGCTGTGCGACTTGCGGAGCCATTTCAAGCCCCTGCTCCAGGCCGGACGCGTCTTGTGCTCGCCCCGTGCGCGCAGGCGACCTTGATCGCGTGAGTGGGCTGTCCTGCCCTACTCTTGCTCCCACAGCGCACGGATGGGAACCGCCCAGAGATGATCGCCGAACGGCATCCACGCCTCACCGTCGTACAGCACGACGCCGCACACGAACCGCTCACCTGCTGCAGCTTGGAGATGGCGGAGACCTGTGAGGTCCTTCTGATTGACGGTCGCCGCCGCTTTCACCTCGATGGCGGCGAGGTCGCGCCCGGACTCCAGCACGATGTCGACCTCGTAGCCGTCACGATCACGGAAGTGCGACGACCTGATCGGGTCGGCGCTGAAGCTCGCCAGGCGCGACAGCTCCTGGAAGGCGAAGGTCTCGAGCAGCCGCCCGAGCAGCATTCGATCCGCGAGCAGACCGCCAGCGTCAAGCCCGAGCAGCGCCCCCGCGCATCCTGTGTCGCCGGCATGCAGCTTCGGGGCCTTCACCAGTCGCTTGAGGTGGTTCGCGTGCCAGGCGCGGAGCTCGGACACGATGAAGAGACGCTCGAGCAGCGTGAGGTAGTCACGGATGGTGGGACGGCTCACCTGGAACGGGCCGGCAAGGTCGCTGACGTTGAGGGTGCGCGCCGTCTGCGAAGCGACGAGCTCGAGCAGCCGGGGCATGACGTCGAGCGCAGCGATGCGGGCGAGGTCGCGCACGTCGCGATGGACCACCGCCTCCAGGTAGTCGCGATACCAAGCCGCCCGACGTGCCGGGCGCGTACGCGCGAGAGCGGCGGGGTAGCCGCCGGCGACGATGCGCTCGGCGAGTTCGGGCCCCAGACGAGCGGCCGTCCCGACACTGAACCCATCGGCGAAGAGTCGCTCGAGGAAGCGACTGGGGCGGCGGGCGAGTTCGCACTGCGCGAGCGGGTGCAGTCGCACGATCGCCATGCGGCCGGCGAGGGAATCGGAGAGCGTCGGCAGAAGGAGCACGTTCGTGGATCCGGTGAGGATGAGCCGGCCGGGGATGCGGTCGCGGTCGACGGCGAGCTTGATCGCGGAGAACACCTCAGGTGCGCGCTGCACTTCGTCCAGAATTGCCCGTTCCGGCAGGTCGGCGACGAAGCCGCGCGGGTCCCCTGTCGCGGCAGCGCACACGGTCTCGTCGTCGAAGGTGAAGTAGGAGTAGCCGCGTGACTCCCCGACTAGCCTGGCGAGGGTGGTCTTGCCGCACTGACGAGGCCCGTGGATGAGCGCGGCGGGCGAATCTGCCAGCGCCTCGACAAGGCGGCTCTCGGCGAATCGAGGGTACAGTGTAGGCGCACTCATGTTCGGCAGATTGTAAGGCAACGGTTCGGCTGATTGAAAGTTAAGACCCTCGCTGATTGAAAGGTCCGGGATCATCTTGCCCGGAACAAGCGTGACGTGCCATGCGCGTGGCGGGCGCCGGAGTTCACATTCGAGGGCCGGGGGTGGACGTCGCTCCTCGTCGCCGACTCACCTCGGCCGGGCCAGTTGCCTGGAAGAGCTTCATCCCCGTGACGGGACCGGAATCTGCCGGCCGCGTGACCGGCCCCGCGCCTCACCTCGGCGGCGGCCGCCCGATCTCGGACTGCACGGCGACGTTGAACTCCTCGGCGTCCGCCTGGTCGCGGCGGTGCGTGCCGTCGTTTCGCAGCGAGGGCGAATCCGGCCGGGACCGGACCACGATGGTCCCGGCCGCCCTGTCCCCCAGCCGCTGTCGCTCCGGCGAGCTCCACACGGCTACGGCGCCGATCAGGTAGAAGCCGAGGCCGTCGATGACGCGAAGGGCGGTGCGCACGACGGCCTGCCCCAGACTTGCGCGCCCGCCCGCCGCCGAGCGCACCTCGATGTCCAGCATCCTCTTGCCGGGGGTGGCGCCGCCGCGCCATTCGAAGAGCGTGAAGTAGGCGAAGGCGAGGACCGCGCCCGTGATCCAGAACGTGCGGCGCTGCACGTTGACCATGGCGTCGCCCTCGATGATGAGTGTGACGGCGGTCGTCGCGAGGGCGAGGATCATCGAGTCGACGACCTGCGCCTTGAGGCGCGGCCAGACGGAGACGGCGGCGTTGGTCTCGGCTGCGATCACAGGGGCTTGACCCCGTGCCCCTGCAGCCAAGCGGCGGTGGCGTCGAGCTCGGTGAGCGGCGGGACGAAGACGACCGTGCAATCGCGCCCCCGCGTCAGCAGCACGCGGTAGGCGTTGAGGCGGAGCTGGAAGGGGTCTTTGACGTGCGTTCCGCGCGCGTGCCCCTTGGCGCGGGTGTTCGACCAGCGGTCGCCCGCGCCCTCGCCAGCGTCAGTGCGCATGAGATCCGTCCCCCAGGCGAGCAGCACCCCGTCGAGCTCGAGGCCCTGAGCGCCGAACTCGGTGACGCACTGGATCATGCGACGGCAGGAGCGCGAGTCGCTCTCGCCCTCGCCGTACCAAGGACCGAGGTTCACGCGCTGCGTCGAGTGCCAGTCGTTGGCGACGCCCCACTCCGGCAGGATCTTGTCGCGGGAACTGGCCATGAGGCCGAAGCGCGCGTCGGGCGCCTCCGCGTAGCGGTCGTGCAGGTACGCGCGCGCGACGTCGAAGTCGCGGGTCATGCGCAGGTGGTAGCCGTGCGCTTCGAGCCGCGCGGTGAGCTCACGCCCGCGCGCGGCCGCCTCGTGGTTGAGCTGCGTACGTGCCACCTCCGTCCACTCGCGGTCGTCCTCCAGCAGCCCATCGACCCACTCGTCAAGGTCGGCCGCGAAGTGGAAGCGGAGCTCGCGGGTCAGCTCCAGTGAGTCGTGTGCCTCGCGCCGTGCGGGGAAGGCGTGCCCGTCGAAGAATCCATCGAGCACGGCCTGTGGCGCGTGGATCGTCCACCCCGCCGGGTCGCCGGCTCGCTCCAGCGCCGCCCGCCACTGTCCGAGACCAGCCTCCTCGCCCACGTGGATCTCCTGCCCGGAGCCGATCAAGCCCACGAGGACGCACCATTCAGGGATGCGCTCCCCGAACCCAACGAACGCCTCAGGTTCAGAGACGGGGAACGGGAGGGCGTGCTTGGCCGCCACCTGCTCCGCATCCCAGGCGCGTTGCGCCTCGTCGTAGACGATCACGTGCTGTGGTGGCACCGCAGTCTTGTCGCCGAGGTACTGCTTGACGTAGTTCTTGACGTCGCGAACGAACGTCTTGCCGCCGCCGCCTGCACTGCGGAGCTCGTACTGCAGCACTGTCACCAGCGGTCCGTTGCCGCTGAGGAAGATGCTTGACGCCGTTGGCTTGCCGCCGGACCTCTCCACCGCCAGGTCTTCGAGTAGGGGCGAATGGACGGCGCGAAGGCCGACGAGAGTCTTGCCCGAGCCTGGCACGCCAGTGACAAGGACAAGATGACGCGTGCGCGTGCGCGCGGCTTCGTGTGCGATGCGCGAGATCTCGTCGACCGCTGGGTCCGTGTCGGCGCGGGCCTCCGGGATGTCGCGCAGATGACCGTCGTTGAAGAGTTCACGCGCCGCCTGCACCAAGGTGGGGAGGGGGCAGTAGGCGTCCTTGGCGAGGAAGGCGTCGGCGGTCAGCGGCCCCTGTTCCCACGGCCGCTGCAGCTTCTGGATGAGCTCATGCAGCCCATCGGGCCCCGCGACGTGCACTCCGTCGCGCGGGCCCAGATACCCGTGCGCCCGCGTGGGGACCACGACGGCGTGGACTTCGCGCTCGGCGCAATGCCGGTGGTAGCAGCGCAGGTCGCGGGCGTAGGCGGCAGCCTGGTCGAGGTCGGCCTGCTCGGGCTCAGATTTGCCTTTGAGCTCGAGGACGACGACGGCGCCGCTGACGAGGAGGACGACGTCGGGTCGTCGTGACTCGAGCGGCAGCTCGTACTCGAGGATGGCGGTGTACTGGCCGGCGAGGTCGTCGACTTCGACTACTGCGCCGACCTCGTGCTGCAGCTTCGGGATCGAGTCGTCCCAGGCGAAGACCTGGGATTCGCTCACGTCGGCGAGGAACTCTTGCAGCGAGACGCGGACGACGCGGGGTTCTTCGTCGGCGAAGGTGGGGAAGTCGCTCTGCCAGCCGTAGCGGGCGCGGACACCATCGTGCTCAGGATTCATGTGCGGCTGTGCCCCCCCAGATTCGACCACGAAGATACTAGGTGACCAATACGCCAGATGGAAGGGCTGCGCCGACCGGCGGGCAGGCAGCATGGTGCGTTGCGGGCGAGACTGTTGCCTGGCTACGCTGCTCAGTACTGTCGTGACGGAATGCCACACGCCCGGAGGTGGTTCAGTGATCAGTTCTAACACAGCCGTGACTGGACGGACGTCGTTGTTTCACGAGGTCAGCATCTATGATCACGAAGAGGACCAATGGGTGGTCTGGCTGCCCTGCGAGCGAGCCTGTGAAGTCAGTGCAGATGTGCTTCTGCAGAGCGCAATCGATGCCGGGCACGATGACATCCGGCTCTTGGTCCACGTGAGCGGTGCCACCGGCGAGTAGCGCCGACGTCCAAGGGACCACGGCAGCCTTCTGGAATCCTCGTCGGCGCGGTGTGCGTTCGCTGTCATACGACCGTCTTGCGCGCGTCGTACCGATCACACGCCTCAAGGGATCGACGATCCTACTTTGATCGTGGCATCCTCCCCCTGAGTCCCACCGCCGGCTCCGGGAGGCGCCATGACCGAACTCCTCGCCATGACCTGCGACGCCTGCGGCGAGCCGATGCTGCCCAACGTGAGCACGCTCGACGAGGAGGGCTGCCTCTGGATCTGCATCAACCCGCGTTGTCCGGAGCTGCACGCCGAGGAGCTCGAGCCCGGGGACCTGGTGGAGGCCGGCGTGCCGCAGGCCCTCGCCGGCCGGCTGACGCGCCTCATCCTGCACTACGTCGAGGAGAGCGACGCGCCGCCGCGGACGCGCGAGCGGGCGCAAGCCGATCTCGCGTCACTTCACGCGCAACTGCTCGAGATGGGACGCCTCGCCGAGACCACCGCCGCCATCGCGGGACACCTCGACGACGCCCTCGCCGTCTCGTACGAGAGCGACGCCTTCGACGAGGCCCAGGCGGCGAAGCAGTCGCTCGCCGTCATCGCCGCCCTCTGCGGCACCGTCGGCCGCACCGCCGCCGACGCCCTCGCTCACCTGCACGGCATCGACCCCGAGCTGCCGGGGTTCATGCCGTTCGGCGGTATGTAGCCACTTCCGCACTGTCGCAGAACGTCCACCCTCAGATGTGATGGTCTTCCGGATTCATGGCCGCGCAGCGAGTTGACAATAGCTCATGGTGTCTTGCAGATGCGCCATTGGGGAATGATAGAATCGCAACACGTGGATTCCTGAGGAGGGGGCGTCTTGACCGTGCACGCAGAAACACAGTCACATCTCGCAGTGCGCATCGCCGCGCAACGAAAGGAACGCGGGCTCACCCAGCGAGGACTCGCCGATGCCATCGGTATCGACCCCGCGTCGATGAGCCGTGTCGAGACGGGCCGGCGTGCGGTGTCGGTCGGCGAGCTCGTCAAGCTGGCTGACGTGCTCGACGTACGGGTCGAAGACCTGCTTGCACACGCTAAGCCGGCGTCGAGCATCTGGCTCCGGACGAGCGACAGAGGTCCGTCCGGTATCGCACAGTCACTCGACATGTTCCATGGTGTGATCCGCGACTACTTCGGCGCCCGGGCCACGGTCGAGTAGCCACGCGTGAGCGTACTGCCCGAGACTGCTGCCCGCGAGGCACGACGCGATCTGTCTCTGGGTGACGACGGTCCCGTTCCTGATCTCCTGCAGCGCGTCGAGAGCGGAGCAGGGGTCAACGTCGTGCTGGCGAGACTGCCGGAGGGCGGTCCCGCCGGCGCCTACACTCAGGAGCGCGGGGTCCCCTTCATTCTGGTGAACGCGACCGAGCCGGTGGTGCGACAGCGCTTCACGCTGGCTCACGAGTTCGGACACCATCGTCTGGGGCACGGAGACGTCCTCGACCAGACCATATCGTGGGGAGTCACCGCTCCCAAGGAGGTCGCCGCCAACCGGTTTGCGGCCGAGTTCCTGGTCCCGGTCGCCGCGGTGGACCTCTGGTTCCAGTCATGCAGGCCGGCGTCCTTTGGCCTCGAGACGCTCGTGCGTCTCGCCAACGCCTTCGGCGTGAGCTGTGAGACGGCGGTATGGCGGGCGAAGGCGGCCAAACGTGTTGCTCCGGCTGACGCGGACAAGCTCAAGCGGCGACTCGACGCTCAAGAACACCACGGACTCCGCGCGCGCTTGGGGTTGAGCGAGATCGTCGACACGTTGAGCTGCGCTCGGGGTCTTGAGGTGCGCGTGCCCGAACGCATGATGGCGAACGTTCTGCTGGCGCTCCAGCACGACATCATCACCGAGGCGCAGGCCGCGAAACGACTGCGGTTGCCCCTCGTCGGGCTTCGCAGCGAGATCAATCGCCGTCGCGACGAGCGCGAAGAGTAGTGAACGCATGCCGGATCCTGCCGCAGGCGGTTCGCCGCCGTCGATCGCTGCGGCCGGTATCGTTGTCGTCGACTCGTCTCCCGTAAGGAACTTCATCCGCGCTGGAGCCCGGCGAGCCTTCGTGGAGTTCCTGGGCGAACGGGCCAGGCTGACCGTGGACGTCGTTCGCGAACTCGAGGACGCTTCGGTCTCAAGCCCGGGTCTCCGGATGTTGCTGCGAGACTGGCCGCCGCACGAGCCTGTCGACCTGCCAGACCATCTCAAGCAAGCGGCAGCCGACATACTCGGCTTCGTCGCCGACGATCGTCACGCGAGCCTGCAGGATCTCGGTGAGGTGACCTGCGTGCTGCTTGCGCAGCACCTGCGGGACAGTGGTGCATGTGCCGACCCCGTTCTTCTGCTCGACGACGTGCGGCACGGCAAGAACCTCGCGTCGCCGCGTCGCCTCAGTGTCGTTGACACGCCCGCGCTCATCATCGAGATGGTCTGCGCGGGCGCGATTCCCGATACGCTCGGCCGGAAGGTATGGCGGGCGACCTTCTCTGATCGGGCGAAGTGGCCGGCGTTCGACGCTCGTCTCAACGACGCGGGGTGTGAGCAGGCTTGACCCGCACTTGCTCCGACGCGGACTTCGACGCCATGTGCGCCGTGTTTCGCTTGGTCGTGACTCGGTTGCGGGCGTGAAGGGGGGCGGGGCCGGCTTTGCCGGCCCCGCCCCCCTTTCTGCGTCTGCTCGATCCCCGACAACCCGAGTGCGCGCGGCTGTCCGGATCTGCCTCAGTTCTGGTTCAGGAAGTCCAGCCCCGGGAACTGGCTCGCCGGGTACGCGACGACGAACGAGCCGTACTCGTCCATGCGGAACGTCCAGCCGTAGATGAGCCGCTCGTACGACTCGAGGAAGTAGCCGTCCTGGTTGTGGTCGTTCGTGTCGTAGGCGTCGGCCAGCACCAGCACATCGTCCTGCGTCTGCCAGGTGCCCATGTCGTCGTAGCCGATGATGACCTGCCAGTGGCCGCCCCATTCATCCCAGGCGATCAGCATGGGGATGCCGTTTGGGCTTGGGCTCACGCAGAGAGATGAGGTCCTTCTCGTTGAGGTCTCCCCGCAGGCCGAACCAGTCCAGGGCGCTCAGGGCCGACGCCATACCGCATGTACCGCTGGTGGCCTGCAGGCTGGTCCGGTGGCCGGTCAACATGGTGAGGCGGTCGCTGGACGTCGCGTCGTAGTAGTCGACGAAGGGCCAGTACGTCGCGGACGGCAGGTTGGCGAAGTCGGTGATGCCGCTCCAGTTGGTCACGCCGTAGCCAACGAGCTGCCGCTCGCCCATCGGGATCCTGTACTCCCGGCCGTAGAGTTCTTCGCCGATGGCGTCGTCGACCGCCGGTTCGGTGTTCTCGGCGACGCCGGCGAGCCAGTACATGTCGGCGTCCCAGTAGGTCTTTCCCCGCGGCCTGGGGACGACCAGGATGCGGTCGACGACGACGTCCCCGTCGGTGTCCCACAGCTCCACGTACTGGCCGACCAGGCGCGTCTTGCCGGCGACGGTCCCCGCGTACTTGAAGAGCCGCTTCTTCGGGCTCGTGACCTTGTAGATGTCGGCCGTGGGAGAGACCTCCCGCAGGTTCATCTTGGTGCCGTCGATGTAGCCCAGCAGCGTGAAGGGCCGCAGGCAGTCACCCGTCGCCGTGAGCTCATCGTAGGAGTACCGGGTGCTCTTCTTCGACTTCGCCGCCGCTGCCGAGCTGAACAGCAGGAGCACGATGACGACGCAGGCCATCAACAGCACGATCTTGGTCGGTCTCTTGCCCATTCCTGCCGCCTCCTGTAGATGTCTTGTGAACACTCTGCTTCAAGGCTGGTATGGCGAGTACGTGGAACAACACCCCCTCTGACGCTCCGACGATAGTGACTGCTTTATCCGTCTCATACTCGAAACGGGGCGGCAAGGATCCCGGTGTGGGGCTCGCGGGGGCTCAGCCTCCTGCACCGCGAATGTCACGATCGCGAGGAGGCTGCAAGCGATGCCCGCGGTCTCCTTCCACGCGTCGGGCACCTTCGTGCTCCAGCCGCCGGGCCCCGCTCCATTGTCATCTTGACCACTTCTGGTCATACTGTGACCATGGAACGCGTGACGGTCGCCGAGCTCAAATCCAGGCTGAGCCACTACCTTCGCGAGGTGCGCGAGGGCAAGTCGTTCACTGTGGTCAGCCGCGACATCCCGGTGGCCCACCTCGGCCCGGTCGACATCGAGGACTGGGACGACATCGAGGTGATCGAACCACCGAAAGCCCCGAGACGTGGGGCGAGGTCGATCTGCCTCCGCTCGACCGAGTCATCGACGTGGTCGCGCTGCTTCGCGACGATCGCGACGACCGCGACGAGCGTCTTGCTGAGATCGTCCGCGAGGCGCTGCGGGCCCGGGGCGAGGACACGGGTCGGGCGGGCGACACTTGATCGCCTACGTCGACTCGTCGGTGCTTCTGCGCTTCGTGCTGCAGCAACCCGACAGCGCGCGCGAGTTGAGCGGGTTCGAGGAGCGCGTCACCTCGGTGCTCGCCGAGGTCGAGTGCATGTGCGCGGTCGACGCGGCGCGAGCCCGTGGCACTCTCGACGAACGGCAGTGGGCCGAGCGACGCGACGCCGCGCACCATCAGCTCCGGCGCATGCGCCGGCTGATGCCGTCGCGGTCGATCCTGCGGCGCGCGGCCGAGCCCCTCCCAGTACCGCAGCGGTCGCTCGATGCCATCCACCTCGCCACCGCGCTCTCCTGGCGGGACCGGCACGCGCCCGACCTGGTCTTCGCCACGCACGACAAGCTGCAGGCGCGCGCCGCCCGGGCGCTCGGCTTCGAGGTGCTCGGGGTCTAGCGGCGCGTCCTCCGAGGCGGGTCGTCCTGTGAGCTGCGCCCATGACGGTGCCATCTCCCACATCCGGCCCTGCTCCGACGCCGACTTCGAGGCGATGTACGAGGTCGTCAACGCCGCCGCCACGGCCTACGCCGGAGCCATCCCCGCCGACCGTTGCCACGTCCCCTACATGCCGGCCGACGAACTGCGCAGCGAGATCGCGGCCGGGGTGTGCTTCTGGGGGTTGTTCGAGGTCGACGAGCGCCGCGACGGCGAGGCTCTGTGCGGCGTGATGGGCATCCAGGACGTCGACGACGTGACCCTGATCCGGCACGCGTACGTGAGGCCCGAACGCCAGGGGGAGGGGATCGGCAGCCGCTTGCTGGCCCACCTCATGGGTTTGCCGCACCAGCCGCTGCTCGTCGGTACGTGGGCCGATGCCGGGTGGGCGATCCGCTTCTACGAGCGCCATGGCTTCCGGCTCGTGACTCCTGCCGAGAAGGACCACCTGCTGCGGCGCTACTGGCGCATCCCCGGCCGCCAGGTCGAGACGTCGGTCGTGTTGCGGCTCGACGAGGCGGCGCGGCTCGCCGCACCGCCGCCCGCCTGACTCAGGCCGGCAGCTGCGGCGCCGACGCCGCGCGCAGCACCTGCAGCGCCTTGAGCGTCACCCAGCGGCTGGGCTCGCCCTTCGTCTCGATGTCGACGACGAAGCGGCCGTTGAACGTGTCCTGGAGCTTCCAGCGGCCCTGGGCATCGGCCCTGGAGGCGACGAGCTCCAGCGCTTCGCGCGCCCGCTCGTCGCCGAGTCGCCCGAGCTTCGCGAGGATCCCGAGGATCTCGAGCACGTCGGTCTGATACATCCGCGGGAATCCCAGGCGCTTCCAGCCGGGCTTCGAGACCTTCGTCAGGTCGTGGCTGCGCTTGTGCACGTGATGCCTGAGCATGAACTCCGCGCCCTCGTCGAGAGCGCGCCGCACGTCGGGCGAGCGCTGCTCGGACGGGATCTCGGCCAGCGCCTTGAGCGTCTTGACCGCGCCCATGTGGCAGGTGTGGCGCCCCCAACACGGCTCGGCCGGTACGTAGGGCCAGCCGGTCGGCGCCTCGCCGTCGCCGTCGTCGAAGCGGGCGTAGGTCGTGAGCCAGTCGACGCCCGCCTGCACGCGCGGGTCGTCGAGCATGCCGAGGCGGATCAGGCTGAAGACCATGTTGCCGGTGAGGCAGGGGATGACGATGCCGTGGCGTCCGCCGCCCGCCTTCTTGGAGCGCTCGATCGAGAAGCCGCCCGAGGTGAGGTCCTGGGAGTCGCGGAGCACCGCCTCGCAGCCGCGGCGCACGCGCTCGTCGGCGGCGCGTCGGCGCCGAGCTCGGCGAGGACGATCAGCTGCCACACGGTCCCCCGGTACTTGGCGGTGTAGAAGCGGTCGCGGCCCTCCCAGTGGCCGTCGTCGCCCTGGGCGGCGAGGATCAGCGGCACGGCGCCTTCGGACATGATGGCGCGCCGTGCCGCCGCGGCCTCGGGCCCGTCGGGCGGCTCGCCGAGGAGCCCGGTCAGGGTGGCGAAGCGGACGGCCGGCTCGTCGGCGGCGAGCAGCCAGGCGACGACGTCGGCGGTGAGCGGCGGGGCGGCGACTTCGGCGGGGACGGCGACTCGGCGGCGAGCGGTGGGGCGGCAGCGTCGGCGATGTGGCTCGCTGTGTGCGGTCGGTCACCGTGGTCCCTCCATCCGGGCCGGTCGGTCTTGGGCGGGCCACTCCGCATTCTACGACGCCCGTATCGACCCCTGCGGCTGCCGGCCGAGGCGGATTCTTGATAGGCTGGCGGCATGACGACCCTGTCCCTTCTGACTCTCGCCGGTGTCGTGGCGTGGGCGATCCTCGTGATCGCGGCGCAACTGCTCACGCCCGACCAGTGTGCGCTCTGGATGGGCATGAGCGGTCTGGCGACGGGGCGGTACGGCTGGGTCATGCGGATCGCCTTCGTCGTGCGCGGCCTGGCTCGCGCTCGCTCTCGTGGGCGCGGTCTGCGTAGGCGCGCCGGATGACGCCCGGTCGGTCGCCGGCCTCGTGCTGCTCGCGGTGTGGGGAGGAGGCTCGGCGCTGCTCGCGGTCTACGACACCGACATGCCGGGCGACGCGCCCACGGCGCACGGGCGCGCGCACGCGCTGGTCGCCCTGATCGCCTACGTGGCGGCCGCCGTCGGGATGCTGCTCGTGTCGCTCGACCTCAGGGGAGCGGAGGCGACCGCCGGGGTGGCGCGATGGGCGTTGCCCATCGCGCTCGTCGCGGCGGTCGCGATGTTCGCCCAGTTCGCCGGCTTCGCCGCGGCCGCCCGCACGCCGGGCCGCGGCCTCGGCCGCTACGCCGGTCTCCTGCAGCGCGTCTACCTCGCCACGGTCATGCTCTGGGCTGCGGTGGTCGCGATAGGCTTGTGATGACGCTCGGCGCCGCGGCCGCGGCGTGTCGCCGCGGCGCCGAGGCGCCGTGCGAGGAGGAGGCGTGACGGTGGACGCGACGATGGTCAGTCTCAGGTTCAGGTTCACGCTTAGACTGCGACGCGGGCCCCTTCGGCTACCGCGTCCTCGGCGAGGAGTCCTTGGGCCGTCTGCACCGCGCCGGCCTCTCGGTGCTCGAGCGCACGGGCGTGGAGGTGCGCGACGAGCGCGCTCTCGCGGATCTGGCGCGCGCGGGCGCGCGCGTCGAGGGCTCGAGGGCGCGCATCCCGCCGGGCTGGTCGAGCAGGCGGTCGCGTCCGCCCCGGGCAGCTTCGCGTTGCCGGGGCGGGCAGTCGACGGGTCGCTCGACCTCGACGTTCGGCCCGGGAGCGGCTTCTGGTCCAACGGCACCGACTGCCTGTACTTCCGCGACCCGGCGAGCGGCGAGCGGCGCCGGGCGGTGCTCGCCGACGTCGAGGCGACGGCGGCCGTCTGCGGTCTGCTCCCCGAGATCGACTTCGTCATGTCGGGGGTGCTGCCGGAGGACGCGCCGCTCGAGTCGATCGAGCTCGCTCAGTTCGCGGCGATGCTCAAGGGCACGCGCAAGCCGCTCGTCATCTCGCCGGCCTCGGCCGGCGAGACCGTGCCGCGGATGCTCGAGATGGCCGGGCTCGCCGGCCGCAGCGACAGCTTCGCGGTGCTGGCCATGACCAACCCGCCGCTGATCCTCGACGGCTCCTGCACGGGCAAGGCTCGCGCCTGCGGCGAGGCCGGCGTCCCGTTCGTCTGCGGCCCCGGCGATCAGATGGGCGCGACCGGTCCGGCGTCGGTCGCCGGCTCCGTGGCCCTGGGTCACGCCGAGACGCTGGCCGCGCTCGTCGTCCATCAGCTTGCCGCGCCGGGGGCGCCGTTCGTCTACGGCACCGGCGCCGGCTCCACGTTCGACATGCGCACGCTGGTCGATGTCTGGAGCAGCCCGGAGGGGACGATGGCCGACGCGGTCTCGTGCCAGCTGGCCGGTCTCCTCGGCCTGCCGAGCTGGACCTTCGCCGGCACCTCGGAGGCGAAGACGCTGGACGGCCAGTGGGCGGCGGAGACGGCGATGACGATCATCGCCGCCGCCCAGATGGGCGCGAGCATGCTCCACGACGTCGGCGAGTTCGAGGCCGGCGTGCAGAACTCGCTCGAGTCGCTCGTCTTCGGCGACGCGATGGTCGGCTACGCCCGGCGGCTCATGGGCGGCATCGAGGTCGACGACGACACGCTCCAGCTCGACGACATCGACCTCGTCGGCCCCGGCGGCAGCTACCTCGGCAGGCCGTACACCCGGCGACACCACCGCGAGATGTGGAGCTCGGAGCTGATCGACACGACGACCCACGAGCGCTGGGTCGAGGCGGGCAGCCTGGCGCTCAACGACCGCTTGCGGGAGGCCGCGCTGGACCTGCTCGCTCGCCGCGAGCCGGTGCTCGACGACGGGGTCGCGGTGCGCCTCGATGCCTTCTGGCGCGGCGGCTGAGTCCCTCGCGGATGTCCCTTGCCGGCCGGCGGTGGCCCGTCACTGGCAGCGGCCGCGTCCGCCCCGCGCCGCGCGTGCCCGTCACTGGCAGCGACCGCGCGCCGCGACCCGCCACGCGCCGATGAGGGCGCCTCCCTCGGTCACGTGGTACGTGTCGTAGAGGTTCACCGTGGTGCATCCGTGCCGGGGGATGAGCTCGATCTTGTCGCCGACGCGAAGCTCCTGTGCCGGCCCCCCGACCGTGATCTCGCCGTGCTCCTCGGAGAAATCGAACCAGGTGGCGCCTTCCACGAGCACCGTCGGATCGCCGAACTCGGGTGTGACCGCCTTGAGGCCCGCGTCGACGACGGCCTTGTCGGGGCGCCGGCTGATGACGGTCGTGAGCACCGTGAGCGCGTTCTCGTAATCGGCGCCGCCGACGGCCGCGTACTGGGCGTCCATGGTGGCGTAGGAGCCGCACTGCAGCTCGGTCATCCAGGGCAGCCTCCCGGTGATCGTGTGGGTGCCCGTGCCGCAGCCGCCGATCGCGCCGACCTCGAGCCCGGCGGCTTCGATGTGCTCCTTGGCGGTCAGCGCCTTGCGCATGTCGGCCCGCGTTCGTGCCTCGCGCTCCTCGAAGGGCAGAAGGTTCTGCAGGTGACCCTCGTAGGCCTGAAGTCCCGCGAACACAAGGCCCTCGGCCGCGTCGACCTGTCGCGCCAGCGCCAGCGCCGGCTCGCCGGGTTCCACGCCGCAGCGGTCCATGCCCACGTTCACCTCGACGAAGACGCGGAGGGTGACGCCCGCCGCCGCGGCGGCCGCCGAGAGCCGCCGCACGTTGTCGGCGTCGTCCACCGCGACGGTGACGGTGCAGCGCCCGGCCAGCTCGACCAGACGAGCGAGCTTCAGGGGCCCGACGATCTGATTCGCGATCAGGATGTCGCTGATGCCGCCATCGGCAAGGGCCTCCGCTTCGCCGAGCTTGGCGCAGGTGATGCCGACGGCGCCGGCGTCGAGCTGCAGTCTCGCGATCTCGACGCACTTGTGCGTCTTGGCGTGCGGGCGGAGCTTCGCCGGCCCGCCGGCCACGAAGTCGGCCATCTTGCGGATGTTCCGCTGCAGCTTCGCCTTGTCGAGCACCAGCGCCGGGGTGTCGACCTCGGCGTAGAAGGGCGGGATCGGCCGATCTTCGCTCGCGGTCGCCGTTCGGGCTTGGGCATCGCCATGACGGGACCTCCTAGGACCACGAGGACCTTACCACCGCCTGCCGGCCCTCCCTTGGCGCGTCGCCCGGCGGGCGGCGACCGGCGGCCGAGCGCACGGCCGGCGCTCGCGCCGTACGGATGCGGGCGCGCGGCGGGATACGCGGCGCGTTCCGGGTCCGGACGAGAAGGGCGGCGGGGCGGCGTATGCCGCCCCGCCGCCCTTCTCGACGGCGCGCCCCACGGCGGCCGCCGCATCCTCAGAAGCGGATCCTTTCCAGCGCTGGCTCCCGCAGGATGTCCATGAGCGTCCAGAAGTGCGCTTCACCGGACGTGATGCGGAAGACCTCGGTGATCGGTTCCAGCGGGCGCCCGATGATGCCCTCGAGAGCTTCCCGCTCCTTCGCCACCTTGTGGATGAGCTCGGCGTCGTCCACGAACTCGGCGATGCCCGTGACGCGCATCTGCCGGGACTCCGGCAGCTCGGTCGCGCCGTTGAAGAAGCAGACCTCCACCCTCGGGTTGGCGTCGAGCTGGCGACTGAACCCCTTGGGCGACATCGTCATGAAGTAGAAACCGCTCGCGTCGGCGAACCACAGGAGCAGGGCGCGCACGCGCGGCTGCACGTCGTCCTCGGTGGCGAGAAAGCAGATCGGGTGCTCGGTCGCGAAGGCGGTGCACTCGGCGAGCGCCACGGCTTGGGCAGTCGTGGTGCTCTCCATCGTCTCCCCCTCTCCTCGCGGGTCACTCACCAGAGCGGCAGGCCGGGGACGCCGACGGGCAGCGCGATGATGTCCGGCGCCGTCCCGTCGGCCCAGCTCCACCACGCGCCGTTCTCGACGTAGAGCGTGGTCCGCGCGCCGCACGCGGTGCCGAAGACCGGCATGGTCGGGTAGTTCAGCCAGCCGGGATCGTCGGCGATCGCCTTGACAGTGCCGTCCCGCCCGAGGCGGTACAGCGCACCACTCGGGCTCACGCCGGTGCTGCCGGCGTTGACCGTGATCCAGAGCCGCCCGGCGAGGTCGAAGGCGATACCGTCCGCGGTCATCAACTCCGGCGCCTCGCAGACTACGACGGGGATCCCCGGCGAACCGTCCGCGCGCACCTTGACGCGGACGATGCGCCCGTAGTCAGACACGCTGGCGTAGAGGTGCTCCCCGCGGAAAGCGAGGCCGTTCGCGCCGATGATGGAGTGGCTGGCCGGGTCCGGGGCGAGCAGGTCGTCCTGGAGCCAGGGCACGAGGGGCTCGGCCAGGCCGTCCCCGAGGCGCACGCGCCACACGGCGCCCAGGGAGCTGTCGGTGATGTACAGGCATCCGCGGTGGAACGCGATCCCGTTGGGGAAGCTGCCGTCCGGCAGGGCCGCCACCTTCACCAGCGCGCTGGCCGGGTCGGCGTCGCGATCCACGCGGAAGACGCCGGAGCCGAACTCGGCGGGCAGGCCGTACTCCGGGGCGAAGTCGAAGCAGGCGACGTAGACCCGGTCGGAACCGGTCGACCGCCACGCCGAGCAGCATGCCGTAGGCGCTCACTGGCATCGACGCAACGAGCTCCTTCGAGCCGTCCGGCTTGACCTCCCACACCTCGCCGATGTCGGGCTCGAGGACCGTATAGTCCTCGTTCGCGTATCCCCAAGCCGTGATCGACGCGTACAGGTTGCCGTGACTGTCCGCCGCCATCCCCTCGGCGAACGAACCCCAGGGGGCAGGCTCGAAGGCCGTGAACACCCCAGGGGCGGGCGTGGCGGCGGACGCGGGCCCGGCCGCAAGGCAGCCGAGCAGGCCCGCCACGACGACGAGTACCAGCAGACGTTTCATTGGTCCCCTCCCTCTCGCGGTTTCCGCCGCCCGGCGACCGGTCGTCCACCGGGCGCGCGGATCTTGGGGAAAGCCTGCAGCGGGATCGCCGCCGCGCGCGTCACCCAGAACGGGTGATTTCGTATTCGTCGAGGACAGCCGTCGCGGTCAGCGCTCGTCGGGCTGCCGCAGCAGCCCCAGCTCGCGCGACCGCTCTACCGCCGCACCGCGCGTTGCGACGTCGAGCTTCGCGTACAGGTGGCGCATGTGCGTCTTGACGGTGTTCGTGGTCACGAACAGGCGCGCCGCCATCTGGTTCGCGGTCAGGCGCGTCGGGAGCAGGTTGAGTACACGTTGCTCGGCGGCGGTGAGCGGCTGGGTCATCCGCCGCCGCTCGAGCGCCTCGCGCAGCCGTGCCGTGCGCCCACGGAGGATGCCGGCGTCCGGGTAGCGCCCGAGGATCGTCTCTCCCCGCGCCGTCCAGATCTCCGCGGCCTCGGCGTCGCCGTACTCGAGGAGTGACTCGGCGAAGACGACCGCGTTCTGCAGCGCGTTGTAGTGCAGAGCGCCGAAGTTGGCCTCCAGTTCTCTCGCGGCGCGCTCGATGTAGGCGGGGAGGGCCGGGTCTCCGCGATGCGCGAGGACGCGGGCACGGGCGAGCAGGATCGGGCCCTGCACCTGCGGGGCGGCAAGCCCTGTGAGCCGCGCGTCGAGTTCCATGATCTCATCCCAGCGGTCCTGGTCGGCAGCCACGAGTATCAGAAGCGCGAGGATGAACGATTCCTCGTCGCGGTCGTGACGGGACAACGGCAGAGCCTTGCGAAGCACCTGTTCGGCTTTGCGCGACGCGCCCGTCATGTACAGCGCCCGGACGTAGACCCTGGCGGCAATCAACGACCAGCTCGGGTCCCCTCCGAACTCGAGCCGGTAGGCCAGGGCGGCGTCCTCGCGCATGCGCGTGACGCCGTCCAGGCCGAGGACGGCTCTGTAGAGCAGCTGCCACTGCCGCATTGAGGCGCCGCCGAGCGGCGTGGGCTCGTCGCCGACCACGGCTGCAAGGCCGGCGCGGGCCCAGCGTGCGACGCGCTCGTCGGACACGCTCACGGCGAGCATCGCGGCGGTCATCTGAAGAACCGGGCTGTCCTTGATGAGGTCGTCGGGCAAGCTGCTGAAGAGCCGGTGGGCAGCGTCGCTCCGTCCGCTCATGAGGTGGGCGTCACACGTCCGCGCCGCGAGGTCGACGAACGCCGGGCCGTCGCCCGCGGCGAGCCCATGCTGCACGGCGCGGTCGCCGTCGCCGTTCGCCTGGTACCAGGCCGCCGCCCGGCGATGCAGCTCCGTCACGTCGGCAGGTCGCTCCCGCTCGAGCTCGGCGCGCAGCAGTTCGCCGAAGAGGTGGTGGTAGCGGAACCACTCGTCGCGGTCGTCGAGTGCGACGACGAAGAGGTTCTTGCGCACGAGGCCGGCGAGCAGGGCGTGCGCGTCGTCGCGGCCGGTCACGGCGCGGCACAGGGGGCCCGAAAGCCGGTCGAGGATCGCCGTCTGCAAAACGAACTCGCGCACGGAGGCCGGCTGGCGGTCGAGGACCTCGGAGGTCAGGTAGGCGGCGATGTCGTGCTGGTCGCCGCGCACGCGGCGCAGCGCGTCTGCTGCCGGCGCGGCGTCGCAGGTGTCCTGGTCCCTGCCGGCGAGCCCCGCGAGCGAGAGACCGATCGGCCAGCCCTCGGTCGCCTCGACGAGGTCGTCGAGCCCGCCCTCATCGACGGTGCACCCGAGCGCCTCCAGAAGCGCTCCGGCCTCCGCTCGCGCCATACGCAGATCCTCGATACGCAAGACGGCCAGGCGGCCGGCGGCGCGCAGGCGGGCGAGCGGCAAGGGCGGCTCGCGCCGCGTGCCGATCGCCATGCGCGCACCGTCCGGTATCTGGTCCAGCACTACGGTGACATAGCGCCAGCACGCGTCGTTCTGCAGCAGGTGGGCGTCGTCGAGGACGAGCAGGAACGGGCTCGCGGCGGCGATCGCCGCCGCGAGCCCCGGCAGGATGCGTTCCTCCACCGGCGGCGCGCGCAGGTCGAGCAACTCGGGTAGAGCCGGGTCGATGGTCGTCACAGGTCCAAGTACCGCGGTCAGGTGCCTGAGCAGGACGAGGGGGTCGTTCTCGGACGCGTCGAGTTGCAGCCAGGCCCAAGGGCACGCGACGGTCGCTGCCCACTGCGCCAGCAGCGTGCTCTTGCCGTAGCCGGCCGGCGCCTCGACGAGCACGAGGGGTTCAGGAGCGCGAGTCAGGCGGTCGAGCAGCGCGTTGCGCCGGACCGTGGCTGGTGGCGTGCGCGGCGGGCGCAGCTTCGTCGGCAGCGGCTCGAATCTGGCCGTCGCCCCGTGACGACCGTGCCGGTCCAAGGCCTCGCGCTCGATGGAACTCGCGGCGTCGTCTGTCGCGCGATCACTGTCACGACCGCGCCCCGTTGCGTGCACGCTGGCACCCCGAATGCCCTCTCGTCATGGTAGCACCGAACTCAGCTGGACGACTCGTGCCACGGTCTCGGACGACTCGAGCCACTCCAGCCGGTCGAGGATGTTGGTAGTCGTGGCCGGCGCCCGAACCGTCATCCCCGAACAGCGGCACGGCCATGGCCTGCGCGTCGGCCGTGTACACCGAGACGTTGTTCAGCGACTCCGCCGCCCACGCCACTGTGAGCACGACGGCCAAGTGGTCCCCGCGGTGCAGCAAGTAGGCAGTCACGCCTCCTCCGTCTCGTCGACCGGGTCAGCACACCGATGCATCGGCTGCGCCGTTCGCACGCTGGACGACAGGTGGCGCCGAGGACTCGACCGCCCGTCTGCTAGACTCAGCCGGTCAACAGCCCCCGTGCGTGGTATGCGGGCGCGTTTCCACGAAAGGACCGGTCTCAGATGACCCTGCACGTCACCCTCCCCGACGGATCACCCCTCGAGCTTGCCGACGGCGCCACCGTGTACGACGCGGCGGCGGCGATCGGTCCGCGACTGGCGAAGGCGGCCGATCGCGGGCCGCGTGACGCCCGCCGTCGCTGCCGGCGCGCCGAGCGCGGCGATGCCGAGGCGGCGCGGCCGCCGCAGCCGAACCGCGCCTCGTCGACCTCACCGCGCCGCTGCACGACGGCGACACGCTCGCCATCGTCACGCTCAAAGCCGACGACCCCGAGTCGCTCGAGGTCCTGCGCCACACCGCCTCACACGTCATGGCGCAGGCGGTGCTGCGGCTGTGGCCGGGCGCCAAGTACTCCATCGGCCCGGCCATCGAGAACGGCTTCTACTACGACTTCCAGCTCCCCGAGCCGATCGGTGAGGACGCACCTGCGCGCATCGAGGCCGAGATGGCGAAGATCGTCGCCGAGGACCACGCGACGGTGCGCGCCGAGCTGCCGGTCGACGAGGCCCTGGCCGTGTTCGGGGCCGGCGGCGACGGAGTCTCCGCCGCCGGCCTCCCGCTGGCCCTCGATCAGCCGTTCAAGGTCGAGCTGATCGAAGACCTCGTCGCGGCGGCCGCAGCCGAAGGCCGCGACGTCCCCACCATCAGCGTCTACACCCAGGGCGAGTTCGTCGACCTCTGCCGCGGGCCGCACCTTCCCGCCACCGGCCGTGCTCGGCAAGGACACCTTCAAGCTGACCAGCGTCGCCGGAGCCTACTGGCGCGGCGACGAGCACAACGTGATGCTGACTCGCGTCTACGGCGTCGCCTTCGCCTCGAAGAAGGAGCTCGAGCAGCACCTCCGCCAGCTCGAGCTCGCCCGCCAGCGCGACCACCGCCGCCTCGGGCGCGACCTCGACCTCTTCAGCTTCCACGAGGAGGGCCCCGGCTTCCCCTTCTTCCATCCGAAGGGCATGCGCCTCTGGAACGCGATGATCGACTACTGGCGCGCCGAGCACGTGCACGCCGGCTACGAGGAGGTCCGCACCCCGCAGATCCTGCGCCGCGAGCTCTGGGAGCGCTCGGGCCACTGGGAGAACTACAAGGACAACATGTACTTCACCGAGATCGACGGCAATCCGTACGCGGTGAAGCCCATGAACTGCCCCGGCGGCCTGCTCGTCTACAAGAGCCGCCGGCGCTCCTATCGCGACCTGCCGATGCGCATCGCCGAGCTCGGCCAGGTCCATCGCCACGAGATGAGCGGCGTCCTTCACGGCCTCTTCCGCGTGCGCTACTTCACCCAGGACGACGCCCACATCTACTGCACCCCCGAGCAGCTTGAGGACGAGGTCCGCGGCGTGCTCCACTTCATGCTGCGCATCTACGCCGCCTTCGGCTTCAGCGACGTCAAGATCGAGCTCAGCACGCGGCCCGAGAAGAGCATCGGCTCGGACGAGATGTGGGCGCGGGCCGAGGGCGTGCTCGCGCGCGTCCTCGACAGCGAGCAGACCGATTACCAGATGAACCCGGGGGACGGTGCCTTCTACGGCCCCAAGATCGACTTCCACATCCGCGACGTGATGGGGAGGACCTGGCAGTGCGGCACGATCCAGGTCGACTTCGCCATGCCGGAGCGCCTGGACATCAGCTACACGGGGGCCGACAACGAAGAGCATCGGCCCGTCATGATCCACCGCGCCCTGCTGGGCAGCATCGAGCGCTTCATGGGCATCCTGCTCGAGCACTACGGCGGCAACCTGCCGACCTGGCTCGCACCGACGCAGGTCGTGGTGCTGCCCATCTCCGACCGGCACGCGGCCTACGCCCGCGCCGTGCGCGCCGCGTCGATCGCCGCCGCCCGCTCGGCCGGCGTCGACCTCTGGGTCGAGGTCGACGACCGCTCCGAGTCGCTCGGCAAGCGGATCCGCGAGACCCAGCTCCAGAAGGTGCCCTACGTGCTCGTCGTGGGCGACCGCGAGCAGGAGGAGCACACCGTCAGCGTGCGCCAGCGCGGCAAGGACAGGGGCGCGGCCTCGCTGGACTGTATCGTCGCCGCCATCGCCGACGAGGTCCGCGCCCGCGTGCTGCCGGAGCAGGCCAGTCCGGTCCAGGAGTGCGTGGACGATCCGGAGGCCTGCGAACAGGGGGCCGGATGAGCGGCGCGGCGGCCGAGATGCCGGGGACGGCCGCGTGATCCGCGCCCTTCCCGAGGTCTTCCGCACCGCGCGTCTGCTCGCGCAGCGCATCGACGAGCGACACCTCGCCGACCTCGAGCGGCTGCACGCTGACCTCGAGCGGCTGCACGCCGACCTCGAGCGGCCGCACGCCGACCCGGCCGTCGCCGCGGCGATCGACGACCCCGCGACCGGCGACGGCCTGCACGAGTGGCTGACCTCGTCGGTCGCGCCGCACTGGCACGAGCACGGCTACGGGCTCTTCGCGCTCTACGAGAAGTACCCGCGCGCGAGCGAGGCCGGAGGGGTCGGCGCGCCGCGGCCCTTCGTCGGCCGCGCCGGCCTCCTCGCCTTCGCGCCGGACGTCGCCGAGACGCTCACCGACAAGCGCGTCGTCGAGCTCGATCTCGCCGTCACGCCCGATGCCCGGGGCCGCGGCTACGCCACCGAGATCGGCGGGGCGCTCACGGGTCTCGCGCTCACGTCGCTTGACCGCGAGAGCGTCGTCGCCCTCGTGCGCCCCGGCAACGACGACGCTCGCCACGTGCTCGAGAAGCTTGGCTACGCCTTCGAGCGCGAGGTCGAGCGCGCCGCCGCGCCGCGGCTGCTCTTTCGCCGACGGCGCTGAGTGGCGGGCGCCGCCCGCCCGATTCGTGTAGAACCGAGGCGACACGCGCCGTGCGGGTGCCGGCCAGTGACACCGAGCGCACGCAGAGCCGAGAGAGGTGAGCGATGGGCGGGGGTAGCGAGAGCGGCGGGACCAGGACGAAGGATCCGTGTGTGCCGCCGGTCGCGGCGCGCAGCTGGTGGCTGAGCGAAGCGCTCGCCGCCGACCCGGGGGTGCCGTGCCCGGAGCTGGCCGGCGACACGATCGCCGACGTCTGCATCGTCGGCGGCGGCTTCGCCGGCCTCTGGACCGCGTATGAGCTGACCGAGCGAGCGCCCGGCCTCGGCGTCGTCCTGCTCGAGGCCGACGTCTGCGGCGCCGGCGGCAGCGGCGCCAACGGCGGCTTCTTCTCGTGCTCGTGGCACGTGCTCGCCTCGCTCTGTCACTTCTTCGGTGAGGACGACGGCGTACGCTACGCCGGGTTGCTCGCCGACCAGGTCGGCGAGCTCGTCCAGTGGGCCACACGCCACGACGCCGCCATCGATCTACACCACGAGGGCATCCTCTACGCGCGTGCCGGCGAGTGGCAGCCCGAGCCCGGCGCCGAGGACCTGGCGATCCTCGCTCGGCATGGGCTCGCGGACCGGCTCAGGCCGGTGGGCGCCGCCGAGGCGCGGCGCGTCGCAGACTCGCCGCGATTCTGCGGCGGCGCGCTCACGCCGGATCTCGCTACGGTGCAGCCGGCCAAGCTGGCGCGCGAGCTCCGGCGCGTCCTGCTCGAGAGGGGAGTGCGCATCTACGAGAGCACGCCCATGCGAGAGTTGCGCGCCGGCCGCCCGGCCGACGTCGTGACGCCGGGCGGCCGCGTTCGCGCCGGTCACGTTGTTCTCACGACCGGCGCGTGGGCGGCCGCCGACCGGCACTGGAGTCGAGCCTTCGCCGTGGCCGTCGACTACATGGTCGTGACCGAGCCGATCCCCGAGCGTCTCGCCGACATCGGCTGGACCACGCACACCGGCATCGGCGACTCGCGAGAGATGATCCTCTACCTGCGCCGCACCGCCGACGACCGCATCGCCATCGGCGGCGGCGGTATGGGTGTCGTGTACGGCGGCCACGTCGGCGGTCGCGCGCTCGCCTCGCGGCGCCTCGCCGCGGTCGCTGCGCGCGAGCTCTTCTGGCTCTTCCCGCAGCTCGAGGGCGTGCGCTTCGACGCCGCCTGGAGCGGCCCCATGGACGTCACTCGCGCCGGCGTTCCCTTCTTCCTCACGGCGCCGTCGGGCAACCTGCACGCGGGCCTCGGCTTCTCAGGGCATGGGCTGACCCCCACGAAGCTGGGCGGCAAGACGCTCGCCTCGCTGGTGCTCGGGGTCGACGACGAGTGTGCGACTCTGCCTGTCGTCGGTCCGCCGCTCACGTGGGTGCCGCCCGAGCCGCTGCGTTGGCCCATGGTGCAGAGCATGGCCTGGCTCATGGAGACCGGCGATCGCCGTGAGGAGCAGGGCCGGTCGCGGGGCGTCGTGCGCCGCGCCGCGCAGCGCGTCTTCGACGCCTACAGCGCGGCGCTCCCGCGTGACAGGCGCCGCGCCTGCTGAACCGCGTCTGGGCGCCGCATCGGCCCCGACGACCGCGGGGCGCGGCGGACGACCGGCGCGGCGGACGACCGGCGCGGCAGACGACCGGCGGGGCGGCGTGCCGCCGGCCGGCGCCGCGGATGGCCGGCGGAGCGGGGTGGTGTCGGCGGGGAAGGATGCGACCGGCCGAGCGGGGCCGGTGGGGCCCTCTCGGCCAGTCATCGAAAGCGCGAACGTCACCGCGGCAAACGACGCTTTCCGTCGTTCGGGCACGACACGGAAGCGCCAATCGCGACCTTTCGCCTCGATTTCGACGCCCGAGAACGCTGAGGTGTGAGCACGGCCAGTCGTGTGGCCGGAGTGTGAGGCCACGCAGTCGAACGACTCTCGCCCGCGCGGTCGCTGTACCGTCAACCTGCGCCGCCACTTCGCGCCGCGCCGCACCGCCAACCTGCGCCGCGCCGCACCGCCAACCTGCGCCGCGCCGCACCGCCAACCTGCGCCGCGCCGCACCGCCAACCCGCGCCGCGCCGCACCGCCAACCCGCGCCGCGCCGCACCGCCAACCCGCGCCGCCACTCCGCGCCGCGGCCAGCTCACCACACCACCTCGTTCTTGGCGACTCCGAGGACGAGGCTGACATCGACGTCCAGGACTCCTCTTGTGCCGCGGATCTCGTCGACCGAGCGTGTCAAGTGCGCGTGATCGTCGCAGGAGAGGTCGACGATGAGGCCGTGATCGCCGGTGGCGAGCGCCACGAAGTCAGTCTCGGGGAGGGCCGCGATCTCGGCGGCGACGAGGGACGCGGCGCGACCGCTGACGCGCAGCCGCAGGCGCGCGGCCAGCCTGTGCATGGCGAGGGGGTCGGTGACGATCGTGATCCTGAAGACGCCGTGATTCATCAGCCGCGTCACGCGGTGCCGCACGGCCGACTCTGACAGCCCGGTCTCGTCGGCCAGCCGCCGGTACGAGCACCGCCCGTTCGCCCGCAGCAGCGCCATGATGCGCTGGTCTGCCGGATCGAGAGGCAGCCGGCGGCCGGTCGCGGCCGAGCGGAACCACCCGTAGCTACTCACTGCCTCACGCTCCTTCTGCCGAGGCCACTCGTTGCCCAGGCCGCTCATTGCCAAGGCCACTCGTTGCCCAAGTCGCTCGTGCCCCGCGAGGTCGGCGACGGCGCACTTGGCGTGTCGCCCGAGGCCAATTTCACCGCGGATACCGCCGGCTGTGCAGGGTGACGACAGCGGAAACGGGCGAACAAGCGACCCGCGTTGGCGGTTTCGATGAGGGTCCCGGAGCCGGCCCACCCGCCGACCGCGTCGACCACGACTCGACACCTCCAGCCTTCGCGCGCCGTGCCTTCGGCGGGATCCTGCATCGAGGCGGCGGGATCCTGCATCGAGGCGGCGGGATCCTGCATCGTGGCGGCGGGATCCTGCATCGTGGCGGCGAGATCCTGCATCGTGGCGGCGGCCTGGCGCCGCCGGCGCGCCGGCGCGCCGCCGCGGCGGGCCGCACGCGTGGGAAACGGCTTGCATGGGCAAGTGCATCCCGCAAACCGATGAGGTCGTGCGCACGCGCCGCCGCCCGCAATACTCGGTCGTCCGCGCGATGTGTGCCGGCCCTATGGAGGTCACGCGATGACAGACGCAGCAGAACAGACGACGAAGGGCCGCCTCGGCGCCCTGCGCTGGTGGAACATCGTCATCGGCCTCATCCTCGCCGCCCAGGCGGTCGTGATGGGCCTCCTCATGAAGGGCTTCTCGATCGATGTCGTCGCGACGTACATGACCGGCCCGCCCGGCAGCCCGCAGGAACTGGTCGAGGTCTTCGGCATGCCCATCGGCTGGGGCGTGCTGGCCTTCGTGATCATCTCGGCGGCAGCCCTGCTCGTCATGGGCACGGTGGCCTTCGGCTGGTACACGCGCAACCTGCCCCAGAGCCGCAACTACGGGCGCTGGATCGAGTACTTCTTCAGCTCCTCGATCATGATCGTCCTCATCGCCATGCTCACCGGCATCACCGAGATGGTCGCCCTGATCGCCATCTTCGGGGTCAACGCGAGCATGATCCTCTTCGGGCTGCTGCAGGAGAAGTACGAGTCGCCCGGCAGCGGCCACTGGCTGCCGTTCCTGTTCGGCACGTTCGCGGGGATCGTCCCGTGGCTCGGCGTGGCGCTCTACGTCTGGGCGCCGGGCTCGGCCAGCGGCGTCTCGCCGCCCGGCTTCGTGTACGGGATCATCATCAGCCTCTTCCTCTTCTTCAACGTCTTCGCGCTCAACATGCTGCTGCAGTACAAGCAGGTGGGACCGTGGCGCGACTACCTGTTCGGGGAGAAGGTCTACGTGATCCTGAGTGCGACGGCGAAGTCGGCGCTGGCTTGGCAGGTGTTCTTCCCGGTGCTGATGGGCTGAGGACGCGCTAGACTCTCCCGGTGACCCCGCCCCGGCCCGAGACCTTCGACGACCTCAGGCGCCGACGCTGGCAGCTCCTTGCCCTGACCAGCGTCGGCGCTTTCATGGGCCCCCTCGACGGTTCCATCGTCGCCGTCGCCCTGCCGACGATGGGGGCCGAGCTCAGCCTGAGCTTCAGCGTCTCGCTCTGGGTGCAGGCCGTCTACCTGCTCGCCATGGCGGTGCTCCTGATCCCGCTCGGCCGGCTCGCCGACCACCACGGGCGTGTGCGCTTCTACCTGCTCGGGACCGTGGTCTTCGCCGCGGGTTCGTTGCTCTCGGCGCTCAGCATGAACGGGCCCTGGCTGATCGGCAGTCGCATCGTGCAGGGCATGGGGGCCGCGCTGCTCAGCGCGACCGCGGCCGCGATCGTCACCGCCGTCTTCCCGCGCGAGGAGCGCGGCCGCGCGCTCGGCATCAACGTCGCGGCCGTCTACCTTGGTCTGAGCGTGGGGCCGCCGCTCGGCGGCTTCCTCGCCGACGGCCTGGGCTGGCGCTGGATCTTCCTCGTCAATCTGCCGATCGGCCTTGCCGTCGTGCTGTGGGGCTGGCGTCTGCTGCCGAAGGTCGAGCGGGCGGCGGCGCGGGCGCCGCGCGCCGACGTCGTCGGCGCGGCGCTGCTCGCCGTCGCCCTCATCGGCCTGCTCGTGCCGCTCACCTTCGCGGCCCAGTGGGGCTGGCTCTCCGCGGGCACCCTGGTGCTGCTCGGCGTCTCGGCGGTCGCCTTCGTCGCCTTCGTCGCCACCGAAGGGCGCGTGCGCGACCCGGTCGTCGACCTCGACCTGCTGCGCCGCAACCGGCTGTTCGCGGCGGCCAACGGCGCCGCCCTGCTCAACTACCTGGCGCTGACGGCGGTCGGCGTGCTCACGGTCGTCTACCTGCAGGTCGTCCAGGGCCGCTCGGCGGCGGTCACCGGCTGGATCCTGCTGGCGCAGCCGCTCATGCAGGCTTCGCTGAGCCCGCTGAGCGGGCGGCTGAGCGATCGCGTGGGGTCGCGGCTGCTCACCACCACGGGCATGGTCCTGACGGCGGCCGGCATGGCGCTGCTGGCGGGCCTCTCCGAGCAGGCGGGCATGGCCCGCGTCCTCGCGACCCTCGCCCTCGTCGGCGTCGGCATGGCCGCCTTCAGCGCGCCCAACGCGAGCGCCATCATGGGCAGCGTCGCGCCGCACCAGCTGGGGCTCGCCAGTGCCTTCCTCGCCACCATGAGGGTGACCGGCCAGGCGCTCAGCATCGCGGTCCTGGGCGGCATCGCGGCCGGCCAGCTCGGTCGTATCGGCGGCCGGCTGCTCTTCACGCAGGCCCGCACCGGCGAGCTGGCGGCGTCGGCCGCGCAGGTGGCCGACGACTACCTTCGTGGCTACCGATATGCCATGCTGACGGGGGCCGCGCTCGCCCTCGTCGGCGCGGCCGTTTCGCTGACGCGGGGCGCGCACGTCGCGGGCGACGGGCGCGCTGTGCCGGCGCGTGGTGCCGTGTCGCCGGCGGCCGAGGGGGAGAGGTGAGATGTCGAAGACCGTGAGCGCCGGGCTGCTCGTCTACCGGTGGAGGCCGGAGCCCGGCGCGTGCGCCGGGGACCGACCCAACGGCCGGCGGCTCGAGGTCCTGCTCGTGCATCCCGGAGGTCCCTACTTCACCAAGAAGGAGCTGGGTGTCTGGAGCATCCCGAAGGGTCAGGTCGACCCCGGGGAGGAGCGGCTCGTCGCGGCCCGTCGCGAGTGTCGTGAGGAGACGGGCTACGAGCCGGATGGGCCCTTCATCCCGATCGGAGGGGTCAAGTACAAGAACCACAAGGTGGTGCACGCCTGGGCGGTCGAGGGCGACTTCGACCCCCGGGAGCTGGTCAGCATCACGTTCGAGATCGTCTGGCCGCCGCGCTCCGGGACCGTCATCGAGGTGCCCGAGGTCGACCGCGCGGCGTGGTTCGGTTTGGCTTCGGCGCGCGCCGCGATGGTGCCGTCGCAGCGTCGTTTCCTCGACGACCTCGGAGCGCTGGTCGGAGTCGCGCCGGGCGACGAAGTCGGCGGCCTGCCGGCCGCGGGCTGACCGCCGCCCCCGGCCGACGTATCATTGACGTCCCTTGCGCCACACGCGTCGGCGCCGGGACACAGACTCCACCGACAACACGAGGACCGCTGATGCCGCTCTCGCCAGGACCCAGCATCATCACGCTGGGAGCGCACGATCTTGACGGCCTGCGCGCCTTCTACGCCCGGTTGGGCTGGGAGGAGGCGCCGGTCGGCGCTTCGGGCTGGGCGTCGTTCGAGATCGGCGGAGCGCTGCTGACGCTGTTCCCGATCGGGGACGACGCGGACGACTGCTGCCGCACGACGCCGGCCGCGGCCGCCGCCGGCTCGGCCGACGGCGCGTTTCGCGGCTTCACGATCGCCCTCAGCGTCGAGTACGAACAGGACGTCGACGTGAGTCTCGAGCTGGCGCGCGCGGCCGGCGCGACGGTGATGAAGGAGGCCGACGTCGCGCCGTGGGGCGTGCGCAGCGCCTACTTCGCCGACCCCGAGGGCAACGTGTGGGAGATCGCCTGCATGCCCGGATCGTCGTTCGAGGAGCGCGGCGACGTGCTGTTGCCCGAGGTCTGATCGCGATCACCCCCGTCGATGCGTGGCGCCCGTGCCGGCGGGGCACGGTGGAGGAAGTCGGAGCGAGACCGGCGTCGGGAGGGCGCACGCCGTGAGCCGCGGAGACATCTACTCGATGCTCATCCTCCTGGCCGGCGCCGTGGCCTACGCAGTCGCCTGGCTGTGGCCTTCGCGCCCGTTCCGCTCGACGAGCCCGTCGCAGCCCGCGAGTGACCCGGACCAGGTCGGCGTGGCCCCAGCCGTCTGTGGCTACCTTCTGCGGGGCTGCCGGCAGGCCGACGCGGATTTCACCGCCACCCTCCTCGACCTCGTCGACCGGGCCGTGATCGAGGTCAGCCAGCAGCCCGGCGACCGCGACGACCGGTTGCTCACGCTGCATGCCGGACGCCTGCGTCAGGTGTGGTCGCACGAGGACGCCCTCCTGCGCCTGCTCTTCGAGGTCGCGGGCGAGCACGACGCCGTCACCCTGCGGCAGTTCGACCGTTTCGCCCGTGAACGGCGGCGCGAGTACGAGCGGGGCCTCGACGACTTCCGCCGCGCTCTCTCGGAGTCGACGATGGGTCTCCAGGGCGAGCCGCTCGGCCGCTTCACGATCCCGGTGAGCTTCGTGATCCCCGTGATCGTGGTCTGGGCCAGCGTCTACACGGTCGCCTGGGCCGACACGTTCGTCTACCTGGTGAGCGCGAGCGCGCTCGCCGCGCTGATGTTCGTGCACGCCGCGATCATGTACCGGCGGATCACCGTGACGCGCACCTACCAGGAGCGCTGCGCGCAGGTGCGCCGCTTCCTGCTCGCGTTCCTCGAGGGGGGCGCGGCGCTCTCCGCGGTCCACCCCTTGTGGGGACGCTATCTCGTGTATGCGGCGGCGTTCGGCATCGAGAAGGAGATGAGGACGGCGCTGCGCGCGCGGAGGCTTGCGACCTCGGACCTCGCGGGCGACGAGTGGCCATGGTGGCAGACGACGGTCGCCGAGCACGACTGGCGCGCATTCCTGCTGGGCGGCGACGGGGCGAAGGGCCCGCTGCGGCGGGGGCGCCGCCGGTGACGGCCGGGGCGGGGGAGGCCGAGCCGGCAGGGCCGACGGGGCCGCGGCCCCCGCACGTGTTCGTGCCGCGGCCGCAGCAGGAAGCCGCGCCGCCGGCCTGAGACGGCGACGGCCCGAGACGGCTTGACCGCCCGCAGTCGACGGCCTTCGGTCGCTGGTGTATACTCCCGCGGCCATAGAAGCAGAAGCTGCGAGCTTCTCACCCTGCGCCTTCAGTGGTCGACAGGGTCCCACTAATGTCGTCTCCGAATAGAGAAGGGAGATCGAGAGGGCTCGCTACGGCGACCCTCTTTTCGTATGGGTAGACCTTTTTCGCCGAGAGACAGATTCAGGCGCGATAACGAGCCGCGCACGCGCATCAACGACGCCATCCGCGTCAGAGAAGTACGGCTGGTCGACGAGAACGGCGAGCAGCTGGGCATCAAGCCGACCCGCTTCGCTCAGGAGTACGCCATCGAGCGTGGGCTCGACCTGGTCGAGGTCGCGCCGCAGGCTGAGCCGCCGGTCTGCCGCATCATGAACTTCAGCAAGTTCCGGTACGAGCAGGAGCTCAAGGCCAAAGCCGCCCGCAAGCACCAGAGCCAGATCATCATCAAGGAGATCAAGTTCCGGCCCAAGGTGGGGGTGCACGACTACGAGACCAAGAAGGGTCACGTGCTGCGCTTCCTCAAGGCGCGCGACAAGGTCAAGGTGACGATCATGTTCCGCGGCCGTGAGATGGTGCATCCCGAGCGCGGCGAGGCCCTGCTGATGAGATTGTTCGAGGATCTCAAGGACTACGCCGTCATCGAGTCGGCGCCCAATCTCGACGGGCGCAACATGATCATGATGCTGGCGCCGGTGAAGGAGACCGTCAAGGAGACGGCCACCGAAGCTGTCAAGGAGACGACCACCGAAGACGGCCGAGGAGAAGGCCACCGAAGCTGTCGAAGCGGCCACCGATACGGCCGCCGAAGAGGCCACCGCAAAGTAGAACGAGGGGAGGTGCTGGATGCCGAAGATGAAGACCCACAGCGCGACGAAGAAGCGCTTCCGTGTGACCGGGAGCGGCAAGATCACGCGTCGCCATGCCTTCACGAGCCACCTCCTGGAGAAGAAGACCGCCAAACGCAAGAGGCACGCCCGCGCGCAGGACGTTGTCGCCGCGGGCGACCGCCGCAACATCAAGCGGCTGCTCGGGCTTCGCTGAATCATAGGCGGCCGGCCGGCCCCGAAGATGACCGGCCGGCTGAGCGGCAAGGAGAAACGACATGTCTCGAGTCAAGCGCAGCACCGGCGCGCGCAAGAAGCGTCGCAAGGTGCTCGAGCAGGCCAAGGGCTACCGCGCCGGCAAACACGCGAGCTATCGGCGCGCCAAGGAGCAGGTCCAGCGCAGCCTCAGGTACGCATATCGTGACCGGCGCACGCGCAAGCGCGATTTCCGCCGGCTCTGGATCGTGCGCATCAACGCGGGCGCCCGCGAGAACGGCCTGACCTACAGCAAGTTCATGCACGGGCTGCAGCTCGCCGGCGTCGAGATCGACCGCAAGATGCTGGCCGAGCTCGCCGTGAGCGACCCGGTCTACTTCGCCTCTCTGGCGCAACAGGCCCGTGCGGCCCTCGACGCCGCCTGATCCGAAGAGGCGGTCGCTTGGGGTTTACGCTGAGCCGATAACGAGCGCACAGAACGCTCTCGTCAAGAGGGCGTCCTCGCTGCGCGTGCCGCAAGAACCGTCAACGCGAGCACGCCTTCCTCGTGGAGGGCGCGGATCTCGTCGCGGCCGGGATGGCGGCCGGGCTGCGGCCGCAGCTCGTGTTCGTGCGGCGCGCGAGTGCCGCCCACGAGGCGGCGACCGCCGACGACCGCCTGGCCGATGTCGCCGTCTACGTCGTCACCGACCGCATCGCGGCGAAGATCTCGACGCTCGAGGCGCCGCCCGACGTGTTCGCCGTCTTCCCGCTGCCCGTCGCCCCGTCGCTCGACGAGTTGACGGGCGGCGTGACGCCCGGAGCCCTCGTCGTGTACGCCGACCGCGTGGCCGACCCCGGCAACATGGGGACGCTCGTGCGGGCGGCGGCCGCCTTCGGCGCCGCCGCCGTCGCCGCCTCCCCGGGATCGGTCGACCTCTTCGGCCCCAAGACCGTCCGCGCCGGCATGGGCGCCGCCTTCGGACTGCCGCTCTACCCCGAGATCGCCCTCGACGAGCTCGTCGCGCGCACCGGCATCGCCGACGTCTACGGGCTCGTCGCCCACGACGGCGACGACCTCGCCGCCGCCGAGCTGCGCCGGCCCGCCGTGATCTGCGTGGGGGCCGAGCGCGCGGGACTCTCGCCCGAGACGCTGGCCGCCGTCACGCAGCGCGTGACGATCCGTCTGGCGCCGGCGGCCGCCGGCGCCGTCGAGAGCCTGAACGCCGGCGTGGCCGGCGCCGTCGCGCTCTACGAGTTCACCCGGCGCACACCGGCGCCCGAGAAAGGATGACCATGGACGACGAGCAGCTGCAGATCCTCGAGGAGCGCGCACCGGCGCTGGCTGCTCTGTTCACCACCGGCCGCGAGGCGGTCCTGGGTGCGCCCGACATCGCGACGCTCGAGCAGGTGCGGGTCGCCACGCTCGGGCGCAAGAGCCCGCTGACCGAGGTGCTGCGCTCGATCGCGACGGCGCCGGCCGAGGACCGGCCGCTGCTCGGGAAGGGCGGCAACATGGTGCGCCGCGAGCTCGAGGCTCTGGTCGAAGCGCGTGAGGCGGATCTGAAGCACGCGGCCCTGACCGAGTCCCTGGCCAGCGAGCGCCTCGACGTCACCCTGCCCGGGGTGCCGTTCCCGTCCGGCCACGAGCACTTGATCAGCCAGACGATGCGCGAGGTCGAGGATATCTTCATCGGCCTCGGCTACAGCATCGCCGAGGGCCCCGAGGTCGAGCTCGACTACTACAACTTCACGGCGCTCAACACGCCGTCCAGCCATCCGGCGCGCTCGGCGCACGACACCTTCTGGGTGCAGGAGCAGCGCGAGACGATGCCCGAGGCCGTGGTCGACGCCGACCGCGGCGTGCTCCTGCGCACCCACACCTCTCCCGTCCAGGTGCGCGTCATGGAGCGGCAGCGGCCGCCGGTCTACATCCTCTGCCCCGGCAAGGTCTATCGCCGGGACTCGGATGCGACCCACACGCCGATGTTCCACCAGATCGAGGGGCTGGTGGTCGACGAGGGCATCACGCTCGCCGATCTCAAGGGCACCGTCCACTCCTTCGCCGAGACGTTCTTCGGCGGCGACCGGGCGATCCGCGTGCGGCCCCACTTCTTCCCGTTCACGGAGCCCAGCATCGAGGTCGACGTGAGCTGCGAGCTCTGTGCCGGCAAGGGCTGTCGCTCGTGCAAGCATTCGGGCTGGCTCGAGATCATGGGCGCCGGGATGGTCGATCCCAACGTGTACGGGTTCGTCGACTACGACCCCGAGGCGGTCAGCGGGTTCGCCTTCGGCATGGGGGTGGAGCGCATGGCGATGCTCAAGCACGGCATCCCCGACCTGCGCTTCCTCTACGACAACGACGTCCGCTTCCTGCGGCAGTTCTGAGAGGGGGCGGAGACGATGAGAGTACCGTTCAGCTGGCTCAAGGAGTACGTCGCCTGGGAGGGCACGGTCGAGGAGCTCGCCGAGCTGCTCACGATGTCGGGCACCGAGGTCGAGGGCATCGACTGGGTCGGCGCCCCGCGCGACGCCGAGAACCTGAGCCGTTTCGTCATCGGCAAGGTCGTCACGCGCGACCGTCACCCGAACGCGGACAAGCTCAGCGTGTGCACCGTGGACGTCGGCGAGCGCAACGGCGGCGTGCGGCAGATCGTCTGCGGCGCCGACAACTTCGCCGCCGGCGACGTCGTCGCCGTGTCACTCAGCGGCGCCGTCCTCGAGAACGGCCTCAAGCTCAAGAAGGCCAACCTGCGCGGCGTCGAGAGCGACGGCATGATGATGAGCGAGCAGGAGCTCGGCTACGAGGAGAAGAGCCCCGGCATCGCCGTGCTGCCCGCCGACCTTGAGGTCGGCGCGCCGCTGCAGCGCTACCTGCCGGTCAGCGAGGCGGTCCTCGAGCTCGAGCTGACCTCGAACCGCCCAGACTGCTTCAGCGTCTACGGCATCGCCCGCGAGGTCGCGGCGGCCTCCGGGGCTGAGCTGGCGCCGCCGCCCACCGCCGGACCGGCGGTGCTGGGCGGCGCCCCCGCCGACGACGCGATCGCCGTCGAGGTCGCCGACCCGGACCTCTGCCCGCGCTACGGGGCGCGCGTGATCCGCGGGGTCACGGTCGGCGAGTCGCCGGCGTGGCTCAAGGCGCGTCTCACGCATGCGGGCATGCGCCCGATCAGCAACGTCGTCGACGTGACCAACTACGTGATGCTCGGCTGGGGTCAGCCGCTGCACGCCTTCGACGCCGGCAAGATCAAGGGCGGGAAGCTGATCGCGCGCCGGGCGACGGCGGGGGAGAGGATCGTCACCCTCGACGAGGTCGAGCGTACCCTCGACGGCGAGATGCTCGTGATCGCCGACGTCGAGCGGCCCCTCGTCATCGCCGGCGTCTTCGGCGCCGTCGACGCCGAAGTCGACGCGGGCACCACCGACCTCGTGCTCGAGGCGGCCAACTTCTTCGGGCCCAGCATCCTGCGGACCGAGTCGCACACGAGCATCCGCAGCGAGGCCAGTAACCGCTTCGAGAAGGGGCTCGACGCGAACCTCGTGCCCGGAGGGCTCGACTTCGCGTCGCGGCTCTTCGCCGAGCTCTGCGGCGGCACCGTCGCGCCGGGGATGGTCGACGTGGCCCAGGAGCTGCCGGCCGCGTCGCGACTGCGGTATCGCCCCGCCGCGTGCGATCGTCTGCTCGGCTACGCGGTCCCGGTCGACGAGCAGGCCGGGATCCTGCGGCGGCTCGAGTGCGCGCTCGACGACGGCGCCGGCGGAGACGCCGCTGCCGAGACGCCGAGACTGCCGAGCCGGTGGGCCGTCACGCCGCCGACCTTCCGCCCCGACCTCGAGCGCGAGGTCGACCTCATCGAGGAGATCGGGCGCATCGCCGGCTACGACCGTTCGCCGGAGACCCTCCCGCGGCATCGCGTGGCCGGCGGGCTGACGGGGCCGCAGCAGGTCAGGCGCGCCGTGCGGCGCGCCCTCGTCGGCTGCGGCCTCGACGAGGCCATCACCTACGCCTTCATCGGGCCGGACGCTGTCGTCGCGCTCGGCCTGCCCGACGGCGACGTGCGCCTCGACCCGGTCCGGCTCAGCAACCCGATGAGCGTCGAGCAGTCGGTCATGCGCACGACGATGCTGCCGGGGCTGCTGGCCGCCGTGCGCGACAACGTCGACCGGCTCAACGACCCGCCCAACCTCTTCGAGCTCGGGCGCGTCTACCTGTGGGACGAGCAGGTGACCGAGGCGCCGGCGCACGCCGGCGAGCCCGGCGCCGTGCTGCCGCACGAGCGCGAGGAGCTCGCGATCGTCCTCGCCGGCCCTCTGCAGGACGAACACTGGACCGGCGGCGCCCGCCGGCCGGACTTCTACACCCTGAAGGGCGCCGTCGACGTGCTGCTCGGCGCGCTGCGCCTGACCGGCGCGTGTGTGCCGCTCGGCGAGGACGCCGCGCTGCACCCGTATCTGCACCCGGGCAAGGCGGCCACCGTGACGGTGGCCGGCGCCGGCGCGGTCGGCGTCCTCGGCCTGCTGCGCCCCGACGTCGCCGCGTCGTTCGGCATCGAGGACCTCGAGGTCTTCGTCGCGACCCTCGAGCTCGGACGCCTCGACGCCGTGGCGATGCGCGGCGCCGGCTTCGGCGACCTCGGTGCGTATCCGCCGGCCGAGCAGGACCTCGCCGTCGTGGTCGGCCGCGACGTGGCCGCGGCCGACGTCGTCGCCGCGGCCCGTCGCGCCGGCGGCAAGCTCACACGCGAGGTCCGCGTCTTCGACGTCTACGAGGGCGACCAGATCCCGCCCGACAAGCGCTCACTCGCCCTGCGTGTCGTCATGCGCTCGCCGGAGCGCACGCTGAGCGAGAAGGACATCGCCGGCGTGCGTGCCAAGATCCTCAAGGCGCTCGAGCGGGAGTTCGCGGCGACGCTGCGATAGTCAGCCACCGGGCGGCGAGGGGCGGGCGGCGTGAGCCGCCCGCCCCTCGCCGCCCGGCGCTCCTGCGCCCGCTCCGCCGGTCGGCACGCGCCTGCGTCGTCTGACGTCTGCATAAACTG
Organism: uncultured Thermoleophilia bacterium; assembly: GCA_963831295.1. GTDB lineage: Bacteria > Actinomycetota > Thermoleophilia > UBA2241 > UBA2241 > UBA2241. Next base: position 436,243 of record CAWHPR010000002.1, on the reverse strand, counting down.
CATCCGACACGCTCCGGACTTGCATTTCTTGTTCGGCACCGCTACAGTGCCCGACACGATGCACGGCACGGGCCATATCGAGTTCGTCCTCACCATCGGCGCTCCCAGCGCCGGTCGCCCGCTGCCGCTCCCGGGTCGCCGCACACGACGTGTGCGACCGTGCGTCGCCGGCGTCTTCGCCTGAGCCAGTCTCCCGCCCTCGCGGCAGACCTTCGCTCCCGACGCCGGCGGCACCTCGCACAGTCCGCGTTCCACACGACGTGTACCCGGAGACAGACATGCATCAGACCACCAGCATCAGCGCAGGGACTCTCGCCGCCGACACCGCCGCAGTCGCGGCGGAGGTCGACGCGGTCGGGAGTACCGGCTTCGCGTTAGAGGCCGCCGCCTCCGCCCTGGGGGCGGCGGCCTCGACGTCCACCGCCGGCCGCCAGGGTGCGGGGGCGGCGGCCGGCGCCGGCGTCGCCGTGAAGGCCGCCGTCGTCGGCGGCAGCGGCTACACCGGCGCTCTGCTCGCCGAGTTGCTCCTGCGCCACCCGCGCACGGAGCTCGCCGCGATCAGCTCCGAGACGCTCGCCGGCACGCCGGTGCGCGCCCACGCGCCACGGCTGCGCACCGCTCTCGAGTTCTGCCGCGCCGCCGATCTCGGCGCCGCCGACGTGGCCTTCGTCTGCACGCCGCACGGTCAGGCGGCGCCGGTGGTCAAGCGCCTGCTCGACGCCGGCATCCGCGTCATCGACCTGAGCGCCGACTTCCGTCTCGACGCGGGCACGTACGGCGAGTGGTACGGGGAGCATCCTTTCCCCGAGCTCACGCCGGCCGTCTACGGGCTCACCGAGCTGCACCGCGACGAGGTCGCCGGCGCCGACCTTGTCGCGAACCCGGGCTGCTACCCCACGGCGACCCTGCTCGGGCTCACGCCGCTCAAGCGGCTGGGTCTCCTCGACGTGGTCGTCGACGCCAAGTCCGGCGTGAGCGGCGCCGGCAAGGCGCCCAAGGCGAGCACGCACTTCTGCAGCGTCGACTCCGACCTCGTGGCCTACGCCGTCGGTGCGCACCGGCACCAGCCCGAGATCGCCGCCGGTCTGGCGGGGGAGGCGGCCGCCCTCGGCGCCTTCGGCGCGGCGCCGGCCGCCACGGACGGGCCGTCGCTGACCTTCGTCCCTCACCTGGTGCCGCTGCAGCGCGGCATCACGGCGACCATGTACGTGCGCCTCGGCACCTTCCCGACGCCGAGCGCCGCGCAGCTGACGGCGCTGTACCGCGAGTTCTACGACGGCGAGCCGTTCGTCGAGGTCTGTGACGCGCCGCCTCAACTGAAGGACGTCGTCGGGACCAACGACTGCCGCATCCACGTGACGGTCGACGAGCGCGCCGGGCGCGTCGTCGTCATCAGCGCCATCGACAACCTCATGAAGGGCGCCTCCGGCCAAGCCGTCCAGAACATGAACGTGATGCTGGGGCTCCCCGAGACCGAGGGGCTGATCTGATGCTGCCGGTCACCCGTTTCGTCGATCTTCCCGGGTTCGTGCTCGAGGCGCAGCGCAGCGTGACCTTCCCGGAGGGCTTCGTGGCCGCGGGTGTGGCCACCGGCGTCAAGAAGCGCGGCAAGCTCGATCTGGCAGTGCTGGCCTCGGAGCGGCCGTGCGTCTCGGCGGCGACCTTCACGAGCAACGCCGCCGCCGCCGCGCCCGTCCGCCTGACCAGGGAGACCGGCGACTGTGAGCACCTGCGCGCCGTCGTTGTCAACGCAGGCAACGCCAATGCGTTCACCGGCAAGGCCGGGCTGGGAGACGCCGCGCGTATGCGGCTGCTGACGGCGCAGGGCCTGCGGCTGCCGGTCGAGCAGGTCGCCGTCGCGTCCACCGGGGTCATCGGGACGCCGCTCGAGATGGACAAGATCGAGCGTGGCATCGGTGAAGCGACCGCCGCCCGCAAGCCGGGCGGCGGTGAGCACTTCAGCCAGGCGATCCGCACGACGGACACGTCGCCGAAGCGCGGCGCCCTCGAGCTCGAGCTCGAGGGCGGGACGGTGCGTCTGGGGGCGGCCGCCAAGGGCTGCGGCATGCTCTCGCCGCGCATGGCCACCATGCTCGCCTTCGTGACCTGCGACGCCGACGTGTCGGCCGAGGCGTGGAGTGACCTCCTCCGCGGCGCCGTCTCGGGCAGCTTCAACCGCATCACGGTGGACGGCCAGGAGTCGACGAACGACACCGTCCTCGGCATGGCGAACGGGGCGTCGGGTGTTCGGCTCGGCGACGCCGGTCTCGCCGGGCTCGCCGAGGCGCTCGACGCCCTGCTCCTCTCGCTGGCGGTCGCCATGGTCGCCGACGGGGAGGGGGCCAGCAAGGCCGTGCGGCTCACCGTGGACGGCGCGCGCGACGCGGGCGAAGCGGAGCGCGTCGCGCGCGCCGTCGGCACCTCGCCGCTCGTGAAGACTGCGTTCTACGGTCGCGACGCCAACTGGGGTCGCATCGTGCAGGCGGTCGGGCAGGCGCTGGGCAATGCACCGTCGGACGCCACGACGAGCGCGGCCGCTTCGGGCACCGCCGTCCCGGCCGAGATCCTCTACGAGGACCTCGCGGTCGTACGCGGCGGCGAACCGGTGACGCTGTGCCGAGAGTGCCCAGGAGCGTCTCGCCGACATCATGGCCCAGCACGAGATCGACGTCCGCGTCGTGCTGAACGGCGGCAGCGCGGCCTCGAGGCTGTACTTCAGCGACCTGACCCACGACTACGTGACCTTGAACGCGGAGTACACGACGTGAGCGCGCGCAGCGCCTGCGGCGTGCGCACCGCCGTGACCCGGGAGGCCCCATGACGGTGCGCCAGCAGAAGACGGTCCGGACCCTGCTCGAGGCGATGCCCTACATCCGCCGCTTCTGGGGGAGCACGGTCGTCCTCAAGTACGGGGGGTCGGCGATGACGTCGCCGCGACTGCAAGCGGAGTTCGCGGAGGACATGGTCCTCCTCCGTCTCGTCGGCATGAAGCCGGTCGTGGTCCACGGCGGCGGCCCCGACATCACGCGCTACATGAAGCGCCTGGGCCTCGAGGTGAACTTCGTGGACGGCCACCGCGTGACCGACGCGGCCACGCTGGAGATCGCCAGGATGGTCCTCGTCGGCAAGGTCAACAAGGACATCGTCGGCCTCATCAACAGACACGGCGGCACGGCCATCGGCCTCTCGGGCGAGGACGGCCGCCTTCTGCAGGCGCGCCCCAAGCAGCACCTCGACGCGGCCGGTCACGAGGTCGACCTCGGCTACGTCGGCGAGGTCGTCGAGGTCAACACCGACGTGCTGCGGCTGCTCGCCCAGGAGACGATCCCGGTCGTGGCGAGCGTCGGCGGCGGCGAGGACGGCGAGGCCTACAACATCAACGCCGACACGGTCGCCGGCGAGCTCGCCGCGGCGCTCGGCGCCGAGAAGCTCGTGTTCCTCACCGATGTCGAGGGTCTCTACGAGCACCAGGACACCGAGGAGACGGTGGTCTCGGAGTGCGACCTGCGCAAGCTCGGCATGCTGCAGGCCGCCGGCCGCATCACGGGCGGCATGCTTCCCAAGGTGGCCGCCGCCCGCCGCGCCCTCGAGGCCGGCGTCACCAGCGCCCACATCATCGACGGGCGCGTGGAGCACGCGGTCCTGCTCGAGGTCCTGACCGACGCGGGGTGCGGCACGAAAGTGACGCGTTGACCAAGGGGACTTGCATATTGTCTGGGGAGGTGATGTATTCTATGCAAGCTCTGTCCGCAGTCGGAGCCGTGACGGCCGGTGTCTACTCGCCGGTGATGCCCAAGGAGGACCTGGTGGCCCGCACCGCCAAGCGCGTGCCCATGAGCAAGACCGAGCGTCAGCGCCTCATCCAGACCGTCGTGCAGCGGCGCGACATCGCGACCCAGCGGGAGCTCGTGCACTCTCTGAGCGCTCTCGGCTGCGACATCACCCAGGCCACCGTCTCGCGCGATATCCGCGAGCTCGACCTGCAGAAGGTGCGCACGCACCTCGGCCGCGCCAAGTACGTGCTGTCGTCGCGCGAACGCCCGAAGGACCCGGAGCTGGCCGCGCGGCACGTGCTGCGCGACTTCGCCCGCTCGGTCGTCGTCGCGCAGCACACCGTCGTCGTCCGCTGCGAGATCGGCACCGCCTCGACGGTGGCGCGCCAGATCGACAACATCAACCACACGGACGTGATCGGGACCCTCGCGGGGGACGACACCTTCATGGTGATCGTCGCCGATGTCGAGACCGCGCACGAGATGAAGCGCTATCTCGATCGTCTCCGAGAGGCCTAGCGCGCAGGCACCTTCTTCGCGCGCACGCCATTCGGAGCCTGAAGGCCGGCGGGCCGTTCGCGCCCGCGCCGGCCGGGCTTCCTCTACCTCTTCCGCGCCGGCGACCCGGCGAGAAAGGACACCACACCATGGACAATGGAACTGTCGTTCTGGCCTATTCGGGCGGCCTCGACACCTCGGCCCTCATCCCGTGGCTCAAGGAGAAGTACGGCTACGAGGTCATCGCCTGCCTCGTCGACGCCGGCCGGGTCAAGGACATCCCCGCCATCATGGCCCGCGCCAAGGCTTCGGGCGCCGTCGAGGCCATCGCCATCGACGCCAAGGATGAGTTCGCCGAGCAGTACTGCCTGCCGGCCCTGATGGCCAATGCGCTCTACGAGGACAAGTACCCGCTCGTGTCGTCGCTCTCGCGGCCGCTGATCGCGAAGAAGCTCGTCCAGACGGCCCACGCCTTCGGCGCGACCGCCGTCGCCCACGGCTGCACCGGCAAGGGCAACGACCAGGTGCGCATCGACGTCGGCGTGCGCAGTCAGGACCCGTCGCTCACCATCATCGCCCCGGCGCGCGCGGCCGACTGGCCGAGCCGCGAGGAGCTTCTCGACTACGTGGCCGCGCACGGCATCCCCGTCGCGCTCACGAAGAAGAGCCCGTACTCGATCGACGAGAACCTCTGGGGGCGCAGCAACGAGTGCGGTGTGCTCGAGGACCCGTGGGTGGCGCCGCCGGAGCGACGCCTTCCAGTTCGTGATCGACCCGAAGGACGCGCCGGACGAGGCGCAGCACGTGATCGTCTCCTTCGAGAAGGGCAAGCCGGTGGCGCTCGACGGCCAGGCCATGGGCCTCGTCGAGCTCATCGAGGCGATCGACGCGATCGGCAACGCCCACGGTTTCGGGCGCGTCGACATGATCGAGAACCGGCTCGTCGGCATCAAGAGTCGCGAGGTGTACGAGGTCGCCGGCTCGCTCGCCCTCATCACCGCCCATCGCGAGCTCGAGGACCTCGTGCTCACGCGCGACCTGCTGCACTTCAAGCGCACCATCGAGAGCAAGCTTGCCGACATGGTCTACGAAGGCCAGTGGTTCGACCCGCTGACCGAGGCCTGCAAGGCGTTCCTCTTCCAGAGTCAGGAGCGGGTCACCGGCGACGTGCGCCTCAAGTTCTTCAAGGGCACCTGTGCCGCCGACGGACGGCGCAGCGACTACTCGCTGTACAGCTACAAGCTCGCCACCTACACGACCGAGGACGAGTTCTCGCACGAGGCCGCGGCGGGCTTCATCCAGATCTGGGGCCTGCCGATCGAGGTCTGGGCGCGGGTCGGCAAGGAGCATGGACTCATGCGCGAACTGTCGGACGAGGGTGAGCTTGCGCTCGAAGCCTGAGAGACGAGAGGGCGGGGGTGACGTGGGCGTCGCGCGCTCGGGCCGCTTCGCCGGCGAGCGCGACCCCGCGTTCGTCGCCCTCAACTCGTCGCTGTCGCTCGACTGGCGCCTGTGGCGCGAGGACGTCGAGGGCAGCGTCGCGCACGCGCACGCGCTCGAGAAGGCCGGCGTGCTGAGCGCGGCGGAGCGGCGAGCCATCGAAGAGGGGCTCGCCGCCGTCGGCCGCGAGATCGAGAGCGGCGCCTTCGTGCCCGACGACGCCGACGAGGACGTCCACATGGCGATCGAGCGCCGGCTCACCGAGCTGGCGGGGGAGGCCGGCGCCAAGCTGCACGCCGGCCGCAGCCGCAACGACCAGGTCGTGACCGACGTGCGCCTGCACCTGCGCCGCGTGGCCGAACGGCAGTCCGAGGCGCTGGGCGCGCTGCAGCGCGTGCTCGTCGGGCGGGCGGCAGACCACGTGGAGACCCTGCTGCCCGCCTACACGCACCTCCAGCGCGCCCAGGTCACCTCGCTCGCGCAGCACCTCCTCGCCTACGTCTGGATGCTCGACCGCGACCGCGCCCGTCTCGCGACGGCGCGCGCGGCCTGCCTCGAGCTGCCGCTCGGCGCCGGGGCCGCGGTCGGTCTCAACTACGAGCTCGACAGGGAGGGGGTGGCCGCCGAGCTCGGCTTCGAGCGCGTCGCCGAGAACTCCATCGACGCCGTCGCCTCGCGCGACTTCGTCCTCGACTACCTGGCGGCCGCCGCGCAGCTCGGCTCTCACCTCAGCCGGCTCGGCGCCGAGCTCGTCCTCTGGTCGAGCGCCGAGTTCGCTTTCGTGCGCCTGCCCGACGCCTTCTCCGGGGGTTCGAGCATCATGCCGCAGAAGCGCAATCCGGACGCCGCCGAGCTGATGCGGGCGGCCGCGCCGCGGCTCGCCGCCGACCTCGGCGGCCTCCTCGGCGTCCTCCACGGCCTGCCGCTCGCCTACAACACCGACCTGCGCGAGGACAAGCGCTACCTCTTCGACGCCGTCGACTGTCTCGACCAGCTGCTGCCGGTCGTGCAGGGGCTGCTCGACGGCGTCGAGTTCGAGGAGGCGCGCATGGCCGCCGCCTGCGACGCCGCTCTGGCGGCCACCGACGTCGCCGACTACCTTGTCGGGCGCGGCGTCCCGTTCCGCGAGGCGCACCATCTGACCGGCACGCTCGTGCGGCGCTGCCTCGAGGCCGGCGTCGACCCTGAGCGAGATGCCGCTCGGCGAGCTGCGGACGCTGTCGCCGGCCTTCGACGAGGCGTACTACGGGCTGCACGATCCCGCCGCCGCGCTCGCGCGCAAGCGTTCGCGTGGGGGCTCGGCGCCCGACCGCGTCCGCGAGCAGCTCGAGCTGGCGCGCGCCGCGGTCGCGGCACGCGCCTGACGCCCGCGCCTGGCGTCGCCCGCGCGAGCGTCTTCACACGTTCTTGATGCGGGGCGGCTTCGAATTCACGCGGTCTTGCGACGGCCGCGCGTACGCTCTGCCGTACGGCACACATGCACCTGAGGAGCGCACGATGGAACATCTCATGCTGAACATAGGCGTCGTGGTCGCGTTCCTCGTCGTGGTGAGGACCGGGCTGCGCGTGGTGGACCGCTTCTGAGCCTGCGCGCCGCGCCTGCGGCGGCTCCGCGTCCCTCACCCCCTCGAGCGATCGCGGGGCCGCCGGCGGACATCATCACTCCTTCGAGCCGCCCCCCGAGTCCTGTCGGCCCTCCGGACCCGGCCCGCCTTCCGGCGGCCTGGTCTCGGCCTTCGACGCCGCGCCCTCGCGTACCTCGTCCGCCAGCGGCGACGCGAACCTGAACCCGACCCCGGGCTCCGTGATCACGTAGCGGCGCCCGTCTGGGCGGCGCTCGATCTTGCGCCGCAGGTTGCTGACATGGGCGCGAAGCGTCTGGCGGTCCTCCGTCCACTCCGGGCCCCACACGGTCTCGAGGATCATTCGGTGCGTCACGACGCAGCCGGCGTTGCGCGCGAGGAGGGCGAGAATGTCGAACTCGGTCGGCGTGAGCGCCACGGCTTCGTCGGCGAGGGTGACCGAACGGCGGGCGATGTCGACGGTCAGCTCGCCCGCCGCGAGTACAGGGGGCGGGGCGTAGCGGTCCGCGGCACGGCGCAGCAGGGCGCGCAGGCGCGCCAGCAGCTCGCCCGCCGAGAACGGCTTGGTCAGGTAATCGTCGGCGCCCTCGTCGAGGGCCTGCACCTTGTCGTTCTCTTCGGCACGCACGGAGAGTACGAGGATCGGTGCCGTGAGCCACGCGCGCAGCTCGCGGCAGACCTCGATACCGCTCATGTCGGGCAGCATGAGGTCGAGGATGACGATGTCGGGCGGGTAGTCGATGGCTGCGATCAGCGCGGCTTCGCCCGTCGCGGCCTCGTCGACGTGGTAGTGGCGGGTGCGCAGGATCGAGCGCAGCGCTCTGCGTATCTGCTCCTCGTCGTCGACGACGAGCACCCGTGTGGGCCGCTCAGGGATGGCGCTCATGCCTCGGTCTCCTGTCCCGGCGCCTGCCGCAGCCGGTCGGCCGGAAGGGTGATCACGAATCGCGCCCCGCCGGACGCCGCCCGTCCGGCGGCGATGTCTCCGCCGTGCGCGGTCACGATCTCGCGCGCGATCGCGAGGCCGAGCCCGGTGCCGGCCGGGACGCGGGCGCGCGCCGTCTTGCCCCTGAAGAACTTGCCGAACACCTGCTCGAGCTCGTCGGGCGCTATGCCCGGCCCGTCGTCCTCGATCCAGAGAACGAGGCCGCCGGCGCCGGCCTCGGCGCCGATGCGCACGTCGCCGTCTGGCGCGTAGACCAGTGCGTTCTCCACCAGCCCCTGCACGACTCTCACCCACTGCTCGAAGTCGATGAACACCGGCGCCAGGTCGAGGGGGAGGAGCACGCGGATCCGCGAGCGGCTCCCGGGGGGCATGCGCTCCAGCACCACGGAGACGATCTCCGATAGGTCGTACACGTCGGGATGCGGGTTCCAGGTGCGCGTCTCGAGACGGGAGAGGTCGAGGAGCGATGTCACGCCGTTGTTCAGCCTCGTGATGTCGCTCACGATCGCCTCGAGCTCCGCGCGCGTGACCTGCTCGTCCCAGGTCGTGTCGCTCTCGAGCAGGTTGCTCACGGTGGCGGTGAGCGCCGCCAGCGGCGTCTTGAGCTCGTGCGAGACCGACGAGAGGAGCGACGACTTGAGCTCGTCGGCCTCGCGTTGCGCGGCGGCGCGCGCCACCTCCACTCGGAGGGCGCGCTCGCGCGCCTCCCGTTCCCGGTAGCGGCCCGTCTGCACGCCCATCACGATGCCGGCGATGAGGAAGGCGACGAGCGCCAGCAGGTCCTTGCTGTCGTGGAGGCGCAGGCTGTGGTACGGCGGCAGGAGGAAGAAGTTCCAGGAGAAGAAGGCGAGTGCAGCGGCCAGGATCGCGGGGCCGGTGCCGCTCGCCCCCGCAACGAGGACGACGACGAGTAGGTACAGGATCGCCCACTGCCCCTTGGCGAAGAAGTCGCGCCCGGGGATGAAGAGGAGCGTCGACAGCGCCACCGCGACGACGGCGAGGACGTATCCATGGCGCGAGAGCCTGTCGGAGAGAGTGTGGGTCACGGCTGAGCGGGTCGGGTTGCGGGCAGGTCGAGTCAGCGCTCACTCTACGCCGAGACGCTCGGCTACACTAGACGCGATGCCCACAGGGATCTCCAAGCCGCTGCCGCCCGTCTTCTATGCCCGTCCCGTCCTCGAGGTCGCCGCCGACCTCATCGGCTGCGTCTTCCTCTGCGACGGGGTCGGCGGGCGCATCGTCGAGACCGAGGCCTACCGCGGGGACGATCCGTGCAGCCACTCCTGCCGCGGCAAGACGGCCCGCAACGCGGTCATGTTCGGGCCGCCCGGTCACCTCTACGTCTACTTCACCTACGGGATGCACTTCTGCAGCAACATCGTCTGTCAGGGCGAGGGCGAGGGGGCCGCGGTGCTGCTGCGGGCGCTCGAGCCCGAGCACGGGCTCGAGCTCATGACCGAGCGCCGCGGCCCGGTCGTCTGTCGCGCCGACGGGCGCGTCGACCCGCGCCTGCTCTGCAGCGGCCCCGCCCGCCTGACGCAGGCGCTCGCCCTCGGCCGCGCGGAGAACGGGCTTCCCGTCTCCCGCGAGCCGCTCATGGTCCGACTGCGCGAGGCGCCGGCCCCCCGCATCGTCACCACGCCGCGCATCGGCGTCGGCGGCGACCCCAAGCCCTGGCGCTTCGTCGACGCCGACAGCCGCTTCCTCTCGCGGCCGCTGTCGCGCGAGCGGCGCTGACTCGCGTCACGCCGCTGACTCGTTTCACGCGGCCGACGTCACTGCGGGCGGCCGAGGCCTCCAGCCCGCGACAAGGGGTGTCCCCGCCAGGGGAATGGGAGAGAATGGCCCGGATGACGGTGTGCCGCGCGGCTCTTGCCGCGCGTGACGAAAGGACGACGGCGTGAAACTACGCGAGATCTACGAGACCGCCGTGCGCATGGGGATCGAGGCAGACCCCCGCGGCGGAGAAGGCGTCGAGGACTTCCTCGAGCGCGCCAGGCGGCGGCACGACCAGCTGCCGGACCATCTCAAGGCCCTGGGCGACCCCGAGGAGCTCAAGAACCCGTTCAACGACACCCGCATCTACTGGGGCGACCCCGAGGGCGAGGTCGCGACGATCCTCGGTGGCATCGACATGAATTCGGGCGAGCTCGTCCTCGCCGACCGCCTGCGCGAGAAGGGCGTGCCGATCGACGCCGTCTACACGCATCACCCCGAGGGCTGGGGTCTCACGAAGCTCGACGACGTGATGGCCGTCCAGGCCGACATCTGGGCGACGTTGGGCGTGCCGATCCAGGCGGGGGAGAAGTTCATCAGCGAGCGCATGGACGAGGTCAAGCGGCGGCTCATGCCGCTCAACTACGACCAGGCGATCGACGTGGCGCGCCTGCTCGATATCCCCTTCTTCTCGGCTCACACGCCGACCGACAACCTGGTCGTCGACTACCTGACGAAGTACTTCGCCGAGCACGAGCCCAAGCTCATCGAGGACGTCCAGAAGGCGCTCCTCGAGATCCCCGAGTACCGTATCGCGGCGATGAAGGGCGCCGGGCCCTACATCGGCAAGAGCAGCGGCACGGCGCGGGCCGGCAAGGTCTGGGTCGACATGACCGGCGGCACCGAGGGCCCGAAGAAGGTCCTCGAGAAGCTCGCCGACAACGGCGTCGGCACCATCGTCGGCATGCACATGAGCGCCGAGCTGCGCGACGAGGCCGACAAGCAGAACATGCACGTGGTCATCGCCGGCCACATGTCGAGCGACTCGGTCGGCATCAACCTCTTCCTCGACGAGCTCGAGCGGCACGGGGTGGGGACGGTCGCCACCTCGGGCCTGATCCGCGTGCATCGTGACGAGAGCGGCAAGGTCGTCAAGGAGGAGCCCGGGGCGCTGCCGGCCAGGCCGTAGCGCATCGAGGACCGGGCGACGGGGCGGGGCCGGCGGCAGTCGCCGCCGGCCCCGCCCCGTCGCCCTTCACCCCCTCGTCCTCAGCAGACGTCCTCAACGGAGACCGCCACGCCCGTCTCGTGAGAGGATGCGCCCGTGAAGGCACTGCGAACGAGGGAGGGCCCTACGGTGGACAGCGTCTACAAGGTCATCGAGATCGTCGGCACGAGCGAGACGTCGTGGGAGAACGCGGCGAAGGCCGCGGTCGACAAGGCCGCCTCGCACCTCGAGGACCTGCGCGTCGCCGAGGTCGTGCAGCTCGATCTGAAGATGGAGGGCAACAAGATCGCCGCCTTCCGCACGAAGCTGAAGGTCTCGTTCAAGTACCACGAGGAGATCGAGTAGGCGCAGGGCTGGCGCGGGGGCGGCGGCGCGGCAGCGCCGCCGCCCCCGCGCCATCTCGGCGCATCCCTCCGACGGCCGCGCGGCGTGTACCATGCGCCGTGGTGATCGCGTGAAGCCCCCCTCTGACACTCCCGAACTCCTTGCGCCGGCCGGCGACCCTCGCGCGCTGCGCGCCGCGCTCGGCGCGGGCGCGGACGCCGTCTACTTCGGGCTCGAGCGCTGGAGCGCCCGCGCCTTCGCCGGCAACTTCGCGCCCGAGCAGGCGGTCGAGGCCGTCGAGCTCGCGCACCTCCACGGGGCACGGGCGTACCTCGCCGTGAACACGCTGCTCAAGGACGACGAGCTCGAGCCGGCTCTGGCGGCGCTGGAGGCGCCGTACGCCGCCGGCCTCGACGCGCTCATCGTCGCGGACCTCGCCTTCGCCGCCCGCGCGCGCGAGCAGTACCCCGGTCTGCCGCTCCACGCCAGCACGCAACTCGGCACGCACTCGTCGGCCCAGCTCGCGATGATCGCCCGTCTCGGCTTCAGCCGGGCGATCCTGGCGCGCGAGCTGAGCCTCGGCGAGATCACGGCGCTGGATCCACACGGCCTCGGTCTCGAGGCGTTCGTGCACGGCGCGCTCTGCTACGGCTACTCCGGCGACTGCCTGCTCTCCAGCATGGTCGGCGGTCGCAGCGGCAACCGCGGCCGCTGCAGCCAGTCCTGCCGCATGCGTTACCGCCTGGCTCCGGCCGAGGCGCGCGACGGCGACCCGCGAGCCGACGCCCGCCCGCGCGCCCGCGGTCCGGCCGCGCCCGACGCTGCCTCGACGTCCCGGCTCCTGTCGACCGCCGACCTCTGCGCGATCCAGGCGCTTCCGCGGATGCTCGCGGCCGGTGTCTCGTCGTTCAAGATCGAGGGACGCATGAAGGACGCCGCCTACGTCGCCGTCACCACGTCCGTCTACCGGGAGGCGCTCGATGCGGCCGCCGGGGACCCCGAAGGCTATCGCGTGCTCCCCGTGTGGGTCGAGCGCCTCGAGCAGGCCTTCTCGCGGGGCTTCACGAGCGCCCATCTGGAGGGTCGTTCCCACGAGGTCCGCAGCGGGGGACAGGCAGGTCATCGCGGGGTCCTGGTGGGCCGCGTGGAGCGTCTCGGAGAGCAGCGGGGCGAGGTCGTCGTGCGGCTGGCGAAGCCGGTCGTGGCCGGCGACGTGGTCTCGCTCTACACGCCGTGGGGCCAGACAGAGCCCGTCCGGGTGGAGGAGGCCGCGGCCGACCGTCTGACACTGCGGATCGGCGAGCGGGCGGCGGTCAAGGACCGCGTGTTCCGCGTCGTCGCCGCCGAGGCCGACGCGCTCGCGCACGATCTCGTCGCCGGCCGGGCTCTGGCCCGGCCCGTCTGGCTCACGGCGCGGCTCGAAGGGCGAGCCGGCGAGCCGGCTCGCCTCACCGTTCGCGCCGAGCCCGGCGGGCCGGAGGTCGCCGTCGCGTCGGACGAGGCCCTCACGCCGGCGCGCACGGTGACTCTCGACGACGCTCGCGTCCGTGAGGCTCTCGGCGCCCTGGGCGGGACACCGTACCGCCTCGGCGAGTCGGAGGTGGCGCTGGGCGACGGGCTGTTCCTCTCCGTCGGCGCGCTCAAGGGACTGCGGCGGCAGGCGATCGCCGCCCTCGACCGGCAGCGGCTCGCCGCGCGACGGCGCTCGCCGTCGGCCGCGAAGGGCGTGTCCGCGACCGCGCCGGTCTCGGGAGCGACAGCCGTCGCAGCCGGGTCACGCCCGGTGGAGGCCGCGGGACGGCCGACCGTCTCCGCCCGTCGTCGCGTCACGGACGACGGATGGCCGGAGGCGCCGGTGGTGCTGGTCGTTCGGCCCGGCGAGGAGCCGCTGCCGGCGCCGGGCGTCGTCGCCCTCTGTCTCGATCTCCTCGCGTCGGACCCGCCGGGGGAGATCTTGGCCGCGGCCGGCCGGCTGAGCGCGCCCGGGCTTCCGCTCCGCTGCCGGCCGCCCGAGGTGCTCTTCGACGGCGAGACTGCGTGGTGGAGCGCCGTGTCCGGACCAGGCGCCCGTGCCGCTGCGCCGTGGGCCGCCATCTACGTGCGGCACCTCGGCCTGATCGGCGCTCTGCCGGCAGAGGCAGATACGATCCTCGAGTACCCGCTGCAGGGTCTGAGCGGCGACGTGGCCGCCGTCGTCGCGGAGCTCGCCGGGCGCGCTCCGACGGCCGTGGTCGCGTCGCCCGAGGCGTCGCTGGGCGAGGTCGCGGGGCTGGCGGCCGGCCTCGAGCGCCTCGACCCGCCTGCGGCGGTCGAGGCGCTGGCCTTCGGCCGCCAGCAGGTCCTGCGGACGCGCGACCAGCTGGGCCGGGCGGAAGGCCTCTACGAGGCGCCCGGCCACGGCGAGCACATCGCTCTGCTCCTCGAGGACGCCAAGGAGTACCGCTTCCCCGCCGAGGTCGACGCCGGCGGCACGCGTCTCTTCAACGCGCGTGTCACGAACCTGGCGTCCAACCTCGGCGAGTTGCGGGCCGCGGGCGTCTCGGCCTGCCTCGTGATCCAGCGAGACATGAACGGCGAGGAGCGCCGGGCCTTCGCCTGCGGCGGTCTGCCGGCGCTCGCCCCGTTCGTACACCCGGCGCGCTCGACGACCGGACATCTCTTCCGCGGCGTCGCCTAGCCTGGGCGTCGCCTGGTTCGGGCGTCGCCTAGCCTGGGCGTCGCCCAGTGCGGGCGTCTCCTGGTTCGGGCGTCGCCTGGCTCTGGCGCCGGCGGACAGACCGCCTGCCTCCGCCATCCGCCTCCTCCGCCCGCCCTCGCCACCCGGTCCCGCCGGTCCCCTGTGGTATCATCGCCGCCGGCCCTCGAGGCACGTCTGCCCGCCGCGAGCGGCCGTCGAGCGACCGAGCGAAAGGACCGCGTGCCCGACCGCCGCCTCATCGACGACCTCCTCGTCGGCGCCGTCGAGGTGCTGCCCGAGGGTGCCCTCGAGGAGAAGCTCGCGCTCGCCGAGCGCGAGGGCCGTCCGCTGCGCGTCAAGCTCGGCGTCGACCCGACGGCGCCCGACATCCATCTCGGGCACACCGTCGTCCTCAACAAACTGCGCCAGTTCCAGGACGCGGGTCACGTCGCGGTCCTCATCATCGGCGACTACACGGCGCGCATCGGCGACCCGTCGGGACGCTCGAAGACCCGCCCGCGACTCGATCCGGCCGTGATCGACGCCAACGCGAAGACCTACCAGGAGCAGGCCTTCCTGATCCTCGACGACGACCCCGCGAAGCTCGACGTGCGTCACAACGGCGAGTGGCTCGCGCCGCTCACGACCGAGCAGCTCTTCGAGCTCACTGCGACCACGACGGTGGCGCGCATCCTCGAGCGCGACGACTTCGCCAAGCGCTGGGCGGCGCATCAGCCGATCTCCCTGCTCGAGATGCTGTACCCGATCGCCCAGGGCTACGACTCGGTCGCCGTCCGCGCCGACATCGAGCTGGGCGGCACCGACCAGAAGTTCAACCTCTTCATGGGGCGCGACCTCCAGACGTACTTCGGGCAGGAGCAGCAGGCCATCATGACGCTCGATATCCTGCCCGGCACCGACGGCGTCGAACGTATGAGTAAGTCGACGGGGAACTACATCGGCGTCACCGACGATCCGCGCGACGTGTACGGCAAGGTGATGAGCATCCCCGACGCCGTGATGATGACCTACTTCAGGCTGCTCACGACGCACCATGCCACCGAGCTCGAGGCGCTGGAGCGCGATCTCGCGAACGGCCGCGCCGACCCTCGCGATCTCAAGGCGCGCCTCGCGCGCGAGATCATCACGCGGCTGCGCGGCGCCGAGGACGCCGCCGCGGGCGAGGAGCACTTCGACCGCGTCTTTCGGCGCGGCGAGGCCGGGGAGGACCTGGCCGAATTGACCATGGAGCCCGGCGACCTCGAAGACGGCCGTGTGTTCCTGCCGGCCGTCCTGGCGCGCTGGTTCGGGCAGTCGCGCAGCGAGTGGCGACGGCGCATCGAGCAGGGAGGGGTCTCCCTCGACGGCGAGCCTGTCACGACGCTCGCCGTCCCCGCCGCCGAGCTCGTCGGCAAGCACCTCAAGGCTGGCAAATCGGCAAAGGTGCAGGGAGTCGTCCGAGGCGCGTGACGCCTGCGGGCCGCACGTTCGCGGCAGCCTCGAGAGAGCCGTGCCCGCACTGGTTGACACCCGGACTCCACCGGGTATACTCCCCTAGCGCTTCAGGAGTCCGCTGGCTGCGCTGTATGCGCGGTAATGACCAGGAGCGCGGATCGTTGACCGACTCCGACTTCACGGTGTAAGCTACGTGATCCTGTCGGGTAGGCGTGTTCGGGCAAGTAGTCCTCTGACTTCGAGTGTCGGGGTCTCTGCGCCCGCAAAGCGCCGTCGATGGTTCGAGAGAGTGCCCACGGGCACGCGGTCTTTGAAAACTGAACAGCGTGCAGGAAGCCGATCGAGTCGGCGCCATTCCGGCGTTGGACGATCGGTGGACGCCAGTGAACCTGCGCATCTTCGGGTGCGACAGGTCAATAATGAACCCCGTCCGCGATCTTTGCTGCACCGTGAGCTTTCGGGCTCAGGGTGGTGATCGTGTGACAACGGAGCGGTTCGCCGCTCCGGATTTCTTGAGAGCTCAAGCTCTCTCCTAGGCTTGTCCCGTGGCTTCGGCCACGAGCACCAAGTTCTTTTCGGAGAGTTTGATCCTGGCTCAGGACGAACGCTGGCGGCGTGCTTAACACATGCAAGTCGAGCGAGAAAGCACCTTCGGGTGTGAGTACAGCGGCGAACGGGTGAGTAACACGTGGGCAACCTGCCCCAGAGACCGGGACAACAGCTCGAAAGGGCTGCTAATACCGGATGAAGTGCGGTCTGCCAAGTGGACCGCACCAAATGGTAGCTTCGGCCTCCGCTCTGGGATGGGCCCGCGGCCCATTAGCTTGTTGGTGAGGTAACGGCTCACCAAGGCAACGATGGGTAGCTGGTCTGAGAGGACGATCAGCCACACTGGGACTGAGACACGGCCCAGACTCCTACGGGAGGCAGCAGTGGGGAATCTTGCGCAATGGGCGAAAGCCTGACGCAGCAACGCCGCGTGAGCGAAGACGGCCTTCGGGTTGTAAAGCTCTGTCAGGAGGGACGAAGCCACTCGGGTGAATAGCCCAGAGGGTGACGGTACCTCCAGAGGAAGCCCCGGCTAACTACGTGCCAGCAGCCGCGGTAATACGTAGGGGGCTAGCGTTGTCCGGAATTATTGGGCGTAAAGCGCGTGTAGGCGGCTTGGCAAGTCCGATGTGAAAGCTCGAGGCTCAACCTCGAGTCTGCATTGGAAACTGCTTGGCTAGAGTCCGGAAGAGGGGACTGGAATTCCTGGTGTAGCGGTGAAATGCGCAGATATCAGGAAGAACACCGGTGGCGAAGGCGGGTCCCTGGGACGGTACTGACGCTGAGACGCGAAAGCGTGGGGAGCAAACAGGATTAGATACCCTGGTAGTCCACGCCGTAAACGATGGGCACTAGGTGTGGGAGGTGTCGACTCCTCCCGTGCCGTAGCTAACGCATTAAGTGCCCCGCCTGGGGAGTACGGCCGCAAGGCTAAAACTCAAAGGAATTGACGGGGGCCCGCACAAGCAGCGGAGCATGTGGTTTAATTCGACGCAACGCGAAGAACCTTACCTGGGTTTGACATGGCGGTGTAAGCCGTGGAAACACGGCCCCTCGCGAGAGCGCCGTCACAGGTGGTGCATGGCTGTCGTCAGCTCGTGTCGTGAGATGTTGGGTTAAGTCCCGCAACGAGCGCAACCCCTGTCCTATGTTGCCAGCGGATAATGCCGGGGACTCATGGGATACTGCCGGTGACAAACCGGAGGAAGGTGGGGATGACGTCAAGTCATCATGCCCCTTATGTCCAGGGCTACACACGTGCTACAATGGCCGGTACAAAGGGCTGCAAGACCGCGAGGTGGAGCGAATCCCAAAAAGCCGGTCCCAGTTCGGATTGGAGGCTGAAACTCGCCTCCATGAAGTCGGAGTTGCTAGTAATCGCGGATCAGCAATGCCGCGGTGAATACGTTCCCGGGCCTTGTACACACCGCCCGTCACACCACGAAAGTCGGTAACACCCGAAGCCGGTGGCCTAACCCGCAAGGGAGGGAGCCGTCGAAGGTGGGATCGGTGATTGGGGTGAAGTCGTAACAAGGTAGCCGTACCGGAAGGTGCGGCTGGATCACCTCCTTTCTAGGGAGTGCGGCGGCTCCAACCGCCGTGAGCGCAGTCTCCAGTTCTCCGTGTGATGTGAGCCTTCGGGCTCTTGCCACTCGGCGGAGGTGCCCTCTAGAACTTCATGTCGAGCACTGCCGTTCCCGGCTCCGACCGCGCCTTGTGCGCGGGCGTGACCGGCCTCACGCTGTTCAGTTTCCAGAGACTCGCGACGTATCAGTGCTCCCGCACTCCGTGGTGAGCGCGATCGCCGCCCGAGGTCGGCCGGCCTCCTCGTCATCGCCATTTTGGGCGATCGCGGGCGAGGCTGGTCTTGCCGGTACGCCGGCGCGAACCTTGAAAACTGCAGAGTGGAAAAGGTGTTCATTCGGTCAAGAGAATAAGGGCCGTTGGCGGATGCCTTGGCGCTAGGAGTCGATGAAGGACGCGGTTGGCTGCGATAAGCCCCGGTGAGGTGCTGAACAACCTTTGACCCGGGGATTTCCGAATGGGGGAACCCACGTGCGGTCATGCGCACGTACCCGTGTCTGAACACATAGGGCACGTGGAGACAAGCTGGGGAACTGAAACATCTTAGTACCCAGAGGAAGAGAAAGAAACCTCGATTCCCTGAGTAGTGGCGAGCGAAAAGGGAATAGCCCAAACCGATCAGGCGTGACTAGGTGCAGCTCTAGTCTGGTCGGGGTTGTAGGGCTCAGTTTCACCGCCCTGCATGGCGGTGGGAGAGTTACAAAGGATCGTGGTAGCGGAATGGCCTGGAACGGCCAGCCACAGAGGGTAAAAGCCCAGTACGCGAAACTGCGATCCCTCTCTTACTGAGTACCTGAGTACGGCCGCACACGTGAAACGCGGTCGGAACCCGCGGGGACCACCCCGCAAGGCTAAATACTTCCTAGCGACCGATAGCGGACTAGTACCGTGAGGGAAAGGTGAAAAGAACCCCGGAAGGGGAGTGAAATAGAACCTGAACCCAGCGGCCTACAAGCGGTCAGAGCCCGGG
>CAWHPR010000002.1:0-415000 GCA_963831295.1 uncultured Thermoleophilia bacterium | reverse complement strand
GAAGTAAAGCCCTCCAGCGCCGATGGTACTTCGGGGGTAGCCCCGCGGGAGAGTAGGACGCGGCCGGATCTTTCGAAGGGCCCCGTGAACCGTCAGGTTCGCGGGGCCCTTCGCGCTTCCGGGGTCTGTCACCAGATCGGGTGGGTGTATCTTGCTCCCCTGCTTCTTCGAGCCGCGAGGTTTGCCCAGCCATTCGAAGGCATGCCGGTCAATCGTCGCCGTCGATGAGTGGAGTGACGTCTACTATGGACTTGGGTGGAGACTTGAGCGCGTGGCGCCGCCCGCGCGCGTCCGTTCTCGCCGGGCTGACTGCCGTCGCCTGCCTCGTTTCCGCTCTTGGCTTGCTTGCCGTGATCGTCTCCGGGTCCGGCTACTAGGTCTGCCCCCGTCTGTGCCCGAATGCGCTGTTCGTCCGCCCAGAGATAGTGGTCTCGGTCGTATCCAGCGAAGAAGGCGACGATGGGGAGCGTCACGGGTGTGCGCTCTTCGCACCATGATGAGGCGCTGACGACGAATCTTGCGGCAAACCTAGCACTCCGGCTGCGAAAGGTCTCTTCGCCGCTCAGGGCTGTGGTAGCCTGACGGCGGGACGGGCCGGCGCTCGCTGGCAGCCGGCCCCATAGGGTCGCCGGTCTCGCGCGTCGGGGTCGGGAGGAGGCGTGGTGGCACAGGCGAGGCTGCACTATCTGAGCGAACGAGAACAGGACTTCGTGCACGAGAAGACGCTCGAGGTCCTCGCCAAGGTGGGCGTCGCCTACAACACCCCGGAGGCGATCGACCTGCTGGCCGCGGCCGGCGCGCGCGTGGACCGCGACGAGCTCACGGCCCGTCTCGACGCCGACCTGGTCGAGCGCTGTCTCGCGACGGTGCCGAATCGCGTCCTCCTGGCTGGCCGCGACCGCGCTGCCGACAGGATGCTGGGCGAGTGGCCGCTCGTGGTCACAAGCGACGGCATGGCCACGTACCTCTACGACGACCTCACCGGCGAGCGGCGGGCGGGCGGTGCGGCGGATCTCGCCGCGGTCACCCGCCTGTGCGACGTGCTAGAAGAGATCGACATCCTCTGGCCTTCGCCCCAAGCCGGCGACGTGGCGCCGGCGCTGCAGCCGCTGGCCATGCAGGCGGTGATGCTGCGCAACTCGCGCAAGCACGTGCAGGACGAGGTGCGCGAGCCCGGGCTTGTGGAGCCGATCCTCGAGATGTACGAGGCGGCGACCGGCGCCCGCGTAGAGGACCGGCCGGTCTTCTCAGTCACCAACTGCACGATCGCCCCGCTGCAGCACGACCGCGAGATGACGCAGGCTGGCCTCAAGCTCTGTCGCCGGCACGTGCCGATCTTCGTGCTGCCGATGCCGCAGGCCGGCACGACCGGTCCGATGAGCGTCCTCGGCACCTGTATCCTCAACATGGCCGAGCTGCTCTCGGCTGTCGTCCTCTACCAGCTTGCGGCGCCGGGTTGTCCCGTCATCTCGGGCGTGGGCTCGGCCGTCGCCGATATGCGCAGCGGCGGCTACATCAGCGGTGGCCCCGAGATAGGGCTCATCAACCTGCTGTGCATCGAGATGAGCCGCAGATACGGGCTTCTGACGCAGGCGACCGGGGTCACCAGTGATGCCAAGGCCGTCAACTACCAGGCCGGCTCCGAGGGGGGTATGAGCGGCCTCGTCGCGGCGCTCGCCGGAGCTGACTCGCTGATCGCCTGCGGCGCCCTCGACGGTGTGCAGAGCGAGAGCTTCGCCAAGATCGTGCTCGACTGCGACACGATCGGCGCGATCCGCCGCTACTTGCGCGCGGACGTCGTCGACGAGACGGCGGCGCTCATGGACGATATCCTCGAGGTCGGCATCGGCGGGCACTTTCTCGGGCGCCGCAGCACGCGCACGCGGGCGCGGTCGGGTGAGGTGTGGCGGCCCGAGGTCTTCCAGCGTGGCTCCTTCGAGGAGTTCGCCGAGAGGGACCTTGTTGAGGACGCCGTGGCGCGGGCGCGCGAGCTGCTGGACGCGTACGAGCCGCTGCCGCTGTCCGACGATGCCGACCGGCAGCTGGACGAGATCATGGACCGCTACACGCGCCTGCAGGCCTGAGAGGCATCCGCACGCACGAAGCCCGCCCACGGCGGGGACCGGAGAGGACGCGCATGGCCCGACCGACGATCGAGTACCTGAGCAGGGAGGACCGGGAGTACGTGCACGAGCAGACCGTGCGCGTGCTCGAAGAGGTCGGTATCGGCTTCAACACGCCGGCGGCCATCGACCTGCTCGAGGAGGCGGGCGCGCCCGTCGACCGCGCCCGCCTGAGCGCGAAGTTGCCGTGGGAGCTGGTCGAGCGCTGTCTCGCGACGGCGCCGCGCGAGGTGCGCCTCGCGGCGCGCGACCCGCGGCACGACGTGGTCCTCGGGGACGGGTCGGTCACCTTCTGCACCGACGGCACGGGCACCTACATGTACGACGAGGTCACCGGCGAGCGCAGCGAGGGCAGCGCCGCCGCGCTGCGCACCACCATGACGCTCTTCGACGCTCTGCCAGAGGTCGACTACGCCTGGCCGTCCATCTCGGCCCGTGACCTGCACCCGCTCACCGCGGGCCTCGAGATCGAGGCGCTCTCCCTGCGCTGGTTCAGCAAGCACCTGCAGGACGAGGTGCGAGAGGTCGCCCATGTGAGCCCGCTGCTCGAGATCTTCGAGGCGGTGGCGGGCGGCTCGATGTGGGATCGTCCCATCTTCTCGACGATCGACTGCACTGTGGCGCCGCTGCAGCACGAGCGCGACATGACCGAGGCCACCATGGGGATGGCCAAGGCAGGCGTCCCGGTCCTGATCCTGCCGATGCCGCTGACCGGCACCACCTCGCCGATCACGCCGCTCGGCACGGCGATCGTCAACATGGCCGAGCTCCTCTCCGGCATCGTCCTCTTCCAGCTCGTGCAGCCCGGCTGCCCTCTGATCTCCGGGATCGGTGCCGCGGCGGCCGACATGCGTACCGGCGACTACCTCTGCGGCAGCCCGGAGGTCGCGCTGATCAACGTGATCTGCATCGAGATGAGTCGGCACTACGGTCTGCCGGTGACGGGTAGCGCCGTGACGTGCGACGCCAAGGCGAGCAATCATCAGGCCGGCGCCGAGGGCATGCTCACCGGCATGGCCTGCGCCTTGGCCGGGGCCGACAGCCTGCTCGCCTTCGGCCTCATGGACGGGGCCGAGACCGTCAGTCTGGCCAAGGCCATGCTCGACTGCGACACGGTCGGCGCCCTGAAGCGCCTGTTGCGCGACGACCCGGTGGACGAGGCGCGCGCCCTGGCGGCCGACCTCCGCGAGGTCGGCATCGGCGGCCACTTTCTCGCGCGTCGCAGCACCCGGCAGTTCACGCGGGCCGGAGAGCTCTGGCAGCCGCGCCTGTGGCAGAGAGGACCCGTTCTCGAGTCGCACGCCGGCGACGCTCTCGTCCGCGCGGCGCGCGAGCAGGCTCTGGAGCTGCTGCGCACCCACGAAGTGCCGCCGCTGCCCGACGACGTGGCCGGCGAAGTCGAGGCTGTGATCGAGCGATACGCGCGGACCGCGGGCGCGCCCGACGAGCGCATCCGCTGGCACGCGGTGGAAGCGCTCGAGGTGCACGCGTGATCGACATCCGACAGACAGACGATCTCGCGACCGTGAAGAGACTCGGCCTGGACGCCGGCCTCGACGACTCCGAGCGCGAGGGTGAGGCCGTCCTCGCCGCGTGGCTCGCCGTCGACGACGAGACCGACGAGCCGGTCGGCGCTATCACCCTCGAGTGGTCGCGCGACATGGACACCATCAACTGGCTGTCGGTGACCGAGGCATGGCGCGGGCGGGGGGTCGCGACGAGACTTCTCGAGGCGCTCGAGAGAGAAGCCTGCCGCCGCGACCTTCGGCGGCTGTTCCTCACGGCGAGGGCCCCGGGGTTCTTCCGGGCGCAGGGGTATGGTGAAGTCACCGACGCCGCGCGTGCTGCGCTGCTGCTCGGCGACTGCCCGCAGTGCGCTCAATACGGGCACGGCTGCACGCCGCGCCCCATGGTCAAGGAGTTCGGTGGCGTGGCCGCCGGGCGCGAGAGGGAGTGAAGACGTGGCGAGGGTGAGACTCGAGTACTTGAGCGCGACCGACCGAGAGTTCGTGCACGAGCAGACGGTGCGTCTGCTCGAGGATGTCGGCGTCGCCTACAACACGCCGATGTTGACGGAGCTGCTTGTCGACGCAGGCGCGACCGTCGACGCGGAGCGCCTGACGGTGCGCCTGCCGTGGGATCTGGTGGAGCGCTGTCTCAAGAGCGTGCCCAAGGAGGTCCTCCTGGCGGGCCGTGACCCCGAGTACGACTGTCGAGTCGGCGCCGACGAGGTCGTGTACACGAGCGACGGCGCCGCCACCTACATGCTCGACGACCTGACCGGCGAGCGTCATCAAGGTACTCGAGGCGACCTCCGCGCGATGATGCGGCTCTACGACGCCGTCCCCGAGATCGACTTCGTCTGGGCGACCATCACGCCACACGACGTCGACCCGCGCGCCGGCAACCTCGAGATGGCGCGCATCAGCCTCGAGCACTGCCGCAAGCACCTGCAGGACGAGGTGCGGGTGCCCGACCAGGCGCCCGTCATCGTCGAGATGCTCGAGGCGATCGCCGGCGCTCCGCTCCGCGAGCGCCCCATCTACTCGGTGACCGACTGCACGATCGCGCCCCTGCAACACGACCGCGAGATGACCGAGGCGCACATCGCCCTGGCCAAGGCCGGCGCGCCCGTCTTCGTGCTGCCCATGCCTCAGATGGGGACGACCGGGCCGATGAGCGTGCTCGGCACGAGCATCCTGAACATGGCCGAGCTGCTGTCGACGATCGTCCTCTTCCAGTTGGCCGTCCCCGGATGTGCGATGGTCTCCGCGGTCGGTTCGGCGGTCGCGGAGATGCGCAGCGGTCTCTACCTCTCGGGGGCGCCCGAGGACGCGCTGATCAACGTGGTCTGCATCGAGATGAGCCGCCACTACGGGCTGCTTTGCCAAGGCAGCGGCATCTCGAGCGACGCCAAGGCCTGCAACCTGCAGGCGGGCGTCGAGGGCATGATGACCGGGCTGGCCGCCGTGCTTGCGGGGGCCGACGCCCTGCTCGCCTTCGGGCTGCTCGACAGCGCCCAGACGGCGAGTCTCGCCAAGACGGTGCTCGACGCCGATACCGTCAACGCCATCGAGCGCTTCGCTCGGGAGGATCCCGTGGACGAGACCACGGCGCTGATCGACGACATCATCGAGGTCGGCATCGGCGGGCACTACCTGGCGCGTCGCAGCACGCGCACTCGCTACCGCGCGGGCGAGCTCTGGCAGCCCCAGCTCTGGCAGCGTGAGCCCTTCGAGCGGTACGTCGACCGGCCGCTCGTGAAGGAGGCGTGGGAGCGGGCCCAGGCGCTGATCGCGGCGAGCGATGTGCCGCCGTTGCCCGACGACGTGGCCCGGCACTGCGACGGGCTCATCGCCGACTACCTGCGCGCCAAGGGGTGAGCGGCGTCCTCGAGCGGGTCGCGGGTCGCAGCGGGGAGCTCGTCCTGCGGCGGCGGGCGGGGCAGCTCGAGGTGATCGTCAACGGCGCCTTCCTCATCTCGACCGAGAACGAGGCTTCGAGCCGCGCGCTGGTGTCGGCCGGTCTCGAGGCGGTGGAGGGCGACGGACTCGACGTGCTGATCGGCGGTCTGGGACTGGGGTACGCGCTGGACGAGGCCCTGTACAGCCACCGGGTCGCCGGCGTGACCGTCGTCGAGCTGGAGCCGGCGGTCGTGCGCTGGTTCCGGGAGTACGGGGCGGCGCGGGCGGCCGAGGACGCCCGCGCCGCCATCGTGGTCGGGGACGTCGCCGACGAGATGCGCGCCCGCCCCGGATCCTTCGACCTGGTCTGCCTCGACACCGACAACGGGCCCGGCTGGCTGGTGCGCGAGGCGAACGCCGGTCTCTACGACGAGACCGGCGTTCGCCTCGCGCACGACGCCCTGAGCCCGGGCGGAGCCGCCGTCTTCTGGTCGACGCAGCGCTACTCCGAGTTCGAGGCGCGGCTGCGGTCGCGCTTCGGGAGCGTCACGATGGCCGGCGCTCACGACGTGGTCGCCGGCCGCCGTCACGACTACGTGATGTACGTGGCACGGCGGGTAGACTAGCGGCAGCATGAGGACGCATCGTGTCGCCTGACGAGTTCATCGGGCTCTTCCCGCTCGGCCTCGTGGTCCTGCCCCACGAGACCGTGCCGCTGCACATCTTCGAGGAGCGCTACAGGCTGCTCGTCTCCGAGCGCGAGGCCGATGGCGCCGAGTTCGGCATCGTCCTGGCGGAGGAGGGGGGCATGCGCGAGGTCGGTTGCAGCGTCGTCATCACGCAGGTCCTCGAGCGTCTCGCGGAGGGCAGCTCCAACATCCTCGTTGAAGGGCGACGCCGTTTCCGCCTCCTCGCGGTCGAACAGCCGGCCGAGCCCGAGGCGGAGTACCTGCGAGGGCGTGTCGAGTGGCTGTCCGACGATCCCGAAGACATTGACCCTGTACTTGAGGGTGAGGTCGGCGCCCTCTTCCGGCGCATGCTGAGCCTGATGGACGTGGACGCGTCCCTGGCGCCGGCCGGCGCCGGACCGCTCTCCTACCGGATCGCGGCGGCCGTCGACTTCGGGGCGGCACTCAAGCAGCAGCTGCTCGAGCAGTCCACCGAGAGCGCGCGGCTGAACGCGCTGACCGCCGTCATCGAGACCCTGATCCCGCGCCTCGAGCTGCGCAAGGAGCGCGAAGAGGCGATCCGCGGCAACGGCAAGGGCTACTGAACGGTCCGCGGCGCGGGCGCCGCGAGGTCACTCGCCCGGCAGCAGCACGACCTTGCCCACGTGGTCCCCTTCGAGCAGCTCGTGCGCCCGCCGCGCCTGCGAGAGCGGCAGCGTCTCCCCGACGACCGGACGGACCACCCCCTCGGCCGCCAGCGCCGCGATCTCGGCGGCGATGGCGGCGATCCCGGCGCGTCCCGCATTGTTCAGGTTCATGAAGCGCACGTCGACGCCCTTGGCGAGCGCCGGACCGATGGGCACGCTCGCCTCCGGGCGGGGGCCCTGCCCTGTGCAGACGATCCGCCCGCCCTTGGCCACCATCGCGACGTCGGCAGACAGGTTCTCGCTGATCACGAGCTCGAGGATGAGGTCGGGCCCCCGGCCGTCGGTGAGGCGCGCGACCTCGGCGGCCACGTCCTGCTCCTTGAAATCGATCACGCCGTCGGCGCCGAGCTCGCGGACCAGCCGGCGCGCCCGCTCGCCGCTCACCGTCGTCAGGACGCGCGCGCCTCGCGCTTTGGCGAGCTGGATGGCGGCGGAGCCCACGCCGCCGGCGCCGCCCTGGATCAGGACCGTCTCGCCCTCCCGGACCTCGCCGCGCGTCACGAGCCCGTAGTAGGCGGCGGGGAAGACCATCCCCAGGGCCGCCGCCTCGACGAACGAGAGCCCCGTCGGTTTGGTGACGGCTTGGGTCTCGGCGATGACCGCGTACTCGGCGTAGCTCCCCTCGCTGCCGACCCCGAGCCCGCTGAAGAAGACCTCGTCGCCGGGAACGACCTCGATGACGCCTGGTCCCACGGCCTCGACGACCCCGGCGCCGTCGGAGCCGAGGGTCTTGGGGGGCTGTTTCGGCGTCGGGAAGCGGTCCTCGCGCACGGCGACGTCGACGGGGTTCACCGAGGCGGCCTCGACGCGCACGAGCACGCGTCCTTCGCCGGCATGCGGCTTGGGGACGTCCTCGTAGACGAGGACCTCAGGCCCGCCGTACTCGTGGATGCGTACCGCTTTCACTGCGTCTCCTCGCTCCGCGCCTGTGAGCATGAGCCCCGAGAGCCGCGACGGATGTCCGGCGGCCGGGGGGCCTGCGGGAGGGTACCCGAAAGGCGGCGCCGGCTCACGTGTGAGCCGCCGCCGCCTTCTCGTGAGCCGGCGCCGCGTTTCGGAGGGCCGCCGGCGAAGAGATGCCGGCATCGTCCTGCGAAGCTTCACTCAGGTCGTTCCCTCGACGGTCGTGCCGCGCGACCGCCTGCGGGCCAGCCGGTGCCCGCCGTACCAGAGGGCGCCGCCGACCGTGCCGAGCACGATGACGAAGGGCAGCGCGGCGGCCAGCGCCATGAGCAGCACGCGCGCGCTGCGTCCGACGAGGCGCCAGGCGTCGACGAAGTTGTCCCAGACACCGCCACCGGCTCCGATGACGGGCCTGGGGTCGCCCTCGGCCCTCATCGTCACGGAGATGGTGCTGTAGCTCACGACCTCATGCAGCGCAGCGATCTGGGCGGTGAGCTGCTCGATCTCGAGCTGGACCTGGTCGAGCCTGTCCTGGACGGCCAGCATCTCGCGGATCGTCTCGCTCGCCGTGAGGAAGCGCAGCAGGCGAGTCTCGACGGCGCGCGCGTGGCGCAGACGGGCCTCGAGGTCGACCATCTGGTCGCTGACGTCCTCGGTCGAGGTCTGGCGGTAGTCGACCTCACCGAGCTTCGCGAACCGGCGCAGCGCGGTCTCGAAGAACCGCTCGGGCACGCGGACCGTGACGCTCGCCGTCCCGATGTCGGCGCGCGTGGCGATGCCGGGGTCGTCCTCCCGCATCACGTCGTCGCCTTCGGGATACGCGATGACCGAGTCGTCGGGCGAGCCGGTGTAGCTGAAGAGCACGTAGCCGCCGAGCGTCTCGGTGATCGTCGTGACCCGGTCGACGGCGCCCGTGACGTCGTGGCCGCCGATGATGAGGCCGAGGTCGGCGGTGCGCACGAGGCGCCGGCCGTCGGCGGCGACGGTCAGCGGCGTGGGCGTCGCGGAGACGGCTGTCTCGTCGGCCGCCTCGCCGGCGACGCTGCGTGTGGCGTCGGCGAGCTCGTCGTCACCGAAGAGGATCTTCTGCGCATCCGTGTCCGGATATGCGCCCATGTCGGGAGCGCCGATCGCGATATCGCCGCTTGGAGTCGACCCGACGACCTCAGGGTCGTCCTGCCGGTCGAAGAAGGCCGGGCCTGCGACCGCTCCGACCGCCGCCAGCGCGGCGACCAGCACGACCGCCGCGACCGCGCCGATCGCCCACGTCCTGTGCGTGCGTCTCATCTCGTCCTCCTCGTTCGGCCGCCGACGGCGGCGTCGTTCACTCGGAGGATGAGACGCGCGGACCGGGACTCGGGTTCACCCCGTCAGAGGCTGTCGTCCTGTCGCTCGTCGGGCGGCGCGAAGCCGCGGCGCATCGTGTTCTCGGTCACCAGCCGCGGCGCGACGAACTGCGTCAGGTAGTCGGGGCCGCCGCACCTGGCGCCGCCGCCGCTCATCTTGAGACCCCCGAAGGGCTGTCGCCCGACGACGGCGCCGGTGATGCCGCGATTGATGAAGAGGTTGCCGACGCGGAACTCGCGACGCACGCGCTCGATGCTCGCCGGACTGCGCGAGAAGAGGCCGCCGGTGAGCCCGTACCTGACCCCGGTGGCGAGGCGCAGCGCCTCGTCCATGTCGCGCGCCTTGAAGAGCGCGACGACCGGCCCGAAGATCTCCTCCTGCGCGATGACCGACGACGGGTCGACGTCGACGAAGACGGTGGGCGCCACGTAGTGGCCCCCATCGCGCCAGCCGCCGGCCGGAGGCCCCACCTGGACCGCGATCCGAGCCTCGCGCCGACCCCGATCGACATAGCCGTCGACCCGCTCCTTGGCCTCGCCGGTGATCAGCGGACCGACGTCGGTCCGGGTCTCTTCGGGCGGGCCGACTCTGAGGCTGCGCACGGCCTCCACGAAGCGCTCGGCGAACTCGGCGTAGGCGCCCTCGAGGACGATCACGCGCGAGGCGGCGGAGCGCTTCTGGCCGGAGTATCCGAAGGCGGAGCGGACGGTCTCCGTGACGGCCATGCCGAGGTCGGCGTCGTCGTCGACGATGATCGCGTTCTTGCCGCCCATCTCGGCGATCACCGTCTTCGGACCGTCGAGCGCGGGGTGCTGCCCGGCCTGAGACATGATCCGCAGGCCGACGTCCAGCGAGCCCGTGAAGGCGACGAGGTCGATCCCCTCGTGGCGCACGAGGAAGTCGCCGACCTCGTCGCCCGCACCGGGCAGCAGGTTGACGACGCCGGCCGGGGCACCTGCGGCCTCGAGGATGCGGACCATCCGGGTCGCGACGATCGGCGTCGCGTCGGCCGGTTTGGCGACCACCGGGTTGCCCGTGACCAGGGCAGCGCTCGTCATGCCGGTGAGGATCGCGAGCGGCAAGTCCCATGGGGCGATCACGAGGGCGACGCCACGGGGCTCGTGGAGGTAGGCGTTGTGCTCGCCGGGGACGGTGACCTCTCGGCGCGGGGCGTCGAGGCGGAGCGCCTCACGGCCGTAGTACTCGAGGAAGTCGATGGCCTCGGCGACCTCGCTGTCGGCTTCGCGGCGTGGTTTGCCGGCCTCGAGCGTGACGAGTGCGGCGAGCTCGGCCTGCTCTGCCCGCATCAGCTCGGCGGCGCCGAAGAGGACTGCGGCGCGCTCCTGCCCGGGCGTGCTCCGCCAGCCGGGCAGCGCCGAGCGGGCCGCGGCGACCGCCGCTTCGGCCTCGGCCCGGCCCCCGTACGCGGTCGTCCCGACGACCTCGTCGGGCCGGGCCGGGTTCGTCGACGTGAGCCGGCGCGTGGTGTCGATGTCGCGGCCGCCGATGCGCAGAGGGTGGTGCGCGCCGAGGTGACTGCGGACCGTCCGCCGGGCTTCGTCGTAGCGCTCGCGGTTCTCAGGGCGCGAGAAGTCGGCCTCGGGATGGTTACGGAACGCCCCCGGCGCCTCAGGATCGGTGGGCGCCACGGCGGGCGGGGAGGCGGGGGGCCGCCCGAAGTCGACTGACGTCGCGGGCGGCCGGATCAGCTCGTCGACCGCGGCGCCCTCGACGAAGGTCTGCCGCAAGAACGATTCGTTCGCCGTGTTCTCGAGGAGCCGGCGCACGAGGTAAGCCATGCCGGGGATCATCTGCCCGACCGGCGCGTACTCGCGCAGCCGCAAGCCGAGGCCGCGCACCGCCTGCTTGATGGGGTCGCCCATGCCGTGCAGCATCTGGATCTCGAAGGCGTCGTCCGGCAGTCCGATGTCGCGCGCGGTCGCGATGGCGACCGCCAGTGAGCGTACGTTGTGACTCGCGAAGGCGGGCCGCACCGTGTCCGGATGCTCCAGAACGGTGCGGGTGAGACGCTCGAACATGGCGTCGGTGTCCGGCTTGTGGGTGAACACCGGCACGGGCCAGCCGCGCTGCGCGGCGAGCACCGTCTCGTAGTCCCAGTAGGCGCCCTTGACGAGGCGCAGGTGGAAGGTGCGGCGTCGCGCCTGCGCCCACTCGAGCAACCGGTGCAGGTCCTGGTCGGCGTCGCGCAGGTAGGTCTGGACCACGACGCCGGCCGCGTCGTAGGCGCGGAACTCGTCCTCGTCGAGCAGCGAGGTGAAGACCGTGTAGGTGAGGTCCCGGTAGCGAGACTGCTCGAGGTCGATGGTGAGGGCGGCGCCCGTCTCGACGGCCTTGCGGAAGATGGGCCGCAGGCGCTCCTTCGCCGTGGCCGCGCTGCCGTCGAAGTCGAGAGGGTCGATGCCCGGCGCCAGCCCGGTGAGCTTGAGGGAGAGGTTGACCCGAGGCAGCGGGCCCCAGGAGGCGCGGTCGACGATCGCGATCTCCGGCCAGCCGCGGGCACGCTCGGCGAGTTCGTCGAGCAACTCGAGGTACAGCCTCTGGTACGCGACGGACTCGGCGTCGCCGACGCTGGCCTCGCCGAGAACGTCGAGCGTGAAGCCGGTGCCCTCGCGGCGCAGCGCCTCGAGGGTCGGGAGCGCGTCACGAGCGTCCTTGCCGACGATGAAGCGGCCTGCGAAGCCGCGCAGCTGTCGCCGGATAAGGCTGCGGACGAGCGGCGCCAGCGGTGAGCGCCGGCCGGCCAGATCGATGCCCCAGCGAAGGGCGCGCGGCGAGACGTCACCCTGGCGGTCGAAGTACTCGTGCAGATGGCGCGCGATGTCGGACCCGCCGCGCAGCGCGGGGAAGACGTCGACGAAGCGCAGCATCTCGACCTTGAGACGCTCGTCGCTCATCGCCCAGTCCATCAGTTCGCTCTGCCAGCGCGCCGGGGAGAAGACCGACTGCTTGCCTTGTTCGGTCCGCGCGAAGATGTCGCGGGCCGTGACCTCGATCTGGCGCTCGAGCGTCATCGGCCTACCTCCGGCGGCGACCGACGCGCTCGTAGGAGAGTTTCGTCGGCTGGAACTGCGTCCGCGGGGGCTTGCTGTCGGCGGGATGGCCGACGCCGATCAGGCAGAGGCAGCGGAAGACGTCCGGGGTGGTCCCGAGGATCTCGAGGGCGGCGAGCTCATCCGGATGAGGCTGTGGCCCGTTCTCCCAGACTCCGACCCAGCACGCGCCCAGCCCCAGGGCGGTGGCCGCCAGGAGGACGTTCTCGGTCGCCGCGGCGCAGTCCTCGGCCCAGTAGGTGGCGCCGGCGCCGCCGAGGACGGCAAGCACGAGCGGCGCCCTCTCGAGCAGGCTCGCGTACTGGTGCACGTGCGCGAGTCGGGTACGCGCGTCGCGTTCGCGCACGACGACGAAGTGCCATGGGCGCTGGTTCGCCGCGCTCGGCGCCGCGAAGGCCGCGTCGATCAGCTTGCGTTCGTCGTCGCCCGACACGTCCTCCGCGGTGAAGCGACGGATGCTGCGTCGTGCCAGCAGGGCTTCGAAGACGTCCACGGCGACCTCCCCGTGTGGCCAGAGCTCGCGGCCCGGGCGGGCCGGCTGCCCGGATTGTACCAGCGGCGGAGCTTCCTCAAGCGCCGCTCTCGGGGCGCTCAGGGCGAAGCTGCAGATCCTGTCCGACAACGACGGCTCGCGCGCGTTCTTCGAGCGGCGCGGCTACCTGCTCGAGAGCGACTGCGAACCGTGGGGCAAGGAGTCTGGTTCCCGGGGGCGCGCCCGCGGACCGCCGCTGACCGGCGCGATCCCGCCGGCGGCTCAGCCTCTCGGCTGCTGCTGCGTGATGCAGTGCACGTTGCCGCCGCCGAGGACGATCTCGCGGCCCGGCACGGTGACGACCTCGCGCTCCGGGAAGAGCCGCTCGAGCGTGGCCTTCGCGACGGCGTCGTTGGGGTCGTCGAAGGCGGGCATGACGACGCCGTCGTTGCAGAGCAGGAAGTTGAGGTACGAGGCGGCGGTCTTGTCGCCCGGCTTCCGCGGGATCGAGCCCTCGGCGGAGTCGATGCCCCAGGCCTCCTCTTCGGTGATCTCCATGATCGCCGGCATCGGCACGGTGTGGACCTCGAGCTTGCGGCCGCGGGCGTCGGTCGCCTCCTTGAGGCGCCGCAGGTTGTCCCGGAGCAGCTCGTGGCGCCAATCGTCGGTGTCTTCAGTGACGGCGGCCAGCACGACGCCGGGCCCGACGAAGCAGGCGACGTCGTCGACGTGCCCGTTGGTCTCCTCGGGATCGATCCCCTTCGCCAGCCAGATCACCTTCTCGACGTTCAGGTAGTCACGCAGGTGGTCCTCGATCTGCGCCCTCGAGAGTTGCGGGTTGCGACCCGGGGAGAGCAGGCACTCCTCGGTCGTGATGACGGTCCCCTCGCCATCGACGTGGATCGACCCCCCTCCATGACGAGTGGGGCCTTGTAGCGGTCGACGCCCTCGATCTCGGCGACCTTGCGCGGCACCATCTGGTCCTTGTCCCAGGGGAAGTAGAGGCCGTCGTAGAGACCGCCCCAGGCGTTGAACTCCCAGTCGACGAGCCGCACGCCGCCCTTGTCGCCGACGACGAAGGTGGGCCCGCAGTCGCGCATCCAGGCGTCGTCGCTCGAGAGCTCGACGACGCGGATCTCGGCCGGCAGCATGTTCCTCGCGTTCTCGAACTGCGCGTGGCCGACGCCGACGGTGACGGGCTCGAAGCGGGCGATCGCCGAGGCCACCGCGACCCAGGCGCGCTGGGCGGGCTTGGCGCCCAGACGCCAGTTGTCGGGGCGCTGCGGCCAGAGCATCCAGGTCTGGGCGTGCGGCTCGAACTCGCCGGGCATGCGGAAGCCGTCGGCGCGTGGGGTGCTGTCGATGGTCTGGGTCATGATGCCATCTCCGTTCTGCGGCGGCGGTCCGCGGGTGGTCTCAGGCGCCGGCCGGCTCTTCGCCGGCGGCCGGTCCGTCGGGCACGATGCGCGTGCCGGCCTTGCCCGCCAGCGCCGGGACCACCTCGTTGAGGCTCGCGATGATGCTCTCGCCGCCGGCGGCCACGAAGCGCAGGCAGGCCTCGACCTTGGGGCCCATGCTGCCGGCCTTGAAGTGGCCCTCGGCGGCGTAGGCGCGCATCTCGCTCTCGGTCACGCGCGAGAGCGCCTTCTGCTCGGGGGTCTTGTAGTGCACGTACGCCTGCGGCACGTCGGTCAGGATCATGAGCACGTCGGCGGAGACGTCGAGGGCGAGGCGCATCGCGGCGAGGTCCTTGTCGATGACCGCGTCGACGCCCGAGAGCGCCCCGTCGCGACCCCGCACCACGGGGATCCCGCCGCCGCCCGAGCAGATGACGAGGACGCCGTCGCGCACGAGGTCGACGATCGCGTCGCGCGGGACGATCGCCACCGGCTCCGGGGAGGGGACGACGCGGCGCCAGCCGCGGCCGGCGTCCTCGCGCATCGCGTGCCCCTGCTCGAGCATCAGCGTCTTGGCCCGCGTCTCGTCGTAGAAGGGTCCGACCGGCTTGGACGGATTGGCGAAGGCCGGGTCCTTGGCGTCGACCGCGACCTGGGTCAGGATCGAGACGACCGGCGTCTTGAGGCGACGCTTGATGAGGTGGTTGCAGAGGGTCTGCTCGAGCATGTAGCCGATCTGGCCCTGGCTCATCGCGCCGCAGACGTCCATCGGCATCGGCGCCACCTGCCCGGAGGCGAGCTCCTGCTGGATCAGGAGGTTGCCGACCTGGGGGCCGTTGCCGTGCGTGAGGACGACGCGCCAGCCCTCGGCGACCATGGCGGCGATGCGGCGCATGGCCGTGTCGACATTGACCAGCTGCTCCCCGAAGGTGCCGAGCTGGCCGGGCTGCAGGATGGCGTTGCCGCCGAGGGCGACGACCACCGTGCTGCTCTCGCCGGGTTCGCGCGTCACCTCGGGCGCCTCCGCTCGTTCGCGGCGGTCATGCAGTACGCCGCTGGCTGTGACGGTAGAGCCACCAGCCTACCAGCAGCGACAGCAGTGTGCCGCCGCCCGTGATCGTCCAGAAGGTCCCTTCGGAGACGCCCTCGGCCGGGAAGTAGAAGAAGAGGAACACGGTCAGGACGATGCCGATCTCGCAGAGGATCGCGCTGATCCAGGCGCCGGCCCTGCCGCCCGGCACCACGTACGGCCGGTGCTGGTCCGGGAACTTGCGGCGCAGCACGAGGAGCGCCGGGAACATGAGCAGGTAGGGGATGAGGAAGACGATCGACGACAGGGCGAAGAGCGTCCAGAAGACGTTGGCCTGGTCGGGATCGAGGGCGTAGGCGAGGATGGTGATCGCCGTCGCGATGGCCCCCATGAGGACGAACGCGTAGTCGGGCGTGCCGAAACGCTTGTTCACATGGCCGAACACGCCCGGCGCCGTCTTGTCGAGCCCGGTCGCCCCGATGGTCTGGTTGGCGCCGATCGACCACGTGACCATGTTGCCGAAGAACGTGAACAACAACCCGACGACGGCGAGGTCGAACAGCCAGCCGTAGCCGCCCAGCACCTCGTCGAAGGTCAACTGCAGGGCATCGACGATGCCGGTGACGATGCTGACGTCCTCGGTCTTGGTGACGGCCAGGATGCCGAAGGTCGCAAACGTGTAGACCGCGAGGATCGCGGCGCCGGCGAGGACGATCATCTTGGGCACGTCGCGCTTGGGCTCCTTGATGGCGCCCCCGGCGGAGCTCATCAGCTCGAAACCCATGTAGGAGTAGATGATGATCGGCAGGAACGACAGGCTGTCCGTGTTCCACGCCGGGACCCACTGGTCGAGCGAGAACGAGTTGGCGGTGCCGTTCTTGATCGCGTAGGCCACGCCCATGACGCCCAAGCCGACCAGCACGACGACCTTGACCGCGGCGCTGAGGTTGGGCACGAACTTGGTCCACGAGAGCGGCAGGATGCCGATGAGCACGATGGCCCACACCATGGCGATGACGATGAGCGCCTCCCAGAGCGGCGCGACGTCGACGCCGAAGGCGACCTCGAGCGAGCCGATGAAGAGCACGAACACGGACGGCGCCCAGAGCGCGACGTTGACCCAGTACATCCACGAGGTCACGGTGCCCCATCCGGGGCCGAAGGCCTCCTTGACCCAGACATAGATGCCGCCCTCGTCGGGCCAGGCGCTGCCGAGCTCGGCGGTGACGAAGCCGTACGGGATGAAGAAGACGAGGCCGAGCGCGACCCAGAAGCCGAGCCCCTGCACGCCTATCGCGGCCGAGGCGGCGACCGTGTCGGCGACGAGGATCGCCGACACGCTGAACAGGACCATGCTGAACAGCCCGAAGGTCTTGGTCTGATCGGCGAGAGTCCCGCCGGTCGTGGTTGGTCTCATGTCTGTTGCCATGATGGCTCCTCTCGTGCGTCGGGCCTGTCTCAGGAGAGCAGCGCCCTGCCGATCTCTTGCAGGTCGGGGTCGGCGGGCAGCTCGTCGATACCGATGAGCGCCAGCATGAGACCCTTCTGGAAGTGCATCCTGTTCTGCGCCTGCGGGAAGATGAGCGAGGCCTCGCTGTCGGCGACCTCGTCGGTGACCTCCTCGCCGCGCATCGCCGGGAGGCAGTGCATGAAGCGTGCGCCGGCCTTCGTCTTCGACCAGAACGCCGCGTTCACCTGGAAGGGCTTGAAGGCGGCGACGCGGTCGGCGTACTCGTTCTCCTGGCCGGTCCACCACCAGCAGTCCGTGTAGATGAAATCGGCGTCTGCAATGGCCTCGAGCGGGTCGTTCGTGAGGAGGAAGGACCCGCCGCTCTCGGCGGCGAAGCGGGCCGCGTTCTTCTGGATCTCCTCGCCCATCTCGTAGCCCGCGGCGTTGCCGATGCGCACGTGCAGGCCGAGCTTCGTGAGCGTCGTGGCCAGGGAGTTGCACGGGTGGGCGGCGTCGCCGACGTAGGCGAAGGTGACGCCGTCGAGCCGGCCGGCGTGCTCGAGGATGGTGAAGGCGTCGCTCAGCGACTGGCACGGGTGCCGGTCGTGGTCCATGCCGTTGATGACCGGCACCGTCGACCAGGCGGCGAGCTCGTTCACGGTCTCGTTCTTCTTCGAGCGGATCTCGATCGCCGAGTTGTACTGCGCCAGCGTACGGGCGGTGTCGGCGATGCTCTCGCGGCCCGGCAGGTGGATCTCGCCGGGGCGCAGGTAGAGGGCGTTGCCGCCGAGCTCGGCGAAGCCGTTCTCGAAGCTCACGCGCGTGCGCGTGGAGGCGGCCTCGAAGATCATCGCCAGATGCTGCCCGGGGAGGAACGGTGTCAGGGGGCGTCGCCGCCAGAGTTCCTTGAGCCGAGCGGAGAGAACGAGCAGGTCCTCGAGTTCCTCGCGGGTGTAGTCGAGATCGGTGAGGAAGTGGCGGCCGCGCAGCTTCTTGAGCGGCGGCAGCGGTCCGTGAAGGTCCATGGCTGACTCCATCGTCGAGGGCCGGCTGTGCGGCACCGCGTGGGCACGGGTCAACAGCGACCGGCTGCTGGTTGACCGACCGTCCGGTCAAAAGGCGATACTGAATTTACACTGCCTTGCCCGGCCGGTCAATATCTTCTATCGCATACTTGACCGGACGGTCGGTCGTGGAGAACACTTGGAGGGCGGCGCGCCGCAGGAGGCGCCGCCGTACGGCCACCACAAGGGGAGGCGCACGGTGTCGGACAAGGACGGTGAAGGCCGGCAGCCGGGCGAGCGGACGGGCGCGCGAGGGGCGGAGAGGGGCCAGATCGGTCTCGAGAATCCCATGACCGCGCTGCCGCCCACGGCGCAGCGCATCCTGGCCGCCGCGCGTCGCGTTCTCGAGATGGGCGGCTTCGATGCGCTGCGCCTGCAGGCCATCGCCGCGGAGGCGGGGGAGCCGAAGGCCAGCATCGCCTATCACTTCGGCAACAAGGCCGGCCTCGTGGCGACTCTGGTCGACTACCTCCTGCACGACGCGAACCTGGCGCTGATCCAGGCGACGCAGCGCCTCCCGGTGGGTGAGGAGCGGATCCACGCGCTCGTCGACGGAGAGCGCCGCATCGTCGCCGACCGCGAGGCGCAGCAGCAGTTCTTCGAGGTCCTGCCGCACGCCCTGCGTGACGCGGCGCTGCGGCCGCGCGTCGCGACGCTGTACGACGGCTATCGCGAGACGGTGCTGCGCTGCCTCGGCGCCGGCGACGAAGAGGACCGGCGCCGCCTGCTGCCCGTGGCCATGCTCATGATCGCCATCGTCGATGGTCTCTCGATCCAGCACGGCCTCGACGAGGACTTGGACGTCGCCGCGGCCATCGAGCTCTGGGAGCACCTCGTTCAGCCGCACCTGAGCGAGGCCGGGGCGCTCCCCCGCCGCTAGAGGAGGCCGCATGGATGTCGCCGTCATCTGGGACCCCGCTTACGCCGAGCACGACACCGGGGACGATCCCGAGGGCCCTGATCGCGTCACGACGGTCGTCGAGCATCTCGAGGCCACCGACCTCTGGCCGCGGCTCGCCGTGGTGAAGCCGCGGCCGGCGACGGTCGACGACCTGCTGCTCGTGCACACCAGGGCGCACGTCGAGATGGTGCGCGCCGCGGCCGAGAGCGGCAGCCGCTGGGTCGACGGCGATACGCGCGTGTCGCGGCGCAGCTTCGAGATCGCCTTGCTCGCCGCCGGCGGCGTCATGGTCGCCACCGAGCAGTGGGCGCAGGGCGGCGCCTCGTTCGCGCTGGTGCGCCCGCCCGGTCACCACGCGACGCCCGACCGGGCGATGGGGTTCTGTCTCTTCAACAACATCGCGGTCGCGGCGCGACGCCTGCTCGACTCCGGCTACGAGCGCCTCGCGATCGTCGACTGGGACGTCCACCACGGCAACGGCACGCAGGCGGTGTTCATCGACGAGCCGCGCGTGCTCTTCTGCTCTCTGCACCAGTGGCCGTTGTACCCGGGCAGCGGCTGGATGACCGAGTGTGGCGAAGGTGACGGTGAGGGCTTCACGGTGAACATCCCCTTGCCGTCGGGGTGTCGCGACGGTGACTACGTGCGCGCCTTCGAGGCCGTCGTCGAGCCCATCGTGGCTCAGTACGATCCTCAGGCGGTGCTGGTCTCCGCGGGGCAGGACCCGCACGCCGACGATCCGCTGGCCAGCATGATGCTGACCGAGGACGGCTTCGCGCAGCTCGCCCTTCGCGTGTCGCGGCTCGCCGAGACGCACTGTGAAGGGCGTCTCACGCTGGTGCTCGAGGGCGGCTACGACCGCAGGGCGAGCGCCTTGGCCATCGAGGCCGAGCTGCGCGCTCTCTGCGACGGGCAGGCGCCCGGCGTCGCCGGCGAGACCGACAGCGCGACCATCGCGATCGAGCGGGCCGTCGAGGCGCAGCGGCGGTACTGGACGCTCTGAACGCCGCTGCCTTCGCTCCGGGCGCCCTCTCGTTCAGGGCGTCGGTGAGGGTCGCGCCGGGGCCGGCCTCAGTACCCCTCGCCGGCCTTCACCTTGCCCGTGAAGATGCGATAGACGACGATCGTGTAGGCCGTGACCAGCGGTAGGCCGATGAGCGCGACGACCAGCATCACGGTGAGCGTGAGGTCGCCCGACGAAGAGTTGGCGACCGTGAGGCTCGTCTCCTCCGCCGTGCCGCGTGCCGGCACGATCTCCGGGTGGTTGCCGACGGCGGCCACGCCGGCGAGCGCGATGATCGTCACCGCCGAGCCCAGGAACGCCCTGAGGTCGGCCTGCGCGCCGATCTGCCACAGCGTGTAGAACGCGGCTGCCGCAAGCAGGACGATGAACGCCCAGCCGACGGGACTGCCGACGACGTTGTCGCTGGCGCGCGGCACGGCGATGAAGGTCACGACCGTGCTGGCCGCCGTCAGCAGGAGGGAGACGACGTACCCGGCCATCCTTGCCCGCGACGCGCGGCGCTGCAGGGCGCCCTCCGTCTTGTGCGCGATCCAGGCGGCGCCGTGGGCGACGAAGAGAGCGAGACCGGTGACGCCGATCAGCAAACTGTAGGGGTTGAGGAGCTCGAAGAAGGTGCCGGTGTAGTCGCCGTTGAGGTCGAGCGGCACCCCGCGGATGACGTTGCCGAGGGCGACGCCGGCGAGCAGTGCCGGCAGCAGGCTGCCGACGAAGAAGCCGGCGTCCCAGACCCGCGCCCAAGCCTCGTCACGGTGACGGAACTCGAGCGACACGGCGCGGAAGATCAGGCCGAACAGGAACAGCATGATCGCGAGGTAGAAGCCACTGAAGGTCATCGCATACACGGGCGGGAAGGCGGCGAAGAGCGCGCCGCCGCCGGCGACGAGGAAGACCTCGTTGCCGTCCCAGACCGGTCCGATCGCGTTGCGGATGGCGGCCTTCTGCTCCTCGGTGCGTCCGAGCAACGGGTAGAGCGCCCCGGCTCCGAGATCGAAGCCGTCGAGGACGGCGTACCCCGTGAGGAGTACGGCGACGAGCGCGAACCAGACGTCTGCGAGCGTCATGCCGGCACCCCCCTCATGCGGCCGGGGCGCCGGCCCCGGTCGGTCGCGATCCGCCCTCAGCAAGGACCGGCGCGGCCTGCGGCCCGGCCGGCCCCGCCAGCATCTCGGCGACATCCTGCGGTCCCTTGCGGATGATGCCGAAGACGACCCGCAGCCAGCCGACGAAGAGGAGCAGGTAGATGACGGCGAACACGGCGAGCGTCGCCCCCACCTCGCCGGCCGAGACCGTCGGAGAGACGCCGTCGACCGTCCGCAGCAGGCCCTGCACGATCCAGGGCTGGCGGCCGACCTCCGTGGCCGCCCAGCCCGTCTGGATGGCGATCTGCGGCAGGAAGACGGCGAAGACGAGCACCCACAAGAGCCAGCGTTGCCGCTCGATACGGCCTGCCACGCGCATGAGGAGCGCGAACAGCAGGAGGGCGATCATGAGGAACCCCACGGCGATCATCAGGTGGTACGCCTGGAAGGTGAGTTGGACAGGCGGGCGCTCGTCTTCGGCGACGCTCGAGAGCCCGGTCACCTCGTGATCGGGGTCGAGGCCGAGCATGAGGCTGAGGCCGCTCGGGATGCCGAGACCGACGACCTCGCGACCGCCGTTCCGCACCCAGCCGAAGAGGTAGAGGGTGGCGTTGCCTTCGGTCTCCCACACCGACTCGAAGGCCGCCATCTTGATCGGCTGCTCCGCGGCGACCTGGGTGGCGTGCCAGTGGCCGACGAACGGCATCGCGATCGCCGTCACCAGGCCGAGCACGAGCCCGGTCGTGAGCCACGAGCGCGCGAGGCGGACGTGGCGGCCCTTGAGGAGGTACCAGGCGGCGATGGCGGCGATGGCGAACCCGCCCATGACCCACGTGGCGACCACCGTGTGCGTCAGGCGCGGAAGCGTGGACGGGTTGAAGACCGCCGCCCAGAAGCTGGTGAGCACCGCGCGTCCATCCTCGATCTCGAAGCCGCGCGGCGTGTGCTGCCACGAGTTGGCGATGAGGATCCAGACGGCCGACATATGGGCTCCGATGAGGACGAGCCAGGCCGAGGCGTAGTAGAAGCCCCTCGTGACCCGCTTGCGGCCGAAGAGCAGGACGCCGAGGAAGGTCGACTCGAGGAAGAAGGCGAAGAGGCCCTCGGCCGCCAGCGGCGCCCCGAAGATGTCGCCGACGAAGCGCGAGTAGTTGGCCCAATTGGCGCCGAAGGCGAACTCCATGGTGAGGCCGGTGGCCACGCCGATGGCGAAGGTGGCGGTGAAGAGCCTGATCCAGAAGTCGGAGGCCGCCCTGTGCGTCGGCACCCCGCTCTTGAAGTAGCGACGCTCCGAGAGGACCACCATGAGCGCGAGGCCCATGCTGAACGGCACGAAGATGAAGTGGTAGCCGATCGTGAAGGCGAACTGGAGCCGGGCGAGATCGAGCGCGTCCATGCCGCTGTGCACCTCCTGCGGGCGGGGCCTGAGCACCCGTCTCTGTGGCCGCGGGCGTCTCGAGATGCGAGACGAGAATCGGACAGGACAGGGACGGATTGACCGGATTGTCGCCGCGGCGACGGGCGGATGTCAACGTGAAGGCGGCGGGCGGCGGGTCGCGCGAGAGTAGCCGGCCGACCGCGCGCATGCATAGAACGTACTTATCGGCGCATCACCCCTTCCGTTCGGCGCCCTTCTGTGCTACTGTGTCGCGGGGCCGGCTATCGAAGCGCCGGCCGTTTCGCTGTTTTCAGGAGGCTGATACCGTTGTCTGAAGAACTGCTCGAATGTCACGAGTGCTCCGCACTCTGTGAGAAGGTCGTCTACCCGGCGGCCTGTCTCAGTATGAACTGCCGGTTCCTCTACGCGTTCAAGGAGGAGGGCCGCACCTTCTTCGGCTGCATCGAGAAGGTCTTCCCGCACGAGATTGAGCTCGAGCTCTTCGAGAGCATCGAGCGCGGCAAGGGCGGGTTCGGCACGGTCAAGGCCGCTCGCCGGCCGTTGCCGCAGTGCTCCGTGGCGGTCCAGAGCTGCTATGCCTGCGACGAGGCGCCGCTCTGCCGCAACATGTACTTCCGCCGCCGGGAGCGGCGCGAAGTGCACACCGTCGAGGACTGACGGGGCACCCCTTCGCGGGCGATGTCACCGGCGTCCGGCTCGCGCCGGGCGGGCGGTGGTATACTGCTGCGTGCGCAAGCATCATGTGGGGGCGATCGGTTTCGACATGGGCTGACCGCGGTCGGAGCAGCAAGCCGAGGTTCCCGGAGGCCTCGTTAAACAGCCGGGACACATCACTTGCCGAGAGTAATCTCGCGCTGGCTGCCTAACTAACCAGTTAGGTGCCCGTCACGCCCGGAGCGTCCGCGACCGGGGTCGTGGCGTCACTCAGCGGACTGGAGCGTGTTCGGCAGGCTTCGACCGGACTAGCTCGAGACTGATCGAGGCTGGCGACCGGCACCCGGCCGACGCGGGGGCCGCGAGCGAGACGAAAAGCGCCGGCTAAGCTTGTAGAGACTCCGCCGAGGCACTCGTGGACGCGGGTTCGATTCCCGCCGCCTCCACCATCTTCTCGTGACGGCGCCCCGCAGCCAACGGGGCGCGCGGGCGACGCGCGACCGACTCTGGCGCGCGGACTCCGACTCCCGATCGCACGGACGCTATACTGCGTGCCGTGGATGGACCGTCCGACACCGGCGTCTCGCGTCTGCGGAGGCTTTCCGACCCGGCCGTGCTGAGCGCCGGCGTCGCGCTGGTCGTCACCGTGGCGGCGCTCGTGACCTACTTCGGCCGTGAGGCGGCGCCGGCGGAGTATCGCGCCGACGACAGCCTGTCCCTCATCCTGGTCCTGGTCGCGACGCTGCCGCTCGGCCTCATGTGGATCTCGCCGATCGGTGTGCTGGCGGTGTCGCTGGTCCCCGTCGTCGCCCTGGCGGTGGGCGACTACGAGCCGATGAACGCGACGCTCTGGGCGGTGATCATCGCCGCGGTCACGACGGCCGCCTTCGACAGCGTGCGGCGGGCCATACTCGGCGGCTTCGTCCTGGCCGCGGGCCTGCTCCTCGTGTTCGCCCTCTACTGGGGGCAGATGCCGGCCAGTCAGTTCGCCGCGATCTGGGCGATCTTCTCGGTCCTCTGGGCGGTCGCCTGGGCGGTCCGTGTCTACCGGATGACGGCGGCGCGCGCGGAGCACCGGGCGGCGCTCTTCGCCGCCGATCGCGACGCCCGCGCCCGCGAGGCCGTCGCCGACGAGCGTGCCAGGCTTGCGCGCGAGTTGCACGACAGCGTGGGCCACGCGCTCAACGTCGTCGTCCTCCACGCGGGAGCGGCCCGTCGGGTGCTCGACACGAAGCCGGCCCTGGCGGCGGAGGCGCTGGGCTCCATCGAGACGGCAGGGCGGCAGGCGCTCACCGACATCGAGCGCATGCTGGGTATCCTGCGGGCCGAGGAGGACGTGTCGCTCGACTCGGCGCCGGGTCTCGACCAGATCGCCATGCTCGTCGCGCAGGTGCGCGAGGCCGGGCTGCCCGTCGAGCTCTCTGTCGAGCCCGGCCCGGGCGACCTGCCCGCCAGCGTCGACCTGACGACCTATCGCATCGTGCAGGAGGCGCTCACCAACGTCCTGAAGCACGCGGGTCGCGCCCACGCCTGGGTCGACATCGCCTGTCGCGAGGGAGAGCTGCATGTGACGGTCGCCGACGACGGCCGCGGGGCGGCCGCGACCCCGTCGGAGGGCGGCGGTCGCGGCCTCGCCGGCATGCGCGAGCGTGTCGCGATCTTCGGGGGAGAACTGCAAGCAGGGCCGCGTCCCGAGGGCGGGTATCTCGTCCGGGCGCGGCTCCCGCTGAAGGAGAGGTGACGACGTGACGATCCGCATCGTACTTGCCGACGACGAGCAGCTCGTGCGCTCCGGCCTGCGGCTGATCCTCGAGTGCGAGGACGACCTCGAGGTGGCCGGCGAGGCCGGCGACGGAGCGGAGGCCGTGGCCCTGGCGCGCCGCCTCGAGCCAGACGTCGTCCTCATGGACGTGCAGATGCCGGTCATGAACGGCATCGACGCGACGCGCGAGATCG
This sequence comes from uncultured Thermoleophilia bacterium, assembly GCA_963831295.1. Taxonomy (GTDB): domain Bacteria; phylum Actinomycetota; class Thermoleophilia; order UBA2241; family UBA2241; genus UBA2241. The sequence goes on along the minus strand of CAWHPR010000002.1, from coordinate 390,351 downwards.
TCGCCCAGAGGCGCGACGAGCGCGCGCGCGTCATCATCCTGACGACCTTCGACCTCGACGAGTACGTCTACGAGGGCCTCCGCGCGGGAGCGAGCGGCTTCCTCCTGAAGCGCACGCCGGCGGAGGACCTTGTCGCCGCCGTGCGCGTCGTCGCCGCCGGCGACGCGCTGATCGACCCCGGCGTCACGCGTCGCCTGATCGAGCACTTCCGCGAGCGCGACCAGCTGCGCACGCGCAAGGAGTTGCGGGCCCCGCAGGGCCTGAGCGAGCTCACGGAGAGGGAGCACGAGGTCTTGCTGCTGGTCGGACGCGGTCTCTCGAACCAGGAGATCGCCCAGCACCTCTTCCTCTCCGAGGGCACCGTCAAGACGCACGTGAAGCACGTGTTCGCCAAGCTTGCGATGAGGGACCGTGCGCAGGCCGTGATCCTCGCCTACGAGAGCGGACTCATCGAGCCCGGGAGCTCCGCGCCGGGCGGCTGACTCCAGGCGGAGGGCGGCTGTCCGTTCTTCTCGCCGCTGCGCTTCTACCCCTGTGGTGGTAGGTCCGCGGCGCCGCGAATCCCACCGCGGGCGCAGCGCGTTCACCCGTGCGGGAAGACGCGCCCGCGCTCATCGTGCCTTAGCCTTGTCCTGCGAGAACGGACACGGCGTGAGGAGGTGAGCGCACCATGACGGCCCTGAAGTACTTCTTCGGTGTGGTGGCGCGGCCGCAAACGTGGCTCGACTACGTGTACCTGTGGCTCGCCTTCCCGCTCGGGCTCTTCTACTTCATCTTTCTCGTCGTCGGTCTGAGTGTCGGTCTGAGCCTGGTCATCGTCTGGGTCGGGATCCCTATGCTCCTGCTGGTCGCCGGGGCGTGGTACCTGTTCGCCGGCCTGGAACGGATCCTGGCTCGTGAGCTGCTGCGTGTGCCCATCGGCCCCGCGCCGCGCGCCTGGGAGGCGGTCGACGGCGTGTGGGCCAAGCTCAAGGCGCACTTCGGCTCGGCCTCGACCTGGAAGGACCTGGTCTACCTGCTGGTGCGACTGCCGCTCGGCATCGTCTCGTTCACCATCGTGATCACGCAGGCCGCGCTGGTCGCCGCCTTCATCGGCGCCCCGGTCTTCGTGCGCCTGGACGCGCTGTGGATCGGCGGGCAGCGCATCGACTCGTTCGGCGTCGCCCTCGCTCTGGTGCCCGTAGGGGCGCTCGTCATGATCGCCATGTTCCACGTGATCCACGGGTGGGCGTGGGTGTGCGGCAAGCTGGCGACGGCGCTGTTCGGAGACGGCCGCGGCCCTGCGACACCGGCGCTGCCCGCCATGCCGGTCGCGGCGCAGCCGGCGCCGGGCGCTACGTGGCCGCAGCCGTCAGAGGCGGGCCCGCGTCCATCGCCCGCGCCACAAGAGACCCCTCCGTCGCCGGCGGGGCCGACCCCCGAGACATCGACCGATCCGGAGTGAGTGGAGGTATCGCCGTGCACCGCATGACTATCAGGAGGTCGTTCCTTCCCGTTCTCGTGCTGCTCGGCCTGGCTGCGGCATTCATCCTTGCCGCGCCCGCAGTCGCCGCCGCCGACTCGGCGGACGTCGGCGTGACGGTCGCCCAGACGCGCCGGGAGCCGGGCCCCTTCTTCGGCGAGAACGTCGTGGTTCCACAGGACGAGACGTATACCGGCGTGGTCGCCTTCGGGGGCGACGTCGACGTGCTCGGGACGGTCGACGGTCCGGTCGTCGCCTTCGGCGGCGACGTCCACGTGTCCGGCACCGTGACCGAGGAGATCGTCGCCTTCGGCGGCGATATCGTCCTAGAGACGACTGCCCGGGCCGGCACGAGCCTGAACGCCGGTGAGGACGGCATCATCATCTTCGGCGGCGCGGTGACCCAGGAGCCCGGTTCCGAGTTCGCCGGCACCGTGCGGCGCTTCAGCGGCGGCGACTTCGGCTCCGCGATCGGCTGGGCGGCCGGCACAGGTGTCACGACGCCGCTCCGCCAGTTCTTCTCCTTCGGCAGCTGGCTCTTCACCACCCTCGTCTTCCTGGTGCTCGGCTTGGTCGCGGCGGCGCTCTTGCCGAACCAGATGCGCGGGCTGCAGCGTCAGCTGGCGGCGCGCCCGGCCGCCTCGCTCGGCTGGGGCGCGCTGACGTTCTTCGTGATCGTCCCGATCACCATCATCGCTCTCGTGATCAGCATCGTCGGGCTTCTCGTCGTCATCCCGGGCATCCCGACGCTGTTGCTGGCCTACTTCTTCGCCGTCGTCGGCGTGGGCGCGCTGATCGCCGAGCGCTTCGTCGCCGGCCGCGTCAGCGAGCGCAACCAGCTGTTCCTCGCGACGGCCATCGGCGTGGTGGCCACGTCGATCGTGTCGGCCGTCCCGGTCTTCGGCGGGTTCCTGATCATGGTCATGATGGTCTTCGGGACCGGCGCCGCCATCCTCGCCGTCGGCGACTGGCGGCGGCGCCGCAAGCCGGCGGTCGCGGGGCAGCTCCCGCCGGAGGCGCCGCAGTCCGCTGCTCCGCCGGCGCAGCCGGCCCAGATCCAGAGCGCGCCGCCGACGGCCGCAGCGGGACTCAACGCGGGCGGTGTTGTCGATGGGCCTCGCGAGGGGCAGACTGCCTCGAGTGGGGCGCTCGGAGGCGACGGGACCACCCGCGACGGCGCGGACGAGGAGTCAGCCCTGCCGCCGTCCTGAGGCAGGCGACCGTGCGAACGACGCGAGCGGCCGACCCGGAGGGGCCGGCCGCTCGATGATTGACCGAGAAGTCACAGGGGACACTTGGGGAGACCCAGAGCACACGGAGGGCCACAGTGAACACACGACCTGAGAGCATCGGCGCGTCGGGCGATCAGACGCTGCAGCATTGCTCCACCGACGCGACCGTCGGCGCGGACGAAGCCGTCATCGTCGCGCGCGACGTGCGCCGCGTCTACGGCGTGGGCGATGCCGCCGTCGAGGCCCTGCGCGGCATCGACATCGACCTCTCGCGCGGCCGCTACACGGCCATCATGGGGCCTTCGGGCTCCGGGAAGTCGACGCTGATGCACATCCTCGCCGGGCTCGACCAGCCGTCGCAGGGCTCGGTGCGGATCGACGGCGTCGAGATCACCAAGCTCAAGGAGCGCGCGCTCACGCAGCTGCGCCGCGACAAGGTCGGCTTCATCTTCCAGACCTTCAACCTGCTGCCGACGCTCACCGCTCACGAGAACATCGTGCTGCCGCTCACGATCGCGGGCCGCAAGGCCGACGAGGGCTGGCTCGAGGCGCTCATCGCGACGGTCGAGCTGGGGGATCGCCTGTCGCACAAGCCGGCCCAGCTCTCGGGCGGCCAGCAGCAGCGCGTCGCCGTCGCACGGGCGCTCACCTCGCGACCGGCCGTGCTGTTCGCCGACGAGCCTACCGGCAACCTCGACTCTCGCACCGGCCAGGAGGTCCTCGATCTGCTGCGGCAGTCGGTCGACGAACTGGGGCAGACCACGGTCATGGTCACCCATGACGCGCACGCCGCGACCTTCGCCGACCGCATCGTCTTCCTCAAGGACGGGCTGATCGCGCACGACTGCGGCCGCCTCGGCCGCGACGAGATCTACGAGGTGATCAAGTCGCTGGAGGACGCGCGATGATCCGCATCGCCTGGCGAAGCCTCATCGCGCACAAGCTGCGCTCGTTCCTGACGGCGCTCGCGATCCTGCTCGGCGTGGCGATGATCAGTGGCACCTACGTTTTCACCGACCAGATCAACAGGGCTTTCGACGAGATCTTCGCCGAGGCCTACGCGGGCACCGACGTCACCATCACACGCAAAGCCTCGTTCACCAGCCAGTTCAGCCAGGCGCTCTCCGGGCTGCCCGAATCGATGGTCGAGGACGTGCGCGCCGTCGACGGCGTCGGCGAGGCGTACGGCTACGTTGCGGGTCAGGGAGCCATCGCTCTCGACGGGGAGGTCGTCGAGACGGGGGGCTCGCCGACGCTGTTCTTCTCCTACGTGCCGACCGAGCTCAGCGCGACGAGCTACGTGGACGGCGCGGGCCCGACAGGCCCTGGCGAGCTCGGCGTCGGCAAGAAGTTCGCCGAGGACGAGGGGCTGAGCCTCGGGTCGAAGGTCACCGTGATCACCGACACCGGCCCGCACGAGACAACGGTGTCCGGCATCTTCACGTTCGGCAGCGAGTCGTCGCTCGGCGGTTCGATCCTGCTCAACATGACGCTCGAGGACGGCCAGGCATGGTTCGACATGGCCGGCCGGGTCTCGGAGATCGACGTGCAGGCCGCCGAGGGCGTCGACACCGACGACCTTGCGGGCCGCATCCGCGCCGCCCTGCCCGAAGAGGCGGAAATCAAGACCGGTACACAGGCGGCGGCCGACCAGAGCGCCGAGATCAGCGACGCGATCGGGTCGTTCCTCAACCCCGTTCTGCTCTCTTTCGGCGGCGTCGCCGTGCTCGTGGGCGCGTTCATCATCTTCAACGCCTTCACCATGACCGTCGCCCAGCGACGGCGCGAGTTCGCCATGCTGCGCGCCCTCGGTGCCTCACGGCGGCAGGTGCTCCTCAGTATCACCGGCGAGGCGCTCGTGATGGGTGTGCTGGCATCGGTCGTCGGTCTGGTCGTCGGTCTCGGCTTCGCTGCTGCGATCAACGCGCTCATGAAGGCGGCGAACATTGACATCCCACTGAGCGGACTGGCCATGGAGCCGCGGACCGTGATCGTCGGTCTGGTCGTCGGCGTTGGCGTCACGCTCCTGTCGGCGCTCGTGCCGGCGTTGCGCGCGACGCGTGTCCCGCCGATCGCGGCGCTTCAGGAGGGTGCGACACTGCCGCCTTCGCGCTACGCGCGCCTGACGCCTTACATCGCCGTGGCGGTCGCGGTCCTCGGTGTCGCCGGCGTCGTGAACGGCATGTACGGCGTGGGGACGACGACGCAACGCCTGCTGGCCCTGGCCGCGGGTGCGGTGCTGATCTTCCTCGCTGTCGCCATGCTGTCGAAGTACTTCGTGGCCCCCGTGGCGGGCGCCATCGGATGGCCGCTCCAGCGGCTGGCCAAGACCAGCGGCCGGCTGGCACGCGACAACAGCATGCGCAATCCCGGGCGCACCGCCGCGACCGCTTCGGCGCTGATGATCGGGCTCGGCGTGGTCGTCTTCGTCGCCGTGTTCGCGCAGGGCCTGAAGAGCTCATTCATCGACAGCTTCGACGAGGTCGTGCGCGCGGACTACGTGATCACCGGCGCCAACTACCTGCCCCTGCCCGCCGACACGGTGCGCCGGCTCGACAGCGTCCCCGACGTGGTCGTCGCCGCTGGCCTCGACGTCCAGCAGGTACAGGTCGACGGCAACGAGGCCACGCTCCCGGCGTTGTACGCCGTCGACCCATACGCTTTCGAGAGGGTGTGGAGCTTCGACTGGATCGACGGCGACGACAAGGCCCTCGCGCAGCTCGGCAGCAGCGGTGCGATCGTCGAGGAGCAGACGGCGGACGCCCTCGCACTGCGCGTCGGTGAGTCCTTCCAGGTGATGACCGCGGAGGGCACGGAGACCGAGCTGGAAGTGCTCGGCGTCTACCGCGACCCGATGATGATCAACGGCCTCACCGTGAGCACGGCGACGTACGATCAGCTCTACCCGCGGCGGCAGCCCTTCATGGTCGTGGTCTCGACCGGCGGGCCCTCCGAGGCCGCCGGGGCGGCGATCGAAGCCTCGCTGGCCGACGTGCCGACGGCCGACGTGATGACCGCCGCGGAGTACAAGGAGAGCATCGTCGGTCAGCTCGACCAGCTCCTCAACCTCCTCTACGGACTGCTGGCGATGAGCGTCATCATCTCGCTCTTCGGCATCATCAACACGCTCGTGCTGTCGGTCTACGAGCGCACGCGTGAGATCGGCCTGCTGCGCGCCATCGGCGCCTCTCGGCGTCAGATCCGGCGCAGCGTGCGCTACGAGAGCGTCATCACCTCGGTGATCGGCGGCGTGCTCGGGATCGTGGTCGGGATCGCCTTCGCGTACGTCGTGACGACGCGCTTCGGCGGCATGGGCATCAAGTTCGCCTTGCCCGGCGTGCAGCTCGTCGTCTTCCTCGTCGTCGCGGTGATCGCGGGCGTCGTGGCGGCGATCCTGCCGGCGCGGCGGGCGGCCCGCCTCGACATCCTGCAGGCGATCCAGTACGAGTGAGACGAGGGGCGCGGGGCGCCGCGGCGCCCCGCGCCCCTCGCAGCCCACGTGTGCCTGCGTCGGACGCGCACGTGCGACGGGCGCGTCGCGCGCGCGTCGCAGCCGGTCGGTCGCGTCTGACGCAGGGGTCAACCGAGAGCTCGCAGGGGTCTTTGCGCGGCGCCAGACGCTCGTATACCATCCGCCGCGCACAGTCCGCGCACGCTCGACGGCGTGCGCTCGAGGATGGTATCGGAGACGGGAGCAGGCTTGACCAAGTACATCGTCATCGCGGTCTTCGTCCTCGTGCTGGTCGGGGTGGGGGTCCACAGCAGCCGCCGCACGCGGACCGTCAACGACTTCTTCCTCGGCGGCCGCGACGTGGGCCCGTGGTTGTCGGCGTTCGCCTACGGCACCACGTACTTCAGCGCGGTGCTCTTCGTCGGCTACGCCGGCAAGGTCGGCTTCGGGTTCGGGCTGTCCTCGCTGTGGATCGTCGTCGGCAACGCCCTGCTCGGGAGTCTGCTCGCCTGGCTCGTGCTGGCCAGGCGCACCCGGCTCATGACCGAGCGGCTGGGGGCGATGACCATGCCCGAGTTCCTCGCCGCGCGCTTCGACTCGCGTTGGCTCAAGGCGACATCGGCGCTCGTCATCTTCATCTTCCTGGTGCCGTACTCGGCGTCGGTCTACTCCGGCCTCGGCTACCTGTTCGACCACGTGCTCGGCATCGACTACGAGCTCGCCCTCTGGGCCATGGCGGCGCTGACCGCCATCTACCTCGTGCTCGGAGGCTACGTCGCAGTGGCGCGCAACGACCTGATCCAGGGGTTCGTCATGGTCGTCGGCGTGGTCATGATGGTCGGGTACGTCGTGCGCGCCCCCGAGGTCGGGGGTCTCGGCGCCGCCGTCGACAAGCTGAGGGAGGCGGCGCCGTCGACGGTCGAGGTCTGGCCGCCGTGGAACCTCTCGCCCTTCGGCTGGGAGGCGTTTCTGCAGTCGCCGGCCGTCGTGCTGCTCTCGCTCGTGCTGCTCACGAGCCTCGGCGTCTGGGGCCTCCCGCAGATGGTGCACAAGTTCTACGCGATCCGCGACGAGAAGGTGGTGCGGCCGGCGATCGTCATCTCGACGCTGTTCGCGGCGCTCATGACCTTCGGCGCCTACTACACAGGCGCGCTCAGCCGCCTCTTCCCGGGCATCCCCGAGCTCGCCGCCGAGAAGCGCTTCGACGAGATCGTCCCCATCGTCCTCACCGAGGCGCTGCCCGACGCGCTGGTCGCGGTGATCCTGCTGCTCGTGCTCTCGGCCTCGATGTCGACACTCGCCGGGCTCGTCATGATCTCGGCGTCGGCGATCACCATCGACCTCGTCCAGGGTGAGGTGAAGCGCGACCTGGGGCGGCGCTCGTCGGTGCTCCTCATGCGCGGGGTCATCCTGCTCTTCGTCGTGCTCTCGGTCGTCATCGCCCAGCAGCAGTGGCAGCTCATCCTCAACCTGATGGCGCTGTCCTGGGGCACCGTGGCCGGCTGCTTCCTCGGGCCGTTCGTCTGGGGGCTGTTCTGGCGGCGGGTCAGCGCCGCCGCCGTGTGGGTCAACATCGCCGTGGCGCTGACGCTCATGCTTGGTCTCGGCTACCGGTACGCGGCCGACCCGGCGACGTCGGGCTACGTGCCGGTGATCGCCGTGCTGGCGATGCTCGCCTCGCTCGTCGTGACGCCGCTCGTCAGCCTGGTCACGCCGGCGCCCGCGCCGGGCACGATCGCGCGCGCCTTCGACGGAGCCGCCGCAGTGTCGGCGGCGGCGGGCGAGACGCCGCCGGAGGCCCGCCGGCCGGATCCGGCCGTCCGCTAGCTCTTGTCGCGCAAGTCCAGGACGCGCTCGGCAGTGCCGGCGGTCCGCGCGATGGCGCCCGGCTCCACGAGCGTGACTCGCGCCCTCAGGCCCAGGGCCGACTGCAGCTTGTCGGCGACCGTGTTCTGGAACGAGACCATGTCGCCCATCACGTCGGAGAAGACGTTCTCCTCGACCTCGAGACGCACCTCGAGCTCGTCGAGGCTCTTCTTGCGGTCCAGGACGACGAGGTAGTGCGGCCGGGCGCCTTCGATCCGGCAGAGCACGTCCTCGATCTGGCTGGGGAAGACGTTCACGCCGCGCACGATGAGCATGTCGTCGGTGCGCTGCCGGACCTTCTTCATGCGTGTCAGCGTGCGCCCGCACTCGCAGCGCGACGGGTCGAGCGCCGTCAGGTCGTGGGTGCGGTAGCGCAGCAGGGGGAACGCCTCCTTGGTGAGCGTCGTGATGACGAGCTCGCCCTCTTCGCCGTACTCGAGCGGCTCCCCGCTTGCGGGGTCGACGATCTCGAGGAGCAGGTGGTCCTCGTTGACGTGGAGCCCGCAGGCGCACTCGCACTCGCCGGCCACGCCGGGCCCCATGACCTCCGAGAGCCCGTAGTTGTCGGTGGCGCTGACCCCCAGCTTCGCCTCGACCTCGGCCTTCATCGCGTCGGAGCACGGTTCACCCCCGAAGAGGCCGAGCCTGAGCTTGAGCGACGAGAGGTCGATGCCGAGTTCCTCGGCCTGCTCGGCGAGATAGAAGGCGTACGACGGCGTGGAGACCAGCGCCGTCGTCCCGAACTCCCGCATCATGACCAGGTGGCGTTCGCTCTGCCCGGCTCCGGCGGGGATGATCGTTGCGCCGATGCGCTCGATGCCGTAGTGCATGCCCCACCCGCCGGTGGACATGCCGTAGGGGAACGCCATCTGGACGAGATCGCCGCGCTGCACTCCGGCCGCGGCGGCGATCCTCGCAGTCAGCTCGGTCCACGTGTTCACGTCGCCGCGGGAGTAGCCGACGACGACCGGCTTGCCGGTCGCGCCCGACGAGGAGTGCACGCGCACGACCTCCTCGAGCGGCAGCGCGAACATGCCGAACGGGAAGGCGTCCCTCAGCACGCTCTCGTCGGTGAACGGCAGGCGACGCACGTCGTCGAGGGCGCGGACGTCACGCGGACGCACGCCGCGCTCCTCCATCTGGGCGCGGTAGTGGGGGACGCGCTCGTACGCCCACGCGGTCGTCATCTGGAGCCTGCGCAGCTGCAGCAAGTGCAGCGCGGCGCGGTCCATGCACTCATACTCGGGGTTCCAGATCATGGTTCCTCTCCTTCACCGTCCCAGGCGCCAAGGTAGATGGTCCGCACCGATTCGTCGGCGAGCAGGTCTTCGGACGGGCCTTCGAGCACGACGCGGCCCGTCCGCATGACGTAGCCGCGGTCGGCGTGTCGGAGCGCCAGGTGCGCATCCTGCTCGACGAGCAGGATGGTGACGCCTTGGGCGCGCAGCTCGTCGAGCGCCGCGAAGATCTCGGCGATCACCTTCGGCGCGAGACCGAGGGACGGCTCGTCGAGCAGCAGCAGGCGCGGCTGCGACATGAGCGCCCGCCCCACGGCCAGCATCTGCTGCTCGCCGCCCGAGAGCGTCGCCGCGGGCTGGTTCGAGCGCTCCGCGAGCACGGGGAAGAGCGCGTGCACCCGTCCCAGGGCCTCGTCGAGCCCCGATCTTCCCTTGCGGCCGGTCGCGTAGGCGCCGAGCATCAGGTTCTCGCGCACGCTCATCGGGCCGAAGAGCAACCTGCCTTCGGGCACGAGCGCGAGACCCTCGCGGACGAGCCGCTCGGGCCGCGGCGCGGCGACGCGGGCGCCGCCGTAGGTCAGTGTCCCCGCGCTCATGTCCACGAGCCCGACGATCGACCTCAGGAGGGTGGACTTGCCGGCGCCGTTGGCGCCGATCACCGCGACGAGCTCGCCGGCGGCGACCGTGAGATCGATGCCGTGCAACACCTCGACGTGACCGTAGCCGGCCTTCACCGCGCCGAGCTCGAGCAGCACGCCGGTCTCAGGCATCCTCATCTGCCCCTTGGCCCAGGTAGGCGGCGACAACGGCCGGGTCCTTCTGGATCATGCGTGGCGGCCCTTCGGCGATCTTGCGGCCGCGGTCGAGGACGACGATCTCGTCGGACACCTCCATGACGAGCCCCATGTGGTGCTCGACGACGACGACCGTGGTGCCCGCATCCCGCACCCGGTACAGCGTCTGCACGAGCTCGTGGCTCTCGTTCGAGTTGAGTCCCGCGGCCGGCTCGTCGAGCAGCAGCAGGCGCGGTCCGGTGGCGAGCGCGCGCGCGATCTCGACCAAACGCCGGATGCCGGCGGGGAGGTCGGCGGCCGGCGCGTCGACCCACTCCTCGATGCCGATGAGGCGCAGCAGACGACCGGCCTCCTCGCGGGCATCCCGGTCTTCGGCGACGGCGGCGGGAAGCCGCAGCATCGCCGCCGTGAAGCCCCGCCGCTGGCGGGCCTGTCTGCCGACCATGACGTTCTCGCCGGCGGTCAGCTCGTCGAAGAGCTGAGTGTTCTGGAACGTGCGCGCCACACCCGCCCGTACCGTGTCGCGCGGCCGGCGGCCGACCAGCTCGGAGCCGGCGAACACGACCGAGCCGTGGTCGGGCCTGTCGAAGCCCGTGAGCGCGTTGAAGAGCGTGGACTTGCCGGCGCCGTTGGGTCCGATGAGCGCCTTGATCGTGCCCTCGAAGACGTCGAAGGACACGTCGTCGACGGCCGTGAGCCCGCCGAAGCGCTTGGTGACGTTGCGGACTTTGAGCAGGCTCAGGAGGCCTCGCCTCCTCTTCGTCGGCGGCGCCACACGCCGGCGAGTCCCTGGGGCGCGAGGACCACGACAAGGACGATGGCGAGGCCGTAGATGTCCTCCTGGTACGACTGGATGACCTGAGCCGTCTCGCGCGGGATACCGGGGATCAAGGCGTTCAGGTACTGGACGAGCGTCAGCAGCACCGCGGCCGCGACGGGACCGGCGAGTGAGCCGGTGCCGCCGAGCACCGCCATCGCCAGGAAGGTGATCGACGCGGCGAGTGTGAAGACGCTCGGAGACACGAAGCCGACGACACTGGCGTAGAGCGCGCCTGCCAGGCCGGCGAGCAGCGCGCTCACGACGAACGTCCGCACCTTGACGCCGACGACGTCGACGCCAGACGCTTGGGCCCCGGGCTCACTGCCGTGCAGCGCCCTCATGGCACGGCCGGGCCGCATCGAGGTGACGTTGTGCGCGGCCAGGAGCGCGACGCCGACGACCGCCCAGACCAGCCAGTAGAGCGAGGCGGCGTCGCCGATCTCGAAAGGCCCGAGGGCGGGGAACGGTATGCCGCCGAAGCCGTCCACGCCGCCGGTGACCGACTCCGTCTCCGCGAACGTGAGCGTCATCAGCTCTCCGAAGCCGAGCGTGGCCATCGCGAGGTAGTGCCCCTTGAGGCGGAGGCTCGGCAGCGCCAGGACGACGCCGCCCAGGGCGGCGAGAGCGCCGGCGGCGGCGAACCCGAGCGGCCACGGCCATCCCAGCCGGACCGTGCAGAAGGCACATGCGTAGGCGCCGATCCCGACGAAGGCGGCGTGCCCGAGCGATACCTGGCCCGCGTGGCCGAACAGCAGCGCGAGTCCGACGACCACGAGGGCGTTGATGCCGGCGAAGGTGAAGACCTTGAGGATGAAGCGGTCGGTCACGAGCAGAGGCACGACCGCGACGACCACGGCCGCCAGTATCGGGGCGAGCGCCCTCAGCGTGCGCGTCCCGGTCACACCTTCACCCGCCCTGATCCGCCGAGCAGGCCCTGGGGCCGCACGAAGAGCACGACGAGCAGCACCACGAGGGCGACGGCGTCCTTGTAGAGCGGATCCAGGTAGCCCGCCGTGAGACTCTCGAGGAGACCGAGGATCAGGCCGCCGCCGACGGCGGCGACCGGGTTGCCGAGCCCGCCGAGGATCGCGGCCGCGAAGCCTTTGACGCCCATGCCCGCGCCGACGTGGAACGAGGCCTGGGTCAGCGGTGCGACGGCCAGGCCGCCGACGGCGCCGAGGGCGGCCGCCAGCGCGAACGACGCCGTCACCATCGCCTTGGCGTTGACGCCCACGAGTCGCGCGGCGTCGCGCTGGATCGAGGTGGCGCGCATCGCGCGGCCGAACGTGGTCCGGCGGTACAGGAGGGCGAGGGCGACGACCGCCAGGGCCGTGAGCGCCCAGATCCACACCGTCTGGCGCTCGACCGCGGCGCCGAGCACCCTGATCGAGGCTCCTTCGGTGAACGGCGCCAGAGGAAGCTCGTCGGGCCCGAAGAGGTGCAGGGCCAGCTGTCGCAGGAGGACCGAGCCGCCGATGGTCACCATGATGATGCGCAGAGGGTCGCCGCTCTTGATGGGACGCACGGCCAGCAGTTCGAAGGCGGCGCCGATGGCGGCGGTGGCGGCGACCGCCGCCACCGCCGCCATCGGGAGCGGCAAGCCGAGCCCCGCGAAGAACACGCCGAGCATGCCGCCGAGCATGAAGAACTCGCCCTGCGCGAAGTTGATGGCGCCGGTCGCCGCGAACACGATCGTGAAGCCGAGCGCCACGAGCGCGTAGATCGAGCCGTTCTTGAGGCCCGCTATGAGGAATTGCAGCAGTTCGTCCAGGGCGTCAGCCTCGTGCTCTCGTCAGTCTCGGTTCACGATGCGATCGTGGTGCGGTCGGTCCGCCGACCCCCGGGCCCGCTTGCGGGCCCGGGGGTCGGGCGATGGTCGTACTGTGCTACTGGACCAGCGTCCAGTCGCCGTCGACGATCTCGTACATGGTGAGGTCGCCGACCGTCATCCCGTTGTGGTCCTCGGGGGAGAAGGTGAAGGTGCCCCCGATGCCGACCCACCCTGAGGTCGCCTCGATCTCGCTCAGCAGCGCGTCGGCGGTCACTTCGCCGTCGATGCGCCGTGCCGCCTCGACGATCAGATACAGCGCGTCGTAGGCGTGACCCGCGAACGTGCTGGGGGCGGTGCCGTAGGCCGTCGTGTAGCGGTCGATGAAGTCCGTCGCCACGGTGTAGGCCTCGGTGCCCTCGCCGTACGCCGCGGGGATGAGGACCTTGCCGGCGGCGAACCTGACGCCCTCGGCCGCTGCGCCCCCGCCGTCGATGAACTCGCGCCGCGCGATGCCGTGGCTGCCGAAGATGGGCAGGTCGACGCCGAGGTCCATGGCGTTCTTGGCGATGATGGCGGCCTCCGCGCCGGCCGTCCACATGACGATCGCCTGGGCGTCCGAGTTCTTGAGCTTGGTGAGCTGGGCGCTCATGTCGGTGTCGCCGGGGTTGAAGCTCTGGTCGGAGACGATCTCGACGCCTGCGTCCGGCGCCATCGCGGCGATGACGGCCGCGCCGTCCTTGCCGAAGCCCCCGCTGTCGCTGATGAGGCCGATCTTCGTGATGCCCTGGCCCGCGATGTAGTCGAGCGTGAAGGGCACGACGATCAGGTTCGACCAGGGGGTCGCGAACACGAGGGGGTCGACCGGGCTGGTGACGACCGTGCCGCCCGCCATGGAGACCTGCGGGATGCCCGCCCGCTGGACGTCGCCGCGGGCCGCCATCGTCTGGCCGGTCCCCGTCGCGCCGATGAGGGCGACGACGCCGTCCTGCTCGATCAGCTTGCTCGCCGCGGCCACCGCTTTGGCTTCGTCGGTGGCGTCGTCCTCGATGATGACCTCGATCGGCCGGCCGTTGACGCCGCCGGCGTCGTTGATGCGTGCCACTTCCATCTCGAGCACGTTCTTCTCAGGCTCGCCGAGGCCGGCGTACGTGCCCGTCAGGGAAACGATCGCGCCGATCTTGATCGGCTCGCCGCCCCCGGCGATCTCATCCTCGCCACAGGCGGCAAGCGCCACCGCGAGCGAGACTGCCAGCGCGGCCGTCAAGACCGCCATCGAAAGCTTCAACATCCGTCCACGCATGGTGTATCCCTCCGTCTGGTTTCTGTCCGCGCACGTTCTCCGACAGATCCTGATGCGCGTTGTCTCCTGATGAGTGACGAGCGCGACCGGCCGGTGCCCGAAGTCGGGACCGGCAGGCCGATGTCGGCGTGGGTGACGACCGAGGGGGTCGCGGCCGGGGAGGGGGGAGGAGGGTCGCCGCTGGGTGGACAGCCTCGCCTCCGCGCGCCGCGCGACCGCGCGCCGCCGCTCTTCCGGCGTTCCGCGCGACCGTCATGCCGCTACCCCAGACCCGTCGACTCACGCGGCCCCCCCGCGCCGGCGCGGCGGCCGTCCGCTGGTGCCGGCCGCCGAAGTGGCCTGCATGATAGCACGCGTGGCCGGTGCCCGTGAGTCGGCATAGGCCGCATCGTTATGCGCGGCATCGTTCAGGCGGGGTGATTCGCAACGCCAGATTCGAATCATTCCGCTTCTGTTTCGCCTCCATCTGGTCCGGGTAGGCCATGAGCCGCCGCGGACACGACCACATCGCCGTCGGCCGCCCACACGCAGTGCGGGGACACCCCGAGCAAGGACACCCCGAGCAAGGACACCCCGAGGAGGGACACGATGCAGGAGATCGAGATCCAGGCTGAGGCGCGCATGCCGCTCATCGGCGACGACGCGCCCGCGTTCGAGGCCAAGACCACGAAGGGGCCCATCTCATTCCCCAAGGACTACAAGGGGAAGTGGGTCATCCTCTTCAGCCATCCGGCCGATTTCACCCCGGTGTGCACGACGGAGTTCATGGGGTTCGCCGCGATCCAGGACGAGCTGCGGACCATGAACACCGAGCTCATCGGCCTCTCGATCGACAGCATCTTCGCGCACATCGCGTGGCTGCGCACCATCGAGGAGAAGATCGAGCTGGGCGGGCAGAAGGGCGTGCACGTCGACTTTCCCGTCATCGAAGACCTCACGATGAACGTGGCCAAGAAGTACGGGATGCTCCAGCCCGCGGCGAGCACGACGCAGGCGGTGCGAGCCGTCTTCGTGATCGACCCCAAGGGTAAGATCCGCGCGGTCATCTACTATCCGCTGAGCAACGGACGCAACATGGACGAGATCAAGCGCCTGATCCAGGCCCTGCAGTTCACCGAGGAGCACGGTCTCGCCACGCCGGCCAACTGGCGCCCGGGCGACGAGGCGATCATCCCGCCGCCGGTGACGGCCGACGCCGCGGTCGATCGCATGGCCGGCAAGGACGGCGGCCGCTGTGTCGACTGGTTCCTGTGCCTGAAGAAGCCGTGACCTGACGCGCGGGGCTGCGGAGGGAGAACGTCCGCGAGGGGCGGCGGCCGGGGAGGCCGCCGCCCCTCCTCTCCGTCGGGCTTGCGCCTCTCGCGCGGTGGGAATGAACCCGGAAGGCGGCATCGCCGAGGCGATGCCGCCTTCGTCCGGGTGAGTGACAGGAGGTTCGGGTGCAGCTACTGAACGATCAGCATTGGCACGCCCTGCCGGCCGACGAGGTCGTCGACCTGCTCGAAGCCGATGCGACGGAGGGCCTCGGTCAATTCACGGTCAAGCATCGCCTCGAGCAGTTCGGGCCCAACGCCCTGACGCCGGCGAAGGGCAAGGGTCCGTGGCTGCGGTTCCTGCTGCAGTTCCACAACCCCCTGATCTACATCCTGAACGTGGCCGGCGTCGTCACGCTGCTGCTGGGCGACTATGTCGACTCGGGAGTCATCTTCGGCGTCGTGATCGTCAATGCCCTCATCGGCTACGTGCAGGAGGCGAAGGCGGTCTCGGCGATCGAGGCCCTGAGCAAGGCGATGACGACGCGGGCGAGGGTCGTACGGGAGGGCGAGACCGTCGACATCCCGGCGACCGAGATCGTGCCCGGCGACCTCGTGCTGTTGCAGGCGGGCGACAAGGTGCCCTCCGACTTGAGGTTGCTGCGCTCGCGCGACCTGCGGATCGACGAGTCGGCGCTGACCGGGGAGTCGGTCGCGGTCGAGAAGGACACGGTCGAGCGCGAGCGCGATACCGCTCTGGCCGATCGCACCGACGTGGCCTACGCCTCGTCGCTCGTCACGTACGGCACCGGCGCCGGCCTCACCGTCGCCACCGGCGACTGCACCGAGGTCGGCCGCATCTCCCGGTTGATCGCCGAGGCCGACCAGCTGGAGACGCCGCTGACGAAGAAGATCGCGGCGTTCAGCCGGCTCCTGCTCATCGTGATCCTTGCGCTCGGGGCCGTCACCTTCGCCATCGGCATGCTGCGCGGCGAGACCGCCGCCGACATGTTCAAGGCGGTGGTGGCACTCGCCGTCGGCGCCATCCCCGAGGGCCTCCCGGCCGCCGTCACCATCACGCTGGCGATCGGCGTCAACCGCATGGCTCGTCGCCGCGCGATCATCCGCCGGCTGCCTGCGGTCGAGACGCTCGGCAGCACGACCGTGATCTGCTCGGACAAGACCGGCACGCTCACCGAGAACCAGATGACGGTGCAGCGCATGGTCGCTGCCGGCCGGCAGTACGCCTTCGGAGGCACGGGTTACGCGCCCGAAGGGGAGGTCGCCCTCGTGTCCGGTGGTGGGAGCGACGGCGACGGCGGAGACGAGCCCGGCAGAGCCCTCCGCGCGCAGGACGGTGCGGCATTCGAGGTGCTGCGTGCCGGCCTGCTCTGCAACGACAGCCGCGTCTTCGAGGAGGATGGCCGCTGGCTCGTGCAGGGCGACCCCACCGAGGGTGCGCTCGTCGCCTCGGCGCTGAAGGCCGGCCTTCGGGTCGAAGGCATCACCTCCGAGCTGCCGCGCATCGACGCGATCCCGTTCGAGTCGGAGCACCAGTACATGGCCACGCTGCACGACGCCGGCGGCGGGCGGCGCCTGATCTACGCCAAGGGCGCCGCCGAAGTGATGCTCGGCCGCTGCAGCACGATGCTGACCGACGACGGGGAGGAGGTCCCGCTCGACAATGACCTCGTGCACGAGCAGGTCGAGGAGCTCGCGGCCGAGGGTCTGCGGGTACTCGCCTTCGCGCGCGGCGACGGCCGCGAAGGCGACGACGACATCAGTCACGACGAGGTGGAGGGGATCACCTTCCTCGGGCTCCAGGCGATGATCGATCCGCCGCGCCGTGAGGCGATCGACGCCGTCGCCGCCTGCCGGCGCGCCGGCGTCAGCGTCAAGATGATCACCGGTGACCACGGCATCACGGCGGCGGCGATCGCCCGCCAGATGGGGTTGCTCGACGGCGCCTTGCGCGACGCCGAAGGCCGGGCGGCGGCCATGACCGGCGCCGAGATGGCCGCCCTCCGCGACCGCGACTTCATCGAGATGGCGACGGCGACCGACGTGTTCGCGCGCGTCACGCCCGAGCAGAAGCTGAGGCTGGTCGAGGCGCTGCAGGCGCGCGGGAACGTGGTCGCGATGACCGGGGACGGCGTGAACGACGCCCCCGCTCTCAAGCAGGCAGATGTCGGCGTCGCGATGGGTATCGCCGGCACCGACGTCGCCAAGGACGCAGCGGACATGGTCCTCACCGACGACAACTTCGCCTCGATCGAGGCCGCCGTCGAAGAAGGTCGCGGCGTCTTCGACAACCTGACCAAGTTCATTGTCTGGACGCTGCCGACGAACCTGGGGGAGGGCCTCGTCATCCTGGCCGCGATCGCCCTCGGCACGGCGCTGCCGATCCTGCCCGTGCAGATCCTGTGGATCAACATGACGACGGCGGTGCTGCTCGGTCTCATGCTCGCGTTCGAGCCGAAGGAGCACGGCATCATGGCGCGCCCGCCGAGGCGACCTGGGGCGCCGATCCTCTCTCGCGCCCTTGTCGGGCGGATCACACTGGTCGGCGCGCTGTTGCTGGGCGCGGCCTTCGGTCTGTTCGAGTGGGCCGAGATGGCCGGCGAGAGCGTAGCGGTCGCGCGCACCATCGCGGTCAACGTCTTCGTCACGGTCGAGCTCTTCTACCTCTTCAACTGTCGCTCGCTGACGCGCTCCGTCTTCCGCATCCACCCGCTCTCGAACCGCTGGGTGCTGGGCGGCGTCGGCATCACCATCGCCCTGCAGCTCATGTACACCTACGCGCCCTTCATGCAGGTCGCGTTCCGGAGCGCGCCGCTCACGCTCGAGCACTGGAGCTACATCCTGATCGCCGGCGTCGCGACCCTGTTCATCGTCGAGTTCGAGAAGTACCTCACGAACCGCAGCCGACGGCGGTCGCGGGAGACCGAGGACCTCGGCGGCGTCAGGGCGGGCGGCTGAGCGATCGACGAGGGTGCCCGCCGCGACGCTGACACCGTCGGCGGCGCGGCGCGGGTATCATGGCCGCATGAGCGCCGCACCTCCCATCGTCCCCTCCTTCGAGCAGGGCCCGATCCGTCCGCCGAGTGAGGCCTACAGCCTGCTCGTGCGAGTGATCCGTAACTGCACCTGGAACCGCTGCAGCTTCTGCCCCGTCTACAAGGGGACGAAGTCGTCGCAGCGGCCGCTCGAGGGCGTGCTCGCCGAGGTCGACGCGATGGCCGCGGCGGCCGCCGTGCTGCGCGCCGAGGGCCAGGGCGCGCTCCGCGGCGGCCGCCTCCCGCGCGAGGCCCTCCAGGTCATGCTCTTCGTGCACGGCGGCGAGCGTCACGTCTTCTTGCAGGATGCGGACCCTCTCGCGGTGAAGCCCGAGAAACTCGCGGCGGTCATCGGGCGCATCAGAGAGCGCTTCCCGACGGTCGAGCGGGTGACCACCTACGGGCGCGCGGCCACGCTGTCGCGCCGCACCGCCGAGCAGCTCGGGCTGCTCCGCGATGCCGGGCTGACGCGCGTGCACCTCGGTCTCGAGTCGGGCGCCGACGAGGTGCTCATGGCGATCGACAAGGGTTGCACGGCAGGCGACCTGATCGCGGCCGGCACGAACGTCGTGCAGGCCGGCCTCGAGCTCTGCTTCTATCTGATGCCGGGTCTCGGCGGGCGCGCGGCGGCGGCCGCGCACGTCGCGGGCTCCGCCCGCGTGATCCGCGCGGTCGCCGCCGCCGCGCCGCCCGAGCGCCCGCTCGTCGTGCGGCTGCGCACCGCCGCGGTCGTGCCCGGCACGCCACTTGCCGAGCGCGAGGCCGCAGGTGAGTTCGTACTGCCGGACGACGTCGAGGTCGCCGGCGAGCTGCGCGACCTCCTCGAACAGATCGGAGAAGCTCGGCTCGAACTGCGCTCCGACCACGCGCTCAACCTGCTCCCCGGCCTCGAAGGGTCGCTGCCCGCCGACCGCCGGCGCCTGCTCGACATGCTCGGCGACTACCTTGCGCTTCCGCGGGAGCAGCAGGCGCGCTTCGCGATCGGCGCCCGTCTCGGCCTCTTCCGCGAGCTCTCCGACCTCGACGACCCGATTCGCGTGGCCCGTCTCGAAGGCGAGTTCGCCGGCTACGCGCAGCCCGGCGCCGACGAACTGCTGGTCGCGGCCACGGCGCTGCGGGCGCGGTTCCTCTAGGCGGCGGCCGGAGCCCTCACGTCGCCGAGTCGGCGGGCCCGATCTCGCCCGTGAGGTACCGCTGCACCGTCGGCCCCACGGCGGCGACGAGCTCGTCGATCGAGGCCGAGGCGAGCGGCTCGAGGCGGCCGATGAAGCGCATGATCGCGAGGCCGACGAACTGCGAGCCGACGAGCGTCGCGCGCAGCTGTGCGTCGGGCACGCCGAGCGCCTGTGTGATCGGCCCGAAGACCTCGCGCACGAGCAGGTCGCGGACCATCGCCATCGCCGTGTCGTTGGTCATGGCCGAACGCAGCATGACCATGAGGCGCACGCGGGTCTCGGGTGGCTCCCAGGCTTCGAGGAAGACGCGCACGATGGTGCCGCCGAGCTGATCGGGGCCCGCCGCCGTGCCGCGGGCGAAGACCTCGCTCGGCCGGACGGGTAGCTCGAGGGCGGCGCCGAAGAGGCCCTCCTTGGAGTCGAAGTAGTGCAGGACGAGGGCGGGGTCGACCTCGGCGGCGGCGGCGATGCCGCGGATGGTCGCGCGGTCGTAGCCGACCGCGGCGAAGGCGGCGCGGGCCGCCGCGAGTATCGCCTCGCGCGTGCCGCTCTCGCCCGGTCGCCTTCCGGTCGCGCGCGCGCCGCGACCGCCCGCACAGGTGCGCTTGCCCACCGCTTCTCCGCCCTCGCCGCTCACTTGCCCCTGGCCGCTGCCGCGGCGGCTTCCGCGTCCGCCCGCTGAGACCGGTTCATGTCCTTGTGCCCTTCGTGCACGCGGCCCATGGAGAGGAGGGGGATGGCCGGGACGGCGATGGCGGGGGAGAGGTCGGTCAACAGGGGTCCCTTCAGCGTGTGTCGGCAGGATCGAGGGCCGTCTGATCCGTGGCGAGCGCCAGCTCCACGAAGGTCTCCTCGAGGGTCGCGGGGACGAGGCGCAGGTCGGCGGCGACGAGACGCGCCTCGAGCGCGGCGCGCACGGACGCCTCGTCGCGGCCGGCCACGCGCAGCGTGCGCCCATGCAGGGCGACCGGCAGGCCGGCGTCCGTGAGGACGCCGAAGACGGTCGCCCAATCGGCGCCCGCCCCGCCTCGGAGTCCCACCTCGACGGCTTGGCGAGCGCCGACGATGACCGACTCGGCGCCTTCGGCGACGACACGGCCGGCGGCCATGATCACGAGTCGGTCGCATTGGGACGTCTCCTCGAGATAGTGCGTCGTGACGAGGACGCCCGCGCCGCGAGCCGCGGCCTCGTGGATGGTGTCCCAGAGACGGGCGCGAGCCTGCGGGTCGACGCCCGAGGTGGGCTCGTCGAGGATGAGCAGTTCCGGCGAGTGGGCCAGAGCGGACGCGAAGGCGAGTCGGCGCCGGAGGCCGAGTGGCAGGTCGCGCACGAGATCGTCCCGCGCCGCCGCGAGCTCGGCGTCGAGCGGCGGCGGGGATGAGCCGAAGGCCGCCGCCGCGAAGGTCAGGTTCTCGGCGACGCTCAGGTCCTCCCACAGGCCGAGACCCTGCGGTACGTACCCGATCCGCCGCCGCGACGCTCGCGACGGCGGCGCCCCGAAGAGCAGCGCCTCGCCTTCGGAGGGCGGTAGCAGACCGAGCAGCATGCGGATCACGGTCGTCTTGCCGGCTCCGTTCGCACCGAGGAGTCCGACGACCTCGCCGCCTCGCACGGCGAGGTCGGCGCCGTCGACGGCGCCGACGGCGCCGAAACGGCGCGTGACCGCACGTGCTTCGGCCAGAGGCGCGGCGCCGGTCGCGCTGGCCTCCGTGGTCGATCCGTCGCGCGCCCCCGGTCGTCCGTCCCCTTGGGTCGCGGCGGGCGCGAGCGGCCGCGGGAGCGCCGCGGCGACCGCCTCCGGCGGTCCGGCGGCGACGGCGCGGCCGTCGTCCAGCACGAGGACCTGTGCGGCGCGCTCGGCTTCGTCGAGATACGTCGTCGTGACCAGCACGGCCGCGCCTCCCGCGGCCGCGCCGGCGATCAGTCTCCACAACTCGCTGCGGCTGACCGGGTCCACGCCGGTCGTCGGCTCGTCGAGGATCAGCAGCTTGGGCTGGTGCAGCATCGCCAGGGCGAAGGCCAGCTTCTGGCGCATGCCACCGGAGAGTCGCCCGGCCAGCCGATCGCGCGCGTGGCGGATCCCGATCTGTTCGAGCAGTCGTGCGGCTCGGTGCTCGCGTTCGTCGCCAGTCAGGCCGTAGGCGCCGGCGGCGAAGGCGATGTTCTCGTCGACCGTGAGGTCGCCGTACAGGCCGGCGGTGCCGGAGATGAAGCCGATCTCGCGGAGCGGCGGCCGGCTCACGGTCCCGCCGTGCGGGTGAACGAGGCCGGCCATCGCGCGCAGCAGCGTCGTCTTGCCGGCGCCGTCGCCGCCGACGACGACCGTCACCGCGCCCGGGTGTGCCTCGACGCTGACGGCGTCGAGGGCCGTCCGCGAGCCGTAGCGTACCGTCAGGTCGTCGACGCCCCACGTCATGCCGGCGCTCCGCCCCTTGGTGCGCCGACCGGCCCGACATCGTGCTGTGCCTTTGGCGCGTCGTCGCTCGGGAGGTCGTGGACTCCACCGGCCGACCCGCGGCCTCCGCCGGCCGCTCGCGCCGGCGCGAGGTCGCGCCTGAAGCGCAGCGTCGACAACGTGAAGACCGCCGAGGCCATGACGAACAGGACGAGCAGCGGTAGCCAGAGTGCGTCGATCGGCGTGCCGCGCACCATCACGCCGCGAGCGATCTTGACGAACCAGGTCAGTGGCAGACAGTAGCCGATCCAGCGCACGCCCCACGGCATCGCGTAGAGGGGGAAGAACAGGCCGCTGAGCAGGAACTGCGGCACCATCGTCATGATCG
The DNA here is from genome assembly GCA_963831295.1 of uncultured Thermoleophilia bacterium. GTDB lineage: Bacteria > Actinomycetota > Thermoleophilia > UBA2241 > UBA2241 > UBA2241. Next base: position 368,149 of record CAWHPR010000002.1, on the reverse strand, counting down.
CCAACTGGATCGCCTGCCCCTGCGTCTGCGACACGGTCGAGATGAACACCCCCAGGCCGAGGGTGACGAAGAGGAAGAGCGCGGAGCCGAGGGCGAAGGTCCACACCGAGCCACGGAAGGGCACGTCGAAGAGCACCAACCCCACGGCCACGATGACCCCCATGTCGATCGCCGCGATCGCGAGGTACGGCGCGATCTTGCCGATGAAGACGTCGCGCGGGCGGAACGGCATGACGGCGAGCTGCTCCATGGTGCCGGTCTGGCGCTCGCGCACCACGCCGAGCGCGGTCGCGATCGTGCCGATGAAGACGAGGATGATGCCGCACAGCCCTGGCACCATGATCACGGCCGTGCGCAGGTCTGGGTTGAACAGGATATCCGTCTCGGCGCCGCCGATCAGGGCGAGCACCTCTTGCGCGCCGGCTGGCAGCCCCGCCGTGTCCTGCAGGCCGCCGGCGGCGGCCTGCGCTCCGGCGAGCCTGCGCAGCGCCGTCTGGGCGGCGAAGAGCTCCGCGCCGTCGATCAGCACCGTGGCGGCCTCCGTCGGCGCTCGCCGGCGTGACGAAGGCGACGACCGCCTCGCCGCGACGCAGGACCTCCTCGGCGGCCGCGCGCCCGTCGCCCGGCCTCACGTCGACCACTGCGAACTGCTCCGGCAGGCTGGACTCGACCAGCTCGGCCGAGGCGCCGACGACCAAGGTGGGGATCTCCTCGACATCGAAGCTCGCCGCGTAGCCGAACACCACGAGGAAGAGGAAGGGCAGCGCGAACAGCATGACGACCGTGCGGCGGTCACGCCTGAGCTGCCTGAACTCCTTGACGACGATCGCCCACATGCGGGCCTCCCTGGTCGCGTGCGTACGGCCGAGCGGCGTGGCCGCTCAAGAACTCAACGTCCGTTGAAATCTACGGATGTTGAATTCCTCTGTCAAGGTTCGGGACGACGACCTGAGCGGGGAGGAGCGGGTGCGCGCGGCAGCCGGCGGGGCGCTGTGCGTATTGTGGGCCGCCGCCGCCTCTGATAACTTTGACGGTCTGTGCGAGGCGGCGCCTGCCGTCGCCTGCGAGGAGGGGTGTGAGCGAGCCGAACGCAATGCCTGTCCGCAGCGGCATGGTGCGATGCATGCTCATCGCGCTGCTCGCCGTCCTCGGCCTCACGGTCGTGCCGGCGGCGTTCTCCGTCACTGCCGCGAGCGAGCGGGAGGAGGCACGAGCGCTGGCCGCCGAGGTGGCCGAGCTCGATGCTCTCATCGACGAGGCCGTGGCCCGCTACGCGCGGGCCAACGAGTCGCTCGCCGTCGTCCGTGCGTCCATCAGCGAGAACCGTCACGCGGCGCGTGACGCGCGTCGGCAGGTCGACCTGGCACAGGGGCTGCTCGCCGACCGCGCCCGTTCGCTCTACAAACAGGCGACGCCGACGCCAGTCGACGTGCTGTTCGGCGTCGCCGATTTCGGCGACCTCGTGAGTCAGCTCGAACTGCTCAAGCGGCTGGGTGCGGGCGACCTCGACTATCTGCGGGCGCTGCGGAAGGGTGAGCGCGACCTGCGAGAGCGCTCGCTCGCGCTGGCGGCCAACGAGGCGACCGCCGAACGGCTGGTCGCCGATCGCGCCGCCGACGTCGAGCAGCTGCGCTCCCTGTTCGACGCTCGTCGCGAGCTTCTCGAGAACGCCGAGGCGCGTGTCAGGGAGCTCGCCGTCGACGAGCGATCGACGGAGACCCGGCCGGCGGCCCCCACGGTCGCCGACGACGGCCAAGGCGACTGGTGGCCGATCATCAAGCGGGCGGCCGCGGCCAACGGCGTCAGCGCCGTGGGCATGTATCGTCTCATGATGGCCGAGTCGGGCGGCTCGGCTACGATCGTCGGACCCGGCGGCTATCACGGTCTCTACCAGTACTCGATCACCACCTGGCGGGGCTCGTGGAACCCATACCGGTCGGCGAGCATCTACAACGGTGAGGCTCAGATCAAGGCGAGCGCCCTCGCCATCGCGCGCGGCTACGGTCACTCCTTCTGGCCGTCGACCTTCGACTGGGCGTTCCGCGACTGATCTTCGCGGCGCTACCCGCCGTGCCCTGACACAGCCGCTCGACCGAGCGACAGACCACGCGTCATCCCTCACGACACCTCCGACGGTCGCCGTCCGCGACGGCCTTTGGCGGCGACTCGGAGCGCGTGCGATTCTGTGCGAGCACCCCTTGACACGAGAATCCGGGTGCCTGATGATGTGTTCGACTTTGTGCGGTTCGCCGAGCGCGTGGCCACTGGGGGTCCATGTCGTCGCCAGCAGTGCCTGAAGCCCACGAGATGATCCCGGCGGAACGTCGCGCCCGCATCTCCGAGCTGCTCCAGGGGAGACGCGCGGTGCGCGTGTCCTCGTTGAGCGATGACCTTCGCGTCTCCGAGATGACGATCCGCCGCGACCTCGAGCGTCTCGAGGCCGAGGGTGTGCTCGTGCGCACGCACGGGGGCGCGGTCCTCAGGCGGCACATGGTCGAAGAGCCGCTCTACCTCGACAACGTGTCGGCGAACACCGAGCAGAAGCGCCGCATCGCGCGGGCCGCAGCCGCGCTCATCCAGCCTGGCGAGACCGTGTTCTTGAGCTCTGGCACCACGGCCGCGCAGGTCCTGCGTCACGTCGACCCAGCGATCGAGGCTCGCGTCGTCACCCACAACGTCGGGGCGCTCGCCGAGGCTCAAGGCGGACGCCTCGAGCTCATCCTCGTAGGCGGGCGTTACCGGGCGCGGTCGAACGCGGTCGACGGCCCCCTCGGGCTCGAGCAGATCAGTCGCTTCCACGCCAGCCGTATGCTCCTCGGGGTCGACGGCTTCGATCTCCAGGAGGGGATGACGACTCCGACTCTCGGCATGGCGAGCATCGAGCGGGCGATGATGGCCCAGACACGCGGCGAGGTCGTCGTGCTCGCCGACCGCAGCAAAGTAGGCGTGGTCGCCGACGTCGTCATCTGCGGGTTCGACCAGGTCGACGCCGTGATGGTCGACGACGGTGTCGACGAGGCCGTCCGCGACGAGCTGACGTCACTCGGCGTCCGTTGCATCGTGGTATGAACGAACGAAGCGCGGTGCTGCGGGGGTGCGAGGGAGAGAGAGCGACGTGGACCTAGAGCAGGCCAACCGGCTCTTCGACACGGCCCAGCGATTGGCGACCGACGTCGCCACCCTCCATGAGGCGCTGCGGGTCGAGTTCCTCAGCGCCCAGCTCACCGAGGTGGTGACGAGCGACTACGACCTCGGCGAGGTCGACCGCGTCGAACAGATCCTCGGCGGGACCGAGAACCTGAGCTTCGCGGTCTGTGCGCGCGGAGACGCCGGCGAGCGGCGCTACTTCGCGCGCAAGTACAAGTACGGGACCGTCGAGCGCGAGATCCGCTACGAGCACGCGCTCGTGCGCCACATCAGGGGCAAGGGCTTCGATCTCGCGGCGCAAGTCCTCGGCACCCGGCACGGCGACACCGTCGTGACCCGCGAGGAGCTGCGCGACGGGGAGCGGGTCATCCGCTACTTCGCCGTGTACGAGATGCTCGACGGCGAGGACACGTACAGCTGGGTCAAGAACCGCTGCAGCGACGCCGCCTTCGCGGACGGCGCCCGCGTCCTCGCCCGGTTCCACCAGGCGGCGCACGACTTCGACCCCGGCGACCTCGTGCGCGAGCAGCCGCCCATCATGGACTTCCTGGCGACGCTGCCCGACACCTTCCGCGGGCTGGCGGCGCAGACGACCGGTACCAGGTACGACGCGTGCTTCCTTGCCAAGCTGCCCGGCATCCTGGAGGCGATCGAGCGCGGTCTGGCCCTCGTTCCCGCGCTCGAGGGGCTGCCTCGCTGCCCGGTCTTCTGCGACTACCATCCCGGCAACCTCAAGTGGCGCGACGAGAAGGCCGTGGGCCTCTTCGACTTCGACTGGGCCAAGCTCGACTACCGTCTCTTCGACGTTGCCATCGGCCTCGTGTACTTCTGCAGCTCGTGGGAGGGCCGCGACGACGGCGAGATGCGCCTCGACAAGGTCGAGCTCTTCCTCGACGCCTACCAGGACGAGACGACGCGCTTCGCCGATCCCGGGCCGATGGGCGAGGACGAACTGGCGGCGCTGCCGCGCATGGTCGCCATCGCGGCCCTCTACGTCGTGAACTGGGACATCGTCGCCTACTACAAGGAACGCACGCCGAACGACGACGAGTTTCTCTTCTTCCTCGAGCACAACGTGGCCTTCGTGGAGTTCATCGAGGACCACTTCGCCGAGCTTGCCGCCATCGCCACAGCCGTCACCCGCGCCGCTCGAGGTCGCGGGGGAGAGGGAGCGTGACGCAATGAGATTCGCGGAGCTGCTCACCAAGGCCCAGGTGGGCCGGACGCACGAGGCGTCGCTCGAGGTCCTCGAAAGGGCCGGCATCCTCGTGCACAGCACTGAGGCGCGCGAGATCTTCGCCAGGCACGGCTGCCGTGTCGAGCGGGAGACCGGGCTCGTGCGGCTGCCGGCCGACGTGGTCGAACGTTATCGCGCGATGGCGCCGGCGAGCTTCACCTTCCGCGGGCGCGACCCGCGCTTCGATCGCACGATCCCCGACGACGGCCCCGTCGTGGTGACCGGCTCCTCGGCACCCAACGTCGTCGATCCCGTGACGGGGGTCGAGCGGCGCGCCACCTCCGGCGACATCGCCGCCATCGCCTACATGATCAACGAGCTCCCCGGTTTCGACGTCTTCAGTATCTCGACGCTCGCCGACGACGCGCCGGAAGGACAACTCAGCCTGAGCCGGTTCTACCCGGCGCTCAAGAACTGTTTGAAGCCCGTGCGCAGCAACACGCCGAGCATGGACGACCTGCGCCAGGTCGTCGAGCTGGGTGAGCTCATCGCCGGTGGCCCGGACGCCTACCGGGAGCGGCCGTTGATCACTCACCACTACTGTCCGATGGTGAGCCCGTTGACGATGGACGTCGAATCGACGGAGGCCGTCATGTGGCTCACCGGGCAGGGGCTGCCGGTCTACACCACGGTCGTGCCGAACGCGGGCCTCACCGCGCCCATGACGCTGATGGGCTGCCTGGTCGTCGGCAACGCCGAGTATCTCGCGATCACCGCCTTCCAGCAGATGGTCCGCGAGGGCACGCCCGTGATCTACGCGAGTCTGCCGACCGTCGCCGACATGCGGACGGGGGCCTACGCGCCAGGAGCCGTCGAGACGGGCATCCTCATCGCGGCCCAGGCGCAGCTGGCCCGCTTCTACGGCGTGCCGTCGGGCGGCTACGTCGGCCTCACGAACGCCCACGCGAACGACGCGCAGTCGGGCTTCGAGACCGGCATGAACACGCTGCTGGCCGTGTCGGCGGGGGCGACCCTTCTCAACATGGGCGGGCTCCTGAGCTCGCTCATGGCGTTCGACTTCGCGAAGTGCGTGATCGACAACGAGATCGCGCTGATGGACAAGCGCGCGTGGCGCGGGCTCGAGTTCAGCGAGGAGAACCTGGCGATCGACGAGATCGTCGCGGTCGGGCCGGGCGGCGGCTACATGAGCCGCGGGCACACGAGGGCGCGCATGAAGACGACGGCCGTGTTGCCGAGGCTGGCCGCCCGCGATATGCGCGCCCAATGGGAGGACGCCGGGCGCCCCGACATCCACGAGCGCGCCCTCACTGAGGCGCGGCGTCTCCTCTCGCAGTCGAACCCGGCAGTCTGGGACGTTGAGCTCGACCGGCGCATCCGCGACCGGTTCCCCGGGCTCGTCGCCGGCGACGCTGCGCCCCTGGAGGTCGCCGAAGCGTAGCGGCGGACAGGGTCGGCGGTGAAAGACACGACCGGGTGCGGTCGTGAAGCGGGATCACACGGATCAAGGGAGCATCCAATGACGGACGCAGAGATCTTCGGGCAGCTCAAGCAGGCGGTGATCGACCAGGACGAAGGCGGCGTGCTCGGCGCCGTCGACGAGGCCCTCGCCGCAGGCGTCGACGCCAAAGCGATCATCGACGAGGGGCTCCTGCCGGGCCTCAATGTCATCGGCGAGCAGTTCGAGAGCGAGGAGATCTTCCTGCCCGAGCTGATGCAGGCGGCGCTCGCCTTCCAGGCCGCCATGAGCGTGCTCGAGCCGAAGATCAAGGAGAGCGGCGGCGCGGGCCCGAAGAAGGGCAAGGTCGTCCTCGGCACCGTCAAGGGCGACCTTCACTCGATCGGGAAGAACATCCTCAGGCTCCTCTACGAGACCTCGGGGTTCGAGGTCTGGGACCTCGGCATCGATGTCGACCTCTTCCAGTTCGTCGACAAGGCCAAGGAGGTCGACGCCGACATCATCGCGATGTCCGCGCTCCTCACGACGACGCTGGTCGGACAGCGGGACGTGATCGAAGCGCTGCGCGACCAGGGCACGCGCGACAAGTACAAGGTGCTCGTCGGCGGAGGCGCCACGACGAAGGAGTGGGCCGACTCCATCGGCGCCGACGGCTGGGCCGGCTCGGCGTACGAGGCCGTGAGCGTGTCCGCACAGCTGGTGTCTTGACCGTCCAGGCGACCCCGACTTTCAGGGAGCACGACATGATCGACTTGACAGAGGTGTTCGAGCGCGCCGAGTCCGGCCCGCTCATCTCCGAGACCGACTACTACATGAAGCGCTACGTGCCGAAGCTCAGCGAGCTGCTGGCGCGCCACGGCGTCAAGTGGGACAAGCAGACCATCATCAATACTGACGACGACCTCACTGACCGCGTCTTCCGGGCCGCCGTCGACCTGATCGCCGAGGCTGGGGCCTACTGTCCCGAGACCAACCGTGTGATGGAGTTCACCCACGACGAGGTCCTCACTGCCTGCGGTCAGTGTCCGACCAGCGCGGTCTTCGGCGAGGGCCGCGAGCGCAAGGCGATGTACGGCCGCCGCCCCGACACCACGGACGACCGTCCGTGGGTGCACGTCGGCGGCGGCATCTACACGACCGATGAGCAGGTCTACCTCGACACCGTCGAGATGATGGCCTCGTACAGCATCGTCGACTCCGTGAGCGTGCCGTCCATCCTGCATCTGCGCGGCAAGGACGCGCGCGTGCGCTCGCCGCAGGAGGTCCTTGCTGCCTGCAAGACGGTGCGGCTGGCGCGCGAGGGCATCCGTCGTTCGGGGCGTGCCGGCCTGCCGATCATCAACGGCATCTCAGCCGCCTCGCAGCCGGCCTCGATGTTCGCCGCCAGTCATCCCGACTTCGGCCTGCGTCCGAGCGACGGCTTCCTGATCGACTTTCTCTCCGAGATGGTGGTCGGCTACGAGGCGCTGCAGAAGGTGGCCTTCTACAACAGCCTCAGCGCCAACATCGGCTCCACGTCCACGCCCCTCTTCGGCGGCTACGCCGGCGGGGCGGAGGGCATCGCCGTGCAGGCGACCGCCTACATGATCATGGGCAACCTCATCTTCCGCGGCAGCTACCACTACAACGCGCCGTTGCACAGCAAACTGCACCTGAGCTCGACGAAGCCCCTCATCTGGGCGATCGCGATGTCCAACGCCGCGATCGGTCGCAACATGGGCTACCCCATGGTGAACCTGCCGTACCTGGGCGGCGGCTCGGGCACGAAGCAGTACCACTACGAGATGGCCTGCTACATGCTGGCCGTCGTGACCTCCGGGGGCAATGTCTTCTCCGGTCACCCGTCCATGGCCGTGCAGCCCGACTCGCTCGTGCCCGACGACCACAAGTTCCACGCGGAGATCGGTCTCGCGACCGCGAAGCTCACCCGCGCCGAGGCGGAGCCTCTGGCCCAGAGACTGTTCCCGCTGTTCGGCGACAAGCTGAAGGACCCGGACAAGGGCCTCACGTTCCAGCAGGTGTACGACATGAAGACGAAGCGGATCGTGAACGAGGAGTACCTGCGCACGATCGCGGAGGTCCGCAGCGAGCTGGCCGGCATGGGCCTCGAGGTGCCGGCCTCGTGACGCGGCTGACACCCGAGGCCGCCATCGGCCGCATCGACGACTGGCGCGGCAAGCACGTCGAGTGCGAGGAGATCGGCGGGGGCATCACCAACCACAACTACATGATCACCGTCGACGGGGGGCGGGGCGGGAAGTACGTGCTGCGCATCCCCGGCGCCGGCACGGACGCGTTCATCGACCGCGAGCGGGAGCTCGGCAATCACCGGTCGACCGCGGCCGCGGGCGTGGCGCCGCCGCTGCTGCACGTGCTCGAGCCCGAGAAGTGCACGGTCGTGCCCTTCATCCGCGGCGAGACGATGCATCCCGACACCCTGGCCGGTCATCCCGAGCGGCTCGAGAAGGTGGTGGACGTCATCAGGACGTACCACGACACGGCCGCCTTCACCAACGACACGAGCGTGTTCCCGATGATTCGCGACTACCTGCGGATGGCCGGCGAGGCGAACGCCTGGTTCCCGTCTGACTGGCCGCGGATCATGGCCATCGGCGCCGAGATCGAACAGGCGATGGAGCGCGACATGCCGCGCCCTGTCGCCTGTCACAACGACCTGCTGTCCGAGAACTTCATCCTCGACGACGCCGGCCGGATGTGGCTCATCGACTGGGAGTACGGCGGGATGAACGACCCGTACTTCGACCTCGGCGACTTCTGTGTGGAGCACCCGCTCTCGCGCGACGAGGAGCGCCTCATCGCCACCCGGTACTGCGGCGAGATGCAGGAGCACCGGTTCCACCGGATGCTCCTGCACAAGATCGTCGCCGACCTGTGGTGGAGCATCTGGGCGTTCATCCAGGAGCAGGTGTCCAAGCTCGACTTCGACTACCGCGAGTACGGCAACGCTCGTCTCGACCGGCTGCGGGGCAACGCCGGCGACCCGGAGTACCCTACGTGGCTCGCGACGGTGTAGGCGGGCGCCCGCGGGGGCGCCCGGGAGGGTGTGACGGCCGTGCCGGGACGGCCGTCACGCGGACCGGGAGGTGTACATGAACGATGAAGTCACCCAGCCGGCCGGCCAGGTCGGTGACGAAGTCGGCGTCGGTACCCCCGACGCCGACCTGGCCAAGGTCTTCGAAGACGAGGCGCTGCGTGTGGTCGAAGCCGGCGACGCCGCGGGTGTCCCACTGCGCATCATCGGAGCGCTGGCCTTCCATCACCACTGCCCCGAATTCGGCTTCATCCAGGCCAAGCTCAACCGCGTCTACACCGACATCGACTTCGCGGGGTACGGCAAGCAGGACCGGCAGATCCGCGAGCTCTTCGTGTCGCTCGGCTATGACGAGGACCTCGAGATCAACGCCTTCCACGCCGAGGGCGGCCGGCTCATCTTCAACCACCCCGGCAAGCACATCCATGTCGACGTGTTCATGGACCGTCTCTACTTCTGCCACGAGATCCCGTGGAAGGGAAGGCTCGAGGTCGACTCGCCCACCATCCCGCTGGCGGAGCTGCTGCTCGAGAAGATGCAGATCGTGAAGATCAACGAGAAGGACATCATCGACACGATCATGCTGCTGCGCGAGCACGAGATCGCCGCCGACGACGATCACATCAACTCGGCGCGCATCGCCAAGCTCTGCGCTCGGGAGTGGGGTCTGTGGCGCACCACCACCATGAACCTCGACAAGGTGCGGGCGTACCTTCCGCATCTGGATCTCGACGACAACGACAAGAAGGTCGTGTCACAACGTATCGCCGTGGTGCTGAGCGCGATGGACGACTATCCCAAGGGCACCAAGTGGAAGCTGCGCGCGAAGATCGGCGACAAGAAGCGCTGGTACAACGAGATCGACTGAACGGTAGACGGGAGAGGCGGCAGGTCCATGGCATTCTGGAAGAAGAAGGAAGGCGACGGCGGCGAGCGGGTGCGCTTGTTCTACGCGACCGACATCCACGGCTCCGAGCGCACCTACCGCAAGTTCATCAACGGCGCCGCGTTCTACAAGGTCGACCACCTGATCATGGGCGGCGACATCATGGGCAAGTACCTCATCCCGATCGTGGACGAGGGCGGCGGGCACTACCGCGTCACCCTCCAGGAGGAGGTCAACCACCTGGACGGCGAGGCTGCCGTCAACGACTTCAGGGAGCGCATCGAGACGCTTGGCTTCTATCATGTGACCGTGAGCGAAGACGACCTGCGCGAGATGCAGAGCGACCAGAGCCACATCGACGAAGCGTTCCGGCGCGAGGCCCATGCCCGCCTGGAGCGATGGATCGCGCTCGCCGACGAGCGCCTGGACGGAACGGGGGTGAAGTGCTACGTGACGGGCGGCAACGACGACCCGCAGGACCTGCTCGACCTGCTCGACGCCTCGAACAGCGAGCACGTCGTGAATTGCGAGGAGAGGGTCGTCGTTCTTGAAGACGTGTATCCCATGGCCAACTGCGGGTTCAGCAACCCGACGCCGTGGGTCACGCCGAGGGAGACCGACGAAGAGAGTCTGGGGGGCCTGCTCGAGAAGGCCGTGGAGGGCATCGACGACTTCTCCAACGCCATCTTCAACATGCACGTTCCACCGTACGACTGTACGCTCGACGACTGTCCCAAGCTGGACTGGTCCACGGACCCGCCGACGCCGGTCGTCATCGCCGGCGTGCCGCAGAGCGCACCCGCGGGCAGCACGGCGGTCCGCAAGATCGTCGAGAAGTACCAGCCTCTTGTGCTCCTCACCGGACACATCCATGAGTCTCGCGGCCTCGTCAAAGTCGGACGCACGACCGTGATCAACCCCGGCAGCGAGTACGGTGAAGGCATCCTCCGCGGGTGCATCTTCACGCTTGCGCCGGGCAAGGTGGCCGGATACCAGATGACATCGGGATAACGGCCAAGGGGGGCGGCCGCCGCGATTCGCGCGGGGGCTGCATCACGTCAATGACTGGGGGTAATGATGGCAACAGTGACCGCAGCGAAACCTGAGGTCTTCAGCCGCAAGGCCTCGGGGCTGTCCAGGGTGATGTCGCCCTGGTCGGCGTACATGTACAACTTCCTGACCATGGGCGTGATCTTCCCGTGGACGTTCGTGTGGGCGCCGGCCGCCTTCCCGGGCGTCTCGGTGTGGCAAGCCTGTCTCTACGCAATTCTCTTCGAGCTGCCGATCGCCCTCGCCTTCGTCTGGTTGGCGACCGCGATGCCACGCTCGGGCGGCGACTACGTCTTCCAGAGCCGCGTGTTCGGCGGCGCCATCGGCTTCCCGGTCGTGATGAGCGGTTTCGTGATCTGGATCCTGCAGTGGGTCGCGCTCGCGGGCTGGCTCCAGGCAAGCCTCGGTATCGCGCCGCTCTTCATGGGTCTGGGCGTGCACTACGAGAGCCAGGGGCTCCTCGACGCCGCTCTCTGGGCGCAGTCGGCGCAGGGCATCGTGACGATCAGCATCATCGGCGCGGCCGCTATCGCGGTGCTGCTCGTCACCGGCTTCAAGAACTACGTGCGCCTGCAGTACTTCATGTTTGCGGCGACCGGCGTCCTGATCGTCATCCTGCTCGTGCAGTTCCTGCGCACGTCGCCGGCTGAGTTCGCGACCGCGATGAACAACTTCTCCAACGTCGTCGACGGCAACCCGGATTACTACAGCTGGGTCCAGAAGGACGTCAGCGACGCCGGCGTCAATCTGCTGCCGAAGTTCGCGTTCGGAGCCACGCTGCTCGCGATCCCGATCGTGTGGACGAGCCTGCAGTGGGCGTCGTACAGCGTGCAGCAGGGCGGCGAGATCAAGGGCGCCCGTGTCTTCAAGAACCAGATGTTCATCATCGTCGGCTCGATGATCAGCGTGGGCATCGTCCTCGCCCTCATCGCCTGGGCCGAGGAGCGCGCGATCGGCACCCAGTTCTTCAATGCCGTGTCGCACTCCTACTACTACGGGGTGAGCGACTCCGGCAACGGGATCGGCAGCGTCCTGCCCTTCCCCGGCATGTTCGCCATCGTGATCTCGACGAACCCGATCATCGTCATCCTGACGGCGGTCAGCTTCCTGCTGGCGTCGCTGCAGATCACCTGTAACTGCTACATCGGGATGACGCGCATCATGGTGGGCATGTCGCTGGACCGCACGCTTCCGGCCTTTGTGTCGAAGATCAGCCCGCGGTTCCGCTCGCCGGCCGTCGCGCACTGGCTCTACTTCGCCTTCAGCGTCCCAGTGATCATCGGCTACAGCTACTGGGATCAGTGGTTCAGCCTGACCCTCGGCGTGACGCTGGCCTGCGGCTATGTCTTCATCCTCAGCACGCTGGCGGCTGCGCTCCTGCCGTTCCGCGCCAAGGCGCTGTACGAAGCGTCGCCAGGTGCGAAGTACACCATCGGCGGGTTCCCGCTGGTCTCGCTCTTCGGGTTCATCGGGTTCGTGTTCGGCATCATCGCCGTGACCTTGTTCCTCACGAACGATGCCTACGGGCTGACCGGCACGACCCCATACGTGATCGTGGGCGGCGTCTTCGTCGTCTGTCTGGTCTGGTACTGGATCACCAGGGCGTACAACAAGAGCAAGGGGATCGACGTCAACTACGCCTTCCTCGAGGTGCCGCCGGAGTGAGTCTGCGGCATCGTCCGCCGGCGTCCTCCGGAGCACGCGGAGGGGGGTGACCGGCAAGGTGGCCGCCGGGCTTGGCCCGGCGGCCGCCTCCCGCCAATGAAGCGGGCAGGAGCGGCGTGGCCCCAGCGGCCCTGCCGGGACTGGAAGGCGCGAGGGCTTTGGGTACATGATGTGGTGTGCTCGATCGTGAGGGAAGGAGCTGAGCCCATGACACGAACGACGAGCCCGAGAGGAGGGCGCAGGTGACGACGCGGATCTTCTTCGCCACCGACGTACACGGCTCCGAGGCGTGCTGGCGCAAGTTCATCAACTCGGGCAAGCACTACGAAGCCGATGTCCTCATCCTCGGCGGCGACATGACCGGCAAGGCCGTGGTGCCGATCATCGACCAAGGATCGGGCAAATACGTCTTCCACATGCAGGACGTCCGTCACGAGCTCGAGGGCGACGAGGCCCTCGCCAAGAACCAGAGGGCGATCCGAGACCACGGCTACTACCCGGTCGTCATGAGCGCCGCCGAGCGCGACGCGTACACGAGCGACCCGGACGAGCTCGATGAGCTCTTCCACGAGCAGATGCGCACGACGGTCGCGAACTGGGTCGCCTGGGCCGACGAGCGCCTCGCGGGCACCGGGCTGCAGTGCATCGTCTGCCCGGGCAACGACGACCGCCACGACATCGACGGCATCCTTGCTGAGTCCCGGCACATCCAGGTCGGGGAGGGCAACGTGCTCGACCTGCCCGAGGGCTACCAGCTCGCCTCGAGCGGCTGGACCAACCTGACGCCGTGGGACACGCCGCGCGAAGAGGACGAGCCGGCGCTCAAGGAGCGCCTCCTCGGCATCATCGCGCAGGCGACGGTCGGCCCCGAGCGCCTGGTGCTCGGCCTGCACGCGCCGCCGTTCGACACCAACCTCGACATCGCGCCCAAGATCGACTGGGAGACGCTGACGGTGCAGGGCCAGGACACGGCCCACGTCGGCTCCACGGCCGTCAAGGAGGTGATCAAGGAGGTCCAGCCCATCCTCTCGTTGCACGGTCACATCCACGAGAGCCGTGCCGCCGAGCGTCTCGGCCGCACGCTCGCGATCAATCCCGGGAGCTCCTACGTTGAAGGGACCCTGTCGGGAGTGATCGTGGAGCTCGACGGCAAGAGCAAGCTCAAGCGGTACCGTTTGACCATGGGGTGAACGCGCCGACGCGCGACACCCGGGGGGCGGCGCCATGGCGCCGGCAGTCACTATTCGACAGGAGGGTCAACTTATGGCAACAAACGCCGCACCGGAGCAGACGCTCTTCGTGCGCAAGGCCAGCGGCCTGGTCAAGGGGTGGTCCGGCGGGGACGGGTTCCGCTACTCGTTCTTCTCGGTCAACCTGTTCCTCGCCATCTGGTCGTTCGCGTACGCGACCTTCATCCCGGGAGGCAGTCTCTTCTGGGCCATCGTCCTCACCGCCATCTTCATCGTCCTCGAGATCATCGTCTACGCCGGCCTCATCTCGGCGATGCCGAGAGCCGGCGGCGACTACGTATGGATGACACGCATCTTCCACAGCTCGGTGGGCTTCGTGATCGCCGCCGTGGGCTGGTGGTTCATCCTCTGGCTCTGGACCCCGATCTACGCCGACATGGGCGTTCAGACCACCATCAAGCCGATCCTCCGGATCATCGGCTGGCACAGCGCCGCCGACTGGCTGGGGAGCCGGACGGGCATCTTCATCGCGTCCCTCGTGGTCATCGCCATCGCCTCCACTCTCGTCGCGGTAGGCATGAAGGCGTACGCGAGGTTCCAGAAGTGGGCCATGTGGATCGGCCTCGCCGGCGTGATCGTCTGCGGCGTCCTACTGCTCGTCACCTCGGGCGACACCTTCAAGGACCGGTTCAACGACGCGGCCGAGAAGTACTACGGCGGCGAGGCGGGGCTGCTCGACCTCACGGTCTACGAGCAGGACGCGAACGGCGTGTTCGTCTACGATGACGACGGCAACATGGTCGTTGCTGAGGGTCAGTCCCACGCCGGCGCCTTCGAGGCCATCGAGGCCGTCGGCGAGGGCACGGAAATGCCGGAGTCGACCTTCTCGGGTGGTCTCAGCTGGGCCACCTGGGCCCTCATCCCCCTCATGCTGTTCTGGATGGCGTGGCCGAACTGGGGGGCGACGCTCTACGGCGAGGTGCGGGGCGCCAAGGACTTCCGCAAGAACATCTACCAGATGCTCGGCGGTCTCCTCGTGCCCACGTTCATTGCGCTCGCCTTCCTCGGGCTCATGACGTGGAAGGTCGGCTACCAGGCCTTCATGGGCACGATGGCGGCCTTCTGGTGGGGAGTCTCGCCGATCGGCGGTGACTACGTCTCGCCCACGGCGATGATCTCCTGGATCGTGCCCAACGCGGCCTTCCAGGTCATCCTGATCGCCGCCATCTCGCTGCTGCTCTTCGGGTGGTTCGGGACGCTCTTCCTCTCCTCGACGCGTATGATCTTCGCGTCGGCCTTCGACAGGATCCTGCCTGAAGCCGCTGCGAGGGTGACGAGCGGCGGCGTCCCGGTCATCGCCCTCGTGCTGATGACGATCCCGTCGACCATCGTGGCGGCGCTCTACGCCTACACGCCCATCGTGGAGGAGCGCGGGGTCACGATCGTCAAGCTCTTCACCTACGATGCGACGTTCGGCATCATCATCATGTTCCTCGGCAGCGGGCTCGCCTTCATGGTCATGAAGTGGCGCGCCCGCAGCATCTGGGAGAGCTCCTCGCTGCCGAAGGGAGAGATCGCCGGCATCCCGTGGATGGCGATCGTGGCGGCCGTCTACTGCGCCTTCATGATCTTCAACATCTACATGTTCGTCTGGGATCCCGACGGGGTCTACTACATCAACCTGTGGGAGTCAGCCCTCTTCATGGGCGGTCTCTACGTGGCGGCCATCGTCGTGTGGGTCGTCGCCTGGATCGTCCGCAAGAACCAGGGCATGGAGCTCGAGGCCGTGGCCAAGGAGATCCCGGTCGAGTAAGCGCGCGACAGCTCGTGCCTGAGCCGGCGGGGGCGCCGGCGGCCGCATCGCGGCCGCCGGCGCCCAGCCGGTGCTCCGCGAGCGGTGAACCGGCCCGGCCCCCGCGGGGGCCGGGCGCAGCGAGAGGCGGCGTCACCGCGGCGGGTGCGCGGCGGCGAGTCGCGAGAAGGAGGCCGTGAGGCACCATGGCACAGAAACCGTTCATCCTGCCGAAGGACATCCCGATCGCCGAGTACCCGGGCCCCGAGGTCTTTCTTGCGGAGGGCAAGCGGCTCGTCGAAGAGGGGGAGAAGCGCGGCATCGTGATGCGGGTCATGGGTCCCCTGGCGCTCCACTACTACTTCCCGGACCAGATCGACCTGTACGCGCGGCTCGAGCGGCTCGGCGAGCGCTACTTCACCGACATCGACTACGCGGCGTACGGCAAGGGTCGCAGCAAGATGCGCGACTTCATGAAGGACATGGGCTACGAGTGCGACCAGGAGACGATGGTCATGTCCGGCAAGACCCGGCACATCTACTACGCCGGCGCCGTGCCCATGATCGACGTCTTCTTCGACAAGCTCGACTACTGTCACGAGGTGGACTACGCGGGCCGGCTCGACAAGGATCCCTGGTCCGTGCCGCTCTCCGACATCCTGCTGCAGAAGCTGCAGATCGTCGAGATCAACGACAAGGACCTCAAGGACATCGAGTACCTCTTCGTGACCTGCGAGCTGGGCGCCGACGACGAGCGCAAGATCAACATGGACTACGTCGCGCGGCGCTTCGCCGAGGACTGGGGCTTCTGGTACACGGCGACGCAGCTCAACCTGCCGAAGGTGAAGAAGCACTGCGAGCAGGTGCCGGCGCTGACGCCCGAGATGCGCGCGCGCATCCAGGCGCAGGCGGACACGCTGCTGGCCCGCGTCGAGGCCGAGCCGAAGTCGAAGAAGTGGAACAAGCGCGCCAAGAAGGGCGCCTCGAAGATCTGGTACAACGAGGGCTTCTCCGACTGGTGAGCCGGCCGCGGGGCGACGGCGCCCGGACGCGCCGCGAGCACGGCCCGGCGTTCTGATCCACGCCCTGCGACGACGCCTTCCTGGGCCGGCTCCGCGGTCAGTGTGAAGTCTTTGGTGCGCCACCGGCCACTTGCCGCGCGACTGTGCGGTTCTGTTCGCCGTCACGCTTGACACCCCCCAGGGCTCAGTTACAATATGTGCGACTTTGTGATGTTTGCCCATGCGAGCGGAGGCTGAGCGATCATACCGTCACACGGCGCGCCGGAGCCCTCAGAGATGATCCCGGCCCAGCGTCGCAGGCGCATCAGGGAGCTGCTGCAGGAGCGGCGCGCCGTGCGCGTCTCCTCGCTGAGCGACGATCTTCGCGTCTCCGAGATGACGATCCGCCGCGACCTCGAGCGCCTCGAGGCCGAGGGTGTGCTCGTGCGCACGCACGGTGGCGCCGTCCTCAGGCGGCGCATGGTCGAGGAGGCTCTGTACCTCGACAACGTGACGGCCAACGCCGAGCAGAAGCGCCACATCGCCCAGACTGCGGCGGCGCTCATCCGGCCCGGCGAGACCGTGTTTCTGAGCGCCGGTACGACGGCGGCGCAGGTCTTGCGCCATGTCGATCCCTCGCTCGAGGCGCGCGTCATCACGCACAACGCGGGGGCGCTGGCCGAATCGCAGGGCCTGAGCCTCGAGGTGATCCTCGTCGGCGGCCACTACCGGCCGCGTTCGAACTCGGTCGACGGCCCCCTTGGAGTCGAGCAGATCGGCCGGTTCCACGCCAGCCTCATGCTGCTGGGTGTCGACGGCCTCGATCTCGAGGAAGGGCTGACGACCCCGACGGTCGGTATCGCCAGCATGGAGCGCGCCATGCTCGACCAGACACGCGGCGAGGTCGTCGTGCTCGCCGACCGTAGCAAGATCGGCGTGGTGGCCGATGTCGTCATCTGCGGGCTCGACCGGGTCGACACCGCGATCGTCGATGACGGCGTCGACGAAGCCATCCGCGACGAGCTGACGTCGCTCGGCGTCCACTGCATCGTGTGTGAGCGGGTCCCGGGAGACCGGGTGGCCGCACGGCGCGGGGAGGTGCCGAGGGCGTAGGCGAGGCCGACCGTTCGCAGACCTGAATCCGTCGAAACGATCCCTAAGGGGGAGAGATGCACGAACGCAACATGTTGGAGGACCTGGTCGCCGTCAGCCCCGGCATGGAGATCTGGTGGGACTCGTCGCCGGTCATCCTCGACAACTGGTACAAGAAGATGCTCGCCAAAGCCGACCCCGGCGACCGCGAGGTCCTCAAGGCCCAGTTCGCGCGGATGTACAACGCCGACGATCCGATGAGCCAGCTCTTCCGCGGCGTCACGACCAACCCCCCGCTGTCGCTGCAGGCCATCCAGGACGATCCGCCACGCTGGAAGGCTGAGGCGGAGAAGATCCTCAAGGAGGCCGGCGGGCTCGACACCGAGGGCCTCTTCTGGCAGATGTACAAGCAGGTCGTCAAGCAGGGCTCCGACCTGTTCCTCCCCCTGTTCGAGGCATCCGGCCACAAGGAAGGCTTCCTCTCCGGCCAGGTCGATCCGCGGAGCTGCTTCGACAAGGACGCCATGCTCGCGCAGGCGCTCGAGATCCACACCATCAACCCCAACGTGATGATCAAGGTGCCCGGCACGAAGGAGGGCTACGACGTCATCGAGGCTCTCACCGCCAAGGGGATCGCCACCAACAACACCCTCACCTTCATCCTGCCGCAGCTCATGGACTGCGCGAAGACCGTGAAGCGCGGTCTCGAGAAGGCCAAGGCCGATGGCGTCGACCTCTCGAAGTGGCGCTCGGTGATCACGCACATGGAGGCCCGCTACGGCGACCTCGGTGGTCTGCGTGAGGCCGGCAAGGAGAAGGGCATCGAGGTGACCGAGGGCGACGTCCGCATGGCCGAGCTGGCCATCTTCAAGAAGGCGTACCGTCTCGTCAAGGACGGCGGCTATCAGAGCAAGATGCTCTCCTGCTCCCTGCGCCTCGGGCCAGTCGTCGACGGCAAGACGAAGATCTGGCACCTCGAGGAGAAGGCTGGAGCCGACATCGTGGTCACCTGCCCTCCGAGCCTCATCGACGAGCTCATCAACTTCCCGACGGCCGACGACATCACCTTCCAGGCGGACCGCATCTCCGTCGATCCGCCCAAGGAAGTCATGGACAAGCTCATGCGGATCCCGTACTTCGAGCGCGCCTACGAAGAGGACGGCTACACGCGCGACGAATACAACACCCATCCGGCGCTCGTGAAGACGGCGGATGCCTTCTCCAAGGCCACCAACGAGATGGTCGCGTTCGCGGGCAGCTGCCTCGCAGACGCCTGATCGCCGCGACGAAAGGACAGCGAGAATGACCGACATCAAAGACAGGTTCGTGCCGTGGCTCCTCACCGCCCCTGAGTACAACACGTCCATCCTCGACAAGGCGTGGGCGCAGCCCGAGTGCGGTCGTATGATGCTCAACGAGAACCCTGTGCCGCCGTCGGACCAGGTCGTCGAGGCGATCGTCGACATGGCGAAGCGGGGCAACCGCTACCCCGACCGTGCCTACCGGCTGCGCGCCAAGCTCGGCGCGCTGCACGGCGTGGCCGCCGAGAACATCGCTCTGGCGAATGGGTCGTCGGAGACCATCGACGCGATGATGCGCATCTTCCTGCAGCCCGGCGACGAGTTCCTCTGCTCCAACCCGACGTTCGAGATGTTCCCCTCGCGCGCCGGTCTCTGCGGCGCCAAGACCGTGCAGATCCCGCTGCGCGAAGAGGACCTGCAGTACGACGTCGAGGGGATGCTGGCGGCGGTCAACGACAAGACCAAGGTCATCCTCATCATCAACCCCAACAACCCGACCGGGATCTTCATCGACGACGCCGATCTCACCAGGTTCTGCGAGCTCGGCATCCCGCTCTGCATCGACGAGGCGTACCTCGACTACCACCCGCAGGTCGCGGCCAAGGTCGACTTCGTCAAGAAGTACCCGCACGTGTTCCTCTCGCACACCTTCTCGAAGGCCTTCGGCCTCGCCGGGGTCCGCTTCGGGTACGTCGTCGGTTCTCCCGAGCTCGTCGAGGCCTTCAACCTCATGTACCTGCCGTGGAACCTGAACCTCATGGCGATCGCCGCCGCCGAGGCGATCCTCGACAGTGGCGAGGTCACGAAGAAGGTCGAGTACAACAACGACTGGATGGACGTCTTCGCCAAGGAGCTCGAGGCCGTCGGCCTCAAGCCCTTCCCGGCTCACGGCAACTACATGCTCATCGACGCCGGCGTCACCGGCAAGACCAGCGCCGAGATCGTCCGGGCGGCCATGGACATGGAGAAGATCTTCCTCAAGACGATCAAGCCGATCAACGGCAGGGAGGGCTACTTCCGCGTCACCCCGGGCACTCCCGAGGAGTGCGGGCGCTTCGTGCGCTTCGTGCGCGCCTACTTCGGCGAGGCTCACGGCGCCGACGAGCGTCCGGCGTCGGCCGTGTGAGGCGCGCCCGGCACTGATCAGACCTCGCAGGTCCGCCGCCCTCTCGCCGCGAATGGGGAGGGCGGCGGCCGCCGCCGCAGACCGCGAATGAAAGGACGCACGTGAGCCCAGACGCGAGCGCCGGGACCTTCGAAGAGCGCCACGCAGGCACCAAAGCCCTCGAGGATCGTTGCATCGACACCATCCGCTTTCTCGCGGTGGACGGCGTGCAGAAGGCCAAGTCCGGTCACCCCGGCATGCCCATGGGCGCCGCAGCTGTGGCGCACACCTTGTTCACGCGCCACCTGCGCTTCGACCCTTCCGGCCCGGCGTGGCCTGACCGCGACCGCTTCGTGCTCTCGGCAGGCCATGCCAGCATGCTCCTCTACTCCCTGCTCCACCTCACCGGCTACGACCTCTCGATCGACGACCTCAAGGCCTTCCGCCAGTGGGGCAGCAAGACGCCGGGTCATCCCGAGTACGGGCACACCGCCGGCGTCGAGACCACGACCGGTCCGCTGGGCCAGGGATTCGCCAACGCCGTCGGCATGGCCGTCGCCGAGCGCTTCCTCGGCGCAGCGTTCAACGGCGACGGCCCCGGCGTGATGGACCACTTCACCTACGTCCTCGCCGGCGACGGCGACATGATGGAGGGCATCAGCGGCGAGGCCGCATCGTTCGCCGGTCACCAGAAGCTGGGCAAGCTCGTCGTCCTCTACGACGACAACCACATCACGATCGACGGTCCCACCGACCTCGCCTTCACCGAGGACGTCTGCGCGCGCTTCGCGGCGTACGGCTGGCACGTGCAGAAGGTCGCCGACGGCAACGACGTCGAGGCGATCGACGCCGCCATCACCGCTGCGAAGGCCGAGACCGGCAAGCCGTCGTTCGTCGCGGTGCGCACGCATATCGGCTTCGGCTCGCCTCACAAGCAGGACTCGGCCGGCGCTCACGGCGCTCCGCTCGGCCCCGACGAGGTCGTGCTGACCAAGCAGAACCTGGGCTGGCCGCTCGAGCCCGACTTCCTCGTGCCCGACGACGTGAAGGCGTTCTACGCGGCCGCCGCCGAGCGCGGTGCGGCCGTGCACGCCGCGTGGCGCGAGCGTCACGCGGCATGGAGCGCGGCCGATGCCGGCCGCTCCGCGAGCTGGGACGCCGCCTGGAGCGGCAAGCTCCCAGACGGCTGGGATGCCGACCTGCCGGTCTTCGACCCCGCCGACGGCGCCGTGGCGACGCGGGCGGCGTCGGGCAAGACGATCAACGCGCTCGCGCCACATCTGCCCACCCTCATGGGCGGCTCGGCCGACCTCGCGCCCTCGAACAACACCGTCATCAAGGACGCGCCGGCCCAGCAGGCGGCCACGCCCGCCGGGCGCAACTTCCACTTCGGGGTCCGCGAGCACGCCATGGCCTCGATCGGCAACGGGCTCGCGCTGCACGGCGGCATACGCCCGTACGTGGCCACCTTCTTCGTCTTCGTCGACTACATGCGGCCGGCGATGCGCCTCGCGGCGCTGATGGGGCTGCCCGTCACCTACGTGCTGACGCACGACAGCATCGGTGTCGGCGAGGACGGGCCCACCCACCAGCCGGTCGAGCACCTCGCCATCCTGCGGGCCACGCCGAACTGGGTCGAGCTGCGTCCGGCCGACGCCAACGAGACCGTCGAGGCGTGGAAGATCGCCGTGACGCACGCCGACGGCCCGGTCGGGCTCATGTTGACGCGCCAGAACCTGCCTACCATCGATCGAGGCAAGTACGGGCCGGCGGACGGTGTCGCCCGCGGCGCCTACGTGCTCGCCGACGCCGTCGCCGATGCCGTACCCGAGCTGATCCTCATCGGGAGCGGCAGCGAGGTCGCGCCCGTGCTCGAGGCGCACGAGCGCCTCGCGGCCGAGGGCGTGCGTTCGCGCGTCGTCAACATGGCCTCGTGGCAGCTCTTCGGGCGCCAGGACGCGGTCTACCACGAGAGCGTTCTGCCGCGCGCCTGCCGCCGGCGACTGGCCGTCGAAGCGGGCGTCACGTTCGGCTGGGAGCGCTGGGTCGGCGACGAGGGCGACGTCATCGGCCTCGATCACTACGGCGCCTCGGCCCCGGCCGGCATCCTCTTCGAGCGTTTCGGCTTCACCGCCGACAACGTCTACGAGCGTGCCAGGGCGGCGCTGAACCGCTAGATTCAGACCTGTCCGAGACGGACGGTCGTCAACGAGTGACACTGCGGAGGTCACCGAGTATGAAGATACTGACCAGGATGGGCGACGCCTCGAACGTCGAGCTCACCCCGGACGAGCTGAGAAGCGAGTTCGTGACGGGGTCCGAGGCGGCCGCGGTCAAGGCCAAGATCCCGACGCTGACCGAGAACGAGATCGACTTCCTCGTCGACATGTTCTCGGCGCCGACACGACTCTGGGGCGTGCAGCGCGGCAACGAGGTCGTGATGACCAAGGACGGCTGCGTCAACGCGCTCAACTCCTCGCGCATGTCGAGCGGGGTCGTCGCGCCGGTCAACCGCGAGGTGGGCGTGCGCCTCTTCGAGTCGATGCTCGGCTTCGACTCGATGGAGGTCTCGCACAACGACTACTCGGTGAAGCCGCAGCGCTTCCTCAAGGCGCTCGAGATGCTGCACATGGAGATCCTCCAGGAGGTGACGATCTTCCCGCTGCTCTACGGCTTCATGCCGAACCTCGGCCTCTACTACCGGCCCGACGGCTCCTTCGAGAACCCCTCGGACCTGCTGCCCCTGGGCAAGATCGACGAGGCGCGCCGCACGCAGGAGGAGGCCCTCGAGGCTTGCCTCGAGGACTGCGTCGAGATGAGCGACTGCATGGTCGCGATGGGCGCCGACGGCATCGACTACGACACGGTCGCCTCGACCGGCGACGCCGAGTTCCTGGCCGTCCTCAAGACCACCGAGCACGTCGCCAAGGAGACGGGCCTGCCGGTCGAGATCGGCATGTCGTCCGAGATGGTCCTCGGCTTCCACGGCGAGCTCGAGTACAACGGCGTCCGGCTCGCCGGCCTCTGGCCACATCAGCAGCTCGATCTGTGTGAACAGGCGGGCTGTGCGATCTTCGGCCCCGTCTGCAACACCAACACCAGGAAGACGGTCCCGTGGAACCTCGCCCGCGCGCTGACCTTCGTGAAGGCCTGCACCCAGATCGCCAAGATCCCGGTGCATCCGAACGTCGGCATGGGCGTCGGGGGCGTGCCGATGTTCGAGACGCCCGCCGTCGACGTCGTCACGCGCTGCAGCGCCGCCATGATCGAGATCGGCAAGGCCGACGGGTTGTAGGTGGGTACGGGTGACCCTGCCGGCATGCACCTGGCGCATCTGCTGGCCTCATCGATGGGTGGCATCCGGGCCGCTGGAGATCTAGTGGCGAGGATGCAGCTCAACAAGAAGATGAGGATCGACGACGCCAAGAGGTACGTGGCCGACAAGCTTCACGTGACAGCGCTCGACCTGTCCGATCCGACCATGATGCGAGGTGTCAGGGAAGAGCTTGACATCGGCACGATCACGGGCGTCCCGGGCATCGCGAAGGGCATAGCCGCGAAGGTGCGCATCGCCGAACTGCTCGACATCGAGATCAACTGCGTCGAGCAGTTCAAGAAGAAGACCGGTCTGGTCTCGGGCAAGACGTCGGCCTCCTGAGCCGTTCATCTGCCGGAGACTCGAAGTCCCCTCGGGCGCGCGGAAGGCGGCGGGGGCGATGACATCGTTCCCGCCGCCGGCGCCTCGCCCGCCGCTCGCCGCGAAGGGGGAGCGGTATCGCGAGGTCGTGATGTTCGACTTCGACGGTGTCGTGGTCGACTCACTCGAGGTCTTCGCCTTCGCCCTGATCGCCGCGTGTGCGGAGCATGGGATCGCCCCCGTGCGGACCGTCGACGACGTTGTCGCGCTCTTCGCCGGCAACGTGTACGAGAGCTTCCGCGCCATCGGCGCCGGCGAGCAGGCCGTCGCGCGGGCGCTGAAGACGGCGGGGCGCGTACTCGAGCGCGATCTGTCCCGAATGAAGCCGTTCGTGGGGATGCCGGAGGTGCTGGCGCGGCTCGGCGAGCTGGGCGATGTGGTGATCGTCACGTCCAACAGCGAACCTCTTGTCCGCCGGTTCCTCGCCGAGAACCACGTCGAGGGCGTCACGGCGATCGCCGGTGTCGAGAGCGGGCACAGCAAGACGGAGAAGATCGGGCTCTTGAGGCAACGCTACCCGCGGCAGGCGGTCTACTTCTTCGTCGGGGACACGGCCGGCGACATGCGCGAGGCGCGCGAGGCCGGAGTCACACCGGTCGCGGTGGGGTGGGGCTGGCACGGGCCGGAGGCCCTGCTCGCGGCCGGCGCCTCGCGGGTCGTCGCCACGCCGGAGGAGTTGCTCGCCGTGCTCACGTCGCGGTCTCGCGACGATGACCGCCGAGCCCCCGGGGCCGAGCGCCGGTAGCGCGCGACCACGGGCGCCGGCCTTCGCCGCGTGTCGATGTCGACTATGATGCTGAGGATCGGGCACCGGGGGTGGACGATGGCTGAGGAGAAGGACAAGAAGAAGAGAGAGACCGCGCCGCCGCCGGCCGAGGCCGCGGACATCGTGGCCGCTCGACGGGCCGGTGCGGGCACGCCGCCCACCACGGACAAGGCGTCGGCGCGGAGGAAGCTCGATCGCGAGGCCTACGAGCGTGAGCTCGTGAAGCTGCAGATCGAGCTCGTGAAGCTGCAGGAGTGGGTCAAGAAGGAGGGCCGTCGCGTCGCGGTCGTCTTCGAGGGTCGCGACGCCGCAGGCAAGGGTGGCACGATCAAGCGCATCACCGAGCACCTCAACCCCCGCGTGGTACGCATCGCCGCCCTGGCGGCGCCGAGCGACCGCGAGAAGACCGAGTGGTACTTCCAGCGGTACGTGGCCGAACTGCCGGCCGCCGGCGAGATCGTGCTCTTCGACCGGAGCTGGTACAACCGTGCCGGCGTCGAGCGTGTCATGGGGTTCGCGACCGAGGACCAGGTGTGGGAGTTCTTCCGGACCTGCCCGGAGTTCGAGCGCATGCTGATCCGCGACGGACTCATCCTGCTGAAGTACTGGTTCAGCGTCAGCGACGAGGAGCAGGAGAAGCGCTTCCAGCAGCGGCTGAAGAACCCCCTGAAGACGTGGAAGCTCAGCCCGATGGATCTCGAGAGCCGGCATCGCTGGGTCGAGTACTCGCAGGCGAAGGACGAGATGTTCGCCTACACCGACACGAGGGATTCGCCGTGGTGGGTCGTGAACGCCGACGACAAGCGGCGCGCACGACTCAACATGATCCACCACCTGCTGGGCAGGATCCCCTACGAGGACGTGCTGCCGCACGACCTCGCGCTGTCCGCGCGGCCGACGGACAAGGGCTACGTGCGCCCACCCATCGCGTCGCAGACGTTCATACCCGAGGTGTACTGAGGCCGCTCACCTTCGGGCCGCGGTCCATTGCGGCGACCTTCAGTCGCGCCAGGACCCCCGCAGTTCGCGCTGGGCGAGCAGACCGGCCACGATGCCCGCGACGTGACGCGTGAGCAGGACGGCGCCGAGATCGTCGGGGTCACGCAGGTAGCGCCTGCCGAGCTCTCCGAGTGCGCCGCTCGTGGCTGGGCGCGTGCGGTGGGGCAGAAGCTCGAGCGCGGGCACGACCCAGCCCAGCCCGTCGCCGGCCGGCAGTGTCACGACTCGCTGCGCCATGCTGCATCTCCCTTGGTAGACCCCGTCTTGCGACCCGGGGGATGTGTCGTCGAGGACGCCGCCGCCGGACCGGAGTGCAGATCTGCAGCGACCAGCTCCCGCTCGCCCGGCGGTCACTCGCGGGGCCAGCCGGCGGCGGCGTCCTCGACCACGATAGCGCACGGGGCGGACAGATGTTCGGTCGCGGGACTCAGGGCGGCGACCGACGACCGACCGTCATGCGAGGCTCTCGAGACAAAGGGGAGGCGGCGGGCCGATCAACGACTCCGCCGCCTCAGGGGGGTACCGGAGGCTGATTTCGACATCGCCTGCGGCGTTCCTTCAAGGGATTCGCATCGGCGTTCCGGGGTCGCCGAGCGGACTCAATCCTGTCGCAGCGGCACCACGAGGACCGGCACCGGACTGCGATGCAGGATGCGATAGGCGGTCGAGCCCATCATGGCGCCCGAGAGGGCGCCCTCGCCGTGCGAGCCGATCACGATCATGTCGGCCTTGAAGTCCTCGACCGCCTGCAGCAGAGACTGGACCGCGCCCGCGGAGCTCACCGCCGTCTCCGCGTCGATGCCCGCCGCCTCGAGCTCGGCCTTGGCCTCGTCGACGTGCCGGCGGCCTGCCTCCTCGAAGGCCTGCACCTGCGCCTCGAGTTCGCCGGCCATCATGAACGTCGAGCCGGTCATGCCGGGTGGCACGAAGCCCATGAAGATCTCATAGCCCTGCACGACGACGACGCGGGCGTCGGGCATGCCCCGCAGCAGCTTGGCCGTCGTGCCGAGCGCGCGTTTCGAGCAGTCCGACCCGTCGTACCCGAGGACGATGGTCATGCCCATTGATCCCCCTTCACCGCGTGCGTTGCCGTGTGCTGCTGTTCTGCTCGGGAGGGGGGAGGGCGAAACGGCGGCCTCAGTACACGACCAGCTTGTTCCTGCCGACGTAGCTCTGTGTGTTGCCGGCCAAATCGGTGGCGTAGACGTAGAAGCGGTAGGTTCCCTTCGCCAGCGTGCAGCGCCAGCGGTAGGCCAGAAGGACGTTCACCTTCTTGGTGCCGACCAGAAGCTTCTTCACTACCTTGCCGCCCAGCGTCTTGATCTTGATGGTCACCTTGGCCTTCCCGGCGTTGGGCGCGGCGTCCTTGACCTTGTACGTCAGCTTCACGTAGTTGTACCGCGCGACTCTCTCCTTGTAGGGCGCCGCGGTGACCGGTCGCTGCGTGTCGAGGCGCACCTCGATAGAGTGGAACGACTCGGTGTTGTCAAGTGTGTCGACCGAGCGGTAGTCGACGCGGTGATAGCCGTCGTTCGCCCCATCGAGCGGCGCCTCGGTCACGACCTCGCCGCCGGTCTGCCAGTCGCCGTCGTCCATACGGTACTCGCTGCGCGCCACCCCGGAGGGGTCGGTCGCGTCCAGGGTGATGGGCACCGCCACGTTGTACCAGCGATCGAGGACGGCGGTCGCCGTCGTGTGCGGCGGCAGCAGATCGTCGCCGCCGCTGCCGGGCCAGAAGCGCAGTGTCGTGCCGTCGAACCCGGCGGCCCACCCATAGCCCTCCGATTGCATGGTCACGCCGCGCAGCGTCGGGGCCCAGCCGAGGTCCTGGGCGACCCAGGTCACGCCGCCGTCGACGGTCTTGAGGACCGTGCCGCCGTCGCCGACGATCCAGCCGAGCTCCGCGCCGACGAATTCGACGTCCCAGAGATCCTCATCGGTGGGGACGCCGACGCTCAACCAGTTCGCGCCGCCGTCGACGGTCTGCAGGACCACGCCGTTGCGGCCGACGGCCCAACCCCACTTCGAGGTGAGGAAGGTGACGGCCTCCAGGTGTTCGCTGGTGCCTGAAGTCCGCTGGCGCCAGGAGCCGCCGGCGTTCGTCGTGGAGAAGATCTGGCCGCCGTACCCGACGGTCCAGCCGCGCAGCGGGCTGATGAAGTCGACGTCGCGCAGCCAGATGACGTCGGCGAGGCCCGAGGTCTGGTGTCTCCAGGTCGCACCGCCGTCGGAGGTGCGGAAGATCCCCTCACGGCCGGCCGCCGCGGCGCGCGTGGCGTCGATGACGTCGATCCCGTTCAGGACCCGGGATGCGCCGGACGCCAGCTTCACCCAGCTCGCGCCGGCGTTGCTGGTGCGCAGCATGCGTCCGCTGCCGCCGACGGCGTAGCCGAACGCATCGTCGAGGAAGTCGACGCCGCGGAGGTCGTTGGTGACGGGCGTCGGCTGCGCCGACCAATGGTCGCCGGCGTCGACGGTGCCGACGATGGTGCCGTCGTCGCCGGCGGCGTAGGCGCGGTCCTCGCCCCAGCCGGCGATGTCCCAGAGGGGCAGCGCCGTGCCCGTGAGCTGGGCGAGCCAGCCGCCCTGCTCCACGGGTGACCCGGAGATGGCGAACACGGCGTCCGACTCGTCGGCTCCGGTCGCCGTCGTCACGCGCACCTTGGCGAGTGAGGTGGAGTCGGAGTCCACGACCCACGGCTGACTGCCGTCGTTGGTCGTGTCGGCGGCGATCGTCACGGGGTAGGTCGCGCCGCCGTCGAGGCTGAGCTCGATCGTCGCCGTGCCGTCGCCCCCGCCCGTCCAGGTGATCGTCTGTGGCGACCCGAGCGACCAGCTCTCGCCGCCGTTCGGGGCCGTGACCGTGGGCGCCATGGGGCCGGTGCCCTGGGTGTAGGCCTTGAGGCAGACGTTACCCTTGGGATCGAAGGTCGTGAAGTCGGTCCAGGTCGAGCCGTTGCTCGAGTAGTAGCTCTGACCGGCAGCCGCCGACGCCTTGCTGGAGTACTTCTGCACGGGGATCTCGACGACGATCGGGGCGACCCACGAGCCGTCGAAGGACGGCACCGTCAGCTTGACCGCCACGGCGAAGGACTGTCCGTCGGTGAGATCCATCGGCGTGTCCAGCTGGACGGTGTGGTAGCCGAAGTCGCTGAGGGTGCCGCTGGCCTTGAGCTGCTTGGTGGCGAGCGTGGCGCCGGCGTACACCTCGTAGGTCGCGTCTGGCGCCGGCGTGTAGAAGCCCACCGCGGCGAGCGGCTCGTCGGCGGCGGCGGTGAAGCGGTTGGCGAACCAGGCCGTGGGGTTGTCCTGGAAGCCGAGCGATGAGACGTAGCCCAGCGGGTCGTACTGATAGACCCTCGCGTAGTTGTCGGTCGGCTCTGCCTCGGTGAAGACCGCGCTCGTCGCGTAGGCGAACTCGGCGTCGTAGTAGGAGACGTAGAAGTAGCCGTCGCCTCCCCACGTGCCACCTGTCGTCGTGCCCCACGTGGAGCCCCAGCTGTTGCGCACGATGAAGGCGCCGTCGCCCGGCGGCTGGGTCGCGAAGTTCGTACGGCTGTACGAGTCGTCCCAGCCGACGAGCGTGACGCCGTGGTTGGCCGTCGCGGTGCCGCTGTAGTAGTAGCCGCCGGTCTCCGTGTCCAGGGCCCCGGACATCCAGTACATGCTGGTGCCGACGGCGCCGTACGTGGTGAGTGCGTACTTGAGATCGTCGTTCGCCGTCGAGTCGGCCCGCGGCGGCATCATCACCACGCTCTGCACGTGCTTCTGCAGGGTCAGCGAGGACGGATCGGGGTGTACGCCGTCGGCGTACGCGTCCTGCGCTTCAGTGAACGGCCCGCCCCAGCGCACGAGGTAGGCGGTGGCCATCTCGAAGTTCCCGCCGTCGTAGCCGTCCCAGTCGAAGCCGTGGAAGTAGACCATGTTGTCCTCGGAGAAGTCCCAGGTCTCGCCGGGCAGGAGGCTCGACTCGAGGGAGCCGTAGGCGGCGAAGGCCCAGCAGGTGCCGTAGATGCCCTGGTCTCTGACCGGAGTCAGTCTGCCCAGCGAGCGCAGGTCGAAGGAGGGCGCGTAGGTCAGCATCTGCGGGCTGACCTGGACGCCCTGCAGCTCCGAGAAGTCGACCGGGCCGGGGCGGAGGCCGGTGCCGTGGCCGCCGGTGGCGGACGGCGCTGGCCCTACGATGTTGGTCGTGGACGAATCGGCCGTCAGTTCCAGTGTCGCCGCCGCGCTCGGCGCGACCACGGCGGTGCAGCCGGCGAGAACGGCCAGCAGCAAGGCGATGCTGAGAAGGAGTAGTCTCGTTTCGTGACGTCGACCGCCACGCTGGCGCCGTGCCCGCATCAACATGTGACCCCCTGGGCCGCCGGCCGTGAGGGCAGGCGGCGGCGTAAAGTGCGTTTGCAGTGACGTATGCCCATGCTACCTCTGCATCGGCAGGATGGCGAGCGGTCTACACTCCCGCAGGCTCGCGAACGTCACCGTCGCTGGCGACAAAGGGCTCGTGGCGGGCTCGACGCGAAGATCGGGCAGGGGTGTGCCGGAGGCCGCCGAAGTCGAGAGAGGCCGGTGCGCCTGTGGGGCCGGCGTTGCCTCGGCGGGCGAAGCTACACGGTGGACACCGGGCCCGCGCACGGGCACCATGGACGGTACTGGTCGGTGACTCCTCCTCTCACATGACCCATCATCGTGACACCACAGTATCGGCTTCGCCCCTTCATCGCGGCGCACGGCGACCGGCGCTGGTCGGGCCACGCGCTCGTGACGGCCGCGGCCCTGCTCGCCTTCTGGCGTGCTCGTGCTGGGGCCCGCGCCGCAGGCGCGGGCCTCCGAGGAGACGCTCTTCAATCTCGGCGGCCGCGGGTGGGGCCACGGCATCGGCATGAGCCAGTACGGCGCCTATGGCTACGCGAAGGCAGGGTGGGGCTACAAGAGCATCATCCGGCACTACTACACCGACGTGAGGATCGGCACGACCTCGAATGTGACCGTCCGCGTGCTGCTGGCCAGCGGGCAGACCGACGCGCGCGTGACGTCGAGGACGGCCTACAAGGTGACCGACGGCACGACGACGAGGACCATCCCGGGCGGCGTGCTGGCGACGGTCACCTGGACGGGAAGCGCCTACCGCGTCACGGCGGGCGACTCGTCCTGGGTCTTCCCGTCGGCGGTGAAGTTCAAGAAGGGGACATCGCTGCTCCGCCTCTACAACCGCAACGCGAACGGCTGGCCGTACGACAGCGACGGGGCGCGCTATCGCGGCTCTCTCAGGGTCGTGGAGTCAGACTCGAAGTTCCTCATCGTCAACCATGTCGCCCTCGAGGGCTATCTGCGCGGGGTCGTGCCGCGCGAGATGCCGTCCTCGTGGCCGCAGGCCGCGCTCAGGGCGCAGGCGGTGGCCGCGCGCTCGTACGCCGTGCGCGGCATCAAGAAGCTCACCAACTACGACCTCTACTGCACCGCCGCGAGCCAGGTCTACAACGGCTACGACGGCGAGGCGGACTCGACCAACCTCGCCGTCTCGGTGACGGCGGGCGTCGTGCCGACCTACGCGGGCACCCCCATCGTCGCCTACTTCTCTTCGACCTCGGGCGGTCACACCGAGAACATCGAGAACGTGTGGGGCGGTAGCGCCGTCCCGTACCTGAAGGGCGTGACGGATCCCTACGACTACTACTCGCCCTACCACGTGTGGGCGGACGCGCCGTATCGCTGGTCGGCCGCCACCGTGACGACCAAGCTCGGCTCTCTCGTCCAGGGCACGCTGCGCACGATCTACGTCGCCAAGCGCGGCGTCTCCCCGCGCGTGGTGCTCGCCTACGTCCTGGGTACCGACGGTACGACCGCGCACCTGGCGTCGGCCGCGTCGGGCTGGACGCTGCGCAACAAGCTCGGCCTGCGCGACTCCTGGTTCTGGGTGCGCACCATGAGCATCTCGCCGGCGATGGACGACGAGGTGAAGATCACCTACGGCGACCGGATCCTCCTCGAGGGCCGCAGCTACAGGGGCATCGGCGTCGACAAGCGCATCACGCTGAGGTACTACCGCGACGGCGTCTGGAAGACGACGACGGTGCGCGGCGACCGCACCGTGCGCAGGACCTTCAGCTTCGTCTACGACGGCAGCACGAAGAGCGGCACCTGCGTCGACTACTCGCTCCTCGGCAAGCCCGGGCGCACGACGATCTACCAGTTCCTCTACGGCAAGTCGCGCTCGCCGCAGACGACCATCATGGTGCGCCCGCTGGTGACGGCGGAGTTCGCGCCGGTCGCTCCGGCGGCGGGTGAGACGGTGACCTTCTCCGGCGCGGTCCTTCCGCTGACCAGGGTCGGGAGTCTGATCAGGCTGCAGCGCTACGTCGACGGCGTCGGGTGGGAGACCCTCGTCGAGTCGACGATCGGCGCCGAGGGGCTCTACTCGATGGCCTGGATCGCGGAGGCCGGCACCCACCAGTTCCGCGTCACCGTGCCCGCCGGCGATCAGATGATCTTCGGCCTGAGCCCGACGCTGACGGTGATCGTCGAGTAGCGAGACGCCGGTGGGCGGAGCGGCGTGGCCGTCTCGCCGACCGGAGTCAGTCGCACGACCTCGTCAGGTGCACACGCGAAACGGCGCGCCTGTCTCTCGTCGAGAGACAGGCGCGCCGTCATCGCGTTGGGTCAGTAGATGCGCCGGCCGAAGTCGACCGTGAAGTAGCGATAGCCCGTCGCGGAGAGGCGCATCCCGACGCCGATATCGCGGAAGCAAGCGGTCAGGATCACCGCCTTGTGCGCGGGGCTGGTCATCCAGAGCGCGACCATGCCCGTGGGCGTGGCGAAGAGGGTGCCGTAGCGGGCACGGCCGATGTTCTCGCCGACCTTCCAGAAGGTGCAGCCCGCGGAGCGGTAGCCGTAATAGCGCAGGCGCTGCGGCATCGTCATGCCGTTGGCGCTGTAGTGGGTGAGGATGTTGCGGCGCGGCCATCTCCTTCGAGTGCGCCCGGGCCGCCGTGGTGAGGACGGCTTTGAACCTGACCGGCGCCAAGCCGCGCTTCGTGCGCTCCTTGTTGATCGCGGCGATGACCTGCAGCTCGGCAGTGGTCGGTGTGACGGCCTGCGCCACAGCGGGCGACAACACCAACGCGAAGGTGAAGGTGAGCAGCAGGATGACGAGGGCCTTCTTCATGGGCGCCTCCCTGTGGTCGTTCGTCGCGACGCAGCACGCCACGACCGGCCGGCGGTGTCCATGGAGTGGCTGATTGAGTGTTGCACAGCCCCCCAAACTGTTGCGGGCAACCCTACGTAGCCAGATTCGGCAACGCAACCCCGCGCTCCGCGCGAGGCTCGGGGGAGGGCTGGACGGCGATCGTGCCGCGCGCGGAGTCTGCCCGAGGCGCCGCTCCGAACGTCGCGGGGGCCATCGACTCGGAGCGGCTGCGGGTGTCGTACCGCTGCTGTACGCGAAACAGGCATCCTGAAGTGCATCGACTGACGTTCGCCCACTCTTGAGGCTGGTCGCCAGTGGAGGCTACGCGTATCGATGCGCGGCGTGCGCCGGCGCGACGCGTGGACTGGTGCTACGCGATCACCGGCGTGCCGCTCGGTTCGACAGGGGCGTCCTCGAACTCCGGCCAGGCCTCACAGAACGCCGCGACGACGTCGGGGTCGAACTGCACGCCGGCGTTGCGCCGCAGCTCCTCGAGGGCCGCCTGCTCGGGCATCGCCTTGCGGTAGGGCCGGTCCGAGGTCATCGCGTGGAAAGCGTCGCAGACGAAGACGATGCGGGCCGCCCGGGGAATCTCCTGGCCGCTGAGACGGTCGGGGTAGCCCTGCCCGTCGAAACGCTCGTGAGCCGCGCGGATGACCCTGGCGATCGGCGCCAGGGGCTCGATCCGCGAGAGGATGCGTTCGCCGATGACGGTGTGCTCGGCCATCACCGCGAACTCCTCGTCGGTCAGCTTCCCCGGCTTGTTGAGGATGCTGCCTGGGACGCCGATCTTGCCGATGTCGTGCAACACGCTCGCGTACTGCAGGTCGCGCAGCTCACACTCGCTGAGGCCCAGGAGGCGGCCGACCGAGACGGCCGTCCGGGCCAGGGTCTGAGCGTGGTCGGCCGTGTAGTGGTCCTTGGCCTCCATCGCGGCGGCCAAGGCCGTCACCGTCTCGAGGTAGGTGGTCTCGAGACGCGCGAAATTGGCGGCGTTCTCGAGCGCGACGGCCGCCTGGTTCATGAGGATCTGCACCAGCTGGATCTCGTCGTCGTTGATGCGCCGCGAGCGCTCGCGGCGCACGTCGAGGTAGCCTGCCGTCCTGTGTTGAAGGATGAGCGGGACCACGAGGCGCCGCCCGTAGTCCCACGGTTCCTGCACCGGGGCGAGCCGCTCGAGCGCGCGGGCGACGAGCTCGTCGGCCGGCTGCGCCGCGGCCGCGGCGGCATCGCCGCCGCTCAGCCGCAGGGTGGCCGGGCAGAAGCACTCGTCGTCGGTGGCGAGCATGATCTCGGCGGACGTCTCCGCGCGAGGGAAGACGTCGATGATGCCCTCGTTCACCAGTTCGATCACCGCCGCGGCGTCGAGGGAAGCGGCGATGCCCTGGCTCATCTGCAGGATCGTCACCAAACGCTCCTCGTGCTCACGACGCTGCCGAAGGAAGGCGGCGTTGTGCACGGCTGCAGCCGCCTGCTCCGCCAGCCCGCGGGCCAGCTCGAGTTCGTCCGGCGTGAAGTGGCGTTCCCGCTCCGTCTCGATGAGCTCCATGAGGCCGAACGCCACGCCGTGGAAGATGAGCGGTGCGGTGAGGCAGGTCTTCTCGCCCCACTTGCTCCATCGACTCGACCACGTCGTCGCTCCACGGTGGGATCGGATGCATGCTCGACGACGATCTCGCCGGCCTTCATGATCTGACGGTCGCTCGGGTAGTCGGTCAGCGGGTACTCGGTGCCGACCGGGTCCTCGAACACGTCGGACGGAGAGCCGGGCGCGCCGTAGAGGGAGCGGGCGATGATGCTATCCTGCTCGGCGTCGTATTCGTAGATGAGGCACTGCGGCGAGCCGAACGCGGCGGCGGCCCGTTCGGCGAGTCGTGCCAGCGCGTCCTCCAGCACGACGCTCGAGGTCGTCGCCGTGCTGGCCTCGAGGAGTGCGGTCAGCTGGCGGTTGTGGACCTCCTGACGCCGGTACGCGGCGGCGTTGTGGATGGCGACGCCGGCCAGCTCGCCGAGGCCGGCCGCGAACTGGAGCTCCAGTTCGGCGAAGTCCCGCCTGCTCGTGTCCTCGTAGAGTCGCAGGATGCCGAGCGGTTCCTGCTGGTAGCGCAGCGGCACGCTGAGGACGGTCGCCTCGCCCCAGGTCGTCATGCTCTTCAGCCGATCGGGAGGCAGGTCGGGGTCGTCGGCGTACTCCAGCACGATGGCGGGCGAGTGCAGGATCGCACGCTCTCCGGGGTAGTCGTCGAGGCGGTAGGCGGCGCCGAGTTCGCCGGCGGCGCCGCTGGGCACGGGCCCGCGCTCGTGAAGCGCCTGATAGACGGTGGCGTCCCGATCCGGATCGTAGGTGTAGACAACGGCGCGACAGGCGTCCAGCGCCTCGCAGGCCTCGCGCGTGACTCGCTTCAGCACCTCGTCGAGGTCGACGGTCGAGTTGATCGCGCGGCTGGATGCGACCAGCGAGGCCAGGTAACGGTTCTGCTCCGCCGTTCGCCGGCGCATCCACGCGCTGTGGATCGCGAGCGCGACGGGTACTGCCAGAGTCATGGCGATGTCCTTCTCCTCGGCGCTGAAGCGATGGATCTCGCGCTCCTCGACCACCTCGGCGATGCCGATGGGCCGTCCGCCGAAGACGAGCGGCACGAGGAGCCAGCTCTTCTCACCCCAGCGCTCCATGATCGCGCGGACCCGCGGGTCGAGCGCCGGATCGTCGATGTACAGCTCGACCGGGGTGTTGCTTTCCAGGGCGCGACGGTAGTCCGGCAGCTCGTCGACATCGATGGTGTCGCCGACCCACTCCTTGTCATACGGTCCCGGCTCGATGGCCCAGACCGCGGTCGCGACCAGAGAGCGTGTCTCGGGGAGGTACTCCCAGAGGTCGCATTCCCACGCGCCCACGGACTGGGCGGTGAGTCGCGCGGTGAGCTGCAGCGTCTCGTCGAGGTCGCGCGCGGATGTCACGGCGGCCGTCATCTCGCGGACGAGTGTCAGGAGGTCGGTCTTCGACGTTGCGGGTGACTTTCGTGAGGTCGACATCGGTCCGTTCATCGGCCTCACGGTCTCCGCGCTTGAGGAGCGGGGTCGGACGTGCCGGCGGGGCGGGTCGGCCCGCCAGATGAAGGGCACAGTCGCGTGGCTCCGTGCCGCCGGATGCACGCTGCGTCAGTCGTCGCAGGCGCGCTTCGCCGCCGTGGCTGCCGGCGGCAGCGGCGGCCTCCGTTCGCGCGGTCGTCAGAGCGCGGCGGCCGATCCCGGGGCGAGCAGCAGCCAGATGATCGTGAAGAGCGCGAGCGCGACGACCAAGGTCACCCTGACCAGCAGGGTGCTGCTCTCGCGGGTGGTCGGCCGGGTGCGCGTCGCGCGATCGCTCCTGTCGTCGGTCCGCATCTGAGGTCCCCATCTCGTGCCGTCTACCAAGAGGAGTCTTCCCGCCGAGCGTGCGATCCAGTACTGGCGACGTTGATCGTCGACCTCGTCCGGCGAGTTCGGGCTCGCCGGCGGGGCACGGGCACGCTCCTCCGTCCGGGGCTGTCGCGTAAGATAGGACGACCATGGCCGATTTCCGCTTCGTTCACGCCGCCGACCTGCATCTCGACACACCGTTCGAGGGCGTCGCCAAGGCGGCGCCCGAGGTGGGCGACGCGCTGCGCGAGGCCTCTCTCGAGGCGTGGGACGAGCTCGTGCGCCTCACCCTCGACGAAGGTGCGGCCTTCCTCGTCCTGGCCGGCGACATCTACGACGGCGCCGAGCGCGGGGTCCGGGCCCAGTTGCGCTTCCGGCGCGGGCTGGAGCGGCTGAGCGAGCACGGCGTCCGCGCGTTCATCGTGCACGGCAACCACGACCCGTTGAGCGGCTGGTCGGCGATGGGCGAGTGGCCCGAGGGCGTGCACGTCTTCGGGGCGAACGCCGTCGAGGCGGAGCGCGTCGAGATCGACGGCGAGCCGGCGGCGACGGTCTACGGGCTGAGCTACGGGCGCCGCGAGACCCGCGAGAACCTTGCCCTTCGCTTCGCGCGCGATGAGGGGCCGGGCTTGCACGTGGGGCTTCTCCACGCCAGCGTGGGGTCGAACCCCGAACACGACGCCTACGCCCCCTGCTCGCTCGCCGATCTGCGAGCGGCGCGCCTCGATTACTGGGCGCTCGGCCACATCCACCAGCGCCGCGAGGTCAGCCGTGAGCCTTGGGTCATGTACCCGGGCGACACCCAGGGGCGCAGCCCAAAGCCGGCCGAGTCCGGGGCAAAGGGGGCTCTCGTGGTCGAGGTCGGGGGGTCCGGCGTCCGCGAGGCACGCTTCGTCGCGACCGACAGCGTGCGTTTCGCCCAGAGTGAACTCGACATCGCCGGCCTCGACGATCTCGTGGCCCTGCGTGCGGCTCTGCTCGAGAGGGCAGACGCCCTGCGCGGCGAGCACGAGGGCCGTGGGCTGCTCGTGCGCACCCGTCTTCAGGGCAGGGGGCCGGTCCACAACGCCTTGCGGGCGCCGCGCGCGACGGCCGACCTCCTCGAGGAACTCCGCGACGAGTGGCGCGGCGCCTCGCCGTTCCTGTGGGTCGAGTCCCTCAAGGATGAGACGCAGTCGCCGCTCGACCGCGACGAGATCCGCAGGCGCGGCGACTTCTCCGCGGAGCTGCTTGCGCTCGCCGACGCGCTGCGCGATGACGGCGAGCGCCGTGAGGTGTTGCTCGACGAGCTCTGCGAACCGCTGGGCCGGGGGCGCGCAGGACGCTGGGTGCAGCCGCT
The DNA here is from genome assembly GCA_963831295.1 of uncultured Thermoleophilia bacterium. Taxonomy (GTDB): domain Bacteria; phylum Actinomycetota; class Thermoleophilia; order UBA2241; family UBA2241; genus UBA2241. Next base: position 330,828 of record CAWHPR010000002.1, on the reverse strand, counting down.
CGCCGGTGGCGATGCCGCCATCGGACTCCTGCGGCGCGCCGAGGCGCGCGCCCTCGATCTTCTCGAGCGGGAGGAGGCGTGACGGCGCCACGCGGCCGTCGGGCCGACGGCGGCGAGTCCTCGGCCGGATCGCAGCCGGCGCGCTTCGTGCGGATCGGCGGCTGGTGGATCGACGGTTTCGGCGTCTTGCGCGACCACGAGATCGGCGAGATCGACCCGACGCTCACGGTCCTTGTCGGCGCCAACGAGGCCGGTAAGAGCACCCAACTCGCCTTCTTGCGCTATATCCTCTTCGGGTTTCCCAGGCGCACGACCAGCCTGCCCCAGTACGACCCCGTCCGCGGAGGCAAGCACGGCGGGTGGGTGACGCTCCTCGAGGGGAGCGAGCGCCACGAGCTCTGGCGCTACAGGGGCGACAAGGCGCCGCGCCTCGCCGGCTCCGCCGGCGACGAGGGCGGAGACGAGGCCCTCGCCCGGCTCCTCGGCCACGCCGACGCCGGGGTGTTCAGGTCCGTCTTCGCGTTCGGGCTCGCCGAGCTGCAGTCGTTCGATGCGCTCAACGAGGAGGGCGTCAGGCAGCACATCTTCAGCGCCGGCGTCGTGGGCGCGGGCCGCTCGGCCCGCGAGGCCAGCCAGCAACTCGACAAACGCGCCGGCGAGCTGCTGAAGGGCAGCAAGGGGAAGGCGCGCATCAACGACCTGCTGCGCGACATCGAAGTCGCGCACAACGAGGTGAACGAGGCCGCTCGCGAGGCTGCGACGTACGGCGAGCTGGTCGCCGAGGAGCGGCAGCTGCAGGCCTCGGCGGACGAACTGCGCGATCAGGCCTCGGCCGAGCGCGCCCTTCGGGCGCATCTGGTCGCCCTCGAAGAGCTCTGGCCGCGCTGGAGCTCGGCCCGGCAGGCCGAGAGCTGAGCTCGAGGGTCTGCCGGCGTTCGACCCGTCGACCGTGACGGCCCTGCGTGCCCTGGCGGAGAGGCTTCCGGTGCGTCGTGACCGGCTTCACGGACGTGGCGACCTTCAGCGCGAGGCCGGCGACGCCGAGCGCGTGGTGTCGGCGACGCTCGACGAGCTTGGGCCTGGCTGGACCGAAGATCAGATCCGCGCGGTCGATCCATCGATACCCGCGCGCGACGAGGTGCGACAGTGGGAGCAGCGACTCTCGCGGCTCGTCGCCGACGAGAGCGAGGCGGCTCGAGCCGCAGCGGGTGCGGAGCAGCGCGTCGCCGGGCTGCAGCTCGAGTGCGGTGAGCGCGCTCGGCGGCTGCCCGAGGTGGAGCCGCCGACGCTCGTCGAGGTCGAAGCGCGAGAGGTCCTCGTGGCCATGTTGCGCGAGGAGCGCGGCGAGCTGCGGGCGGCGCAGGCCGCGGCGCATCGGGCGCCGGCAGGGCCTCGGCGTCTTCTCTTCTTCGGAGCGGCCGTGCTGGCCGTGCTGGCCGTCGCTCTTGCCGTCGCCGGCGCCACGCGCGAGACGGACGCGACCGCGTGGTTCGGGGGGGCCGCGGTCGCACTGGCGGCCGCTGTGGCGATGGCGTTGGGCGCGCGAGGCAGGAGCGCGGACGGCACGGCTGTGTCGGGTCTCCGTGCCCCGCAGACGCGTGTCGCCGAACGCGCCGCCCAGCTCGGCCTGTCGCCTGCACCCGGCGACGCCGAGGTCGACGCCGTCGAAGCCCGCGTGAGGGCCGAGCGTACGGCGCGCGTCGAGTACGACGGCCTTCGGCGCGAGCACCGGGAGCACGAGGCGGAGCTCGCGCGCGAGCGCACGCTCCTCGAGCAGCGTCACGCCGAGCGCGCCGGCGTCGCGGAGCGGCTGGCGGTCGCGGAGGGCGAATGGCGTGGCTACAAGGCCGAACGCGGCTATCCCGAGACTCTGTCGATCGAGGGGGTCACCGAGTTCCTCGCCGCGCTCGAGCGGGGTCGTGAGGCGGTCGCGCGTCGCGACGCGACGCGCGACCGCCTCACGACGCTCGAGACCGAGGCGCGCGCGTGGGAGGACGCGGCCCGCGGCGCTCTCGCGAAGGCCGGTCGCGACTGCGCCGGTCTCGACGCGATGGGTCTGGAGCAGGCCGTCGAGGAGGCATGCGTCGCGGCCGATCGGCGTGACGATCTGGATCGTCGCGTACGCGCGGCCGAGCAGGAGTTGCGCACGCGCTTCGGGGAGGGCGACGAGGCCGCCCACGTGCGCGGGGAGCTCGCGGACGGGGATCTCGAGTCCTGGAAGGCGACCGTGTTGGAGGCCGAGGCACGCATCACTGCTCTCGCGCGGGAGTACGACGAGGCCATTCGACGTCACCAGGACGCGCGTCGCTCGCGCGAGGAGCTCGAGCGCTCGGCCGACGTTCCGCGTCTGCAGGCGGAGCTCGAGGGTCTGCGCGCCGAGCTCGACGAGGCGGTGTCCGAGTACCGGGAGGTCAAGCTCGCTCAGGCGCTCGTCGACCGCACGCTGCGTGAGTTCATGCGCACGCGGCAGCCGGCCGTGCTGGCATCGGCCGGCGCGGCCTTCGCGCGCGTGACCGGCGGCCGCTATGCCGCAGTCGTCCAGCCTGAGGACCTCGACGACGACCTTCGCGTGGTGGATGCGGAAGGCAACGAGAAGTCGCTGGCGACGCTCAGCCGCGGTACCGCCGAGCAGCTGTACCTCTGTCTCCGTCTCGGTCTGGCCAGCGAGTTTGCCGCCCGCAGTGTCGGGCTGCCCTTCGTCATGGACGACTGCCTCGTCAACTTCGACCCAGAGAGGGCGGCGGCGACGGCCGAGCTCCTGATCGAGTTCGCCGCCGCCAACCAGGTCCTGCTCTTCACCTGTCATCCCGAGACCGTCGAGCTTCTTCGGGCCGCCTCGGGCGGCGCGCTCGCGACCATCCAGTTGTAGGCCGCGCGATGGCCGACGTCGGTGCCGTGTTTGCGGACGGCAGGCGCGACGGCGAGCGGGCGCGAGAGACCCCAGACGAGCGGGGCGAAGAGAAGGCGGCGGGCGGTGGATGGGCCTTCACACCGCCCGCCAGAGCACAAGGGGTATCGATTCGACCGCCGCCTGGGGCTGGCGGCGACCGATTTGGCGCTCTCTCACGCGATCACGGAACGACCGCCGGGAGTGCGCCGGGCCGTAGCTCTGCAGCGGCTCGGCAGGGATACCCCGCTTAGTCCAACGCGACGGTGGCCGCAACGTTAACCATCCGCATCGCCGGGTCGCGCCCGCGGTCGCGAGCGGAGCGCTCGAGGAGGGTGTAACGAGGATCGGGCGACGCGGGACGCTTCGCACCCGGACGGCGCGATGCGGCGCCGCGGCGTCCACCGCGGGAGGCGGCTCTCAGGCGAGGACGGTCAAAGCGGCCGGGACCACCTCGATCTCGAGCGGCACGTCACCGAGCGGTTCGCCGTCGACGTCGAGAGGGAAGACGTCGCGCCGCCGCCGCCGGTCGAGCGGCTCGAACTCGACGCGGCGGCAGACGAAGTGGTCCACGCCGCTCTTCGTCAGGTGAGTCCCCGAGTAGATACTCGCGAAGTCGCGCAGCATCGTGAGGCGCGACCGTCTCTCGATGGTGACGACGTCGAACAGGCCGTCGTCGAGGACGGCATCCGGAGCGATGCGCATGCCCCCACCGAACGTGTGTCCGTTGCAGACAGCGACGGCATGCCCATGGAATTCGCGCTCGAGGGTGCGTCCATCGGCGAGTGTGGCTCGGCAAGCCAAGCGGCTGCGATGGCAGGCGGCGAGCGCGCCGACAGTCGCGAGGCCGTAGGCCAGACGGCCGCTGATCCGGTCCGGCAGGGCGGCCACGTAACGGTCCACGAGACCACCGACGCCGGCGGAGAGGACGTTCACCCAGTAGCACGCCCCGGGGTTGCCGTCGCGCCCGACGAACCGGGCGCGGCCCACGTCCACAGTGTGGCGGCGTCCGGCGCCGAGTGCTTCGAGATAGGCCGAAGCGCCATGCGCGAGTCCGAGCGACCGGCCAAAATCGCTGCCGGTGCCGACCGCGAGGATGGCGAGGGTGGGCCCGGCTGGGGGTCCCTCGGCGAGAAGGCCGTTCACGATCTCGTGGAGGGTGCCGTCGCCGCCGAGACCGACGATCAGTTCCCGGCCTGCGGCGACGGCGTGCTGTGCCAAGTCGGCGGCGTGGCCGGCCCGTTCGCTGACCGCGAGGTCGACGTCGCCGATCCGCTCCCGGACAGCGCCGAGGAGCGCGGCGATGTCGTGCGCGCTGTGGCCTCTGCCGGCAGCGGGATTCGCGATGACCAGTGGCCGTGGCACGTGGCGAACGGTACCAGACGAGACCGCCGCTGGGGAGGTGTGCGACGCGGGGCCGGGTCAGGTCACGCTGGCGGGTGTCCAGGCGGGGGTGTCGACCTGTACGAACGTGCGGCACTGCGCCGTGCAGACACCGCAGTCTGTGCAGAGCTCGGCGTCGATGCGCGGCGCCGAGTGGTAGTCGTCCTGCACGATAGCGCCGACCGGGCAAGAATGGACGGCAGGGCAGTAGTGGTTCTTGGGGCAGTAGCGTTCGTCGATCGCGATCATTGGCTCTCCGTGGGGTCGCGGCTGTGCAGGTCCTGACCATAGGATACCCCAGGGGGTATATTGTCATGCGACTGCGATACCATGACGGCGTGAGCACTGACGACACCTTCGCGACCCGCAACGACCCTCTCTTGGTGAAGACGGCCGACGGTTGCCCCCTGCCGCTTCGGCGATTCGGGTCGCGCGAAGAGGATGCGGCGCCGGCCTTGCTGCTCCTGGCCGGCGGTGACGGCGCCATGCGGGGGTGGCGTGCGCTGTTGCCCGGCCTCTGTCTCGATGAGACCGAACGCACGCTCTTCGCGCCGCTGGCGCCTCCTGACCCTTTCGATACGTCGCTGCAGGTGGTCGTCTGGGATGCGCGGGGCGGCGGCTGGGCCGGGCGCGGCCATGGTGTGGCCGCGCCCGGCCCAGCCGCCGCAGACGCTCTCCGGATCGCGCACGGGCTCTTCGACCGGCCCGTCCATCTCGTCGGTCACGCTCTCGGGGGCGTCACCGCGGCGCTGGCGGCGCTCGAGGCGCCAGAGGCGATCGCTTCGCTCACGCTGATCTCGGTCCCATTCTCCGCACGGGGGGTCGCCGCGGAGGCGTTGGCCCCCCGCGACCGCGCCCAGACCGTTCGCGGGCTCTCCACGGGTTGGGCCGAACGACACGGCGACGTGCTGGCGGCGCTCGTCGCCGAGGCTGAGGTCGCCGCGGCGTGGGGGGGAGAGTTGGACGCGGGGCTTGGGCCGGCGTGCGAGGCCGCGAGGGCGGGATTCGATCTCAAGGACCTCGTCGGTGGTCTCTCTCCTCCGGTGCTCGTGGTCCACGGCTGCCACGACGCGGTCGTGCCGGTCTCGCACGCACACGACCTCGCCCGGGCGGTCGGTGCGGGCGCCCGTCTGCTCGAGCTCGACGGCGGGCATCTCTTGCCGGTCGAGCAGGCGCCGGGACTTGCCGCTGCCATCGAGGCGCACGCCCTCGACGCCGAGACGCGCCTGCGCGGCGACTAGTGATCGCGGGCAGTCGCCGGCCGGCGCCGGCGGAGAGACTCAGGTGTTCCGGCCGCGGTGCTTCTGGTATGAATGGGCGGCGGCCGCAGCGGCGGCCGTCGCCCATTCCAGCGCCCGCGCGAGCGCCCGCCGATCGCGGCGAGCGGGGGTGTGAGCGACCAGGGGGTCGACCTGTGCAGTACAGCGAACGTCCGCGGATCCAGCCGCTGGAGCCGCGCGCCGCGTGGACGCACCACGACGCGGCAGAGCTGGATGCCTTGCAGCAGGCGACGCTGGACATCCTGGCGACCGTGGGCGTGCAGTTCCCCTCGATCCGCGCCATCGACCTTCTCGTAGAACACGGCGTGCGCGTCGATCGCGAGCGCCAGGTGGCGACCTTCGAGCCCGACCTGGTGCTCGACGCCGTCGCCAGGGCGCCGCGACGCTTCGTGCTCGGCGCCCGGGACCCCGCCTACGACCTCAGCGTCGGCGACGGGCGTACGTACTGCACGACCGACGGGTGCGGGACGAAGATCGTCGACGTGGAGAGCGGCAAGATCCGGCTTTCGACCAAGGCCGACGTCGCTGCCGTGACCCGTCTGCAGGACGCCCTGTCGAGCATCAGCTTCTGGTGGCCCACGGTCGGGGCCGGGGACTGCGGCGAGACGGCCCAGTTGCACGAGCTCGACGCGGGCTGGAACAACACCGTGAAGCACCTGCAGGGGATGGTGAACGGCGAGCGGCACGCGAGGTACGCGGTGGAGATGGCCCGCGCGGTGGCCGGCGGCTCCGACAGCCTCCGCCGCCGGCCCGTCATGAGCGACCTCATCGGGACGGTCTCGCCGCTCATGCAGGACACCGACGGCATCGAGGCGGCGCTGGTCTTCGCCGAGGCCGGGGTGCCCGTCTGCTTCGTCACGATGCCGACGCTCGGTACAACGGCGCCGGCCACTCAGGCCGGCGCCTTCGCGCTCGGCATGGCGGAGATCGTGGCGGCCGTGGTGCTGATCCAGCTTGTCGTGCCCGGGGCGCCGGTGCTCGGGTCGATCATGCAGAGCCACGCCGATCCCAGGACCGGCGCCTTTGTCAGCTTCCCTCTCGACACACGCGCCCGCGGGCTGGCCACCGCCCTGGTCCACCACTGGGGGCTGCCGGCGGAGTCGGCCGCCTGCGGCACCGACTCGAAGACGCCCGGCACCTGGCAGGCGGGCGCCGAGGAGGCCTTCGATCTTGCGCTCGCCGCGCGCGAAGGCTCGGACCTGATGCCGTCGATCGGTCTGGTCGACGTCTACACGACGTTCTACGCCGAGCACCTCATGCTGGGCGACGATCTCTACCATCGCGCTCGCACGTCGCTGCTCCCACTGGAGGTCGACGAGGAGACGCTGGCCCTCGGCGCGGTCCGCGACGTCGGCCCCGGGGGTCACTACCTGGCGCACCGTCACACGCGGACGCACATGCGCTCTTCTCTCGCTCGTGCGGTCACGCACCAGCCCGGCGTCGACGGCCTCTTCCGCGATCCGCTCGAGGTCGCTCGGGAGCGCGGCGAACGGCTGGGGCACGACTACCACCCCGAGCCGCTCGACGACGACCTGCGAGCCGAGCTGTCACGTATCCTCGCCGCAGCCGACGCCGAACTGCGCGGCTGAGTGATGTCGTCCTCCGAGCAGAGGCCCGGCGCCGCCGCGCGTGTCGCCGCCGCCGCCCGCCGCGCGCTGGGTGTGTCGGCGCTCCCGACACACACCCCTGACGAGTACGGGGCGGTCCGCGTCTGGCGCGACATCGAGATGCCCATGCGCGACGGTGTCGTGCTGCGCGCCGACGTCTACTTCCCGGCGGGTCCCCCGCTTGCGCACGGGCAGCGCGCGCGCGGTGTGCGTAGCGAGGCGGCGACGCCCGGGGTCTGGCCGGTCCTGCTCCTGCGTACGGACGACGGTCGTCGAGTCGTCGAGGCAGGAGTCCCCGCGCTCGGTCGGTTCTGGGCGCGTAAGGGTTTCGCGTTCGTCGCTCAGGACGTACGTGGCCGGGGTGGCTCCGACGGCGAGTTCCGCCCGTTCGTGCAGGAGGCTGACGACGGTCGCGACACGCTCGACTGGCTGGCGCGACAGCCGTGGTGCGTCGGGGACATCGGCATGACCGGCGAGTCGTATGCAGGCTACGCCCAGTGGGCGGTCGCGGCCAGTGGGCACCCGGCACTCAAGGCTCTCGCCCTGGGGCGCACGGCGGCCGACGTGTACGGCGTGTGGGCGTACAACGGCGGTGCGTTCTGTCTAGCCAGCATGGGCGAGTGGCTCTTCACGCGCGCCGGTCGTGACTCCGCCGAACCCGGCCTCCTCGAGCGCTCGCACCTGCCGCTTGCCGGGGCGGCCGTGGCGGCGGGGAGGCCCAATGAGCTCCTGGAAGAGGTCCTCGCTCACCCCTGCCGGGACTCGTTCTGGGCTCCGCTCACCTTGGTCGAGGACTACGCCAGCGTGCGCATCCCGATCCTCCACTACGGCGGCTGGTACGACATCTTCCTCAAGGGCACCATCGACGGGTGGCGGGCGGTCGCCGGGCGCAGTGAGAGCGCACGGGCCCGCGAGCGGCAGTGGCTCGTCGTCGCGCCTGACGATCACGCCGCCACCGCCGAGCGGCGGGGATGCGTCGGCTCGCTGCCGGTCCCCGGCATCGGCTTCATGCGGGACCGCCTGCACCTCTTCTTCGACCACTGGCTCAAAGGCCGCGACAGCGGGTGGGCGGAGCGGCCGCTCGTCGAGCTCTACGCGATGGGGCGCGACGCGTGGCGCTTCGAGCGCGAGTGGCCGCTGGCGCGCACCGAATTCCAGCGCTGGCGTCTGCTGTCGGGCGGCAACGCGAACAGCGCGGCCGGTGACGGCGTGCTCGTCGGAGAGGAGTCGCCTGAGCCGGCGGCCGGGCTGCCGTCCGCGGAGCGCGACACGTACGCGTACGACCCGGACGACCCGGTCAGTCCGTGGCTCGGACGCTCGGTCTGGGAGATGACCGCGCACGTGGAGGGCCGCGACAACGTCGAGGCGCGGCCCGACGTCCTCTGCTACACGAGCGCTCCGCTCGCCGCCGATGTCGAGTTGACCGGTCCGATCATCGTCACACTGTCCGTCGTCTCTTCCTGCACGGACACCGATTTCGCGGCGGCGCTCGTCGACGTGTATCCCGACGGGCGTACTCGCCTTGTCCAGGAGGGGATCACCCGGCTCTCGCGTTGTCGGGGGGAGCGCCGCGTTCCCGAGCTGGAGCCCGGCGCCGTCAAGAAGACGGCGGTCGATCTCGGGGCGACGAGCTATCTCGTGCCGGCGGGGCACCGGCTGCGTCTCGAGGTCTCGAGCAGCGACTTCGACCGCTACGATCGCAATCTCAACACCGGCGAGTCGGCCGAGCTCACCGCCGAGCGCCGGGTGGCGCACAACGCCGTGCTTCACAGCGTCGAGCACCCCTCCTTCGTGACGTTGCCCGTCGTGCGGGGCTGAGCCCACAACGACCGGGGCCGGCCTCGGCGGTACAATCAGCGGGCGTGGCCGGCGCGCACCGGCGAGAGCTCGAGAGGGAGGACCCCCATGACCGACACCCAGGCCGACTCGAGGGGCGCCGCCGTCGAGCGCTCGCTGGCCTTCGCCGTGCGCGGTGATACCGCGACGGTCGAACGGAGCGCCGTCGGAGTGGTGGCGACCACGGGCGCGACCGAGGTCCGCCAGAGCCTCGCGGCGTCGGTGCTCTCCGGCAGCGGTGTCGCTCTCACCCAGTCGGGGGCGACGGCGGTCGTCGCGACGGGCGATGCGACGCTGCGCCAGGGAGGCGCCCAGTGGTTGCTCGCCGTTGGCGACGTGACGGTCGAATCGGGTGGCGCTGCCGTCGTCGCGGCACCCGCGGTCAAGGTCGAGCGCGGTTTCGTGGGGCTCGTGCTGGCGCGCCACGCGGAGCTGGGCGAAGGGGCGCGTGTCCTCCTGCAGCCTCGTGGCGCGGCGGCGCTCGGGGCCGGCATCGGGGTGGTGGTCGCCGCCTTGATGGCGGTCTTCGGCGCCGGCAGCCTCGCCCGCCTGCTCTCGGGCCGTCGCGACTGAGCGACGCGGCCGCCCCGGTCATGACTGAAGATCGGATCCAGCGGGCCGAGTCACGAGCGGCCGGTCTCGTCAGACGCATGCCGGCACTCGGCAGCGAGGCGGCCCGTGCCGGCATGGCGCGCTACGGGATCAACGTGGAGCGCGCCGCGGGCGTCTCCATCTACGAGCTGCGCCGCATCGCGAAGGAGCTCGGCCGCGATCACGAGCTGGCGCTCGCGCTCTGGAGGACCGGCCGGCACGAGGCGCGGCTGCTGGCCAGCATGGTCGACGACCCCGGGCTGGTCGACGGGTCGCAGATGGACGACTGGGTCGCCGACTTCGACTCGTGGGATCTCTGCGATCAGGTGACCTCGAACCTCTTCGACAAGACCGCGCTCGCCTGCGAGAAGGCGCGCGAGTGGTGCGGGCGAGAGCCCGAGTTCGAGAAGCGCGCCGGCTTCGCCATGATCGCGGCGCTGGCGGCGCAGGACAAGGCTGCGGGGGACGAGCTCTTCGTCGCGTTCCTGTCCCTCGTGCGCCGTGAGGCGGGGGATGGGCGCAACTACGTGAAGAAGGCCGCCAACTGGGCGCTACGCAACATCGGCAAGCGCGACCTCGCCCTGAACGCGGCGGCCGTGGCCTGCGCCGAAGAGATCCTGGCCGCTGCCGAGGCCGGCGGAGAATGCGCGCGCAGCGCGCGCTGGATCGCCCGCGACGCGCTGCGGGAGCTGACCTCGGAGAAGGTGCGCCGGCGCCTCGAGACAAGGGCCCGCTAGCTCAAGCCGGCTCTCGCGGCGGTTGTCACCTCCCGGGCGCGGCCGTACTATGGTCGCCACCCTGCGTCACGGATCGGGGTCGACGAAAGGGGACGCGTGGAGAGGACCGAACGCACGGCCAGGTTCGTCGCCGCGGCCCGCCGGCACCCGCAGGTGGTGCGTCGCCTCGAGTGGCTCCAGCGTCATCCTGTCCTCGTGGGTCTGGTCGCGGCCGTCGGCATCGCCACGGTCTTCTACCTCGACATCCGGGTCCACGGTCTCATCTGGTCCGGCTTCTACCTCGTGCCGCTGACGCTGCTGGCCATCTCGATGCGACCGCGCATCGTCGGGGCGGCCGCCTTCTTGTGCCTCGCGTTCGCGATCGTCGTCATGGTCGATCAGCAGCTGCTCAGAGCCGAGACCGTGCTGGTCCTGGTCTACGGTCTGCTGGCCGGCGGCGCGCTGGTCATGTTGTCCTTCCTGCTCGAGCGCGTGTCGCTCTACTCCTCCTACGCCATCGTGCGGGCGCAGATGGCGGAGGCGACGGCCGACATCATCGGCTGGGCGCACGATCGCGGCGACCTCGACGAGATGCTCGAGTACGCGCTGGAGCGCCTGGGCGAGCAGGTCGACGCGGTGGCCGGCGTCCTGCTGCTGCGCGAGGGCGAGGAGTTCGTCGGGGCGGCCGGGTTCGGCCTGGGCCGCGACGCGCGCTCCGTGCGCGTCGCGGCCCAGGCCCTTCCGGCCGCCACCGAGGCGCTCGCCGCCGACAGGGCGGTGGTGCGCGACGCCTCCGTCGCGGGGGACGCGTTCGCCGGCGACCTGGCGGCGCTGATGCATCTCGACCGCGCTCTGGTGCTGCCTCTCCGTGCGCTCGACAAGGATGTGGGCGTCGCCGTGCTCTCGCGCCCGCGCGAGCGGGGCGACTATCGCGAGGAGCAGATCCTCTTCGCGGAGGCGGTGGCGAGCTACGTCGCCGTGGCCGTGGAGAACGTCGGCCTCATGCTCGAGCTGAGCGGCCGGCGGCGCGCGCTCGAGTTCGTGCGTGACGCGAGCCTCGATTTTGCGCAGGCGGTCAACACCAGCGAGATCCTGGAGGCCGTCCTGATGCGCCTTCTCACGGCACTCGACATGGATGCCTGCGATCTCTACGACGTCGACATGGAGCGCGGGGAGCTGCGTGTCCTTGTCAGCTACGGCGATGCGCAGTTCGAGCAGGCCGAGTTCGCCAAGCGCGCCTACTCGTTCGAGGAGTTCGCCTCGAGCGCCGCCGCGGTGCACTCACGGGATCCGATCGTCGTCACCTCGCCGGACGATGCTCGTCTCAGCGAGGACGAGCGCGAGTACTTCACGCGCTTCGGGCACAGGACACAGCTCAGCATCTCGCTGCGCATCCGCGACCGCGTGATAGGCCTGGTCGAGCTCTTCGATAACCATCGCGTCCGTGTCCTCAGCGACGAGGAGCTCGATCTGGCGCGCACCATCTGCCGGTTCGCCGCGCTCGCCATCGACAAGGCGCGCGTGTACGACGAGGAGCGCGCCACCGCCGAACGGCTCGACCGGCTGACCGGCCAGCTCACGCAACTGCAGTCGTTCTCGCTCGATCTCAGCCGCAGCCTCGACACGGCCGTGCCCGAGAACATCATGATCGAGGTCGGGCATGCGGTCATCGACCTCGTCGGGGTGCGCGCCGCCGCCGTTCTCTCGTCCGACGCCGAGGTCGTGGGCGTGCGCCGGATGGTGACCAGCCGCGGTGTCGACGCGGTCGCGCTCGAGGCCGACCTCCTCGAGCGCAGCCGTCGCCTGCTGACGCCGCCCGCCGATCCCTCACTGTCGGCTCCGAGCATCACCGCCTCGCTGCCGGTCGCGGTCGACGGGCTGCTCATCGCACCGATCGAGAGCGATGCTCCCGTGAACGCATCCGCCCTGGTCGCCATCGACAAGCGGGAGGGGCCCTTCACGGCGGCGGACGGGCTGCTGCTCTCGACGCTCGCGGCGCAGTTGGGCTCCAGTCTCCACAACGCCATCGCCTATCGGCGCGAGCGTGCCATCGCCGAGACCTTCCAGACGGCGCTGCTCATGGACTCACCGGTGATCCCGGGCATCGAGGTCGGCGTCTGCTACAGGGCGGCGACCGAAGCCGAACGTGTGGGCGGCGACTTCTACGACCTCGTGTCGCTGTCGCCCGGGCGCCTGATGGTGATGGTCGGTGACGTCTGCGGCAAAGGACTGTCGGCGGCGGCCCAGTCGGCGGTGGTCCGCTACATGGCGCGCGCCTACGCCGCCGAGGGCTCACCCGGCGAGGCGCTCTCACGGCTGAACTCGACGCTGCTCACCCAGGCACCCTCGCAGCCGTTCGTGACGCTGGTGCTGACCTACGTGGACGTGTCCCGGCACCTGATCGAGTACGCCTGCGCAGGTCATCCCCGCCCCGTGGTGATGGCGGGTCGCAATGAGTTCCCGGTGCCGGCGGAAGGTGACCTGCCGGCCGGTGTCCAGCGCGGTGTCGTCTACGCGACGAATCGCGTGGTCCTGCCGGACGAGTCGTGCATCCTGCTGTACACGGACGGGCTCACCGACGCGCGCAAGGGACGGGAGCTCTTCGGCGAGAGCCGTGTCCGCCAGGAGTTCGCCGCCCATCACGAGCTGCCCGCGCAGGAGCTGGCCGACGCCATGCTGGGGACGGTGGCGGACTTCGCGGGCGGCGTGCTGGACGACGACATCGCGATCGTCGTGGTGAAGCTGCCCTGACGCCGGGTCGGGCTGCGACGGGGCGCCCGCCCCGCCGGACGGTTCAGCCGGCACGCACCACCGTTGCCGTGGCGTCCGCCACGGCGAGGATGCGAGCGCGGCGGCCGAGACGCCGCTCGTGCTCGGCGACGGCCTCCTCGACCGTGGCGCGGCAGTCGACGTGCAGGCCGGCGAGCGCCGCCGGGTCGAGTGCGCCGACGACGGCGATGCGGTGGCGTTCGAGGACGCGCGCGACGACCCAGGCGCGCTGGCCTCCGGGGCCGAGCGGCTCGGCGAGCCCGCGCGCGACCAGTGCGGCCGGCGAGGCCGTCGCCGCCAGGAGCGCGGCGAAGTTACGCTCGCCCGGGCCCCTCCCGGGGCCGTCGGGTGTGTCGGCGCAGAGCACGAGCAACCCGCCGGGCGCGAGCGCCGGGCGGGCTGTCAGCGCGAGGTAGGTGGCCGCCCGGGAGGCCTGGTAGTAGGAGGCGCTCTTCGGCTCGGGCACACCGCACACGGCGACGTCGAAGGGCGCCGGGACAGGGCGCAGCCAGGCGGCGCGGTGCGCCTCGGCCAGGCTGCGCTGCACGACCGCCGGCGCCCCGGCGAGCGTTGCCGCCGGGCGACCAGTCTCGTCCGCGACGACGTTGACGGCGAAGCGAAGCCGGCAGCGCGCGGCGATCTCGCGGAGGACGAGGGCGAACGGGTTGCCGTCGAGCGCGCCCACCTCGACGCCCGGGGAGGCGATGAATGCCGGACGGTGCGTCCAGGCGATGGTCGCCGCTCCCGCGCAGCCGATGGCGACGCCCTTCACGCCTCCCGAGAACCCGGCGTAGAGATGGGGTTCCACGACGCCGACGGTGACCACGAGATCGGCGTCGGCGACGCGCCGGTCGAGGAGGATCGGGGCTCCGCCGCGAGAGGCGCCGAGGTCGACCAGCGGCGATTCGAGCCCCTGGGCGTCGAAGACCTGGACGCGCCCGGTCGTCTCCGCCCCGAGCAGCGCGCGCTTCTCCTCGGCGGAGCTCGGCGCGTGCAGCCCGCAGCCGACGACCACGGTGACGGCCTCATCGGCGACGCGGGCGCGAGCCAGCTCCGCCAGCAGATGACGGACGATCGCGCCGCTGGGGCAGGGGCGGGAGGAGTCGGGCACCACGAGGGCGACCGAGGCGGCGCCGCGCGCCAGCTCCGCCAGGCGCGGCGCCTCCATCGGCTCGGCGAGGGTGCGCGCCAGCATCTCGTCGAGATCTCTCGGGGACGCCAGTCGCGCGGGCGGCTCGAAGTGGTCCGCCCGCTCCAGCTCGAGGCGTCGGGCGCCACAGAAGACCCAGGCGGCGTCCGCCGTCAACGACGCGGGCGGTCGCGACCGCCGCCGCGCTGTCGCGGCTGGTAGCCGGGGCTGGGCCGGGGCGTGGGCGCGGGGTACCAGTAGTAAGCGGCCAGCATCAGGAGGATGCCGACGATCGGCGGGATCGAGGCGAGCAATCCTACGGCCACCCAGTTGAACTTGCTGCGCCCGGTCTTGCGCGCGGTGAGGTAGCCGAGCAGCACGCAGGGGATCGGCTGCAGGTTCCAGACGATGATGAGGGCGGTGGCGAGGTCCATGAGGCCCGACGAGTATAGCTCAGGCACGGGCGGCGGTCGCCGTGCCGCGCACGGTGCGACGGCGCCGGTCAAGGGCGCCGTCCGCGGCCGCTCAGCCCTTGTCTGCCCCGTACCGCGCGAGCAGAGCGTCGACGGCTCCGCGCAGGCCGGCGACGGCCTCGGGCGGCGCGAGCGGCCGGGCTTGGCCGCCGAGACGCAACAGGGCGTGGGTGAGCCAGCCGGGGTCCACGTAGGGTTGCGCGGCGACGCAGGCGCCGTCGGGGAGTCTCCGCACAGGCTGCCGCTCCTCGATCCAGCGCGCGACCCGGGGGCTGTACCAGACCGCGGCCGCGGCCGGCGCGTAGGCCGCGGACGAGGGGATGCCCTCGCGGCGGTAGAGGTCGAGTTCGATATCGGTACGCGGCGTGAAGCGCTCGTCGAGCACGGTCGCCTGCTTGGTCGTGGCGACGCGGAAGACGCGCCGGCCGCTCGCCGTGCGGCACCAAGCGACGTAGTACCACTCGCCGCGGCCGCGCACGAGAAGGTACGGCTCGATCCTGCGCCGCCTTGTGCGGTCACTGCCCTCGGCCCAGTACTCGATGTCGAGGAGCCGGTGCTCCCTGATCGCCAGGTTCACGGCCGTGTACACGGCGTCCGGGCTGACGAGGAGCTCACCGGCGGCGACGGTGGGCGGATCCCGCCGCGCGCGCCGGAGCTTGTCGGCGGCGCTCCGCAGCGCGGCACCCGACTCCGCCGGCAGCTGGCCGCCGACGAGCTCGACGGCGAGGAGGAGGGTGTCCGCCTGGAGCGGCGAGAGGCGCGCGGGGCGCTGGAAGGCCTCGGCGGCGAGGTCGCAGGTGACGCGCAGACGCCCGCGCGCCTCGAACTCGCCGAACAGCAGCGCTCCGTCGGCGCCGAAGTTGACGAGGTTGAGGAGGCGCACGTCGGCGCGCAGATCGGCCTCACCGAGATCGAGGTCGCGGCAGATCTGGTCGACGGGAAGCACACCGTCGCCGTCGCCGTCGCAGTGCTGGAGGAGGTAGGTCGTGAGGGCCGTGAGGCGGGTGAAGCGGTCGACCTCGATGCGCCAGTCGCCGCCGCGCCGCCGAACGCCGGCTTGTCCGCCGGCCGGCGGCGGCGCGTCGCCGGCGTCGGCAGGGATCTCCGGCGGCGCGGCCTCGAGCAGCGTGCGGAGCCCGCGGAGCTGCGCGACGAGTTCGTCGCGCAGCTCCGCGGGCTCCAGCAGCTCGGCCGCTGCCCCCAGCCCGAGGACCCAGGAGATCAGCGGCCGGGCGGCGGCGTAGGGAGTCTCGAAGAGCAGCACGCCGTCGTCGTGCGGCGTCAGCGTGCCGCAGTGCGCGAAGTGGGCCTCGATCCACCACGCCATCGAGGGATCGACGGCGACACACGCGCTGCCGTGGCGCGGTCCGAGCTGCCAGGCGGGTCTGTCGCGGTACGCGGCGAGGTCGAAGCCGTCGGGACGCGCGAAGTCGTGGGGGGCGCGTGTGGCGTGGGTCACGCGGGAGCGGATGCGTGAGAGACGGAAGGTGCGAAGGTCGTCGCGCAGGTGGCAGCGCCCGACGACGTACCATTCGTCGCCGACGAGCTGCAGACCGTAGGGATCGACCTTGCGCTCACGCTCTTCGTCGCGAGAGATCGCATAGTAGGTGAACTTCACCGTCTTGCGCTCGGCGATGGCCGCCTGCAGCTTGGGCAGCGCCGCGGCCGCCGCCGGCGGATCGCCCTCGGGGAGCACGCTCAACGGCGGGGTCTCCGCGTCGACGAGCAGCTCCGGGCGTCCCTGGGCGAGGCTGACGAGCGCCAGGCGGAGCGGTCGCGAGTACGCGAAGCGCCGCTCGAGGACGACGAGACAGGCGGCCAGGGCGAGCAACTCCTCGCGGGTCAGGTCGACCGGCGTCAGGTAGTAGGCGGTCGAGGGCAGACTGTAGAGCTCGCCGGACGTCTGCGGGTCGGCGTCGGAGGCGATCTCGACGCCGAGAGCGGCGAGCTCGCTGCGATCTTCGTAGAAGCGGCGCTTGAAGGCCTCGGTCGTCATCGACGGGTAGCCCTCGACGCGCTCGCGGATCTCGCTCGAGCTCACGGGGCGGCCGTTGCGGGACAGAAGCAGCGCCACCAAGGAGAGACGGCGGATCAGCTTGTCGGCATCCTTCGAGAAGCCTGTCTCACGGGGCGAACGGCTCTTGGCGGTCACTGTGCGCGGCTCCGGCGGTCGTCAAGCTGGGGATCCTCAGCGTGAACCGGGTACCCCTCCATGCTACCTGTTCCTTCACGTCGCGGCCCCGTCGCTCCTGCCGTGCGGCGGTGACGTCCGTCGAGGGCGGGCCCCGCCGGGGTTAGCGGGCCGCCGCCGCGATCACCTGGTCGAACTCGCGGCCGAGGTCCTCGGGGAACTCGACGGCGGGGGCCTCGAGGATCGCGCGCACCTTCTCCTGGGCCTTCTCGACGATGCCCTTGCCGCCGGCCGCGACCCACGCGTCGTACGAGCCGGTCTCGCCGAGCCTCGCCTGCCAGAGCTCGCGCACATGCCTGCGTGTGTGGCCGTCGAAGAGGTAGTTGCCGTTGAAAGCCATCTTCTTGATGAGGTCGACGGCCATCGTCTCTTCGTTGACCTCGACGCCGCGGAGGATGCGCTTGACCATCCCGAGCACCTCGTCGTCGATCACCATGTTCTCGAGGCAGAGGATGCGCGAGCCGTCGAGCAGGCCCGTGCCGAAGGTCACGTCGGCGCCGTTGGCGTAGGCCATGAACATGGCGAGCGTGTTCTCGTAGGCCGACTGTACGCCGGGCTCCTTGGCCGTGGTCGCGCCGGCGCCGTACCAGGCGGGGACGCCGTAGAAGTCGGCCATGTGGCCCTGGACCGAACGCAGCAGCATCGCTTCGGGGGCGTTGCTGGCGTAGGCGCCCGAGTTCATGTTCATGGCGGTCGGGCCGCCGCCGTGGATCACCTTCGCGCCGGGGAAGGCGAGCTGCGTGAGGACGGCCGCGCTGACGAACTCGGCGTTGTTCACGACCGCCGACCCGGCGACCGTCACGGGGCCGGTCGCCCCGAGGATGGGCATGGGGTAGAAGCTCACCGGTATCCCCGCCTCGGCGAGGGTGAGGGCGAGATCCATGCCGAACCGCTCCTGGTGGAGCGGGGAGACCGTGCAGATGATCGCCGTGAAGGTCGGTCGCCGCCGGAGCTCGTCGCTGCCCCCTGCTACCGCCTCGGCCATCCTGATGAGATCGCGCGCCTCCCAGTCCTCCTTGATGGAGACGACGATGCTGTGCTTGGCCGAGTTGCGCAGACAGGCGTCGAACTCGTGCAGGACGCGGGTCTCGGGAGGGCAGTCCTGGGCCGACACGACGGCCGAGGTGGCCGACACGTTGCCGAGTGCCTGTACGACCTTGGCGCAGTCCGCGAGATCCTGCTTGCGCGAGGGGCGCACGGTGCCGTCGAAGTCGCGTCTGGAGACGCCGCAACCGTCGGAGGACACGTAGATGTGCTCGCCGTCGAGCGGCAGGTCGTACTCGGGAGCGCGGCCGCCGAGCACGAACTCGTGAGGCACCAGGGCGAGCGCCTTCTCGACGAGGTCCGCGGGGAGCTTCGCGACCGTCGACCCGCGGTCGACGGTCGCGCCGTGCGCCTCGAGGATGTCGAGGGCGCGCAGCGAGTGGTAGGTGACGCCGACCTCGGCGAGCACGTCGAGGGTGGCCTCATGGATCTGGCGGATCTCGTCGGCGTCGAGCAGCGCGAGCTTGATGCGGCGGCCGACGTGGCAGCTGTCTGCGTAGGACATGGGACTCCCTTCAGGACGCGACCTGCTCGGCCGCGGCGATGATCTCGTCGAATTCGCGTGTGAGGTCGTCGGACAGCGGCTCGGGCTCGACGGCGAGGAGCTCGTCGACCCGGGCGCGCGCCCGCTGCGCGAGCGAGGGCGCGCCCGCCGCCAGCCACGCGTCGTGGCTGCCGGTCTCGCCGAGGCGTGCGCGCCAGAGCTCGCGCACGTGGGCGCGCGTGTGCTGCTCGCGCAGGTAGCCGCCGCCGAACGCCTGCTTCTTGATGAGGTCGAGGGCGAGGTGCTCGGCGTCGACCTGGACGCCCTGGAGCAGGCGGGTGATCATGCCGAACACCTCGTCGTCGAGCACGAGCTGCTCGAGCGCCATGATCTGCGAGCCGTCGAGCAGGCCGCTGCCGAAGATGAAGTCGGCGCCGGCGAGGAAGTCGACGAGCATCGTGAGCGTGTTCTCCCAGGCGGCCTGCGGGTCGGTCGCCTTCGCCTGGGTGCCGCCGTAGCCGAGCCCCGTGGGGAGCCCGTAGTAGTCGGCCATCTGCGCCTGGATGGCGCGCAGGAGGATCGACTCGGGGACAGCCGCGAAGTAGGAGCCGGTGCGCATGTCGAGTGCGGTCGGTCCGCCGGCGTGGATGATCCTGGCGCCGGGGCAGGCGAGCTGGACGGCGGTCACGGCGGCGAGGACCTCGCAGTTGTTGACGATCGCCGTGCCGGCCGGTGTCACAGGCGCGGTCGCGCCCAGGATCGGCATCGGGTAGAGCATGAAGGGGATGCCGGCTTCGGCGAGGGTGAAGGCGAGGTCCATCCCGTACCGCTCCTGATGGAGCGGCGAGACGGTGCAGAGGATGGCCGTGAAGAGCGGGCGGGCGAAGAGCTCCGCCGACCCGCCCGCCACAGCCTCGGCCATCCGGATGAGGCTGCGCGCCTCCCGGTCATCCTTGAGGGAGACGACGATGGTGTGCTTCGCGGACGCTCGGAGGCAGGCGTCGAACTCGTGCAGGACGCGTGACTCCGGGGGGCAGTCCTGTGCGGAGACGATGGCGGAGGTCGCCGAGAGGTTGTCAAGGCCGTCGGTCACGCGGGCGGCCTCGTAGACGTCGCGTTTGGTCGAGTCGTGCACGGCGCCGTCGGCGGCGCGCACGCGCGTGGCGCAGCCGTCGGCGGTGAGGTAGGCGTGCTCGCCGTCGATGGGGAGGTCGAAGTCGGGTGTGCGCCCCCCCAGCGTGAACGTGCGCGGGATCGTGGTGACGGCCCGCGCGACGACTTCGCCCGGGAGGCGGGCGACGGTGGTTCTGCGATCGACCATGCACCCGTGCTCCTCGAGTACGTCGAGCGCCCGCTGGGAGTGGAACGTGACACCCACGTCGGCGAGCACCTCGAGTGAGGCCTCGTGCAGTCGGCGGACGTCGTCGGCGGGCAGGATCTCGAGGCGCCGGCGTCGGCCCACAAGGTGCGTGTCGGCGTGAGTCATGTCGCTCCTTCCGAGCGCGTGAACAGCTTGGCGACGAACGGTGACGTGACTGCTCGCACGAGAGCATCGTAGTCGACCGTGAACGACAGTTCGCTGCCCGGCGCGACGGGGTCCGGGACGATGACGATGCCGACATCGCTGGTCATGCCGGCCACGTACGCCCCCTCGAGAAGGGGGCGCAATCCCGCCGGCTCGCAGTCGCGCCGCCCAAGGGCGACGAGCGCGTACCAGGCATCGTCGTCCGGCAGGTCGGCGTCGGGCACGTGCCCGAAGGCGTCGAGCCCGATCTCGCACGGCGGAGCCGGCGGCTTGCGGTAGCACTCGAGCACGCCGGCGGTCAGCACGGGGTCGCGCCGCTCGACGCCGACCAGCGGCGCCCCGGAGACGAAGTCGTAGCCGTAGAGCGGGCCCCCGCCCGAGCGGATCTCGGTCGCGAAGCGTGGAGCGTAGCCGTCGAGGTGCTGCAGGCAGCAGGTGCCGCCGAGCGAGAGCAACGGCTCGCCGGCGCACTCGGCGGCGATCGCGGCCAGCACGTCCTCGGCGGCGTTGAAGAGGGCTTTGCTGGGCAGCTGCCCGGACAGGCAGGCGAAGTTGACGGCGATCCCGGTGAACGAGACGCCCGGCACGCTCGCGAGTCGCCGGGCGGTCGCCGGGGCGTCCTCGGGCAGCACGCCTTCGCGGCGGTCGCCGAGGTCGACGGCGAGCAGCACCTCGAGCGGTGAGCCGGGCGCGTGTGCGCCGAGGCCTTGGGCCGTGGCGACGTCGGAGAGCACGACGCGATCGGCGACCTGCGCCGCCATCTCGAGCTCGTCCCTCTGCGGCGGGCGGATCAAGGTGAGCGGCGCCAGAGCGTGCGCGGCGAGTCGTGTGAGGGCGGGCAGGCGCGAGTCGGCCAGCCCGGCGGCTCCGGCCTCCAGCATCGCCCTGCCGACGGATGGCTCGCCGTCGACCGCCTTGGTGACGCCGACCAGCGTGAGGCCGGCGGTCAGCAGTCGAGCCGCGAGCGCGGCCGCGTTCGCGGCGACCGCGTCGAGGTCGATCGTCAGTCGCGGGGTCGCCGTCACGAGCGCCGGTCCTCGGTCGGGCCGTGGCGGTCGCACATCTCGTGCCCGCCATGGCGGGCGTGTCGTTCGTCGGTCACTCTCGGTCCCTCGTCGTGTCGGGGCGGTCGCGCTCCCGGTCGGGGGCGGCCGACGGAGCAGGCGCCGGCCGGCGTGATGAGGCCGGGCCGTCGGAGCAGACGGCGGCCGTTCGCGGCGGCCACGGCGTCGTACGGAAGACGAGGAGGGTACTAGAAGTCGTGGAAGCGGCCGCCTTCGAAGGCGGACTCACGATGATCGTTGCTGGCGGCTGCGAGAGTGCGGCTCACGCGACTCCTTCGGTGCCGGGAAGGGCCGACCGGCGGCAGTATACTGACTGCGGTGGGCGATTGGAACCCGCCGCGGAGCGTCTCCGTGGAGGTGTGATGAGCGGTACGGACGGACCCCTCTCGGTCGTTGCCGGGCATCTGGTCTTCGATGGTCTCGACCTCTCCGACCTGGCTGCCGGACGCCCGACCCCCTTCTTCGTCTTCAGCGAGCGGCGGCTGCAGGCCAATATCGCGGCCATCGTCGACGCCTTCCGTCGGCGGCACGCCGCCACCACCGTCTGCTACGCGAGCAAGGCCTGCTCCAACCTCTGGTTCCTGCGCGAGGTCCTGCGCAGCGGCATCGACATCGAGGTCAACTCCGGCGGCGAACTGCGCAAGGCGTTGAGCGTCGGATTCGGGCCCGGGCAGATCATCTTCAACGGCGTCGCCAAGACGCGCGACGAGATCGACGAAGCCGTGCGGTCCGGCGTGCGTGCGCTCATGGTCGATTCGCTGTACGAGCTCGAGCGCATCGAGGAGGTGGCGGCCGCCGCGGGCGTGGTCGCACCGGTCGCCCCCCGTATCGACGTCTACGTGCCGACGATGACACATCCCGGTCTCGAGACCGCGCACGGCGGCAAGGCGGGCATCGACCGCGACGACGCCGTGCCGGCGTTCCGCCGGGCGGCCGCGTCGCCGCACCTGGATCCCGTTGGTCTGCACGTGCACATCGGTTCGCAGATCACGAGCGTCGACCCCTACCGGCAGGCGATGGCGGCGGCGCTCGCGCTGGTCGAGGAGGCCGAGGGTGGCGCCGGCGTGAAGCTGCAGTTCCTCGACGCGGGCGGCGGTTTCGCCGTCCCGTACCGCGAGGGGCCCGTCGTCTGCCGCCCGGCCGACTATTTCTGCTCGCGGCTCACGATGGAAGACTACGCCGAGACGATCTGCGCGGAACTCGAGCGACGCCGCCCCGACCTGCGACTCGTCCTCGAGCCCGGGCGCTCGATCGCCGGGACGACGGCGGTCCTGGTGAGTCGGGTCGAGAACGAGAAGACGCGGGGCGTCCGCGACGCCCGTGGCCGCCGGGTCGGCGACGACCGCTGGATCACCGTCGACGCCGGCTTCAACACGCTGCTGGAGCACCACAGCTACGCGTGGTACTACCGCGCCGTCGTCGCCGATCGCGCCGGCGAGCCGCCCGACACGGAGTTCCGGCTCGCCGGGCCGCTCTGCGACGGCGGCGACGTGTACGTTGGTGACGGCGGGTCGGTCTACCGGGTGCTCCCGGGGGCGACCACCGTCGGCGACGTCGTCGTCTTCCTCGACGTCGGCGCATACTCGCTCGAGACCATGCACCCGTACAACGCGCGGCCTCGGGCCGCCGCGTACGCGATCATGGGCGACGGGCGTCTGGAGCTCGTGCGCCGGCCCGACGGCGACGACGACCTCGTGGCGTACGACGTCCTTCCCGGCGAGGCGGCGTCCGCGTAGTCTTCGGGCCGGCGCCGCGCCGGCCGTCCGCCGGTCGCACCATGGACGCCACGGCACTATGCTCTGGCGCGCACGCCTACGTACGGAGGTCTTGCAGTGTCCAGTCACGACTTCCCCCTGACCGTCCGCGCCGGCCGCCTCTGGTTCGACGGTCAAGATCTTGCCGCGCTGGGGACGCGGCTGCCCACGCCCTTCTATCTCTTCAGCGGCGCCCGCATCGTCGAGAACTGCGAGTCGGTGCGCGCGGCGTTCACGCGTCGCCACGCGGCGACCGAGGTGTTCTTCGCGAGCAAAGCGTGCAGTGCCCTGTGGGTGCTCGACAGGGTGCGGCGCGCGGGGCTGGGCGCCGAGGTCAACTCGGGCGGCGAGCTGTGGAAGGCCCTTCGCGCCGGCTACCGGCCCGAGCAGATCGTCTTCAACGGGGTCGCCAAGACCCGCGAGGAGGTGGAGCAGGCCGTCGCCGCCGGTATCAGGGCGATCGTCGTGGATTCGCCCGGCGAGCTCGAGCGGGTGGCGGCGGTCGCCCGGGGTCGCGACCGGCGAGCTGATGTCGCGCTGCGGGTCGACGTGCGCGTGCCGGCCGACACGCACCCCGAGATGCAGACGGCGCACGGCGGCAAGTTCGGTGTCGATCTGGCCGATGCGCCGCCGCTCTTCGCGCGCGCCGGCGAGCTGCCCGGGGTCGACGTCCGCGGGCTTCACCTGCACGTGGGCTCGCAGATCGTCAGCGCCGAGCCGTACCGGCGCGCCGTCGAGAGGGCGCTGGACCTCGTCGAGCAGGTCGAGGCGGCGGGCTCCGGGCCGCTCGAGTTCGTCGACGTGGGCGGCGGGTTCGCCGTGCCGTACGTCGACGCCGACGCCGAGCGGACGCCAGGCGGCTACTTCCGCGTGACGACGACGCCCGACGACTACGCCGGCGTCGTCTGCGAGGCGTTCGAGCGGCGGCGGCCCGACCTGAGGCTCTTCGTCGAGCCCGGCCGTTTCATCGTCTCGGACGCGGCCGTCCTTGTCAGCCGGGTCGAGATGGCCAAGACGAAGCGCCTGCTGGACGCCTCGGGCGAGGCGGTGGGCGAGGAGCGCTGGCTTCTGCTCGACTGCGGCTACGACACGTTGCTCGACCACACGTTCGTGGAGTGGTACTTCAGGACGGTCGTCGCGAATCGCGCCGCCGAAGCGGCCGACACGCCCTTCAGGCTCGGCGGTCCGCTGTGCGACAGCGGCGACGTGT
This sequence comes from uncultured Thermoleophilia bacterium, assembly GCA_963831295.1. GTDB lineage: Bacteria > Actinomycetota > Thermoleophilia > UBA2241 > UBA2241 > UBA2241. The sequence continues at coordinate 306,885 of CAWHPR010000002.1, read as the reverse complement.
ACCGCGGCGACGACGAGACGCCCTACCGCCGACTGCCGGCGACGACCGCGGTCGGCGACGTCGTCGTGCTGCGCGACGCGGGCGCCTACACGCTGGACACCATGACGCAGTACAACGGCCGCCCGCGGGCCGGCGCGTACGCGGTGGACGATGGCCGGCTCGTGTGCTTCCGACGGCCGGAGGTCCGCGAGGACCTCGTGAGCCACGACGAGTGGCCGCCTCTGCCCGTCTGACGAACGGCGGGCACTCGAGGATCGAGCCGGGGGACGGCGGGCGCCACGGCGCCCGCCGTCCCCCGGCTCTGTCAGCGCGATCGGTCGTCGCCTCCCGCCAGGCCGATCGGAGACGGTCTCGCCCGCTCGCTACCACTTCGTGTAGACACGCGCGAACTTGTACGTGGTGGTCGAGGTGCCGAGCTTCCAGTAGACGTGGTAGTGGTCGGTCGTGTGGGCATCGATGATCTTCTGGCCGAGGGAGTTGGTGCCCACGCAGACCGCGACGTGGTCCCAGCTGCCGTTTCCCGTCCAGTCGTAGTAGATGAAGTCGCCGCGCGTGACGTACGAGACCGACGAGACCCACGAGATGCGGCGCCCGGCCCAGCTGCTCATCTGCGACGGCACCCACGGCCACGAGGCGCTCCACGAATCGTCGCTCGGCGAGCTCGTGCCCTCCTTGTCATACCACCAGGTGACGGTGCTGAGGCGGATCTCGGGCATGTCGCCCGCCTTGGCGCACTGCGAGGCGTAGTTGCAGCAGTCGGCGGAGAAGCGGATGTAGGTCGAGTTGTAGTTGAGCGCGTAGCGGTCGGCGTACGCCTGGGCGCCGGCGCGGTCGTAGTAGATGACCTCGGGGTAGATGGCGCGCAGGGCCGGGAGACGCGGCACGGCGTCGCTCGGCTCGAGCTCGAACTCGGAGGCGGCGGGCGGCTCGGGGCGCCGCCCGGCGCTCGCGCGCTCGAGGGCCGCGGCCGCCGCCGAGACCCGGCCGCGGCCGGCGCCGGCCGCCTCGAGGAGGGCGGGGCCGAGCGTGTCGGCGCAGCGGTCGCCGACCACTCGCCACCCGGCGGCGGTGCGGCGGAGGGTGAGGGTGTGGTCGAGGCCGGCGGCCTCCTCTTCACTCGGGCCGTCAGCGGCGTGCCACGTGGTCTTGACGAGTTCGTGCACGTGCACGAACGCGGTCACGCCGGATGGGTCGAGGTTGAGCGACTGCAGGGTGACGTCGCAGCGGACGTCGTCGACCAGGTGCCCGAGTGTCAGGTGGCGCTTGGCGGTACCGCTGGCGAGCAGGCTCTGGTGGCGCGCCAGCCGTGAGCCGGGCACGAGCCACGGGGCGAGCGTTGCGGCAGGGTCGGCCGTCACGGTGGCCGCGGCACGGGCGAGGAGATACCCCTCGGCGATGGCGGCAGGGTCGCCGCCGCCCTCTGGCGCCGGGGGTGCGGCCGCCGCCGGGGCGGCGAGCGCGCCCAGCAGGAGCAGGGCCGCCGCGAGGGTCAGCGCGAAGCGAAGGCAGCGCGCCGGAGCGGGGAGGGTGGGCATGACAGACCCCTTTCACGAGGTGGTATGGGCGTGCTGACGGCGTAGACCAGCCACTCCCCGTCGGCGCCGACCCTCCCCAGGGTGAACGACAGCGTGCGGATGCCGTCGCGCGCCGCCGGCGTGGCGACGCGGACGTTGAGTCTGATCATGCATGGGTCCGCTTCGCGCTCGCGGACGATGCGGGCGGAGCGGAAGCGCAGGTGCCGCAGGCGGCGCCAGAGGCCAGCCGGCCAGCGGGCGCCGTCGGCGAACAGCCAGCGCGCCGCCGCGAACGAGCCGCGGTCGACGAGCGCACAGACGCGGCGGACCGCGACGACGGCGGCAAGGACATCGGCGCCGTCGCGCGCCGGACCGGCGTCGGCGAGGCCGCCATCGTCGGCCGGCGTCACCCCGGCGAGGTGCACGGCGGGCGCCGGCGCCGGGAGGGGCGACGGCGGCGCCGGGAGAGGCTCGCGCCCGGCGGCCGGGCCGGCGGTGCAGGCGTGGGCCACGCCGCCGATGAGCAGCGCCGCGAGCAGTACGCCGAGTGTCCAGATGCGGAGCGAAGGAGCCATGCCGTCATGCTGACGACAGCGGTGGGAGCGCTCAACGATGACGATGGCGGCGGTCGGTGACGTACGGCGATGCCGGGGCGATCCGGAACGGGCGGTCTGCTCGGGCCGGCCGGTTCCCTCCGCGCCCGCGACCGTGTGAGAATCCGAGCATGGCGAAGACTGGGCACGGGGAGTCGGAGGGCGGCGGGCGCGGGCGCGGATCCGGCACGACCGTCGTGGCGCCGGTGCCCGGAGCGTTCACCGCCGACCTTCGCCGCGGCCTGCGCGCCGGCCTCGGCACCTTCTGGGACCTCGTCAAGATGATGGTGCCGGCCTACTTCGTCGCCCTGCTGCTCGAACGCCTCGGGGTCATCGCCGTCCTCGCGAAGGGGGCCGAGCCCGTGATGTCCCTGCTCGGCCTGCCCGGCGAGGCGGCCGTCCCGCTGGTCGTCGGGTACGTCCTCAACATCTACGCCGCCATAGGAGCGATGCAGGCTCTCGCGCTCTCCGCGCAGCAGATCACCGTGCTCGCGATCGCGGTCCTCATCGGTCACAACCTGCTGGTGGAGGGCGTGGTCCTCCAGCGGGCCGGCATGAACGGCATCGCCTTCGGGGCCCTGCGCATCGTCGCCGGTCTGACCGCCGCCGGCGTCGCCAACCTGCTCATGGGGATCGTCTGAGTGGACGCCGTCGCGGACTTCCTGCGCACGTTCTTCGAGGGCGCCGGAGGTCTCACGCTGCGGATGTTCCTGATCGTCGTACCGATCGTGGTGGTGATGGAGGTGATCGAGGGGACGCGCCCGTTCCGCGCCTTCGTGCGCGGCTGGGCGCGTCTCGTCGGGCGCTGGCTCGGGATGAGCGAGCAAGCGGCGGCGCCGACCGTGGTGGGGTTCCTCTTCGGGCTGGCCTACGGCGGCAGCCTGATCGTGCGGGACACCCGCCGTCACGGCCTGCGCCGCCGCCAGGTCTTCCAGATGAGCGTCTTCCTCAGCATGGTGCACGCCATCGTCGAGGACTCGCTGATCTTCATGGCGATAGGGGCGAGCCTCGTTTGGGTCGTTGTCTACCGGCTGGTCTGGGCGGCGGCCGTGACCGTCGTGTTGGGCGCGATCGCGGTCGCCGTCGTCGAGCGTTGGCGGTCGCGCCGGTCCGCGCCTCCCGTTTGAGCGGGGCCTCGCGAGGGCACGAGCGTTGACACCCGTGTCCGTGTCGGCTTGTACTTAGCGCGGACACCCCAAGAGAGGACACGCCCATGGCGAGGGTGCGCAGCATCACGGAGCTGATCGGCGGCACGCCGCTGGTGCGCTTGAACAGGATCTCAGACGAGAGCGGCGCCGAGGTGTACGGCAAGCTCGAGTCGTTCAACCCCGGCGGCAGCGTCAAGGACCGTATCGGTCTCGCGATGGTCGAGGCCGCCGAGCGCGCGGGACGCATCGCTCCGGGTCGCACGACGATCGTCGAACCGACAAGCGGCAACACCGGGATCGCGCTGGCGATGGTCTGTGCGGCGCGCGGCTACGACGTCGTCCTGTGCATGCCGGAGACCATGTCGGTCGAGCGCCGCAAGCTTCTGCTCGCGTACGGGGCCCGGCTCGAGCTCACGCCCGGCAGCGACGGTATGCAGGGCGCCTTGACGCGCGCCGCCGACGTGGCGTCGGCCGGCGAGGACACCTTCGTGCCGCAGCAGTTCGAGAATGCGGCCAACCCCGAGGCTCATCGGCGCACGACGGCCGAGGAGATCTGGGCCGATACCGAGGGCGAGGTCGACGTCTTCGTCGCGGCGGTCGGGACCGGCGGCACCGTCACCGGCGTGGGGCAGAGGCTGCGCGAGCGCAAGACGGGCGTCCGCGTGGTCGCCGTCGAGCCGGCCGCCTCGCCGGTGCTCTCGGGCGGGCAGCCTGCGTCGCACCCGCTGCAGGGGATCGGCGCCGGCTTCGTGCCCGCTGTGCTCGATACCTCCGTCTACGACGAAGTCGTGCAGGTCGAGGCCGACGACGCCTTCGTGGCGGCGCGTCGTCTGGCCGTCGAGGAGGGTCTGCTGGTCGGCATCTCGGCGGGCGCCAACGTGTGGGCCGCGGAACAGGTCGCCCGGCGCCCCGAGAGCCGTGGCCTCACCGTCGTGACGATCCTCTGCGACACCGGCGAGCGCTACCTCTCGACGGCGCTCTTCGACGGAGGTGACGTATGACGCGTCGCGCCGCGGGCGGACCGCCGGGCGGCCTCAGCGAGGAGCGGCGGCGGCGCTACTCGCGGCACCTTTCGATCCCCGAGCTGGGAGAGGAGGGTCAGGCGAAGCTGGCCGCCGCCTCGGTGCTGGTCGTGGGCCTCGGCGGCCTCGGCTCGCCGGCCGCCCTGTACCTCGCCGCGGCCGGCGTCGGCCGTCTCGGCCTCGTTGACGTCGACGTCGTCGAGACCTCGAACCTGCAGCGCCAGGTGCTGCACTTCACGAGCGATGTCGGACGGCCGAAGACCGAGAGCGCGGCGGCGAAGCTGGCCGCGCTCAACCCCGAGGTCGAGCTCGTGCCGCACCGGATCTGCTTCTCGCGCGAGACTGCCGCGGGGCTCATCGACGCCTACGACGTGGTCGTCACGGCCGTCGACAACTTCGCCGCGCGCTTCCTGCTGAACGACGTCTGCGTGCTGCACGGCCGCACGCTCGTCGAGGCCGCCATCCTGCGCTTCACCGGGCTCGCGATGACCATCCGCGGAGGCGAGAGCGCCTGCTATCGCTGCGTCTTCCCCGAGGTGCCGACGGGCGAGGCCGTCCAGGACCCGGCCGAGACTGGCGTCTTCGGTCCGCTCGCCGGTGTCATGGGCTGCCTCCAGGCGTGCGAGGTGGTGAAGGTCGTGACCGGCGCCGGCCGGCCGTTGTACGACCGGCTGCTGCAGGTCGACGTGGCGGCCATGAGCTTCCAGGAGGTGGCGGTCGACCGCGACCCCGGCTGCCCGGTCTGCGGGGAGCGACCGCGCATCACCGACCTCGCCGGCGCCGGTACCTGAGTGGACGACGAGGCCGCGCTGGCCGCGCTCGAGGCGCGATTCGCGGAGCTGGGTTCGGCCTGCGTGGCCGTGTCCGGCGGCGTCGACTCGAGCCTTGCCCTCGCGCTCGCCGTCCGCGCGCTCGGTTCTTCGTCGGTGGTCGCGGTCACGGCCGTGTCGCCGGTCTTCCTGGCGCAGGAGCTTGATGGTGCGCGTGCCCTGAGCGCGGAGCTCGGCGTGGAGCACGTCCTGATGCCGACGGACCAGCTTCAGGACCCCGGGTTTCGCGGCAACCCGCGCGACCGCTGCTACCGCTGCAAAGCGCGTCTGCTCGACGCGATGGGCGCCCAGGCCCGCGAGCGCGGCTGCGCCGCGCTCGTCGACGGCGCCAACGCCGACGATCTGGCCGACCACCGGCCGGGCATGAGGGCGGCCGCCGAGCGCGGGGTCGCCCATCCGCTGCTGGACGCCGGTGTGGGTAAGGCCCAGGTTCGGCGCCTCGCGCGGCGGCTCGGGCTGGCGGCCTGGGACGCGCCACAGCAGGCGTGTCTGGCCTCGCGCTTCCCCTACGGCGAGCCGATCGACGAGGACAAGCTGCGGCGCGTGGCCGCCGCCGAGACCGCGCTGCACGAGCTGGGCTTCCGTCAATGTCGCGTGCGGTATCACGGGGCCGTGGCGCGCGTCGAGGTCGAGGTCGGAGAGATCGGGCGCGCCGCGGGGACCGCGCGAGAGACCATCGCGCGGCGGCTGCGCGCCCTCGGCTTCTCCTACGTCGCTCTCGACCTCGAGGGCTTCCGCTCGGGCAGCCTCAACGAAGCGCCCGAGGACTCCGGCGACGCACCCGCGGCCGGAAGCGGCTGACCGCTCTGTCGAGGCGCCCGCGGGCGATTCATGCGGCCTTATCGCCCGGCATGGGGCCCGGCGCACGGGCGCGACATGGTAGCGTACGAGCGCGTGCGGAGCGGCGGCGGACCGTCGGTGGCGCCGCCGCCGCGAGCGAAGGAGGTGACGGTCGTGCTGCGCAGACTGATGGGCCTGGCGACGCTGGGCTTCGCCGGTTGCTGGTATCTCGGGAGAAGGCTGCATGGCTGTCGCATCGTGAGCCGTGCGCTCGAGGAGGTCTCCCGGGACGTGACCGCCGTCTGCGAGCGCGACCCGGCGGCCACCAGCAAACTCGAGATCGTCACGTCGTACTCCGGGCTGCACGCGCTCTGGATGCACCGGCTGGCCCACAAGCTCTGGCGGGAGGGGGTCCCGGTCTTCCCCCGCTGGGTCTCGCAGCTCAACCGCTTCATGACCGGCATCGAGATCCACCCGGGCGCGCGCATCGGCCGCGGGCTCTTCATCGACCACGGGGCGGGGGTGGTGATCGGCGAGACGACGGAGGTCGGCGACGGCGTCACCCTGTACCAGGGAGTGACGCTTGGCGGCACCGGCAAGGAGACCGGCAAACGGCACCCGACCGTCGGCAACAACGTGGTCGTCGGTGCGGGCGCCAAGGTGCTCGGCTCGGTGACCATCGGCGAGAACGCCAAGATCGGCGCGGGCAGCGTGGTCGTCACGGACGTGCCGCGCAACTCGACGGTCGTCGGCAATCCCGGCCGCCCCGTGCTGCTCGAGGGTCAGCGCGTCGGTATCCCCGATATCGACTACCGTCACCTGCCCGATCCCGTCGCTGAGGCGTTCAAGTCTCTCGTGGCGCGCATCATCGAGATGGAGAAGGAACTCGACGAGATCCACCCGGATCGCAAAGGGACGCGTCGGGACGCGATAACCGCGACCGAGAAGGCGTTGCGGGACCTGCTGCACTTCGACGCGGGTGCAGGGATCTGAGGAGGCGTGATGACAAAGGGTGAGGCCCGGCTGGTGCCGGTGGACGAGCTGCCGCGGCGTTCTCGCCGCGGCAAGTACGCGCGCGTGCTCGAGGACTTCCGGCGCGGGCGGGCGCGCTACGCGCGCTACGAGACGGACGCCAAGGCGTCGAACGTGGCGGCGGCGCTGCGCGCCGCCGCTCGCTCGGCAGGCCTCGACGTCAAGGTCCGGGTGATCAACGGCGAGGTCTACCTCGCCAAGGAGTGATCCTCCGGTGTGCTACGATGACAGGCGGGATCGACCCTGAACGGAGCGTGCCTAGACCATGAGTCAGATACGGCGTCTCGTCCTCGATGTCCTCAAGCCGCACCAGCCGACGATGCTCACGCTGGCCACCAAGCTCGGTGACCTCGAGGGCGTGCATGGCGTCGACATCGCGCTGTTCGAGATCGACAACAAGGTCGAGAACATCAAGATCACACTCGAAGGCGAGCACATCGACTTCCAGGACGTGTCCGAGGTCGTGCAGGACGCCGGCGGCAGCATCCACTCGATCGACAAGGTCTCGACGGGGCGCCGGCTGATCGAAGAGGCCGAGACACCGCAGGACGCCGGCGCTCGCTGGCTGCGCTGAGCGGGCGCCGACCGCAGCGTAGATGACCGCCGACGGGGCCAGCCCCAGTCTCGCTGCGCGACTGCGCGCGCGCTACCGCACGCTGCGCCACTACCACGAGATCGCCGAGGTCGGCGACATCACCCGGCGCTACTTCGCCATGAACGGCTTCGACGGGGTCCTCACGACGCTCGGGGTGCTTGTCGGCGCTTACCTCGGCGGCGTCGACGAGGCGCGAGCCGTCGTCGTACTCGTCGTGACGACCGCGGTGGCGATGGGCGTGTCGGGGGCCTACGGCTCGTACATGGTCGAGAGCGCCGAGCGCGGCCGCGCCCTGCGCGAGCTCGAGGGGTCGACGCTCACCAGCCTCGCCGACACCGCGATCGGCGAGGCCTCCCGCTACGCCTCGATCGTGGTCAGCGCGGTCACCGGCGGGGCGCCGTTCATAGCCAGCATCGTGGCCGCGACGCCCTTCCTCCTGACTGCTTTCTGGTCGGTCAACACGGCCTACTACCTCGCTGCCACCGTGGCCTTCGCCGAGCTGTTTCTACTGGGGGCGTTCCTTGGCCGCGTGTCGAAGGGGCGCATCTGGGGCTACGCGATTCGTCTCGTCGCCGGCGGGATCCTGGCTCTCGTGCTCAGTCTGGCGCTCGGGAAAGGAGTCGGGTGACCGCTCCCGCGTCGCGGCCGACGGCGGACGGCAGCGCAGCCGCCCCGCCCGACGCCGAACGGCTCCTCGACGGCCTCAACGAGCAGCAGCGGGCGGCCGTCAGCCATGGCGACGGGCCGCTGCTGGTGCTGGCCGGCGCGGGCTCGGGCAAGACGCGTGTCCTGACGAGCCGGGTCGCCTATCTGATCGCCGCCCACGGAGCGCGGCCCGACGAGGTGGTCGCGATCACCTTCACGAACAAGGCCGCCGGCGAGATGAAGGACCGCATCGCGGGTCTGGTCGGCGGCATCGCACGCACGATGTGGGTCAGCACCTTTCATTCGATGTGCGCCCGCATCCTGCGCAGCGAGGGACCGCGTCTCGGCTACCGGTCGAGCTTCTCGATCCACGACGAGGACGACCGTCGCCGGCTGCTCAAGCGCTGTCTCGTCGACCTCGACATCGACCCCAAGCGTGTGCCGCCGGAGGCCGTCGCGCGCCAGATCAGCGACGCCAAGAACCAGCTGCTCGACGCGGCCGCGTACGGCGAGAAGGTGGCGGGCTTCTTCGCGCAGACGACTGCCGCTGTCTACGAACGCTACGAACGCGAGCTCGCCGCCATGAACGCGATGGACTTCGACGACCTGCTCATGAAGACGGTCGGACTGCTCGAGCGCTTCCCCGAGCGCCGGCATCACTACCAGCAGGCCTTCCGCTACATCCTCATCGACGAGTACCAGGACACGAACCACGCCCAGTACCGGCTCGCCTCCATCCTTGCCGAGAAGCACAGCAACCTCATGGTGGTCGGGGACGACGACCAGTCGATCTACTCGTGGCGCGGGGCCGACATCCGCAACATCCTCGAGTTCGAGCGCGACTACCCCGAGGCCAAGGTGATCCGCCTCGAGCAGAACTACCGCTCGACGCAACCGATCCTGGACGTGGCGAACGCCGTCGTCACCCACAACCGCAAGCGCAAGGGCAAGCGCCTCTGGACGCCGCGCGGGGAGGGCGCGCTCGTGCAGGTCGTCGAGGTCAACGACGAGCGCGCCGAGGCGCAGTACGTGGCCAGCGAGGTGCAGAAGCTGCTCGAGGGCGAGACGGACGGGAGGGCGTACTCCCCGCGCGAGGTCGCGGTGCTCTACCGCACCAACGCCCAGTCGCGCGTGCTCGAGGAGCAGTTCGGGCGCTACGCGATCGGCTATCAGGTCATCGGCGGGCCCAAGTTCTACGAGCGCGCCGAGATCAGGGATGTGCTCGCCTATCTCACCGTGCTCGTGAACCCGGACGACACGCAGCGCCTCCTGCGCGTCGTCAACGTGCCGCGCAGGGGGCTGGGGGCGACGACCCTTCAGCGCCTGCAGGTCCACGCGACGAGCCTGGGCGAAAGCGTCTGGGCCGTGATGAACGCGGCCGCCGACGTGCCCGGGCTGACGTCGGGCGCCGTCAAGGCCCTCGACGGCTTCGTGGCTCTGGTCCGCGGCCTGCACGCGGGCGTGGCCGGGCGCCCGGTCGCCGAGGTCGTGCGCAGCGTCCTCGACGAGACGGGCTACGAGGAGTTGCTCCGCGAGCAGCGCACGCTCGAGGCCGAGGGCCGTCTCGAGAACCTCGAGGAGTTCGTCGGGGTCGCGGCCGAGTACGACCGCCGGGCCACCGAGCCCGCTCTCGACGGCTTCCTGCAGGAGATCTCGCTGTACGCCGACGTCGACGCTTACGCGGAGGCGGGCGAGCTGATCACGCTCATGACGCTGCACAACGCCAAGGGGCTCGAGTTCCCCGCCGTCTTCGTGACGGGCATGGAGGAGGGCGTCTTCCCTCACCAGCGCTCGCTGGACGAACAGAACCTCGAGGAGGAGCGGCGTCTCGCCTACGTAGGCATCACGCGTGCAATGGACCGTCTGTATCTCGTGCACGCGCGCGCCCGCAGTCTCTGGGGCAGCGCGCAGTACAACCTGCCGTCTCGCTTCTTGAGCGAGATACCGGCGCACCTCGCCGAGCGGCGGGTCGTGGGCGGAGGAGCGGCCGTCTGGGGCGCGCGGGACGGCCGGCGCGGAGAGCCCGACGCCGGCGAGCGCGGCGGTTGGGGCGAGCGCCGGAGCAGTTGGTCGCACCGGTCTCACGAAGACGAGGGCGCCGGCGGCTCAGGGCGCCGCATCACCGGCCTGGAGCGCTCCGCCCCCGACCTCGACAGCGAGGTCGTCGGGCAGTACTTCGCGGCTGGGGAGCGGGTCCTGCACGCGACGCTCGGCGAAGGAGCGGTGCTGGCCGTCGAGAGCGGCGGCATCGTGCTCGTGCGCTTCGAGAACGACGGCTCCGAGCGCCGCCTCATGGCGAGCGTCGCGCCGCTCAGGAAGCTGCGCGGCTAGGGCGACGGTGGCCCCTCGCGCCTCGGCGCCTCGCGGGTCGCTCTCGTCGTGCCCGTGTGCTCAGGGACCGGTGCCGAAGTCGTCGATCAGCCAGCCGCCGTCGGCCGACCGAACGAGGTACGCGAAGAGCTCGCGCTCGCCCGGCTCGGATCCCCAGGGGCCCGCCGCGGCACCGGGGTCGATGTAGACGGTCATCTGGGCTTGCGTGCGGTCGCCGCCCGGCTCGGGCTGCAGGGTCAGATCGACGAGCCGCACGCGCGCGAGCGGCTTGTCGGCGCCGCCGGCGTGGATGCCCGCGTAGCGGGGGGTCGCCACCCTGTCGAGCTCGCCGAACTCGCCGCGCTCGAGCATGTCGAGGTACGCGACGACGACCTCGCGGGCGGCGTCGGTCTCTGACTGCGCCTCGAGGGAGGATGAGGTCGCGGGTGCCGCTTCGTCGCCGCTCGCGCAGGCGGAGATGGCCAAGGCGCAGGCGGCGGCCAGCACGGCGATCAGGAGCGCCCCTCGGAGTGCGCGCTCTGGCCGCGCCGCTCTCGGGGTGGACCTCGTGGCGTGGGTGGATCTGTTCATCGCCTGTGCTCCTTGCTCGCTCGGTCGTCGCCGCCAAGAGAAGCACGGGCCGCGCCTCTCGCGCAAGATGACAATCGCGGCACCTGCGCCGCGGCCGCGCGTGAGGCGGTCCGTACTCGCGATGGCGGCGCGTGGGGTAGAGTGAGGGCGACGTCCATCCGAGCCCACAAGGAAGGTCCCAATGGCCGTGAACATCCGGCGCGACGGCGCCGTGACGGTGGTCACCATCGACCGTCCCGAGGCGCTGAACGCTCTCGACAGCAAGACCAAAGAGCAGCTGCTCGCAGCCGTTCGCGAACTCTCGTCCGACGAGACGGTGAGAGCGGTCGTCCTCACGGGGGCCGGCGACAAGGCCTTCGTCGCCGGCGCCGACATCGCCGAGATGAAGGACATGACCGCGGAGGAGGCGCGGCGCTCGTCGCTCCTCGGGCAGACCATCATGAGCGCCATCGAGGCCGCCCCCCAGCCATGGATCGCCGCCGTCAACGGCTACGCCCTCGGCGGCGGCTGCGAGCTGGCTCTCGCCTGCGACATCCGCATCGCCGGCGCGAACGCCAAGTTCGGTCAACCGGAGGTCGGTCTCGGCATCACCCCCGGTTTCGGCGGCACGCAGCGCCTCACGCGCACCGTGGGCATGGGGTGGGCCAAGTACCTGGTGCTCACCGGCCGTCACGTACGCGCCGACGAGGCGCTGCGCATCGGTCTGGTCCAGGTCGTGGTCCCGCGCGAGGAGCTCGCGGACCAAGCCGCGGCCCTCGCCCGTGAGCTCGCCGCGAAGAGCCCGCTGGCCATGTGCTACTGCAAGGCGGCGGTCCACGCCTCCGCCGACGTCGACATCGAGACGGGGCAGGGCATCGAGCGCGATCTGTTCGCGCTGTGCTTCGCGAGCGATGATCAGACGGAGTGCATGGAGGCCTTCCTGGCCAAGCGGCCGCCCGAGCCGAAGGGGCGCTGAGCGGCTCGGCTGGCCGACGGCCGCGCCGGGACGGCGGCGGATGCCGCGGCGTCGTGCCGCCCGCAGGCGCCCCGTCGTCAAGAACGGCCGCGCCACTGCCGACATAGGGGAAGATGGCCGAGCGGATCGCACAGTCGGGTGACGGATTGCCGGGAGGCCGGCCGCGCGACATGCGCGCCGACCCCTACCTCAAGTCGATGCTGCTGGGCCTCATCGAGGACAGCTACCTTCACACCGGCACGTTCACGCAGTTCGCGGCCGAGATCCTCCAGGTCATCGTGTACGCCGTCAGTGTGCCGGTGGCGTTCACGGAAGGCTTCCTCAAGGCCTACCTCTCCATCGACCGGGTCGAGGAGACCGACGACGGGCAGATCAAGATCATCCCGAAGGCCGGGGCCAGCATCGAGGACATGATCCGCGACGTCGACGAGATCACCGCCCAGGTCGATCCCGGCGCCGTGTTCAACCCCGTCGTCCGCTCGAAGCTGGACGCCGTGCACGAGACCTCGAGCAAGGCGATGAAGTGGGACCTCGACAAGCTCTCGGTCATGGACGATCAGCAGTTGATGGACGTGTTGCGCGAGATGCAGCGCGAGTCTGAGCGCATCGGCGGGGAGGAGGGCGCCGTCGACGACGCGGCGACCGACGTGGTGCGACAGAAGCTTGCCACCATCCGCCGCAACGTGCGTCAGTTCCAGGCGCAGCAGGCGGCCAAGGTGGACGATGCGGAAGCCCCCGCCGACGTCGGACCCGGCGATCCGGGGTGCGGCGAGACGAGCCCTTCCGACCCGCTCATCTGACCACCCGACCGCCGTCTCCGGCCGTACCGGCTTGACCCCGCGCACTGCGATGCGATAGTCCTGCTCACGTGGTCAGCGCACCAGAGCATTTCTCAGACCGTCTCGCCGAGTCCATCCTGCGACGCCGTAGCGTCGTCTGTGTCGGCCTGGACCCGGCGCTCGACCGACTGCCCCCTGTCCTGCTCGAGCGGTGGCGCGAGCGACTGCCCGAGCTCGGCGAGGAGGCGGCCGTCGCCGGGTGCTTCACCGAGTTCTGCTGCGGCATCGTGGAGGCGGTCGCCGACGTGGCCGCCTGCGTCAAGCCGCAGGCGGCCTTCTTCGAGCAGTACGGCGCGCCCGGCTGGAGCGCGCTGGCGGCGGTGATCCGTTGCGCCCACGAGCACGAGCTGCCGGTGATCCTCGACGTGAAGCGCGGCGACATCGCGTCGACCGGCGCCGCCTATGCGCGCGCCGCCTTCGGCGGCGCGCCGGGCCTGGCGGCGCCGGTCGACGGCCTCGACGCCGACGCGGTCACGTTGAGCCCGTACCTGGGCGAGGATTCGCTCACGCCGTTCGTCGAGTTCGTCGAGCAGGGCCGGGGGCTCTTCGTGCTCACGAGGACGAGCAACCCCGGCGCCGCGACGCTCCAGGAGCAGGAGACGGGGGGGCGCGCGTTGTATCTCCATGTGGCCGATCTGGTCGCGCGGCTCGGCGCTTCGTCGATCGGCCGGTACGGCTACAGCGATGTCGGCGCCGTCGCGGGAGCGACTGCGCCGGCGCAGTTGCAGGCGGTGCGCGCGGCTTTGCCCCGCGCCTTCATCCTGGTTCCCGGGTACGGGGCGCAGGGCGGGGACGCGGCGGCGCTGCAGGGCATCGCCCAGGGCGAGGCGGCGGGGTTCGTGGTCAACGCGTCGCGCTCCGTGATCTTCGCGTGGCGCGACGACGGAGCGGAGTATCGGGCGGCGGCCGCCGCGGCCGCCGACCGGATGCGTGGGGAGCTGGAGATCGCGAGATGACTGACGACAAGGGCAGAGACCTCTACGACGACGCCGATCCGGACGCCGCCCTGCGCCGTCTCGAGTCGCTCGGGCGCGGGGGCGCCGCGACCGGCGACGGTCCGCCCCGGCAGCAGCCTCGCGCCGCGGGACCGCCGGCCCGCGATGCGCGCCCGGTGCCCGCCGCGAAGCGGCTGCGCCCCAGCGCCGCGCTCGGGCCCAGCCGGAGGGTGCGGCTCGCCCGGCTGGCCGCGCCCGTGGTCTTCCTCGTCGCCGTGATCGTCGTCTTCAGCCTGGCGTGGAGGACCGGGGTGATCGGTGGCGGCGACGCGTCATCGCCGGTCGCGTCACCGAGCCCCAAGGCGTCGCCCACGGAGAAGTCCGATGCGGAGCCGACCGCCGAACCGACCGGCGCATCGGGGACGAAGACCTACACGGTGAAGTCGGGGGACACGCTCTCCGCCATCGCGACGCGCTTCGACACGACCGTGACGGCGATCGAGGAGCTGAACGCGGACCAGGAGCTCCAGACGCTCACACCCGGCCAGAAGCTGAAGGTCCCCGCGTCCTCGCAGTAGCCGCGGCGCGTCGGGCCGCCGGTCCCGCGGGTCTTCCGGCGGCCCATCCCATACCACGTCCGGTGGCACGGCGGTCCTTCGGGTCCCCCGGTCGCATCGCAGGCATCATCCGGCCTCGGCATCCCTTCTCGCTCTCCGGCCTCGGCATCCCTTCTCGCTCCCCCTTGGTCCTCCGACAATGTCGCGCATGGGCTGACGAAGTGGGGTCTTGTTATTGCAAAGTGGGGCAGTGTGGGGTAGAGTGGCCGCCATGCAGCGACCGGTCCTGGTGGGGGAGTTCGAATGCACGCTCGATGCGAAGAACCGCATCGCGGTCCCAGCGCGGCTGCGCCCGGTCTTCGCCGAGGGTATCTACGTCACCCGCGGCCATGAACACTGTCTCGCCGGCTACGCACCCGAAGGGTTCGAGCGCTTTCTCGAGGAGCAGACGCAGGGCGTGTCGACGCTGAAGAGCAAAGTGCGTGCCCTCGAGCGCTTCGCCGCCGCCAGCGCCATCCACCAGGAGCTCGACCGCCAGGGACGCGTCACCCTCCCCAGCCGTCACCTGCAATTCGCCGCGATCGGTCGCGAAGCGACCGTCATCGGGGTCCGCGACCACATCGAGATCTGGGACCGCGCCGCTTGGGCGGCCTATTTGGCCCACCTTGAGGAGGAGGCCGATGCTACCGCAGACGAGCTCGCGACTCCGTGAGTACGAGATGGCGCTCGCTCACACGCCGGTTCTGCTCGAAGAGCTCGTTGAGCTGACCGACCCGGTCGCCGGCGAGGTCGCCGTGGACTGCACCTTCGGGGCCGGCGGGCACGCCAAGGCTATCGCCGAGCGACTCGGTGGCGACGGACGTCTGATCGCCTGCGATCGCGACCCGAGCGTCGCCGACTTCTTCCGCGAGGTGGCCGCCGCCGCGCCGTGCCCGGTCGACCTCTACCACGGCGACTTCGCCGACGTGCTGGCCGACCGCGAGGACGCCTCCGCCGACATCGTCTACATGGACCTCGGCGTGTCGTCGATGCAGTTGGATCGCCGGGAGCGCGGCTTCTCCTACGCCTATGACGCCCCGCTCGACATGCGCATGGATCCCGAGTCAGGCCTGACCGCCGCCGACCTCGTCAACACGTTGCAGCAGGCCGAGCTCACCGACATCTTCCGGCGCTACGGCGAGGAGCGCTACGCCAAGAGCATCGCGCGCGTCATCGTCAGGGAGAGGGAGCGGCACCCGGTCGCGACCACGGGCGAGCTGGTCGGCCTCGTGAAGCGCGCCATCCCCACGCCGGCCCGGTTCGGCGCGGGCAACCCGGCGCGCCGCGTCTTCCAGGCGCTGCGCATCGTCGTCAACAACGAGCTGGACTCGTTGGCGCGTGGCCTCGCGGAGGCCTACCGAGTGGTCCGGCCCGGCGGACGCTTGGCCGCGATCTCGTTCCACTCGCTCGAGGACCGGGCCGTCAAGGAGTTCTTCGTCCGTCACAGCGCAGGCTGCGTCTGCCCGCCGGGTCTGCCCATCTGCGTCTGTGGTCACGAGCCGACGCTGCGCGTGCTGACCCGTCGGCCCGTGACGCCACGCGCCCGCGAGGTCGAGATCAATCCGCGCAGCGCGTCCGCCAAGCTGCGCGTCGCCGTGAAGCTCTGACGGGGGTCCGACGTGGCGGCGCACGCACAGGCACGCGCGTCCGCTGAGCCGGCGAGACGCCGGCCGCAGGTCGCGCCGGCGCCGCGCCGTGCGGCGCCTCCGGCGCCCCGGCCGAGAGCGCGGTCTCAGCGCGCGACACAGGCTCGTGTCCCTCGGCTGCTCGTCGTCTTCGCGATCGCCTTGACGGTCCTCGCCGTCGGGCGCATCGCGCTCAGCTTCGCCGTCGTCCAGAAGACGATGGCGACCGAGGCGGTGGCGGCGGAGCAGAGTCGGGTCGTCGCCGAGAACGCGCAGCTCACGGCGGACGTCACGCGGCTCTCGTCGATGACGCGCATCCGCTCGATCGCTCTGCGCCGTCTCGACCTCGTGCCGTCGTCCGGGGTGGTCTACCTCTCCGTCGACCCCGGAGCGGCCGATGCCGGCGCGGCGGGGCGCTGACGTGACGGGACGGCGGCGAGCACCGAAGGGCGCTCGCGGACGTCCCGGCCTCGTGCGTCGGGTGGCGAGGGTCTTCGGCGCGGGCGGCGGCGGCCGCTGCGGCGACGCCGTCGACGGGCGCATCCGCCTGCTGCGCCTGCTGGCTGTCCTCGCATTCTTCCTTGTGGGCGGGCGCGCCATCGCGCTGGCCTCGTCGGCGGGAGACCTGGCGAGCATCGCGCACGGGCAGCAGCGCGGCACGCTCACCCTCCCCGCTCAGCGCGGGTCCATCGTCGATCGTGACGGCAACGACCTGGCCGTCGGCGAGCCGCGACAGACGGTCTACGCGACGCCGTACATGCTCGACGACCCCGAGACCGCGTCGGAGAAGCTGTGCCGCGCGCTGCAGATCAAGAAGAAGGCCACGAAGAAGGCCGTGCTGGCGGCGCTCAGTGACGGCTCCAGCGGCTTCGCTTTCGTCGCCAGGCAGGTCACACCCGAACGGGCGCGGCGCGCGCTCGCCCTCGAGCTTCCCGGTGTCGGTAGCTATGCCGAGGAGGCGCGCGTCTACCCGCTGGGCGGGGTCGCCGCGCAGGTCGTGGGCTACGCCGGCGTCGACAACACCGGGATCGCCGGCGTCGAGGCCAGTCACGACGCCGAACTCGCGGGCCGACCGGGCAGCGCCGTCGTGGTGCGCGACCCGTCCGGCCGCACCCTGAAGACCCTGCACCAGGTCCAGCCCGTGCCCGGCCAGACCGTGCGGCTGACCCTCGACGTCGACATCCAGTTCGCCGCCGAGCAGGTGCTCGAGCGGACCGTGCGCGACTACTCTGCGACCGCCGCCGTCGGCATCGTGCTCGACGCCCAGACCGGGGAGGTCCTGGCGATGGCCAACGTGCCGTGCGTCGAGGATCACCGTTTCGGCGTCGACGCCCGTTTCGAGAGGAACCGCGCGGTGACCGACGCGTACGAGCCGGGCTCCATCTTCAAGGCGGTCACGATCGCCGGGGCGCTGGCCGATGGGCTGGTCTCGCCGAGCACGATCTTCAAGCTGCCGTCCTCGATCACGGTCGCCGACCGCGTGGTGCGCGAGGCTCACGAGCGCGGCGCCACGACGTACACGGTACGCGAGATCCTCACGCACTCGAGCAACGTCGGGGCCGTGAAGATCGGTCTCAAGATGGGGCAGAAGCGGCTGCTCAAGTGGGTCGACGCCTTCGGCTTCGGGGAGACGACCGGCAGCGGGTTCCCGGGCGAGTCGTCCGGGATCGTGCCTCGCGACTGGTCCGGCTCGACCATCGGCAACCTCCCCATGGGACAGGGCATCGCCGTGACGCCGCTCCAGATGGTCGCTGCGTTCGGCGTGCTGGCCAATCGGGGCGTCTGGGTGCAGCCCACCCTCACCGCGCAGGTCGGCACGCAGCCGGCGCCGTCGCCGGAGCGGCGGCGGGTGGTGTCGGCGAAGGTGGCGAGGCAGATGCTCTCGATGCTCACCGACGCGGTGGAGGAGGGGACCGGCACCAGTGCGCAGATCCCCGGCTACGCCGTGGCGGGCAAGACCGGGACCGCCCAGAAGCCGCTGCCGGACGGCAGCGGCTACTCGAAGACCGGGTACATCGCCTCCTTCGTCGGCATCGTGCCCGCGGATCACCCGAGGTTCATCGTGCTGGTCTCCGTCGACGAGCCGCGCGCGGCGATCTGGGGCGGTGTGGTCGCGGCGCCCGCCGTGCGCGACATCGCGACCTTCGTGCTGCAGCACCTCGAGATCGCGCCGTGAGACCGGCCCGCCAACGGGCGCGGGGACGGCGGCGCCCTTGATAGGATCGTCGTGTATGAGGATCAAGAGGCTGGCCGAGCCGGTCGTCGGCGCTACGCTCAAGGGCGACCCAGAGACCGAGGTCGCAACGCTCGCCTACCACACGCGTGACGTCGCCGACGGCACGCTCTTCTTCTGTGTGACGGGCTTCAGCCGCGACGGCCACGATCACGCCGCCGAGGCGGTGGCGCGGGGCGCTGTGGCGCTGGTCTGCGAGCGTCCACTGCCGCTCCCCGTGGCGCAGCTGCTTGTGCCGTCGACGCGCCGCGCCATGGCGCTGATCGCGGCGCGCTTCTTCCACGAGCCTTCGCACCGGCTCGACGTGGTCGGCATCACCGGCACGAACGGCAAGACGACCACGGCGCACCTGCTCGCCGGGGTGCTCGAGGCGTGCGGCCGCCGAAGCGGTGTGCTCGGCACCGTCGACAACCGGGTGGGCGGCCGCGTCGAGCCGGTCATGCTGACGACGCCGGAGTCGCTCGACCTGCAGGCGCTGCTCGCGCGCATGGTCGCCGCCGGCGATGACGCCTGTGTCATGGAGGTCTCGTCCCACGCCCTGATGCTCGAGCGGACGGCGGGCGTGCGCTACGGCGCGGTCGTCTTCACGAACCTCTCGCGCGACCACCTCGACTTCCACAAGGACATGGAGGGCTACTTCGCGGCGAAGCGACGGCTGTTCCTTCGCGACGGCGAGTCCCAGCCCGGGGCGGTCGCGGTCGTGAACGTCACGGGGGAGTGGGGCCGGCGGCTGGCGGAGGAGTGCCGCGAGCCCTACGGAGCGCGGCTCTGGACGTGCGCCCTCGAAGACGATGCCGGTGACGGCGCCGCGGCGCCGCGGGGCCGGCCGGCCGACGTCCGCGCCGTCGCCGTCGATCTGCGGCCGGACGGCGCCGCCTTCACGCTGCTCGCGTCGCGACTCGATCTCGAGCGGCGTGTCGAGCTGCGCCTGACGGCGCGCTTCAACGTCGAGAACGCGCTGACGGTGGCGACGACCGCCCTGGCGTTCGGCCTGCCGGTCGACACGGTCCTCGGCAGCCTGTCGGAGGCGGAGGGCGTCCCCGGCCGCTTCGAGGCGGTCCGGGCCGGCCAGCCCTTCACGGTGCTCGTCGACTACTCGCACACGCCCGACTCGCTCGAGAGCGCGCTGCGTGCAGCGCGCGGGATCGCTGCGGAGCGGCTGCTCGTCGTCTTCGGCTGCGGCGGCGACCGCGACCGCGGCAAGCGGCCGTTGATGGGCGGGCTCGCCGCGCGCTTGGCGGACCTGAGCTACGTCACCTCGGACAACCCGCGCAGCGAGGAGCCCGGCGTCATCATCGCGGAGATCCTCACCGGGGTGCCGGCCGAGCTGTCCGGGCGGGTGACGGTCGAGGCCGACCGGCGTCGCGCCATCGAGCTGGCGCTCGCCGCTGCCCGGCCCGGTGATGTGGTCCTGATCGCCGGCAAGGGTCACGAACAGGGACAGACGTTCGCCGACCGCCGGATCCCCTTCGACGACCGCGTGGTGGCCGCGGAGTCACTCGCGCGGCTCGGCCATACCGGCGGTCACGACGTCGCCCCGGGCGGCGGCTGATGCTGCCGCTGACCCTCGGTGAGGTGGCCGCGGCCACCGGCGGGCGACTCCATGGGGTCGATCCCTCGCTCGTCGTGCACGGCGTCTCGACCGACACTCGCGACTTGAGGCCCGGCGACCTCTTCGTCGCGCTCCGCGGCGAGCGCTTCGACGGCGACGAGTTCGCCGTGCGCGCGCTGGCGGCCGGCGCCGCCGCGGTGGTCGTGCGGCAGGAGACCGCGGCGACACTCGGCCCCGACCGTCCGTGCGTCGCCGTCGACGACGGCGTCGCCGCCCTCGGCGCTCTCGCGCGCGCCGTGCGCCGCGGCGCCGGGGTGAAGGTCGTCGGCATCACGGGGAGCGCCGGGAAGACCTCGACCAAGGACATCCTCGCGGCGCTGCTGCGGCCGCTGGCGCGCGTCGTCGCGACCGAGGCCAACCTGAACAACGAGATCGGCGTGCCGCTCACCCTGCTGGGCATCGAGCGCAACTCTGAGGTCGCCGTGGTCGAGATGGCGATGCGCGGGCCCGGCCAGATCCGCGAGCTCGCGCGCATCGCCGAGCCGGATGTCGCGGTCATCACCAACGTCGCCCCGGTCCACCTCGAGCTCGTCGGCACGCTCGACGACGTCGCCGCGGCGAAGGCGGAGATCCTCGAAGGGCTTGCCGTGGGCACGGCGGTCGTACCGGGCGACGAGTCCTTGCTCGAGCCGTACCTGCACCGGCACGCCGGGCGCGTCGTCACGTTCGGGACGCTGGTCAGCGACGTCCGCATCGTCGAGGCCGAGTCACGCGCGACCGAGACCCACGTCCTGGTCGATGCCTTCGGTCACCGGAGCACGCTCGACTTCAACTTCGGCGGCGAGCATTTCCTGCGTGACGCGCAGGCCGCGCTCGCCGCCTTCTTCGAGCTCGGCTATCGGCTGGACCAGGCGCGCGCCGGCGCCGGGGCCGTCGTCTTCTCCGAGCTCCGCGGCGAGATCGTGGCGCTGTGCGGCGGCGGTCTGCTGCTCGACGACAGCTACAACGCGAACCCGACGGCGACGCGGGCCGCGCTCGACCACCTGGTCGCCTTGGCCTGCGAGCGTCCGCGGGTCGCCGTGCTCGGCGACATGCTCGAGCTGGGTGCGGAGGCGCCTGCCTACCACCGCGCCGTCGGCGAGCACGCCGCCCGCGCCGGCGTTCAGGTGGTGGCTGCCGGCGATCTCGCCCGGCACTACCTTTGCGGCGCGCCGCACGAGGCGTGGTACCCCACCGTCGAGGCTTTGCTGACGGCGCTGCCGGGCGCTCTCGCGCCCGGCAGCGCCGTCCTCGTGAAGGCCTCGCGAGCGTTGCGCTTCGAGCGTGTGGCGGCGGCGGTGAAGGAAGCCTGCCCGCCGGCGGCGAACGCCGGGGAGGACGGTAGTGCGCCGGCCGCCGGCGCCGCACCGGCGTTCGGTCCGGCGGAGAGCGTGCGAGGAGTGGACTGAACGATGTTGCGAGCGATGGTGTCGAGTGTCACCGCGATGGTGCTGGTGCTGGCGATCGGGCCGGCCTTCGTGCGCTGGTTGCGCGCCAACGAGTTCGGGCAGACCGTGCGCGACGAGGGTCCCGAAGGCCATCAGTCGAAGTCGGGGACGCCCACCATGGGTGGCCTGCTCATCTGGTTCGCCGTGATCGTCCCGTACATCGTGTTCAGCCGTTTCTCGATCGCCTCGGTGACGGTGCTGTTCGCGGCGCTGGCCAACGCCTCTATCGGCTTCGTGGACGACTGGATGAAGATCGTGCGTCGCCGCTCGCTCGGCCTCTCCGCCCGCTACAAACTGCTCCTCCAGCTGCTGCTGTCGCTCTTCATCGGCTTCATCGTGCTGCACTTCTCGGGGCTCGACACGCGGATCGACGTGCCCTTCACCGACTTCCGCCTCGAGCTCGGCACCTGGGGCTTCTACGCGCTGGTCTTCCTGACGCTCGCCGGCTTCTCGAACGCGGTGAACCTGACCGACGGCCTCGACGGCCTGGCCGCGGGCGCCTCGGCGATCGTGCTGGTGGCCCTCGCCGGCGTCGCTTTCATCATCGCGCGCAACACCAACGACCCGGGCATCCAGGACCTCATGGTCGTCGCGGGGTGCATCGGCGGCGCCTGTCTCGGCTTCCTCTGGTACAACTCGTACCCCGCCGACGTCTTCATGGGAGACACCGGATCGCTCGGTCTGGGCGGCGCCATCGCCGCCATGGCGATCCTCACGAGGACCGAGCTGGCGTTGCTCATCATGGGTGGGCTGTTCGTGCTCGAGGCAGGCTCGGTCGCCCTGCAGGTCATCTCCTTCAAGCTGACGGGGCGGCGCGTCCTTCTGATGGCGCCGCTGCATCACCACTTCGAGCTGAAGGCGTGGTCCGAGACGAAGATCATCGTGCGCTTCTGGATCGTCTCGGCGATCTTCGCCGGCGCCGGGTTCGTCGCCTACTACGCGACGTTCTGACCGTGGACCTGAGCGACGTCGGCACGCTCGTCGTGCTCGGGCTCGGCCGCAGCGGCCGGCCGGTGGTCGATCTCGCCCTGCAGCGGCTGCCCGGGGTCCGCGTGGTGGCGCTCGACGAGAACGCGGGCCTGGACGAGCAGGTGCCGGCGGAGCTCGCGGCCGCCGGGGCGGAGGTCCTGGTCGGCGCCGGCGCGACGTTGCCGCGCGAGGCCGGCCTGCTCGTCAAGAGCCCCGGCGTGCCGCGCGAGAGCCGGCTCGTGCAGGAGGCGCTCGCGCGGCACGTGCCGGTCTGGAGCGAGATCGAGTTTGCCGCGCGCTTCCTGACGAATCGCGTGATCGGGGTCACGGGCACCAACGGCAAGACGACGACGACCGCCCTGGTCGGCCGGATCCTCGAGGACGCCGGCATCCCCGTGGCCGTGGGCGGCAATATCGGCCGCGCCCTGGCGCAGCTGGCGCTCGAGATCGGCGCCGACGAAGTCGTCGTCGCAGAGCTCTCGAGCTTCCAGCTCGAGGACGTCGAGCGCTTCAAACCGGACATCGCCGTGCTCCTGAACCTGACCGAGGACCACGTCGACCGCCACGGGAGCTACGCGGGCTACGCGGCCGCGAAGCTCCGCGTGTTCGAGAACCAAGGCCCCGACGACCTCGCCCTGCTCAACGCCGACGACGCGGGCACCCGCGCCGCGGAGATCCCGGGGAAGGGCCGTCGCCGCTGGACCTCCACAGGCGACGCCCATCCCGATCAGGCGGCCGGGGTGAGCGGTGGCAGACTCTGGCTGGCGTCCGGCGAAGAACGTGTCGATCTGTGCCGGGCCGAGGACCTGTCGCTGCGCGGCGAGCACAACCTCCAGAATTCGCTGGCGGCGGCCGCCGCCGCCGCGGCGGCCGGCGCGCCACCGTCCTCCATCGCCCGCACCCTGCAGACCTTCGAACCGGTGGCCCACCGCCTTCAGGTCGCGGGGGTCGTCGAGGGCGTGACCTACGTCAACGATTCGAAGGCGACC
This sequence comes from uncultured Thermoleophilia bacterium, assembly GCA_963831295.1. Taxonomy (GTDB): domain Bacteria; phylum Actinomycetota; class Thermoleophilia; order UBA2241; family UBA2241; genus UBA2241. Next base: position 283,645 of record CAWHPR010000002.1, on the reverse strand, counting down.
AACGTCGACGCCACTCTGAAGGCGCTGACCGCCTACGCGGGCCCCGTCGTTCTCGTACTCGGTGGTCTCGGCAAGGGTTCGTCGTTCGACGATCTCGCCGCCGGCTGCGAGGGCCGCATCCGTCACGCCGTCCTCATCGGCAAGGCGTCCGGGGCCCTCGAGACGGCGTTTCGGCGGCGCGCCGAGCGCGCCCCGGCCGCCGCGGTGCCCTTCGTGACCCTGCCCGACCTCGCGGCGGCGGTGACGTGGGCCTCGGCGCACACGCGACCCGGTGACGTCGTCCTCTTGAGCCCGGCCTGCGCCAGCTTCGACCAGTACAGGAGCTACGAGGAACGAGGCGAACACTTCATTGAGCTGGTCAAGAAGCTGGGAGTGGGGAGAGCGACAACGTGACAGCGCGCCGCACGAAGGCGGGGGAGGAGCGTCTCGAGCCTGCCCCGTGGGTGAGCCCACGCGCCGCGGCGCGATCGGGCGGCGTGCGGCCGAGCACGGCGGGACGGGCCGCCGCACGGCAGGCGCAGCCGCAGCGTGACGGGCGCCGGCAGCGGCCGACGACCGAGCGCCGAGAGCGCGAACAGCGGGCCGGCGCTCCTCGACGCGGGCCGTCCGCTCTGCAGGGAGTCCCAGAGCGGCGCCTCCTCCTTCTGGCCACCGGCCTTCTGCTGCTGTACGGCCTGGTCATGGCTTACAGCGCCTCGGTCGCCCAGGCGTACTTCGAGCACGGGACGACCTTCTACTTCTTCAGACGCCAACTCGTGTTCGCGGGCGTCGGTGTGCTGGCGCTTCTGCTGTTCTCGAGGATCGACTACGTCGTGTGGCGCCGCGCCGCCGTGCCCTTCGCCGTCCTGGCCGGCGGGCTGCTGCTCGCCGTGTTCGTCCCGGGCGTCGGGATGGAGATCCGCGGCGCCCGCCGTTGGATCGACATCGGCTTCTCGCAGCTCCAGCCCAGCGAGATCGCCAAGGTCGCCGTCGTCGCCCTTCTGGCGGCGCTGATCGTGAAGGACCCGCCGGCGCTGCGCACGCGACCGGGGTTCGTGCGGCTGGTGGCGATCGGCCTGCTGCCGTTCGGCGTCATCGTCGGGGTGCTCCAGAAGGACCTCGGCACGACGCTCGTCCTCTGCGTGGGGGCGGCGGCCGTGCTCATCGCCGGCGGTGCGCGCTGGCGCCACCTCTTCGGGTTCACCGCCCTGGCGCCCCTGCTGGTCGGCGCTCTGATCCTCATCGAGCCGTACCGCATGGACCGTATCACCGCGTTCATGGACCCCGAGCGCTTCGCCCAGACGAGCGGCTTCCAAGCGACGCAGTCGCTGGTGTCGATCGCCTCGGGCAGGGTCTTCGGTGTCGGTCTCGGCAACTCGGTGCAGAAGTTCGGGTATCTGCCCGAGCAGACGACCGACATGATCACCGGCATCATCGGTGAGGAGCTCGGCCTCGTCGGCCTCCTCGTGTTGATCGCGCTGTACCTTCTGCTCGCTTGGGCGGCCTGCCGCATCGCACTCGCGTGCCGCGAGCTCTTCGGCAAGTTGCTTGCCGTCGGCATCGTCGGTCTCGTCGTGGGGCAGGCGTTCATCAACATCGGCGCCGCCCTGAGCGTGGTCCCCCTCACCGGGGTCCCGCTGCCGCTGGTCTCCCTGGGCGGCACCAGTCTCGTCGCCGTCCTCGCGGCCGTCGGCATCCTCGTCAACATCTCCACCAACCGGAGGAGCTTCATTGTCGTCAGTGCTCCAAGGAGCCGTCGTGCTCCTCGCGGCCGGGGGGACGGGCGGTCATCTGACGCCCGCCGCCGCCCTCGCCGCTGAGCTCGAGGCGCGCGGTGCACGCATCGTCTTCGTCACGACCCCGTCGCAGGCCGACGCGCTGCCGCGCGAATGGGTCGTGCGCACGCTCGAGCTGCGGGGCTTCGAGCGCCGTCTGACGGCGCGCTCGAACCTCACGGCGCTTCGTCTGCTGGCGGCCGCCGCCCCGCGCGCCGTGGGGATCCTGCGCGAGCTCAGACCAGCCGCGGTCGTCGGCGGCGGGGGCTTTGCGAGCGGACCGGTCATCGCCCTCGCCGGAGCCCGGGGTACGCCCGCCGTGGCGCTCGAGGCCGACGCGCGGCTCGGTGTCACGAACCGCATGCTGCGGCCGTTCGTCGACCGGGTCTGCCTGAGCCTTCCGATCGCGGGCCTGCGTCCACCCAAGTTCGTCGTCACCGGGCGGCCGCTGACGGTCGCGCAGGTCGCGGCGACGCGCGCTGAGGGACTGGCCGCCTTCGACCTGCGGGACGACCTGCCGGTCGTCCTCGTCTTCGGCGGCAGCCAGGGCGCCCAGTCCCTGAACCGCGCCTGTCTCGACGCTTTCAGCGGCGAACTCGCCTTCCAGGTCGTTCACGTGTGCGGGCCGCGCAATCACGACGCGTTGCGGGCGGAGCTCGGGCGCCGCGGCGTGCGGTTTGAGCGCTACCGCCTGGTCCCGTACACTCCGCTCCTGGCGCAGGCGATGTCCGCGGCCGACCTCGTGGTCGCCCGCGCCGGCGGCTCCGTCGCCGAGATCGCCGCCCTCGGACGGCCGGCGATCCTGGTGCCCTACCCGCATGCGACGGGCGATCACCAGCGTAAGAACGCCGAGGTCATGGCCGCCGCGGGCGCGGCGTTGGTGGTCGACGACGCCGCGCTCACCGGGGAGTCGCTGCGTCGCCTTGTCGCCGAGCTGCTCGCCGACGAGACGCGGCGCGAGGAGATGGCGGCCGCGAGCCGGCGGCTCGGCCGCCCGACGCGACGCGGCGCGTCGCGGACACGATCGAGGACGTGATGGAGTCAAAGAGACGATGAGCGGCGCGACGGCGACCAGAGCCTCCCAGGGCTTCCCACAGCCGGTGCACTTCGTAGGCATCGGTGGGGCCGGCATGAGCGCCATCGCGATGGTCCTGCACCAGCTCGGCGTGCGCGTGCAGGGCTCCGATCTCAAGCAGTCCCGTTACACGCGTCGTCTGGTCGAGGGCGGCGTCCCGGTGACCATCGGCCACCACGCCGACAATCTCGGCGACGCGGTCATCGTCGTCGTGTCGTCGGCGATCCCGCGGGGAAACCCCGAGCTGCGCGCCGCCGGGCAGCGGGGGGTGCCGGTGCTGCAGCGCGCGGAGATGCTTGCGCGGCTGATGGCCATGCGTCGCGGCATCTCGATCGCCGGCACGCACGGCAAGACGACCACCTCGTCGATGGTGTCGCACGTTCTTCACGGGGCCGGGCTCGATCCGACCTACGTGATCGGCGGCGAGCTCAACGAGATGGCCTCCAACGCCGGTCTGGGGCAGGGTGAATGGCTCGTCGCCGAGACCGACGAGAGCGACGGCAGCCTCGTCTACCTGCGTCCCGAGATCGCCGCGGTGATGAACCTCGAGATGGACCACCACGCCAACTTCAGCTGTCTCGACGAGATCCGCGAGGTCTTCCACACCTTCGTGAGGCTGCTGCCCCGTGACGGCCTGCTCGTGCTGGTCGACGGCACGAGCACCGAGTCATTGCGCAAGGCCTCCGGCGCCCCCGTGACGACGGTCGGTCTCGACGGCGGCGACTGGCGCGCCGAGGTCGTGCGGGTCGACAGCCTGAGCAGCGAGTTCACGGTCTGGCGTGGGGAGGAGGACCTCGGTCTCGTCCGCCTCAGGGTGGGCGGCGCGCACAACGTGATCGACGCCCTCGTCTGTCTCGTCATCGTCGATCGCTGCGGGCTGGGTGTCGAGGCGGCCGCCGCGCAGCTCGCCACCTTCAGCGGCGCGGCACGGCGCTTCGACGAGGTCGGGCGCCCGCGCGGCATCCTCATCTACGACGACTACGCTCACCACCCGACCGAGATCGAGGCCACCCTGAAGGCCACGCAGCTCGGAGACCACCGCAGGGTCATCGCCGTCTTCCAGCCTCACCTCTACTCGCGCACCCGCCACCTCCAGCGCGAGTTCGGGCGCGCGCTGACGCTCGCCGACGAGGCCATCGTCACCGACATCAGCGGGGTGCGCGAGGAGCCCGAGCCGGGCATCACCGGCAAGCTCGTCGTGGACGCGTACCTGGCCGAGCGGCCGGGCGGGCCGGTGCGCTATCTGCCGCGCAACGCCGACGTCGTGCGCTACCTCAGCGGCCGGGTGCGACCCGGTGACCTCGTGCTGACGCTGGGAGCGGGCGACATCTACACCGTCGCGAACGAGCTGGTGACGCTGCTGAGCCGTGAGGGCGAGGGCGCCCCCCAGCCGGGTCCCGGCGGCCTCTCCGCCTGAGGCGCGCGACCGCAGGGACGAGGCCTGTCGCGGCGAATACGCGAGTGAGCCGACTTCTTCTCCTACCCGGGGCGTAGACGCATGGCGACACACGGGGGGGCGCGTGGCCCCCGGTTGCGCATCCTCTCCACCATCCTCCTCACGGTGGCCGTCCTCGGCATCCCCGGGGCGGTGGTCGCCTGGGGCCGCACGTCCTCGACGTTCACCATCGAGCGCGTCGTGCTCACCGGGGCGCACATGGTGGGCAAGAACGAGACCCGCCGCACCCTTGAGAAGACCCTCACGGGCGAGAACCTCTTCGCCGTCGGGCGGGACGAGGTGCTGCGCGTGCTCCGCCGTCAGTGCTACGTCGCCGACGTCGACATCGATCGGGACTTCCCGGACACGCTCCGGGTGCGGCTGGTCGAACACCGGCCGGCGCTCGCTCTCCTCGCCGAGGGACGCTGGTTCATCGTGAGCGACGCGGGTCACGTGGTGTGCGAGGCGCCGTCGCCATCCGAGGACGGCGAAGGTGCGCTGGCGTCGGAGGCCGGTGCGTCGTCGAACGGCGCCGAGGGCGAGGCCGCCGCCGAGACCGGAGAAGGGCTCGACGCCGCCGCTGAGACCGGAGAAGGACTCGCGTCCGCCGCTGGGGACATAGCGGGGACCGGCAGCCTCGACGAGGGCCCATCCGGGTCGACGGAGTCACGGCTGCCGCGCTTGAAGACCAGCGCGGTGCCGAAGATCGGCACGACCATCGACGAGCGCAGGGTCTCGGCGGTCCTTGCGACTCTGGCCGGGCTGTCGTCGCGCCTGCGGCGGCAGGTCGCGCTCGTCGAGGTGACCAAGGCTCTGCAGGTCACCGTCACGATGCGCGACGACCTTGTCGTGCGGATCGGCGACGCCGATCGCTTGGGCGACAAAGCCCTCGCGCTGCGCGCGGTCGCCGCCGCGTATCGCGAGAAGGGGATCAGCCCTTCGCACATCGACGTCTCGGTGCCCGAACGCCCGCTCGGCCGGCCCCTCCTCGATGGGTGAGAGAGTATCCCCGTTCGTCCCGCGTGACGCTGACGTGTTTGACACCCCTCTCCGGCCATCGGTATATTCAGACGAGGGCAGAAGCTCGACTGACGCCGCAGGGTTTGAGGTTCTCAAAAGCCCTGTAAAGCATGTTATTGTGGTGCTGGGACGGCGGTGCCATCCAGGCAGGTTCAAGTGCGACATGAGAGTCGACGTTGTGCGCTGACGGAGAGTCTCGACCTTAACAGGAGGGTAGCCAGATGATGGACTCGTCGGCCAACTATCTCGCCGTCATCAAGGTCGTGGGTGTCGGCGGCGGGGGGACCAACGCGGTGAACCGCATGGTCGATGCAGGCCTGCGGGGCGTCGAGTTCATCGCCGTCAACACCGATGCGCAAGCTCTGCAGATGTGTGACGCCGACGTCAAGATCCACATCGGCAGCAAGATCACACGGGGGCTGGGCGCGGGTGCGAACCCGACCATCGGCCATCAAGCCGCCATCGAGAGCAAGGACGAGCTTCGCGACGCCCTCAAAGGCGCCGACATGGTGTTCGTGACCGCCGGCAAGGGCGGCGGCACGGGTACCGGGGCGGCGCCCGTCATCGCCGAGCTGGCGAAGGAGCTCGGTGCGCTGACCGTCGGTGTCGTCACGCGACCCTTCACCTTCGAGGGCAAGCGCCGCGCCCGTCAGGCGGAGGACGGTATCCAGTCCCTGCGCGACAAGGTCGACACGCTGATCATCATCCCGAACGATCGCCTGCTCCAGGTGGTCGAGCGGCGCACCTCGGTGATCGAGGCCTTCAAGGTCGCCGACGACGTCCTGCGCCAGGGCGTGCAGGGCATCACCGATCTGATCACGGTCCCCGGTCTCATCAACCTCGACTTCGCCGACGTGCGCACCATCATGAAGGACGCCGGTTCGGCCCTCATGGGCATCGGGGTCTCCAGCGGCGAGAGCCGCGCCGTCGAGGCGGCGCGGGCGGCGATCAGCTCGCCGCTGCTCGAGGCCAGCGTCGAGGGCGCCAAGGGCATCCTGCTCAACATCACCGGCGGCAGCGATCTCGGCCTCTTTGAGATCAACGAGGCGGCCGAGATCATCTCGAGCGCCGCGGACGCCGACTGCAATATCATCTTCGGCGCCGTGATCGACGGCGGTCTGGGCGACGAAGTGCGCGTCACCGTCATCGCCACCGGCTTCGACCGCGACATGGAGGGCTATGAGGCGCCTCCGAGCGCCGAGGCCGAGGCGACGCGCTCGCGGCCGTTCACGAGCGAGGAGTCGCGCCCGCGCTTCGACGTCGACGACGACGTGCTCGATATCCCGAGCTTCCTCAAGGACCGCTGACGGTCCTGGTCGGAGGTCGTCATCGCGGGCTCGCTGAGGCCCAGTTGCACGGCGTAATGACGTCGGGTAGGCTTCAGCCTCCGACGGCTGCTATCGCGGCTTTCTACCATGCCCAGATACCGTAACCTCATCATCCTGCTCGTCGTGGCCGCCTTCGTCGCGGTCTCGCTCTATTTCATCATCCCGCCGGGCGAGAAGACGTACCTCGGCCTCGACCTGCAGGGCGGGCTCGAGGTCGTGTTCGAGGCGCGCACCAACTCCGGTGACGTACCGACCGCAGAGCAGATGGACCTGACGCTCAGCATCATCGACCGACGCGTCAACGGCCTCGGCGTGAGCGAGTCGGCGGTCCAGCAGCAGGGCGCCGACCAGATCTCGATCCAGCTGCCCGGCGTCACCGATCCGCAGCAGGCGCTGGCGATCATCGGCAAGACGGCGCAGCTCGAGTTCTTCACAGACGACTCCACGGCGCGGCCGGTCGCGGAGGTCGTGAGCAAGGAGGCCGCGCTCGAGGAGGCCGCCAAGCGCGGCGTCCCCAAGGCCGACATCGAGCAGTTCCGCGAGGGGCTGGTGAACACCGACGACTGGGCGCTCGTCACGAGCCCGTCCGAGACGATCACCGACGCCGACGGCAACGAGCAGCAGGTGCCCGAGCTCTGGTACGTGTACAGGCGGCCCCCCGAGATGACGGGAGCGGCCATCGCCAGCGCCCGGCAGAGCTACGACCAGTACAACCGGCCCAACGTGCTGATGGAGTTCACCGGCGAGGGCGGCAAGGAGTTCCAGCGTGTGACCAAGGATCTCTACCGCGAGGGGCTCCTCAGCGGAGAGTCGGCCACCTTCGCCATCGTGCTCGACAACGTCATCGAGTCCGACCCGCGCATCGATCACACCGACCCGCAGCTGCGCGACGGCATCAGCGGCGGCGCCGAGATCACCGGCTCCTTCACGGTGAGCGAGGCCAAAGACCTCGCGCTGGTGCTCAACACCGGCGCTCTCCCGGTGCAGCTCGAGCCTATCCAGCAGGCCGAGGTCTCGGCCACGCTCGGCAAGGACTCGCTGCGCGCCGGTCTCATCGCGGGCATCGTCGGCCTCGCCGTCGTCCTCGTCTACATGGTCGCCTTCTACCGCTTCCTCGGGGTGGTCGCCGACCTCGCACTGATCGTCTACGCGATCCTGCTGTGGGGTCTCTTCAACGCGATCCCCGTCACGCTGACGCTGCCCGGCATCGCCGGCATGATCCTCACGATCGGCGTCGCGGCCGATGCCAACGTCGTGATCTTCGAGCGCATCAAGGAGGAGGTCCGCCAGGGCAAGAGCGTGCGCTCGGCGGTCAACTCGGGCTACGCGCGCGGGTTCAAGACTATCCTCGACGCCAACATCCTGACCATCCTGACGGCGGCCGTGCTCTTCTACTTCGCGACCGCCCAGCCCAAGGGCTTTGCTCTCACGCTCATCTTGGGCGTGCTCACCAGCATGGTGACGGCCATTCTGTTCACCCGCGCGCTGCTGGGTGTCATGAGCACGCTGCGGTTCTTCTCGCGGCCGGCCTTCATGGGCGTCACCGGCGAGATCGCCGCACCGCTCGCCGAGAGCACGGCGGCGCGTGCGCGCCGGCGCGCTCGCGAGCGTCGCGGCCCGACGAGCGAGCCGATCGAGGCGCCCGCCGGCGACGAGCCGGCCGGCGCGACCGAGGTCGAGCCGCCGGCCCGCCAGACCCCGAGCACCGGCGGGGCGCGGCGCGCCGCCGCCCGCAAACGCAAGCGGCGGAGATGACGATGGGCTTCCTGCGCGGCATCTACACCTTCGACTACATGGGCCACAAGAAGTGGTGGTTCGCGCTGTCGGCCACGATCCTCATCGTGGGTCTCGTCAGCCTCTTCGTCCGCGGCGGGGGCAACCCGATCGATGGTCTCCACTACGGGCTTGAGTTCAAGACCGGCACCCGCATCACCGTGGCCTTCGAGCAGTCTGCGGAGCTCGCCGACGTGCGCGCTGCCGTCTCCGACGCCGGCTACCCCACGGCGCAGATCCAGCAGGTCTCGCAAGCGGCCGGCGCCGACCTCCCCGGGTTCCTCGTCGCGGTCGAGGAGCTCCAGCCCGACGCCCAAGCCGCCCTCAAGGAGCAGCTGGACACCGCCTTCACCATCGCCGTGGTCGACGGCTCCGATCTCTGGAACCAGCAGACGGTGGGCCCGACGTTCGGCAGCCTGGTCGTGGAGAAGTCGCTGGAGGCCGGCGGCGTGGCGCTGCTCCTCATCATGGCCTACATCTGGTTCCGCTTCTCTTCGTGGAAGTTCGCGGTCGGCGCCATCGCCGCCGAGGTCCACGACGTGCTCATCGTCGTCGGCGTCTACTCGCTCACCGGCCGCGAGGTCACGACCGCGACGATCGCCGCCGTCCTGACCATCATCGGCTACTCGCTCTACGACACGGTGATCATCTACGACCGCATCCGCGAGAACACGCCCAAGCTCTCGCGGCTGCCGTACGGCCAGATGGTCAACCAGTCACTCTGGCAGTCGATCACGCGCTCGATCAACACGACCCTGACGACACTGCTCCCGGTCACCGCCCTGCTGCTCTTCGGCGGCACGACGCTCACCGACTTCGCCTTCGCCCTCCTCGTGGGCATCATCGCGGGCGGCTACTCGTCCATCTTCGTGGCCTCGCCCATCGTGGCGGTCCTCAAGGAGCGCGAGCCACAGTATCGCCGGCTCGCGGCGCGGGCGGCCGACGAGGCCTGACCCCGGGGTCTTGCGAGCCCGGTCTGCGCGACGTGTCGACCCGCACTGCGGCGAGCCCAGCCCTCAAGCCTCTCCGAGAGGACTCGACGGGAGCATGAGTCTCGTTGAGGGTCGCGTAGAGGGTCAGTCAGAAACCCCCCGAACGGCCGTTTCACGCCTTTACAGCCCCTCGCTGGTTGCGTAGTGTGCCGGCAAGGCTTCTGGGGTCGGCGCGCCGTCGCGGTTGCGCTGTCACAGCCGGCACAACCGTTCGTTCTTGCCTAGGGAGGTCACGTGGAGGTTTCGTTGCCTGTCTCCTCGCGCGGCGCAGGATCCGCCACGCTCCACCTGTCGCTGCGCCGGACGACCACGGGCGAGGAGTTGCCGGTCGTGTACCTGGCCGGCGAGTTCGATCTCGACACGGTCCCCGAGATCGACCGCTTTCTGCGCCGCCGCCTGGGCCCGTTCTACCACGGCGGCCATCTGATCCTCGATCTCGAGGGTGTGCGCTTCATCGACTCGTCCTTCGTCGGCTATCTGGTGCCGCTGGTGACGCGCCTCCACGAGAACGGCAAGGAGTTGCTCGTGACGCGGCCGCGCGGGCACGTGCGCAAGGTGCTGGGCGCCGTCGGGCTGCCGAACGTCGTCCCGGTCTACGACTCGGTGGAAGAGGGAGTCGAAGTCCTTCTGCGCGGCCGTCTGCCGGTGATCCCGCCGAGGTTCTCGGCCACCCGCGCCTTCCGCGTCTGACGCGAGGCAGGTGGCGGCGGCTGCGCCGCGCCGATCGTCAGCTCGCGCGTCGCTCTTGGGCGGCCGCCACTTGGCTCATCCTCTTGGCGGCCGTGACGCGGGCCTGGAAGGCGCGCATGCGGCAGGCGTCGCCGCAGTACTTCTTCGCGGGGTTGGTGGTCGTGAACTCGCGGCTGCAGGCCTCGAAGGCGCAGCGCCGGCTGAGCTCCTCCCGCCGTGCCGCCTTGCGTACGCCCAGCTGCTCCTCGTCGTGCCAGGCGCCGCCGTGCAGCGCGCAGACCTCCGAGGGGTTGTAGGCCGAGAGGAGCGTGCCGCAGTCGGGTATGGCGCACACGCGTCCGGTCCCGTACGTACGCGCCCGCGACTGATCGTCGGTGGCGCTCAGGATCCTGCGCCCATGAAACGCGTTGGATGACCGGAATTCCATCGTGCTCCTCCCCCCGATGGGTGACCGTGTCGTCGTCGGCGAGCTGCCGCCTTCGCTCAGGGCAGGACGGTCTTCAGTGCCGCGGCCCGCGACGGGTAGATACCGAAGATCCGGTTGAGCCCCGTGATCTCGAAGATCCGGATGATGTTCTCGTCCTTGCACACGATGTCGAGGTTGCCGTTGCGTGGCCGGACGCGCTTGGCGCCGCTGACGAGCACGCCGAGGGCGGTCGAGTCGATGAAGGTGACCTCGCTGAGGTCAACGATGATGCGGCGGGCGCCCTCCTCGATGCCGTTGACGAGGGCCTCCTTGAACTGCGGCGCCGAGTAGATGTCGACCTCGCCCCTCAGTACGACGATGCCGACTTCGTTGTCGGCCTTCTCGAGCTCGACCTGGAACTGGGGCCGTTCCTCCATGCACGCCTCCCGACGAATACGAGCGTCTCCGGGGCCAGTGGCCTCAGAGTCCTGGTGCGTCAATCGTTTCCTCGCCGGTGGTGTGCTAAACACCGGCGCGGCCGGCCGGCCGGCGCGGCCGGTGTCAGAGCGGCCGGGTGGGGAGGGGCTGCTCGTCCTCGTCGGCCCCGCGCAGGGCGTAGGCGGCGATCATCCGGTCCGTGATCCACTCCACGGGGGCGCGGTCGTCCGTCCAGGGCCGCCCGGCGCGCGACGCCGTCTTCAGGTCGCGCGCGAAGAGGTCGGCCAGCGGGAGGAGCGCAGGCGCGGCGGCATGCAGCCGGCGGCGCAGCTCGTCGGTCGGCAGGGGCTGGTCCAGGCCGACGACGAACTGGTTGTAGCGCAGCGCCTGCCAGGTCACGACCTGCGGGAATTCCCAGGCGAGCGTGCCCGCGACGGCGCGCGCCAGCCTGTCGTCACCGGGGAGCGTCGTGATGTTGAGCGCGATGACGCCGCCCGGCGCGAGTCGCCGACGGGCGAGCGCGAAGAACTCACGGGTGGCGAGGTAGAAGGGCACGTAGGGCTGCCGGTAGGCGTCGACGAAGATCAGGTCGTAGCGCTCGTCGCTCTGCTCCAGGAAGGGCCGCGCATCGGCCGTGTGCGTCGTGTGCCGCGGGTTGTCGGCGAGCCCGAAGAAGCTTGCGGCGACCTCGTTGACCTTGGGGTCGATCTCGACGCCGTCGTACTCCGTGGAGGGGTAGAAGCGACCGAACGCGCGGCCGGTCGTGCCGCCCGCGTTGCCGAGCATGACCGCCCGCCGCGGGGGACGGTCGAGCAGCGCCGGCGCCGTCAGGAACATGTCCCACTCACCGCCCGTGAGGACCGTGTCGGCGCGCCAGACCGAGTGCACCGCCTGACCCTCGTTCAGATAGAGCAGCCGCTCCGGACCGCGCTCGACGACCTGGATGAACTGGTAGCGCGATTCGGCTTCGTAGATCAGTCCCGGCCGGGGCTTGATCGCCCCCGGCGGCACCAGGAGCAACGCGGTCAGCGCCACGCCGGGCAGGATCCAGCGGGCGCCGAGGGGGGCGGCGGCGGCCAGCGCGAGCACGGTCGCCGCCCCGAGCAGCGTGCGTTGCGTGCCGACCAGCGGGATGGTGATCAACGCCGGCACCACGGTGCCGAGGATGCTGCCCAGCGTGGACAGCGCGAAGATGCGTCCGGCGAGGGCGCCCGCCCCGGCGGCGCCGGTCACGGTCAGGCGCACGGCGAACGGGGTGACGGCGCCGAGCAGAACGACGGGCGGGGCGAAGAGGGCGACCGATGCCAGGAAGGAACCGACGACGGCGCCGACCGACACGGTGGCGATGCCCTCGACGGAGAGCTCGAGGAGTGGCCGCGCCACGAAGGGGATGAGGGCGACGAGCGCCGCCGCCCCGAAGACGAGGCTGCAGAGGAGGCGGACGTCGGGGCGCCGCTCGGCGAGGCGGCCGCCCAGCCAGTACCCGATCGACAGGGAGCCGAGGATCAGAGCGATGATGACGGCCCAGACGGCGGTCGACGAGCCGTAGTACGGAGCCAGGAGGCGGGAGGCGCTCATCTCGGTCGCCATCGACCCGATGCCCGCGAGGAACACGAGGACGAGGAGGGGGGAGGTGGGCACACGGCCGGACGGGGATGACGAGATCGGGATGGTGGAGGTAAGGGGGCTCGAACCCCTGACCTTTTGGCTGCCAGCCAAACGCTCTCCCAGCTGAGCTATACCCCCACCGGGGGCCGCGGGCGGTGCCCGCGGGCGTGAGAGTATAGCATGACCCCGCGGCATGCGGCCACACGCCTGAGCGGGCACAATGGCCCCAGGCCCGGAGCATGTCGCCGATCAGGGAGGTCTCGCGATCGCCACCACCGACCACGGCGCACACGACCGGCGGCCCTCGCGGCGCGCGGGTCTGCCGTACGTCGCGCTGCGGCTCGTGGCGCTGCTGGTGACCGCCGTGGCCCTCGTCGCCCTGCTGGCTCCCGGCACCTACCGCGTGCCGCGCGGGAGCGTGACCTTCGAGATCAGGCCGGCCTTCCCCGGTGGCCATATCGTGATGCCCCTGGGCCCGGCCGGCGTGCTCGCCCTCCACTCGCACCGTACGCCCGTGGACGTGTCGGTGGACTACCGCTTGCCCGACGAGGTCCCCAGTCTGACCGAGGCCGAGCAGCTGTTGCGCGGCTTACCCGAGTTCCAGACGACGGTGCGCGTCGCCTTCCGGCGCTTCGCGTTCGGCAAGGGGCTGTGGCTGCTCGGCTTGGGTGCCGGGGTGGGCCTGCTGGCCGTCGGCCCGCGTCGCCGTGAGACGGTGCTGCTCGCGGCCGGGTTCGGCGCCGTGGGGGCGCTCGCGCTGGGCGGCGCCTTCGCGCTGGTCACGCTCGCGACCGTCGATCGCACACCCGAGGTCCAGTATGCCGGTCTGGCCAGCAACGTGCCGCGGCTGCTGCCGCTCCTGCGCGGGCTCGAGACGCAAGAGGCCGGGCGACTCGACCGGCTGCCCGAGTACGTCGAGGGCCTGCAACTCGTGGCGTTGAACCTTCAACGTGAGGTCGAAGGTACGGCTGCGCCGGACGACGTGCGCCGCGTGCTGCTCTTCAGCGACGTGCACTCGAACATCTACGGGATGCGGTACGGCTCGCGTCTGGCGCAGGGTAGCGACCAGCCCGTCGACCTCGTCCTGGTCGCGGGAGACGTGACCGACAGCGGCACGCGCGAGGAGGCCGAGCTCTTCGTGCGGCTGTTCACCTCGGCCGGCGCTCCGGTGGTGATGGTCGGCGGCAATCACGAGGACCGCCCGGCCATGGCGGTTTTCGCCGAGTTCGAGATCGAGGTGCTCGACTGGGAGTCCGCGAGTGTGGCCGGCCTGGAGGTCTACGGGGTCTGCGATCCGGTCGCCTTCTCGCCGCTCGTCGACTCCGACGAGGAGCTTCTGCGACAGCAGGCCGAGCGGCTCGCCGTCGCCTGGCCCGGCCTGGACCCGCCGGACGTGCTGCTCGTGCACGACGCCCGGCAGGCCGAAGAGGCGATCCGTCTGGCCGAAGAAGCGGGCCAGCCGCTCGTCGTGGCCTTTGGCCACGATCATGTGCTGGCCGTCGATCGCCGCGGTTCCGTGGTCCTCGTCGACCCGGGCACGGCCGGCGCCTCCGGCTACGGGGCATTGGGCCGGGGCGAGGAGATCCCCTATTCCTTCCAGCTCCTCGACTTCTCGCTCGAGGCGCAGGGTCGTCTCGTCGCGGTGACGTCGGTCACCTACTCGACGAACGGGCGTTCGCGCATCGACTACCAGCCGGTCGCGGAGTAGCTCGCCGTGTCGCGGCTGCTCGCGCTGCTGCGCGTCGTGACGGGGAGGCGTCCGCGCCTCGCGCGCTTCGAGGAGTACGCGCGCGGTGTGGCCGTGGTGGCCGCGGCGTTTGAGACTGAGGCTCACCCTGAGCCTAAGGGCCTGACGGTCCTTCTGCTGAGCGACACCCACACCAACGCGTTCGGGATGGCGATCGCCGCGCGGCTGGCGCGCGGCGACCTTGTGCCGGTGGATCTCGTGCTGATCGCCGGCGACGTGACCGATGGCGGCACCCGGCAGGAGGCGCGCCTCTTGGCGCGCCTCCTGCCGGGTGCCGGTCTCGCGACCGGCGTTCCCATGCTCGTCGTCGGCGGCAACCACGACGACGCGCCCGCGCTCGACGCCCTCGCGGACGCGGGATTCGAGCTCGTCGAGGTGCGCGTCGTGGAGCGCGCGGGGCTGCGGGTCTTCGGGGCGAGCGACCCGCAGGCGCGCGCGCCGTCCGCCGAGTCCGACTCGGCGGCGCTGCGCGCGCAGGCGAGCGAGCTGGCCGCGCGCTGGCCCGAGCTGGGCGATCCCGACGTCCTCCTAGTCCACGACCTCCGGCAGGCGACCGGCGTCATCGCGCTGGTGGGGAGTGACGGACCGACCCTCGTCGTGGCCTGCGGGAACGACCACCGCGCCGCCGTCGAGCGGCGCGGCCCGGTGACGATCGTCAACGCCGGGACGGCGGGCGCGTCCGGCTACGGCGCCCTGGGGCGGGGAGAGCCGGTCGCCTACACGGCCCAGCTGCTCGATTTCGCGGGCGGCCCTCGGCCGCGTCTCCGCCGGGTGACGACGCTGGCGTACACGCCGGGGGGCCGATCGACCGTGACCGTCGAGCCGATCGCGGCGCAGAGCGGCGCCTCCGGCGCGGAGGATGTGCCGCGTTCGTAGGGCCGCCGCGTCCGCAGGGCCGCCGTCCCGTATAATCAGAGACCGGTCGAGTGGAGCGCGGACGGGCGGGGCGGCCCGCTCGCGGGCCGCCCCGCCCGTCCGCGCCGACCGAGACGACGACCCCGCGCTGCGGCGCGGCCCAGGAGAGGATCGGATGGACCGACGCTACGACCCCAGCGCCATCGAGGCCAAGTGGCAGCGCCGCTGGCTGGAGCGCGACGCCCATCGCGTCGAGGACGTCTCCGACCGGCCCAAGTTCTACTGTCTCGACTTCTTCCCGTATCCCTCCGGCGACGGCCTCTCGGTGGGGCACTGCCGCAACTACGTGCCGACCGACGTGGTCTCGCGCTTCTACCGCATGCGCGGCCGCAACGTCCTGCATCCGATGGGGTGGGACGCCTTCGGTCTGCCGGCCGAGAACTACGCTCTGAAGATGGGCGTCCACCCGAGAGTCACGACCGAGCGCAACATCGCGACCTATCACCGCCAGATGGACATGATGGGGCTCTCCTTCGACTGGTCGCGCGAGATCAGCTCGATCGACCCGGAGTACTACCGCTGGACGCAGTGGTTCTTCCTGCTCATGCACGAGCGCGGCCTCGCCTACCGGGGGACCGGGCAGCAGTGGTGGTGCCCGAGCTGCAAGACGATCCTCGCGAACGAGCAGGTCGAGCAGGGCCGCTGCTGGCGCTGCGCGAGCGAGGTCACGAAGAAGGACCTCGAGCAGTGGTACTTCGGGATCACGGGGTACGCCGAGCGTCTGCTCGGCGACCTCGCCGACATCGACTGGCCCGAGCAGATCAAGCTGATGCAGACCAACTGGATCGGGCGCAGCGAGGGCGCCGAGGTCGACTTCGCGCTGCCCGGTCGCGACGCGCCGCTGACCGTCTTCACGACGCGCCCCGACACGCTGTTCGGCGCCACCTACATGGTCCTCGCCCCCGAGCACCCGCTGGTCGACGAGCTCACGACGGCCGCGCAGCGCGCGGCCGTCGAGGCCTACAAGGACCAGGCTCGCCGCCAGAGCGAGATCGAGCGCCTCTCCACGGAGAAGGAGAAGAGCGGCGTCTTCCTCGGGGCGTTCGCGCTGAATCCCGTCAACGGGGAGGAGATCCCCGTCTGGATCAGCGACTACGTCCTGATGGGCTACGGCACCGGCGCGATCATGGCGGTGCCGGCGCACGACGAGCGCGACTTCCAATTCGCGACCGCCTTCGATCTGCCGATCGTCGAGGTCATCGCCCCGCTGTCGGGCGCGCAGGGCGACGCTGGCCGAGGCCTACACCGGCGACGGCGTCATGGTGAACTCCGGGCGCTTCGACGGGCTCCCGGCGCCGGGCGAGGCCTTCGACGCGATCGCGGACTCGCTCGGCGAGCGGGGTCTCGCCCGGCGCAAGGTGAACTACAAGCTGCGCGACTGGCTGATCAGCCGGCAGCGCTACTGGGGCGTGCCGATCCCGATCGTCCATTGCGAGCGCTGCGGGACCGTCCCTGTCCCTGTCGAGGAGCTGCCGGTCCTGCTCCCCGAGCTCGAGGACTTCCACCCGACCGGCGACGGTCAGTCGCCGCTGGCGCGGGATCCCGCCTTCGTCGAGACCGCCTGCCCGAGTTGTGGCGGCCCCGGGCGGCGCGAGACCGACACGATGGACACCTTCGTGTGCTCCTCCTGGTACCACCTGCGCTACGCCTCCCCCCGGTATGCCGAGGCGGCCTTCGAGCGCGAGAAGGTCGACTACTGGCTGCCGGTCGACCTCTACGTCGGCGGCGCCGAGCACGCCGTCATGCACCTGCTCTACGCCCGCTTCTTCTGCAAGGTCCTCTTCGATGCCGGCTACGTCGGCTTCACCGAGCCCTACGCGACCCTGCGCAACCAGGGCATGATCCTCGCCGAGGACGGCCAGAAGATGAGCAAGAGCAAGGGCAACGTCGTGACGCCCGACAGCGTGATCGAGCGCTACGGCGCCGACAGCCTCAGGGTCTACGAGCTCTTCATCGCGCCTTTCGAGCAGTCGGTGGCCTGGAGCGACCGCGGCGTGCAGGGCTGCCTGCGCTTCCTCGGGCGGTTCTGGAACCTGTCCGGCGAGGTCATCGAGGCGGAGGGCAGCGGCGTCGCCGCGGGCGACGCCGAGGCCGAGACGGGGCGCGCGCTGCTGCGCACCCTGCACAAGACCATCCGCAAGGTCACCGGCGACATCGAGTCGTTCCGCTTCAACACCGCCGTCTCGGCGCTCATGGAGCTGCAGAACGAGGCGCTCGACGTCTGGAGCGGCGCGCGCAGCGCGCTCACGCTCGCGCAGTGGCGCGCGCTCGTCCTCGACGTGACGCGGCTGCTCGCGCCCATGGCGCCGCATCTGGCCGAGGAGGTCTGGGAGCGGCTCGGCGAGACGGGATCGGCGCTCGACGCCGCGTGGCCGGCGTGGGACGAGGAGCTCGCCGCCGACGAGGTCGTCACCGTGGTCGTCCAGGTCAACGGCAAGCTGCGGGACAGGCTCTCGGTGTCGGTCGACGCCGAGCGCGACGAGGTCCTGGCCACGGCGCGCGCACAGGTCAACACGGCGCGCTTCCTCGACGGCAAAGAGGTCGTCAAGGAGGTCTACGTGCCGGGCAAGCTCGTCAACTTCGTCGTGCGCTGACCCAGGCTCGGCCGGCGCTGCGGCGCCTCACCACCCTCCATCGTCACCTGCGGGCGCGCGCCAGCGTCATCCCGCACGCGTCTCGCGGGCGCTGACGGCGCTCTGCCGCGCGCGCTACGGTACCGGAGCGCCGGCCGGTGCCTCCGCCGGCCGGCGCTCCCAGCCGTCGAGGTGCCCATGAGTCTGACCCGCCGCCAGCTGTACGCCTATCTCGCCCTCGGCGTCGTGGTGCTCGCCCTCGGCGTCCGCTACGTCGTGCTGCCGCGGGCCGGGGCCGAGCCCGGCGGCTCGCAGCTGGCGCTGGCGGCCCTCTCCGCCGCGCCGTCGGCCGCGCCGTCGGCCGCTCCCGACGTCACGGTCTACGTGTGCGGTGCGGTGCGGCAGCCCGGCGTGGTCCGCTTGCCTGCGGGCGCGCGCGTCTGCGACGCGATCGAGATGGCCGGCGGGGCCACCGGACGCGCCGAGCTCGCCGCCGTGAACCTGGCCGCCAAGCTGATCGACGGCCAGCAGATCGTCGTGCCCGAGCGCGGAGCGGCGCCGGCGGTCGCCGCCGCGGCGGCGACCGCCGTGGGCGCTCTCGTCAACATCAACACGGCCTCGCTCGACGAACTCGAGGAGCTGTCGGGCGTCGGCCCCGCCACCGCGCAGGCGATCATCGACTACCGCACCGAGCAGGGGCCGTTCACGGCGATCGACGACATCAAGAACGTGCCCGGCATCGGCGACGCGAAGTTCGCGGCCATGAAGGACGCGATCACCGTCTGACGTGACGGCCCGGGTCGCGCCGCTGCACGTCCTGCTCGGGGGCTACGTCGGCGGCCTGGTCGCGGCGCTGGCCTGGCGGCCCTCGGCCGTCGCCCTGCTCGCTGCCGCCATGTGTGCGGCTGTCGCGCTCGTGCCGGCGCTGCGTCTGCCGCCGGCCGGCCGGCCGCGGCTGCCGGCGGCCGCGGCGCTGGCCGCGCTCTTCGTCGTGGCGGGCGCCGCCGTCGGCGGCGCCCGCCTGACGGCGCTCGAGCGCTCCGAGCTCACGCCGTCGATCGGCCGTTCGGTGACCCTGCAGCGCGACGCTCGTCGACCTCCCCGAGCTGCGCGGCGACCGCTTCTCGCTGCCCGTGCGCGTGACCGCGGTCGACGGGCTCGGCCGGTCGGCGAGCCCGCGCACCTCGCCCTGCGAGTCGAAGAGGGCGAGACCCCCGATCTCGATCAGTGCGGCGCTCTGACCGAGGGCGCGCTGCTCGTGGTCACCGGCGCGCGGGTCGAAGACCTTCCTCCTCCGCCCGACGACGGCGGCTTCGACTACGGCCGCTACCTGCGGCGGCGGGGCGAGCACGTCATGGTCGAGGGGCGCTACGCGGATCTGCGCATGGTCGGGCGCCGGGGAGGGGCGCTCGGCCTCGTCGACGGGCTGCGCCGCGCCTCCCGCGACCACCTCGCCGCCGGTCTGCACTCGCCGGTCCGCGAGGTCCTGCAGGGCATGGTCCTGGGCGACGACGAGCGCCTCGACCCGGCCCTCATCGACGCCTTCCGGCGCAGCGGGCTCCTCCATATCCTCGCCGTCTCCGGCGAGAACGTCGTCCTGCTCTGCTCGATGTGGGGTTTCGCGCTCGGCCTTCTCGGCGTCCCCCGGCAGGCGCGGCTGGCGGTGCTGATCGCCGTCGTGCTGGTGTACGTGCTGCTGACCGGGGCTGCGCCCTCGATCGTGCGGGCCGGGTGCGCGGGCATCATCGGCCTCCTGGCGATGCTGGTCGCGCGGCCGACCGACGGCTGGCTGCTGCTGCTGGCGCCGGCCGCGCTCCTGCTCTCGATCAACCCGGCGACGGTCTTCGACATCAGCTTCCAGCTGTCGTTCGCCGCCGTCGCCGGTCTCCTCGTGCTGGCGCGGCCGCTGACGCGCCGCCTATCCTTCTTGCCCGGGCCGCTCGGCGAACAGGCGGGCGTCACCACGGCGGCCAGCCTGGCGACCGCTCCCGTCTCCCTGATCGCCTTCGGCTCGGCCTCGATCGTCGCCGTGCCCGCCAACGTGATCGGCGGCTTCGTGCTCGGCATCGTCATGTTCCTCGGCATGCTGAGCCTGCTGCTCGGCTTCGTCCATCGCCTCGTCGGCGTGCCGCTCAACCTCGTCAGCGGCGTGCTGCTCGGCTTCCTGGTCGAGGTCTCGCGGTTCTTCGCGCGGCCCTCGTGGGCGGTCTACGAGTGGCGCGGCCCGACGCTCGTCGTGGTGCTGGTGGCGGCCCTCGCGGTCGAGGCGCTGGTGCTGGCGCTGCTCGCGCGGCGGGCGGGCGGCGGCCTGCTGGCCTACGCCGCAGCCCGCTCCCGCCGCTCCCGCGTGGCGCTGGCGACCGCCGCCGTGCTCGCCGCGGCGCTGCTGCTGGCGCCGGCTCCGGCGGGCGCGCCGTCGGAGCCGCGCCTCACCTTCCTCGATGTCGGAGAAGGAGCCGCGACGCTCGTCCAGGCGCCGGAGGGACCGACGGTGCTGATCGACGCCGGCCCTGACCCCCTGGCCGAGGAGTTGCGTCGGCACGGCGTGCGCCAAATCGACCTGCTCATCCTGTCGCACGGGCACGCCGACCACGTGGCGGGGCTCAGCGACATCGTGGGCGAGATACCGATCGCGGCCGCGCTGGTGCCGTGCGCCGAAGCGCCCGACTCGGCGCTCGGAGAGATCGCGGCCGACCTCGTCGCCGCCGGCGCCGAGGTCGGCGTCTGCACGTCGCCCTACGAGCTGACCGGGTCCGGCTGGAGTCTGCGCGTTCTGCCCACGACGGCCTCGGGCAGCTCCGACGCCAACCAGGCCGAGAACGACGTGGCCCTCGTCGTGCTCGTGGACCTCGGGGGCGTCGTCGTGCTCGTGCCGGGCGACGCCGAGGGTGAGGTCCTGGCGCGGCTGTCCCTGCCGCGCCTCGACGTGCTCGAGATCCCGCATCACGGCAGCCGCGGCGGGGTCGACGCGGCGCTACTCGAGCGCCTGCTCCCGCGCCTCGCGGTCGTCTCCGTCGGCCCCAACACCTTCGGCCACCCGACGCCCGAGATGGAGGCGCTGCTGGCCGAGCACGGGGTGCCGCTGCTGCGCACCGACCGTGTCGGCGAGGTGATCGTCTGTGGGTGGCCGGCGGCCGCGGCGGATGCGACGGCGACGACGTCCGCCGCCGTCGCCGGCGGGCTGCGGGTCTGGACGGAGCTCGACTAGGCCGGCTAGACCTCGCGGCGGCCGAAGCGCACGACGGCGAGCGCCGCCAGCGCGCCGGCGGTCAGCAGCGCCGTGACCAGCGGCCACGTCGCCGCGACCTCGCGGCCGGCGAGCGCGTCCCCGGCCAGACCGGGCAGCGCCGCGAACGACGACTGCGCGAAGCTGAACTGGCTCAGCACCGCCAGCGCCACGTACGCCCCCACGCCTGCCGCCGAGGCGGCGACCGGCGCCGACAGCAGGCTGGACAGCGCGAGCACGAGACAGAGGAGCCAGAGGGCGTAGGCGAGCCAGAGGCCGACCGCCGCCGCCAGACCGGCGACGGGCCCGGCGTCGAAGAGCGCGGTCGTCACGGCGACGCAGAGAGCGGTGGCGGCGATCATGGCCGCGATCAGGAGCAGCCCCTGGGCCGCCAGCTTGGCGAGGACGTACGCGGGCCGCGAGAGCGGCTTGGTCAGGACGAGCGGCCCCGGCCCGCCGCGCAGCTCGCCGCTGACGAGGCCCCCGTAGGCGATCAGGATCGCGAGGGCGACGAGCTCGCCGAGGTTGCCGAGGTACTCGGTGTACGCGTCCAGCGACGTCACCTCGGCGACCTCGATCGAGAGCCCGGGCGTCGACGACCCGAAGTGTTCGATGAACGTCGGCAGCAGCGCGGTCAGCACCGGCGAGCTCACGGCGGCGAAGACGAGGACGCCGGGCAGCACCCAGATGCGCCAGGTCCGGAGGATCTCCAGGAGCTCTTTGCGCACGAACACGGCGAAGCCGCTCACGCCCGCCCTCCCACGAGGTCGACGAAGACCTCCTCGAGCGAGAGCTCGTCGGTCTCGAAGCGCGCGAGCGCGAGCCCGAGCTCGGCAACGACGGCGGGGAGCTCGCGCTGTGCGGCGACCAACTCGGTCACCGTCAGCCGCGCGAGCCCGGGCGTCGTCTCGGCGGCGAGCAGCCAGGGCCGCCCCTCGACCGCGGCGGCGAGACGCCCCGGGTCGTCGACGCCGACCAGCAGGCGGTGGCGGCCGGTACGACGGCGCAGGTCGTGGATCGGCGCCTGCGCCACGACGCGGCCGTGGTCGAGGATCGCGACCGTGTCGCAGGTGCGCTCGACGTCGGCGAGGATGTGGGTCGAGAAGAACACGGTCGCGCGGCCGCGCAGCCCGGCGATCATGTCGAGGATCTCCTTGCGGCCCAGCGGGTCGAGGGCGCTCGTCGGCTCGTCGAGGAGGAGCAGGTCGGGCGCGTTGACGAGCGCCTGCGCCACCCCGAGCCGCTGCTTCATGCCGCGCGAGTAGCCGCCGACCTTGCCGGTGACGCCGCGCAGGCCGCTGAGCTCGAGCAGCGCGTCGACGCGCTCCTCGAGCACGGCGCGCTCGAGGCCGAAGAGCCGGCCCGAGAAGCGCAGGAACTCGGCGCCGGTCATCCACTCGTAGAAGTGCGGCACGTCGGGGAGGTAGCCGATGCGCGCGAGCAGCTCGGCGCCCGCGGGGAACGGCGTGTGGCCCAGGACGCTGACACGGCCGGCGGTCGGGCGCGCCAGCCCGGTGAGGATGCGCAGCGTCGTGGTCTTGCCGGACCCGTTGGGGCCGAGGAAGCCGAAGACGGAGCCGCGCGGCACGCTCAGGGTGACGCCGTCGAGCGCCCGCACGCCACCGAAGGTCTTGACGACCCCCTCGAGCTCGATCGGACCGTCAGTCAAGTCCGTCGCGCTCGCTCGGCGAGCTCTCGCCGCCGTCCGCGGCGCCCTGCCCGTAGAGGACGTCGACCGTGTGGCCGACGCGGTCGGCGGGCCGCGCGTCGGCGCCGGGAGCGCCGCCGGCGCTCGTCTCGCCGGCGCTCGCCCCGCCGTCGCGGCCGGGGTCGGCCACCGGCCGCGGCCGCCGCCCGGCGGCGAAGTAGATGATCGGGCCCAGCGTCTGCATCAGGACGATGACGAGGATCCAGACCCAGCGCCGGCCGCCCGTGACCGCTTCGTCCGGCCGGCGCAGCACGTCGACCAGGGCGAGCACCAGCAAGGCGAGCTCGAGCACCAGCGGCGGCGGCGATCAGCAGGACGGTCGTGGACGTGGACAGGGACGTGCCAGCACCACCGGGCACAGCCCGGCGCCGAGCAGGGGGAATGTCGCGAAGCAGCAGGTCATGGCGGGCAGCACCTCCGGCGGTCCCGAGAGGGGATGATCGTGACCCATGCTACCGAGCGGCCGAGCCTGCGTCGACCGCGCCCGCCGCACGCGCGCCGCACGCGCTGACGCCACCCGGTCGCGCCGACGGTGCTATCCTTCGCGCCGTGACCTCCGAGAAGCCACCCCTCAAGCCCGCCTACCTGATCTGCGGCAGCGACCGACCGCTCGTGCGCCGGACGCTCGCCCGCTTGCGTCAGCGCGTGACCGAGGAGTCCGGCAGCGACCTGAACGTCGCCGTGTTCGACGCCCGCGAGAGCGAGGCGGCGGTGGTGATCGCCGCGGCGGAGACGCCGAGCTTCGTGCTCGGTCGCCGGCTGATCCTGGTGACCGACGCGCAGGCGTGGAAGAGCCCGCAGCGCAAACTGCTCGCGAAGTACCTCGACGACCCGATGCCCGAGACGGTCCTCGCCCTCGAGGCCACCAAGTACGCGAAGGACGACGTGCTCGCCAAGGCGGTGGCCCGGGTCGGGGAGATCCTCACCCGGGACATGCCGAAGAAGGCCGGGCTCGACGGGTGGGTGCAGAAGCGCGCTCGCGCGCACGGGCTACGGCTGACGGCGACCGGGCGCCGGCGCCTGGTCGCGCTGGTCGGCTGGCCGGAGCGGAGCGACGAGGGCGCGGGCGAGCACATGGAGGTCTTCGAGCGCGAGATCGAGAAGCTGGCCGCGTACTGTGGTGGCGCCGAGGCCGGGGAGGAGGAGGTCGAGGCGGTCTGCACGGCCACGGTGGAGGCGCGCGTCTTCGCGCTCACCGACGCCGTCGGCCGTCACGACAGGGCGCGCGCCTTCGCGCTCCTCGAGCAGGTGTTCGCGGGCGGTGAGGACGCGGGGCGGGTGCTCTACACGCTGCTGCGCCACGTCCGGCTGCTCGGTACGCTCCACGAGCTCGGCGGCGGGGAGGAGCAGGGCGATCGCAGTCAGGTGGCGCGCGCGCTCGGAGTGCACCCGTTCACCGCGCAGAAACTGATGGAGCAACAGAGGACGTTCGGGCCGCGGGCTGTGCGCAGGGCCCTCATCGCTCTGGCGTGGGCCGAGACCGGGATGCGCGGCAGGGCGCCGGCGACGCTGGAGAGCGAGGGCGGTGCGAACCACGGCGCGCGCCTGGTGCTCGAACTGGCGCTGGCGCGGATGCTTGAGGAGGAGTGAGCCGGCGGCGGGGTGTGCGTCAGCCGGGGAGGCGCGTCATCATCTGCGCGACCTGGCTCTTCTTGCGGGCGGCGTTGTTCTTATGGATGACGCCCTTGGCGGCCGCCTGATCGATGCGACGCGTGAGCAGACGGGCCAGCTCGGTGGCCTCGTCGGCCTGCTGCTCGGTCACGCTCGTGTCGAGCGTCTTGAACAGCGTCTTGATGGTCGACTTGGCGTGCCGGTTGCGCAGGCGCTGCTTGAGAGACAGGCGGTTGCGCTTCTTCTGCTGGACGGTGTTGGCCACGAGATCCCTTCGTTCGGCCACGCCACGACGGCTTGGCCGCGGGATGCTACCACAGGCCGTGGGCACGCGGCAAGCCGCCCGCGAGCCCGCTGGGCCGCTCTGGTACACTGGGGCGCCGGCCGGGCGGGACACCTTCCCGCCCGGCCGGCGCCGCTCCGCTCCCGGGGCAGTGAGACGGCGCCCGAGGTCGAATGAGAGAGCCGTGAGCGAACGCACCCGCAGACTCGCCTGGGCGGCCGTGGTCGTGGCCGTGGCCACGGCGCTCTCGCGTATCGTCGGCTTGGGCCGCGAGGTGCTGACGGCCGGCTACTACGGCGTCGACCCCGATCTGAACGTGTTCATCTCGGTCTCGGTCGTGCCGAACCTCATCCGGCAACTCTTCGCCGACGCGGCGATCAGCGCCGCCTTCGTCCCGGTGTTCACGGCGCTGCTCGTGGGCGGCGACACGGCACGCGCTCGCCGCCTCGCCGGTTCTCTGCTCGGGCTCGTGCTGCTCGCCGTCGGCGGCGTCACGGTCGTGCTCCTCGCGACGGCGTCGCCGGTGGTCCACGCGCTCTATCCCGAGCTGACCACGACGCTCGCGGCGGGCACGCTCGCCGCCGAGCTGCTGCAGGTCCTCGCGCCCACCGTGCTGGTGCTGTCGGTGGCCGGCGTCCTCATCGGGATCCTCTACTCGTTCGAGCGCTTCACGATGCCGGCCGTCGTGTCGATCCTCTGGAACCTCGTGATCATCGCCTTCATCGTGTTCGGCAGCGACCATCTCGGGGTCTACGCGCTCGCCTGGGGCAACCTCGTCGGCACGCTCGTCGAGGTCGCGCTGCTCGCCTGGGCGCTGCGCGACGAGGGCGGGTTCCTGCGGCCGCGGCTCGCCTTCGGCGACCCCCTGTTGCGCCGCGTCCTGCTGCTCATGGTGCCGATCACGCTGACGCTCGGGATCCTCAACTTCAACGCCCTGATCGGCACCCTGTTCGCCCAGTACGTGAGCGCCTCCGCCGCCGCCGAGATCTCCTACGCCTTCCGTCTCTACCAGTTGCCCCAGGGGATCTTCGCGGTGACCATCGGCACCGTCCTGTTCCCGTCGCTCTCGCGCTTCGCCGCGCTGGAGGACCTCGACCGCTTCAAGGAGACCGTCTCGCTCGGCGCGCGCGAGATGGTCTACGTCTCGCTCCCCTTCGTGGTGTGGTTCGCGGTCATCCCGGGGCCGATCGTCGCTCTGGTCTACGAGCGCGGCGCCTTCGACGCGGCCGCCACCGAGGGCGTCTCCATTGCTCTCGCCTTCTACTCGCTGGGGCTCGTCTTCGCCAACGTGAACATCATGTTCAACCGGAGCTTCCAGAGCCTGCAGCGCCCCTGGCTGCCCTTCTACGTGGGCATCGCCAACCTGGGCCTCAACGCGCTGCTCATCTGGCTGCTGCTCGACGCGCTGGGCGTCGGCGCCATCACCCTGTCGACCTCGGCCGTCTCGGCCTTCAACTTCATCGCCCTGCTGTGGCTCCTGCGCCGCCAGATCGGTCGCATGGACGGGCGGCAGATGGCGCGTTCGGCCGCCGGCGCGCTGGTCTGCGCGGCCGCGCTGGGCGCGGTGAGCTGGGGCGCGTGGCGCCTGCTCGACGGGTTCGCGGCCGGAGGCTTCGCCCAGCGTCTCGCCGCGCTCTTGGCGGCGCTGCTGCTGGGCGCGGCGGCGTACGTCGGCCTCTCGCGCGCCCTGCACCTGCCCGAGCTGGGGCTCGTGTGGCAGGCGGTGAGCCGCCGCGGCGGACCGCCTGCCGACGCCCCGCCCGAAGCGCCGTCCGCCGTCCCGCCGCCGGCCCCGCGGCCCCGGGCCCCGGGGCCTGACGCGGGCGGTCGGTCGAGCCGGCCCCAGCCTGTATCATTCAGCGTCATGGCTGCACTCGACCACATCCGCAACTTCTCGATCATCGCCCACATCGACCACGGCAAATCGACGCTGGCCGATCGGATCCTCGAGCTCACCGGCACGGTCAGCGCGCGCGACATGAAGGAGCAGATCCTCGACAAGATGGAGCTCGAGCGCGAGCGCGGCATCACCATCAAGTCGCAGGCCGTGCGGATCCGCTACCGGGCCGCCGATGGGGAGGAGTACGAGCTCAACCTCATCGACACGCCGGGGCACGTCGACTTCACCTACGAGGTCTCGCGCAGCCTCGCCGCCTGCGAGGGCGCGGTGCTGCTCGTCGACGCGACCCAGGGCGTCGAGGCGCAGACGGTGGCCAACGCCTACCTGGCGATCGACAACAACCTCGAGATCGTCCCCGTGCTCAACAAGATCGACCTGCCGGCCGCCGACGTGGCCGAGGCCGAGCTCGAGCTGCACGAGCTGACGGGCGCCACCCACGACGAGGTGCTGACGGTGTCGGCGAAGACCGGCGAGGGGGTCAGGGAGGTGCTCGAGGCGATCGTCGCCCGCACACCGCCGCCCGGCGGCGACCAGACGGGGCCGCCGCGCGCTCTGATCTTCGACTCCGAGTACGACCAGTACCGCGGCGTCGTCGCCTACGTGCGCGTCGTCGACGGCCGCTTCTCGCGGCGCGAGCCGGTCCGCATGATGGGCACCGGCCAGGAGGCCGAGATCGAGGAGCTCGGCTACTTCGGCCCCGAGATGGCGCCGCTCGACCATCTCGAGACCGGCGAGGTCGGCTACATCATCACCGGCGTCAAGGACGTGGCGCAGGTGAGGGTCGGCGACACCATCACGAGCCGGGCGCGCCCGGCCGCCGAGAGCCTGCCGGGCTACAAGGTCGTCCAGCCGATGGTCTTCACCGGTCTGTTCCCGACCGAGGGCGACCAGTTCGAGGAGCTGCGCGACGCGCTCGAGAAGCTGACCCTGAACGACGCCGCGCTGATGTACGAGCCGGAGAGCTCGACCGCCCTCGGCTTCGGCTTCCGCTGCGGGTTCCTCGGGCTGCTCCACATGGACATCGTGCGCGAGCGCCTCGAGCGCGAGTACGACCTCGAGCTGCTCACCACGATGCCGAACGTCGAGTACCACGCCTACCTGACCGACGGCGTCGATGCAGGCGGTGCGCAACCCCGCCGACATGCCCGACCCTGCGCGCGTGGAGCGCGTCGAGGAGCCCTTCGTGGCGGCGAGCATCCTCGTGCCCAGCGCGTACGTCGGGACCATCATGGAGCTCTGCCAGGGGCGGCGCGCCGAGTTCGTCGACATGAAGTACCTCTCGCCGGAGCGCGTCGAGATGCACTACCGGCTGCCGCTGGCCGAGATCGTGCTCGACTTCTTCGACCAGCTCAAGACGCGCACCCGCGGCTACGCCTCGCTCGACTACGACCTCCACCGCTATCGCGAGAGCGACGTCGTCAAGCTCGAGATCCTCATCGCCAACGACCCGGTCGACGCGCTCTCCCTGATCGTGCCCCGGGAGCGCGCCTACCAGCGCGGCCGGGCCCTGGTCGAGAAGCTCCGGCAGAAGATCCCGCGCCAGCTCTTCGAGGTGCCGGTGCAGGCCGCGATCGGCAACAAGGTCATCGCCCGCGAGACCATCAAGGCGAAGCGCAAGGACGTGCTCGCCAAGTGCTACGGCGGCGACATCAGCCGCAAGCGCAAGCTCCTCGAGAAGCAGAAGGAGGGCAAGAAGCGGATGAAGAACCTCGGCGTCGTCGAGGTGCCGCAGGAGGCCTTCCTCGCCGTGCTCGAACTCGACGAGGACGCCAGGGACCGCTGATGGGCGGGGAGCCGGGCGGGCGGCCTCGACTCGACAGGCCCGACGTCGCCTTCCACGCATCGTTCCTGACGGCCCTCGAGGAGTACCACGCCGAGGGCCTCCATCTCGAGCTGCCGGCTGCGGCGCTCGCCGATCCCGCCGAGTTTGCGCGCTACGTCGCGGCGCTGCGCGCCGACGTGGCGCGCCCGGGCGAGCCGGACCGGTACGTCGCGGCGCTCGCCGGCTCCGCGCCGCCGGCGCCGCCCGACGGGGGCTACGCGCCGCAGACGACGCTGTGGTGGGTACGCGGCGAGGACTACCTCGGCCGCGTCGCGATCCGCCACCACCTGACCGAGGATCTGCTGCGCGAGGGCGGCAACATCGGCTTCGAGGTCCGGCCGAGCGCCCGCCGGCAGGGGCACGCGACCGCGATGCTGGCCGTCGCGCTGCCCATCGCCGCGTCTCTCGGCATCGAGCTCGCCCATCTGGACTGCGACGTCGACAACACGGCCTCGAGGCGCGTGATCGAGAAGAACGGCGGGCGGATCGAGCGCGAGGAGGGCCAGAATCTCTTCTTCCTCGTCCCGACGTCGCCGCCGACACGATGAGCGACGGTCCCGGCCCCTTCGCCGGCCCTGTGCGTCACGTCTACGTGCACGTGCCGTTCTGCCGTGAGCGCTGCGACTACTGCGACTTCGCCTCGACCGCCGTCGGCCCCGCCGCCGGACGTCGAGACACGACGGTCGACGAGGGTCGGGCGCGGCTGCTCGACGGCTACGTCGCGGCCGTCGCCGCCGAATGGGAGCGCGAGGCGGCGGCGCACGACGTGCGCCGCCTCGAGACGCTCTACCTCGGCGGCGGCACCCCCAGCCTGCTCGGGCCGGAACGGCTCGAGCGACTGCTCGAGCCGTTCCGGCCCTTCCTGACGCCCGCCGCCGAGGTGACGGTCGAGACCAATCCGGAGGACGTCGACGAGGCTTACTGCGCGCTGGGCGGCCACGACGCCGGCGGCCGTCGGGGCGCGACGGGCCGGGCGAGCGCCGCAGGCGCGACCGCCCGTTCGTCGCGGGCTGCGCGTCTCGCTCGGCGCGCAGAGCTTCGACCCGCGGCTGCGGGACGCGCTCGGGCGCCGCGCCGTCGCCGATCCGGCCGACGCCGTCCGCCTCCTTCGCGGGCCGGCGTGACGAATCTGTCGATCGATCTCATGCACGGCATCCCCGGCCAGACGCGCGAGGACCTCGAGGCGGACATCTCCGCCGTCGGCGCCCTCCGGCCGGAGCACGTGAGCTGGTACGAGCTCGACGTCGCGGAGGGCACCGTCCTGGCGGAGCGCCTGCGGGGCCGGGCGGCGTCGTCGCGCGTCGGCCGCCCGGACGACGACGAGAGGGCGGCCGGCTACCGGCGCATCGTGCGGGCGCTCACCGCGGCCGGGTACCGCTGGTACGAGGTCAGCAACTTCGCCCTGCCGGGGAGGCGGGCGCGCCACAACGTGGCGTACTGGCGCGCCCGGCCCTACCTCGGCCTCGGCGCCGGCGCCGTGTCGACCGTCGGCCGGCGACGTTGGGCGACGACGCGTGACGTCACGGCCTACGTGGGGGCGCTCTCCGGCGGCGAGGCTGCCCCCGCACGAGGTCGAGGAGCTGAGCGACGTCGATGTGGCCCGCGAGCGCCTCATGCTGGCCGCTCGCGGCGGGCTGCGGGTCCCCCTCGCCGAGCTCGCGGCGGTCCTTGCCCCGGAGGCGCTGCCGCCTCTCGCCGAAGCTGGCATGATCTCGCTGCACGGTGGTACAATCCGGCGTGACGCGAAAGGGGCGGTACGTCGCCAACGAGGTGTGCGTACGCCTGTTTCGCGTTTGACTTGCCAAGGGGTCGCATGACACTCAAGACGCGGCAGGAGCTCGTCCTGCGGGCGGTCGTCGAGGAGTACATCGCCTCGGGCGCCCCGGTCGGTTCCCGCTACCTCAGTGAACACTTCGGACTCGGCGCGGCGCCGTCGACGATCCGCAACGATCTCGCGGAGCTCGAGGAGCTCGGCCTGCTCGCGCACCCCCACACCTCGGCCGGTCGTGTGCCGACCGACGAGGGCTATCGGCACTACGTCGACTGCATCGTCGCCGAGCGGCGGTCGGTGGCGCCTGCACCTCCGCTCGCCGTCGATCGTGCGCGCACCGAGATCGACGACGCGCTGCGCGAGACCGCCGAGGCGCTCTCGCGCGTGACCGAGCTGCTGGCCGTCGTCTCGGCCCCGGCCGTGGCCACGTCGACCGTGCGCCACGTCGAGGTGCTCGCCCTGCAGCCGCACACGATCATGGTCGTGGTCATCACCACCTCGGGTCAGGTGACCAAGCGCGTGTTCACGTTCGGCGAGCCGGTCGACGAGGGGCTCGCCGAGTTCGCTCGCGTCTATCTGAACGAGCGCCTCACCGGCGCCAATCTGGGCACGAGGGTCGTGCGCGCGGCGTTCGCGAGCCCCGAGCTGGGACCGAGGGAGCGCGCCTTCCTCGGCGTGCTGCGCCCGGTCTTCGAGGCGCTCGGCTCCGCCGACGTCGAGGGACTGCACGTCGGCGGCACCTCGCGCCTGCTCGACAACCTGAGCCGCGAGGGGGCGACGCACCTCAACGAGCTGCTCGAGGTCCTCGAGCAGCGCTACGAGCTGCTGAGCGTCGTGTCGGGCGCGCTCCGCGAGGACGGTCTGTACCTCCGCATCGGGCACGAGCTGGCGACACCGTCGCTGCAGGCGTGCTCGCTGGTCGCGGCGAACTACGGCGTGGCCAACCGCAACCTCGGGACGGTGAGCGTCCTCGGGCCCACGCGGATGGACTACCAGCGCGTGATCGCCGCCGTGCGCTCGAGCGCCGACGGGTTGAGCGACTATCTCGAAGAGGTCTGGTGACTGACGGACGTGACGACTTATGAAGCGTGACTACTACGACGTGCTCGGCGTGCCAGCGCGACGCCGGAGCGCAAGAGGTCAAGAAGGCGTTCCGCAAGCTGGCGCGCGAGTGCCACCCGGACGTCAACCCCGGCGACGCCGATTGCGAGGCGAACTTCAAGGAGGCCGCCGAGGCCTACGAGGTGCTGAGCGACGCGGACACGCGCGCCGCCTACGACCGCTACGGGTTCGACGGGCTGAAGGGCCGGCCGCTCACCGACTTCGAGCATGTCGGCTTCGGCGACCTGTTCAACGTCTTCTTCGGCGGCGGCGTCTTCGACTCGGTGCTGCGCGACGCCGGCGGCGGGTGGGCGGCGGCCAGCGGCGGGGCGCCGCCGCCACGCGGCGACGACGTCGAGACCACGCTGGAGCTGACTCTCGCCGAGTCGGTCTTCGGCGCGTCGAAGGACGTCGAGCTCGTGACC
Organism: uncultured Thermoleophilia bacterium; assembly: GCA_963831295.1. Classification (GTDB taxonomy): domain Bacteria; phylum Actinomycetota; class Thermoleophilia; order UBA2241; family UBA2241; genus UBA2241. Next base: position 252,044 of record CAWHPR010000002.1, on the reverse strand, counting down.
GAGGTCCGCTGCGACGCCTGCGGCGGCAGCGGCGCCGCGGACGGCGCCGGCCGCGAGACATGTCCCCAGTGCAGCGGCAGCGGGCGGATGCGCGAGGTCTCCAGCCTCGGCGGTTTCGGGCAGTTCGTGCGCACGAGCACCTGCTCGGTCTGTCGCGGCCGCGGCTCGATCGTCCGCGAACCCTGCGAAGGCTGCCGCGGCACGGGCCGCGTGCGCGCCGCGCGCACGGTGACGGTCGAGGCGCCGGCGGGCATCGCCGACGGGCAGCGGCTGCGGCTCACCGGCGAGGGCGGGGCCGGCGCTCAGGGTGGCCGTCCCGGCGACCTCTACGTGGCCGTCACGGTCGAACCTCACGAGAGGTTCGTGCGCGACGGCGACGATCTGCTGTACAGACTCGACGTGACCATGGTCGACGCGACTCTCGGCGCCAAGGCCGCGGTGGAGGCCCTCGACGGTGACCTCGAGGTCAAGCTCGCCCCCGGCACCCAGAGCGGCACGGTCAAGGTCTTCAAGAACCGCGGGGTGCCGTCGCTGCAGGGGTACGGTCGTGGCGACCTCAAGGTGGTAGTCAATGTGGTGGTGCCACAGCGCCTGAACGGCGAGCAGCGCGAGCTGCTGCGGCAGTTCGCCGCGGCGACCGAGGACGAAGCCTACGAGGCGGATCCCGGCTTCCTCGAGAAGGTGCGTTCCGCCTTCCGTCAGTGATCCGTTCGTGCGCGGGGACACTCCTCGCGCCGCTCCGCACGGGGCCGGGGGGCACGCCATGACGAGGGTCTACTCGGCGTTCGTCGGCTGCAAGGTGAGCCAGGCCGACTCGGACGCCGCGCGAGCGCAGCTGCTCGCGGCGGGGCTCGAGGCGGCGGCCACGCGCGGCGACGCCGACCTCGCGGTCGTCCACACCTGTGCCGTCACGGCCGAAGCCGAGCGCAAGTCGCGGCAGCTCGTCAACCGGCTGGCTCGCGGCGGTCTGCCCGTGATCGTCACCGGCTGCGCCGTCACGCTCGACGCCACGCAGTTCGCGGCCGACGGCGTCACGTCGCTCGGCGGACGCACGTGGGCGGACATCGCCGGCGAGGTGGCGGGGAAGAGCACGGCCACGCGGGTCGAGGGAAGCGTCCCCGCGCCGCCGCCGCGGCGCCGCACGCGCTTCGTCCTCAAGGCGCAGGACGGGTGCGGCGGTCGCTGCACCTACTGCGTCGTGCGGCTGGTGCGCGGCGCGCCGCGCAGCCTGCCGCTCGCCGACGCGGTCGCCGCGGCCACCGCCGCGGTCGCCGACGGCTGCGGCGAGGTCGTGCTCAGCGGCATCGACCTCGGCGCCTATCGCGACGCCGGCTCGGGAGCCGATCTGGCCGCGCTGGTCGGCGCGCTCGTCGCCGTGCCGGGGCTGGCGCGTCTGCGGCTGTCCTCTCTCGAGCCGGGCGCGCTCGATGAGCGCCTTCTCGCGGCGCTGGAGCATCCGCGCGTCGCGCGTCACCTGCACGTGCCCCTGCAGTCCGCGGACGACGGCGTCCTGGCGGCGATGGGCAGGCCGTACGACTGGCGCGCGTACCGTGCGACGCTCGAGCGCGCGCGCCTGCGGCTCGGCGGCTGCGCGTTCTCGACCGACCTGATGGTCGGCTTCCCGACCGAGGACGAGGCGGCCTTCGCGCGCAGCCTCGCGGCCCTGCAGGCCGGCCTGTTCGGCCGCGTCCACGTCTTCGCCTACTCGCCGCGCCCGGGGACGCCGGCCGCGGCGCTGGCGCCGCTGCCGGTCGCCGAGGTGCGCCGTCGGCGGGCGGCCGCGCTCGCGGCGGCCGGAGGCCGCCGCGAGCGCGGCCGCCCGCGCAGCGCTGGGCCGTCCCGCCGAGGTCCTCGTCGAGGAGCGGCGCGACGGCCTCTGGAAGGGGTACAGTTCTGAGTACGTGCGCTACTATCTCGCGCGGCCCGCGGCGCCGGGCCGTACGGTGCGCGTGGTGGCCGACGAGGTCTACAGTGACGGCGTGAAAGGGCGGATCGCGTGAGCGACTGCGTCTCCTGCGGCGTCGATGCCGGCGGGGTCGCAGCCGGGGCCGCCACGGCGCGCGAGGCATGCGTCGACGGGAGCGGGTATCGTGTGATCAGCGACGCCGGACTGGGAGGCATGGGATGAGAGAAGCGGGCGCTCTCGAGCGGCGCATGAAGGACGACGCCGTCGCCGCCTTGAAGGCGGGCGACAAGCGGCGGCGCGAGGCGCTCAGCACCGTCATCGCCGAGCTGAAGAAGGCCCGCATCGACGCGGGCACGGCGCCGAGCGAGGCCGACGAGTCGGCCGTGCTCGGCCGCGAGCGCAAGCGTCGCAGCGAGGCCCTCGAGCTCTACACGGAGGGGGACCGCCCCGACCTCGCCGAGCGGGCGCGCTTCGAGATCGAGCTGATCGCGGGCTATCTGCCCGCGGCTCTCCCGCGCGACGAGCTCGAGCGCCTGGTCGACGAGGCGATCGCCGCGACCGGCGCCGTCGTCGCCGAAGGAGATGGGCAAGGTCATGGGCAGGGTGATGCCGCAGGTCGCCGGCCGGGCCGACGGCAAGGCGCTCAGCGAACTCGTACGTCGCAGGCTCGGGGGCTGACGCATGCCCGCGCTCACGCGAGTGGTCATCGAGCTCGACTCGAACGCCATCGCCCTGAGCCTCGCCGGCGAGCACGACGCGCAGCTCAAGATCATCGAGGAGCGCCTCGACTGCCGTCTCACCCTGCGCGGCAACGTGCTGACGCTCGAGGGCGAGCCCGACGCGGTCGCCAAGGCGCGTGCCGCGTTCGACGAGCTGCTCACCGTCATCCGCTCCGGCCGGCCGCTCAGTCCGCCCATGGTCGAGTCGCTCATGGACATCGCCGTGAGCGCCTCCGGGAAGCCGTCGGAGGTCTACGGCGATGTGGTCTGGGCGCATCGCGATCGCCAGATCGGACCGCGGACGGTGAACCAGAAGCGCTACGTCGACGCGATCCGCGCGAACACGATCACGTTCGGCATCGGTCCGGCCGGCACCGGCAAGACGTACCTTGCCACGGCCATGGCCGTCAACGCCTTCTTCTCCAAGACCGTTGGCCGCATCATCCTCACGCGCCCTGCCGTGGAGGCGGGGGAGAGTCTCGGCTTTCTGCCGGGCAGCGTCTCCGAGAAGGTCGATCCGTACTTCAGGCCTCTGTTCGACGCGCTCTACGACATGATGGACGGCGACAAGCTGGCGGCCCTCATCGAGAACGGTGAGATCGAGGTCGCGCCCCTCGCCTTCATGCGGGGCCGGACCTTGAACGACTCGTTCATCATCCTCGACGAGGCGCAGAACACCTCGCCCGAGCAGATGAAGATGTTCCTGACCCGCCTCGGGTTCGGCTCGAAGATGGTCGTGACCGGCGACGTGACCCAGATCGACCTGCCGCAGCCTCGCACCTCCGGGCTGGTCACCGTCCCCGAGGTGCTCGAGGCGATCCCCGACATCACCGCGGTGCAGTTCGACGGGCACGACGTCGTGCGGCACAAGCTGGTGCAGCGCATCGTGAACGCCTACAAGGCGCACGGCGAGCGTCTGCAGGCTGGGCAGGAGACGTGAACGGGACCCTCGTCGACGTCGTGAACCGCACGCGCGTCGCGATCGACGAGGCGGCGGCGGCCACGCTCGTCGGCGCCGTGCTCGACGCCGAAGGCGTGTACGGCGCCGAGGTGGGCGTGGCCTTCGTGGGCGACGCGCGCATGCGTGCGCTCAACCGTGAACACCGCGGCCTCGACCGCGTCACCGACGTCCTCGCCTTCCCGCTCGAGGCCGAGGACGAGCTGGCGACCTGGCGTGAGCTCGAGTCGGCAGCGCCGGGCGACGTCCCGCCGCGCCTGCTGGGCGACGTCGTCGTGGGCGCGCGCCAGGGGCTGCGCCAGGCGCGCGCCCACGACGTCCCGCCCGCCTTCGAGCTCTCCGTGCTCCTCGTGCACGGTGTACTCCACCTGTTGGGCTACGACCACGAGATCGACGCCGGGCGTATGGCGCTGCGTCAGGGCGAGCTGCTCGAAGGGCTCGACTGGGAGAGGCTCCTTGATACCGCGTCGTAGCCTGCTGCACAGCTTCAACTGGGCCTTCGAGGGGATCGTGCACGCGCTGCGCCACGAGCGCAACATGCAGATCCACTTCGGGCTCGCCGTGATCGTGCTGCTGGGCGCGCTGTTCTTCGCCCTGACGCGACTCGAGATCATCGCGCTGCTGGTGGCCATCTCATTCGTGCTCATCGCCGAGATGCTCAACACCGCCATCGAACAGCTGATGGACATGGTGACCGACGAGCACGACCCGCGCGCCAAGATCGCCAAGGACGTCGCCGCCGGCGCCGTGCTCGTCGCCGCCGTGAACGCCGTCGCGGTCGCGTACCTCGTCTTCTACGACCGCATCACGCGGGTGCCGTACAGCGTGCTGCAGCGGGTGCGGACCTCGTCCGTCGACATCACCGTGATCGCGCTCGTCCTCGTGGTCCTCGTGGTGATCGCCGTGAAGGCCCTGACGAAGACGGGCACCGCCCTGCACGGCGGCCTGCCGTCCGGCCACGCGGCGATCGCCTTCGCCGGCTGGGTCGCGCTGACCTTCATCGCGAGCACGACGGCCTACGCGCTGCCGATCTCGCTGGTGGCGCTGCTCATGGCGTTGCTGGTCGCTCAGAGCCGCATCCAGGCGGGCATCCACACGCTGTTCGAGGTGGCGCTGGGCGCGGCGGTGGGCTCCATCGTGGCTCTCCTGATCTTCCAGGTGTGGGCGCCGATGTGAGCGCCGCGGGCAGAGAACCGGATCTCTCCGAACGGCTGCTCTTCCAGGAGGCCAGCACGATCGCGGAGCGGGCGCACGCGCCGTACTCGGGTTTCCAGGTCGGGGCCGTGGTCGTCGGCCCGTCCGGACGCAGCCACCACGGCGTCAACGTCGAGAACGCCTCCTACCCGGTGGGCCTCTGCGCCGAGCGCGCCGCCCTCGCGGCGATGGTCGCGTTCGGCGAGCGGCGCCTGCGCTACGTCGCCGTGGCCGCGGCCGACGGTAGTGACCTTGCGCCGTGCGGCATGTGTCTGCAGGCGCTGGCCGGATTCGGCAGGCACGAAGTGATCCTGAAGGTCGACGGAGCCGTGCGCGTGCTCCAGTCGGTCGAGCTCCTGCCGTCGCCGTTCCCGGGCCCGCCCGGCACGGGGCGGGCCGAGGACCCGGATGCCTGAGAGCACCTACCGCTCGGGGTTCGTCGCCGTGCTCGGGCGCCCGAACGTGGGCAAGTCGACGCTGGTCAACGCGCTCGTGGGGAGCAAGGTCAGTATCGTCTCAGACCATCCGCAGACCACGAGGCGGCGGATCAGCGGGGTGCTGCGTCTGCCGGACTGCCAAGTCGTGCTGCTCGACCTGCCCGGCTTCCAGAAGCCGTTCGACTCGCTGACCCGTCGCATGCAGAGGGCGGTGGACGACGCGCTCGCCGAAGTCGACGCCGCCCTCGTGCTCCTCAATGCGGCGGAGCCGATCGGCGCCGGCGACCGCTTCATCCTGCGGGCGGTCGCCGGCGCCGATCGGCCTGCGGTCTACCTCCTGAACAAGTGCGACGCGGTCTCCACCGAATGGGTCGAACGGCGCCTCGCCGAGGCGCGCGAGCTGACGGGGGGCGCCGACGTGCTTGCCGTCAGCGCTCTCCGCCGCAGAGGTCTGGCGCCGGTCGTCGAGCGTCTGGCCGCCGCGATGCCGGCGGGACCGGTCTACTTCCCCGAGGGTCATCTCAGCGACCAGCCGCTCGAGCTGCTCATCGCCGAGTTGGTCCGCGAGCAGGCGCTGTGCCGCACCCGCGACGAGGTGCCACACGCCGTCGCCGTCGAGATCACGGAGATGGTGGAGCGCGAGGATCGGCCGCTCGTCGAGATCCAGGCGCATCTGATCGTCGAGACCGAGTCGCAGAAGGCGATCCTGGTCGGCAAGGGCGGCCGGACGGTGAAGGCCATCGGCTCGGCGGCGCGTCGCGAGATCGAGGGCGTGGTCGGCGCCCAGGTGTTCCTCGACCTGCGCATCAAGGTGCGACGCCGCTGGCGCCGCGATGAGCGCTACGTGGACCGGCTGCTCTGAGGTCGTACGCGGGCCGGGCGCTCGGGCGCGTTCCCAGTTGATATACTTGAGGAGGGAGAGCGCACCGTTCTCCGTGGAGGCCGCACGTCGTGCACGCCGAGGAACTCGCCAAGACCATCGACCATACGCTGCTGCGGGCTGACGCGACGGCGCACGACGTGGAGCGGCTCTGCCGCGAGGCGGTGCGCCATCACTTCGCGAGCGTCTGCGTGTTTCCGCACTACGTGCCGCTGGCCGACGGTCTCCTGAGGGAGGCGGACGTGAAGGTGTGCACGGTCATCTCGTTTCCCTTCGGAGCCGACGACATGCGCGCCAAGGTGGCCGCCGCCCAGGACGCGATCGGCAAGGGCGCCGACGAGATCGACGTCGTGTTCAACCTGCCCGCCATGCTGTCCGGCGAGTTCGGCTACGTACGCGACGAGCTCGTCAGCGTCGTACGCGCCGTCCGCATGAAATCGGTCAACACCGGCAGGGGTCACGCGCTGGTCAAGGCCATCATCGAGACCTGCTACCTCTCCAACAAGATGAAGCGGCTGGCCTGCACGATCCTCGGGCAGGCAGGCGTCGACTTCGCGAAGACCTCGACAGGATATGGCCCTCAGGGCGCGACCGTGCAGGACGTCGAACTGCTGCGTGACTGCCTCGACGAGCACATCGGGGTCAAGGCCTCCGGCGGCATCCGCACTCTCAGGGACGTCGAGCTGATGATCAACGCCGGCGCCACCCGTATCGGTACGAGCGCCGGCATCGCCATCATGCAGGAGGTACTGGGTCGGCGAGAGGAGCGGTCATCGACCAAGCTGCCTTCCTGAACTCCGTCCGGTACGGCGCCGACGGGCTCGTGCCCTGCGTCGTGCAGGACGCGAAGACGGGCGAGGTCCTCATGGTGGCCTACGCCAACGCCGAGGCGCTCGAGGCGACCGTCGTCATCGGTGAGGCCCATTTCTGGAGCCGGCGGCGCAGGGAGCTGTGGCACAAGGGCGCCACCAGCGGCAACGTGCAGCGCGTGCACTCCCTCCGCCTCGACTGCGACTGCGACACCGTGCTCATGAGTGTCGACCCCGCGGGGCCTGCCTGTCACACGGGGGCCGTCACCTGCTTCCGCGACGAGGCCAACGGCGCGGCGCACCTCGAGCTTCAGCCGTAGCGCCCGCCCGACCGCACAGCCCTCGGAGACGTGGCGCTCCGCAGGCGCCGGGCCTCGGCGCCTGCCGTGCCATGTGGCACGCACGTCCGTGATGGGTACCAGTGGAGTGAGCATGGACGTTCTGGGACTCTGGAGGAGCGTGCGCGTCGTGACGGTCAGGCTCTGGCGGCGGACCGGCTGGGCGGGGGCGGCGCTCGCCCTCGTGCTGGGTCTGGCGGTCGCCCTGCGTCTCCAGAGCGTCACTTCGGGTCTGCCGTACGTCTTCACCGATCCTGACGAGGCGACGGTCGTCTCCAAGGCGTACGAGGTGGCGCGCGGGCAGTTGAACCCGATGTTCTTCTACTACCCCTCGTTCTTCTTCTACCTGCTGGCGGCCGTCTTCTGGATCGTCTCGCCGTTCTGGGACCTGACCCACGGGGAGCCGCTCGTGCGGGCCGGCGCCTTCGTGGTGGACGCGGGCGCGTACTACCTGATCGGACGCCTCGTCGTGGTCGCGTTCGGCGTCGCTGCCGTGTATCTCGTCTACCGTATCGCGCGCGAGGCCTACGGCGTGTGGAGCGGTGTGCTTGCCGCCGCGTTCCTGGCCGTCGTGCCACTGCACGTCCAGTACTCGCACCTCGCCGTCACCGACGTGCCGGCCGTGACCCTGGGCCTGCTTGGGCTTCTCTTTCTGACCAGGGCGGCGCTCGGCCGCGGGCTTCGCTGGCTGACCGCGGGCGCGGTCGTCGTGGGGCTCGCCGTCTCGACCAAGTACAACCTCGGTGTGCTCCTCGCGCCCGCTACGGTCGCCGCCCTCTACGCGGGCCGGCCGGCGGTGGCCGCCGCCGTCGCCGCCGGCCGTTCGGTCGTCCTCACATGGGCGCGTCTGCTGGCCACGCGCGTCTATGCGCCCCTCGCCCTCGCCTTCCTGCTGGCGTCGCCCTTCATCGTGCTCGACCTGCCTCGCTTCCTCGACGAGTTCTCGCGGCAGCACGCGATCGTGCGTCGCGGCTGGCTCGGCTTCGAGAATGTGGGCAACGGCTACTGGTACAACCTCGAGGTCAATCTGGCCGGGGCGCTCGGGCTCGTGCTGCTGGGGCTCGGGATCGCCGGCCTTGGGCTGGCGCTCTGGCGCCGCTCGCCGCTCGACCTCATGCTCGCGCCCGTCACCGTCGCCTACTTCCTCTACGTGAGCTCGTGGCAGGAGCTCGCCGACCGCTACATGTTGCCGGTCGTGCCGCTCCTGTTGGTGCTGGCGGCGCGGCTCTGCGTCGAGAGCCGGGGCTTGCGCCCGGCGTGGCGCAGGGCGCTCGTGCCGGGCGTCGCCGTGCTCGCCGCCGCGGCGGTCGTGCTGCCGCTCGCCGACTCGATCGCCCGCAATCGAAGCCTGTCGGATCCCGATGTACGCGAGCGCGCCAAAGCGTGGGTCGAGCGCACCATCGAGCCCGATACGACGATCGCGAGCGAGACCCTGGGGCCCCCGCTGGTGCAGCGGGTCGAACTCCCCTTCTATCGCGCGGCCGGCCTGCGCCCCACCTACTACCGGCTGCGCCGCCTCAGGCTGCCGCTGCCCGGCGAGCCGCAGGAGCAGCGCACGGTGCGCTGGCTGAGGGACCACGGGGTCGAGTACGTCATCCTGAGCTCGGCGGTGTACGACCGCGTGCTTGCGGCGCCTGAGCACTACCCGCGGATGATCGCCTTCTACGCGGCGCTCGAACGGCGCGGCGATCTCGTCAAGGTCTTCCGCCCGCGCGCCGGTGAGCAGGGCCCTGTGATCAAGGTGTATTGGCTCGCCGGATCGTCGCGTACATGACGAGTCCGGGCGGGATCGGCAGCCAGAAGTTGATGACGCGGTAGACGAGGACGACCGCGACGGCGGTGGCCGACGGCACGCCGAAGCTGACGAAGAGGGCGATCATGAGGGCCTCGACCGCGCCGAGGCCACCCGGCGTCGGCGCCAGCGTCCCGACGGAGTAGGCCACCACGTACGCGATGCCGAGCGCCGTCCACGGCACGTCCGCGCCGAAGGCGAGGAACGTGGCGGCGAGGGCCAGCACGTCGAAGAACCAGTACGCGCAGGCGTAGAGCAACGTGCGCCTGAACGCGCCGCGGTGCGACGTCATGCGGCGCATGCCGGAGAAGAGGTTGTCGAGCCAGGCGTCCACGTGCTTTTCGTGGACGAGTTCGCGCCGCGCCGCGCGGTTGATGATGTGCGCCGCCTGACCGCTGCGGCGGCGCATGAGGGTGCGGTGGTTGTAGAGGTAGACCCCGTACCCGGTGAGCCAAAGCAGCAGCAGGATGAGCACGACACCGATCGCGTACTGCCACAGGGACTCCCCACGCTCCAGCACGAGGTAGACGAGGGCGATCGCGAAGACGGACCAGAGGACGATGTAGTTGAAGAACTGCTGCGCCGCGATGGCCACGAAGATGAGGCCGTGCGGCACGTCGCGCTTGCGCAGCGCGTTGTAGGTCAGGACCCAGCCGCCGACGCCCCCTGCGGAGAGGAAGTGGCTCACCGCGAGACTGCCGAGCGTGACCGAGAAGACTTCGAGCAGGCGCAAGCGGATGTCGAGCACGCGCAGCACGAAGCGCGTCAGGTTGGCGTACCCGACGAGCGCGGCGCACTCGAGCACGACGGCGAGGCCGAGCAGCCAGTAGTTCGCCTCGCTGAACAACTCGAAAGTCCGCTCCGCATCGACGAGCCGGGGGAGGAGCAGGTAGAGGGCGACGACGATGAGGAGGAAGACGAGGACGTGGCGCAGGCTCTTCTTGATCGGCTGTCCTCCGTGCCTCCGCTTGGCGGCCGCGGCAAGACTACCACAACCGTCCGGGCGAACCGTGCGAGCAGGGCGCGGTGGCGCGGCGGGCTCGCTTCGTCCCTTCGGCGCCGCTAGTGAGCGCTGCGCTCGCGCGGCGCGGCGATCTCGACCTCTATCTCGCCGCGGCGTATCCAGGCGTAGGCCACGGAGCAGGGCACGGCGGTGAACGGCACGACGCAGAGGGCGACCCAGTACCAGCGGCGCGCCCGGATCGTCACGAACGTCCCATAGACCCACGTCGCGACGGAGCCCGACAGCATCGACGCGCCCCACATCGCCCAGACGATCGGCGGGATGAACGTCACCCCGAGCCCCGCGGCGAGGACGTAGACGAGGAAGAGAAGCAAGGTGATCGAAGAGACGATGAAGAGGACGGCGACGCGCTTGAGCTCGGCGCGCGTCGCCTCGTCGACGACGTGGCCGCGCCCGCCCGTCGGCTGCTGCGCCATCGCCTGCTCCCTTCTCGGACGCGGCCATCCACCTCATGCGGACGGTCGGTCAGATTGTGCTCGACGGACCCGCTTGCCGCAAGCGCGCAGCGGGCGCTAGGCAGGCTGCTTGGGTTGCATCGTCGCGCGGCGTGTGGTTGACTCTGCCACCGGATCTACAACACAGAGGCGCCCCGGCGCCCCTCCCTTCTGCGGATTCGTCCCCCCTTTTGCGTTGACGCCCTGCGGTGTGGGCTGGGTGCGGCCTGGGCGCTGACAGCCCGCGGGCAGAGGTGAGACCGCTGCCCCAGGGACACGCCGTGGAAGGGGTATCGTGCGACGACACAAAGCATGGATCGGAATGATCCTTCTCCTCCTGGTCGCCTCGGCAGTGGCGGCTTCTCCGGCCTCCGCCCGGACGACGACTCCCGAACTGCGCGCCAAGCTGCGCAACTCGCGGCGGGCGCTGCGCGACTCGCGCGCTCGGCTGGCGAAGGCGCGCGAGAACCTGGCCGCCGCTCGCGTGATCCTCGCGGTCTTCAGCGTCGCCACCATCGACGACCTGGTCGAGGGTGACGTGGTGGATGCCGACGCGACCGACCCGACAGACGCAGTCGACCCGACGGTCGCGGTCGACCCGACTGACGCAGCTGACCCGACGGCCGCAGTCGACCCGACGGTCGAGGCCGACCCTGTGACTGCGGAGATCGTGCCCACTCTGGCCGAGGTCGAGGCGCTCGAAGCCCGCGTGGCGAAGACGCGCCTCTCGACCCGTGGCTGGAGGCGGCGCGTCGATGATCTCGCGCGCATCGTGCGTCGGCGGGAGCGGATCGCCGAGTGGGCGCGCCGCGGCGCGTGGCGGCCGCTCATCGAGCTGGCGGCGCGCACGAACGGCATCAGCGCCGGGGGGCTGTACCGCATGATGCTGTACGAGTCGGGCGGGAGCCGCTTCGCCGGCAGCACGTACAAGGGCCTCTTTCAGTATCTTCCCAGCACGTGGCAGGCGAGCTGGAACCCGTTCCGCGGGGCCAGCGTCTACGACGGATGGGCCCAGATCAGGGCGACCGCGTACGCCATCAAGCGCGGCTACGGCCCGAGCATGTGGCCCTCCACGTATCCCCGCGCGTTCTGAGACGACCGCCGGCCGGCGCCGGTCTCGGAGTCGCGACGGGCGCGGCGCCCCCCGGGGCGCCGCGCCCGTCGCCCTTTCCGGCGCCGTCCGCACGCTGCCGGCACGGTGCGCCGGGGGCTCCCGCGGACGGCGGTCTGCGGTACGATAGGCGGCGGCCGTGCCGGAGTGGCGGAACTGGTAGACGCGCTGGACTCAAAATTCGGTGTCCGCAGAGGAATGTGGGTTCAAGTCCCACCTCCGGCACCAACTCACCCCGGCCGTGGTGAGGCGCCGCGAAGTTACGGTCGCCGGCGGCCCGGGATCGCCTCTTGCGACGGCGGACGACCTCGGGGGACTCTGGTACGATAGGACACCGTTCGTGACGGGTCTGCGGCGCGCAGCGGCTTCGTCGCCGGCCGACGCGGCCACACACGAGGAGAGCGAAGACATGACGGTGCGGATCATTGGGCTGAACTGCAGCCCGCGTGACAAGTCCAACAGCAGCATCATGCTCGACGCGGCGTCCACGCGTCTCGCCGAGAAGTACCCCGGCGAGGCAGTGACCGAGATCGTCACTCTCCGCGACCTGCACATCGAGCCGTGCAAGGCCTGCAACGTCTGCGGCAAGACCAAGGACACCGGCGAGTACATCCCCTGCGTGCGCGCCAAAGAGGACGACGTGCAGATGGTCCTCGACAAGATGGTCGCCGCTGACGGTCTGTTGATGGCGACGCCTGTCTACTTCGGCCTGCCGTCCGATCTCTTCGCCAAATTCATCATGCGGACGCGGCCGCTGAGGCACCAGGATTTCGCGCTGGCGAACAAGCCGGTGGGCGTCATGGCCGTCGCGGGGCGTCGCTCCGGCGGCGCCGAGACGACCATCATCGCGTCGTGGCTCCCGTTCGTGCGCAACGGCTGCCTCGTGGTCGGCAACGGCGACGGCACCTGCCAGTTCGGCGCCTACGGCTGGGCCGCCGCTCGGGGGCACATCCTGAGCGACGAGTGGGGCATCGAGCAGGGCTGCCAGACGGCGGAGCGCGTCTTCACGCTCGCGAAGATCATCCAGGCCGGCATCGAGGCCACGGGGTTCGTCAACCCCATGAAGTTCTCGTACAGTCAGGGGACGCGGGCCTGAGAGCGGGCGCCGCGCCCGTCGCCATCCGAGCAGCGAAGGACACATCATGAGCGACGCCGAGACAATCCTCGAGTTCCTGCACGAAGAGGCCGACCTTGACGACGGCGACGTCATCGATCTGGACACGTCGCTCTTTCGCGACCAGCTGCTCGACTCCATGAACCTGACGAGCCTCATCGTCTTCCTCGAGGAGACCTTCGCCATCAAGGTGAAGCCGATGGACATCGTCTACGAGAACCTCGACACCGTGAACCACATGCTCGCCTACATCGAGCGCAAGAAGGCTGCCGATGCCTGAGGCGGCGGGCCAGCGGAGCGGGGTCGCGCAGACCCCGTCGGCGCCGGCCGCGGAGGATCGCCGACGGTCGTCGTGACGAGCGCTGGGCCCAAGGCCGCGAGCGGCGAGACGGCCGCGCCGGCCGGCCACCGCTTCTTCTTCGGCCTCGGCGTAGGCGTGCAGACACTGCTCTGGTTCTTCCTCTTCCTCGCGCTCGTCGTGGCCGTGGCCGTCGGTGGTGAGCTCACCGAGTTCCGCTACGTGGGGTTCTGACCCGCCCGTCGCGCCTGATGATCGTCACGCCCGCCCTCATGACCGACGCCGTCGCGCGTCTGACCCAGCACGCCGAACAGCGGCCCGAAGCCCTCCTTCTGACGACGCGGGACCGCGTCTACTCGTACGGGGAGTTCGTGCGCCGCGCCGGCGCCGTCGCGGCGGCGCTGCGCGCCGCCGGGCTGGCGCCGGGGCGGCGCGCCGCCCTCTTCCTCGAGGAGTACGACCAGTTCTTCGTGGCCATGCTCGGGGTCTGGCTCGCGGGCGGCGTGGTCGTCCCGCTCAACACGAGCCTGCCGCGTGGCGACATCGACCGGCTGCTCGTCAAGGCGTCCCCCGACCTGGTCGTCGTGCCCGGCGAGGCGACGCTGGCCGATGCGGACCGGCCGCGTGTGTCGCTGCGCGTCGATGCGGCCGGCCTCGTCGGCGGGGCGACGCCGGCGGGCGTCATGCCCGAGGCCGGGGTCCGGCCCGTGAGAGGGCCGCGAGTCGACGGCGAGGTCGCGCCGCTCGCGCCCGACGACCTCGCCATGCTCATGTTCACCTCCGGCACCACCGGCGTCCCCAAGGCGGTCTGCCAGACGCTGCGCGCGCTCTCGAGCAACCCGGGCTACGTGGCGCAGACCCTGGGCCTGCGCGCCGACGACCGCATCTTCATCAACACGCCGCCGTACTTCACGAGCGGCATCTGCCACTTCCTCACGGTGATGGCGCACGGCGGCGGCATGGCCGGCCAGCTCGGCTTCTACTTCGGCGGGGAACTGCTCGACGAGATGGAACGGCTGGGCTGCACCGGGTTCGGGGGGGCTCCCGCGCACCTGGTGCGGGTCGTCGAGCCGCTCGAAGAGCCGCGCACCACGGGGCTGCGCTTCTGGGTGAGCTCGGGCGACCATCTGGCGCTGCCGGTGATCGAGCGCTTCCGTCGCCGGCTCCCCGGAGTCGCTCTCTTCAACATGTACGGGCTGACCGAGGTCAGCGGCCGGCTCTGCGTGCTGCCGCCGGCCGAGCTCGACGCGCGCGCCGGCTCCGTCGGCAGGCCCATCGGCGACATGCGGGTGCTGGCACGTGACGGCGACGGCGGCGTGCTGCCGCCCGGCGAGACTGGCGAGCTGTACGTAACGGGCTCGCTCGTCATGCAGGGCTACCTCGGCGAGCCCGAGATCAACGCTCGCACCCTGACCGGGCACGGCTTGCGCACCGGCGACTTCGGTCACGTCGACGCGGACGGCTTCGTCTGGATCGCCGGCCGCAAGGACGACATCATCAAGAGAGGCGGCGAGAAGGTCTCGACCGTCCACGTGCAGCAGGCGCTTCAAGCGCTCGACCGCTTCGCGGACGTCGCCGTGATCGCGGCACCCGACGAGATCCTCGGGCACGTGCCCGTCGCCTTCGTGGTGCCTCTCGAGCCTGCCGGGTTCAAAGCGACGCGCGTCCTGCGCGAGCTGCGCGGACTGCTGCCCGCGAGCTCGCTGCCGAGTCGGATCGTCGCGGTCGCCGAGATCCCGCGCACGGGGTCCGGCAAGGCGATCCGCGCCGACCTCCAGGCACTGCTCGAGGCGTCCGGCTGATGGGTGTCGGCCGGTTCCCGGAGCTCGACCCGTCGAGCTCGCGCGGCGGTCGCCGCGCGAGCTTCCTCCGCGGCCTCGCCGCGAACACCCCGATCGCGATGCTCATCGCGGCGCTGCTGCTGGTGCCGGCGCTCCTCGGCATCCAGGCTTGCGTCGCGAGCGGCGCCTGGACCGCCGTGCCGCTGGAGTACTGGCTGCGCAAGGAGGGCGACGACTGGGTCTACGTGTCGTGGACGGTCGGTCACAACCGGCGGCGGCCGCCGGACTCACCGTCCGTCTACCTCCTGGGTGGTTCCGCGGCGCGCGAGTGCCTCGTGAGCGAGGCCTCACTGGCGCGCCGCGTGGAGCGCGCCGGAGGTCCCCGGGTCGCGGTCTTCAATCTCGGTTCGATGAACCAGAACTTCGCGCAGAGTCTGGCCGTGCTCGACAACGTGCCCGACACCCCCGCGCTGCTGCTGGTCGGCATCGGCCCCGGCCGCTTCACTCCTACGCCTGACGTCAACGAGATGCAGGCGGTCGGCCGCGAGCTGCTGCTCGACAGCCCCTTCCTGCAGCGCTACGTGAGGCAGAACGACAGTGAGTACCGCTACGCGTTCACGGTCCTGCCCGGGGTGTTCAGCTACCTGTCGAGCTACGTCGAGCAGCACAAGGCGCAACTGCTCCGCGCCCGGCTCGCGACGCTCACGTACAGCCGGCATCGCTACACGCTGAAGCGCCAGCGCTCGGTGGAGCAGAAGGAGGACATGGTGCAACGCTGGGCCACGAGGCGCGCGCCCGTCTTCCGCGAGAACCTGGAGTACAACCTGGCCATGCTCGAGCAGCTGCTCGAGCGCGGGCGCGAGCGCGGCGTCGACATCGTGCTGCTCGAGCTGCCCTACAACCGCGAGATCATCGGCACCGAGTTCGACTGGGTGCGGGAGGCCTATCAACCCGAGGTGAGCAGGCTCGCCGCCGAGTACGGGGTCGCCTACGTCGACTTCGTGCGCGAGCTGCCGCTCACCAACGGTGACTTCTACGACCTCTCTCACCTCGTCGAGCCGGGCCGTGAGATCTGGGAGCGGCGGCTGGCCGAGGAGCTCGTCTCGTTCTACGCACAGGCGGACGCGCCATGAGGATCTACTTCTCGCTCTACCTGATCCCGGTCGTCGCACTCGCGCTCGCGCTCTTCTGGATCGTGCTGCGCGACGACCGCCTCCGCCTCTGGCTGATCGTC
This sequence comes from uncultured Thermoleophilia bacterium, assembly GCA_963831295.1. Lineage (GTDB taxonomy): Bacteria > Actinomycetota > Thermoleophilia > UBA2241 > UBA2241 > UBA2241. The sequence goes on along the minus strand of CAWHPR010000002.1, from coordinate 236,015 downwards.
GTGCTCTCGGTCGCGGTCCTCGCGGTGCTGCACCCGGTCTTCGCCGTCGTGAGCGTCGCGCTGATCCTGCTGACGCAGCAGATCGTCGCCGCGCACGCGGCCGGCCGTCTCTCGGGCGGACGGGCCGTGCTCATCGCTGTGATCCTCGCCGTCGTGACCCTCGGCATCGGCAAGTACGGGCATGCGGCGGCGGTGGCCATGTGGGGCACCGAGGAGTGGCTCACCATGCGGCTGCTCATGCCGCTCGGGATCAGCTACTTCGTGTTCCGTCTGCTGCAGTACTCGTTCGACCATCTGCGCGGCGTCATCACGGACAACTCGTTCCTGCGGCTCGCGGCGTTCGTCATGTTCATCCCGACCTATCCGGCGGGCCCGCTCGAGACCTACCAGGGCTTCTACGGCAAGCGCAGCCTCGCCTTCGACCGCCAGCTCTTCTACGTCGGCTTGCGCCGCATCGCGGTCGGCTACTTCAAGAAGGTCTTCGTCGTCGACTTCTTCATCGCCCTCTTCTTCGGCGACTTCCTGCGCACGATAGGGCGCGAGGGCTTCGACATGGGGGCGCTCGGCGCCTTCGACGGGTGGATCTACGTGATCCTGGTCTTCGTGCGCGCCTACGTCGACCTCTCCGCCTACACCGACCTCGCCATCGGGTTCTCGGCGCTGTTCGGCTTCAGGATCATGGAGAACTTCCACCGGCCATTCCTCAGCCGCAACCTCGGCGAGTTCTGGCGCCGCTGGCACATCTCGCTCTCGAGCTGGGTCCGCAACAACGTGTACTTCCCGGTCTACGGGCTCACGCGTAAGCCGTGGCTCGGTCTCTACGCAAGCATGCTCACCATGGGGCTCTGGCACTACGTGAGCCTCAACTGGACCTTCTGGGGTCTCTACCACGGCACGGGGCTCGTGATCGTCGCCCGTTGGGAGCGCTACAAGAAGGCGCGCAAGAAGCGGCGGCGCAAGGCCGGCAAGCCGGCGGCCGCCTGGTTTGAGCGCCTCATCGCTCCCGCCGGCTACGTGGTCACGTTCCTCTACGTCGCCCTCGGGTACGCTTTCGTCTCGACGCACAGCTTCCGGCACGGTCTGAGGATCGTCTACTACTGCGTGAAGGGGCCGCTGCAGTGGCTCGGGATCTGGAACTGAGGGGCGGAGGGCGCCTCCGATCCTTCGTCCGCGGGCTTCGCAGCCACCACCCGCTCATCGCGCTCTGCGGGGCGGCGCTGACGCTGCTGGCGCTGGTCGCTCTGTCCGTCTGGGTCGGGCGCGGCGGCTACACCGCGGTGCCCGAGGGACGGCTCCTGCGCATCGCCAATGACGACTACGCGCACGTGACCTACCGGCTGGCCCTCCTGCGGCAGTCGCCGCCCGAGGTCCGCACGGCGTACTACTTCGGCGGGTCCGGGGCGATGGACTGCATCGTCGGCGAGGCGTCCTTGAGCGCGGCGATCGCCGCCGCCGGCGGCGGCGAGCTCCCGGTCGTCAGCCTCGCCGCCCACGCCCAATCGCTCGGCCAGACGCTCGCCGTGATCGACAACCTGCCGGAGGGCCCGGCCGTGCTGCTCGTGGGCCTCGCGCCGATGCGGTTCACGACGGCGCCCGAGGAGGACGCGCGTCTGCTGTCGGGCAAGCCGATGCCGATCCGCAGCGAGCGGCTGGCGCGCCTTCTGCGGGAACGCTACGGCATGAAGCCCTCGCTCGTGGCGCCGCTGCCGGGCATCTTCGACTTCATATCGAACTACGTGCGGGCGCGCACGGCCGTCGAGAACGGCTGGCGCGCGACTCTCGTGTACCGGCCGCACTATCACGACGGCCGGGTGACGACGACGCCGGTGAAGAAGCGCGCCGAAGCCGAGGAGGCGATGACTCGCGACCGCCGCCTCTTCGACGAGCACGGCGCCTACAACGTCGCGGTGCTCGAGGAGCTGCTCGACCTCGCCGGCGAGCGCGACTGCACCGTCGTCTTGTTCGACCAGCCGCTCAACGTCGAGATGGGGGAGGAGGGCTGGGGCGGCGTCGTCCCGGCTTACCGGGGTGAGGTCCGCAGGCTGGCGGCGCGGCACGACACGGTCTACATCGAGATGAGCGCGTGGCGTCTGCCCGACGCGGTCTTCGGGGACCTCTATCACCTGCTGCCCGCCGCGCGGGCCCAGTGGGAGAGGGTCTTCGCCGTGCGTCTCGCGCCGGCCCTCTGACCCTCCGCCGGTGTCGCTCCGGCGCCATGAGGGCATGAACACCGCGGCAGAGTGTGTCGTCGTCGGCCGGCGGTCTGGAGGCAACGTGATGAGACGGCTCTTGAAGGTCCTGCTCTGGCTTGTCGTGCTCGTGAGCGTGCTGCTGGCGGCGATCCAGTTCGTGCCGTACGGGCGGGACCACGAGAACCCGCCGGTGACGGCCACGCCGGCGTGGGACAGCCCGCGCACCGAGAGTCTTGTCCGCGGCGCCTGCTACGACTGTCACAGCAACGAGACGCGGTGGCCGTGGTACGCCCGCGTCGCCCCGGTCTCGTGGCTGGTCACCGACCACGTCGAGGAAGGCCGGCAGCACCTGAACTTCAGCACGTGGCGGGTCACGCCCGCGGAGGCCGGCTCCATCGCGGCCGAGATCGCGGAGGTGGTGCGAGAGGGCGAGATGCCGACGCTCGACTTTCGCCTGATCCACGCCGAAGCCCGTCTCTCCGACGCGGAGAAGCAGGAGTTGATCGACGGGGTGAACGCAAGCTTCGGGCAGTGAGCGTCCGCGAGGCGGCGGCCGGCGCAGCCGGCCGCCGCCTCGCGGACTGAGAGCCCGGTACGCTCTTCAGGCGCCGGGTACGAAGCGCTCCGGCGACCACTCGGTCGCCAGCCGCTGCGTCAGTGCCGCCGCCAGGCGCGCGCCGGCTTCGGCGTCGTCCGGCCGCATGACCTCGAGCGCCGAGTGCATGTAGCGCACCGGCAGACTGAACGAGAGGGTGGCGGCCTGCCCGGCCGCCATGAGCTCCTCGGCATCGGTCGACGTGGCGCCCGGCATCGCCTTGACCTGGATGGGGATGCCTTCGGTGTCGGCGACCTCGAGTGCGAGCTCGAAGAGCCGCTCGTTGCTGCCGGCGCCCCTGTGGATCACGGGCCCGCCGCCCAGCTTGACCTCGCCGCCGAGCTTCTTGGGGTCGCCGCCCGGGTCGTCGCTCGCGAAGTCGACGTCGACGACCATGATGACGTCGGGGCGCCAGCGCAGGGCGGCGGCCCTGGCGCCCATGAACGTCGTCTCCTCGTGGACCGTCGAGAGCGCGGTGAGGCGCGCCGTCGCCGGTGAGGCCGCGTACTGCTCGAGGGCGCGCACGGCGACGTAGACGCCGGCCCGGTCGTCGAAGGCCGGCGAGGCGTAGCACCCGCCGGCGAGGGCGAGGAACTCCGCCTGAAAGGTGATCGGGTCACCGATGCCGATGAGGGCGAGCGCCTTCTCGCGATCGCCGGCGCCGATGTCGATCCACTGCTCGTGGAGCTCGGGCGCCTTGCCGCGCTCGTCCTTGGGGATCACGTGGGTCGGCTTGCGACCGACGACACCGTCGACGGGTCCCTTGCGGCCGTGGATCACGAGGTGGCGGCCGGGGAGGAGCTGCCGGTCGACCCCCCCGACGGCGTCGAAGGTCACGTACCCGTGCTCGTCGACGTACGTGACGATGAGGCCGATCTGGTCGCAGTGGCCGGTGACGAGCACGTGGGGCGCGCCGCCCGGCACGGCGTCGGCCCAGACGTTGCCGAGCGGGTCGCCGCCGGTCTCGGCCACGGCAGAGAGGCGTCGGCGGACGATCGCCTGGACCGGCGCCTCGAAGCCCGTCGGCGACGGGGCGGCGCAGAGCTCGCGCAGGAAGTCCAGGTCGGTGGTGGTCGTGGTCTTCGCGTCGCGGCGTGCCATGTGTCCTCCTCGAGTGTGCCGCCACATCCTACAGGAGGAGGGCCGGGGGCTGCCGCGAGCTGCGCTGGTGCGTGCGGACCGGTCTAGTCGTCCCGCTGACCGAAGACCTCGACACGGTTCTTGCCGCGGCGCTTGGCAACGTAGAGGGCGTTGTCGGCGCTGCCGACCAGGGTGGTCACGTCGTCCGCGTGCTCGGGGTAGCTCGCGACCCCTATGCTCACGGTCACGTGCGTGACATCCTCGCTCTCGCGCCCGGGGAAGGGGGTGGTCGCGATCGTGCGCCGCAGGCGTTCTCCGGCCTGCTTGGCGGAGGAGGTGTCGCCGACCACGCCGATCGCCGCGATGACGCTCTCGGTCAGGCGGCGCCCCACCATCTCGGCGCCCAGCGCGGGGGTGTGGGGGAGGATGACCGCGAACTCCTCTCCGCCGTAGCGGCAGGCGATGTCGACGCCGCTGCGCAACTGCCTGCGCACGATAAGGGCGACTTCGGCGAGCACGCGGTCGCCGGCCTGATGGCCGAAGGTGTCGTTGAAACGCTTGAAGTCGTCGAGGTCGAGCATCAGGACGGAGAGCTGCAGGCCGTAGCGCTGCGCGCGGGCGACCTCGGCGTTCAGGCGGTCGTAGAAGAAGCGGTGGTTGTAGAGGCCCGTGAGCCCGTCGGTGGTCGCCTGCTCCTCGAGCTTGTCGTACAGTCGCGCGTTCTCCATGGCGGCCGCGACCTGGTTGGCGATGATCTGGACGAGGTCCGTCTCGTCGCGATCGAAGGGCGTGCCGACCGTGCTGGTCACGACGAGCTCGCCGTCGGCGGCGCCCTTCGCGTGGAGAGGGACGACGAGCCGGCGGTCGTCGGCGCCACCGGATTCGACCGTGCTGCCGACGTCGTCACCGCTCCGGGCGACACCGATCCCTCGCCGGGAAGGGTGACGGCGACCTGCGTGGGCCGGTCGCCGAAGACGCCCCCGAGGCGCTCGCGCACGACGTCGACGACCTCGGCCGGGTCGAGGGAGGTGCCGACGATCCGGCTGATCTCGAGCACGCGTACGAGACGCTCGTTGCGCCACGCCTCCCGGCGGTAGAGTTGCGCGTTGCGGATCGCGATGGCCGCCTGCTCGCCGATCGCCACCGCGAGCTCGACCTCGGCGGGGGTGTAGCGGCGCGTGCCGGCGGTCTCGACCAACTCCATCTTGCCGACGACGTCGTCGCCGGAGACGAGAGGCACGTTGAGCATGGCCGTGTGACGCCACTTCTTCATGAGGGCGCGCGAGCGTTCGTCGAGCTCCGGGTCATCGACGATCGTCTCGATCACCTGGCGCTCGCCGATCACGCGCAGGTCGACCGGGAAGTGGTCGAGCGGGTAGGCGGTGCCGACCGGGTCTTCGGAGGCGAACGTGGGGTCGGGCACGTACTGGCAGCGCAGGACGACGGCATTCTCCAGCGGATCGTACTCGTAGATGAAGGCGCAGGAGGCGTCGATCGCCCGCGCGGCGTGCTCGGCGAGCCGCTCCAGCACCTCGTCGAGGATCACGGTCGACGCCAGCGCGCGGCTCGACTGCAGCAGCGCATCGAGACGACGGTTCTCGGCCTTCTCCTCACGCACGGTGCGGGCGTTGGCGATGGCCAGCCCGGCAAGGTCGGCGAGGGCGGAGGCGAGCCGCAGGTCGGCCTCGCCGAAGTCGCGCCGGCGGCGGTGGTCGACGAGCTCCACGACGCCGCACAGCTCGTCGCAGATGAGGATCGGCGCGTACAGGGCCGTCTTCTCGCCCCAGTAGGCCATGCCCTGGCGGTCGGTGGGGTCGAGCTCCTCGTCGTCGGCCTGCGTGATCACGATCCGCCGCTCTTCGAAGACCGGCGCGACGCGAGCCTGGTGGTGGAGGCGCTGCTCCACGCCGATCCAGGCGCGGTCGTCGTCGGTGAGCTCCAGCTTCCACATCGCCTTGGGCAGCACCGCGTCACGCTCGTGCAGGAACTCGTAGAAGCAGCACTCGGTGCAGTCGAGGGCGGTGGCCAGACGCTCGGCGAAGTGCGCCAGCGTCGAGGCCAACGGTCCGCCGCCGGCGCTGGCGTCGGCGGCCACGCAGATGTGCTCGTCATTCACGGGCGCCCCGTCACGGGCGACGTCGGCGGCGTCTTCCACGGTCGCTCTCCCCTCAGGGTCGGATCGACGACGGCGATTCAAACTTCATTCGCTGCGGCGGCGGGTTCCCCTGTCAGTATCGGACCATCAGCGTCTTCACGGCGGCGGTCAAGCCGTCGAGGCTGAGCTCGTACATGGGGAAGACCTCGCCGATGCGACGGATCGTCGTGCTGCCGTAGGCGTTATCCCACCGTGAGGCCGGGACCGTGTTGAGCCAGACGGAGTGGTCGAAGTGACGGCGCAGACGCCGGAGCCACTCGATGCCGGGCTCCTGGTTCGCGTGGCCCCACCAGATGATGCCGTGGCGCGCCATCAGCTCGCTGGGCGCCATCGCGGCGTCGCCGACGAGGATCAGGCGGTGGTCGCTCTGAAGTTCCCTGATGAGGCCCGTCGTGGCGACGGCGGACGAGCTCGACATCAGCGGATCGGTGTAGACGTGGTCGTAGACGCAGTTGTGGAAGTAGTAGCTGCGCAGGTCCTTGAAGTGCGTCTGGTTGTTGACGGCCGTGAAGAGCCGGTCGCAGAGACGCACATAGGGATCCATCGAGCCGCCGACGTCCATGAGGAGCAGGACCTTGACGGCGTTCTTGCGGCTCCTGCGCCAGACCAGCGAGAGACGGCCTGCCTGGTCGGCCGTGCGCTCGACGGTCTCGTCGAGGTCGAGCTCGTCGGCGATGCCTTCGTGACGCGAGGAGAGCTGGCGCAGTCGCCGCAAGGCCAGCTCGAATTGGCGGACCTCCACCTTCACGTCGGTACGCAGGCCGCGGTAGCGACGGGAGGCGGCCACTTTGACGGCGGTGCGACCGCGGCTCGCACCGCCGACGCGGATGCCGCCGGGATGGACGCCGGAGTGGCCGAAGGCGGACGTCCCGCCGGTGCCGACCCAGTGATCGCCGCCGTGGTGCGCCTCGTCCTGCTCCTCGAGGCGCTCCTCGAAACGACGTCGCAACTCGTCGAGGTCGACGCCCTCGAGCTCGAGGGCGGCGGCGAGCGCCCGGCGCTCGTCGTCCGAGAGGCCGGGCGTCTCCAAAGGGTCGGCGAGCCACGCCCAGACCTCGTCGGCGATCTCGCCCGGTGTCTCGATCCCGTCGAACGCGGCCGCGAAGGCCTGGTCGAAGTGGTCGAAGTACGTCTCCGACTTCACGAGGGTGGCGCGGGCGACGTGGTAGAACTGCGTGAGGCTGCAGGGGGCGAGGCCGAGGGCGAGCGCCCGCATGAGGGCGAGCCACTCCGTGACGGTGACCGGCACCCCGTAGGCGCGCAGCAGACAGAAGAAGCCGATGAACATGCCGCCGCGAGGCCGCCGACGCTCAGCGGCGGCCGAGGCCGGCCAGCGCTCTCTGAGCGACATCGATGTCGGGGTCCTTCTTGAGCAGCACGCCCATGAACGGCAGTCGGCGTGCGATCTCCTCGCGGTCCACGCCGCCCCGGGCCAGCACCTGCACCCAGTCGATGAGCTCGCTGGTCGAGGGCTTCTTCTGGATGCCGGGCACGTCGCGCAGCCAGTAGAAGGCCTCGAGGGCGAGCTCGAGCAGCCGGCGCTCGAGGTCGGGAACGTGCACCTGGACGATGCGTGCCATCATCTCCTCGTCGGGGAACTCGATGTAGTGGAACACGCAGCGCCGCAGGAATGCGTCGGGCAGCTCCTTCTCGGCGTTCGAGGTGATCACGACGACCGGACGGCACAGCGCCCGGATCGTCGCGCGCGTCTCGGGGATCGAGAACTCCATCTGGTCCAGCTCCCAGAGCAGGTCGTTGGGGAACTCGAGGTCGGCCTTGTCGATCTCGTCGATGAGGAGCACGGTCTGCTTCGGCGAGGTGAAGGCCTCGCCCAGCGTGCCGAGCCTGATGTAGCGGGCGATGTCGCCGACGTCGCCCTCTCCGAACTGGCCGTCGTATAGGCGCTGCACGGTGTCGTAGACGTAGAGGCCGTCCTGCGCCTTGGTCGTCGACTTGACCGTCCACGTGAGCAGCGGCATGTCGAGGCCGCGGGCGACGCTCACGGCGAGCATGGTCTTGCCGGTCCCGGGCTCACCCTTGATCAACAGCGGACGCCCCAATTGGCGGGCGACCTCGACGGTCTGGAGCAACTCGGGAGAGGCGATGTAGTCGGTCGTGCCGGAGTAGGTCGTCTGGCTCATGGCGCGCGTCTCTCTCGGTCGGCATCGGCGGCGGGGGCGCCCGGGCGGGCGCCCGCAGGAGTGTACCAGACGACCCGTCGGCGTCGTCGCCGCCGGCGCCTCTCTGGCGCCTGCGGCCGGGGAGCCTGTATGGTCTTTCCGCAGGCTCCCACTGAAGACGGAGGCACGATGTCCGCTGAGCGCGCGCTGACCCCCGACCTGATCCTCACGAACGCGATCGTCTACGCGGCCGACGCCGCACGCTCGCGGCACGAGGCCGTGGCCGTGGCCGGCGGGCGCATCGTCGCGGTGGGGTCGGTCTCTCAGGTCGAGGGCCTCGCGGCCGGGGGCACCGAAGTCCTCGACCTCGGCGGCCGCCTTGTGCTGCCCGGCTTCATCGACGCCCACATGCACGCTTCGGCGGCGGTCGAGGAGCTCTACGACGTGTCGCTCTCCGGGCTCCGCTCCGTGACCGACTGTGTCGCGGCCGTCGCGCGCTTCGCGCGCGAGCACGCGGAGTTGCCGGCGATCCGCGGCTACGGCTGGAGCGACACCTACGTGCCCAAGCAGGGGCCGGCGGCCGCCGACCTCGACGCGGTCGTCCCCGATCGGCCGGTCATCCTCTTCGACGACAGCTATCACTCGGCGTGGCTGAACTCGGCCGGTCTGCGTCTCGCCGGCATCACGGCGACGACGCCCGACCCCGACAGCGGGGTCATCGAGCGCCTGCCCGACGGGAGCCCCGCCGGCACCTTGCGCGAGGGACCGAGCGGGGTGGCCGAACGCGCCTTTCCCCAGTACACGCTCGAGCAGGCGCGCCTGGGGATCCTGCACTTCCAGCGCACGGTGGCCGGGCCGTTCGGGCTCACGACCGTGCAGGACGCGAACCCGCGGCCCGGTCGTGACGCCGCCCTCGAGGCCTTCGAGGTCCTGCAGGCCGCCGGCGAGCTGACCGCCCGCTACTGCCTCTCCCTCTGGATCATGGAGGGCCAGCCCGTCGCGGCGCAGATCGCGGCCGCCGTCGACGAGCGGGCCCGCCACGCGGGTCCGCTCGTCCTGGCGGAGTGGGCGAAGCTCTTCGCCGACGGCGTGATCGAGGGCCACACCGCCGTGCTCAAGGAGTCCTACGCTGACGCACCCGACGTGCGCGGCGAACCGGTCTGGGCGGGCGATGGTCTGCTCAGGGCGTCCGCCGCGGCCGCTCTGGCGGGGTTCAAGCTTCACATCCACGCCATCGGCGACGGCGCGACCGCCCTGAGCCTCGATGCCATCGAGGCCGCGCGGGCGGCGACCGGCGGGGCCGTCGACAGGCCTCTCATCACACACCTGCAGGTCGTCGACCTCGCCGACCTGCCGCGTTTCGCGCGGCTCGGCGCGGTCGCCGTCGTCCAGCCCAACTGGTTCCTCAAGGAGGAGCTCTACCGGACGCGTCAGGTGCCCTACCTGGGGCAGGAGCGCGCCGAGCGCGAGTACCCGATGCGCAGCCTCTTCGAGCACGGCATCCTGGTCGCCGGCGGCAGCGACTACCCGGTCCCGCCGGCGCCCGACCCGCTGGTCGCCATCCAGCGCGGCGTCCTGCGGCGCGACCCGGCCGACGCGTCGGAGCCCGAAGCGCTCTGGCCGGAAGAGGCCGTTTCGGTGGAACAGATGATCGATGCCTTCACGACGAACGGCGCTCGTGCGCTGGGGCTCGAGGACGAGGTCGGCACGATCGAGTCCGGCAAGGTCGCCGACCTCGTCGTCCTGAGTCGCGACCTGCTCTCGATCCCACCCGAGGAGATCACCGCGGCCGAGGTCGAGCTGACGCTCTTCGGCGGGCGACCGGTCTACGCCGCCGGCGCCTTCGCCGGCCTCGCCGGCGACTGACCGGCGGCGTCAGCCGCCCGGCACCAGCCCTTTCGCCCGCAGGTGGGCGATCGAGGTGTGCACCGCGTCCTCGTCGAGCAGCTCGAGGATGACGGTGGCGCCCGCGGCACGCGCCGCGGCCAGCACCAAACGGGCGTCGACCACGCCCGTGCCCAGCGGCATGTGCGGGTCGTCCGAGTCGGCGGGCCCGCGGTTGTCGTGCAGGTGTATGTGCTGAAGACGCGCCTGCGGTGCGAAGAGGAAGTCGTGCAGGACGCCGGTGATCGCCGCGTGACCGGTGTCGAGGACGAACCCCAGCTCACCCAGGTCGAGGTCGCCCGGGGTCGTGAAGAGCGAGCGCCCCGCCCCCGGCATGTTCTCGACGGTGATCGGCACGCCGAGCTCCTTCTGGAGTCCGGTGAGGTCCTCGAGCGTACGCTGCAGGGCGGCAAGCCGGCGCGGATCGCGTCGCCGGGGACGGTCTTGGTAGTCGGGGTGGACGATGTAGCACACGGCGCCTATCTCGGCCGCCGCCTCGAGGTGCCGGCGGTGTGTGGCGACGGTCCGCCGCCGCTGCCGTTCGGCCGTGCTCGCCGGCTCGAGGTCCTCCCAGGGGCCGTGCACGGTGAGCCGCAACCCGCTCTCGCGGGCGGCGCGGCGATTCTCGGGCGTGAGAAGGGAGTGACCGTCGCCGGAGTAGATCTCGGACAGCTCGGTGAACGCGGCGACGCGCTCGAGGGCGGCGCCCAGCGGTAGGTGCTCCCAGACGTCGCTCGGCAGGCCGATGTCGGGAGGGAGGAGCACGCCACCCAGTGTACTCCAGCGCGGCACGGCACCGCGTCATGACCGGCCCGGCGGCCGGTCTGCGCCTCGTCCAGGCCCCGACCGGCACACTGCAAGCCCGGGAGGAGCCGCGACCCGTGGTGCAGTAGGATGCTCGCCGAAAGGCGGCCCGCGGCGAAGGGGACTTCCGACGTGACACCCATCGAACAGATCCAGGCCGAACACGGCATCGTCGGTCGCGGCGGCGAACTGGCCATGGCCCTCGCCGTGCTCGGCGCGGGACGGCACCTGCTTCTCGAGGGCCCTGTCGGTGTCGGCAAGACGACCGTCGCCCTCGCGGTCTGCGCACACCTCGAGCGCCCGACGATCCGGGTCGACGGCGACGACCGCTACTCCGAGGGCAAGCTGACGGGCTGGTTCGACCCGCCGCTGGTGCTGCAGTCGGGGTTCGGCGAGGCGTCGTTCTTCCCGGGGCCGCTCGTCCAGGCGATGCGCGACGGCTCGGTGCTCTTCATCAACGAGCTCAACCGCATGCCGGAGTCGGTGCAGAACGTCCTCTTGCCCGCGCTCGACGAACGCCTCCTGCACGTGCCGCACATCGGCGTGGTGCACGCCGCGCCCGGGTTCCAGGTCGTGGCCACACAGAACCCGGTCGAGTACGTGGCCACCGGTCACCTGTCTGAGGCCCTGCGCGACCGCTTCGAACACCTCACGCTCGCCTACCAGGACGCCGCCGAAGAGGCGGACATCGTGCGCCGTGAGACCGGCAGCGACGACCTCGATCTCGTGCGCACGGCCGTGCGGCTCACGCGCGCCACGCGCAGCCACCCGGCGTTCCGCAAGGGCGCCTCGGTCCGCGCCGCGGTCGCCAGCGTCATCATCGCCGGCAGGCTGGAGGGCGATGATGCGCTTCGGCGCGCCGCGTCGGCGGCGCTCGCCACCCGCGTGGACCTGCGCGACGACATCGACGCCGACTTCGAGACCGCTCTCGATGCGCTCTTCGAGGCGGTCGTCGAGCGCGGCGAGGATCCCGACGCCGCGGCTGCCGAGCGTGCGGCGGCGGCCCGGGACGCGGCAAAAAAAGCCTGAGCGAGGCCGCCGTGCGCCGCCCACCGGCGCGCGGCTTCGGTCTCGTGATCGACAGCCCGGTCTGCCTGCCTGAGGCGGCGGCCGGAGGCGCTCCGCTCGAGGCCCTCGCCGAGCGTTACGCGATACCGGTCGCGGATCTCGACGGCTGGTCGATCGCCGTCAATCTCACGCGCAGCGGCTGCCGGATCAGCGACCTCGGCCTGCGCGCGTACGCCGAGCGGCTGGCGGCGCGCGCCGTGCTGGCGCGCGCCGCCAGCCTCATCGGCCCCGTGCGCTCCACGACCGTGCAGGTCCGCGAGCCGATGCGCGAGCCGTACGCCGGCGATCTCGACGTCGAGAGCACGCTGGCGAACATCGCCGGCAAGCCCTTCCCCGAGGCCGACGACTGGGTGGGCGTGCACCGTGAGGAGCGGCGCCAGCAGGTCGTGCTGATGGTGGACACCTCTCTCTCGATGTCGGGCGAGAACATGGCGATCGCCGCGGTGGCGGCCGCGGTCCTCGCGCTGAAGATCCACCCCGAGGACCTCTCGGTCGTGGTCTTCGAGGACAAGGCCCGCGCGGTGACGCGGCTGGGCGCGGCAGACCAGCCGGTCGAGGTGGTGCGCCGCATGCTCGACCAGCCGGTGCGCGGCTACACGAACATCAGGGCCGCGCTCGAGCTCGGCGCCGCCGAGCTCGAGCGCGGCCGCGATCCGCGCCGCGCGGGTCTGCTCATCACGGACGGGGTCGCGACCGTGGGGGGCGACCCCGTCCCGGCCGCCCACCGCTTCCCCCGTCTCTTCGTGCTGCTCACCGAGGACTACAAGATGGACCCCGCGCTTTGCCGTCGCCTGGCCGACGCGGGGCACGGCGACGTCTTCCCGGTCAGGACGTATCGCGAGCTGCCGCGACGCCTGCTCGATGTCGCGAACCGCGTGCTGCGCTAGACTGACGGTCCGCAGCGACGAGAGGAGCGCCGTGCCCATCTTTCTGAGGCGGCCGAACGTAGAGAAACTCAAGGGCAGTAGCGACACCATACATCTGGTGCGCGCCACCCAGTATCGTGACCCGGAGGTCGCCGAGCAGGCGCGAGCGGCGCTCGAGGAGCGGCTCGATCACCTGATCCAGCAACTCGACAGCAAGAACATCCGAGTGATGGAGGGCGCGAGAGCGGCGCTCGTCGCCATCGGGGCGCCGGCCCGCGACCGGCTCATCTTCATCCTCGGCAAGGGCCACACGCACCGTCGCCAGGACGCCGCCTTCGTTCTCGGCAAGATGCGTGACCCGGCTGCCGTGGAGCCGCTCTGCGCGGCGCTGAAGTACCCGGACGCGCTGCTCCGCCGTATCGCCGCACAGGCCCTGGGCCGCATCGGCGACCCCCGTGCCGAGAAAGCTCTGAGGCGCATGGTGGCGCTCGAGCCGAACTCGTCGACGACGAAAGCCGGGCGCAAGGCGCTCGCCAAGCTGCGTTCCTCCGGGGACTGAGGCGGGGGATACACTCTCGGAGGCCTGATCGCCGCGGCGGTCTGGACGACAACGGAGCGGGGTCCTGATGCGCAGGATCGACGGACAGCTCTTCATGCGGGCGTTGCGCGCCGGCACGCTCGCGGTGGTGCGCGAGCAAGAAGAGCTGAACCGCATCAACGTGTTCCCCGTCCGCGACGCCGACACGGGCGCGAACCTCGCGGCCACGCTCAAGGCGGCCGCGGCGCGACTCGGCGCTGTGAGCGCGCCGCTCGGCGTCGGCGACGCCGCCAGGGCGGCCGCCGAGGGCGCCCTCGACGGGGCCCGCGGCAACTCGGGCGCCATCTTCGCGCAGTTCCTGCACGGTCTGGCCGGCGGCATCGGCCGGCGCGACGAGGTCAGCTCCGATGAGTTCGCCGACGCCGCCCGCTCGGGGGCCGACTCCGCCTACGGCGCCCTCGCCGATCCCCGCGAGGGGACGATCCTCTCGGTGCTGCGCGCGTGGGCTCGCGAGCTGGGCCGCCGTGGCCGCCTCGACGATGACTTCGTCGAGATGATGCGGGCCGGCCTCGCCGCGGCCCGTGAGGCGCTCGCCGATACCCCCCGGCAGCTCGAGGTGCTGGCGCGCAGCCACGTCGTCGATGCGGGCGGCCAGGGCTTCGTCTACTTCCTCGAGGGCATCGTCGACGCGTTGCTCGGGCGCGAGCACGTGTGGAGTCCGAGCGTGGCGCCCGCGCGCGGCGTGCCGCCCTTCTCGGAGACCCACGAGCAGATCGATGAGCGCTTCCGGTACTGCACCGAAGCGATGCTGGTGGCGCCGGGAGAGGCGCCGCTCTCGCGCGCAGCGGTGAACGGCGCGGTCGGTCGTCTTGGCGAGTCGCTCGTCGTCGCCGGCGGAGACCGGCGCCTGCGCGTCCACATCCACACGAACGAGCCGCACCGTTTCCTGACGGCGCTGGCCGAGCTCGGGGAGGTCGAGCAGAGCAAGGTCGACGACATGGTGCTGCAGCAGCTCGCCGGGCGTGAGGCGAGCCTCGCCATCGTCACCGACTCGACCACGGACCTGCCCGAGGCCGAGGTCTTTCGGATGGGCGTCGTGGCCGTCCCGCTGACGCTCTCGATCGGTGAGGAGGAGTACCTCGACGGCGTCGACATCACGCTCGATGCGTACGTGCGCCGGCTCGAGGCGACGAGCGCGGCGCCGCGCTCGTCGCAGCCCGCGGTGAACGACTTCGTGGAGACCTACCGGCGCTTGCTCGAGTACCGCGAGGGCGTGCTCTCGATCCACATCGCCGGCGCGATGTCGGGGACCGTCCAGGCCGCCGCGGCGGCCGCCCGCGAGGTCGACCCGCGGCGCGTGCGCGTGATCGACAGCTGCACCGTCTCGGTCGGCGCCGGTCTGGTCGTGGAGGCCGTCGGCGACGCCATCGCGGCCGGCGCCGACCTCGATGAGGCTCAAGCAGTGGCCGAGCGGGTCAAGCGCGACGTCAAGGTGTTCGGCAGCGTCTCTTCTCTCGAGTTTGCGGTGCGCGGCGGGCGCGTCGGGCCGCGGCTGGCGACGGTCATCGACCGCCTCGGCCTGTCGCCCATCATCGTCTTCGACGAGAAGGGGAAGGCCGGCAAGGGAGGCGTCGCTCTCGGCCAGGAGCGTGCCCTTCGGGCCGCTATGCGTCGGGCCGTTCGCTGGGCGGACGGTCGGCCGGCGCACGCCATGGTCGTCCACAGCGGCGACGAGGCGGGCGCCGCTCTCTGCGCCGACCGCCTCGGTCGGCGACTGGGGATCGACGACGTGCCGGTCGTCCGGGCCGGCGCCGTGCTCACGACCCATGTGGGGCTTGACTCGATCACGGTCGCCGTTCGCCGGCTCCCCGCGTAGGGCATCGTTCCGCGCCGCAGTGTCGTGCGTCGTCGGGTCGGCCGTCCGGCCTGCGTCGGCGCTCGCTGGTTTTCCCTGCGGCGGCAGTGGGAAGTGACCCGGGCGACGACAAGATGAGGAGGATGGATGGCCGCTCGGCTCGGGGTCGCGAAGGAAGTGGCGTCGGGGGAGACCCGTGTCGCGCTGGTGCCGGCCGTGGCCGAGCGCTACGCCGCGCTGGGGCTCGAGGTGCTTCTCGAGCGCGGCGCCGGGCTCGCGAGCCACTACCTCGACGAGGAGTACGGGGCCGCGACCATCATCGACGACGCTGCCGCGGTCCTCGACGCCGACGTCGTCCTCGTCGTGCGCCCGCCGTCGCCCGAGCGCGTCGCGCTGCTGCGGCCGGGCGCGGTGCTCGTCGGCCTCCTCGACCCCTACGGGGGGGCCGACGCCGTCCGCGCCCTGGCGGAACGCGGCACGACGAGCTTCGCGCTCGAGCTGCTGCCGCGCATCACGCGCGCTCAGGCGATGGACGCGCTCACCTCGCAGGCGTCCATCGCCGGCTACAAGGCTGCGCTCCTGGCGGCCGATCTGGCGCCGCGCTACTTCCCGATGCTGACGACGCCGGCCGGCACGATCCGACCGGCCAAGGTGCTCGTGCTCGGCGTCGGCGTTGCCGGCCTGCAGGCGATCGCCACGGCGAGGCGCCTCGGCGCCGTGGTCGAGGCCTACGACGTGCGCCAGGCGACGCGCGAGCAGGTGCAGTCGCTCGGCGGCCGCTTCATCGACACCGGCATCGACGCCGAGGTCGAGGGCGGCTACGCGCGCGAGCTGACCGACGAGGAGAAGGCCCAGACCGCGGCGGTCGTGGCCGACCATGTCGCCGCCGCCGACGCCGTGATCACCACGGCGGCGATCCCCGGTCGGCCGGCACCGCGCCTCATCGACGCCGCCACCGTCGCGCGGATGAGACCCGGGGCGGTCATCGTCGACCTCGCCGCCGAGGGTGGCGGCAACTGCGAGCTGAGCCGCCCGGGCGAGCGCGTCGAGCACGGCGGCGTCGTCATCGAGTGCCCGTTCAACGTGTCGGCGCTGCTCCCCGTCCACGCCAGCGAGCAGTACGCGCGCAACCTGCTCAACTTCGTCGGCCCGCTGATCGCCGACGGGGAGGTCGCGCTCGACTGGGACGACGAGGTCGTCGCCGGCAGCGTGCTGACCCGCGACGGGCGCATCGCCAACGAGGCCGTCCGCGAGCGGATCGAGCGAGGCGCGTCGTGATCGAGGAGTGCGCCTCATGATCGACGGCTACGTCGCGGTCTTCATCTTCCTGCTCGCCGCGTTCACCGGCTACGAGGTCATCGGCCGCGTGCCGGTGATCCTGCACACGCCGTTGATGTCGGGCTCGAACTTCGTCCACGGCATCGTCGTGGTCGGGGCCATGGTGGCGCTCGGGGCGGCAAACTCGACGCCCGAGCGCATCATCGGCTTCGTCGCGGTCCTCCTCGGCACAGCGAACGCGGTCGGTGGCTACGTGGTGACCGAACGCATGCTCGAGATGTTCAGGAGCAGCCAGGACCGGCAGAAGGCGGGCCCGGATGCGGAATGACGTCGTTCAGCTGAGCTACATCGCGGCGACGGCGCTCTTCGTCCTCGGCCTGCGCGGCATGAGCTCGCCGCGCAGCGCCCGCCGGGGCATCCTGTGGGCGGGCGTCGGCATGCTGCTCGCCACTGCCGCGACCTTCCTCACGCCCGACATGGGTAACCACCTCCTGATGGTGATCGCCATCGCCGTCGGCGGCACGATCGCCCTGCTCGCCGGGCGGCGCGTGAAGATGACCGACATGCCGCAGATGGTCGCCGTCTACAACGGCATGGGCGGCGGCGCCGCCGCAGGCATCGCCGCCGCCGAGTTCCTGCGTCTCCATCAGATGCCGGCCAGCTTTGCCGTGCTCGGGATCGTGGGCGCGCTCGTCGGCGCCGTCGCCTTCAGCGGCAGCATGATCGCCTTCTCCAAGCTGCAGGGGTTCGTCAGGAAGTCCTTCCTCTTCCCGGGGCAGCACCTGTTCAACGGGGCCGTCCTGGTCGCCACCGTCGCCTTCGGCGCCGTCACGGTGCTGCAGCACCTCGATCTGCTCGCCGGGCCCGAGCATCTGATGCTCACCGTCTTCTTCGTGCTGGCGCTGGCGTACGGCATCCTGATGACGCTGCCGATCGGCGGCGCCGACATGCCGGTGGTCATCAGCCTCTTCAACGCGCTGACGGGCCTGGCCGTGGCTCTCGAGGGCTACGTGCTGGGCAACCCGGCCCTGATCATCGCCGGCACGGTCGTCGGCGCCGCCGGCACCTTGCTCACGCAGCTGATGGCGAAAGCCATGAACCGATCGCTGGCCAACGTGCTCTTCGCCGGGTTCGGGGCACACGGGGGCGACGAGCTGGCAGCCATCGAGGGCTCGATGAGGGAGCTTTCCCCGAGTGACGCCGCAGCCACGCTGGCCTACGCCCAGAAGGTCATCATCGTGCCGGGCTACGGCATGGCGGTGGCACAGGCGCAGCACAAGATCTGGGAGCTCGCCAGGGTCCTGCAGGACAAGGGCATCGCGGTGAAGTTCGCGATCCACCCGGTCGCCGGTCGCATGCCGGGGCACATGAACGTCTTGCTCGCCGAGGCGGGTGTGCCGTACGATCTGATCCACGACCTCGACGAGATCAACGCGGAGTTCCCTCAGACGGACGTCGCTCTGGTCATCGGCGCCAACGACGTCGTGAACCCCGCCGCCCGTGACGACAAGGGCAGCCCCATCTTCGGGATGCCGATCCTCGATGTGGACAGGGCCGGCACGGCTTTGATCATCAAGAGAGGCCGGGGCACGGGCTTCGCGGGCATCGAGAACAGGCTCTTCTACGGCGACGCGACGCGGATGGTCTTCGGCGACGCCCAGGATGTGGCCAACCGGCTCGTCCAGGGCGTCAAGAAGATGTGAGGCGCCGGCGCGACCGCGCCGGCGCCCATGAGAACGGAGGCGGCATGAGCGAGACCAAGGTGGTGCGCGGCCCCGGCTCGGTGGCGGTCGAGCCGATGGCCGGCGAGGGTGTGAAGGACGTCATGAGGCGTGTCCTCATCTCGCCCGACGAGGGCTGGGAGGGTTGGGTGCTGCGGCTCTTCGAGATCGGCCCCGGCGGGCACACGCCGCGGCACTCCCACGACTGGCCGCACGTCAACTTCGTCGCCGAAGGCGCGGGCGAGCTCCACATGGACGGCGAAGACTACGGTATCGAGAAGGGTTCGTCGGCGTTCGTGCCGGCCGGCGTCGTCCATCAGTACACGAACACCGGCGCCGAGCCCCTCGCGCTGCTCTGCATCGTGCCCGAGCGCGGCGCGGGCTGACGGCGTACCCCCTTATTCGTCCTTGAAAAGCGCGCCCGAATCGCGTTGAGTAGCCTGTGGCCGCGCCGTCCGGCGCGGCCACCACGAGCGAAGGACGGCGACATGACTGCCCGCGTGACGCCTGGCGAGACAGGTCACGAGGAGCGCGGCATCGATCGCCTTGGCGTCTCCGCTCTCGGAGGCGAGTTCACATCCCGATCCGGGTACACCCCGGACGACATCGACGACAGGGCTGAGTCCCTGCTCTCGAGAGGAGACTGATGGCGATGCCCGGCACAGCCCAGAACCGCCTGCTCCAGCTCACGCGGCTGGGCCAGAGTCCGTGGCTCGACCACATCAGCCGCGAGCTGGTCCGCAGCGGTCGCCTGCAGCGGCTCATCGACCGGGAGGGCGTCGGCGGGGTGACCTCGAACCCGGCCATCTTCGAGAAGGCCATCGGACTAGGCGACGACTACGACGAGGCGATCTCCGCACTGGCCCGGCAGGGGCTTTCGCCCGCCGAGGTCTTCGACCGGCTCGCGGTCGACGACGTGCGCGCCGCCTGCGACGTGCTGGCGCCCGTGTACCTGAGCAGCGGCGGCGAGGACGGTTTCGTCTCGATCGAGGTCGACCCCGCGGCGGCGTTCGACACGGAGGTGACGATCGCCGAGGCCGAGCGGCTGTTCGCCGCCGTCGACCGGCCGAACGTCATGGTGAAGATCCCCGGGACCCGCGAGGGCGTGCCCGCGATCCGGCACTGCCTGGTCGGCGGGCTCAACATCAACGTCACGCTGCTCTTCTCGATGTCCCAGTACGAGCGTGTCGCCGAGGCCTACCTCGACGCCCTCGAAGAGCGCCTGACCAGCGACAAGACGATCCGCGGCAGCTCCTCGGTGGCCAGCTTCTTCGTCTCGCGCGTCGACACGCTGGTCGACGGTGAGCTCGACAGGCTGATCTCCGAGACGCAGGACCCGGCGGAGCGCCGCCGGCTGGACGGCCTGAAGGGTCGAGCCGGCGTCGCCAACTCGAAGGCCGTCTACGAGCGCTTCGCCGCTTTTCTCGCGGCGACGCGCTGGCAGATGCTGGCGCCGGCCGGCGCCAAGATCCAGCGCGTCCTGTGGGCGAGTACCGGCACGAAAGACCCCGGCTACTCCGACACGCTCTATGTCGACGAGTTGATCGGACCGCACACCGTCAACACACTGCCCGAGCCCACGCTCGCGGCCTTCAGGGACCACGGCAGACCGGCCCGCACGGTGGACCGCCACATCGAAGACGCGCACAGGACGCTCCGCGAGCTGGGCGCCCTTGGGATCGAGATGGAGGAGGTCGGGCGCCGTCTGCAGCTCGAGGGCATCGACCTCTTCGTCAAGGCGCACCAGGGCGTCGTCGACATCGTGGCGCGCAAGATGGAGGACCTGCGGGCACGGGAAGGGGAGTGAAGTG
Organism: uncultured Thermoleophilia bacterium; assembly: GCA_963831295.1. Taxonomy (GTDB): domain Bacteria; phylum Actinomycetota; class Thermoleophilia; order UBA2241; family UBA2241; genus UBA2241. Next base: position 216,048 of record CAWHPR010000002.1, on the reverse strand, counting down.
AGCGCGCGCGCCGCCTTCGCCGACGCCGTCGCGCGGCGCCTCGCGCGGTTCGAGGAAGACCGCGTCATGGCACGCCTCTGGGCGGCGGACGCGACCCTGTGGAAGGCCGGCGACGAGGCCCACCAGCGCGTGATCGCCCGTTCCCTCGGGTGGCTGCCCGTGGTCGAGGACGTGCGCGCCGAGCTCGCGGAGGTCAGCGCGTTCGTGGCGGAGCTCGCCGCTGAAGGTTTCCGTCACGCGGTCCTTCTGGGGATGGGCGGCTCCAGCCTGGCGCCCGAGGTGTTGGCGTTCGCGCTGGGCGCTCGGGAGGGCGCGCTCGATCTCGTCGTCCTCGACACCACCGACGCGCGGGCGATCGCCGCGGTCGAGAGCGGCGTCGATCTGGACGCGACGCTCTTCATCGTCGCCAGCAAGTCCGGCGGCACGACCGAGACGGCCTGCCTGCACGCCTACTTCTACGAGCGTGTCCGGGAGCGTGTCGGCGACGGCGAGGCCGGCCGCCGCTTCGTCGCGATCACCGACGAAGAGACGTCCCTGCACCGGCAGGCGCTCGACCAGGGTTTTCGCGCCGTCTTCGTGAACCCGGACGACATCGGCGGCCGGTACTCGGCGCTCTCGTTCTTCGGTCTCGTCCCGGCCGCTCTCTTCGGCGCCGACCTCGTGGACCTGCTCGACCGGGCCGATGCGATGGCGGAGGCGTGCGGCGGGGACGTGGCCGCCGAGGAGAACCCGGCGCTGGTGATGGGCGCGTGGTTCGCCGAGGCCGTGGCGGCCGGCCGCGACAAGCTGACGCTGGTCGCGTCGTCCGCCGTCGGCGCCTTCGGCGCGTGGGCCGAGCAACTCGTCGCCGAGAGCACGGGCAAGGAGGGTACCGGGCTCTTCCCGGTCGACGCGGAGCCGCTCGGTCCTCCGGATGCGTACGGCGACGACCGCGTCGTCGTGTACCTGCGGCACGCCCACGATGCCGACCCCGCGCAGGACGCCGCGGTCGCCGCGATCGAAGCGGCGGGGGTGCCCGTCCTGCGGCAGGAGCTGCACGACGGCGCGGACATCGCCGGGCAGTTCCTGCTGTGGGAGCTGGCGGTCGCGGTCGCCGGACACGCTCTGGACATCGACCCGTTCGACCAGCCCAACGTGCAGGAGAGCAAGGACAACACGAGGCGCGTGCTCGCGGAGATCGAGGAGGGTGGCGAGGTGTCGCTGCCGGAGGGTCCCGCCGGTGAGGCCGTCGCCTTCACCCTCGGCGACGACGGCCTCGAGCCCGCCCTCCGGGCGCTCACGGGCGCCATGGCGCCGCCCGCGTACGTCGCGCTGCACGCCTGGCTCACACCGGGCGCCGCCGCCCGCGGCGAGCTCGAGGCGATGCGCCGGCTTCTGCGCGACGAACGGCGCACGGCGACGAGCGCGGGTTTCGGCCCCCGGTTCCTGCACTCGACCGGCCAGTACCACAAGGGCGGGCCGTCGCGCGGCATCTTCATCCAACTCGTCTCCGAAGGCGGTCTGCGAGCTACCCGTGCCGGGGCGTCCCTACAGCTTCCGAGGTCTCAAGGCGGCGCAGGCGCTCGGCGACCTGCAGGCACTGTCGGCGCACGGCGGCCGCGTGCTGCGCGTCGACCTCGGCGAGGACGCGGTCGGGGGGCTGCGCGGGTTCCGGGATCTTCTCGGACGGGTACTCGCGGGCTGAGGTCCGCCCCGCGCCGGCCGGTCGAGGTGGCGCGGGCGCCCTGCGAGACACGAGCGCCCAGGTCTGCGCCGGGCGGTGAGGAGGAGGCAATGGACGTCGCCATGGTCGGGCTCGGCCGGATGGGCGCCAACATGGCGCGCCGGCTTCTGCGCGACGGTCATCGCGTCGTGGTCCACAACCGCACGTTCGCGCGCGCTGAAGAGCTGGCGGCGGAGGGCGCCGAGCCCGTTCGCCATCTCGCCGACGTCGTCGCGGCGCTGGCGCCGCCGCGCGTCGTCTGGCTCATGCTGCCGCACGGCGCGACGACCCAGGCGGCCGTCGACGAGCTCGCGCCGCTGCTCGACGAGAACGACGTGCTCGTCGACGGCGGCAACTCGTTCTTCAAGGAGGACGTCCTGCGTGGCGAGGCTCTCGGTGAGCACGGCGTGCGGTACCTGGACGTGGGCACCTCCGGGGGCGTCTGGGGACTCGAGGTGGGCTACTGCATGATGGTGGGCGGAGAGCGTTCGGCCTTCGACCACATCGAGCCGCTGTTGCGCACGCTGGCACCCGGCGGGACCGGGTACGGCTACATGGGAGGGCACGGCGCCGGCCACTTCGTGAAGATGGTCCACAACGGCGTCGAGTACGGCATGATGCAGGCCTACGGCGAGGGCTTCGAGCTGCTGGCGGCCGCGCCCTGGGATCTCGACCTCGGGCAGATCGCCGACCTCTGGAACAACGGCAGCGTGGTGCGCTCATGGCTGCTCGAGCTGGCCGCGTCCGCCTTCGCGAAGGACCCGCAGCTCGAGGATATCCGCGGCTACGTCGAGGACACCGGGGAGGGCCGCTGGACCGTCGAGCAGTCGATCGAGCTGGGCGTGCCGCTGCCGGTCATCGCGCTCTCGCTCTACCTGAGGTTCCGCTCGCGCCAGGACGACTCGTTCAGCGCCCGGGTGCTGTCGGCGCTGCGTCAGGAGTTCGGCGGCCACGCGGTGAAGGAGCGCTGAGTGGGCGACGACCGGGAGCGCGGTCTGCTCGGCGGGATCGGCTACGACGAGGTCGACGACGCCGGCTACGATGTGGACGGCGACGGGGCGGCCGCGGCGCGCAGCGCCGCGGCCGCCCCGTCGCCCTTCCCCTCGGGCCCGGGCCCCGACCCGTGCACGCTCGTCATCTTCGGCATCACCGGCGATCTCGCCCACCGCAAGCTGCTCCCGGCCCTCTACGACCTCGCCTGCCATGGGGTCGTGCCGAGCGAGTTCACGATCGTCGGCTTCGGCCGGCAGGAGCTCGACGACGACGCCGCCCGCGAGCTCATGCTGCGGGCCATCGACGACTACTACGGCGAGGAGCAGACCGACGGCGAGGCGTGCGAGCGCATCCTGCGTGCGCCGCGCTACGTGCAGGGGCAGTTCGACGACCCTGAGGCGTACCGCCGGCTGGGCGCCGTGCTCGACGACCTCGATCGGGACGGCGGCACCGCGGGCAACCGCATCTTCTATCTGGCGACCCCGCCCAGTCAGTTCCCCGTGATCGTGCGGGGTCTCCAGGAGAGCGGCCTCGCCCGCACCGGCGCCTGGGGCGGGGCGGACCTCGCCGGGGCGCCGACGCCGGGGTGGACGCGGGTCGTCATCGAGAAGCCCTTCGGCAGGGACCTCGAGAGCGCCCGCGCGCTGAACGCGATCGTCCGCGACGTCTTCGACGAACGGCAGGTCTACCGCATCGACCACTACCTCGCCAAGGAGACGGTGCAGAACGTGCTGGTGCTGCGCTTCGCCAACACGCTCTTCGAGCCGATCTGGAACCGGCGCTTCGTCGACCACGTGCAGATCACGGCCGCTGAGACCCTGGGGGTCGAGCACCGGGGCTCGTACTACGAAGAAGCGGGCGCCCTGCGCGACATGATCAAGCCTCATCTGGTCCAGCTCTTCGCCCTGGTCGCGATGGAGCCGCCGGTCGCCTTCGACGCCGAGGCGATCCGCGACGAGAAGATCAAGCTGCTGCGAGCGGTGCGCCCGATCCCGCGCGACAAGGTGGATCTCTTCGCGGCGCGCGGGCAGTACGTGCAGGGCCTGATCGACGGGGGCGCGGTGCCCGCGTATCGCGAGGAGAAGAAGGTCGCCTCCGGCTCCACCACCGAGACCTACGCCGCCGTCAAGCTGCTCGTCGACAATTGGCGCTGGCAAGGTGTCCCCTTCTACCTGCGGACCGGCAAGCGCCTCGCCGGCCGGGTGACCGAGATCGCCATCCAGTTCCAGCGGCCTCCGGTCCTGCTCTTTCGCGACGCGCTGCAGGGGCGCGGCGGACTCGCCCCCGACCAGCTCGTCCTGCGCGTGCAGCCGGACGAGGGCTTCTCCCTGCGGATCGAGTCCAAGGTGCCGGGGCACGACGTGGCGCTGAAGCCGGTCCACATGGACTACTCGTACGGCAGTGCGCTGCGCGAGCTGCCGTTCAGCGCCTACGAGACCGTCCTCGTCGATGTGATGCAGGGCGACATGACCCTCTTCAAGCGCGGCGACCAGATCGAAGAGGCGTGGCGCATCATGGAGCCGGTGCTCGAGGCGTGGTCGACGGCGTCGCGTCGCGGCGTCCCGATCTACGAGGCGGGGACATGGGGACCCGAAGCGGCCGACGCCCTGGTGGCGCGCGACGGCAACAGCTGGAGACGGCCCCTGTGGGGTCTCGACGGCCGACCGGACGGAGGTGGATGGTGAGTGTCGAGATCCTGCCCGATGAGGACGCCCTCGCGGCGCGGGCCGCCGAACTCTTCGCCCAAGCGGCTCAGGAGGCCGCCGCCGCCCGCGGCCGCTTCGCGGTCGCGCTGAGCGGCGGCGCCGCGCCACAGCCGCTGTACCGGCTGCTGGCGCGTCAGCAGTTCACCCAGAAGATCCCGTGGCGCCGCGTCCACCTCTATTGGGGCGACGAGCGCTGCGTGCCGGCGGACGACCCGCGGAGCAACTACGGCGCCGCCGAGCGGCTCTTCATCCGCCACGTGCCGGTGCCGGAGGCCAACGTGCACCGGGTGCGCGGGGAAGAGGGGCCGGAGGCGGCGGCGCTCGCCTGCGAGAAGGAGCTCCGCGCCCTCGCCGCGCTCGAGCGGCCGACGAGCGAGCTGCCGGTCTTCGACCTCGTGCTCCTCGGCCTCGGCGCGGACGGCCACACGGCCTCGCTCTTCCCGCACAGTCCCGCTCTGGATGAGGAGGAGCGGCTGGCCGTCGCGACGGAGGCGCCCGACGGCTCCTCGCGCGTCACCGTCACCTATCCCGTGATCGACGCCGCGCGGCGCGTCTGGTTCCTCGTGAGCGGCGCGCGCAAGGCGGGCATGGTCGCGGAGGTGCTCGAGGGCCTGCGCGTGCCGAAGGCGGTGCCCGCGCAGGCCGTCGCGCCCCTCAAGGGCTCGCTCACCTGGTTCGTCGACGCGGCGGCGGCGGCCGAGCTGAGCCCCGCGGCGCGGGGCTGACGCCGCGGGAACATCCCCGCAGGAACATCCCCGCAGGAGCGTCCCCGCAGGAGCGTCCCCGCAGACGGACATCTTCCGGTGACCGCGGGCCATGTCGGGTACACTTGGAGGGCAAGCCAGGTGGCCGCGGCGGCCCCGCGTCTCCCGTCTCCTCGGAGCGGGCGAGGCACCCGTCGAGGAAAGTCCGGACACCGCAGAGCAGGGCGCTGGATAACGTCCAGCCGGCGAAAGCCGAGGGAAAGCGCAACAGAGAGCAGACCGCCAACGGCCCCTTCGGGGGTGCGGGCAAGGGTGAAACGGTGGGGCAAGAGCCCACCAGCGGTCTGGTGACAGGCCGGCTCGGCAAGCCCCGCCCGGTGCAAGGCCAAATAGGGGAGCGTCTGAGGGTTGCTCGCCCGAAGCTCCCGGGTTCCAGCCGCTAGAGCCGTCCGGCGACGGACGGTCGAGATGGATGGCCACCCACGACAGGATCCGGCTTACGGCTTGCTAAGGTGAGGCCCCTCCGGCCAGCTGGTGGAGGGGCCTCGCTACGTTGCGGGACGCGCCCGCCGGCGAGGCCCGGCGCCGCCGGATCCCACTGACACGTCATCGTCTCGTCGCTATGCTGGGCGCATGCGACCCACGGCGGCTGAGATGGCGGCGACCCTCGGTCTCGAGGCGCACCCCGAGGGGGGCTTCTTCAGGGAGACGTATCGCGCCGCGACGTGCATCGAGACGCCACGCGGCGAACGCGCCGCAACGACGGCGATCCTCTTCCTCGTGACGGCTGCGTCGCCCAGTCGCCTGCATCGGCTGGCGAGCGACGAGCTCTGGATCTTCCAGGGAGGCGTGCCGCTCGAGCTCGTGCGCCTGTCGGTCTTCGGAGAGTCGAGCGTGGTGCTCGGCGGCCCCGCCACGGCGGGCGGCGCGGCGCGGCAGCCACAGGCGCTCGTGCACGCCGGCGTGTGGCAAGCCGCGCGCATCGCCGGCGCCCGGCGTTCGCCGGCCGAGCGCGCCTGGTCGCTCGTCGCCTGCATCGTGACGCCCGGCTTCGACTACGACGACTTCGAGCTGGGTGGGCGCGAGGAGCTGCTGCGCCTCTTCCCGGAGCGGCGGACGCTCGTGGAGGCGCTGACCTGAGGCGTCGCCGCGGGGACCTGTCCGGCTTGGCTCTCGCCCGGGATCGGGAACGCCTCGACTACTCGAAGCAGGCGGGCGCCCGACGCGCGACCGTATCGAGTACCCGGCGCGCGTTGCTGCGCGTGATGTGGAAGCCGTCGTAGAAGGCGTCCGGGTCGCCGTTCACGCTGTCGAGGCGGCTGAGGTCGAGGGCGACGAAGTCGTACTTCTTCTGCAGTCCGTCGAGGTAGTCGAGGACCTCGCGATGCCGCGTCCCCCAGCCCGCCGGGCGCACAGCCTCGAGGAGGGTCGGGTGGATCGGCATCAGCACGAGCGCGGGCTTCGCCCCCAGGCGGTTCAGCAGGCGGAGCGTCTTCTCGAGGTACTTCGTCGAGCGCGGGTCGAGGGCGGGTGTCGTCGTGGCGTAGCGCTCGACCGCCTTGTTCACCGACCACTCGAGCCCGCGTTCGAGCGTGTACCCGTTCTCGAGACGGATGTCGTAGCGGTTGCGCAGGACGACGCCGTCGGCCCCGTACGTGGTCAGGTTCAGGTCTTTGCGGTCGGGGATCTCCGCCTCGGTGGTCGGTATCTTCTCGCTCTCACGGGCGATCAGTGCGTCGGGGAAGAACTGCGACAGGCGTTCGTCCTGGATGAGGCCGAACGAAAGCCCCTGGGCGCGGAACGCCTCGACATGGATGAACCAGACGACGTGAAGGCGCGTCTTGGGGTGGTCGATGTGCGCCCGATTGACGAAGGCCCAGGCGTCTTCGGGGCGGCCGTTCTGGAGCGCGAGGTTGAAGCCGCGCAGCCCGGTGAGCCGCTCGAGGTAGGCGGGCTCGAAACGAGTGGCTCTCGAGCCTCCGAAGATCAGCACCTGCGGTGGTCGCTCGAGCTGCTCGAGCAGGTCGGCTTTGACTGTGCGGTCGTTGGGGACGATCACCTCGCCGGCCGGCTCGCTGGAAGCCGGCTCAGGGGTGGCGGCGCTGCCGGCGCCGCTCTGGCGCCACGTCATCGCGAGGCCGACGGCGACGACGCCCGCGAGTGCGAGCGCGACGAGCACGAGGCCCCGACGAACGGTGCTGGATGACAGGCTCAGGGTCTACCGACTTCCTTGCGCGGCCGCGGACTGTCTGCCCCGGCCGCGGCGATGGTATCACGATGCACCTGTCGGGCCTGCCGAGGGTGGCCGCCGCCGGTCGTCCTCGGGCCCCCGGCATGGCGTCCGAGCGCCGTGGTAGGCTCCGGCTCGGGATGACCGGAGGGGACGACCGACCACGCGGCCTGCTGGTGAGCGGCCGCTTCGCGGAGCTCGAGGACGCGCTCGCAGAGCGCGTCCTCGAGCTCCGGCACGGCCGCCCCCTCGAGCCTCTCCGCATCCTCGTCGGCTCCGCCGCTGTGCGCACCCGCGTCGGCGACCTCCTCGTGCGGCGTCTCGGCGCGATCGCCAACGTGTCGGTCGTCGCGCTGGGGTGGCTGGCGCGCGATCTCGTGACGGGGGCACGGGGGGCGCCGCCGACGGTCCTCGACGGCCTCGCCCGCGAGCGGCTGCTGTGCGGCCTGATCGCCCGGCAGTCGAGTCGAGGGCTGGCGTACTACGGGCCCGTGTCCTCGCGGCCCCACTTCCCTCAGGCCCTGGCGGCGGCCTTCGCCGATCTGCGCGAGGCGCGCGTCGAGGCGGGCTCAGGCTGGGCGGCGGTCGCGAGTCACGGCGCCAAGGCCGCCGACCTCGGATCTCTGTACCGCGAGTACGACGACGAGCTGCGCCGGCGCGGCGCCCTCGATCCGGCGCAGTTGCACCTCGAGGCCGCCGGGGCGGCGCGCTCGGGGCCGCTTGCGGCCCACACCATCGTGTACGGTCTCTACGACCTCAACGAGGCCCAGGAGACTCTCCTCGCTGCGCTGCTGTCACGCGGCGCCGATCTGTTCGTCCCGATCCCTCGCGACGCCGGCACCGCCGTGGCCACCGCGCTCGCCGCCGGGCTGACGGCCGGGCTTCGCGAGCGCCGCGTGATGCCTGCTCCGCCGGGCCGCGCCCTCGACCGTCTGGCGGCGTTGTGGGCCGACGCGGCGTCGCCTTCGTCCGCCGGGCTCGAGCTCGAAGACGACGGCTCGTTGCGCGTCGTCTCGGTCGCCGACGAGCGCGGTGAGACGCGCGAGGCGGTGCGCGCCGTGCTCGACGCGGCCGCCCGCGGCGCCGCTCTCTGGGATTGCGCCGTCGTCGCTCCTCACGCCGATGACGTCGAGCGGCTCGCGTCGGGGCTCGAGGCGGCGGGGTTGCCCGTCGCGTGCGGCCGTCCCGAGCGGGGTGACGGGGTGCGCGTGCTGCGCCGTCTGGTCGAGTGTCTGGCGCCCGACGCGGGTGCGCCGTTCGCCCGCCGCGCCGTCGTCGACCTGCTCGTCGCGGCGCCGCTACGTGTCTCGAGCCCGACGCCGCGTGAGGCGGCCCTCTGGCTCGACGAGGCGCGGCGAGCGGGCGTCGTCGCCGGCCTCGACGAGTGGGCCGAGCGCCTAGGTCGTCGCCATCGCACGCTGGCGCGCCGGGTCGGGAAGGCCGAGGCGGGCGGCGACCTCCTCGAGCGCGGCGACGATCTCGAGCGTCTCGAGACGCAGCGCCTGCGGCTCGCCGCCGCCGGCACGCTCGAGGCCGCGGTCGCCGCCCTGGCTCGTGCCTGCGCCGACCTGCCGACGAGCGCTACGTGGGCTGCGTGGGCCGGCGCTCTCGGCGGCCTCGCGGACACCCTCTTCGCTCCGGCGGCGGCGACCGTCGTGCGCGATGCGGCGGGGCGGTTGGGCGCGCTCGACGTGCTGGGCGAGACGGTCGAGGCCGCCGAGGCGGCGGCGGTGCTGCGTGACCTGCTGGCTGGTACCCTCGTGCCTGTCGGCAGGGCGGGGCGCGACGGAGTCGCGATCCTCACACCGCACGAGCTCCGCGGTCTCCGCTTCCACACGGTCGTGTTCACGGGGCTCGCCGAGGGAGGGTTCCCGGCCCGTTCGCGCCCGGACCCCATCCTCGGTGATGCCGAGCGTCGTCGCCTCACCGACGCCTTGGGCGTGCGCCTGCCGCTGGCCGAGCGGCGCGCGGCCGAGTCGGTCTTCCTCTTCGCCCTCGCCTGCGAGGCGGCGCGAGAGCGCCTCACGCTGGTCGTGCCGCGCACCGAGGCGGCGACGGGCCGTCCGCGCTTGCCCTCTCGCCTGCTTCTGAGGACGGCGTCGCTGGCCGCCGGCCACGCCGTGACCCTCGACGAGTTCCTCGGCGGCGCGCCGTTCGGTGCGGTCTGGCGGCAGGCCGCCGATGTGCCCGCGTACGAGGCCGCGACCACCACCTGGATCGACGCGCGCGAGCGCGATGTCGCGGCTCTGCTCGCTTTGTGCGACGACGGCCGCGGCGCGGCGCGGGCGTATCTCGCCGCCGTCCTCGGCGACGCTTTGGCGGCCGAACGCCGCGCCGCCCAGTGGCGCGCGGGGCGTTCGCCCGACGTGGGCGCGTGGGACGGTCTGCTCGGCGGCCGCGCCCGTGCCGCGCTGGCGGCGCGGCACCCGTTCTCCGCCGAGCTTCACCCCACGCGCCTCGAGCGCTACCTCGGCTGTCCCTTCGTCTTCTTCGTGCGCGACGTTCTCGGGCTCGATGTGCCCGAGGAGCCGGGGGAGAGCCTCGAGATCGACGCTCTCGAGTTCGGGATCCTCGCCCACGAGATCCTGCAGCGCGCCTACGAGCGGGTCATCGCCGAGGGTCTCGAGCTCGACGGCGCGCTCGCCGCGGTCGTCTCGGCATGGCAGGCGGTCTGCACTGAGGCCGAGCACAGCGGCGTGACGGGCGCGCCCCTCGCGTGGGAGGTCCGCCGCGCCGCGCTGCTCGACGACCTGCTCGAGTCGGTGCGGCGCGATCCGGTGTTCTCACGCCCGGGCGAGCGCCCGGTCCTGCTCGAGTGGCGCTTCGGCGAGCGGCACGACCATCCGGTCGCGCTCGAGCTCGGCGACGGCCGGCGAGTGCGCTTCGCGGGCCGCCTCGACCGCGTCGACGCGACGCCGTCCGGAGCCAGGGTGATCGATTACAAGACCGGCTCCGGCACGAGCGAGGAGTGGCGCATCAAGAACGGTCTGAGCGTGCAGCTCCCGGTCTACCAGCTCGCCGTGAGACAGGCTCACGAAGCCGACGGCGACGCGATCGCCTGCCTCTACCGCCTCGTCACCCGGCGGGGAGGGTTCAAGGACCTGCCGCTGCGCGACGAAGAGGGGCGAGCGCGGGAGCGCCTCCAGGCTCTGGTCGGCGAGGCGATGGCGCTCGTCGACGCGGGTCTGTTCCCGCGCACGAGCAGGAGCGGCTGCGACTACTGCGACATCAGGTACGCCTGCGGCGTCTCGGTGTGGGCGCGGGCCCGCAAGCGCGAGCACGAGCGGCTCGCGGACGTCGTGCGGCTGCAGACGCAGGGCCCTCAGGAGGTGCCCTCCGATGACGTCCGCTGAGCGTGGCGTGCTCGACCAGGGCGTGCGCGACCGGGTCACCGGCGATCTCGGCGCCACGTTCCTCCTCGAGGCGAGCGCCGGCACGGGCAAGACGCGCGTGCTCGTCGACCGCTACGTGCGCTGCGTGCTCGACCCCGAGCGGGGCGCCGGCGACGTGCGCAAGGTGGTCGCCATCACCTTCACCGAGAAGGCGGCGGGTGAGCTGCGCCAGCGCGTGCGCGAGGCGTTCGAGGCGCAAGCCGGCCGCGCTCCCCTCGGCTCTCCTGAGGCCGCCGCGGTACAGGAGGCCCTCGAGACGCTCGATGACGCCCCCATCAACACGATCCACGGCTTCGCCGGGCGCCTCTTGCGGGAGTACCCGGTCGAGGCCGGCATCGACCCTGCCTTCGAGCAGCTCGACGGCATGGCCGGCGAGATCGAGCGCGGCCGGCTCTGGGACGCCTGGCTCGCCGCGCTCGCCGCCGGTGGGCTTGGCGACGACCGTCTGCGCGCGCGCCTGACGCGGCTGCTGCGGGCCGGCGTGCGGCTCGACCACGTGCGCGAGCTCGCCGCGGGCCCGAAGGGCCTCTTCGGCGAGCGCTACGACCTCGAGCCCGCACCCGAGCCCGCACCCGAGCCCGATCTGGCGGCCGAGCTGGGCGAGCTGGCCGAGCCGCTCGAGAGCCTGCGCGAGTTCTGCGCGGGCGCGTGCTCCGACCCGGGCGACGGCGCCTGCCGGGCCGCACTCGAGCTGGTCGAGTCCTGTGAACGGCTCATGACGGCGCCGCCGGCCAACGTGGACGAGCTCGCCGCGACGCTCCTCGACCTTCCCGTGAAGCGCACGCCTGGCGCCCTGGGTGGGCGGCAGGGCAACTGGGACGCTGCGCGCGGGGGTAAGGAGGAGCTGTGGGCGCGGTACTCCCGGCTCGCTGCTGGGCGGGCCGCGCTGTGCGACGCCTACGCCGGGTTCGTCACCAGCCTCGCCGTGGCCGTCGCCGACGCCTTCGCGCGCTGGGCCGGGGCGTCCCAGCTCGCGCGCGGCCGGCTCGACTTCACCGATCTGCTCGGCTGCTTGCGCGACCTTCTCGTGCGCGACCCGGCGACACGCGGCGAGCTGCAGCGGCGCTTCCGCTACGTGCTCGTCGACGAGTTCCAGGACACCGACCCGCTGCAGGCCGAGATCGTCTTCCTTCTCTGCGAGCGCGAGCCCGTCGCGGCCGACTGGCGCTCCGCCGTGCTCGAGCCGGGCAAGCTCTTCGTGGTCGGCGATCCCAAACAGTCCATCTACCGCTTTCGCCGTGCCGACATCGCGCTCTACGACGAGGTCAAGGAGCTCGTGCGGGGGCAGCCCGGCGGCGCCGTCGAGGTGATCACCCAGAACTTCCGCACCACACCGTCGCTCGTCACCTGGGTCAACACGGTCTTCGGCGGCGTCTTCGACGGCGACGCCGAGCCCGGCCGGCAGCCCGGCTACCACCGCGTCGACGCCTACCGCCCCGACGCCGAGGGCGCGCGCGTCGCGGTGCTGCTCGGCCGCGAGTACGGCGCGCGGGGCGCGTCCGGGGGCGCCGACGCCGCGCGCCGCGACGAGGCCGCGGCGCTCGCATCCCTGCTGGTGACGATGCACGACGCCGACTCCCGGCGCTGGAGCGTGCAGGACCGCCGCGCGCCCGCGGCGGCGGTCGGCCCCGAGCCTGCGCGCCCGCCGCGCTGGGGCGACATCGCCCTCCTCTTCAGGGCGACCACGGGCTTGGAGACCTACGAACAGGCCCTGCGCGAGGCCGGCGTGCCATATCGCGTCGAGGGTGGCAAGACGTACTTCTCGCGGCGCGAGGTCGCCGATGCGCTGCTCTGCCTGCGAGCGGCCGACGACCCGAGCGACGGGCCCGCTCTGTACGGCGCCCTGCACTCGTCGTTGTTCGGGTTCAGCGACGACGATCTCTTCCTCTTCCGGGCGGCGGGCGGCTCGTTCGACCTCTTCGCGGCCATGCAACCCGAAGGCGGCGAGGCGATCGCTGGGGCCATGGCGACGCTGCGCGCCCTTCACGAGCGCAGTCGCGAGGACGAGCCGCACGAGACGGTCGCCGCGCTCGTGCGGCTGGCGCACGCCGCCGAGTTCCTCGCCGCCACGGGGCCCGACGCCCCGCAGGCGATCGCCAATCTCGAGAAGCTGACGCAGCAGGCGCAGACGTTCTCGAAGGCGGGCGGGGGCGGGCTGGGCGCCTTCCTGCGCTGGGCCGCTGAGGTCGGCGAGGCGGCCGGGGAGCAAGAGTCGCAGGTCGACGACGAAGGTGACGTCGTGCACCTCCTGACCATCCACAAGGCCAAGGGTCTCGAGTTGCCGATCGTCGTGCTCGTCGGCGGGGCGCTGGGCGGCGGCGGAGGCGGCAGGGAGTCGGTGCGGCCCATCGTCGACCGCGCCCGGCGCCGTCTCGCCGTGAAGCTCAAGGCGGATCTTCCCGGCGGGGCCGCGCGCAGCCTCGAGCCGCGGGCGTACACCGGTCTGAACGAGCGCGAGAAGGAGATGGGTGCGAGCGAGCTGCGACGTCTACTCTACGTCGCCGCGACGCGGGCCCGCGATCGTCTCGTGGTGAGCTGCTTCGGCCAGCTGACGACGAAGGACGACGAGCCCGCCGCCGGGGTGCTGCTGGCGCCGCTCGCCGGCGACCTGCCGGCGGCGGGCCCAGAGCCGCCCGCCGACGACCACGAGTGCGACGGGCTGCTGGTGCTGGCTCCGCGTGCGGCGCCTCCCCGGGCGCGCCGCGCGGCGGCAGCCGACCCCGCCGCCCTGATCGCCGCGCGCGACACATGGCTCACCGAGCGCGCGGCTCTGCTCGCGCGCGCCGCGCGCCCGGTCGCCGCCGTCAGCCCGAGCGGGCTCGAGCACGTCGACGCGGAGGTGCGGGCGGGCGGCCCCGGGGCGCCGCCCGGCCGCACCCGCGCGCTCGTCGTGGGCGCTGCGGTCCACAACGTGCTGCAGCTGTGCGACCTCGACGACGACACCTCGCTGCCCGGGCTCGCGGCCGCCGTCACGCGCGATCTGGGCCATCCGGATCTCGCCGAGGAGGCGGCCGCGTTGGCCGTCGCCTGCTGGCGCTCGGCTCCGGTGCGGGCCGCCGCCGCCAGCCCCGAGGTCTACCGTGAACTGCCGGTGGGCGTCGTGGTCGGCGACGTCGTGCTGAGCGGCGCCGTCGACCTGCTCTACCGCGACGGTGACGACTGGGTGGTCGTGGACTACAAGACCGACCGCGCCGTCGACGCGGACACCCTTCTCGAGCGCTACACGCCGCAGGGCGCCGCCTACGCGGTCGCGGTCGAGGCCGCGAGCGGTGGCGTCGTCCGCGAAGTGGCCTTCGTGGCCGCCGCGGCCGGCGGACTCGTCGTCACCGTTCCTGTCGACGAGCGACTCCGCGAGCTCGTCGGTCTCGAGATCGCCGCGGCGGCGGGGGAGGGACGCCCGCTCCGCGCCGACGAGCTCGGCGCGGCCGACGACGACGAGCCGGCCCAGCGGACGCTGTGAGCCAGACATCGTCGCGAACGCTCGCGAAGTTAGGCAAACCTGCCTCATCGATTGGGATATCCGTTTACGGCCCGGCTGTTTCAAGGCCGTAGTACTTCACATCCGTCTCAAGTTGCCGATAGTCGCATCATGGACTTCGGCGTGCTCAACAAGCGATTCACCTTGCGGCGACTCCTGCATCCCCGCTTGCGGGCCAAGCTGCTCATGAGCGTGCTGGCGGCGGTCTGCGCCGCGCTCGCGGTGCAGTTCGCGATCGCCGGCGATCGCGTCACCGCCGAGCTCACGACACTCGGGCACGAGCGTGTCACCGAGGACCTCACGGTGGCGGTCAACGCTCTCGAGCAGATGAAGACGCGCCTGGAGCGCGCCGCCGGCGGGCCCTCGGTCGACCTGGAGCTGGCCGAGGCGGTCAGAACGGGCGAGGCCGGCTGGATCCGCGAGCGCGTCCTCGACACGTCGTCGACAACGAAAGGGTCCAGTACGCGGCCGTCATCGCCGCGGACGGCGATGTGCTGGCGTCCGTCGGGCCGTGTCTGCGCGATCTGGGCTCGCGTGCAAGCGGTGCGGGAGACGGCCGGGAAGCTGGTCGGTTCCGAGTTCGTCTTCCGGGATGGGCGACTGTGGGTGGTGGCGGCTGCGCCGGTCTTCCCGCGCAGCAACAACGACGAGCCTATCGGGGTGTTGGTCATCGCCCGCCTGGTCGACGACGCCTTCGCCGAGGCCCTCAAGAGCACCCTGGGCATCGACCTCACCTTCATCGTCGACGGCGCCGTCGTCGGCGCGACCGACTTCGATCTCGCCGCGGGTCTCGCGGCGCCGTCGAATCTCGCGATCCTCGCGCGCAGGGACGGGTTCATGAAGAGCGAGACGACCGACAGCAAGGCCCGCATGCTCGAAACGACCGGCGCGGAGACGTACCTCGTGGCGAGCAGCGCCCGTGCACCGATCGCGACCGCCGCCTCCGCACTGCGGCGCTCGATGCTGCTGTCGGTCCTGCCGGCGCTCGCCCTCGCCGTGGTCGTCGCCGTCGCCCTGAGCATCCAGCTGGGTCGGCCGTTGCGAGCCCTCGACACGGCGGTCGAGGCGATGGCCCTCGGTGACCTCTCCAAGCGAGTCACGCCGCGCGGCCGCGACGAGCTCACCGATCTGGGCCACGCCTTCAACGCCATGGCCGAGCGCGTCGCCGAGGCGCAGGAGGTGCTGCATCGCGCGGCCGTGCGCGACAGCCTCACGGGGCTGCTCAACCATCGCGAGCTGTATCGCCGGCTCGATGAAGAGGTCGCCCGCGCCGACCGCGAGCTGCGGCCTCTCTCCGTGCTGATGGTCGACCTCGACGAGTTCAAGGGGATCAACGACGCCTTCGGCCACCTGCGTGGTGACGCCGTCCTGCGCGAGGTGGCGAGGATGCTCGAGCGCTGCGTGCGCGAGCAGGACGTGCTCGCTCGCTACGCCGGCGACGAGTTCGGCATCGTCCTCACCGGGACGGGCGCGCGTGCGGCGCTGGCGGTCGCGGAGCGCATCCGCGGCGGGACGCCGTCGATCGCGCGGGCGGCCATGCTGCCCGAGACGGCGACGGTGACGGTGAGCGTAGGCGTCGCGACCCGTGAACCGGGCACCGAGTTCGTGGCCGACCTCGTGGAGCGCGCCGATCAGGCGCTGTACCGTGCCAAAGAGGCCGGGCGCGACCGGATCATGGAGGCCAGAGCGGTCGTACGGTAGCGGCCGCCGGACGCTTGGGCCGATCACGCGCCGACGGTTGACCACCCCGGGTCCAGCACGTAGCATCGGGGGCACTCCAGATCCCCCATCGGCGGAGGCCACCACGGGCAAAGAACTCTCCATTCTCGAGCCGGTCGTGGTCGACCAGCCTCCTCCAGACTCCGCTCTCTCGACGACGCGCCGCTGACACGGCCTGCGGCCGCGGCCCGCGGCGCTCCCGTCGACTTCTTGTCGCACCGAGACCTTCTGTCTCGCGAGACTCACGCACCTCGCTCCATCCGACGGCCGAGGTGCGCCGACCGCTGAATACGACTGATACAGACATGCATCATGAGGAGGAGCACGATGATTCGAGTCGCTGAGTGGGGCACCGGCATGATGGGGCAGGGTCTCCTGCGCTTCATCCTCGACCGGCCCAGGGACATCGACCTCGTCGGCGTGATCGTGACCAATCCCGCCAAGGAGGGGAAGACGGTCGGCGAGCTGCTCGACCGACCGTGCGACGTCAGGATGACCACCGACTTCGCGAGCGTGCTGGCCGAGAAGCCGGACGTCGTCTGCATCAACACGCAGAGCAACCTGCACGAGATCACCGACCAGGTCGTGCCGGCGATCGAGGCCGGCTGCAACGTGATCTGCATCGCCGAGAAGATCAGCTATCCGTGGGCGAGCGACGCCGCCTGGGGCGAGCGCATCGACGCGCTCGCCAAGGAGCACGGCGTCTCCGTCCTCGGCACCGGCATCAATCCCGGCTTCATGTTGGACGCCCTCATCGTCATGTGGAGCTCCATCTGCCTGCGCGTCGACAGGATCGTCGCGACGCGCGTCAACGACCTCTCGCCGTTCGGCCCTACGGTGATGACCGGCCAGGGCGTCGGCACCACCGTCGAGCAGTTCGAGAAGGGCGTCGCCGACGGCAGCATCGTCGGGCACATCGGCTTCCCTGAGAGCATCAACCTCATCGCCCGCGCGCTGGGCTGGACGATCGACCGCATCGAGGAGACGCGTGAGCCCATCGTCACCAGGGTCGAGCGTGCCACGGCGCACGTGCACGTGGCTCCCGGGGACGTCGCCGGCTGCCGCCACATCGGTCGCGGCTACTCGGGCGACGAGCTCAAGATCGAGCTCATCCACCCCCAGCAGATCCACCCCGAGCTCGAGGGTCAGGAGACCGGCGACTACATCGAGATCCACGGCGACCCTGACGTCAACATGTCCAACAAGCCCGAGATCCCGGGCGGCAAGGGCACCTACGCCAGCACCGGCAACTACATCCCGCTGATGAAGGACGCTCCGGCCGGCATGCTCACCGTGGTGGACATGCCGCTGCCGCGCTTCTGGACGCCGAGCGTCTGACCCCCGACCGGACGCCGACCACCTGAGAGGGGTGACCGCGTTGACCGACGCCATCCGCGCCCGAGAGGGCGACTGGGTCGAGGTCGAGTGCAGGCTGCTCGACCCGGCCGACCGCAGCAAGAACCTGCCGCCGGAGACGGCGGAGAAGCCGTTGATGATGTGGGTGAAGGGGTTCGCCCAGGACGAAGCGGGCATGGGCGAGGAGTTGACCGTCGAGACGATCACCGGCCGTCGCGTGACCGGAGCGCTCTCGGCGGTGAACCCCGGCTACTACATCACGTATGGGGCGCCGATCCCGGAGCTCACCCACGTGGGCCGCGACCTGCGCGCCCGACTCGCGGCCTACCGGGCCGCCGAAGGCGGTGAGCGCTGATGGCCACCAAGTTCGACGCCATCATGGCGCGCCGCGGCGAGATCATGCGCCAGGCGCTGGGCATGGACTACAGCGTCTTCGAACAGAGCCCCGTCGCCTTCGACTACGAGGGCATGATGACGGCGCACGGCTACAACCTCGATGATATCGCCGGTATCCAGGCGCGCGCCGGCGTCGGGAGCACGCCGCTGCTCGAGCTCAGGAACCTGACCGACCTGGTGCGCAGCATCAGCGAACCCGGCAAGGGCGCGCGCATCTTCGTCAAGGACGAGGCCGCGAACCTCGCGGGAGCCTTCAAGGACCGCCGCGCCAGCGTGAGCATCCACGTTGCCAAGGAGAAGGGCTACGAGGGCGTGATCGCGGCGACGTCGGGCAACTACGGAGCCGCCGTCGCCAGCCAGGCGGCGCGCAACGGCCTCAAGTGCATCATCTGCCAGGAGACCTTCGACAGTCGCCACGTCGGCCAGCCCGAGATCGTCGAGAAGGGCCGGGTCTGCGAGTCGTACGGGGCGGAGGTCGTGCAGATGACCGTCGGTCCCGAGCTCTTCTTCCACATGGTCGAGCTGCTCGACGAGACCGGTTACTTCGCCGCCTCGCTCTACAGCTCGTTCGGCGTCAGCGGCATCGAGACCCTCGGCCTCGAGATCGCCCACGAGATGACGGCGCTCACCGGGGCGCCGCCGACGCACTGCGTGGTCACCCACGCCGGCGGCGGCAACACGACCGGCACCGCCCGCGGCCTGCAGCGCGCCGGCGCGTCCGGCACGGAGATCGTCAGCGCCTCGGTCGACCTCAGCGGCCTGCACATGGCGAGCGACGACGACTTCAACCGCAAGAGCTTCACGACCGGTCACACGGGCTTCGGCGTGCCGTTCGCGACATGGCCCGACCGCGCCGACGTGCCGCGCAACGCCGCTCGGCCGCTACGCTACATCGACCGCTATCTGACCGTCACCCAGGGCGAGGTCTTCTACGTCACCGAGGCCATGGCCAAGCTCGAGGGCCTCGAGCGCGGCCCGGCCGGCAACACGGCGATGACGGCCGCCGTCAGCCTGGCCCGCGAACTGCCGCGCGACGCCACTGTCGTCGTGCAGGAGACCGAGTACACGGGCGCCGGCAAACACCACTGGTCACAGCTCAACTTCGCCAAGGAGATGGGCGTCGAGGTCCGTGCCGGCGACCCGAAGGACAACGTCCCCGGCAAGGTCATCGTGATCCCTGAGGCGCTCGAGCAGATCAGCGCCCAGGACTTCGATCTCGCGCGCATGCGCAAGAGCTACGTCCGCAACGCGCTCAAGAACGCGCCCGCGGGCTACCAGCCGACCGCCGACGACATCGCCTTCCTGGCGGCCGACACGAACAGTGACGCGGCCGCCGTCGAGGCGATCGTCGGAGAGCTGGGGGAGGTCTGAGATGGCCCGCGAGGACACCTACCTCGAGATCCGCGGGCATCTCGCCGGCCTCTCGGACGAGGAGCTCGAGGCGCGCTTCTGGGAGCTGTCCCGGCAGGTCGTGGACCCGCTGGTCGAGCTCGCGCGCACCCACACCTCGCCCTCGATCGAGCGTTCGGTACTGATGCGCATGGCCATCGACTCACCGACCTGCGTCGCCGTGGTCGCCGAGTGCGAGAAGCGCGGCCTGCTGGGGCACGGCTGTGGGCATGTCGTCTGGTACTACGCGAACCAGGAGGGCCTGACCGCGCCCGAGGCCGCGCGCCGGCTCGTCGCCGGCGAGGGCTGGGATCTCGTCGAGCAGAAGTGGGGAGGGGCGGTATGAAGCTCGATCCCAACGAGAAGCTCGATGTCGCCGCCCTCCTCGACGGCATCGCGGAGTACCGTCCGCGACGCCGCGGCTGGCACTGGCGCGAGCAGGTGCCCGACCAGAAGCTCCACAAGTTCGTCTTCAAGGAGACCTCGAAGGGCGTCACGAACAGCATCCCGCTGCCGGCGGCCCACTACTTCGACTTCATCGACCCGCAGCCCGACTGCGTGGTCACGACCGAGATCGCCAGCGGGCGCTTCGAGGACGACATCCGCCGCATGCGCATGGCGGCCTGGCACGGCGCCGATCACATGATGGTGATCCGCACGGCCGGGCAGAGCCACATGGACGGTCTGCTCGAGGGCACCCCCGAGGGCGTCGGCGGTATCGCCGTGACCCGCAAGCAGGTGCGCGCCACGCGTAAGGCGCTGGACCTCATCGAGGACGAGGTGGGCCGGCCGATCAACTTCCACAGCTACGTGAGCGGCGTCGCCGGCCCCGAGATGGCCGTGATGTTCGCCGAGGAGGGCGTGAACGGGGCCCACCAGGACCCGCAGTACAACGTCCTCTACCGGAACATCAACATGTATCGCAGCTTCGTCGACGCGGCGGTGGCGAAGCACGTGATGGCCAGCGTGCGCATGGCGCAGATCGACGGCGCGCACAACGCCAACGCCACCGCCGTCGAAGCGTGGAACGTGATGCCCGAACTCCTCGTCCAGCACGCCGTCAACTGCGCCTACTCGGTCGCCGCCGGCATGCCCAAGGAGGACATCTGCCTCTCGACGGTGCCGCCCGACGCGGCGCCGGCGCCCTGCATGCGCATGGACCTGCCCTATGCGGTCGCCCTCCGCGATCTCTTCGGCGAGTACAAGATGCGCGCCCAGCAGAACACGCGCTACATGGAGTCCGACGGGCGCGACGCGACCGTGAGTCACGTCATGAACCTCATGATCAGCCGGCTCACGAGCGCCGACATCCAGAGCACCATCACCCCCGACGAGGGCCGCAACGTGCCGTGGCACTACAACAACGTCGCGGCCGTGAACACGGCCAAGCAGTCACTCGTGGGCATGGACGGCCTGCGCGAGATGGTCAAGGTCGACCGCGACGCCCCCGAGCTCAAGGGCAAGATCCGCGAGCTCAAGGAGCGCGCCGTCCTCTTCCTCGAGGCGATGCTCGCGGACGGCGGCTACTTCGCCGCCGTCGAGCAGGCGTACTTCGTCGATTCCGGCGAGTACCCGGAGACCCACGACGACGGCATCGCCCGCCAGAGCGACGGGGGCGTGGCCGCCGGGACCATCGTCGAGCGCGCCGCCGACTACCTCGCGCCGGTCTGCCACCACTTCGGTGACAACCACCTGCCGGATGGGTACGGCGAGCCGGCGGGCGGGGCGGTCCCGTCCGGCGGGGCGGGCGGCGAAGCCGGCCCCGCATCGCAGAAGCCCTGCGACCTGATCGGCGGCTGCACGCTGTGCGACCCCGGCAAGGTGCCGTTCATCGACGAGCTCGACCCCGAGGACAACGTCAACGCACGCCTGGCCCAGACCGCTGAGCTCCGCGAGAAGGGTCTCATCAAGCCGGAGGTCGAGTGGGCCGCCGACGGCTGGGTCGTGGTCACGCTCTTCCTTCCGGCCGAGCGACGCGTCGCCGAGGCCGCCGCTCTCGAGTTCGGCAAGGCGATGAACCTGCAGGACTGCGAGGTCATCAATCGCCAGGTCATGCACCCGGCGGAGGGCACCCTCATCGAGATGAAGGGCCGGCTGGACGCCGTCGTCGACCCGGCCCGGCTCGTGATCCCGCCTGAGCCCGTCGTCATCAGCGACGAGGAGATCAAAGCCTTCGTCGTCGAGAAGGGGCTCAAGTGCGTGGCCGCCACGGTCGGCCAGGACGAGCACTCGGTGGGCATGCGCGAGATCATCGACATCAAGCACGGCGGCCTCGAGAAGTGGGGCTTCGCCTGCGAGCACCTGGGCACCTCGGTGCCGGTCGAGAAGGTCCTCGACGCGGCCATCGAGCACGCCGCCCAGATCGTCCTCATCTCGACCATCATCACTCACGGCGACATGCACCGCAGCAACATGGAGAAGCTCGCCGACCTGGCGGTCGAGAAGGGTGTCCGCGACAGGCTCCTGCTCATCTCCGGCGGCACGCAGGTCACCGGCGAGCTGGCGCGGAGCTGGGGCATGGACGCCGGCTTCGGCCGCGGCGCCAAGGGCCTCCAGGTGGCCTCGTTCATCGTCGAGACGATGCGCGAGCGGGGGATGTGAGGCGCGGGTGCCGGCGCACGATGAGCCACGCCCCGTCGACGCGCTCGTCGCCGAGATCGGCTCGACGACGACCGTCGTCTCGGCCTTCGACGGGCTGAGCGAGTACCCCACGGCGACGCCCTGCCTCGTCGGGCAGGGCGTCGCCGCCACGTCTGTCGCCGACGGGGACGTGACCATCGGCGTGAACTCCGCCCGGGCGCGGCTGGAGGCGGCCTCCGGGCCGCTCGCGCCACGCCTGACGCTGGCGACCAGCTCGGCGGCCGGCGGCCTCCGCATGACCGTGCACGGCCTCACGCAGCGGATGACGGCGATGGCGGCGCGCGAGGCCGCGCTGGGTGCCGGCGCGGTCGTGAAGTACCAGACGGCCGGTCGTCTGCGCGACCACGACCTGCGCCGCGTCGCCGAGGAGCGCCCCAACCTGGTCCTGCTCGCCGGCGGCGTCGAGGGCGGGGACTGCGACACGGTGCTGTTCAACGCCGCGCGTCTCACCGAGCTCGAGGCGCGCCCGATCGTCGTGTACGCGGGCAACTCGGTCGTCTCCGCCGATGCTCGGGGATTGCTCGAGGCCGCGGGCTTCACGGTCAAGCTGACCAACAACGTCTACCCGGGGATCGACGAGCTCGACATCGTGCCGGCCCGCGCGGTGATCCACGACGCCTTCGAGGAGCACATCACGCACGCCCCCGGCATGGAGCGCATCGGCGAGGTCGTGACCGGTCGCATCCTGCCGACGCCGGGCGCGGTGTTGATCGCCGCTGAGCGGCTGGCCGCCGACGTCGGGGACCTCGTCGTCGTCGACGTCGGCGGCGCCACCACGGACGTCCATTCGATCACCGACGGCAGCCCCGAGCTGAGCGCGATCCAGGTCGACCCGCAGCCGCACAGCAAGCGCACGGTCGAGGGCGACCTCGGCACCTACGTGAGCGCGGTGCACGTCGTCGAGATGCTCGCCCGGCAGCAGCGGCCCCAGCAGCTTCCGCCGCCGTTGCCGACCACCTCCGAGGAGGTCGAGGCGGCGCTCACGCTGACCCACTTCGCCGCCGTCACCGCGATGCAGCGCCACGCCGGCGAGCTCGCGCACCTCTACACGCCGACCGGTCGCCAGACGGTGGCCCGCGGCCGCGACCTCACCGCCTGCCGTCTCGTGATCGGGACCGGCGGGGCGCTCACGCGCCTGCCCGGCGGCGAGGCCGTCCTTGCCGACACGCGGGCCAAGAACGGCGGCGATCGCCTGCTGCCGCCGTCCGACGCGCGCATCGTGCTCGACGGCGACTACATCTTCGCCTGTTGCGGCGCGCTGTTCGCGCACTTCGACGCCGGCGCCGTCGTCGCGCTCATGCGCGGCAGCGCCGGCATCTGACGCGCCGACCCGCTCGTCGTCCCTCGACCCTCGAGCCGAGGGCGGCCCTGAAGCGGCGGAGCAGCTGGTCGTTGACCCCTGCGGTGAAGGGCGTACGATAGCCCGTGACGAGCGTCGGCGAAGGGGCCCTGCCGGCGGCCTGGGGGGGTCGCCGTGCGCGTCTCGACTGGTCCGGCGCGACCACGAGATATGGGGGGGACCGTCATGACATCCCACGCACGCGGGTCGCACTGCGCCCGGCTCTGCCTCACGGCGTTGACGGTGGTGGCGCTGCTCGCCGTCTTCGCGGCGCCGGCGTTCGCAGTCGACGAGGCCGAGTGGACGTTCGGCCTCTACATCGCCGCCGACAACAACCTCGAGTCTGCCTGGGACGACATCAACGTCCCCGCGCTGCTGGGCATCCCGGAGAGCGAGGACGTGCACATCATCGCCCTGGTCGACCGGCTCAGCACGACGACCACGGAGCTGATCGAGTTCGAGGGCGGCGTGGCCACGGTCGTCGACACGTATGAGGAGATGGACTTCGGCGACGGGGCGAACCTGCAGTGGTTCGTCGAGTACCTGGCCGCGGAGTACCCCTCCGAGCACCTCGCCGTCGACCTGTGGGACCACGGCGGCGCCTGGCGCGGCATCTGCTACGACGACTCCTCAGCCAAGGACCGCATCACGATGCCCGAGCTGCGGGCTTCCATCGCCGCTGCCGGGGTGCCGATCGACATCCTCGCCTTCGACGCCTGCAACATGGCCGACATGGCGGTCGCGTACGAGGTCGCCCTCAGCGGAGTGGTCGACATCATGGTCGCCTCCGAGGAGATGATCCCCTTCGCGGGTTTCGCCTACGACCTGATGCTGGCGCCGGTGGCGCTCGAGCCCGGCCGCACGCCCGAGCAGGTCGCCGCCGACATGGTCGACGGCTGGGGCGCGTACTACGACGGCGTGGGCGGCTACACGATGGTGTGCCTGTCGGCGATCGACGTGCGCGAGGTGCGCGCGGCGATCCCGGCCCTGCAGACGTGGGTGCAGCGCATGACCGCGGGCGTGCCGCTCTTCAAGCAGGACTACAAGATGGCGCTGGTCAAGACGTGGACGGCGCTGAACAGCTGGCAGTACGACTTCATCAGCTTCTGCGACCGGCTGGCGCTCGACCCCGACCTCAAGAAGGCCGACGGGATGAAGCTGAAGACGGCGACCGTCGCCGTCGCCGAGGCGATGAGGGGCGCCGTGATCGCCAATCACACGACGCGCTGGACGGCCGGCGCCACGGGTATCGCCGTGTGGTGGGCCAACGCCGGTGACTGGGCGTCCTACGAGGCGCTGTTCGGCGCCAACACGGCCTTCGCCCAGCCGGCGCCGGTCGGCGTGGGCTGGTACGACCTGCTGCAGACCTACTACGCGAACTGAGTGAAGGGCGGCGGGCGCGGCGGCCGTACGGCCGCCGCGCCCGCCGCACACACGACCCAGGGGGGTATCGTCATGAGGTCACAGGCCCGACGGCCGGCATCCGCGCGGGCGGGCACGGCGGCGCTGTTCGCAGTTCTGCTGCTCGCGCTGCTCGTCGCGCCGGCGACGGCGAGCGCCGACACGACCGGCGACGTGACGGCCGACTGGACGTTCGCCATCTACGTCGCCGCCGACAACAACCTCGAGTCGTCCTGGGACGACATCAACCTCCCGGCGCTGCTGCGCATCCCGGCGAGCGCGAACGTGCACATCGTCGCGATGGTCGACCGCCTCAGCACCGTGGGCACCGAGCTCATCGAGTTCGAGGGCGGCGAGCAGGCGGTCGTGGCAGAGTTCCCGGAGCTGAACACGGGCGAGGGCACGACCTTCGAGTGGTTCGTCGAGGAGGTGGCGACGCGCTATCCGGCGACGCATCTCGCGGTCACCATGTGGGATCACGGCTACGCCTGGCGCTACGTGTGCAGTGACGACTCGTCCGGTGGCGACCGCATCACGATGGCCGAGCTCAACGCGGCACTCGTTGGTGCCGCGACGCCGATCGACGTCCTCGCCTTCGACGCCTGCGCCATGGGGGACATCGCGGTGGCCTACGAGCTGGCTCTCACCGGGATGGTCGACTACATGGTCGCCTCCGAGGAGATGGTGCCGCTCGACGGCTACGCCTACGACCTGATGCTTACGCCGTTGATCGGCGACCCGTCACGCTCGCCCGAGCAGTTGCTCGTCGACATGGTCGACGGCTGGGGTCAGTACTACGACCCGCTGACGTGGGCCAAGGCGGTCTGTCTCTCGGCGGTCGACGTGCGTGAGATCGGCGCCGCGAAAGCGGCGCTGCAGAGCTGGGCCGCCGGACTGGCGGCGGGCATGCCCGCCAACGAGCTGATCTACAAGAAGGCGCTCATCAAGACCTGGAGGGCGACGTCGACCAGGCAGTACGACCTGGTCGGCCTGTGCGAGCGGCTGGCGGCCGACCCCGCGCTCGCGGGCAGCGACGTGGGCGCCTCGAGCGCCGCCGTCGCCGAGGCGGTCTCGGCGGCCGTCGTCGACACGCACACCACGCGCTGGACGGAGGGCGCCACCGGTCTCACCATCTGGTGGGGCAACGTGGGCGACTGGAAGTACTACGGCGACCCGTTCGCCGACGTGGCGTTCGCCCAGCCGGTCCCGATCGGCGTCGGCTGGTACGACTTCCTGCTGAGCTACAACGTCAACTGAGCGCCGAGGCAACGGCGCGATGACCCGCTGGCGCCCGCGCCGCCGGGTGTGATGCACTGGCGGCATGGAGACCAGTGGCGTCTGCATGGACCTGACGAGGGGCCTGGCTCTGGCCATGCGGCTGACGCGGGCCGCGGCCAGGGAGCGCAGCTTCCTGAATTGCCTCTGGGAGCTCACCTACCGCTGTGACGCCCGGTGTGCGATGTGTGGCTACTGGAGGCGGGACGCGCCCGTCGCCGATGAGCAGACGACCGAGGAGGTGTGCCGCGGTCTCGAGCGCGTGGCCGAGGCCGGGTGCCGAGCCGTCAACTTCACCGGTGGCGAGCCGACATTGCGGGACGATCTCGAGGCCATCGTCGCGCATGCCGCGAGACGGGGCATGTGGGTGTCGCTCGTCACCAACGGGCTGTCGCTCGACCGTTCGCGGGTGCGCGGTCTGAGGGAAGCGGGTCTGCACAACCTCTTCGTCTCACTGGACGCCGCCGACCCGGTCGTGCACGACGGCCAGCGTGGCGTCGAGGGCGCCTACGAGCGGACGCTCGTCGCCGTGCGTCTGTTGGGGGACGGCTTCGTCGGCGGCTGCCGCACTGCGGGGATCATGACGGTGGTGACGCGGCGGAACGAGCGTGGCCTTCCGCAGCTCGTCGACCTCGCCGCCGGCGCCGGCGTCCGTCTTGTCGTGCAGCCGCACCACCGTCGTGTGGACGACGACCTGGCGCCCGAGTGTATCCGCCGGGCTGTGGAGGATCTGCTCGACCATCCGCGGCGGCGTGGCGTCCTGCTGAACACGAGGCGGTATCTCGAGAGAATGGGCGCTTTCGACGAGCAGGAGCGGCCGAGGGATTGCCATGCCGGTCGCAAGTACTTCAGCGTGGATCCGTACGGCGGTATCCACCCCTGCGTGGACCTGCCTCGCGTCGGGCACGTCCTCGAGGCCGGGCTCGCGGCGCTGCGCTCGCCCGCCGTCAGGGAGGAGGTCGAGGCCTGCCAGGGCTGCTGGTACTGCTTCCGCGGCGAAGCCGACGGCATGCTGACCCTTGGGGGATACGCGCAGAAGCTCGCCCTCGCGAGCGGAGTCTATCTGTGGAACGTCGGGCGACTGCCGGCCGGCGGTGAACGAGGGAGTGACTTGCGCGCCCGGGCGCGAGCCCGATAGAGTCCTGCATACGTCTTATGCAGCGGCGCGGCTTGCCGCGCCGCTGCCGCCGGGAGGCCCATGACCGCCTACGCCACGCTGAACGTTGACCTCGAGAAGATCACCGCCAACGCGCGCGCCGTGGCGGGCATGCTTGCGGGCGTCGAGGTCGTCGCCGTCACCAAGTGCACGTGCGGCGCCCCCGAGGTCGGCCGGGCGCTGCTCGCCGGCGGCGCGGTCGCGCTCGGCGAGTCGCGGCACGAGAACGCCGAGCGGCTGCGCGCGGCGGGGATCGAGGCGCCGCTCTGGCTGCTGCGCACCCCGGCGCCCGAGCGGGCGGCCGAGACCGTGCGCCTCTTCGACCTCTCGCTCGCCAGCGAGCTCGAGACCTGCGCGGCGCTCGACGCCGCGGCCGCTGCCCTCGGGCGCCGTCACCAGGTGCTCGTCATGGTCGACCTCGGCGACCTGCGCGAGGGCCTCATGCCGGCCGATCTGCCGGCCTTCGTCGACGCCGTCGAGGCGCTCGAGCACGTCGAGCTCGCCGGCATAGGGGTCAACCTCACCTGCTACGGTGCGGTGATGCCCGACGAACGCAATATGGGCGAGCTCGTCGCTCTCGCCCGCGAGACCGAGCGCCGCGTCGGCCGCCGCCTGCTGGTCGGCGGCGGCAACTCGGGCTCGATCGGCATGATCGCCTCCGGCTGCATGCCGGCCGGCGTCACCACGCTGCGCGTCGGCGAGACGATCCTGCACGGCGTCGACACGCTCACGCGCGAGCCCGTCGCTGGCCTGCACGCCGACGTCTTCGAGCTCGCCGCCCCGGTGATCGAGTGCAGGGTCAAGCCGAGCCTGCCGCGTGGTGAGGTCGCCCAGGACGCCTACGGCAACCGGCCGGCCTTCGAGGACCGCGGCGAGCGTCGGCGCGCGATCCTCGCCCTGGGCCGTCAAGACGTCATGGCCGAGTGGATCACGCCGCTCGACCCGGGGGTCGAGATCCTCGGCGCCTCGAGCGACCACCTCATCGTCGACGTCGAGGCCATGCCCGCGCCGCCGCGGCTCGGGCAGGCCCTGCGCTTCCGTCCCAACTACGCTGCCACCGTGCAGCTGTCCACGTCACCGTACGTCCACAAGGTGTTCACTCCGCAGGCCTGACATCGGATCGTGGCGCGGAGGGACCTCTGATCACAGGAGTGAGCATGGCCGAGCGAACGAAAGTCCTGATCATGGGAGCCGCCGGGCGCGACTTCCACAACTTCAACACGTACTTCCGCGACAACGACACGTACGAGGTCGTGGCCTTCACCGCCACCCAGATCCCCTACATCGACGACCGCAAGTACCCGGCGGAGCTCGCCGGCAGCCTGTACCCGGACGGCATCCCGATCCACGACGAGTCCGAGATGCCCGCCCTGGTCAAGCAGCACGGCGTCGAGCAGGTCGTGTTCGCCTACTCCGACGTGCCCTACGAGTACGTCATGCACCGCTCGGCGATCGTGAACGCTCTCGGCGCCGACTTCCGCCTGCTCGGCCCCGACCACGTCATGGTGAAGAGCACGAAGCCGGTGATCGCCGTCTGCGCCGTGCGCACGGGCGCCGGCAAGAGCCAGACGACGCGCAAGATCCAGACCATGTTGCGCGCGGCCGGCAAGAAGGTCGTGAGCATCCGTCATCCCATGCCGTACGGCGACCTCGTGAAGCAGCGCGTGCAGCGCTACGCCACCGTCGAGGACTTGGCCAAGCACGAGTGCACGATCGAGGAGATGGAGGAGTACGAGCCGCACGTCGTGGCCGGCAACGTGATCTACGCCGGCGTCGACTACGAGGCCATCGTGCGCGAGGCCGAGAAGGAGGCCGACGTCATCCTCTGGGACGGCGGCAACAACGACTTCAGCTTCTACAAGGCCGACCTCTACATCACCGTCGCCGACCCGCACCGGCCGGGCGACGGCCTCGTCTACTACCCGGGCGAGGTCAACCTGCGCCTGGCCGACGTGGTCGTGCTCAACAAGGTCGACTCGGCCGATCGTGCCGGCATCGAGGCCGAGCTCGAGGCGGTGCGCTCGGTCAACCCGACGGCGCGCATCGTCATGGGCGCCTCGCCGGTCACGGTCGACAAGCCCGAGCTCGTGCAGGGCAAGAAGGTCCTCGTCGTCGAGGATGGCCCCACGCTGACCCACGGCGAGATGAAGTACGGCGCCGGCACGGTGGCCGCGCGGCAGCTCGGCGCCGCCGAGTTCGTCGACCCGCGGCCGTTCGCCGTCGGCGAGATCAAGGCGACCTTCGAGAAGTACCCGAACGTCGGCGTGCTGCTGCCGGCCATGGGCTACTCGGAGCAGCAGCTCAAGGACCTCGAGACGACCATCAACACCTCCGGCGCCGACCTGGTCGTCATCGGCACGCCGATGGACCTGCGGCGGATCATCGACATCAAGCTGCCGGCCGTGCAGGTCAAGTACGACCTGCAGGAGATCGGTCACCCGACGCTCGCCGACGTGCTCGGCGAGCGCGGCTTCATCTGAGTCGGGCCGAAGGACGCGTGCGGGCGGGCCGGGCGTGACGCCCGGCCCGCCCGCGTTTTCGATAGACTGCACCCGTCGACCGTCCGAAAGAGGGATCACATGCCCGAGATCGTCAAGCGCCGCCTCTCCGAGCTCGACCTCACGGGTCGCAGCTTTCTGACCATCCACGACTACAGCCCGGCCGAGGTGCTCTCGCTCCTCGACCTCGCCGGCGCGCTCAAGGACGCCCAGAAGCGCCGCGCGCCGCATCGCGTGCTCGAGGGGCGCGCCGTGGCGATGATCTTCATGAAGACCTCGACCCGCACACGCATGAGCTTCGAGGTCGGCATCGAGCAGCTCGGCGCGCAGCCGATGTTCCTCAACGCCAACGACATCCAGCTGCGCGTAGGCGAGACCATCAGGGACACCGCCAACGTGATGAGCCGCTACGTCGACTGCATCATGATCCGCACCTTCGCCCACGAAGACGTCGAGGACCTCGCCGCCTACGGCCAGATCCCGGTGATCAACGGCCTGACCGACGCTCACCACCCGTGTCAGGGGATGGCGGACGCGATGACCGTGCGCGAGCACTGCGGCGACCTCGCCGGCAAGAAGCTGGTCTTCTCGGGCGACGGCAACAACGTCGCGCACTCGCTCGCCGAGGTCGGCGCCAAGACCGGCATGCACGTCGTCATCTGCACGCCCGACGGCTTCCGGCCAGACGCGGCGATCGTCGAGCGCGCACGCGCCGATGCGCAGGCGACCGGCGCCACCATCGAGCTGACCAGCGACCTGCAGGCCGCCGTCGAGGGCGCCGACGTGATCTACACCGACACCTTCACGAGCATGGGGCAGGAGGCCGAGCACGACGCGCGGCTGGCCGCCCTCGAGGCCTACCAGGTGAACATGGACCTCGTGCGGCGCGCCGGTCCGCAGGTCAAGGTCATGCACTGCCTGCCGGCCCACTGGGGTGAGGAGATCACCGAAGAGGTGCTGTACTCGCCGCACTCGGTCGTGTTCGACCAGGCCGAGAACCGCCTGCACGCGCAGAAGGCGATCATGGCGGCCGTGATCCGCTGAGCCGCCGGCCTCAGATCCAGCTGCGGAACCACATGAGCCGGTAGAACTCCTCCCGCGGGATGCCCACGTCGAGCACGATGGGGAGGAAGGGCACGGCGATCCCCAGCATCGCGCCCAGCAGCACGAGGACGACCCACGGCCGCAGCCGTCGTGAGGCGAGCGCGAGGAGCGCGACCACGGACACCGCCGCGACCCCCGCGATCGCGACCGTCCAGGCAAGGCCGCCCGAGACGCGACCGGGCAGCTCCCAGAAGAGGACTTCCGCGGCCCGGGCGAACGGGTACCAGAAGAGAGCCGTCGCCACCGCGGCCGTCGCGACCGCGGCGATCCTCCACGGCAGCGTGCGCCGCGCCGCGGGCGGCTCGGCGCCGAGTTCGGCGCCGGCGCGCCTCCGGCCGCCGTCGACGAGGTCGGCGGCCACGGCGGCCACCAGGATCGCGAGGAACGGCGCCACCGGCGCCATGTAGTAGAGGAACGACGTGCGCGTGGTCGCGAACCACGGCAGGTAGAGGATCACGATCAGCAGCGCGGTCAGCGCCGGCGTCGAGCTGCGCTGCCGCAGCGCCAGCACCGGCGCCGCGACCAGCGCGAGGATGCTCCCCCACCACAGCAGCGGGTTGCCGATGGCGACCACCCCGTGGAACTGGCCCTGGATCTCGCGGAAGGAGTACCACACCGGGCGGTAGTCGAGGATCCAGGTGGGCGCCGTCGAGGCGTACGAGTGCGGCGCCGACAGCGTGAAGTTGAAGTGCAGCATCTGGCTGTGCAGCTCGCGGAACTCGGCGACCGAGTGGCCGTTGGCGAAGTACGGCACGTAGCTCGCAAGGTAGACCGCGCCCGGCAGCACGGCGAGACACAGCGCGAGCAGGCCGAGCGTGGCGGCGAGGCGCGGCGAGGGCGCCGGCCGGCCGGCCGGCGCCCTCGCGCGCCTCGCCCTCTTCGCCGGCCTCCCGGCCGCGCGTCCGGCCTCCGGGGCGGAGCTCACGCAGCTGCGGCGCGAGCACGACGATCGCGACGGCGGCGACGAGGGCGAGCGCGCCCGACCACTTGGTCGCCACGGCGAGGCCGCCGGCGAGGCCGCTGAGCGCGAGCCAGCGAGTGTGGCGGCCCTCCTGCACGTAGCGCAACGCGAAGAGCACGCCGAGCGCGGTCCACGCGGCCACGAAGACGTCGAGCGTGGCGATCCGCGACTGGGCGATGCCGAGCAGGTCGGCGCCGGCGAGCATGAGGGCCACGAACGCCCAGCCCGCGCTCAGTCCGAGGCGGCGCGCGAGAGGGTAGACGCTGCCGAGCAGGACGAGGCCGGCGACGACCGACGGGAGGCGCCAGCCGACCGGGTCGTCGCCGGCCACGAGGATCCCCAGCGCGATCGCCATCTTGCCGGCGTCGGGGTGCGGCCACGAGACCACGTCGCCGGGCTCCCATGCGTACCCCGGCTTGCCCTCCATGCGGCCGTCGATGAGCGCCCGGGCGTCCTTGGCGTAGTAGACCTCGTCGAACATGTGCTCGGGGGGCGAGTCGAGGTTGTAGAGGCGCAGCGCGGCGGAGAGGAGGAGGACGACGACGAGGCCGGCCCACAGCAGGCGTCGGCGGCGGCCCGCCGGCCCGCCGGCCTCCGGCGGTCCGGGCCGCCCGGCGCGGCCTTCCGGCTCCGTCAGACGATCGATGGGGACACCGTCGGTCGCGTCTCGCTCCTCCTCTTAACGCCGTGGCGTCTGCGGTGTATAGTAGTCGCTCCGGCACTGATGCGCCGGCGCCGGCGCACTCCGCGTGCGCGGTCGAACAAAGGGGGGGCGACCCCGAGCGAGTCTACTCGTTCCGGGGTCGTGAGGGGTATCGCGATGCGCAAGGCAGCGAGACGGTGGCTCGTCACGAGCGTGATCCTCACGCTGACGACTCTCGTCGTGTCGGCGCCCGCTCCGGCGGCGACCGTGAGCACCCGGCAGGCCTCGCACGGCATCACGACGCGCGTGATCTGGGACACGACCCAGGTGCGCGTCATCGAGCTTCCGTACGGCGTCAACCATCTGGGCTCGATCCACGTCGAGCTCACCTTCAGCCCGGCGTGGGCCGACCTCGACCTCTATCTCCTCGACGCCCAGGGCAATGCCCTCAGGCAGGAGATGGGCGTCATGGCGCCCGCCCCCGGCAAGGAGGTCATCGACTGTCCGGTGACCGAGGTCCGCGACACGAGTCTCGCGCTCGACGACCAGGGCGAGGAGTACATGGTCGGCGACAGGTACTACCTCGTGGTCGTGGCGTTCAACGAGGTGGCCGAGTACCAGGTCTGGGGCTACTGCCCGCAGATCGACGTCGCGGTCGGCTCCTCGCCCGCATACGACTGGAACTACACGCTGAAGGAGTTCCGCTTCCCCGAGTCCGCGACCGAATGGGACACGATCAAGGGTCCTGTCTACGGCTATCCCTACGACTTCAGGCCGACCTCCGTCGGCGCCGGCGAGTGCCGGCTCGAGTGGTCCGCCGAGGTGATCGACGAGGCCTGGCAGGTCGTTTACGACCCGGATGCCGCGCCGATGCCCGCGAACGTCGAGCAGTACCTCTACGCCGGCCCCAAGTGGGACGAGCTGGTGCGCGACTACGGAGAGGCCGCGAACTACCGGCCGGCTTCGCAGGCGGACGGCCGCTACGGGCTCAGCGACACGTTCACCGTGTCCGAGGGCGGCGCCGCGCGACCAATGAGGCTGCTGCACTACGTGCCGAGCCTCTACCTTGCCTACGATGACCCCCTGCTGGGGCCCGCCGGAGCGCCTAGGGTCGGGCTGACGACGCTGGGCTTCAGGGCGACCCTTGTCTACCCCGAGAACCTGCGTCTCGACCGGGTGGTGCGGAAGCCATCGTCGTACGCCCTCGCCGGCACGCTGTCCCTCGAAGGGCAGAGGGTGCCCGGCGCCGCGATCGCGATCGAGCGCAAGACCCGCAGGCGCGACTGGGAGACGGTGGCCACGGTCGTGACCGACGAGCGCGGCTGGTGGTTCGTGAGGCTGTCCCCGAACGGCACATGGCGGGTCCGCGCGACAGCGGCCGGCGACGCCGCGACCGGCCTCGCTGAGGAGTACTCGGTCACGACGGTGTTGAAGCGCATCGACTGACCGGCGCACGACCCCTTCGCCCGGCCCCCCGACCCCTTCGCCCGGCTCCTCGCGCCGCGCGCGGCGCACAGTGTTTCGGCCCCCGCGCCGCGGACTCGTTTACATTGGGTTTGCAGGTCAGTATAGTGTGGCGCATCAGCCCGGCTGGGTGAGAGCGCGAGGGTGGTGGGGGTTCACTCGCGTACGCGCATCCTGCATGTCCATCGTTGAAGAAGGGGGTCGTCTGACATGCAGAAAGCAATGAGGCTCGCGATCGTGGCGGTGGCGCTTGTCACGCTCGTGGTGCTCACCGCCGTGTCGTCGGCGTCGGCGCTGACGTCGAGCACGACGCAGAGCTCGCCCGGCATGACCGCGCGCACCATCTGGGATCAGACCCAGGTGTCGATCCGCAAGCTGACGTACGGCGTGAACCACACGGGCTACATCCACATGGAGCTCACCTTCAAGCCGACAACGTCGGACCTCGACATCTACCTGCTCGACGCCGACGGCAACGTCCTCAGCGAAGAGATGGGCTGCATGGGCCTCTTCGCCGGCAAGGAGTATGTCGACTACCAGGTGACCGACGTGGTCAACCAGGATATCGAGCCCATCGATCCGTACGACCTGCTCTCCGACGAGTACATGGTCGGCGACACCTACTACCTCGTGGTCGTGGCCTTCAACGGGGCGGCCAACTACCAGATCTGGGGCTACTACCCGCAGATCTGGCTCGAGGCGAGCGAAGACGTCGATGAGTCGTGGAACTACTACCTGCAGACGTATCGCTTCCCGCGCCGGGTGACGAGCTGGGCCACCATCACGGGCCCGCGCTACGGCGGCGCCTACGACTTCAGGCCGACCTCGGTCGGCGAGGGCACCTGCCGTCTCGAGTGGCCGGCCGACATCGTCAACAAGGTCGTGACGTACGACCGCGACGACGCGCCGATGCCCTTCAACGTCGAGCAGTACCTCTACGCCGGCACCTACTGGGACCTGGTCTTGGCGAACTGGGGCTCCGAGGAGAACTATTACCCGGAGGAGCACGAGGGCGTCGTCGGGCCCTACTACGACGACACGTGGTACGGCTTCGACGACGCGTTCGACGTGGCCGAGTTCGCGTGGGACGACGACCTCTGGGCGCAGCGTCTCGCGCACTACGTGCCGAGCCTCTTCCTCGCCTATGCACGACGCGACGCTCGGCCCCGACGGAGCGCTTGACACAGGCCGCACGACGATGGGCTACAAGGCCATCCTCACGTACCCGGAGAACCTGTGGTTCAAGAGGGCCGTGAAGTACAGCACCTACTACAAGCTGTACGGCCGCTACTCGCTCGACGGCGCCGCAGTCGCGATCGGGACGCCGATCCATATCCAGCGCAGGACGGCGACCCGCGGCTGGGCGACCGTGAAGACCGTGAAGACGACCAACGACCTGGGGTCCTGGAGCGTCAAGCTGAGCCCCGGCGTCACGTGGTGGGTCCGCGCCAAGGCCTTGGGCGACGACACCACGGGTCTCGAGTACGAGTACTCGATCACGAAGAAGCTGAGGGCACTCTGAGCCGGACCTCGTGAGAGAGGCGTAGGCCTCGACCAAGCACGAAGGGCGGGCGCCGCGACAGCGGCGCCCGCCCTTTCTCATGCTCTTTCGCGGGCGGCGGCCCGTCGGCGCTGCGCCCGCGGCGGCGGGCAGGTCGCGTCGTCGCGGCGGCGAAATTGCCGCCAGCGGCGCTCGCCGCCGCGCCGTACGACGTCACGAGGGGGAAGGAGGGGCGCAACGATCACCTTCACGGAACGTCGAGCTCTGTGCCAATCCGACAAGGGGCCACGCGCATGAAGAGGACAGCAAGAGCCGTGATCGCAGCGGTGTCGCTCGCCGCGCTGGCGGCGCTCGCCGTCGCGGCGCCCGCGCCGGCGGCGACGGTCACCAGCAAGCAGGCGACGCCGGGCATGACGACGCGCAC
Source organism: uncultured Thermoleophilia bacterium (assembly GCA_963831295.1). GTDB lineage: Bacteria > Actinomycetota > Thermoleophilia > UBA2241 > UBA2241 > UBA2241. The sequence goes on along the minus strand of CAWHPR010000002.1, from coordinate 180,577 downwards.
GATCTGGGATCAGACCCAGGTGACGATCCGTAAGCTCCCCACGGGCGTGAACCACCACGGCACCATCCACATGGAGCTGTACTTCAAGAACTACGCCGCCGACCTCGACGTGTATCTCCTCGACCAGGACGGCGATGTGATCACCGAGACGGGCGACTCGGGGTACTGGCTCGGCTGGGAGAGCGTCGACTATCAGGTCAGCGACATCGCGACCGAGCCGACCTCGACGGGCGACACCTACTACGTCGTCGTCGTGGCCTTCAACGGTGCCTCCGACTACTTTCTCTGGGGCTACTACCCGCAACTCCTCGACGCCGACTGGAGCGACGATCCGGCGGCCGCGCGCAACTACTACCTCGAGGTCTACAACTACCCCGCGGACGGCAGCTGGGCGAGCATCACCGGGCCCCGGATCGGGACACCGTACTCGGTCACGCCCACGTCGAAGGGCACGTTCAGCGCGCGGCTCGAGTGGCCCGCCGACCTCGCGGACCTCGTCGTCGAGCCCGATCTCGCTCAGGGACTGATGCCGGCCTGGTTCCGGCAGTACGTCTACAGCCGCGCGACGGGCACGCAGTATGTCGTCGACGACGGCACGTGGGCGCCGGATCTCCACGAAGAGGATGCCCTCGATCCGGACGACGACTGGTACGGCCTCTACGACACGTTCGACACCTCCTTGTGGTTGGACACAGTCACGTGGCCGCTGAAGACCGTGTACTACGTGCCGAACCTCTACATGGCCTATGTCGACCCGAGCGTCGGCCCCGACGGCCTGCCGAAGACCGGCCGAACGACGATGGGCTACCAGGCGATCCTCACGTACCCGGAGAACCTGTGGCTCCGGAGGGTCGTGAAGTACAGCACCTCCTACAAGGTCTACGGCACGTTCTCGCTCAACGGGGAGCGGGTCGCCGGCGGCATCCCCATCAGGATCCAGCGCAAGACGGCCACCAGGGACTGGGCGACCGTGAAGACCGTGTACACCAACGACCTCGGCGGCTGGTCGGTCACGGTGAGCCCAGGCGTCAAATGGTGGCTCCGTGCGAAGGCCGTCGGCGACGATGCCACCGGTCTCTCGACCGAGTACTCGATCACGAAGGTCCTGAAGGCGCTCTGAGCGCGAAGGCGTGAGCGAGGCCCAGGCCTCGCGGGGTGGGACGGGCGGGCGCCGCGACAGCGGCGCCCGCCCGCGTTGCGCCTGCGGCCGTCGCGGGCCTAGACTGCCTGCGGCGAGCAAGGAGCGAGCGTGGACGCGATCACGATCGGCGACGGACCCCTGACCATCGAGCAGGTCGCGGCGGTCGCGCGTGGCGGCGCGCCGGTGCGGCTGGGTGAGGGCGCGCGCCGACGCATCGAGGCGGCGCGCGCCCTGATCGACCGGCTCGTGGCCGAGGAGCGCGTCGTCTACGGCGTGACGACCGGCTTCGGGCAGCTGGCGACGACGCACATCCCCGCCGACAAGGCGCAGGAGCTGCAGGAGAACCTGGTGCGCAGCCACGCCGTCGGTGTGGGTGACCCGCTGCCGCGCGACGTCGTGCGCGCGGCGATGACGATCCGCCTGAACACGCTCGCCAAGGGGTACTCGGGCGTGCGTCGCGAGGTCGGCGACCTGCTGGCCGGCATGATCGACGCCGACCTCGTGCCGTACGTGCCGTCGAAGGGCTCGCTGGGCGCCTCGGGCGACCTTGCGCCTTCGGCACACGTGGTGCGCGCGATGATGGGGGAGGGGGAGCTGCTCGACGAGCAGGGCGGCCGCGCGCCGGCCCTGCCGGCGCTGCGCGCGGCCGGCCTCGAACCGCTCACGCTGGCCGCCAAGGAGGGCGTCTCCCTCCTCAACGGCACGCAGTTCATGGCCGCCGTGGGCTGTCTCGCGGTCGCCGACGGCGAGGCGCTCCTCGACTCGGCCGACGTGATCGGCGCGATGACCATCGAGGGGCTGCGCGCCTCGGTCGGCCCGTTCCAGGAACGTATCCAGCTGCTGCGTCCCATCCCGGGGCAGCTCCTCACGGCGGCCCACGTGCGGCGCGCCACCGAGGGCAGCGGCATCATGCTCAGCCACCTGAACTGCGACAAGGTGCAGGACGCCTACTCGGTGCGCTGCATCCCTCAGGTGCACGGCGCCTGCCGCGACGCCTTCCGCTGGTTGCGCGAGGTCGTCGCGATCGAGATCGAGGCGGTGACCGACAACCCGATCGTCTTCGTCGACTCCGGCGACATCATCTCCGCCGGCAACTTCCACGGCGAGCCGCTCGCCCTGGCCCTCGACCTGGCGGCGATGAGCGCGAGCGAGATCGCCAGCATCAGCGAGCGCCGTACCTTCCGCCTGCTGACCAGTTCGCTCAGCGAGCTGCCGCCCTTCCTCACCAGCGACAGCGGCCTCAACAACGGCTACATGATCGTCCAGTACACGGCGGCGGCGCTGGTCGCCGAGAACAAGATCCTGTGTCACCCGGCGAGCGTCGACTCGATCCCGACGTCGGGCGACCAGGAGGACCACGTCAGCATGGGCATGACCGCCGCGCTCAAGCTCGAGCAGGTCCTGCGCAACGCGCAGACGGTCCTCGGCATCGAGGCGCTCTGCGCGGCGCAGGCGATCGACCTGCTGGCGCCGCTCGAGCCCGGTATCGGCACGGCGCGCGGCCACGCCATCGTGCGCCGTCTGGCGCCGACGCTCGAGCGCGACCGCTACCTGGCGCCGGAGATCGAGGCCGCGACCCGGGCGGTCGCGGCCGGCGAATTCGCCGCGGTGGCGCGCGAGCTCGAGGGCGCTGACGGGCGCCGCCGCGCGCGCCGCGCCGGCGAGTCCCGCGTGACGGAGATGGGCTCGCGGTAGACGTTGGCGCCGCCGGTAGCGTCGCGACCCACTCATGTGATTACATTTCGCAGGTTTGTGCGCGCATTCGAAGGAGGGGCGCGCCGTCTCGGCCGCGACCTTCGCCGTCGTCGGCCGGCACGGCTCCGCCCCTCCTCGTGCGGAGACGCATGTCATGTCGCCGAGGAGGCATCTGGAGATGAGTCAAGCTGCTGAGAAGAACGCCCCGGACACAGTGGGGCCGATGGGCGAGCACCGCACCGTGATCGCGACCCTGCGCGACGCGACTGCCAACCCCGGGCCGCTGGGCCTCATGGCGTTCGGCATGACCACGATCCTGCTCAACCTCCACAACGCCGGCGCCTTCGGCCTGAACAGCATGATCATCGGCATGGGCATCTTCTACGGCGGCATCGCCCAGGTGATCGCCGGCATCATGGAGTGGAAGAAGAACAGCACCTTCGGGATGACCGCCTTCCTCTCGTACGGCCTCTTCTGGATGACCCTCGTGGCGCTGTGGGTGGTCGAGACGATCTGGCCCGAGGAGTTCACGACCGATGCGACGGCGGCCGGCTGGTACCTGTTCGTGTGGGGCTGCTTCACCGGTCTCATGTTCATCGGCACGCTGCGCATCAACCGTGCCCTGCAGACGGTCTTCCTGAGCCTGACGATCCTGTTCGTGCTGCTCGCCGTCGGCAAGTGGGTCGGCGACACCACCTTCCTCGGCATGGACGGCGTGACCTGGACCAAGGTCGCCGGCTTCGAGGGCATCTTCGTAGGTCTCTCCGCCGTGTACGCCTCGATCGCCCAGGTCTGGAACGAGCTGTACGGCCGCGTCGTGCTGCCGCTGGGCATCGCGAAGAAGTAGGAGTCCGACGCATCGCGACGGCGCCGCCGGCGTCGTCGGCGAGAAGCGGGCGGGGGCTGCCGAAGGGCAGCCCCCGCCCGCTCTTTCGCTTCTCGGGCGTCTCCATTGGCGCAGGGTCTCCGGCGGCACGATGACCTCGGCGTCGTGCGAGCGGTATCCTTGCCGGTATCCGCGCCGCATGTGGCGCGCCCGATGTGGAGGTGACGATGCCCGAGCCTTCGATGCCGCGCACGGTGCGCGCGCCGCGCGGGACGCAGCTGAGCTGCCGCGGCTGGCAGCAGGAGGCGGCGCTCCGCATGCTCATGAACAACCTCGACCCTGAGGTCGCCGAGGCGCCCGACGAGCTCATCGTCTACGGCGGCGCCGGCAAGGCGGCGCGTGACTGGGCGAGCTTCGACGCCATCTGCGCCACGCTGCGCCGCCTCAAAGACGACGAGACCCTGCTGGTCCAGTCGGGCAAGCCTGTCGGCGTCTTCACGACCCACGAGTGGGCCCCGCGCGTGCTCATCGCCAACGCCAACCTGGTCCCCGATTGGGCGAACTGGGACGAGTTCCGCCGTCTCGACGCCCTTGGGCTCACGATGTATGGGCAGATGACCGCCGGCTCGTGGATCTACATCGGCACGCAGGGGATCCTGCAGGGCACCTACCAGACCTTCGCCGCCGCGGGGCAGAAGCACTACGGCTCCGACCTCGCCGGCCGCCTCGTGCTCACCGCCGGCCTCGGCGGGATGGGCGGCGCGCAGCCGCTCGCCGTCACCATGGCCGGCGGCGTCGCGCTCTGCGTCGAGGTCGACCCGGAGCGCATCCGGCGCCGGCTGGAGACGGCCTACCTCGACGTCGCCGCCGAGTCGCTGGACGAGGCGTTGCGCCTGGCCGACGAGGCCGTGGCCGCGAAGCGGCCGCTCTCCGTCGGTTTGCTCGGCAACGCCGCCGACGTCTACCCCGAGCTCGTGCGCCGCGGCGTGACGCCCGACCTCGTCACCGACCAGACCTCGGCCCACGACACCCTGAAGGGCTACGTCCCGAACGGGATGAGCCTCGCGGAGGCGTTCGAGCTGCGACGACGCGACCCCGGGGAGTACGTCCGTCGCGTCGTTCAGAGCATCGTCGTCCACGTCGAGGCGATGGTCGCCCTGCAGCGTGCCGGGGCCCATGTCTTCGACTACGGCAACAACATCCGCGGTGAGGCGAAGGCGGCCGGCTACGCCGACGCCTTCGCCTTCGAAGGCTTCGTGCCGGCCTACATCCGCCCGCTCTTCTGCCGCGGCAACGGGCCCTTCCGCTGGGCGGCGCTCTCCGGCGACCCGGCCGACATCGCGCGCACCGACCGCGCCCTCCTCGAGGCCTTCCCCGACAACGAGATGGTCGCCCGCTGGCTGCGCATGGCGGGGGAGAAGGTCCGCTTCCAGGGGCTGCCCTGCCGCATCTGCTGGCTCGAGTACGGCGAGCGCGCCAAGGCCGGCGAGCTCTTCAACGAGCTGGTGCGCACCGGAGAGGTGAAGGCGCCCATCGTCATCGGCCGCGACCACCTCGACTCGGGCTCGGTGGCCTCGCCGTACCGCGAGACCGAGGGCATGCGCGACGGCAGCGACGCGATCGCCGACTGGCCGCTCCTGAACGCCCTGCTCAACACGGCTGCGGGGGCGAGCTGGGTGAGCTTCCACCACGGCGGCGGCGTGGGCATCGGCAAGAGCCTCCACGCCGGCATGGTGGTGGTCGCCGACGGCACCGAGATGATGGCCGAACGCCTGCGGCGCGTGCTCACGACCGATCCCGGCACTGGGGTCATGCGACACGCCGACGCCGGCTACCCCGAGGCGCTCGAGGCCGCTCGCGAGGGCGGCATCGACCTGCCGATGGCGCCGTGAGCGGCTGCGCGCATCGGGGTGAGGACGGGCCGGCCGTGGCCGGCGGCTCGCCGATCGACGACCAGGGTCGCCTGCTCGCCGACCTCGTCCTGCGCAACGCGGGCGAGCTCGTGACCATGACGCGGCCGGCACGCGACGGCCTCGGCGTGCTGGCCGACGGCGCGCTCGCGGCGCGGGAGGGAGTGATCGTGTGGGTCGGCCGCGAGGCCGACCTCGCGCGCGAGGTCGGCCTCGCGGCCGACGCCGTCGAGCTCGACGCCGAGGGCGCCTGCGTGCTCCCCGGCTTCGTCGACTGCCACACGCACGCGGTGTTCGCCGGCGAGCGCGCCGCCGAGTACGGGGAGCGGCTCGCCGGCGTCAGCTACCTCGAGCTGCTGGAGCGCGGCGGCGGCATCCGGCGCACGGTCGCGGCGACGCGCGCGGCCGGCGAGCCTGAGCTCGCCGTCGAGACCGCGCGTCGCCTCGACAGCTTCCTCCTTCACGGGACCACCACGGTCGAGATCAAGAGCGGCTACGGCCTCTCGCCGGACGACGAGGCGAAGCAGCTCCGCGCCGCCGCGGTGCCTCATCCGGTGCGACGCGCGCTCACGTTCTGCGGGGCGCACTTCGTGCCCGCCGAGTTCGACGGCCGGGCGGACGAGTACGTGACCAGTGTCTGCGAGGAGCAGTTGCCCGTGTGCGCGCCGCTGGCGGAGTGGTGCGACGTGTTCTGCGACGAGGGCGCCTTCAGCGTCGCGCAGGCGCGGCGCGTGCTCGAGGCCGCGCGCTCGCGCGGTCTCGGCTTGCGCCTGCACGCCGAGGAGCTCGCGCACACGGGCGCGGCCGCGCTCGCCGCCGAGCTCGGCGCGGCCTCCGCCGACCACCTGATCCTCGCGACCGCCGACGACATCGCCGCGCTGCGCGAGGCGGGGACGGTCGCCGTGCTCCTGCCGGGGACGAGCTACACGCTGCACGCGGCCTACGCGCCGGCGCGCGCTCTTCTCGAGGCCGGCGTCGTCGTCGCTCTGGCGAGCGACTTCAATCCGGGGTCGAGCTACTGCGAGAACATGCAGATGGCGATCTCGCTCGCCTGCCAGGAGATGAGGCTCACGCCGGACGAGGCCCTGTGGGCGGCGACCGCCGGCGGGGCGGCGGCCCTGCGGCGCGGGGGGGAGGTCGGGGTGCTGGCCGAGGGCGCCGCCTGCGACCTCGTCGTGCTCGACGCGACGACGCGGGCGGAGCTGCCGTACCACTACGGAGTGAACCTGGTCGGCAGCGTCGTCGTCGGCGGCGAGGCGGGGAGGACGCGGTCGTGACCGTCGTCGAGTGCGTGCCCAACTTCTCCGAGGGGCGCCGCCCCGAGGTCGTCGACGAGATCGTCGCCGCGATCGCGGCGGTCGAAGGGGTCGGTGTGCTCGACCGCCAGAGCGACGCCACGCACAACCGTTCGGTGATCACCTTCGCGGGGCCCGCGGAGGCGGCCGTCGAGGCCGCCTTCGGCGCCGTCGCGGCGGCCGCCCGTCTCATCGACCTCAATGCCCACGAGGGCGCCCATCCCCGTTTCGGCGCCGCCGACGTGGTGCCGTTCGTCCCCCTCAAAGAGGGCGACATGGAGTGCTGCGTGGCTCTGGCGCACGCCCTCGGGATGCGTGTCGCCGCCGAGCTCGACATCCCCGTGTACTTCTACGAAGAAGCCGCGCGCAGTGAGGAGCGCCGCGATTTGGCCGTCGTCCGCGAGGGCGGCTTCGAGGGTCTGCGCGAGGCGATCGGGCGGGAGCCGGCGCGGGCCCCCGACGAAGGCCCGCGCCGGGTCCATCCGACGGCCGGCGCGGTCGCCGTCGGCGCCCGCGCCGCGCTCGTCGCCTACAACGTGGACCTCGAGAGCGAGGACCTCGCGCTGGCCAAGGCCATCGCGACGGCCGTCCGCGAGCGCGACGGCGGCCTGCCGTGCGTCAAGGCCATCGGCCTCGCCCTCGACGACTGCGTGCAGGTGTCGATGAACCTCACCGACCACGGTGTGACCTCGATGTCGGCCGCGTACGCGGCGGTCGAGTCGCGGGCGCGCGCCGCCGGCGTCGCCGTGCGCCGCAGCGAGGTCGTCGGCCTGCTCCCCGAGGCGGCGCTGGTGGGGATCGCCCGCGAGGCGCTGCGCGCGACCGGCCTCTCTCAGGCGCAGGTGCTCGAGTCGCGCATCCTCGACCTCGTTCTTGCCGCCGACGCCGCCGACGCCGCCGACGCCGCAGACGCCGCGCACGGCCCCACGGGACACCGTGCGGGAGGTCTCCGATGACGTTCTCCATCGTCGCCCGCGACCGTTCGACCGGCATGCTGGGGATGGCCGTCTCCTCGAAGGTGCTCGCAGTGGGCGCGATCTGCCCCTGGGTGCGGGCCGGCGTCGGCGCTGTGGCCACCCAGGCCTGGGTGAACCCCTTTCTCGGCCCTGTCGCACTGACGCTGCTCGAGGAAGGCCTCGCTGCCCCCGCGGCCCTGGAGGAGGCTCTCGCCGCCGACGCCTGCGCCGCCTACCGCCAGCTGGCCGTGGTCGACGCCGACGGCCGCACGGCGACGTACACCGGGGCGAAGGCCGACCCCTGGTGCGGCGACCGGTGCGGGGAGGACTACGCGGTCGCCGGCAACCTCCTCGTCTCCGAGGAGACGGTCGCCGCGATGGAGGCGGCGTTCCTCGCCTCCGGCGGGGAGCACGATCTCGCCGACCGCCTGATCGCTGCCCTCGAGGCCGGTCAGGCGGCCGGCGGCGACCGGCGCGGGCGGCAGTCGGCCGCTGTGGTCGTGGCGCACCGCACCGTCGTCCCCTTCGTCGACCTGCGCGTGGACGACCATCCGGAACCCGTCGCCGAACTGCGCCGGCTCTACGCCGTGCTCACGACGGAGGACGGGGGAGAGACGCTGCGCTTCTGTCACGAGATCGCCGCCGACGAGACGGCGGCCGAGGACCCCGCGGACTACCCCGCCTGACCGCCGCTGAGCCCCGCGAGCGCTGGCACCAGTGAGGGCGGCGCCGGTCGTGGTCCGCTTTTCCGTCACCGCCCGCCCCTATCATGCTCATTGACACGAACACACGTTCACTCTAGGCTGTACACGAACACGTGTTCGACTCAAGGAGGCAGGGTGAAGGGTCTCACAGCGCGTCAGGAGCAGGTCCTCGAGTACATCCGCGAGTGCTTGCGCGAAAACGGCTACCCGCCGACGGTGCGCGAGATCTGCGGTGCCCTCCAGTTGTCATCGCCATCGACGGTGCATGCACATCTCGCCAACCTCGAGCGCCTCGGGTTCATCAAGCGCGATCCGAGCAAGCCTCGTGCGCTCGAGGTAGCGCGTGCGCTCCGCCCGTCGCGCCCGCTGCCGCTGGTCGGTCGCGTCGCCGCCGGCGTGCCGCTGCTCGCCGAGGAGAACATCGAGGACCACATCGACGTCCCAGCCTTCTTGCGGCGCGACGACGGCGACTTCGTGCTCGCGGTGAGTGGCGATTCCATGACCGGCGCCGGCATCTTCAGCGGCGACTACATCGTGGTCCACCCGCAGCGCCATGCCGACAACGGCGAGGTCGTGGTGGCGCTCGTCGGCGACGAGGCCACGACCAAGCGTTTCTTCCACGAGGGGCCCAAGGTGCGCCTGCAGCCGGAGAACGATCTCTACGACCCGATCGTGCTCGCGGCCGACGAAGTCCAGCTCCTCGGTCGGGTCGTGGGGGTGTTGCGCAAGCTATGAGCCTGTCGTCCGCCGCGATCGCGCAGGAACCGACGCTCGCCGACGTCGTCGACGAGGCGCTCGCCGCCGTCTTCGACGACGAGACCACGACGTGCCTCTGGTGTGGCGGGCCGGCGAGCCGCGTGCTCGCCGACCGCTTCACCGGTCGCGTCGTCGTGCGCTGTGCCGACTGCGGCAGCGAGCTCGAGGGCGTACGCGCTCGCCGCCCGGCTGAGGTCCGGTGATGGGCTCCGCCCGGTCGCAGGTCCGCGTCCTGCACCCCGAGGCGCGGCGCCGTCCGGGCCGCGCTGCGCGACGCGCGCGGCGGCGCGGCCTCGTGCGCCTCACGGTCCTCATCCTCGTGGTCGCCTTGATCATCTGCCTCGGGGTCTGGGTGACCAAGGCCTCCGGCTCGGCGCAGCCCGTCGCCTACGAGGCGCGAGCCGGCGACACGGTCTGGGGCATCGCCGAGCGCACGTACGGCGCCGACACCGATCTGCGCCGGGCGGTCTACGAGATCGAGCGTCTCAACGGCGTCTGCGCCGGCGACTTGCAGCCGGGCGACGAGCTGATGCTGCCCGTCGAGAGCAGTCTCTGACCGTTACAGCCAGCCGCGCCGCTTGAACACGGCATACAAGGCGACTGCAGCGGCAGCCATGAGGGTGAGAGCGCCGGGGTAGCCGGCGCTCCACTGGAGCTCGGGCATGTCCACGAAGTTCATGCCGTAGATGCTCGCGATCACGGTGGGCACCGCGATGATGGCGGCCCAGGCGCTCACCTTGAGCACGGTCTCGTTCATCTTGTTGGACACGACCGAGAGATGACCGTCCAGGGCGCTCGCCAACAGGTCGCGGCTCATCTCGATCTCTTCGTGCACGGTGACCACGTGGTCGTAGAGGTCGCGGAGGTGCTGGTCCATGGTGTCGTCGAAGACGCCGCGCTCGCGGCGGACGACGATCGTCAAGAGCTCGCGCAGCGGCGCGATGACCCGCCTGAAGCGCACGAGGTCGCGTCGCAGGGCGAAGGCGCGGGCGAGGTCGTCGCTCGTCAGACCGTCCCAGACCCGCTCGTCGATCGTCTCGATGCGCGCCTCGATCTCCTCGCTCACGTCGAAGTAGGCGCCGACGACGTGGTCGAGCACGGCGTAGGCGAGGGCGCTGCTGTTGCGCAGGGGCCGGCCTCCGGTCGCCGTGAGGTCTGTGCGGAGGGCCGCGCCGTCAAACGCGGGGCGCGGCCGCACCGTCAGCATGTAGTCGCGCCCGACGAACAGGTCGATCTCAGAGAACGAGAGCGATTCGTCGCAGGGAGCGTACCTGGCGGCGTAGTGCACGATGAGCACGCAGTCCTCGTACTGGTTGACCTTCGGCCGCTGATGCGCTGCGCGCACTTCGTCGACGGCGAGCGCCGGGAGCGTCAGCTCCGCTTGGAGCAGGAGCAGCTCGTCTTCGGTGGGCTGCTCCACGTCGAGCCACAGGACCTCGCCGGCGGCGCGCGGCGTGCGCGCGAAGCCGGCCTCGGCGACTTCGGGCGCCTGGGCCTGGCCGTCGACGAAGGCTGTCATCGTGATGGTCACGGTCTTGGGGTTCTGCACGACGTGCCGGCCTCCTGCGACGGCTGGGGTATACTCAGCCGGCGCCGGGACGTGGCGCAGCCTGGTAGCGCACCTGCTTTGGGAGCAGGGGGTCGGCGGTTCGAATCCGCCCGTCCCGACCAGCACCACCCAGCGAGCGGGAGTAGCTCAGTTGGCTAGAGCATCAGCCTTCCAAGCTGAGGGTCGCGGGTTCGAAACCCGTCTCCCGCTCCACTTCTTCCCGGCAGGTCACTTCGGCGTGACGTAGCGCTCAGGGCGCCCGTAGCTCAGCTGGACAGAGCATCGGACTTCTAATCCGACGGTCGCTGGTTCGAATCCAGCCGGGCGCGCCAGCTCATCCTCCACACTGCGGCTGGCCGACTGTGCCGCGGGACGCGCTCCGACGCCCCGTGCGCGTGTGTGACGGTCGCCGGGCGAGGTGGTATCCTTTCTTGCCGCCTGACGCACGGCGGCCGGTGGTGGAGGTAGCTCAGTCGGTAGAGCTCCAGGTTGTGGCCCTGGTGGTCGCGGGTTCGAATCCCGTCCTTCACCCCAAGAACCCCCCTTGATGCAGGCACAACGTCTGCGGGTGTGGCGGAACTGGTAGACGCGCTAGACTTAGGATCTGGTGGGCGTTGCCCGTGGAGGTTCAAGTCCTCTCACCCGCACCACTGCCATCCGGGGCCGCCTTCGGCGGCCCGTCCAGAAGGGGTCGTGCCGTGGCCTGTTGAGATGCCGGGACACGACACGACACATCGAACAATGGAGAGGCGCGAGTGAAGACAGAGGTCAGCACGGCCGCCGAGAACGAGGTCCTCCTCAGCGTCGAGGTGCCGAAGGAGGCCGTCGCGCGCATGTACGAGCGCACCCTGACGCGCCTCGCCCGTGAGATCCAGATCCCGGGGTTCCGCAAGGGCAAGGTGCCGCGTGACATGGCGGTCAGCCGGCTGGGCGAGGACTACGTCCGCAGCGAGACGCTCAACGACGCGCTGCCCGAGTGGTATGAGGCCGCCTTGAAGGAGGCCGCCGTCGACGCGGTCTCGATGCCCGACCTCGACCTCGGCGACTTTGCGCAGGAGGCGCCGTTCTTGTTCAAGGCCACCGTGCAGGTCAGGCCGACGCCGGTGCTCGGCGAGTACAGAGGCCTCGAGGTCCCGCAGCGGACCATCGAGGTCACCGACGGCCAGGTCGACGCGCAGCTCGCCATGCTGCAGGAGCGTCTCGCCAACCTGCAGCCGGTCGAGGACCGGCCGGTGCGGCAGGGCGACTTCGTGCTGATGGACCTCGCCGGATCGTCTGGCGGAGAACCGATCGAGGGCGCTCAGGCCACCGACTACATGGCGCAGATCGGGCGCGGCAACATGATCCCGGGGTTCGAGGAGGCGCTCGAGGGCGTTGCCCTCGGCGAGGAGAAGAGCTTCGACGTCACCTTCCCCGACGACTACCACGCCGAGGAACTGCAGGGCGTGCCGGCGACCTTCGACATCACCGTCAAGGAGATCAAGGAGAAGGTCGTCCCCGAGCTGGACGACCAGTTCGCGACCGCGGCCAGCGAGTTCGCGACCATCGCGGAGCTGCGGGCCGACGTGCGCACGCGCCTCGAGACGGCCGCCGCGTCGGCGGCCGAGCAGGAGTTCCGCGCGCGCGCCCTCGACGCCGCCGTCGAGCGCACGACCGTCTCCGTGCCGCCGGCCATGATCGACGAGCAGGCGCACCGTCTCTTCCACGACCTCGAGGAGGAGATCGGCGAGCGCGGTCTCACGATGGAGTCCTACCTCACCGTGCTGGAGAAGACGAAGGAAGAGGTCGAGGAGGAGCTACGCCCGCGGGCGGAGCACGTGATCAAGCGGCGTCTCGTCATCGAGGCCATCATCGAGGCCGAGGGTCTCGAGGCCACCGACGATGAGGTGCGCGAGCGCATCAAGGCCGACGCCGAGATCCTCGGTCGTGACGCGAGCCAGCTGGTTCTCGAGGTCCAGAAGTCGGGCAGGCATGAGCAACTGCGCGAAGAACTCCTAATGGCGAAAGCGATAGACCTCGTGGCCGAGAGCGCCGTGCCGGTCCCGTTGGAGGACGAGGCCGGCGAGACCGAAGGCGCCGAGGCGGCCGAGGCGGAGGAGCCGGCCGGCGAGCCCGAGGGCGAATGAGCCGGCCCGACAGTGACCACGGACGGCGCGAAGGGCGCCGTGGAGAGAGGATGGAAGTGAGCCCACTCGTCCCGTTCGTCATCGAGCAGACCAGCCGCGGAGAGCGCTCGTTCGACATCTTCTCGCGGCTCCTCAACGAGCGCGTCATCTTTCTCGGCACGCCCGTCGGCGACGAGGTCGCGAACCTCATCGTCGCTCAGCTGATCCACCTCGAGTCCGACGACCCGGACAAGGACATCAGCCTCTACGTCAACACTCCCGGCGGATCGGTGTACGCCGGTCTGGCGATCTACGACACCATGCAGTTCATCAAGCCCGACGTGTCCACGATCTGTGTGGGCAGCGCCATGAGCATGGGTGCGCTGCTGCTCGCCGGCGGCGCGAAAGGGAAGCGCTTCGCCCTGCCGAACGCCCGTGTCCTCATCCACCAGCTTATGGGCGGGTACGAGGGCCAGGCGACCGACATCGAGATCCACGCCAAGGAGGTCCTCAGCCTCCGGACGCGTCTCGACGAGATCCTCGCCCAGCACACGGGTCAGCCGCTCGAGAAGGTCCATCAGGACACGGAGCGCGACTTCTTCATGACGGCCGACGAGGCCAAGGGGTACGGCATCATCGACGACGTGATCGCCCACCGCTAGAGGGGGCGTCGCTCGCCGTGCACAAGTCGAGAGGAGACGACGTGTCAGGACCCACCGACAGCAACGACCAGTTGCTCTGTAGCTTCTGCGGCAAGTCGCAGCGACAGGTCAAGAAGCTGATCGCCGGCCCGGGCGTCTACATCTGCGACGAGTGCATCGACCTCTGCAACGAGATCATCGACGAGGAGCTCACCGCTCCCGCGACCCTGGATCTCGAGACGCTGCCGAAGCCGCGCGACATCTACGCGAACCTGAACGACTACGTGGTCGGGCAGGACGAGGCGAAGCGGTCGCTCTCCGTCGCCGTCTACAACCACTACAAGCGGGTGCAGGCGGCGGCCTCAGGCGAGGTCGACGTGGAGCTTCAGAAGTCGAACATCCTGCTGCTCGGCCCGACCGGCTGCGGCAAGACGCTGCTCGCCCAGACCCTGGCCCGCATCCTCAACGTGCCCTTCGCCATCGCCGACGCGACCGCCCTCACCGAGGCTGGATACGTCGGCGAGGATGTCGAGAACATCCTGCTCAAGCTGATCCAGGCCGCCGACTTCGACGTCAAGCGCGCCGAGACCGGCATCATCTACATCGACGAGATCGACAAGATCGCGCGCAAGGCCGAAAACCCCTCGATCACGCGGGACGTGTCGGGCGAGGGTGTGCAGCAGGCGCTGCTCAAGATCCTCGAGGGGACGGTCGCCAGCGTGCCGCCGCAGGGCGGGCGCAAGCACCCCCACCAGGAGTTCCTCACGATCGACACGACCAACGTCCTCTTCATCTGCGGCGGCGCCTTCTCGGGGCTCGAGAAGATCATCGAACGGCGGGTCGGGCACCAGGGCGTGGGCTTCATGGCGGACATCGCCAGCAAGGCCGACAAGGACCCCGGCACGATCTTCACCCACGTGCTCCCTGAGGACCTGCTGAACTACGGCCTCATCCCCGAGTTCATCGGCCGTCTGCCGGTCGTGAGCGCGGTGCACAACCTCGATGAGGACGACCTCGTACGCATCCTCACGGAGCCCAAGAACGCGCTGGTCAAGCAGTACCAGAAGTTCTTCTCGCTCGACGGCGTCGAGCTCGTGTTCGCGGAGGAGGCGATGACGGCGATCGCCCACAAGGCGCTCGACAGGGGCACCGGTGCGCGCGGGCTGCGCACCATCATCGAGGAGTCGCTCCTCGGCGTCATGTTCGACCTGCCTTCGCGTACGGACGTGCGCAAATGCGTGATCACGCGGGAGACCATCGAGAAGGGCAACGACCCGACGCTTCTCACCGAGGCGGACAAGTCCGAGCGCGAGCTGAACGAAGAGTCGGCCTGACACCGGCCGGCTGAGAGCCGGCCGCGACTTCCCGCTATACTGTCGCGAGGCCGCAGCGGGCGGCGGCGCGCCTGCGGTCGTTCGTGCCGCGCCGCCTCGCGCGCCGGCCGGCGCCGGCGCGAATTGGCGATCACGTGCCACTGTCGAGGTCCGATGAGCGACGCACAGACGTACCTGAAGGAGACCACCCGCTTCGAGCCGGCCGCGGTCGAGGCGCGCTGGACGGCGGAGTGGCTCGACGCGCACCTCTTCCACGCCGAGGCTGACCCTTCTCGCCCGTCGTACTCCATCGTCATCCCTCCGCCGAACGTCACCGGCAACCTCCATATGGGGCACGCCCTCAACGGCACCATCCAGGACGTGCTCATCCGCTATCACCGCATGCTGGGCGAGAACGCCTGCTGGCTCCCGGGCACCGACCACGCCGGCATCGCCACGCAGAACGTGGTCGAGAAGCGGCTCCGCGCCGAGGGTCTCACCAAGGAGGACCTGGGGCGCGAGGAGTTCGCCGAGCGCGTCTGGGCGTGGCGCCGGGAGTACGGCGGCAACATCATCAACCAGCTCAAGCGGCTCGGCTGCGGCTGCGACTACGAGCGTGAGCGCTTCACCTTCGACGAGGGCTACGTGCGCGCCGTCGTCAAGGTCTTCGTCGCCCTCCACAAGAAGGGCTACATCTACAAGGACTCCTACCTCGTGAACTGGTGTCCGCGCTGCGGCACGGCGATCAGCGACCTCGAGGTCGCGCACGTGGAGGACCCGGGGCGCCTCTACCACGTGCGCTACGAGCTCGAGGGCGGAGGCAGCGTCACCATCGCGACGACCCGTCCCGAGACGATGCTCGGCGACACGGCGGTGGCCGTGAACCCCGACGACGCCCGCTACGCGGACATCATCGGTCGCACGGCCGTCCTGCCGCTCCTCGGGCGGCGCCTGCCCGTGATCGCCGACGCCCGCGTCGAGAGGGAGTTCGGCACCGGCGCCCTCAAGATCACGCCGGCACACGACATCACCGACTTCGAGATCGGCCGCGACCACAAGCTCGACGTCGTCCAGGCGATCGGCACCGCGGGCGTCATCACCGAGGCCGGCGGACCGTACGCCGGGCTCGAGATCCTCGAGGCGCGCAAGCGCGTGGTCGCCGACCTCGAGGCGCTCGGCGTTCTCGAGAAGGTCGAGGACTTCCCGCACAGCGTGGCGAGCTGCGACCGCTGCGGCACGTTCATCGAGCCCCTCATCAGCGAGCAGTGGTTCATGGACATGGACGAGCTGCGGCGTCCGGCCACCGACGTCGTGCGCGACGGCAGAGTCCGTTTCGTGCCCGAGCGCTGGGGCCGGGTCTACATCGACTGGATGGAGAACCTGCGGCCGTGGTGCATCAGCCGCCAGCTCTGGTGGGGTCACCAGCTGCCCGTGTGGTACTGCGAGGCCGACGGTTGCGGCGAGGTGATCGTCGAGGAGGAGGCGCCGCAGGCGTGCCCCGCCTGCGGCGGGCGGACCCTGCGGCGCGACACCGACGTGCTCGACACCTGGTTCAGCTCGGCGCTCTGGCCGTTCGCGACCTGGGGCTGGCCCGACGAGACGTCCGATCTTGACTGCTTCTACCCGACCGGCGTCCTCAGCACGGCGCGTGAGATCATCTTCCTGTGGGTCGCGCGCATGGTGATGATGGGCCTCGAGTTCGTGGGCGACATCCCCTTCCATGATGTCTATATCCACTCGGTGATCCAGGCGCCCGACGGGCGCCGGATGAGTAAGTCGCTCGGCACCGGCATCGACCCGCTCGAGATGATCGACAAGTACGGCGCCGACGCCAGCCGCTTCGGCCTGCTCGTCATGTCGAGCACGCAGGACGTGCGCTTCTCCGAGGAGAAGATCGCGATGGGCCGCAGCTTCGCCAACAAGCTCTGGAACGCCGCGCGTCTGGTCCTCCTGGCCAGCGAAGGGGAGGCGGCCGAGCGCTCCGACGCGCATGAGGTCGACCGCTGGATCGTGAGCCGCCTGCAACGCTGCCTTGCCGCCGTCGAAGAGGCGGTCTCCGAGTACGACTTCGCGAGAGCGGTCGACCTGCTCTACCACTTCGTCTGGGACGAGTTCTGCGACTGGTACCTCGAGATGGTCAAGCCGCGGCTCTACGGCGACGACGAGGGCGAGCGCCGCGCCGCCGCCGGCCACGCGCGCTGGGTGCTGGACCGCATCGTGCACCTGCTCCATCCCTTCATGCCGTACGTCACCGAGGAGATCGCGGCCCAGTACGGCGCCGCGCCGCTGCTGGCGGGTGAGCATCCGAGACGCGACGACGCGCTGCTGGCTCCCTCCGACGAGGCCGCCGTCGCGCGTGTGCAGGCGGCCGTCAACGCCGTCCGCGTCTTCCGCGCGGAGAGCGGCGTCGCGGCGGGGCAGGTGCTGAGCGCGCGCTTTGAGGCCGACGAGCCCGGAGCCGACGGCTGGTACACGCGCTTCGCGACGGCCTTCAGGGCGCTGGCCAAGGTCGAGCTCGGCGGCGCACGCGGCGCCGGCGGGGCTGGCGGCGTCGACGGAGCGGGCGGGCACGACCACGGCGAGAACGTCGTGCCGGTGCCCGGAGGGCGCCTGGCGGTGGCCGCGACGGTCGATCCTGCGGAGGAGGCGGCGCGTCTCGCCGGCCTCTTGGCCAAGCTCGACGCCGAGGTGACCCGCTCCGAGGCCAAGCTGGACAACGCGGCGTTCGTCGAGAGGGCGCCGGCGGCGGTCGTCGACAAGGAGCGCGCGAAGCTGGCCGACCACCGGCGCGAGCGCGACGACGTGGCCGGCCGCCTCGCCGGACTGCGCGGGGCGTGAGTCAGACGATCCCGACACCGGGCCCACGGGAGGCCCTCGGGGAGCAGAGGGTGTCGGCGAGCTGGGAGAAGTACCTCGAGTCGCTCGCCGCCTTCGGTATGCGCCCCGGGCTCGAGCGCGTCGGCGCCCTGCTCGACGGCCTCGGCCGGCCGCAGGACGCCTACAGGGTCGTCCACGTCGTCGGCACCAACGGCAAGTCGTCGACGACGCGCTATGTCGCGGCGCTGCTGAGCGCCCACGACCTGCGCGCCGGCGCCTACCTCTCGCCACACCTGGTCGGGTTCTGCGAGCGGGTCCTGATCGAGGGCCGGCCGGTGAGCGAGAAGCGCTTCGGCGCCGCCGTCGAGACCGTTCGGCATGCCGTCGCCGGGCTGCCTGTCGCGCTCGGAGACACGACGCAGTTCGAGGTGCTCACCGTGGCCGCGCTGCTGGCGCTCGCCGAGGAGGGCGTCGAGGCGGTCGCGCTCGAGGCCGGTCTGGGCGGCCGCCTCGACGCCACCAACGTCGTCGACTCGGCGGTCGTGGTGCTCACCACCATCGGGCTCGAGCACACGGAGGTGCTCGGCGCGACGCGAGCCGCGATCTTCGCCGAGAAGGCGGCCGTCATCAAGGGCGGCGATGCCGTGTTCGGCCGCCTCGAGGGGCTCGAGCCGGCGGCCGAGAAGATGTGCGCCCGTGCGCAGGCGAGGCCCTGGTTCCTCGGTCGCGATTTCTCGGTCGCGGGCGTACCTCACGAATTCACCGTGGAGACGGCTGAGGCGGCTTACGCAAGCCTCAGCCTCCCGACTCCGGCCCTCTACCAGGTCGACAACGCCGCCCTCGCCGTCATGGCCGCCGAGCGTCTGCTTGGGCGACTCGAGGCGAAGAAGGTGCGTGACGCGCTCGCCGCGACCGCCGTCCCCGGTCGTCTGCAGATCCTTCGGGAGCGCCCGCTGCTCCTGGTCGACGGGGCCCACAACCCGGACGGCGTCGCGGTGCTGGCCGCGAGTCTCGCCGCGCTGGCGCCTCCGGCGCCTCGCCTCCTGGTCACGGCGATCATGTCCGACAAGGACGCGGAGACCATGCTCGATGGGTTCCTGGGTTTCTGCGACACGCTCGTCTGCACCCAGGCGAGCCAGACCCGCAGCCTGCCCGCCGAGAGGCTGGGGGCGCTCGCCCGCGCCGCCGCCGAGCGGCGGCGCACGGACTGCCACGTGGTCGTCGTCGGCGATCCGGCCTCGGCTCTGGCCGAGGCGGAGCGCCGGGCGACGTCTTCGGGCAGCGTCATCGTCGCCGGCTCGCTCTACCTGCTCGAGGATCTGCGCCACCTGATGACGGGCGCTTGACGCGCTCGTTGCGGCGCCTTTCGCTTCGGTATACTTGCGCGGACTGAGGGAGGGAGGATGGCGCGAAAGAAGGCGAGACCGGCGGTGCGGTTCCTGCTCGCCCTCCTCGTCGTGGTCGCTCTCGCTCTCATCGCATTCTTCGTCGGGTATCTGATCGGCGACGACCTGGCGGCGGGAGTCATCCCGCTGTTCCCGGGACGGCCCTAGAGTCGGCGCGGCCTCGCGGGTCTGCTCTACCGGTACGCGCCGAGGCCGGTCTCGTTCGAGCCTGCCGGGAGGGACGATCACGTGGATCCTGAGCGCATCCTGGTCACAGGCGCCACCGGGTACGTGGGCGGGCGGCTGGTGCCGCGACTGCTTGCGACCGGACGGCGCGTCCGCTGTCTTGCGCGCGACCCGCAGCGCCTTCAGGGCCGGTCGTGGCTCGGGCAGGTCGAGGTCGCGACCGGCGACGTGCTCGAGCCCTCGAGCCTGGCCGCGGTCTTCGAAGGCGTCACTGTTGCTTACTACCTCGTTCATTCCATGGCCGCGGGTCACGGATTCCACGAGCGCGACGTCGCTGCCGCTCGTACCTTCGGCGAGGCGGCGGCGCAGGCCGGCGTGCGGCGCATCATCTACCTGGGTGGCCTCGGCGACCCTCAGGCAGACCTTTCTCGGCATCTGCGCTCGCGTCAGGAGACCGGCGATGCGTTGCGTGGGAGCGGCGTGCCGGTCACCGAGTTCCGCGCCGCGGTCGTGGTCGGCGCCGGCAGCATCTCGTTCGAGATGATCCGCTATCTGACCGAACGGTTGCCCGTGATGATCTGCCCGCAGTGGGTGTACACGCGCGTCCAGCCCATCGCCGTCGGGGACCTCCTGGAGTACCTGGCCACGGCGCTCGACACGCCGACGAGCGTCGGGCGCGTCGTTCAGATCGGCGGGGCGGACGTCCTGACCTACGGCGAGATGATGCGGGGCTACGCCAGGGTACGTCGTTTGCGGCGGCGGCTCATAGCCGTGCCCGTGCTGACACCGCGTCTGTCCTCGTATTGGGTCCATCTGGTGACGCCGATCCCCGGGGCCGTCGCGCGGCCGCTCATCGAAGGGTTGCGCAACGAGACCGTCGTCCGCGACGACAGCGCTCGCGAGCTCTTCCCGGCTATCCGGCCCGTCGCCTACGAGGAGGCCGTACGGCGTGCGGTCACGCACCTGGAGACACGAGACGTGGAGACGGCCTGGTCTGACGCCTTGGTGACGTCGCAGGGTGATCGCGCGCCGGTCGCCCTCGGCGTGCAGGAGGGTCTGCAGCTCGAGCGACGGCAGGTGCACGTCGCCGCGACCCCCGACGAGGTCTTCGCGACCGTCTCCCGGATCGGCGGCACATCGGGCTACCTCGCGTACGAGTGGGCGTGGCGGCTGCGCGGCGCGCTGGACAGGCTGGTCGGCGGCGTGGGCCTGCGACGGGGGCGTCGCGACCCCGTGGAGCTGCGGCCGGGCGACGCCCTTGACTTCTGGCGAGTCGAGGCGGTCGAGCCCGGCCGCCTGGTGCGGCTGCGTGCTGAGATGCGGCTCCCGGGCCGCGCGTGGCTCGAGTTCGAGACGCGTCCGGAGGGCGAGGGGACACGCCTCGTCCAGACGGCGTACTTTGCCCCCCGCGGCCTCGCCGGGCTGCTCTACTGGTACGGGTTGTACCCGGCCCACGGGCGCATCTTCTCGGGTATGATTCACGCTCTGGCCGACGCGTCCCCCGGGCCGCGGCCGGACGTCGCCCGTACCGACGACGCGGGCGGCATGGACGCCCGCCCGACCGCTGAGAGGAGACAGGGTGCTTGACTGGCTGCTGGTCGCGGAGACCACCAACGACACTGACCCCTTCGACAGCGTCACCGCCTTCTTCGATTCGGCGACCTGGAACTTCGTCGTGCTGCTGCTCTACTTCTTCGTCGTCGTCGTGTGGCTGGCGTGCGCGTACTGGGTCTTCAAGGACGCCCGGCGGCGCATCGACGACAGGATCGTGCTCATCGTCGCCGGTCTGACCGGGCTGGTCTTCGGCCCCGTCGGCGCCGTCGTCTACGCCATCGTGCGTCCGCCGGAGTACCTCGACGACGTCCGCGAGCGCGAGCTCGAGATCAGGATGATGGAGCAGCGGCTCGCGACCGAGGAGCGCTGCCCCTTCTGCCGCACGCCCACCCGCGACGACTACCTCGTCTGCCCGACGTGCGGCCGTCGCCTCCGCACCGTGTGCGTCTCGTGTCACAAACCCATCGACCCGCAGTGGCGCGTCTGCCCGTACTGCGAGGCGGAGGCCCACGGCGCCGCGCCGGCGTTCGAGAACGCCTACAGCTGAGCCGCCGCGGCGACGCGGCGCCTCGTGTCACATTCCAGGAGGGATCCGGTGGAACGTACTTTCATCATGGTCAAGCCCAACGGCGTGGCCCGCGGCCTGGTCGGCGAGGTCGTGGCGCGCTTCGAGCGACGCGGGCTCGTCCTGCGCGCCATGAAGCTCCTGCGGATCCCGCGGGAGCTCGCCGAGCGGCACTACGCCGAACACCGGGAGAAGCCGTTCTTCGGCGAGCTCGTCGACTTCATCACCTCGGGCCCGGTCGTGGCCATGGTGTGGGAGGGCAACGAGGCGATCGGTGTGGCACGGACCATGATGGGGGCGACCGATCCGGTGAAGGCGGCGCCGGGCACGATCCGCGGTGACTTCGCGACCGTCATGGCCGAGAACGTGGTCCACGGCTCGGACGGTCCGCAGAGCGCCGAGCGAGAGATCGGCCTGTTCTTCGCCGCCGACGAGCTCGCCTAGGCTCGAGGTCCGCACGTGGGCGGCCTCTCGGTCATCCTCGCCTCACGCTCGCCGCAGCGGCGCGTGATCCTCGAGCAGCTCGCGATCCCCTTCGAGGTCGTCGTCAGCGCCCACGACGAGGACGTGCGCGAGGGTGACCCCTTGGCGACCGTCGAGGGCAACGCTCTGGGCAAGGCGCGCGAGGTGCTGGCGCGCCTGTCGCTCGAGCCGCGAGAGCTGGTGCTGGGCGTGGACACAGTGGTGGTCGTCGACGGGCGCATCCTGGGCAAGGCGGCCGGGGAGGACGAGGCGCGGGCTTCATTGCGTCTCCTGGCCGGCCGCTGCCACGAGGTCCACAGCGGCCTTGCTCTCTGCGACGGTGCGCGGGAAGCGGTCGGCCACGCCGTCACCGGCGTCCGCTTCAGACCGCTGGACGCCGCGGCCGTCGAGCGCTACATCGCCTCCGGCGAGTGGCGGGAGCGCGCCGGGGCGTACGCCATCCAAGGAGTCGGGTCTGCTCTTGTTGAATCCGTACAGGGCGACTACTTCAACGTGGTCGGTCTGCCCGTCGCGCTGCTTGTCGAGACGCTCGCGACGTTCGGCGTGGCGCCTTTCTCGTGGGTGTCGCGTCAGGCGTGAGGCACGCGGGGTTCGTTGGCGATGGCCGCGGCGATGCTCTAGACTAGCCGCTCGGCACGTGCGAAAGGAGCAGTCATCGGCGTGTTCGATTTCCTGACTGGTTTCGGTGCTCGCGACATGGCGATCGATCTGGGTACCGCCAACACGCTCGTCTACCTGCGCGGCCGCGGCATCGTGCTGTCGGAGCCGTCGGTCGTCGCCATCGACCATCGTAGCGGCGAGGTCCACGCCGTCGGGGCCGAGGCCAAGCGCATGCTGGGCCGAACGCCGGCGACGATCAGTGCCGTGCGGCCGCTCAAGGACGGCGTGATCGCCGACTTCGACGTCACCGAGCAGATGCTGCGTCACTTCATCCGCAAGGTCATGCAGAACCGCTGGGCGCACCCACGGGTCGTGATCTGCGTGCCGTCCGGCGTCACCGGCGTCGAGAAGCGTGCGGTCGAAGAGGCGACGTACTCGGCCGGCGCCCGCTGGGCGACCCTGATCGAAGAGCCGATGGCCGCCGCGATCGGCGCCGGCCTGCCGGTCGCCGAGCCGACCGGCAGCATGATCGTCGACGTCGGCGGCGGCACCAGCGAGGTGGCGGTGATCTCGCTTGGCGGCATCGTCGTGAGCCAGTCGATCCGCGTCGGCGGCGACGAGCTGGACGAGGCGGTCATCAGCTACGTGAAGAAGGAGTACAAGCTGCTCATCGGCAGCCAGACCGCCGAGGAGATCAAGCTCGAGATCGGGTCGGCGTTCCCGCTGCCGCAGGAGGAGCAGGCCGAGATCCGCGGCCGCGACCTTGTCACGGGTCTCCCGAAGACGATCGTCCTCTCCTCCGAAGAGGTGCGCACGGCGCTGGAGGAGCCCACGCAAGCGATAATCGACGCCATCAAGGCGACCCTCGACAAGACGCCGCCCGAGCTGGCCAGCGACGTCATGGATCGCGGCATCATGATGGCGGGCGGCGGGTCCCTGCTGCAGGGCTTCCCGGAGCGCTTGCGCGAGGAGACGCAGATGCCGGTGCATCTGGCCGAATCGCCCCTGACCTGTGTGGCCGTCGGGTCGGGCAAGTACCTCGAGGAGTTCGATGTGCTCGTCAAGAGCAAGCAGCGCGCGCGGCCTCGAGGGCGGTAGGCGAGCCATCCCGGGCTTGTGAATCGCCGACGCGCTCTTCGGCGGCGGGTGCTCGTCGTGCTCCTGCTGCTCGTGTCCATCGCCATGCTCACGCTGTACTTCCGCGAGAGCGAGGGCGGTGCCGTGCATCGGGTGCAGGACGCCGCCCTGCGCGTCGTCGCGCCCCTCCAGTACGGCAGCGCCCGCGCCACCAAGCCCTTCCGCGACGCGTGGAACTGGACGGCCGACCTCTTTCGCGCCAGGTCCGAGAACGAGCGTCTGCGCGCCGAGCTCGAGAGCCTGCGGGCCGGTGTCGCCCAGGAGCTCGTGACCCAGGCCGAGAACGACGAGCTTCGCGGTCTGCTCGACATGGAGCGCAAGAAGGTCTTCCCGGCCGACGTGCGGCTGGTCACCGCGCGGGTGATCGCGCGCTCGACGATAGCCTGGTACTCCACCGTGACGATCGACGTGGGCAGCGACGCCGGTGTGGCTCGTTACGACGCGGTGGTCAACGGCGAGGGTTTCGTCGGGCGCATCTCGCGAGTCACTCCGCAGGCGTCACAGGTCATGCTGATCACCGATCAGCAGAGCTACGTCGACGCCATGGTCGTCCCCGGTGGCGCCCAGGGCATCCTCGCCGGCAGTGTGACCGGAGACCTCTCGCTGCAGTACGTCGACAAGCAGGAGAAGATCGAGGTCGGGCAGTACGTCACGACCTCGGGTCTGCAGGGCTCCCTGTTCGTGCGCGGCATCCCCATCGGCGTGGTCGAGACCGTGGCCGTCCAGGACGTCGACCTCTATCAGTCCGTGACCGTGCGGCCCTTCGTCGACTTCCACACTCTCGACATGGTGAGAGTCGTGTGCCGCTGACACGGCGACAGCCGGCCGAGACGGTGAAGCGGGCCTGGCCGACGGGGGCCGACATGGCGCGGCTCGTCGTCGTGCTCCTCGTCGCCTGGCTCCTGCAGACGACCGTGGCGCCGAACGTCCGCATACTGGGCGCCAACCCGGACTTCGCTCTCATCATCCTGGTGTCGGTCGGTCTCCTGCGCGGCTCGGAGATCGGCGCCGTCTTCGGCTTCGTCGCCGGCGCCCTCGTCGCGGTCTCGCTGATGGAGCCGCTCGGCGTGAGCTCCTTCGTCTTCGTGCTCGTCGGCTACTACGCCGGCCGCTACGCGGAGACGGCCGACCTCTCGACGGGCGTCGCCCCCATGGTGAGTGTCTTCGCCGGCACCCTGCTGGCCGACATCCTGCTGGTCACGGCCCAGTACCTGCTCGAGCGTCAGGTGCCGCTGGCCTTCACGTTCACGCGCGTGGTGCTGCCGTCGCTCGTCCTGAACACGCTGCTCGCCGTCCCGTTCTACGTCGCCGTGCGCGTCGCGCTGCGCGGCCCGGGGGTGCTCCGTGCGCGCGAGACGGCCTAGACAGCCAGTCCGTCGCGAGCGGCCCATCCGCACGGGCCGTGCGGACCAGCCACTCATGGTGACGCCGTCGATCGCGCTGCGCGTCGCGATCCTGATCGGCGTGGCCGTCGTCCTCGTCGGCGTGATCCTCTTCAGGCTCTGGTTCCTGCAGATCCTGAGCGCAGGCCATTTCGTTGCCGAGGCCAACGACAACCGGCTGCGCGCCGTCAAGGTCGTCGCCCCTCGCGGCACCATCGTCGACCGAGACGGCAAGGTCATCGTCGAGAACCGCCCTGGTCTCGCCGTGGGGATCCGGCCCATGGACGTGCCCGAGGAGGAGTACGAGGCGGTGACGCGCCGGCTCGCCAAGGTCCTCAAGATGGCGCCGAAGAAGCTGCGCCGCGAGCTCGACGAGTACGGCGGCTACCCGTATGACCTCGTGGTCCTGAAGGAGGACGTGTCCCGCAAGGTCATCGGTCGGATCCTCGAGCGCAAAGATCTCTTTCCCGGCGTCGAAGTGCAGCGCAACTACCTGCGCAGCTACCCGCAGGGCGAGCTCGCGGCGCATCTGCTGGGGAATCTCGGTGAGATCAGCGCCGAGCAGCTCAAGCAGCGAGCCTACAAGGGCTATGCGGCGGGCGACGTCATCGGCCAGGGCGGAGTCGAATCCACCTACGACCACTGGCTGCGCGGGAGGGACGGGGTCGCCAAGCTCGAGGTCGACGCCTTCGGCCGCCCGAAGCGACGAGACCCCGTCGGCGGCCGCCTGCCGACGCCAGGCGACACCCTGGTCCTCACCATCGACGCCGAGGTCCAGAAGCGCGCCGAAGAGGCGCTGCGCTACGGCATCACCCTGGCTCATGAGAACGACGACTGGGCGGCCAACGGCGCCGCCGCCGTGGTGCTCGACGTGCGCAACGGCGAGGTGCTGGCCATGGCGAGCTACCCGTCGTTCGACCCCGATCTCTGGGTCGGCGGTCTGTCCGAGAAGGACTGGGCGCGCCTGAGCAAGCCGTCGGCCAACCAGCCGATCGTGAACAAGGCCTCCCAGGGGCAGTACGCGGCGGGTTCCGTGTACAAGGTCGTCGACGCCGTCGCGGGTCTCGAGGAGGGCGTCATCAGCCCCTACACGCGCTTCTACTGCAACGGGCGCTTCCCGTCCACGGGCGAGATCGGCAAGGAGCACTGGGCCTGCTGGCTGGACACAGGCCACGGACACGACAACGTGGTGGAGGCGCTCTCCGAATCGTGCGACGTCTTCTTCTACAACGTCGGTTATGCGTTCTACAAGCGCCCCGGCTCCGAGCTCGCCGAGTGGTCCGTGCGCCTCGGGCTCGGGCGCGCGACGGGGCTCGACATCCCAGGGGAGGCGGAGGGGCTCGTGCCGACCCCCGAATGGCGCCGCGAGTACTTCGAGACGGAGATCGACAAGATCTGGAAGCCCGGCAACTCGATCCTCATGGCCATCGGCCAGGGTGATCTTCAAGTGACGCCGCTGCAGATGGCCGTCGTCTACGCGGCCATCGCCAACGGCGGCACCGTCGTGCAGCCACACCTGGCGCTGAAGAGCCTCTCGCCGCAAGGGACGGTCACGCGCAAGTTCACGGTCGAGCCGCGGCGCACGCTCGATGTCTCGTCGGGGACGCTCGACCAGGTGCGCCGCGGCCTGCGCCTGGCGGCGACGGTCGGCACGTCCGGGCCGGTCTTCGGCGCGTACCCGATCGCCGTCGCCGGCAAGACGGGGACCGCCGAGGTCTACGGCAAGGGCGACTACGCCTGGTACGCGAGCTACGCGCCCTACGACAAGCCGAAGTACGCCGTGGTGGTCATGGTCGAGCAGGGCGGCCACGGCGGCGCCGTCGCGGCGCCGGCCGCACGCATGATCTACGACGCGCTCTTCGACCTCGAGACAGGCCTGTCGACCGGCGCCAGCGGGACCGACTGACCATGGGCTGGCGCGGCTATCTCCGTCACCTCGACTACCTGCTGCTCGCGGTCACCGTGGGCGTGGTCGCCTTCGGCATCGTGGTCGTCTACTTCGCCACCCAACACGACGTCGAAGGACAGCCCGGCTACTACGCGATCCAGCAGGCCGTCAACGCGGCGATAGGGCTGGTCGCGCTGCTCGTCATCGCCGCCGTCGACTACGATCAGTATCGTCGCTGGCAGTGGGTCATCTACGGCGCCATGGTCCTCTCGATCGCCGCTGTCTACGTCGTCGGCAGCGTGACGCGCGGCTCGCGGCGCTGGATCGAGCTGCCGTTCTTCAACTTCCAGCCCTCGCAGTTCGGGCTGCTGCTGCTCACCGTGTGCCTGGGCGCCTTCCTCGTCGACCGCATGGAGCTGCTCGGCTCACGGCGCATCACCGCGCAGGCGCTGCTCTACGCCGCGCTCCCGGCCTCTCTCGTCTTCTTCCAGCCCGACTTCGGCACGACGACCGTGTACATCGCCGTCACGTTCGCCCTCCTCTTCTTTTTCGGCACGCGCTGGACGCACTTCGCCGTGCTCGGAGGCCTCGCCGCCGGTGCGTTGGTTCTGGTCCTCGGCGTGCTGCCCAGAATGGGTCTCGAGCTCATCAAGCCCTACCAGACAGAGCGCCTCCTGGTCTTCATCGATCCCGGCCGGGACCCCTCCGGGAGCGGCTACAACATCGTGCAGTCCATGATCGCCGTCGGCTCGGGCGCGTTGACCGGCCGCGGCGCCGGGGCGACGCAGACGGCCTTCGACTTCCTGCCCGAGCACCACACCGACTTCATCTTCGCCGTGATCGGCGAGCGGTACGGCTTCATCGGAGCCTGCTTGCTGCTGGCGCTTTACGGGCTGCTGCTGTGGCGGGCCCTGCGCATCGCCACGCTGTCGCGTGACATGTACGGCAGCATCATGGCCGGAGGCATCGCGGTGATGCTCCTCTTCCAGATGTTCGTCAACATGGGGATGACTATTGGTATCATGCCTGTGACAGGCATCCCGTTGCCCTTCGTGAGCTATGGCGGGGCCGCCATGATCACCTTCCTGATGATGGTCGGCCTGCTGCAGAGCATCCACGTGAGGGCGACGGCCGATTCCAGGGAGCGACGTGGCCGCCCTTAGCATCAAACGAGTCCTCAAGCTCGTCCGCGAAGTCCGCGAGCGCGCGGGCGCCAGCCCGCGACTCTGCCTCGTCGGCGAAGGGGCCGCCCTGTCCGACGTCGCCCGCGCTCTCTCCGAGGGCGCGGTCGACACGAAGGGCGGCCTCAGCACGGGATTCGACGTGCTGCCGCCCGAGGGCTTCCCGAAGGACCCGTCGCTGGCGCGGCGCTGGAACGTCGTCATCCTGGTGACGCCCGACGTGGCGCCCGCCGCCGTGGCGGACATCGCCGCCACGGTGCGCGAAGCGGGCGCGAAAGTGATCGCCTACGCGCCGCAGGCGGGCGTTCCCGTCGCAGGCGCCGGCCTGTTCGGTGACGGCGTGACGCCGTCTGAGCTGGCGATCTCTCTCGGCCGCCCGGGAGACTCGGGCCCGACGCTGGCCGCGCGTCTTGCCGGCGCGGCTGGTGACGGCGCGGCGACTCTCGCCGCGCGGCTCCCGTTCCTGCGGCGCGCCGTCGCTCAGGAGCTCACCCTCGAGGCGGCGCGCCAGAACGCCGTCATCGGGGCCGTCGTGATCATCCCCGGCGCCGACATGCCGGCCATGACCGCGAACCAGATCCGCATGATCCTGCGCATCGCCTCCGCCTACGACGAGGACCTCGGGCCCCAGAGAGCCGTCGAGATCCTCTCCGTCGTCGGCGCCGGCTTCGCCATGCGGACGCTGGCGCGACAGTCGCTCACCTACGTCCCGGGCTTCGGCTGGGCGCTCAAGGGCGCCGTCGGCTACTCTGGGACGATCGCCCTCGGCCGCGCCGCCATCGCCTACTTCGAGGCAGGCGCGCCGTTCACCACGACACGGGTGACGAAGCTTGCTCGACAACTCGAACGCCTCAAGGCGCGCCTCCCAAGAGGAGTGGCCACCAGATGAGCTAGAGGACCTGCTGGCGCGTGTCACGCGCCCTGGGCGCTACGTGGGCGGGGAGTTCAACCTGCGCCGCAAGCCCGGGGCCGGCCCGCGCTGCGTGTTGTCCTATCCGGACGCCTACGAGGTCGGCATCTCGAACCCCGGCCTGCAGATCCTCTACGAGCTCGTGAACGATCGCACGTCGGCAGTGGCCGAGCGCGCGTACTGCCCCATGCCCGACATGGCCGATCTCATGCGCGAGCGGGGTGTGCGTCTGTGGTCGCTCGAATCGTCCACCCCGGTCGCCGAGTGCGATCTGTGGGGGTTCACCGTGCCGCACGAGCTGGCGGCCACGAACGTGCTCGAGATGCTCGACCTTGCCGGCGTGCCGCTGCGCGCGGTGGAGCGGGGCGACGGCGACCCGATCGTCATGGGCGGCGGCCCGGCCGTCGCCAACCCGTGGCCGCTGGCCGCCTTCTTCGACGCGTTCTTCATCGGCGAGGTCGAGGGCCGCATGGGGGCGATCGTGGAGGCGCTTGGTGCGCCGTCGCGGGCCGAGCGCCTCGCCGGCCTCGGCGCCGTCCCCGGCGTGTGGTTGCCGGGTGGCGCGCAGTCCCTGCCGGTCGAGCGTCAAGTCTTCACGGAGTTCGCGACGACCGCTCCGGTCGAGCGGCCGCTGGTACCGCTCGTCGAGGCCGTCCACGACCGCGTGGTGATCGAGGTCATGCGTGGGTGCACGGCCGGTTGCCGCTTCTGCCAGGCCGGCATGTGGTACCGGCCGGTGCGCGAGCGGCCGGTCGACATGGTCGTGGAGGCCGCCCGTCGCGCGCTGGCGGCGACGGGGTACGACGAGGTCTCGCTCGTGTCGCTGAGCTCCTGCGACTACTCGGGCATCGAGGAGGCGGTGCGGCGCATCCGTGCGCTGCGGCCGGGCGTGCGCGTCTCCCTGCCGTCGCTGCGCATCGACTCGGCGGCGAGCTCGCTGGCGCGCTTCGCCGCCGGGCAACGCGGCTCCGTGACGCTCGCTCCCGAGGCGGGCACGCAGAGGCTGCGCGAGCGCATCAACAAGCGCGTCGACGAGGCTCAGTTCGACGAGGCCGTGCGCGCGGTCTTCACGGGCGGCTTCACGGGCCTGAAGCTCTACTTCATGATCGGGCTTCCCGACGAGACGGACGAGGACGTGCTCGGCATCGCGGCCATGGCGGCGGCGGCCGCGCGCCTGGCGAAGGAGATAGCGCGCGGACGCGCCCGCCTCTCGGTCTCGGCCTCCTCCTACGTGCCGAAGCCGCACACGCCCTTCGAGCTCGAGCTCTTCGCCGGCGAGTCGACGCTGCGTCGTCGTCAGGAGATCCTGCGCGCGGCCATGCCGCGGCACGTGCGGCTCTCTCTCCACCACATCGGGAGCTCGCTGGTGGAGGCCACGCTGGCGCGCAGCGGACCCGGCTCGGACCGGCTCGTCGAGGACGCCTGGCGTCGCGGCGCCCGTTTCGACAGCTGGACGGAGCACTTCGACGAGGCCGCCTGGCGGGGCGCCGCGGCGGACGCCGGCCTTGACCTCGGCGAGCCGGCCGGTGACGGCACCCCTTGGCATGACGTGGTCGACGGCAGAGTGTCGCCGGCGTTTCTCGCCGACGAACGCCGGCGTGCCGCGGAGCTCGCGGTGACCACCGACTGCCGAGACGGCGCCTGCGTGTCGTGCGGGGTCTGCGGCGACGGTGTCGAGATGGAGGTGCTCGCGTGAGGACGTGGCTGCTGAGCTTCGCCCGGAGCGGGCCGGCGCGCTACCTCTCGCACCTCGACACGCTGCGCGCCGTGCAGCGCACGTTCGCGCGTGCGGGCGTGGAGCTGGAGCTTTCGGAGGGGATGAGGCCGAAGCCTCGGCTCTCCTTGCCTCTCCCGCTGCCGGTCGGCGCGGCGGCCGACGACGAGCTCGCGGTGGCGCGCGTCTCCGCCGACGCGCCGGATGCGAGGAGCGGTTTGCTCGCGCTCAAGGCAGCGGCGCCCGATGGCATCGAGATCGTGGCGTTGAGGGAGTCGCCGCTGCGTGAACGGCCGCAGCCGCTGCGGGGGCGGTACGCTTGCGAGGTGCGCGGCGACGCGGAGATCATCGCCGCCGCGGTCGCGGCGTTCGAGGATGGAGAGCCGCCGCGCGTCGTGCGTCGCGGGCCGAAAGGAACGAAGACCGTCGACCTGCGTGAGAGCGTGGGCGACGTAAGCTGCCGTGCGCTCACCGACGGCGCGCGCCTCGAGTTCGAGGTGCGCTACGACGTCGGGACGGCTGCGCGGCCGCAGGAGATCATCAAGGTCATCGCGGACAAGGCCGGCATCGAGCCCGTGTTGCATCGATTGCGCCGGCTCGAGGTCGAGTTCGCCGAAGAGGCGCGCCCGCAGGGCGCGCCCGCGAGAAGGAGTTCGAGGACGTGACACGAGACAAGGACGCCGAAGCCCCCGAGGGGCAGCCGCGCGGGCCCAGCGAGGGCGCGGGCGAGACGGCGCAGGACCCGAAGTCCGGGTCCGGTGGCGGCCAGGAGAGACAGGACGAAGAGCCGACCACGACGGGCAAGCGCAGGACACGGCGCGGCGGCAGGGGCCGTTCGCGCAAGAAGGCTGAGGCGGGTCCGGGACCGGCCGCCGAGGCGAAGCCGGAGGCGAGCGCGGATACGCGAGTCCAGGGAGAGGCTCTCGGGTCCACAGTCGCCGCCGGAGGGGAGCAGAAGACGGCGGCCGCATGGGCCCGCTCGCGATCGCTCCGCCCGCCGTCGCCGGTGGCGGAGTCAGACACCGCCAAGCCCGCGGTGGACGCGGCCGGCACACGCCCTGCGGCGCCCGTGGCCGGCGGCGAACCGGCGGCCGCTCCGCGGCCGAGACGCCGCCGCCGCAAGGCCGCCGCGACCGCACCCGGGAGCGCCCCCGAGGCGTCCGAGACCGTCGACGTCGGCGAGGCGCCTCCCGTGATCGAGGCGAGCGCGGGCACGCCCGGCGCCGCCGACGAGACCGAGAAGAAGCCCTCGCGCCGCCGTCGCGGCGGACGCCGCAAGAAGAGCTCTGAGGCCGAGGCGGAGGTCGTCGCCGAGACTCAGGTGACCGCCGCCGAGGCGAGCCCCGGGCCTGAGCGGGCGCCGGCAGGCGGCAAGCGAGCCACGAAGTCCAAGGTCCGCAAGACCGCCGAGACCGCCGAGACCGCCGAGACCGCCAGCCCTGCATCTGAGGTCGGTGCGGGATCGAGCGGCGCGGGGACGGACGCGGAGGAATCCGACGCCGCCGCGGAGCCGCGGCGCCGTCGCGGTTCGCGAGGAGGGCGCCGTTCGCGCGCCCGTAAGGCGCGCCTGGCGGCGGCCGAGCACGAGGCGCTCGACCGCGCGGCGGCCGAGGTGGCTCCGGAGCACGGCGCCTTGCTGCCCGAGGCCGAGCTTGCCGAGGGCGCACCGCCACCACTGGCTCCCGCCGCCGCAGGGCTCGAGTCTGAGAGCAGAGCCGGGGAGGAGGTGGTCGGAGGCCCGCCCGTCGACGAGCAGGCGCCGGCGAAGACGCCGCGCAAGAGAGGCCGCCGCGGCGGCCGCAAGGCCTCGGCGGCAGGCGAGGGCGCCGTGGGCGCAGAGGCGGCGGGAGTCGAAGCCCCGCAGGTCGAGGCGCCACGTGCTGCGGAGGGCGAGGCCGTCGCGGATGCCGGGGTGGCGCGCGCGAAGCCGTCTGAGCGGCCGCAACGCCGCGTGCGCGGGCGACCGAAGGCCATCGTTCGCGAGAATGCGCCGCGCGCGGCGACGCCGCCGAGCGGCCGCAGCGTAGCCGGCGTGGCCGGACCCGAGCCGGTGGAGCGCAAGGTCATCCTGGTGAGCGAACAACGCAACGAGATACGCGTCGCCCTCGTGGAGGACGGCCGCCTGGCGGAGATCTACTTCGAGCGGCCGGGCAAGCAGTCCTACCTCGGCGACATCTACCGGGCGAAGGTCGAGAACGTGGTCCCCGGCATGGACGCGGCGTTCATTGACTTCGGGCTCGAGAAGAACGGCTTCCTCTACGTGGACGAAGTCGAGACCGAGGAGGGGAGACGCCGTGGTCGGCGCATCGCCGACGTGCTCCGCCCCGGACAGGAGATCACGGTCCAGGTGATGAAGGACCCGATGGGGAGCAAGGGCGCCCGCCTCACCACGCACCTGTCGCTCGCCGGACGGTATCTGGTCTACGTGCCCGGCGGCAGCGGAGCGGGCGTATCGCGCCGTCTTGGCCAGTCCGAACGCGAGCGCCTGCGGGACCTGTCCAAGGAGCTGCGGCCGCGCAATGCCGGCCTGATCGTCAGAACGCATGCCCAAGGCAAGGATCTCGAGGACTTGCGCCGCGACCTCCAGTACCTGTCGCGACTGTGGTCGCGGCTCAAGAAGAAGGCGGAGACGGTCAAGGCTCCGGGTCTCGTGTACGACGAGGTCGACGTCGCCCTCGAGGTGGCTCGCGATCTCTTCAACGACACGTGCGAGCGCATGCTGGTCGACGACGAGCGCCGCTTCAAGGGGATCAAGACCTACCTCGAGAAGATCGCCCCCGACCTCGCCGCTCGCGTCGAGCTCTACACGGGCGACCGACCGCTCTTCGAAGCTCACGGCGTCGAGGAGCAGATCGCGCGCGCGCTGGAGCGGCGCGTGCCGCTGCCGAGCGGTGGCAACCTGGTGATCGACTACACCGAGGCGCTCACGGTGATCGACGTGAACTCGGGCCGTTTCACCGCGGGCCGTTCGCTCGAGGAGACGATACTGAGAACGAACATGGAGGCGGCTCGGGAGGTGGTGCGTCAGCTCCGGTTGCGCGACATCGGCGGCATCATCGTGATCGATTTCATCGACATGGCACACGTACGCAACCGCGAAGCCGTGCTGGCCAAGCTCGAGGCCGAGCTGGAGACCGATCGCACCAAGACCTACGTGGTGGAGCTGTCGCCGCTCGGGCTCGTCGAGATGACGCGGCAGAACACGACCGACGGCGCCAGGGGGATCCTGACGCGCACCTGCCACACCTGCCTCGGCAAGGCGCGCGTGCTCTCAGAAGAGACCGTGGCGCTCGCCGTCGAGCGCCGTGTCCAGACGCACGCGCGCAAGTCCGGTGCGAAGGCGGTGCTTCTCGAGGTGAATCGCGGCGTCGCCGAGCGGCTCGAGGCCAACGGGCGACTGAAACAGCTGGAGCGCGAGACGAAGCGCCGCGTCCTGCTCGAGAGTTCGTCGACGGTACCGCTGGACAGCATCCGGATCCTCGCCGAGGGTTCGCTGGCCCAGGCGCAGGCTCTGCGGATCCCGGTGACGGAGGGGCAGGAGGTCGAGCTCGAGCTCGAGTTCGCGCTCACCTACAGCCCACGGGACGCGGTCGGCTACCTGGAGGGCTACATGGTGATCGTGGAGGGCGGCCGGCCCTATCTCGGCGAACGCCGTCGCGTGCGCGTCACGGCGACCGCGCGCACCGGCGCGTCGGCCGTGCTGGCGCCGGAGCAGAGCGAGGGGCGGGGCCGCAAGTGAGCGGGCGCTGCTCGCGGGGCGACGCTGAAGGACGGAGCGGGGACGGCCGCGTTGACAGCCGTGCCCGCGATTGGCTACCATCATGGGCTGTTGTCTCGAGGGAGATCCTATGAAGCAGAGTGACGTCGCCTACGCCATCGTGCGCGTGGGTGGTCAGCAGTACAAGGTGAGCACGGGCGACACGATCGTCGTCGACCGCGTCGATGCCGAGGAGGGCAAGAGCTTGACGTTCGAGCCTCTTGCCGTCCGTACCGGCAGCGGCGAGTACGATGCCGATGTCGCGCGGCACACGACGGTGAAGGTCAAGGTGGACGAGCACGTTCTCGGCAAGAAGATCCGCGTCTTCACCTACAAGGCGAAGAAGACCTTCAAGAAGGCACGCGGCCATCGCAGCCGGCTCACCAGGTTGACCATTGAATCGATCACCCTGAAGGAAACGAAGGAGACCAAGGGTGGCGCATAAAAAGGGCGCCGGCACCAGCCGCAACGGCCGCGACTCCGAGTCCAAGCGTCTCGGCGTCAAGGCCTTCGCAGGTCAGACCGTGCCGGCCGGATCCATCATCGTTCGTCAGCGGGGCACGCGGTTCCGTGCAGGCGAGGGCGCCGGCATCGGCGTCGATCACACGATCTTCGCCAAGGTCGACGGTCGCGTGGTCTTCAGCCAGAAGGCCGCCGGGCGCTTCATCTCGGTCGTTTCCGAGGCCTGATCAGAGCCGGCGGGCGCCGGCTCGCCAGTCATGCTCGACAGGGCCAGCATCTGCGTGAGCGCGGGGAACGGCGGCGACGGCGCCGTCAGCTTCCGCCGTGAGAAGTACGTCCCCAGGGGTGGCCCGGACGGCGGCGACGGCGCTCCCGGCGGCGACGTGGTCCTCGTCGCCACGCGGCAACTCCAGGACCTGAGTCATTTCCGCCATCGCCATCACTTCAAGGCCGTCGCGGGCGGCAACGGCCGCGGCGTCGGCCGCCGCGGCGCCGACGGGCCGACGCTCGAGGTCAAGGTGCCGGTCGGGACGGAGATCCGCGACGACCAGGCCGTCTTGCTCGCCGACCTCGCCCACGAGGGCGCACGCTTCCTGGTCGCTCGCGGTGGCGAGGGCGGTCGCGGCAACATCTGTTTCAAGAGTTCGACGCGTCAGGCGCCGCGCTTCGCCGAGAAGGGCCTTCCCGGAGATGAGCGCTGGCTCTCTCTCACACTCAAGCTGCTGGCCGACGTGGGTCTCGTCGGCATGCCGAACGCCGGCAAATCGTCGCTGCTCGCCGCGCTCACGGCGGCGCGCCCGCGGATCGCCGCCTATCCGTTCACCACGCTCGAGCCGAACCTGGGCGTCCTCGACCTCGACGAACAGCGCGTGGTCATCGCCGACATCCCGGGACTCATCGAGGGCGCGAGCGGGGGGGCCGGCCTCGGCCATCGCTTCCTTGCGCACGTCGAGCGTACCGCGGTCCTCGTGTACGTGGTCGATGGAGGAGAGGGCGCGGAGCGCGCATGCGCGAGCGCCGAGACCGTGCGCCGCGAGCTGGCCGCGTTCGCGAGCGTGCTGATCGAGCGGCCGGCGCTGGTCGCCGTCAACAAGGCCGACATCATGGATGCCGTCGCCCGAGACGAGGTCACGGGGCGCTTGCGCGAGCTGTCCTGGGCGTGCGACGTTCTCCTCGTCTCAGCCGTCACGGGCGAAGGCCTCGAGGCTCTCGCCGCGGGGCTGGGGGATCTGGTCGCCGCCGCGCGGCGCGAAGCACTTGCGGCGGCGCCGCAGGCGCCGGTCGTCCTGCGGCCCGGCGCCGACCGGCTCGACGCATTCACGGTCGCCCGCGAGAAGAGCGCGTTCCGCGTGCGGGGCGAGGCGCTCGAGCGGCTCGTCGCGAAGGCGGACGTCGACAACCCGGAAGCGCTCGCCTACCTGCAGGAGGTCATCGAGCGCGCCGGCCTCAACGCCGCGCTGCGTCGTGCCGGCGCGAAGACGGGCGACACGGTCCTTCTGGGCGAGGGCGAGTTCGAGTTCGCTGAGGCGTGAGGACGAGGCCGGCGCACCGCGTGGTACGCTTGAGACGAGCGCCGAACGAGGAGGAACACGGGTGAACGTCGAGGAGCTGTGCGTCGCGGCGCAGGTGGCGGCTCGCCAGCTGGCCGTCCTGCCGCGCGAGCGCAAGGACGCGGCCCTGCGCGGCGTTGCCGACGCCCTCGAGCGGCGGGCCGACGAGATCCTCACGGAGAACCAGGAGGATCTGCGCCTCGCCCGCGAGCAGCGTCAACCCGGCGCGCTGATCCACCGTCTGCTGCTCGACGAGGACCGCCTCGCCGAGATGGTGGTCGGCGTGCGGGCGGTCGCGGCGTTGCCCGACCCCGTCGGCCGGGTGAGCGACGGCTGGCGTCTGGCGAACGGACTCGAGCTCCGCAAGGTCCGTGCGCCGCTGGGTGTGGTCGCCGTGGTGTACGAGGGGCGCCCGAACGTGACCGTCGACGCCGCGGCTCTCTGCCTCAAGACCGGCAACGCCGTCGTGTTGCGCGGCGGCAGCACCGCCAGACACTCGAACCGTCTGCTGGCCGAGGTCGTGCAGGGCGCCGTCATCGAGGCAGGTCTGCCGCGTGCCGCGATCGGCTGGCTCGGTCCGGACCGCGACGAGCTCGACGAGCTGCTGCGCCAGCGCGACTCGGTCGACCTCGTCATCCCGCGCGGCGGCGAGACCCTCAAGGAGTACCTTCTCGAGCACAGCCAGGTGCCCGTCGTCTACGCCGGCGGCGGCAACTGCCACGTGTACGTCGATGCGAGCGCGGACGTGGAGATGGCCGTGCGCATCATCGTCAATGCCAAGTGCCAGCGTCCCGACGCGTGCAATGCGGCCGAGACGCTTCTCGTCCACGCGGGGGCGGCTCCCGGGTTCCTGCCACGCGCCGTCGAGGAGTTGAAACGGCGTGGCGTCGAGCTCGTCGTCGACAAGGCTGCGGCGGAGCTGCTCGCGGACCCGGGCCTGAAGCGTGCGAACCGCACACACTACGACACGGAGTTCCTCGGTCCCAAGCTGGCGGTGCGTGTGGTCGGGGGTCTCGGCGAAGCCCTCGAGCACATCGGGACTCACGGCACGCGACACTCCGAGGCGATCGTCACCAACGACCTCGAGGCGGCGCAGCGCTTCACGAGGGAGGTCGACGCCGCCTGCGTCTACGTCAACGCCTCGACCCGCTTCACAGACGGCGCCGAGTTCGGCTTGGGCGCCGAGATGGGCATCTCCACGCAGAAGCTCCACGCTCGCGGCCCCATCGGCCTCGAGGAGCTGACCTGCGTGAAGTACGTCCTCTGGGGCGAGGGCCAGATCAGGGCATGACAGCGCCGGAGAAGCCACGCCGCCTCGGCGTCCTCGGCGGCAGCTTCAACCCGCCGCACCTCGGGCACCTGGTGATCGCTTCCGAGGTGCGTCACCAGCTCGGCTTGGAGCGGGTCCTCTTCGTCCCGGCGGCGCGGCCACCCCACAAGGCCGTCGCCGACGCCACACCGGCGGAGGTCCGCGTCGAGATGACCCGGCTGGCGATCGCCGGCGACGACGGGTTCGCGGTCTCGACCATAGAGCTCGACCGCGGGCTCGCGTACACGGTCGACACCGTGAGGGCTCTGCACGAGATGCACGCGGACCACGAGCTGGTCTTCATCATGGGATCCGACTCCCTGCTGCAGTTCGAGACATGGCACGAGCCGCAGGCGATCGTCGAGTTGTGCCGGCTGGCGGTCGCGGTCCGGCCGGGTGACGACGAGCGACGGCTCGACGAGGTCGCCGCCGGGCTCGGTCGCCGCCGGGCGGTCGTCCTGCAGACCCCGCAGATCGCGATCGCGTCGCGCGACTTGCGGAACCGGGTGCGCATGGGGATGCCGCTCACCTACCTGGTGCCGCGCGCGGTCGAGGAGTACGTGCTGGGGCACGGGCTCTACGTGGTGCGGTGATCGGCGTCGCCGAAGCCGAGGCACTGCTGCGCGGAGTGTCCGAGAAGCGCGCCGGCCACGCGCGCCGGGTGGGCGCGCTCTGCGCGACGCTCGCCCGGCGGTTCGGGGCCGACCCCGAGGCGGCGCTGGTGGCCGGTCTCCTCCACGACTCGTGCCGCGAATGGCCTGTGGACGCGCTTCTGGCGGCGGCGGACCGCCACGGGATCGCGGTCGGGCAGCTTGAGTCGGCGCAGCCCGTGGCGCTTCTGCACGGCCCCGTGGCGGGCGCCGAGCTCGCGACGGCCGGGCTGGCGCGAGACGCGGCGCGCGCGATCGCGCTTCACACCGTGGGCGCGGCCGACATGACGACCCTCGAGAAGTGTCTCTATCTCGCCGACTTCTGCGAGCCCGGGCGCGAATTCGCCGGCGTCGACGACGTGCGCCGGCTCGCCCAAACCTCGCTGGACGACGCCGTCGCCGAAGCTGCGCGCATGAGTCTTGTGTCCGTCATCCTCAGAGGACGGGGAATCGCCCCCGGCGGCGTCGAACTCTACAACGATCTCCATGGCAGACTCAGGCGGCTATAGGGTCAAACGATTGCAGGAGCGGCGGCGCGGGCGTCTGGGCCGCTGGCAGTCTGTGCTGCTCTACGTCCTGGCGGCGGTCGTCGCACTCGGGGCCATCCTCGGCGCCCTGCGGCTCGCCGGTTGGGTCGTCGGCGGCGACGCGGCGGCGCCGGAGGACAAGGGCTACCTCCTCGTGCTCGCCTTCGGCGTCGATGAGCCCGAGCGCGCCGCCGTCGCACTGCTCGTGCTGCGCGCGCCCGACGAGTCCTTCGAAACCTGGACGATCCCGCGCTCGCTGCTTCTCGAGGGGCCGCAGGGCGAGTACATCATGGCCGGAGACGACTTCCGTTACCCCGAGTTCGCGGCCGACCTCGGACGCGTGCTGCGGACCCCGGTCGAGCATGTCGTTCACCTGCCGTACTCCGCGCTCACCGAGTTGTCGGGCGACGAACGCCTGGCTTTCACGCTGACGACGCCCGCGACCGTCGAGGTCGACGGCATCGGTCGTACGTACGAGGGCACCGTTCGTCTGCCCTCGCAGCAGGTCGCCGACGTGCTCTCGGGCGGCGGGGAAGAGGACGAGGCGCGGGCCGGGTTCGACGCGGCCGTGCTGCGTGCCGTGTTCGACGTGGCCGCGGCGCGCCCCGAGGCGGAGGTGGCGGCCGCGGTCGACGCCGTCGTGGCGGGGGTGGGGGACGGCCACGATCTCGTCCGTGACGCACTGGAGGAGCTCGTGAAGGGCGAGACCTTCATCACGCTCCTGCCATCGCAGGGGCGCGTCGCCGAGGGGCAGTTCGCGCTGGTGCCCGACCCCGAGCGCATCCAGGC
Organism: uncultured Thermoleophilia bacterium; assembly: GCA_963831295.1. Lineage (GTDB taxonomy): Bacteria > Actinomycetota > Thermoleophilia > UBA2241 > UBA2241 > UBA2241. Next base: position 140,840 of record CAWHPR010000002.1, on the reverse strand, counting down.
GGCGATCACGCGACGGGCGCCGGGGTACGACGCGCAGTTCACCGTGCTCGTGCGCAACGGGAGCGGCGAGCTCGGCATCGGCGAGCTCGTCGCCGACAAGCTCGCCGTCCTCGACGTCAAGCTGCAGGAGCCCGGCAACGCAGACTCCTTCGACTACTCCGAGACGCAGATCCTGGCCTCACCCGAGGGCCTCGGGGTGGCCCGGGACATCCGTGCTATACTCGGCCGCGGCGTCGTGCTCAGCGGCGATCAATTCCCGCCCGACACCATCGTCGTCGTGATCGGGTCCGACCTTCGGGCAAAGGACTTGCAGTAGCAGGGGACGCACAGCTCGAGGCCGTGGAGGCCCTGGCGCTCGATATCGCCGGGCTCGCGGCCGACAAGAAGGCCAAGGGCGTGACCGTGCTGGCGATGAACGAGGCGGTCACGTACACCGACTTCTTCGTCCTCGCGACCGGCGCCACCACCCGACAGGCCAAGGCGATCGCCGACGGCATCGTCGAGGGGCTGCGCGCGACCCGCCGGCCGGCGCGGGTGGAGGGCGCCCGCGAAGCCGAGTGGATCCTCATCGACTACATCGACGTCGTCGTACACGTCTTCACTCCGGGCGCGCGCGAGTTCTATCGCCTCGAGGCGCTCTGGGGCGACGTGCCTCGGGTGCGGGTCCCAGACGGCGGCGAAGGGGCGCGCGCGGAGCGCGCGTCACGGAGCGAGACCGCCTGAGGCAGGGCAGGGCGAGGCCGCCCTGCGCGACCTCGAGACGAGGCCGCTCGAGGCAGCGGCGACCGGGCCCGCTCGAGACCACCCGCGAGACGAGCGACAGACTTGCGCTCGCGCGCTCTCTCTCCTAGAATACGAACGTATGTTCGTATCCCCGCGCGCACTCCTCCATGTCGACATGGACGCCTTCTTCGCCTCCGTCGAGCAGGCGCGGCGCCCTGAGTTGCGCGGCCTGCCGGTGGTCGTCGGCGGCGAGCGTGGCGGCCGGGGGGTCGTCTCCACCTGCTCGTACGAGGCGCGGGCGTTCGGGGTGCGCACGGCGATGCCGATCGGGCAGGCCGAGCGTCTCTGCCCGCAGGCGGTCTTCATGCCGGTCGACATGCGCGCGTACGTCGCCGTCCACCACCGGCTGGTCGAGCTCTTCCGCGGCTTCACCGACCTCGTCGAGGTGGTGTCGATCGACGAGGCCCGCCTCGACGTCACCGGCAGCCGGCTTCTCTTCGGTCCGCCACGCGCCATCGCCCGCCGGCTGCAGGAGCGGGTCTACGCCGCCTGCGGTCTCGGATGCTCGATCGGCATCGGTCCCAACCTGCTGCTCGCCAAGCTCGCCGCCGAGCTCTTCAAGCCGGGCGGTATCGGCGAGCTTGGCGAGGCCGACGTCCACGGCCGCCTGCGCGACCTGCCGGTCGGCGAGCTCCACGGCGTCGGGCCCGTCACGCAGGAGCGGCTCGCCGCCATCGGCCTCACGACCGTCGGCATGCTGCAGGACATCCCCTTCGCCGTGCTCGCCGCGGCCTTCGGGCGCGGCGCCCACGGCCTCCGTCAGCTCGCCTTCGGGCGCAGCGTCACGGTCCTGCGGCGCGAGCCCGCGCCGCCCAAGTCGGTCGGGCGCGAGACCACGTTCGCCGAAGACGTCAACGACGGCGAGGCGTTGCGCCGCACGCTGGTCGCTCTCGCCGACCGGGCGGCCGCCGACGCGCGCCGCCGCGGGCTCGCGCCGCACGCCGTCACCGTCAAGGTGCGCTTCAGCACCTTTCACACCGTCACCCGGCGACGCACCTTCCGGCGTCCGCTGACCACCGCTCCGGCGGTCGCCGGCGCCGCGCTCGACCTCCTCGACGGACTCGCGGTGGGAGCGCGGTGGGTGCGGCTCCTCGGCGTCACCGTGAGCTCGTTCCGGCACGGCGCCTTCCAGCTCACACTCGACGACGGCTGGCGTGAGGTCGCGCTCGCCGAGGCGGTCGACCGGGTGCATCGGCGCTATGGGTTCACGTCCCTGCGCCTCGCCGGCGGTCTCGCCGGCGAGGCGCACGTCCACCTCGCCGAAGACCCCGATCCGTCGACCGCCGCGAGCGCGTGAAACGCCCAGACCCTGTGCTAGACTTCGTGCTTCGGGACGCACGCCACAAGGCGCTCGCCTGCCCGTCGTCGGGGGGCGCCTTCCGACCGCGAGGAGAAGGCTAGTGAACGACCCAGCGAAGATCAGGAACGTCGCCCTTGTCGGCCACCGCGGTACCGGCAAGACATCGCTCTTCGAGGGACTCCTCTTCAAGGCGGGGGTGGCGAACCGACTGGGCCACGTCACCGAAGGCACGACCATCTCCGACTGGGACGAAGACGAGAAGCGGCGCCAGCTGAGCCTCTCCGCCGCGCTGGCGCACGTCGAGCGCGATGGCCTCACCTTCAACCTCATCGACACACCCGGCGACTCGAGCTTCCTCGCCGATGCGATCGCGTCGCTGCAGGTCGTCGAGACGGCGCTCGTCGTCGTCAACGCGGTCCTGGGCGTCGAGGTGCAGACGGAGCGCCTGTGGGCGCGCGCCGTCGACCGCGGGCTCGCGCGCCTGTTCTTCTGCAACATGCTCGACCGCGAGCGCGCCGACTTCGCCCGGGCGGTCGCCGCCCTGCAGGACGCGTTCGGCCAGCAGGTCGTGGCGGTCCATCTCCCGATCGGCAGCGAGCACGAGCTGGTCGGCGTCGTCGACCTGCTCACCACCAAGGCGTTCACGTACACCGACGGCACGACGCAGACCGGCGACGTGCCGGCCGACCTCGCCGACGCGGTGGCCGCGGCTCGCGACAAGCTCGTCGACGCCGTGGCGAGCACCAACGACGAGCTCGCCGAGAAGTACCTCATGGAGGAGGAGATCGGCGAGGACGAGCTCAAGCAGGCCTTTGCCGACGCCGTCGCCAAGGGGCAGATCTACCCCGTCGCCGCGGGCTCCGCGACGCACATGATCGGCGTCGACCTGGTGCTCGACCTGCTGGCGCTGGCGCCGGCGCCGGCGACGGTCTTGGCGCCCGTCGTCACCGGCGCCGACGGCGCCGAGGTCAAGCTCGAGAGCGACGCCGCCGCACCGGCCGCCGCCTTCGTCTTCAAGACGCTGGCCGACCCGTTCAGCGGGCACATCAACGTCTTCCGCGTCTTCCGCGGCACGCTCTCCGGCGACAGCTCGGTCGTCGTGACCCGCGACGGCCACAAGGAGCGCCTCGGCCAACTCCTGAAGTCCCAGGGCAAGGAGACCAAGCCGGTCGACGAGCTGGTCGCGGGCGACATAGGCGCGGTCGCCAAGCTCAAGGACGTGGTGACCGGCGACGCGCTGTGCGCCGAGGGAGCGCCCGTCGGCTTCCCGCAGATCGAGTTCCCGGCGCCGCTCATGTCGTTCGCGGTCACCGCGAAGAGCAAGGGCGACGAGGACAAGGTGATGCAGGCCCTCCGGCGTCTCGCCGAAGAGGACCCCATGCTCGACGTTCATCGTGACGCGCAGACCGGCGAGACGATCGTGGCGGGCATGAGTCAGATCCACGTCGAGGTGATCGTCGAGCGCATGAAGCGCCGGTTCGGCGTCGACGTCGAGCTCAAGCCGCCGCACGTCCCGTACCAGGAGACCATCCGCGGCACCGCCAAGGCGCAGGGCAAGCACAAGAAGCAGACCGGCGGCCGCGGTCAGTTCGCCGACACCTGGATGTCGGTCTCCCCGCAGCCGCACGGTGACGGCTTCGAGTTCGTCGACAAGATCGTCGGCGGGGCGATCCCGCGCAACTTCATCCCCGCCGTCGAGAAGGGTATCCGCGCCGCCATGGCGGAGGGCTTCCTCGCCGGCTACCCGGTGGTCGACGTCAGGGTCGAGCTCTACGACGGCAAGCACCACCCGGTCGACTCGAGCGACATGGCCTTCCAGATCGCCGGCTCCATCGGCTTCAAGGCGGCCGTCGAGAAGGCCCAGCCCGTGCTGCTCGAACCCATCATGGGCGTCGAGATCACGGTGCCCGAGGAGAGTGTCGGCGACGTCATCGGCGACCTCAACGCGCGCCGCGGCCGCGTGCTCGGCACGACGCCGCGCGGCCACAGCAACGTGGTCGCCGCCGAAGTCCCGCTCGCGGAGATGCTCACGTACGCGCCCGACCTCACGTCGATGACGGGCGGCAGGGGCGACTACACCATGGAGTTCCTGCGCTACGAAGAGGTGCCGGCGCACATCACCCAGAAGGTCATTGACGAGGCCAAGAAGGAGCGCGAAGAAGCGCACAAGGGGTAGGCCCCCGTAGGATGGCGCGACGGCGTGCCGCATCCCCTGGGGGATCAGAGTGACGCTCGTTGACGTTGTCCCGAGTGGCGGCCCGTTCGGTGCCGGGCTGCCGGAGGCCGGGACGCGCCACGAAGTCGCCCCGGCCGCTGTTCGCCAAGCGAAGGAGGTGGTGTCCCCGTGTCCGGGCACTCCAAGTGGTCCACGATCAAGCACAAGAAGGGCAAGGAGGACGCCAGGCGCGGGAAGCTGTTCTCCAAGCTGGCGCGCGCGATCCAGGTGGCCGCTCGCGAGGGTGGCGCCGACCCCGAGAGCAACGCGGCGCTCTACACGGCGATCGAGAAGGCCAAGGGCTACTCGATGCCCAAGGACAACATCGAGCGCGCCGTGCAGCGCGGCGCCGGCAAAGGGGCCGGCGACGACTTCGAGGCGATCGTGTATGAGGGCTACGGCCCCAACGGCGTCGCCATCATCGTCGAAGTGCTGACCGACAACCGCAACCGCTCGGCGGCCGACGTGCGCTCCGTCTTCTCCAAGCATGGCGGCTCGCTGGCACAGCCCGGGGCCGTCGCCTGGATGTTCGAGCGCCGGGGTTCGATCGTGATCGACGCTTCCCGCTACGACGAGGACGACGTCATGCTGGTGGCGATCGACGCCGGCGCCGACGACGTCGTGCAGGACGGCGACCAGTTCGAGGTGCTCACGCAGCCGACCGACTTCACCGCGGTGCGCGACGCCGTCGTCGCCGCCGGTATCGAATGCGAGCAGGCGGAGCTTACGATGGTCCCCAAGAGCACGGTGCGCCTCGACGAGAGCGACGCCCGCAAGACCCTGAGGATCGTCGACGCGCTCGAGGAGTCCGACGACGTCCAGGAGGTCTACGCGAACTTCGACATCCCGGACGACGTCCTCGAGGCCTTGGCCGGCTGAGGCCCATGCGGCAAGCGATGACAGTCGGGGCCGCATCGTGATCGTCCTCGGGTTCGATCCGGGTACGGCGAGCACCGGCTGGGGCGCGGTCGAGCAGGAGGGCAACCGCCTGCGCTCGCTCGGTCACGGCTGCATCGTCACATCCCCGCGCGAGCCCACGTCGCGTCGTCTGCGGCGCATCCACGACGAGGCTTGTGCGCTGATCCGCCGCTTCGGTCCCGACGTCGTCGCGATCGAGGAGCTCTTCGTCAACGCGAACACGCGCACCGCGCTCGCCGTGGGGCAGGCGCGCGGCGTGCTCATGCTGGCGGCCTCCGACCTGTCGGCGCCGCCCTATGAGTACTCGCCGCTCGAGATCAAACGCGCCGTCACCGGGTACGGCCGCGCCACGAAGGTGCAGGTGCAGGAGATGACCAAGGTGCTGCTCGGGCTCAAGCGCATCCCGCAGCCCGACCACGCCGCCGATGCTCTGGCCGTCGCCATCTGCCATGCGCACGGCAACGGCGACGGGGTCCCGCTTGCGGTGCGCAAGGGGCGGCAGAAGTGAGCAGTCGCCGGCGCGCGGCGTCGAGCGTCCTCGCCGGCGGCGGGTCGCACACCCACGCCGGAGGCTGCGCGTGATCGCCTCGGTGCGGGGCCGCGTCGCGTCCGTCGAGAGCGACCGCGCCGTGGTCGTCGTCGGCGGCGTGGGTCTCGAGGTGTTTGCCGCCGGGCGCACGCTGGCGCGCCTCTCCGTGCGCCTCGGGGAGGAGGTCGACCTCACGACCTACCTGCACGTGCGCGAAGACGTGCTCCAGCTCTATGGCTTCGAGACGCCGCACGAGCGCGCCTTCTTCCTCTCGTTGACCGGGGTCAGCGGCGTCGGCCCGAAGGTCGCCCTCGCGGTCCTCTCCGGGTATCCCGTGGCGGAGCTCGAGATCGCGGTGGTCCGGGAGGACGTGAAGAAGTTCGAGTCCATCCCGGGCATCGGCAAGAAGCTGGCCCAGCGGCTGATCGTCGAGCTCGGCGACGTGGTGGCGGCCGGCGTGCTCGCCGCCGGTGCGACGGCCGCGGAAGGCATCGACACGTTCGTCGCGGCGCGCTCGGCGCTCCAGAACCTCGGGCTCAGCTTGAGGGAGGCGGAGAATGCGCTGCGCGGCGCGCCGTCCGACGCTCCGGTCGAGGAGCTCGTGCGTTTTGCCCTCGGGGGCGCCAGGGAGGAGACGTGAGCGATCGCCCCGTCGAGCGCCTCGCCGACCCGAACGAGAAGGTCGACGATCGCGACGCCGAGGTCTCGCTGCGGCCGAAGCGTTTCGGCGAGTTCGTCGGGCAGGGCGTCGCCAAGGAGCAGCTCGAGATATTCGTGCAGGCGGCGAAGAACCGCGGCGACACCCTTGATCACGTGCTGATCGCGGGGCCGCCGGGTCTCGGCAAGACGACGCTGGCCGGCATCATCGCCAACGAGCTCGGCGTCAGTATGCACACGACCTCGGGGCCGGCGCTCGAGCGCAAGGTCGACGTCGCCGGCCTCCTCACCAACCTGCAGCAGGGCGACGTCCTCTTCGTCGACGAGATCCACCGGCTCAACGCGGCCGTCGAGGAGGTCCTCTACCCGGCGATGGAGGACTACGAGATCGACATCATGATCGGCGAGGGGCCGGCGGCGCGCAGCATCCGCATGCAGGTCCAGCCCTTCACGCTCATCGGGGCGACGACGCGCACCGGCCTGCTGACGACGCCGCTGCGCGACCGCTTCGGGGTCTGGCAGCGCCTCGAGTACTACGCGCCCGACGAGCTCGCGCAGATCGTGCGGCGCTCGGCCGGGATCCTCGGCGTCACCACCGATGACGCCTCCGCCGATGAGATCGCCGGTCGCTCGCGCGGCACGCCGCGCGTCGCCAACCGGCTGTTGCGCAGGGTGCGCGATTTCGCCGAGGTGCGGCACGAGGGCATCATCGACCGAGAGATCTGTCTCGCCGCGCTGCAGCTCTTCCAGGTCGACGCGCTGGGACTCGACCGCCTCGACCGCGAGATCCTCTGCACGATCGCGCAGAAGTTCGACGGCGGACCGGTCGGCCTCGACACACTGGCGGTCGCGCTCGGCGAGGAGGCCGACACGGTCCAGGACGTGTACGAGCCGTACCTCATCATGCAGGGCTTCCTCAAGCGCACACCGCGCGGCCGCGTTCTCACGAGGACCGGCTTCAGCCACTGCGGGATCACCCCACCCGGCGGCGCGAGCACGCTGTTCGAGTGAGGCGGCGCCGGCGTCCGACGGCTGTCGGCGGGCGGCTATAATCGGATCGTGACCGGACTCCTCCTGCACACCTGCTGCGGACCCTGCTCGACGGTCGCCGTGCCGGCTTGGCGCGAGCGCGGCCTCGAGCCTGTGGGCTGGTTTCACAACCCGAACATCCAGCCGGTCGCGGAGCTGGAGCGCCGCCTCGAGAGCATGCGGCGCTACAGCCGGACGATCGGTCTCGAGCTCGTCGTCGAGGAGCGGCCCCAGCGGGCGGCCGCCTGGGGCGCGTGGCTCGACAGCCTCGGGCAGGCGAGCCCGGACGAGCGCTGCGCCGCCTGCCTTCGCCTGCGCCTTGACGCCGCCGCCGAAGCGGCGAGCGAGCTCGGCTTCACACGTTTCTCGACCAGCTTGAGCGTGAGTCCGTACCAGCGGCACGACCTGATCCAGTCGGCGGGGGAGACGGCCGCGGCACAGCACGGCGTCGACTTCGCCTATCTCGACCTGGGCGGCCTCTTCAGGGCGAGCTACGCGGAGAGTCGCCGGCTCGGCCTGTACCGGCAGTCCGTACTGCGGCTGCGCCGCCGGCAAGTGGGAGACGTGGCACGAGCGGGAGGCGCGGCGTCGGACGCGGGTGGCGAGCGCATGACGGGCGCGGCGATCGATCTGGCCGGGCTCGACTACGAGCTGCCCGAGGAGTTGATCGCGCAGCGTCCGATCGAGCCGCGCGACGCCGCGCGGCTCCTGGTCGTGGAGAGGTCCACGGGGCGGCTCGACGACCGGGACTTCGGGGACCTGCCCGAGCTGCTGCGGCGCGGGGACCTCCTGGTGCGCAACGACACACGCGTGTTCCCGGCGCGCGCGTACTTCCGTCGCGCGACCGGCGGGCGGATCGAGGTGCTCTTCCTGCGGCCCGAGAAGGGGCCGGCCGGCGAGTGGGCGAGCGAGGTCGGCGAACGCTCGCCGGACGCGCCGGCCGGCGAGCTCTGGGAGGCGCTGCTGCGCGGCCGGCCCCGGGCCGGCGAGGAGCTGGCCGGCGAGGCGGCGGCCGCGGACTGGCGCCTCGTCTGCGAGCGCGCCCTGGGTGACGGCCGCTGGTCGGTACGCAGCACGGCCGAGCGCCCCGTCCTCGAGCAACTCGAGCGCTTCGGACACACGCCGGTGCCGCCGTACATCCACGAGCCCGTGGCCGATCCCGAGCGGTACCAGACGGTGTACGCCCGCCGGACCGGCTCGGCGGCCGCGCCTACTGCCGGCCTGCACTTCACGCCGGCCGTCGATCGCAGCCTCGGGGCGAGAGGCGTCGAGGTGGCGACCGTGACCCTGCACGTCGGGCTCGGTACGTTCAAGCCGTTGATCGAGACGCGTCTCGATGAGAACCGTCTGCACAGCGAGACCTACGAGGTCGAGGCCGCGACCTGGGCGCGCGTGCTGGCCGCACGCGCGCAGGGCCGTCGCGTCGTCGCCGTCGGCACCACGACCGTGCGGGTCGCTCGAACACCTGGCGCGGTCTCGCGACCCTCGGCTGCGGGGCGAGACCGACCTCTTCATCAGGCCCGGCTTCGAGCCCAAGGTGGTCGACGTGGTGCTGACCAACTTCCACCTGCCGCGCACGAGCCTGCTCGCCCTCGTCATGGCCTTCGCCGGTGTCGACGTGACGCGCGCCGCCTACGCGCACGCCGTCGAGGAGCGCTACCGGTTCTTCAGTTTCGGCGACGCGATGCTGATCCTGTGAGGCGACGCTGACCGATCGACTCGGATATCGAGCGCGAGGCTTCTCGTTCACCGTCGAGGCCGCCGACGGGCGCGCCCGGATGGGGCGCCTCGAGACGCCCCACGGCACGGTGGAGACCCCGTGCTTCATGCCCGTCGGCACGAAGGCGACGGTCAAGGGGGTCGCGCCGCGCGACCTCGCCGGCCTGGGCGCGGGTATCGTGCTGGCCAACACCTACCACCTCTACTTCCGCCCAGGCGTCGACGTGGTGGCGCTGCACGGCGGCCTGCACGGTTTCATGCGATGGCCCGGGCCGATCCTGACCGACTCGGGCGGCTTCCAGGTCTTCAGTCTCGCCGACACGCGGCTCGTGCGCGACGACGGAGTCGAGTTCAGTTCGGTGTACGACGGTTCTCGGCACGTGTTCACGCCTGAGCTCGCGATGGAGGTCCAGGAGCGGCTCGGCGCCGACATCGTGATGTGCTTCGACCAGTGTGCGCCGAGCGTGCTGGGGCGCGACGAGCTGGTCGCGGCCGTGGAGCGTACGACGCGGTGGGCGGCGGCCTGCCAAGCGGCGCACGGCCGCCGCGACCAGCTGCTCGTCGGCATCGTGCAGGGCGGGGTCGACGAGGAGCTCCGTCGCCGTTCGGCGGCGGAGCTCCTCGACATCGGCTTCGACGCCTACGCCATCGGCGGTCTCTCGGTGGGCGAGCGTGGCGACGAGATGCTCGCGACCGTCGAACTCATGGACGAGACCCTCCCTCGCGAGCGCCTGCGCTACTTCATGGGGATCGGCGACCCCGTCGGCTTGCTCGAGGTCGTGGCGCGCGGGATCGACGTCTTCGACTGCGTCTTGCCGACCCGCATGGCGCGCACCGGCACGGCCCTCACTGCCGACGGCCGCCTGAATCTGCGCAACGCACGGTTCGCGCGCGATCTGCGCCCGCTCGAGGAGGGCTGCGATTGCCCGGCCTGCGACGGTTTCACACGCTCCTATCTGCGGCATCTCATGCTGCAGAAGGAGATGCTCGGGGCGCAGCTCCTGAGTCTTCACAACCTGCGGGTTCTGATAAGATTGGCCGAGCGATCCCGTGCGGCTGTTCGTGCGGGCGCGTTTGCAGAGTTCAAAGAGTCCGTCACAGCGCGCTATCGCGCAGGAGGTTGAGTTCGTATGGGTGGTCAGACTGGCGTGCTCCTCATCTGGATCCTCGTCTTCTTCGGCATCTTCTACTTCCTCGCCATCCGACCGCAGCGCCGGCAGAAGGCGGCGCACCGCGAGATGGTGGCGATGATGAAGAGAGGCGACGAAGTGGTCACCATCGGCGGCGTCTTCGGGACGGTCCGCAAGATCGGCGACGACTGGATCGAGCTCGAGGTCGCCCGCGGTACGCGCGTCCGGTTCCTCAAGCGCGCCATCTCCTCCATCGTGAGCGAAGAAGAAGAGGATGACGAGGAGTATCTCGGCGACGAGGCCGAGTTCGAAGAGGGCGAGCTCGAGACCGGCGGCGACGACGACGAGCTTGAGCCCGCGGGCGACGAGGACGAGCTCGAGCCTGCGGACGACGAGGAGGACGACCGGCCGGCGACCTGATCGGCGGGGCGTCGAACGCCTGGTCATGGAACGTGCACGCGTCGAGCCCCGCAGCGAGCTGTGGGGCTCGACGCGTGCAGGGATTCTTGCGACCGGGGCGAACTCAGCCCTGACGTGGTGGCAACAGAGGAGCGGGACCCAATGACGCACGTCATCGCCTTCGCCAATCAGAAGGGCGGCGTCGCCAAGACCACCTCGACGGTCAATCTCGGAGCCGCCCTCCGCGAGCACGACCTGCGAGTCCTGGCTGTCGACATGGACCCGCAGGGCAATCTCACCATGAGCCAAGGGGTCGACACCGAGAGCCTCGAGAAGTGCATGTTCGACGTGCTCGTGCACCGGACGCCGATCGAGGAGGTCATCTACGAGCGCGAGCTCGACGTGGCGGCCGCGACGATCGACCTCGCCGGCGCGGAGATGGCGCTGGCGCAGATGATCGGCCGCGAGCGCGCCCTGCAACGGGCCCTCGAGCCGGTCATGGACAACTACGACTACATCCTCATCGACACGCCGCCGTCGCTCGGCCTGCTCACGATCAATGCCTTGACGGCCGCCGAGAGCGTGATCGTGCCGGTGCAGTGCGAGTACCTCTCGCTGCGCGGTCTCTTGCAGCTGGAGCGCACCCTCGAGATGATCAGGGAGAACCTGAACCCCAAGGTCCGGATCAAGGGTATCCTGCCGACGCTGTTCGACGCCCGCACGCTGCATGGCAAGGAGTCGGTCGAGGTCCTGAGGGAGAACTTCGGGCCGCTCGTGTTCGAGACCGTCGTGCGCAAGACCATCAAGTTCGCCGAGGCGCCGGTGATCGGCAGCTCGGTACTGAAGTACGATCCGAAGGGGAGAGGGGCGGAGTCGTACCGCGCTCTGGCGCGGGAGGTGCTCAATGGCCGAGCGACCTAGCATGAAGGACGGGCTCAGCGAGCTGTTCCGGCGCACCAACGATACCGTGCGGCCGCCGGATCCGCTGGCGACCGACGCACCGGTGAAGGGCCGGCCCTACGTGACCACGATCAAGGTGGTCGGCGTCGGCGGCGCGGGGACGAACGCGGTGAACCGCATGGTGGACACCGGCGTCAAGGGCGTCGAGTTCATCGCCGTCAACACCGACGTGCAGCAGCTCGATGTGTGCGACGCCGACGTCAAGATCCACATCGGCCAGGAGGTCACGCACGGCCTCGGCGGCGGCGCCGACCCCGACATCGGCCGCGAGGCGATGGAGGGTTCCCGCGATCAGATGAAGGCCGCCCTCCGTGGCGCCGATCTCGTCTTCGTGACGGCCGGCGCGGGCGGGGGCACCGGCACAGGTGCGTCGCCCGTGGTCGCCGACATCGCACGTGAGCTCGGCGCCGTCACGATCGCGATCGTGTCCAAGCCGTTCTCCTTCGAAGGTAAGCACCGTATGGAGCAGGCGCTCGCCGGCATCGACGCGTTGCGCGCGGTGGCCGACACCGTGATCTCGATCCCGAACGATCGTCTTCTGCAGGTGATCGAGCGCAACACCACTGTGGTCGAGGCGTTCCGTCACGCCGACGACGTCCTGCGCCAGGGCGTGCAGGGCATCACCGATCTGATCACGGTCCCCGGTCTCATCAACCTCGACTTCGCCGACGTGCGCACCATCATGAAGGACGCCGGTTCGGCCCTCATGGGCATCGGGGTCGCCAGCGGTGAGAACCGCGCTCTCGAGGCGGCCGACGCCGCGATCAACTCACCGTTGCTCGAGACTTCGATCCAGGGTGCCAAGGGCATCCTGCTCAACATCACGGGTGGCGCGGACGTCTCGCTGTACGAGGTGAACGACGCGGCCGGTCTGATCGCCGACGCCGCCGACGACGACGCCAACATCATCTTCGGCGCGGTCGTCGACGAACGACTCGAGGGCACGATGGCCGTGACGGTCGTGGCGACCGGGTTCGGCGAAGGGCCGGCGCGGAGCGACGAGGCCCCGGCCGCGCCCGGCGACCGCGGCGCGCGACGTGCGCGCCCGCAGGGCAGCACCGCGCTCGAGCGCGTGCCCGAGTACGAAGGCGAGTTCGAGATCCCGTCCTTCGTCCACCAGCCCGAGGAGTGACGCGCGTGAGCCCCGGCGCGGCTGCGCTCGACATCGAGCAGGTCGCGGCGCCTCCGCGGGAGCTCGATCTCGACGTCGACGTCTTCGACGGTCCGTTCGACCTCCTCGTGACCCTCATCCTGAAGGACGAGATCGACATCTGGGAGGTACGGGTCTCGGGCATCATCGCCGAGTACGTGCTGCGACTCGCCGACAGCGGCGAGTTCGACCTGGACGCGACCTCGCAGTTCGTGGTGCTGGTCGCCGCTCTGCTCGAGATGAAGTCGCGCCTTCTGCTCGATCAGGAGGTCGATGAGGAGCTCGAAGAGCTCGATCCGGATGAGGCCGCGAAGCGGCTGGTCGAGCGCCTCGTGCGCTATGGGCAGTTCCGCAACGCGGCCGACCACCTGGGCGAGCGCTGGGCGATCCACGCTGGGCGACTCTACCGAGCTGCGCCCGTGCCGGCGGCGCTGCTGCGCCGGCCGCTCGACGCCGCCGCCCTGCCGGCGGCCGCTCTCGCGGCGGCCTTGGCGCCGCTTCTCGAGGAGCCGCCGCTGCCGGATACCAGCCATCTCGCCGATCTCGCCGTGTCCCTGGTCGGCGAGCTCAGAAGGTTACGTTCGCTGCTGGACGCGGACGGATCGTTCAGCTTCGCCGAGGTCGCACCGCCCAGCCGTCTCGAGCGCGCGCTCACGTTCTTCGCGCTCCTGGAGCTGCACGCGCAGGGTGAGGCGCGCCTGCGGCAGCGCCGCGCCTTCGACGACATCGTCGTGACGCGCTGTGCGGCCGCGCCGGCCCCGGCGTGAGCCCCCGGGCGCCGGATGGTCCCGCGAGAAGTGCGCCTCAGTACCGCTCGAGCGGCGGGGTGACGGCGACGACGTCGCTGCGATAGCATCTGCTGACCGATCCTCTCACTGCTATGGACCTTCTTGCCCGGCGCCTCGAGGCGCTCCTGTTCGTCTCACCCCGGCCCGTCGCCGCGACGGAGCTGGCCGCGGCGTGCGCCGTCGCGGAGCCGGACGTGACGGCCGCCCTGGGGGCCCTTCAGCAGGAATATGCGCCCGGGCGCCACGGGTTCGAGCTCGCGGCGGTCGGGGGCGGTCTCACCTTCAGCGTCGCCGGCGACTGTGCCGAGACGGTGCGGGAGCACACGGGCGCCCAGCGGCCCGAGGAGCTCACGCCGGCGTTGCTCGAGACGCTCGCCGTCGTCGCCTACCTGGAGCCGGCGACGCGCGCCGATGTGGCCGATGTGCGCGGCGTCTCGTCGGAGTGGGCCTTGTCGGCGCTCGAGGAGCGGGGTCTCGTGGAGCAGTCCGGGCGCTCCGATGCGCCGGGCGCACCGATACTGTACGGGACGACCGACCGCTTCCTGAAGCTCTTCGGTCTTGCGAGCCGCGACGAACTGCCTGCGCTCGAAGGGTTCGCGCTGCAGCCCGGCGACGTCGAAGCCCTGCGCCGGCGCCTGATGTCGAACGCGGAGCGCCGGCGATGAATCCGATGAACCTCGTCGTGTTCCTGGCGCGAGCGGGACTGGGCTCGCGACGCTCATGTGACGAGCTCGTGAAGTCGGGCGTCGTCACCGTCAACGCCGAGGCCGTGACGTTTCCCCGCCACAAGGTGGAAGAGAGCGACGTGGTCGCGGTGAACGGCGAGGTCGTCGAGGCGCGGCAGCTGCGTTACGTGCTGCTCAACAAGCCGCGCGGAGTGGCGAGCACGCGCAGTGACCCTCATGCCGAGCGCGTGGTCGTCGACCTGGTGCCGAACGGGCGCATCTTGTTCCCGGTGGGCCGGCTCGATCTGGACACGACCGGGCTCCTGATCCTGACGAACGACGGCGTGCTGGCCAACCGGCTCCTGCACCCCCGCTACGGTGTGCCGAAGACCTACGTCGCACGCGTCCGAGGCAAGGTCACGCGGCGCGCGCTCGCGACCCTGCGGTCGGGCGTGGAACTCGAAGACGGCATGACCAGCCCCGCCGAGGTGGACCTGAAGAAGCAGAGCGCGAAGACGGCCCTCGTCGAACTCACGATCCGCGAGGGCCGCAAGCGCCAGGTGCGACGCATGCTCGCCGCCGTCGGGCTCCCGGTCGACGAGCTCCATCGACGGCGCTTCGGCCCCCTCACGGACAAGGGCCTCGACAAGGGCGCGTTCCGTGAGCTCAACGGCGACGAGATCGACGGTCTGCGGAAGGCCGGGGAAGAGGTGCACGGCTCGGTCGCCAAGGAGTCCATCGGCGAGCCTCTGCCGCTCGCCGCGGAGCCCGCCGGTCCGGTGAGGCCCGAGGGTGAGCCGGACGGTCTGGGTGTGGACACCGCGCCCGACGACGCGCCCTGAGCTCGGCCGCGCGGTGTATACTTTCAGGCTCGATGTGACCCCCAGTTCGAGAGGGTGAGGTGCCGGTGCCTGATTCCGCGACTCCCGTGACATGTCTGCGCGCGCTCCGCGGCGCCGTGACGGTCGCGGCCGACACGAGCGAGGCGATCGCCGAGGCGACGCACGAGCTGCTCGGCGCGCTTCTGGAGCGCAACGGTCTGGCGAGCGACGACATCGTCAGCATCATCCTCACCGCGACCCCCGATCTGAAGGCCGACTTCCCCGCCGCGGCAGCGCGGCACCTGGGGCTGTCGGCGACGCCCATGCTTTGCGCACAGGAGCTCGAGGTGGAGGGCGCTATCGAGCGCTGTATCCGCGTGCTCGTGCACTGTCATCTGCCGGCGGAGCGCGGGGTTCGCCACGCGTATCTGCGCGACGCGCGGCAACTGCGCCTCGACCTCCCGGAGTGACGCCGTGAACCTCAGGTACATCCCGGCGCTCGAGCGCATGGTGCCCTACGAGCCCGGCCGGCCCCTCGAGCTCGTCATGCGCGAGTTCGGTTTGGACGAGGTCGTGAAGCTGGCCTCGAACGAGTTCCCGATGCCGCCCTTCGATGAGGTCAAACAGGTGATCGCCGACGCGCTCGCCGACCTCAATCGCTACCCTGACGGCCACTGCACGGACCTGCGTGCCGCCCTGGCTGCGCGCTACGACCGCGCGCCCGAGCAGGTGGCGGTGGGCAACGGCTCGTGCGAGCTCCTGATGCTGCTCGGCGACGCGCTTCTCGAAAAGGGCGACGAGGTCGTCTTCGCCGAGCCCTCCTTCACGGTCTACAAGGACATCTGCCTGCGGCACGAGGCGCAGGCCGTCGCCGTGCCGCTTGTCGAGTCCAGGCACGATCTGGCGGCGATGGCCGGCGCCGTCACGGCGCGCACCAAGATGATGATCGTCTGCAACCCGAACAACCCGACCGGCACGTACGTGCCGGTCGCCGAGGTCGCGCGACTCGTCGAGCGGACGCCGCGCGACGTGCTGGTCATCCTCGACGAGGCCTACAACGAGTTCGTGACCGCCGCCGACAGCCAGGACTCGCTCGAGCTCCAGGCCGCGCACGACAATGTCATCGTGCTGCGCACGTTCTCGAAGATCTACGGGCTCTGCGGCCTGCGCGTCGGCTACGGTCTCTGTGCAGCCGAGCTGAAGGCCGCGCTCGACAAGGTGCGCCAGCCCTTCAACGTGAACCGCCTCGCGCAGGTGGCGGCGCTCGAGGCGCTGAAGCATCAGGACCAGGTCGCGGAGCGGCGGCGCTTCAACGCCGGACTCCGCGACCATCTGGTCGAGCGTCTGTCCGCCATAGGCCGTGCGACCATCTCAAGCGAGGCCAACTTCATGCTGGTCGACATGCGCGACCTGTGCAGGCCCCAGGACCAGGTGTGTGGCGCGCTGCTCGCCATGGGTGCGATCGTGCGCGACGGCAACGCGCTGGGTTGCCCGGGCTGGGCGAGGGTCAGTGTCGGCACGCGCGAAGAGGTCGACTTCTTCCTCGAGAAGCTCTCGTCTCTGGAGGCGTCGAACGAGGGAAGGTCGAGCTGAGCATGATGGTCATCATGGAGGAGTCGGCGACGCCCGAGCAGGTCGCCAGGGTCGTCGCACGCGTCGAGGAGGTCGGCGCCAGCGCCCACGTCTCGGTCGGCGAGCGCGTGACGGTCATCGGTGTGATGGGTGACCGCGAAGAGTTGACGGGCCTGCCGCTCGAGGCGATGCCGGGTGTGGAGCGCGTGGTCGCCATCCTGAAGCCGTACAAGCTCGTGAGCCGCGAGTTCCACCAGGCCGACACCGTCGTCGAGGTTCGCGGCGCGCGCATCGGCGGCGGTCACTTCGGCATCATCGCCGGGCCCTGCTCGGTGGAGACGCCCGAGCAGGTGCTCGAGGCCGCGCGCGCCGTCAAGGCGGCGGGTGGCCACATGCTCCGTGGCGGCGCCTACAAGCCGCGCAGCTCGCCGTACGCCTTTCAAGGGCTGGGTCTCGAGGGCCTGCGGATGCTCGCCGCGGCGCGCGACGAGACCGGTCTTCCCGTCGTCACGGAGCTGATGGACCCCCGCGACCTCGACGACGTCTACGAGTACGCCGACGTCATCCAGATCGGCGCGCGCAACATGCAGAACTTCCAGCTGCTCGCCGAAGTCGGCCGGCGCGACCGGCCGGTACTCCTGAAGCGCGGCCTCTCGGCGACCATCGAGGAGTGGCTGATGGCGGCCGAGTACGTGGTCAAGGAGGGCAACGGCGACGTCATCCTCTGCGAGCGGGGCATCCGCACCTTCGAGACCGCCACGCGCAACACTCTCGACATCGGCGCCGTCGCGGTCGTCAAGCTGGCCAGCCATCTGCCGGTCGTGGTCGACCCGAGTCACGCGACCGGCCGCCCCGAGCTCGTCCTGCCCCTGTCGCTCGCTGCTGTCGCGGCCGGCGCCGACGGCGTGATCGTCGAGACGCACCCGAACCCCGAGCACGCGCTCTGCGACGGGCCGCAGTCGCTGCCGACGTCCGCGTTCGCGGAGTACGCGGCGCGCACTCGCGAGCTCGCCGCCTGGTGCGGGAAGATGCTCGACTGACCGTGGCCGCACCAGCCTTTGCCGGCGCCACCGTGGCCGTTCTCGGTGTCGGCCTCATGGGCGGCTCCCTCGGCCTCGCCGCCCGCGAGCGCGCCGGCGTGGGCGAGGTGCGCGGCTGGAGTCGCACCCGCGAGACGCTTGAGCTCGCCCTCGAGCGTGGGGCGATCACGACGGCCTGCGCGTCGCTGGAGGATGCGGTCGCGGAGGCCGACCTGGTCGTCGTCGCGACCCCCGTGCGGCTCGTCGCCGACACCGTCAAGTCCGCCCTGCGCGCCGCGCCGCGCGCGATCGTCACCGACATGGGCAGCACAAAGGCGCCGCTGATGCGCGCCCTGTCCCCTGAGGAGCAGGCCCGCTGCATCGGCGGTCACCCGCTCTGCGGGTCGGAGACCGCCGGCGTCGCCAACGCACGCTCGTCGCTTTACGAGGGCGCGACCTACTTCCTGACGCCGGGCGCGTACGTCGACGCCGAGGCGTACCGCCGGCTTTGCGGCTTCGTCGCCGACCTCGGGGCGCGACCGGTGGCGATCGACCCCGAGGAGCACGACCGGGTCATGGCCCTCATGAGTCACCTGCCGCACGTGCTCTCGAATGTGCTGATGGCACAGGCGGGCCAGCACGCGGGCTCGCGCGATGCCTTGCTGTCGGCCGGCCCCAGCTTCCGTGACCTGACGCGCATCGCCGGCAGCAACCGGCGCGTCTGGACCGACATCTTCCTCGACAACCGCGCCGCCCTGCTCTCAGCGCTGGCCGCCTTCCAGAGCGGGCTGCAGGATGTGCTCGAAGCACTCGCCGCCAACGACGGCGAGCGGCTGGGCGAGTCGATCGCGCGCGCCGCCGAGCATCGCGAGCGCATGCTTGCCGTGGGAGACCTGACCCCCGGTGAGCTGTATCGGGTCGTCGTGCCCATCGCCGACCGACCCGGTGTACTGAAGCAGATCACGGTCGCCTTGGGCGACGCCGGCATCAACGTCGAGGATCTGGCTCTGCACCACATGAGCGCGGAGCTCGGCGGCAGCCTCACCGTCTATGTGCAGGGGGAGGAGGTCTGCCGCCGCACCGCCCACGTGCTCGGGGGTCTCGGCTACGACGTGGCGACCGCGAGGGCGGTCGAATGACCGTCCTCGCGGTCGACGGGCCCGGAGGCTCCGGCAAGAGCACGGTGGCGCGGCGTGTCGCCGTGGCGCTCGGCTTCGTGTACCTCGACACGGGCGCCATGTACCGTGCGGTCGGCGTGCTGGCTCGCGAGGCCGGTCTCGACCTCGGCGATGAGGAGGCCGTCGCCGCGGTCGCGGCGACGGCCGACCTGAGCTTCGACGACGAGGGTCGCCTCTTCGCCGGCGCTCGTGACCTGAGCGTCGGGATCCGCACGCTCGCCGCCGGCGAAGCGGCGTCGCGCGTGTCGGCGCTGCCGGCGGTGCGCCGACTGCTGGTCGAGCGGCAGCGGGCGCTGGCGGCCGACGGTGACGTCGTGATGGAGGGCCGCGACATCGGCACGAACGTGTGCCCTGACGCGGAGTTGAAGGTCTTCCTCACGGCGAGCCCGGAGGTGCGTGCCCGCCGGCGCTACGACGAGCTGGCCGCCGCCGGCCACGCCGTCGACCACGACGAGGTCGTCCGTGCGGTGGTCGAGCGAGATCGGCGGGACACCACGAGAGCCGTCAATCCGCTGCGCAAGGCCGCCGACGCCGTCGAGCTCGACACCTCGGTCCTCACGCTCGAGGAGGTCGTCGCCACGGTCGAGGGTCTGGCCCGCCAGAGGCTCGGGGCGTGAGAGTCGCGGGCATGCCGCTGCGAGGCCGGGGCGACCGTCGCCTCTACACGTTCTTCCGCTGCATCGTGCTGGCGATCGCCGCCGGGCTGTACCGCTGCCGCGCCGAAGGGGCGGAGCACCTGCCCGAGACGGGGCCGGCCATCATCGTCGTCAACCACAAGGCGGACGTGGACCCCGCGGTCGTCGGCATCGCCTTCGATCGGCCGCTCGCTTTCATGGCCAAGCGCGAGCTCTTCGAGGTCCCCGTCATCGGTCGGCTCGTTGCCGCACTTGGGGCCTTTCCGATCGACCGCGGCGCGGGCGACCGGGGGGCGCTGGAGAAGGCGCTCGCCCTCCTCGCCGGGGGCGAGGCCCTGCTGATGTTCCCCGAGGGGACACGTCAGCCCGACGAAGAGATCCACGAGTTCCTGCCCGGCGTCGGGCTGCTCGCCCTGCGCAGCGGCGCGCCGGTCGTCCCCGTCGCCACGCGCGGAACGAACCGCATACTCCGCAACGGCCGCCCGGGGCTGCCGGCGCTTCGCGTCAAGATCGGTCCTCCGCTCGATCTGTCCGATATGCAGGGCAGACGGGGCAGCGCGGCCTACCATGAGGTCGCAGCACGCATGCGGGAGGCGGTGACGGCGTTGTACGACGCCATCGGATGAGAGGGCCGAGGTGAGCGGAGAGGTCGATCCGGCGGCGCAGGAAGACGCTCGTTCGGAGCGTGCCGCGCCGGGCTGCCCCGAGATCGTGGTGGCCCGCCATGCCGGCTACTGCTACGGCGTCGAGCGCGCCCTGCGGCTGACGGAGGAGGCCGTCCTCACCGCGAAGGGCCCGGTCGCCACCCTCGGGCCGATCATCCACAACCCGACCGTCGTGCGGCGCCTCGAGGAGCGCGGCGCCCGCATGGTCGACGAGGTCGACGAGGTGACGGCCGGTACGCTCGTCGTGCGCACCCACGGGGTGCCGCCGGAGGCGGTCGCCGAGGCGCGACGACGCGGTCTGCATGTGGTCGATGCCACCTGTCCCTTCGTCGCCGTCGCACAGCGCAAGGCGGCAGAGCTGCGGCAGTCGGGGTACCAGGTCGTGATCCTCGGTGAGCGCGACCACCCCGAGGTCGTCGGTCTTCAGGGGTTCGCGGGGCCGGACGCCGTCGTCGTCGAGGACGTCGCGGGCCTGCAGCCGGGGCTGCTGAGCGGGCGTCGCATCGGCGTCGTCGTCCAGACCACGCAGTCGCGCGAGCACCTCGCGAGCCTTGCCGCCGCGCTCGCGCCGCTGGTCCCGGAGATGCTCGTCTTCAACACCATCTGCGAGGCGACCGAGAAGCGGCAGACGGCAGCCTGCGAGCTCGCGGGGCAGGTCGATGCCGTGGTCGTCGTCGGGGGTCGCAACAGCGCCAACACGGCACGCCTCGCCAAGCTCTGCCGGGCGATCGAGCCGCGCACCTTCCACATCGAGACGGCGGCGGAGCTCCGCGCGGAGTGGATACGAGGGTGTCGGCGCATCGGCGTGACGGCCGGAGCGTCCACTCCCGAGGAGGAGATCGCGGCGACGATCCGGGCGCTCGAGATCCTGTGCGGCAGGGC
Source organism: uncultured Thermoleophilia bacterium (assembly GCA_963831295.1). Classification (GTDB taxonomy): domain Bacteria; phylum Actinomycetota; class Thermoleophilia; order UBA2241; family UBA2241; genus UBA2241. Next base: position 119,826 of record CAWHPR010000002.1, on the reverse strand, counting down.
CGCCCGTGACTGACCGGCCCGCGGCGCTCCTGGTCGCGGAGGCCGACGGGCCGGCGGCGAGCGGCGGCCTGCGCGCCGGGGACTGCATCCGCACCATCAACGGCGTGAGCCCGCTCGACGTGCTCGACCTGGAGCTGGCGGCCGCCGACGGCGCGCTGCGCCTGTCCGTGCTGCGCGGCGAGCGCGTGCTGGACCTGGTGGTGCGACCGCGGGTCGACGGCTGGCACGGGATCTCGCTCGCGGACGAGCTCGGGGTCCCTCCCCGCACCTGCCGCAACAACTGCCGCTTCTGCTTCGTCGATCAGGTGCCGCGCGGTCTCCGTTCGAGTCTGTCGGTCAAGGACGACGACTACCGCCTGTCGTTCTTGCACGGCAACTTCACCACACTCTCGAATCTCGACGAGGAGGACCTCGGGCGCATCGCGGAGCTTCGCCTCTCTCCGCTGTACGTATCGCTGCACGCCTGGGACGATGCCGCTCGCGTGGCGCTCATGGGGCGGCTGGCGGAAGACTCGCGCCAGACGCTGCTGCGGCTCGCCGCCGCGGGCATCGAGCTCCATCTGCAAGTCGTCCTCTGCCCGGGATGGAACGACGGGGCCGTCCTGGAGGAGACCGTGCGCGAGACGTGCCGGCTCGACGCGGTCGCCGACCTCGGTGTCGTGCCCGTCGCGCTGGCCGAGGAGGGCGAGTTGCGCCGCGTGACGGCGGCGGAGGCCGGCGGCGTGCTGCGGAGCGTGTCTGCCTGGCAGCGTGAGTGCCGGCGGCGCCTCGGGCGTTGCTTCGTGCACGCCGCCGACGAGTTCCATCTTCTGGCGGGTCGGATGCCGCCGGCCGCCGACGCGCCGCTCCAGTATGAGAACGGTGTCGGTGTGGCGGCCGTCTTCCTGAGGGAGGCGCGCTTTCCTTTCGCGCACGAGGCGCGCGCCGCCCGCGGCCGCCGCCTGCCCCGCATGCGGCTGCTGTGCGGCACCCTGGCCGCTCCCGTCGTCGAGCGCGCCTGCGCGCGCCTCGCCGGCCACGGCCTGCATGCGCGGCCTCTCTCCGTCGCCAACGAGCTGTTCGGGCCGCACGTGACGGTGACGGGCCTGCTCGGGGGCCGCGAGGTGCTGGCCGCGCTGGCGCGTGCTCCGCTTGCCGCCGACGAATGGCTGGTCGCGCCGCGCGACTGGCTCCCGGAGGCGCTCGGGGTGACACTCGACGAAGTCGACGAGCGTGCGCTGGCCGAGGCCTGCGCCGGCCGGCTCGTGCTCGCCGAGAGCTTACGCGCCGCGTTTGCTACACTTGCGCGATGATGCTGCCGCCCTCCGTCGTCGTCGTCGGCTCCCCGAACGCCGGCAAGTCCACGCTCGTCAACCGCCTGAGCGGTACGCGCACGGCCGTGGTGGACGCCGAGCCCGGCGTGACTCGCGATCGCAAGGAGATCGCCGTGGAGTGGCGCGGCCGGCATCTCGTTCTGGTGGACACCGGCGGGTACGACACCGGTGACGACCAGCCGTTCGCCGCGGAGGTGCGTGAGCAGGTCCAGGCCGCGATCGGCGGCGCCGACCTCGTCCTCTTCGTGGTCGACGGGCGCACCGGCCTCGTTGGCGACGACCACGAGATCGCCGACGTGCTCCGCCGCTCGGACGCCCCCGTCGTGCTCGTGGCGAACAAGATCGACGACCCGGCGCAGGAAGCGCTGCCCGGCGAGCTGTACGGACTCGGTTTCGGGGAGCCATGCATCGTCTCGGCGGTGCATGGCCTGGGGACCGGCGATCTGCTGGACACGGTCCTCGACGGGCTCGGGGAGCGCGGCGTCCTCGGAGAGGTCGAAGGGGAGGAGGTGGCCGACGACAACGTGCCGGTCGCCATCGTCGGTCGGCCCAACGCCGGCAAGTCGTCGCTCTTCAACGCCGTCGTCGGCCGACCCCGGGCCATCGTCAGCGACCTGGCCGGGACGACGCGCGACGCGATCGACACCGTGGTCCAGACGGCGCACGGTGGCTTCCGTTTCATCGACACCGCCGGCATGCGCAAGAGCGCGAAGGTGCAGGGCGTCGAGTACTACGCCCATCTGCGCAGCCTGCAGGGGCTCGATCGCGCCCACGTCGCCGTCATCGTGCTCGACGCGACGCTTGGGCTCACCGAGATCGACCTGAGCGTCGCGAGCGAGGCGACGCGGCGCGGCTGCGCCACGGTGCTCGCCGTGAACAAGAGCGATCTCGCCGAGCCCGACCTCGATGAGGTCGGCGGTATCGCCGCCCGCAAGCTGCGCCAGAGGCCGCCCGCGATGGCCGTCTCGGCGCGGACCGGGCGCGGGGTCGACGATCTCCTCGCCATGATCGCCTCCCTGGACGCCCGCTACGCCGCCCACATCGCGACCGGGGAGCTCAACCGCGCGCTTGCCGCGCTGGCGGCCGAGCGGCCGCTGCCGGCCAAGGGCTCGCGACGGCTGAAGATGTACTACATCGCTCAATACCAGACTTCGCCGCCGCGGTTCGCCATCGACGTCAACGACCGCACGCTGGTCACCCGGGACTTCGGCTACTTCGTCGAGAACCGGCTGCGACGGCGCTTCTCTCTCGAAGGGGTCCCGTTGATCATCGACTTCAAGGGGAGGCACGGGAGGTGACCGTCGTGCTCTTCGCGACGATGGTGGTGCTGGCCTACCTGGTCGGCGCGATCCCGTTCGGTCTCATCGTCGGACGCCTGTTCTACGCGATCGACGTGCGCGAACGCGGTTCCGGCAACACGGGGACGACCAACGTCTTTCGCGTGCTCGGCAAGAAGGCCGGCATCGCCGTCTTCTTCCTGGATATCGCCAAGGGGTTCGTGCCGGCCCTGGCCGCGTCGCTCGTGTTCGACCCGTGGGCGGCGGTCTTCGTCGCCGCCGCGCCGGTCGTCGGTCACATGTACTCGGTCTTCCTGCGCGGACGCGGCGGCAAAGGGGTCGCGACGGGCGCCGGTGTCGTCCTCGCCCTCGAGCCCTTCGTGTTCCTCATCATCTTCGGCGTCTGGCTCGTGCTGGTGTTCACGGTGCGCATCGTCAGCGTGGCCTCGCTGACCGGGACCGTCGCGCTCCCGGTGCTGGTGATCGTGCGCGACAACCCGCTGGCCTACGAGATCGCCGCCGTGCTGGCCGCCGCGATCGTCGTCTTCGCCCATCGCGACAACATCGCACGCCTGCGGCATGGCGCCGAACGCCGCTTCACGCCGCCTTGGGGAGTGCGGTCCGCCAAGGCCGGCCGCGACGCGAGGGGGGCCTCCTGATGGACGTCACCGTGATCGGCTCGGGCAGCTGGGGGAGCGCCTTCTCCAGGCTTCTCCACCGGAACGGCCATCGCGTGCAGGTGCTGACGCTCACCGCCGACGAGGCGGACGAGCTCAACCGCCGCCACGAGAACCCGCACTTCTTGTCGGGGGTGACGCTGCCGCCCGAGGTCCGCTTCGTCTCGATGGAGGCGGCCGACATCTCCTGCAGCGAGCTCATCGTCTACGCGGTGCCGACGCAGGTGATCCGGGAGGTCGCGCGCTGGGTGGCGCCGCGACGGACCTCCGATTCGCTGCAGCTCTCGCTGGCCAAGGGTGTCGAGCTCGGGACGTTCGCCCGCCCGTCCGAGGCGATCCTTGCCGAGACGGGCGGGCCCGTCGCCGTCCTGTCGGGCCCCAACCATGCCGAAGAGGTGGCGCGCGACATGCCTGCGGCGACGGTGGTGGCGAGCGCGGACGACACCGTCGCCTCCCGGCTCCAGGCGGCGATCATGAGCGACACCTTCAGGGTCTACACGAACGACGACGTGCTCGGCGTCGAGTTCTGCGGCGCCGCCAAGAACCCCATCGCGGTCGCGGTCGGCATGTCCGACGGTCTGGGATTCGGCGACAACTCGCGCGCCGCTCTCCTCACACGCAGCCTCGCCGAGGTCACCCGCATCGGCCAGAGGATGGGCGGGCGCCTCGAGACCTTCGCCGGTCTCGCCGGCATCGGCGACCTGATCGCCACGTGCACGTCGCGGCACAGCCGAAACCGGCGCGCCGGCGAGCTCCTCGCGCAGGGCGTGTCGCCCGCGGAGGTCGAGAAGGTCGTGGGCCAGGTCGTGGAGGGCATCCCCACGGCGCGGGCTCTCCACGACCTGGCCGCTCGTCTCGGGATCGAGCTGCCGATCACCGAGCAGGTGTACGCGGTCCTCGAAGGGCACGCCACACCTGCCGAATGCGTGGGACGCCTCATGGCGCGCCAGCCGAAGCAGGAGCGCCACCCGGGCTGAAGGGCAGTGCCGGGCGCCGTTGAGGCCCCCCGGACCCTCTGGTAGACTCCGCTGGGCCGCGGGCCCGGCAGCTGGGCGCGCCGCGCGGCGGCCAGACAGCTCCAGCATCGTTTCGCGCGCCGTCGTGCCGACGGCGCGTCGGTCGTCAGGAGGTACGGTGGAGAAGCGCAGCTATCTGTTCACATCCGAGTCGGTCACCGAAGGCCATCCCGACAAGCTCGCCGACCAGATCTCAGATGCCATCCTCGATGCGGTCCTTGCCGACGATCCCTATGGGCGCGTCGCGTGCGAGACGCTCGTCACCACGGGCCTCGCATTCGTCGCCGGCGAGATCTCGACCGAGACGTATGTCGACATCCCCACGATCGTGCGCGAGACCGTGCGCGACGTGGGGTACACCAACGCGCTCTACGGCTACGACTACGAGACCTGCGGCGTGATGGTCGCGATCGACGAGCAGTCGGCCGACATCAGCCAGGGCGTGTCGCACTCGCTTGAGGTGCGCACCGACGTGAACGACGACGACATCCTCGATCTGCAGGGCGCCGGCGACCAGGGCATGATGTATGGCTTCGCCTGCGACGAGACGCCCGAGCTGATGCCGCTGCCGATCTCGCTGGCCCACAAACTGGCGCGCCGCCTCGCCGACGTGCGCAAGGCCGAGATCCTGCCCTACCTTCGTCCCGACGGCAAGTCGCAGGTGACGGTGCGCTACGAGGACGGGCGTCCGGTCGAGGTCACCAAGGTCGTGCTCGCCGCGCAGCACGCCGAGAGCGCCGACCTGCAGAGCATCATCTACCCCGACCTTCTCGAGCAGGTCGTCGAGCCGATCCTTCCCAAAGAGCTCTACAGCGCGAAGCTCGAAGACCTCGTCGTGATCAACGCGACCGGCAAGTTCGTCATCGGCGGGCCGATGGGTGACGCGGGGCTGACGGGTCGCAAGATCATCGTCGACACCTACGGCGGCTCCGCCCGCCACGGGGGAGGCGCCTTCTCGGGCAAGGACCCCAGCAAGGTCGACCGCTCGGGCGCGTACGCGGCCCGCTACGTCGCCAAGAACGTGGTCGCCGGCGGTCTCGCCGAGCGCTGCGAGGTGCAGGTCGCCTACGCCATCGGCATCGCGCACCCGGTCTCCCTCATGATCGACTGCCAGGGCACGGAGAAGGTGGATGTCGCCGTCATCGAGCGGCTCGTGCACGAGCACTTCGACTTGCGACCCGCCGCGATCCTCCGCGACCTCGACCTGCGCCGGCCGATCTACCGCAAGACGGCGGCCTACGGCCATTTCGGCCGCCACGACCACGACTTCACGTGGGAGCGCACCGACAAGGCCGATGCCCTGCGAGCGGCCGCGGGTCTGGCGTAAGCGCCGGCGGCCTCGCCGGGGGTGACGCGTGACGTGCGTCGCCGTCATGCCCCTGGTGCGCACCAGGGCGTTCGACGAGCCCTTCGAGTACGAGGTCCCGGCCGAGCTCGCCGGCCGCGCCCAGGTGGGCGCGCTCGTGGTCGTGCCCCTCGGCGGCCAGACGGTGATGGGCCTGGTGCTCGAGCACCGCGCCACGCCGCAGCACCCCGGGCGGCTGCTGCCTCTCGGCGATGTGCTCGACCTGCCGCCGGTGCCGGCGGCGCTGCTCGACCTCGCGCGCCGCGTGGCGGCCTACTACCTCGCGCCGCTGCCGACGGCGCTGGCCCTGGTGACGCCCCCGACGGCCGCGCTGCGCATCGACCGGCGGCTCGCGTTGACGGCGGCCGGCCGCGCCGCCGCCGAGGCCGGGGAGGAGGGGCTGCTCGCGCTGGACGGAAGCCCCGCGAACGACCGCACTCTGGCCAAGGCGGCCGCGCGCTCTCGACGGCGCGGATGGGTGCGCACCAGCTACGATGTCCACGTCGTCGGTCTCGTCGACCGGGGGCCGCGACTGGCGCGGGGCGACGCGCCCCCGCCGCCACGCTGCGGCGGGCGGCAGCGGGCCGCGCTCGAGGCGCTCGAGCGCGGCGGGCCGGTCGCCGAACGGGATCTGCGGGCCGCCACCGGCGTGAGCGCGGCCGGCTTGCGCCGGCTCGTCGCTTGCGGCGCCGTCGTCGAGGCTCCTGCGGCGCCCGACGCGACGACGGCGCCCGGTCCGGACCCGGCGGGCGCGGCCGCCGCCAGGCGTGCCGCGTGCGTCGCATCCGCGGACCTGCACGATCTGCTCCCCGAGCAGCGCCGCGCGCTCGACGCGATCCTCTGCGACGCCGGTGCGGGGGATGAGGTCCTGCTTCACGGCGTGACCGGCAGTGGTAAGACTGAGGTCTACCTGCGCGCTGCCGCCGCGACGCTCGAGTCCGGCCGGTCGGTCCTGATCCTCGTGCCGGAGATCGGCCTCACCGGGCAGACGGTGGCCCGCGTGCGGGAACGCTTCGGCGACGAGCAGGTCGCGGTCGTGCACTCGGGTCTGGCGGCGGGCGAGCGTCTCGCCACCTACGTCGCCATCGCCAGGGGAGAACGGCGCATCGTCGTGGGCGCCCGCTCGGCCGTCTTCGCCCCGCTTTCGGACCTCGGACTGCTGGTGATCGACGAGGAGCACGACACCTCCTACAAGCAGGAGAACGTGCCGGCCTACGACGCCCGCCGGGCGGCGCGCTGGCGCGCGCAGGCGGAGGGCGCGGTCGTCCTTCTGGCGTCGGCGACGCCGAGTCTCGAGGCCTACGCCCGCGTGGCGCTGCATCTCGACCTGCCGCGCCGCGTCGACGGGTCGTCGCCACCGCCGCTCGAGGTGGTCGACATGCGCGACCGTCACGACATCTTCTCTCCCGAGCTCGCGGCGGCGCTCACGACCACGCTCGAAGCCGGCGAGAAGGCGATCCTCTTCCAGAATCGCCGCGGATACGCGTCGTCACTGGCTTGCGACCACTGCGGCCATGCCTGGGAGTGCCCGCGCTGCGACGTGGCCCTGACCCTCTTCGGCGCGGGGAAGGGCCTGCGTTGCCGTACCTGTGGGCACAGCCAGCCAGCCCCCTCCGTCTGCCCGACGTGCGCAAGCTCCGACGTCGTGCGCTACGGATTCGGGACCGAGCGCGTCGAGCGCGAGGTCCAGTCGCTCGCCCCGGGCGTCGAGCTGCTGCGGCTCGACTCGGACGTCGCCTCCTCACACGGGCGACTGCGGGCCGTGCTTGACCGCTTCGCGGAGCCCGGCCCGGCGGTGCTGGTCGGCACCCAGATGATCGCCAAGGGGCACCACTTCCCGGAGGTCACGCTCGTCGGCGTGGTGAACGCGGACCTGACGCTGCACTTCCCCGACTTCAGGGCCGAGGAGCGCACCTTCGCGATGATCGTCCAGGTGGGCGGGCGCAGCGGTCGTGGCCCCCGTCCCGGACGCGTGCTGGTGCAGACGCTCGATCCCGAGGCGCGGCCGATCGCGCTGGCCGCCTCGGGCGAGTGGGAGCGCTTCTACGTCGAGGAGCTCGAGCGGCGACAGGCGCTCGGGTATCCTCCCGCGACGCACCTCATCGGGCTCGAGGTCTCCTCGGTCTCCGCCGACAAGGCCGAGAAGGGGGGCTTCTACGTCGCCGAGAGGGTTCAGGCGCTTCTCGGCGCCGACGCGCAGGTGCTCGGGCCCGGCCCGCTCTGGCGGGAGCGCGACCGCTCCGCCTGCCGGCTCCTGGTCAAGACGTCGACGATCGCCGAGACCCTTGAGCTCCTTGGTCCGTGGGTGGCGCGCGCCGCGCAGCGCTTCTCCGCGCGAGGCGCCCGTCTCGTGGCCGATGTCGACCCGCAGTGGTTGTGAGTCCGCGCGCGGAGGTACGATAAGAGCATGGCGACATCACATCAGGCTATGGAGCGTGACGAGGAGCTGACGCGGCGTCAGCGCGAGGCGCGCCGCGAGATCCGCGTGATCGGCGACGCCGTCCTGCGCGAGCGGGCGCGGGAGGTCACGGCGTTCGACCGCGGTTTGCGCAAGCTGGCCAAGCGCATGGTGCGCATCATGCACGACGCGCCGGGTGTCGGTCTCGCGGCTCCGCAGCTCGGTGTCCCGCAGCGGCTCATCGTCTACGAGGTCGACGAGGGCGATCCACAGGCTCTCGTGAACCCCGAGATCGTGGCGGCCTCCCAGGAGACGGAGACCGGGGAGGAGGGCTGCCTCAGCGTGCCCGACAGCCGCGTCCCCGTCGAACGTCCAGTGCGGGTCACCGTCCGGGCCCGCGATGTCTATGGCGAGCCCGTCGAGTTCGAGGCGGTGGAGTTCGAGGCGCGCGTCATCCAGCACGAGCACGATCACCTGGAGGGCGTGTTGATCGTCGACCGCACGACGGTCGAGGCCCGCTCCGAGGCCCTGCGGGCGCTGCGCGACGCCGCGTCGGCCGCACCCGGGCACGCGTCCGCCGTGCGCGGCGCCGCCGATCTCTGACCGCATGCGACTCGCCTTCGCCGGCACGGCCCCGTTGGCCGACACAGTGCTTCGCGGGCTCCTCGACACGAGGCACGCGCCCGTCGTCGTCATCACCAACCCCGACCGGCCGAAGGGCCGCCGCGGCACGCCGCAGCCTTCGGTCGTGAAGGTCACGGCGGTCGAGCGTGGCCTCCCGGTGCTGCAGCCCGAGAGGCTGGCCGCCGGCGAGCCGCTGCGTGAGCTGCTGAGTCACGGACCCGACGCCCTGGTGGCCTGCGCGTACGGGCAGATCGTCGGGCCGGCTGTGCTGGAGGCGCTCACGTGTCTCGTCGTGCATCCGTCGCTCGTGCCCAGATGGCGCGGCGCCGCTCCCGTGGAGCGTGCGCTCATGGCCGGGGAGACCGATCTCGGCGTGACCGTGCTGCGCATGACCGCCGGAATCGATGAGGGCCCCGTCGGCGAGACCAGGCTGGCCCACGTGCCGCGGGACGCGGACGCCGGCCAGGCATACGCGACGCTGGCGCCGGTCGCCGTCGAGGCGCTGCTTGCGACGCTGGATGCCGTGGAGGCGGGCCAAGCGCGCTGGGTCGAGCAGCAAGGCGAGGCCACCTACGCCGAGAAGGTGACGGTGGAGGACCGCACCATCGACTGGGCGCGCCCGGCCCGCGGCGTCGTCGACCAGGTTCGTGCGTTGTCGCCGCACATCGGCGCCCTTACGGAGCTGCTCGGCGCGCGGATGTTCGTGTGGCGGGCCGCGCTCGCCCTCCCGACAGAAGGGGCGGCCGGCGGCGTACCGGCGGTCTCGCCGGCCGCGCTCGCCGTCCTGCCCGGCGGGCGTCTGCTCGTCGGGGCCGGCGACGGGGCGGTCGAGATCCTCGAGCTCCAGCGCGCGGGTGGGCGGCGCATGAGCGCGGCCGAGTTCCTGCGCGGCGCCGGCCGCGCGCTGGCACGCTCTTGAGCGGTGTGAGCCCGGCACGGAGGGCCGCTCTGGCAGTGCTGCGCCGGCTGCGCCGCGGGCGTGCCCCCCTCGATGAGTCGCCGTCCGGGATACCGGAGTTCGGCGACCTTGACGAGCGCGATCGGGCGCTGGCCTACGAGCTGGTGACGGGCAGTCTGCGGCGTCGCGGCTCGTGCGACGCGGTCGTTCGGGCGGTCGCCGCGGCGCCGGGTCGCATCGAGGGCGACCTCCTCGACGTACTGCGGCTCGGCGCGTACCAGCTGCTCTTCCTCGACAGGGTGCCGGCGTACGCAGTCGTCGACGATGCGGTCGAGATGGCGGGGCGGTCGCGGCACCGTCGCGGCTTCGTGAACGCGGTGCTGCGCCGCGTGGCGAAGGAAGGCAGAGTAGTGCTCGCCGAACTGGGCGAAGGTGACGACGACCGGGCGCTGAGCGTCCGCTTCTCGGCGCCCGAGTGGATCGTGGCGCAGCTGCGGCGCGATCTCGGCGACGCGGCCGTGGCCGGTGTCCTCGAGGCCGCGGCACATGCCCCGGAGCGGTGCCTGCGTGTGAACACACTGATCGCGACGCCGGACGGCGCTCGTGCCGCGCTCGAGGCCGGCGGCTACGGCGTGCAGCGTGTCGCCGGTATGGATGAGAGCTTCGTGGTCGAGGGACCCCCGCTGGAGACGAGCGCGGCGTTTCGCGACGGCTTCGTGACGTCGCAGTCGCGCGGGTCGCAGCTGGTGGCGCCGCTGACCGTCGCCGATGCGCCCAGGACGGTGCTGGACCTGTGCGCCGCCCCGGGCGTGAAGACGGCGCACCTGGCGGCACTGTGCCCCGAGGCGAGGATCGTCGCGGTCGACGTACACCCCGGGCGCCTTGCCGCCATGGAGCGCAATCTGCGCCGCATGGGTGTGTCGGTGACGGCCGGGGAGGGTGCGGAGGCGCACGAGGACCCCGGCGTCGTCGTCGTACAGGCGGACGCGCTCGAGTTGCCGCCGTCCTTCGCCGGGGCGTTCGCCGCGGTGCTCGTGGACGCGCCGTGTACGGGGCTGGGCACGATGGCGGCCCGGCCCGATCTGCGCTGGCGGCGCGGGCCGGGCGACGTCGTCCGCATGGCGAAGCTGCAACGGCGCCTGCTGGCCGCCGCGGCCGCCTGCGTGTGCCCGGGCGGCACCCTGACCTATGCGGTCTGCACGCTCACGCGCCAGGAGACCGTCGCCGTGGTCGAGGGGTTCGCGGACGGCGCCGAGTGGTCGTTCGACGACCTCGGCGCCGTCCGTCCGCAGTCGGCTCATCCGGAGAACGGCGCCTTCCTGCGGACGCTTCCGCCGGGCGACGGCTCGAGTGGCTTCTTCATCGCTCGTCTGCGGCGGGCGGCCGCGGATGACGATAGAATCGAGCGACCCCGACCACGGCGCCGGCCCGAGTCGCCGTCCCAGGTGCAGACCGACCACACGAGCGAGCGAGGAGAGCGATGACCGACCTGCTGCGCGAGACACTCGTGGCACCCTCGATCCTCTCGGCCGACTTCGGCCGCCTCAGCGACGAGGTGGAGGTCGTGCTGGGCGCCGGCGCCCGGGTGATCCACGTCGACGTCATGGACGGCCACTTCGTGCCGAACCTCACCATCGGGCCGGTGGTCGTGAGCGCCCTCGCTCCCTTGGTGCACGGCGCCGGCGCTCTGATCGATGTTCATCTGATGATCGAGCGCCCTGAGGCGTTCGTCGGAGTCTTCGCGGCGGCGGGCGCCGACGTGATCACCGTCCACCAGGAGGCGTGCACGCACCTCCACCGCGTCATGCAGACGATCCGTGACGCCGGGTCCGCGGCGGGAGTCTCGCTCAACCCGGCCACGCCGGTCGAGACGCTCGCCGAGATACGACACCACTGCGACCTCGTGCTCATCATGTCTGTCGACCCCGGTTTCGGCGGCCAGTCCTTCATCGCGGGCTCGCTCGAGAAGGTGGCGCGTGCCCGCGAGCTCCTGCCCGCGGAGGTGGCGCTCGAGATCGACGGCGGTGTCACCGAGTTGAACGCGCGTGATCTCGTCGAGGCCGGCGCCAACCTGCTGGTCGCCGGCAGCAGCGTCTTCGGGGGAGCCGACGTCGAAGCGCGCTTCCGGACCCTGCAACAGGCGGCCACGGGCTGACGCAGCCGCCGGTGTTGCGAGCGTGGCCCGCGACGTCCTATACTGGTCCCATAGCACACTGAAACGTGGCTTCAGGGCGGGGTGAAAGTCCCCACCGGCGGTGAGAGCCCGCGACCCTCGCGAGAGGTTGACCAGGTGAGATTCCTGGGCCGACGGTCATAGTCCGGATGAGAGAAGACCACGACGGCGAGCATCGCGCGCCGGACGCCCTGGAGCCCCGCATGCGGGGTTTTATTGTGGCCGAGGACCGCTACATGGAAGAGGCCTTCGCGCTCGCCGAACTCGGGCGCGGCCTGACGCATCCCAATCCCCTGGTCGGTGCGCTCGTCGTACGTGACGGCGAGGTGATAGGGCGCGGCTACCACAGGGGGCCGGGCGAGCCGCACGCCGAAGTGGTGGCACTGCGCGACGCGGGCGAGTGCGCCGCCGGCGCGACGCTCTACTGTACGCTCGAGCCCTGCAGTCATCACGGTCGCACCCCGCCCTGCGTCGACGCCATCATCGCCGCCGGGGTCGCCCGGGTCGTCGTTGCCCGGCACGATCCCAATCCGCTGGTCGACGGACGCGGCCTCGCCGCTCTCGAGGAGGCGGGCGTGGCCCTCGAACTGCGCGAGGAGGAGTACGGGCGGCGCGCTCACCGCCAGAACGCCGCCTTCGTGAAGTTCTACGAGACCGGTCTGCCGCTGGTCACCTACAAGGCGGCGGCAAGCCTCGACGGCAAGGTGGCAGCCGCGGGCGGAGACGCGCGCTGGATCTCCTGCCTGGAGAGCCGGCGGATGGTCCACCAGTCACGCTCGGTGGCGGACGCGGTCCTCGTTGGCGCGGGCACGGTCCGGCGCGACGATCCCGAGCTCACCGTGCGTCTCAGCGAGGGCCGCAACCCGACGCGCGTGGTCGTGAGCCGCTCGGGCAGCGTGCCGCCCGGCGCGAAGATCTTCGACACGGCGGCGGCGGCGACCATCCTGCTGACGGAGCGCCTCGACGAGCGCGCTACGCCGCTGCTCACAGAACGCGGCGTCGAGATCGTCGAGACCGGGCCTTCCGGTCTGGCCGCCGGGCTCCGGGAGCTGGCGCAGCGCGGCCTCCTCGACCTGCTCTGCGAGGGCGGGCCGACGCTGGGAGCGGCGCTGCTGGCGGAGGGTCTGATCGACCGCCTGACGCTCTTCCTGGCCCCGATCGTCGTCGGCAGTGGGGCGCCGGAGCTGTTCGCCATGCCGGCGGTGAGCTCGCTGCCGTCCGCCTGGCGGCTCGAGGACGTCGAATGGAGCAGGGTGTGCGACGACCTCCTGCTCACGGGGCGCCCTGTCCGCGGCGGAGGAGGCTGAGGTGTTCACCGGGATCGTCGAAGAGGTAGGGAAGCTGCGGCGACTCGACGTCGGCGGGCAGAGCGCGCGCCTCGAGATCGCGGCCTCCGCTGTCCTCGACGGCACCAGGGTCGGCGACTCGATCCTGACCGACGGGGTCTGCCTGACGGTGACCGCCGTGGGCCGCGACGGCTTCACCGCCGACGCGATGCCCGAGACGGTGCGCCGCACGACGCTGGGCGAACGTCGGCCCGGCGACGGGCTGAACCTCGAGAGGGCGCTGACGCTCCAGTCGCGGCTCGGTGGCCACCTGGTCAGCGGTCACGTCGACGGCGTCGGCGTGGTACGCGCAGTGAAGCCCGAAGGCGCCGCGCTGGTCGTGACGCTGGAGGCTCCGGAGGAGGTCGCCGCCGTGTCCGTTGCGCAAGGCTCCGTGGCCCTCGACGGTGTGAGCCTGACGCTGGTCGAGGTAGGGCGGCGGGAGCTGCGCGTGTCGCTGATCCCGCACACGGCTGCGGCGACCACGCTGAGCGGACTCGGGCCCGGCCGACGGGTCAACCTGGAGGCCGATGTGATCGGCAAGTATGTACGCACGTTCCTCGATCGTGCCGGCACGGGCGACGGAGTGACGTGGGAGAAGCTGGCGGAGGCAGGGTTCTGATGAACGGCAGTGACGAGATGCGCGCTTGCGGCGACGATGCCACGAGCGTCGTGGCCGAGCGTGACGATGCGGGCGTGTTCGCCTCCATCCAGGAGGCGCTGGACGACCTGCGCGAAGGCAAGATGGTCATCGTCTGCGACGACGAGGACCGTGAGAACGAGGGCGACCTCACGATGGTGGCGCAATTCGCGACGGCCGAGCGTATCAACTTCATGGCCAAGGAAGGCCGCGGCCTCATCTGTCTGTGCCTCACGCCGCAGCGCTGCGCCGAGCTCAATCTCCCGCCGATGGTGTCGCACAACGAGGCTCGCCTGCAGACGGCCTTCACCGTCTCGATCGAAGCCCGTGAGGGCGTGACGACGGGCATCTCGGCCGCCGATCGCGCGCACACGATCCAGGTGGCGATCGACCCGGGTTCGAGGCCGGCCGATCTGGTGCAGCCGGGGCACGTCTTCCCACTCATGGCTCGTCCCGGCGGAGTGCTCGAGCGCACAGGGCAGACCGAGGCCGGCGTCGATCTCGCCCGCCTCGCCGGCCTCATCCCGGCGGCCGTGATCTGCGAGATCATGAACGACGACGGCACGATGGCGCGGGTGTCCGATCTGGTCCCCTACGCGCGTCGTCACGGTCTGAAGATCGTCACCGTGGCCGACCTCATCAAGTACCGGCGGCGTACCGAGAAGCTGGTACGCCGTGCGGCGACCGTCGCACTGCCCACGCGGTACGGCGAGTTCACGGCAGTCGGCTACGAGTCGGTCATCGACGGCGCCCATCATGTGGCGATCGTCAAGGGCGAGGTCGCCGCCCAGCGTGACGTGCTCGTACGCGTGCACTCCGAGTGTCTGACCGGCGACGTCTTCGGCTCGTTGCGCTGCGACTGCGGCGAACAACTCGCCGAGGCGCTGCGCCGCATCGAGGAGGAGGGCGTCGGGGTCGTCCTCTATATGCGCCAGGAAGGGCGCGGCATCGGGCTGCTGAACAAGCTCAAGGCATACGCGTTGCAGGAGCAAGGCATGGACACGGTGGAGGCCAACGTCGAGCTGGGATTCGCGCCCGACCTGCGCGAGTACGGCATCGGCGCCCAGATACTCTCCGACCTCGGGCTCACCACGATCCGCATCATGACGAACAACCCGAAGAAGATCGTCGCTCTCGAGGGCTACGGTCTCACCGTGACGGGGCGTGTCTCGATCGAGGCGGTGCCTCGGCCGGACAACGTCGGCTATCTGCGCACCAAGCGCGAGAAGATGGGCCACCTGCTCGAACACGAGGAGCTCTTCGGCCCCGGCGAGGGCATCGAGGGCTGACCGCCTTTCGAGTCAGGCGATCGAACGAACGAAAGGACACAGGGATGGCGCAATTCGAAGGCAAACTCAAGGGCGAAGGGCTCAAGTTCGGGCTCGTCGTCGGACGCTTCAACGAGCTCATCTCGACCCGGCTCTACGAGGGCGCGCTCGACTGCCTGCGCCGCCACGAGGTCGCCGACGACGCCGTCGACACGGCGTGGGTCCCCGGCGCCTTCGAGATGCCGCTGGTGGCGCGCGCCCTGGCTGCGAGCGGGCGCTACGACGCCGTGATCTGCCTCGGCGCCGTGATCCGCGGCGGCACGCCGCACTTCGAGTACGTCGCCTCCGAGGCCGCCAAGGGCATCGCCAAGGTGTCGCTCGACACCGGCGTGCCCGTCGTCTTCGGCGTTCTCACGACCGACACCATCGAGCAGGCGATCGAGCGGGCGGGCACGAAGGCCGGCAACAAGGGCTGGGCCGCGGCGTCGACCGCCCTCGAGATGGCGAACCTGCTGCGCACGCTGCCCTGAAGCGGCGACGCACGGCGATCCGCGGGCTCACGCTGGTCTACGAGCCGAAGGAGCTGCGTTTCTTCCAGGCGCGCTTCGAGCCGATGAGCTGACGGCGCGCGGGCAGAGAGACCCTGGTGCGGGCTCGGCCGGGCGTCGTGCGGCGCGGCGTACGTCGCCGCCGGTCGAAACGTACGCGCTGAGCGGGAGGCCTAGACAGCCTTGCGGACGCGCCCGGACTTGAGGCACCGGGTGCAGACGTAGGCCATCTGCGGGCGTCCGTCCACGAGTACGCGGACACGCTGCAGGTTGGGCCGGAACAGCCGCTTGGTGGCGCGGTTCGAGTGGCTGCGGTTGTTGCCCACGACGGGCACTTTGCCGCAGGTCAGGCAGATCTTTGACATCTGGTATCCCTCGGCTTGAGAACGGACAGGCGCGGAATTATGCTACATGCGGCCGCCGGGACGCAAACGCGGGTTCCGGCGCCGTCTGTCTGGGGGAGCGTTGGCCGGGTTCCACGAGGAGACGTCCATGCCGGACCGTCGCCAACACACAGCCGTCAAGAGCCTGTAGACTACGCGTCGTGGCCGACAGCGACCTGACACTGCCGATCGACACTCCACATCGTCCGGGCGAGGTGATCGTCGCCCCGGTGGTCATCGCCAAGCTGGCCGGTTCGGCGGCGCGCGCCACCTACGGGGTGGTGCGCATGGAGAGTTCGCCGATGCGGCGCCTCGCCCGCCTTCTCAAGGGATCGCTGACCGAGGGCGTCGAGGTCGAGGTCGAGAGCGGCGTCGCGCGCATCGAGCTCCACGTGGTGATGGAGCGCGGCGTGAACCTCGCACAGGTCACCGCCAACCTGCGGGAGCAGGTCCGCTACCAGGTCGAGCACGTCGCCGGCGTGCCGGTGAGCGAGGTCGGCGTCAAGGTCGAGGACCTCGAGGACTGATGGTCCGGGCCGCCGCCATCGCCGCCATCGAGGCGGCGCTCGCCGCCGTCGAGGCCGAGCGGCAGCTCATCAACGATCTCAACGTGTATCCCGTGCCCGATGGGGACACGGGCACCAACCTGGCGCTCACCGTTCGCGCCGTCCTCGACGAACTCGAGCACAGCGACGCCGAGGACATCCCCGGGGTCGCCGCGGCCGTGACCAAGGGCTCGCTGATGGGCGCCCGGGGCAACTCGGGCGTTATTCTCTCGCAGATCGTGCGCGGCATCTGCGACGTGTGGGCATCGGCGGGTAGCCTGGACGCGCCGGTCGTCATGCAGGCCCTGAAGGAGGGCCAAGCGGCCGCGTATCGGGCGGTGAAGGAGCCGGTCGAGGGCACCATGCTCACGGTCGTCCGCGAGATGGCGACGGCCGCCCAGGGATTCCCCGCGAGCCTCAGCCTCGCGACGCTGTTGGCGACCGTCGACGAGGCGGGCAGCATCGCCGTGGAGCGCACGACAAGCCAGCTGGCCGTGCTCGAGAAGGCGGGCGTCGTCGACGCCGGCGGCTACGGCCTGCTCGTCCTCTTCCGTGGGCTCTCGGCGGGCCTTGAAGAGCTCTTGCGAGGGGGCGTGGCGGACGGCGAGCGTCTTCGTCAGCAGCGTCCCGTCGCGGTGACCGCCGTGAGCTTGGACGTCGCGGTCGAGAGCGAGCTCTCGCGGTACCGCTACTGCACGAGCTTCCTGCTGCGCGGGGAGGGGCTCGACGCAGCCGCCTTCGAGACGTTCCTCGGGCCGCTCGGAGACAGCGCCCTCGTCGTCGGCGACGAGCACATGATCAAGGTGCACGTCCACACCGACGACCCCGGAGTCGTGCTGTCGGCCGCGGTGCGGCAGGGTTCGCTGGGCGAGATCGACATCAACGACATGCACGAGCAGACACGTGCTCGCGACGAGCGGTTGCGCGGGGAGGGCGCAGGGCAGGGCACCGAGACCGTCGTGGTCGCGGTGGTCGCGGGCGAGGGCAACAAGCAGATCTTTCGCGAGCTCGGGTGCGGCGCGGTCGTCGACGGCGGCCAGTCGATGAACCCAAGCGCCGCTCAGCTGCTCGAGGCGGTCGAGGCGCTGGGCGCCGACGAGGTCGTGCTCCTTCCGAACAACGGCAACGTGATCCTGACGGCAGAGCAGGCGGCCGGCATGAGCGGCCGCCACATCGCCGTCGTCCCGTCGAGCTCGATCCCGGCGGGTCTCGCGGCGATGGTGGCGTTCGAGCCCGAACGCGACGCGGTCGACAACGCGCGCCTCATGGAGGAGGCGATCGACGGCATCCGGAGCGCCGAGATCACGTACGCAGTGCGCGACTCCGAGGTCGACGGCGTCGCCGTCCGCGAGGGCCAGGCCATCGGCATCGTCGACGGCACGCTGGTCGCCGCGGCCGACGCGGTCGAGGACGTCTTCACGCGTGTCCTTCAGGCACTGGCCACGGCCGGCGCGGAGCAGCTGACGGTCCTCACCGCCCTGAACGGTTCGGGCACGACCCCCGAGCGTCTCGCCGCTTTGGCGACGCAGGAGGCTCCGGACCTCGAGTTGCACGTGTACGATGGTGGCCAGCCCCTGTACCCGATCCTGGTGAGTGCAGAATGAGCGAACCTCTTCTCGACCTCGACAACACGGCGATCGTGCTCGACTCCACCTGCGACGCGCCCGAGGGCTACTTCGACCGCGACGGCCTCTACATGGTGCCGCTCAGCGTGCACTTCGGCGACGAGACCTTTCGCGACGCGATCGACCTCGGCCATCACGAGTTCTTCGCCAAGCTGGCGAGCTCCGACGTGCTGCCGACCACCTCGCAGCCGACCGACGCCGAGTTCACTGCCGCCTACGAAGAGGCGCGGCGGCGCTACGAGCACGTCTTCTCGCTCCACATCTCGCGCAAGATGAGCGGCACCTTCCAGGCCGCCGAGCGCGCCGCGGTCGGCGTCGACGGCGTCCTGGTCTACGATCTCAAGACTCTCTCGACGCCCCTGTCGATGTGCGCCGAGCGGCTCCGCGCGCGCCTCGAGCGCGGCTGCACGATGGCCGAGGCACAGGCGTACATCGAGCACTTCGCCGCCAACAGTCAGCTCCTGGTGCACGCGGCGACTCTCGAGTACCTGCGCCGAGGAGGCCGCATCGGTGGCGCCGCGTCGCTCGTCGGTGGCGTCTTCGACATCAAGCCGCTCATTCACTGCGTCGACGGCGAGTTCATGCCCTACGCCAAGGTGCGTGGCCAGAAGAAGGCGCTGGCGGCGATGGAGCGCTTCCTCGATGAGCACAGCGCGCCCGACGACGAGTTGCACTACTGCCTGATCGACGCCCTCAACCCAGAGGAGATCGCGCTCGTCGGGGAGCTGATCCAGCGTCTGCGCCCCAAGGCGCGTTTCGCCTTCCGCGGCCGCGTCGGAGCGGTCGTCGGGACCCACATCGGCCCGGGCACGACCGCCTTTGCATTGATCGTCGAGTGACCGGGACGACACTGCCGCTGCGCTTCGGCGGCGGCCGGTACGAGACCCGGCCGCCGGTGCCGCGGCTGTCGCTCGATCCGTCGACGCTCGCCGCTCCGCTCTCTTCGCTGGAGGGCGTCACCCCCGCGATCGGCCGCCGTCTCGAGGGGTTCGGTCTCGTGACGGTGGGCGATCTCGTGCGTCACTACCCGCGGCGCTACGACGACTTCAGGGAGCGCAAGCGTATCCGTGACCTGCGTATCGACGAAGAGGCCACGGTGCGGGGTGTCGTGGAGCGCGTGCGGGCCGACCGGACGGCGCGTCGCAAGGTACGTGTCGTGAAGGCGCTGGTGAGCGACGGCACCGGATCCGTCGAGGCGGTCTGGTTCAACCAGGGCTACCTCACGAGGGTCTTGAGCGAGGGCGTCCGTCTCAGCCTGCGCGGCACCTACAGGCCCATGGGCGGTCGGCCGCAGTTCGTGGTCCGCAGCCACGAGCTCCTCGAGGAGGACGAGGGGGAGGGACTCCACACCGAGGGCGTCGTCGCAGTCTATCCGGCCAGCGAGCAGGTCTCGGCGCGTTTGCTGCGCTCCCTCGTGCGACGGGCCGCGCCGGTCATGCGACGGCTGCAGGATCCGCTGCCCGCCGCGCTGCGGGTGGCGGAGGCTCTGCCGTCGCACCGCGACGCGACGCTGGCCGCGCATCTGCCGAGCGACCTCGGGCAAGCCGAGGCGGCAAGGGCGCGCCTGGTGCTCGAGGAACTGTTGATGATGCAGCTCGGGTTGCTGGCCCACAAGCGTGAGCAGCAGCTCCGCGTGCGGGCGCACGCTTTGCCGCCGCCGGGGCCAGTGAGCGCGGCGTTCGTGGCGGGTCTGCCCTTCGAGTTCACCGAGTTCCAGCGCGGGGCGATCGACGAGATCGAGGCCGACTTGCGGGAGACGCGTCCGATGCGGCGTCTGCTGCAGGGCGACGTCGGCTCCGGGAAGACCGCCGTCGCGCTCCACTGCCTGGTCCGCGCCGCGGAGGCCGGGCTGCAGGGAGCCCTCATGGCTCCCACCGAGACGCTCGCGATCCAGCACGCTCACACGGCGGCGCGGCTCTGCGCCGACGCCGCGCCCATCGAAGTGCTCACCGCCGCGCTGGGGGCGCGCGAGCGCCGTGAGGCTCTCGCGCGCCTCGCGGCCGGCGGGCCGCGCCTCGTGATCGGCACCCACGCGTTGCTCACCGAGGACGTCGTCTTCCCGTCACTCGGGCTGCTGGTCGTCGACGAGCAGCACCGTTTCGGCGTGCGGCAGCGCGACGCGCTGGTGCGACGCGGCGAGCGCGACGGTGTCGCGCCCCACGTGCTGCACATGACGGCGACGCCGATACCTCGCACGCTGGCCCTCACCGTCTACGGCGACCTCGACGTGACCACGATCGGCGGTTCGCCCGAGGGTCGTGAGCCGGTGCAGACACGGCTCGTCGACGAAGCGCAGCGAACGGAGGGCTACGCGTTCGTGATCACGCAGCTCGACAAGGGCAGGCAGGCCTACGTCGTCTGCCCGGCGATCGACGAGTCCGAGTCGATCTCGGCGGCGACGGCCGTCGCCGAGGCCGAGCGTCTGTCACAAGCCGAGTTCGTGCGCTACCGGGTCGCCGTGGTCCACGGCCAGATGAGGCCGGCCGAGCGCGAGGCCGTGATGGCCGCGTTCACGGAAGGCGCCGTCGACGTGCTGGTCGCCACCAGTCTGGTCGAGGTCGGCATCGATGTGCCCAACGCGACCGTCATGCTCGTCGAAGGAGCCGAACGCTTCGGCCTCGCCCAGCTGCACCAGCTGCGCGGCCGTGTCGGGCGCGGGAGCGCGCGCTCGTACTGCCTCCTCTTCTCGAGCAGCGACTCGCCGGGGGGACAGGCGCGGCTCTCCGCGCTGCTCGACACCAACGACGGGTTCGAGCTGGCCGAGCGCGACCTCGAACTGCGCGGAGAGGGCCAGCTGATGGGTGCGCGCCAGGCGGGCGCCGGCGATCTGAAGCTGGCCCGCCTGGCGCGCGACCGCGACGTGCTCCTGCGCGCGCGGGCCCTCGCCGCGCAGCTGCTCAAGGCGGATCCCAGACTCGAGCTGCCGCAACACGCGCCCTTGCGCACGGCCGTGGACGATGCCTTCGGCGCGGAACTGGACTGGCTGCTCAAGGCGTGAACGCGTGCGCGGCGCGCCGGCGTCGCGCTGCCTCTGTGCCTCTATACTGGGCGCATGAAGGCCCGCGAGCTCATCGCCACGCACAGCAACACCGACTTCGACGGCTTCGCCGGCATGGTGGCCGCACACAAGCTGTACCCGGAGGCGCACGTGTGCCTCGGCGGCGCCGTGAACCGCAACGTGCGCGAGTTCCAGGCGCTGTACGCCGACCTCGTGCCGGTGGTCGACCCGATCGCGCTCGACCTCGATGAGGTCGAGCGCCTCATTCTGGTCGACACGACCCACGCGAACCGGATCGGCGACCTCGGGCGGCTCTGCACGAGAGAGGGCGTCCAGGTCGTGGCCTTCGACCACCACGGCGAGCAACCGCCGCCGTACCTCGCCGCCGAGCATCACGTGACCTCCGCCGACGGGTCGATCGTCACGCTGCTGCTGCGCGTGGTCGCCGAGCGCGGCATCCCCGTGACGCCCTTCGAGGCGAGCCTCTTCGCCATCGGCATCCACGAGGACACCGGGTCGCTCAGGTTCTCTACGACCACCGAGCACGACGCCGAGGCGCTGGCCTTCTGCATGCGCCACGGGGCGGACCCGTCGCTCATCGAGCGCTGGCTGACGAACGCTCTGAGCGACGAGCAGCGCGGGACGCTGGCCGCCGCCCTCGAGTGCGCCGAGGAGCACGAGGTGGGAGGGCGACGCGTGCTGCTCGCCGTCGTCGAGCGCGACGACTACGTCGAGGGCGTGAGCGTCGTGGCCCATCGCGTCATGGACCTCACCGGTTGCGACGCTTTCGTCCTGTTGGTGGGCATGGAGCAGCGCGTCTTCGCCACGGCGCGCAGCCGCGGCGACGTCGACGTCGCCGTCCTCTTGGCTGCCGTGGGCGGGGGAGGCCACAGCGCCGCCTCGTCGGCGGTCCTCAAGGGCTTGTCGCTCGACGAGGCGCGGGCCGCGGTGCTGGGGGCGCTGCCCGCCGCGGTGTCGCCGGCGCCCACGGCGGCCGACGTCCTCACCCCGGGCTTGCCGTCGGTCGAGGCAGGCGCGAGTGTCGACGACGCGGTGCTCGTGTGCCGTCGCGAGGGCGTGGACGGCCTCGCTGTGACGCACGGCGCGCAGGTGATCGGCAGCGTCGGGGTGGTCGACCTGGAGCGCGCAGTGGGCCACGGTCTCGGACATGCGCCCGTGAAGGCCGTGATGGCGACGCGGCTGCCGGTCGTCGGCGCCGCGATGTCGTTGGAGCGGGCCGCCGAAGCGATCGTCGACGGAGGCCTCGGCTGGACGGCCGTGGTCGGCGAGGACGCCGGGCGTCCGCCGCGCCGCGACGACGTCATCGGCATCGTCTCGCGTCGGCTCTTCGCGCGCGCGCAGGTCGCCGCGACCGCGCCGCAGCCGGCGTTCGCCGGCAATGTCGCGGGGCGGCTCGCCGAACTCGACCTCGGCGAGCTCCTGGGGCATGTGCAGGCTCTGGCGGGGGAGGTGCGCGGGGTCTATCTCGTGGGCGGCGCCGTGCGCGATCTGTTGCTCGGGGAGAAGAGCCTCGATATCGACCTCGCCGTCGAGGGCGACGGCATCGCCTTCGCCGAGGCCCTCGCCGCCCGGCTGCGCGGCCATATCCGCACGCACCGTGAGTTCGGGACGGCGGTCGTGCTGGCCCCGGGCAGTGTGCCACGCATCGACGTCGCCTCGACCCGTTCGGAGTCGTACGCGTACCCGGCCGCTCTTCCGAAGGTGGAGCACGCAGGCATCGACGGCGATCTGGCGCGCCGCGACTTCACGATCAACGCCATGGCGGTCGCCTTGCGGCCGGAGTCGTTCGGCGGGTTGCTCGACCCGTTCGGCGGGCTCACCGATCTCGAGGCGCGTCGCGTGGTCGTGCTCCACAACCTGAGCTTCATCGAGGATCCGACCCGGATCCTGCGCGCCGTGCGCTACGAGAGTCGCTACGGGCTGCGCATGGACGAGCACACCCTTGGCCTGGCGCGCGCCTGCGCCGGGATGGACCTGATCGGCGACCTGTCGTCCGCTCGCCTCCGCGACGAGCTGGTCGCACTTCTCAGCGAGGAGCGCGTGGATTTCGCCCTGGAGCGCGTCGAGACGCTCGGGCTCGAGCCGGCCGTGCACGCGCGCTTCAGGGCCGGCGCCCGCGAGCGGAGGCTGGTGCGGCGCGCCGACGAGACCGTGCGCCGTCACGGTCTCGAGCTCGAGGTGCCGCGCTGGCGTCTGCGGCTGCTCTGTCTGCTTCTGGCGCTCGAGCCGGAGGAGATCGCCGCGTGGGCGCGGCGCATGCGCATCCGCCGCCGCGACGCCTCGGTGCTCGAGCGCTCCCACGTGGTGGCCGATCGCGTGGTGCGGCGCATGGCCTCAGGCCCGGGTGAGGCGGAACTCGCGGATCTGCTGCGGCACGAGCCGCTCGAGGCAGCGGCGGTCGCGATCGTGCTCGGCGCGAGCGATGCCACGTCCTCCCGGATCGGCCGTTACCTCGACGTCACGCGGCACTTGCGCCTCGAGATCGGCGGGGACGATCTGCTGGCCCTCGGGGTCCCGAGCGGCGAGCAGGTCGGTCAGGTGCTGGCCAGCGTGCTGCAGCTGAAGGTGAACGGTCTCGTCGCTGGTCGCGACGAGGAGATCGCGGCCGCGCGGCGGCTGCTGTGAGGAGACGTCCGTCGACCGCGCATTGATCCTCCGTTTCCTGCTGACGCTGCCGTTGCTGCTGATCAGCCTGGCGGCGCACGAGCTCGCCCACGGCCTGGTCGCCGACCGGCTCGGCGATCCCACGCCGCGGCTGGCGGGGCGCCTGACCGCCAACCCGGTGAGGCACCTCGACCTGTTCGGCACGCTCGTGTTGATCGGGACCTTCGTCTCCCAGGCCGGCTTCTTCTTCGGCTGGGCGAAGCCGATCCCGGTCGACTCGCGTCGGTTCGCGGACCCGCAGCGCGGGATGCTGCTCGTGGGTCTCGCGGGTCCGCTGGCCAACATCGTTCTCGCCGCGGCGGCGTGCGGCCTCGTCTGGCTGACGATCGACGTCTCGCTGCCGCTGGCGAGGGCGTTCGCGCTCGCGTTCCTGCTGAATATCGTGCTCGCCCTGATCAACCTCGTGCCCGTGCCGCCACTCGACGGCTCCAGGGTGGTCGGCGGGGTACTGCCGAGGAGCTGGTATGCGCATTGGATCGGCCTGGACCGCTACGGGAACTGGCTGCTGCTCGCCCTCCTCGTCGTCCTCATGTCCCGGCCGGCACTGTTCGAGGCGACACTCGGCGCGGCGCTGGACTTCGCCTTCGACACCTTCATGCCGGGTGGCTGACGTGGGCGCCTTCTCACAGCAGTGGCGCGCCTCCGGTGGGCTGTATTGGCTGGCGTGGGCCGGGGCGGGCGTGGACGCCGCCTTCCCGACGAGGGAAGGCGGCGTCTCAGCCCCGCCCTTCGATGGTCTGAACCTCGGCCTCTCGGTCGGTGACGCCACGGAGGCGGTGCTGGAGAACAGGCGGAGGTTGGCCGCCGCGCTCGGGGTCGACCTGGACCGCTGGGTGGTGCCAGGGCAGGTGCACGGCACGCGTCTGGTCACGGTGGGGGAGGCCGAGGCGGGGTGCGGCGCCGGCGACACGGCGTCGGCGATCGCCGACGCCGATGCTCTGTTGACCTCCACGCCGGGCCTTGGGCTCGCCGTCAGTCATGCCGACTGCGTGCCGGTCATCCTGGTCGCCGCCGGCGTGGGGGGTCCGCTCGTGGCCACCGTGCACGCGGGGTGGCGGGGCATGCTGGCGGGCATCGTCGAGCAGGCGGCCGCGGCGCTTTCGCGCCGCGGCCGCCTGCTCGGAGCCGTCGTCGGCCCGTCCATAGGCCCATGCTGCTTCACGGTCGACGAGGAGCTGCGGCGGCGTTTCGACGCCCGCTATCCGGGCGTCGCGACCGCCGCCGCCGTCGACCTCTGGGAGTGCGCACGCCGTCAGCTCGAGACCTCGGGGGTGCCTCGGCGCGACATCAGCGTCACCGGCCTGTGTACCTCGTGCGACACGCGCTTCTTCTCTCACCGCCGCGACCGCGGCGTGACGGGCCGGCATCTGGCCACGGCGTGGCTCGCAGACAGGGTCGGGGCGGCGCACGGCGAACCATGAAGGTGCCGGCGGCGCCGCCGTCGGCTTCAAGGTGGGGAGAGCGCGTTGGTGACGCAGTACGAAGGCTCGGCCGCGAGCGTTCGGGAGAAGTACGAAGAGGTGCTGCTGCGTGTCGCGGCGGCCGCGCGCAGCGCGGGCCGCAGCGCCGCCGACGTCGAGGTGCTGGTCGCTACCAAGTACGTCGATGTGGATCACCTCGGCGTGCTCGCCGAAGCCGGGGTCCGCCTCATCGGCGAGAACCGCGCCCAGGACCTGGTGGCGAAGCACGAGCGCTACGGAGAGGTCTTCACGTACGACTTCATCGGCCACCTGCAGAGCCGCAAGACCAGGGTGGTGCTGCCACTCGTGCGGTTGATCCACTCGGTCGCAAGCCTGAGTGTGGTCAATGAACTGCAGGTACGGGCCGATGTGCCGGTCGAGGTGCTGCTCGAGGTCAACATCGGCGGAGAAGAGAGCAAGAGCGGCGTGCCTTTCGACGCGGTCGACGCCTTCCTCGAGGAGGCCGCTGCGAGCGAGAAGGTCGTCTTCGGCGGCTTGATGTGCATGCCGCCGCAGTCCGACGACCCCGAGGACGCCCGGCCCTTCTTCGCGCGCACGCGCGAACTGGCCGGGCGGCTTTCGGAGAACTGGCGCGGCCGCTATACTTTCGCGCGACTCTCGATGGGCACAAGCGCCGACTACGAGGCGGCCGTGCTCGAGGGCGCGACCATCGTCCGAGTCGGCAGCGTGCTCTTCTAGAGAGCGGCAGGGAGGGACTGAATGGGCCTCGGAGATTCGTGGCACAAGGTCGCCGTGTACTTCGGTCTCGCCGACGAGGACGAGGTATACGACGAGGACGAGACGCTGGCCCCGTATGAGGAGCTCGAGCGTTCGTACCAGGACCGTCCGAACGTCCGCAAGCTGGCGGGCTCGCGCGGCCGAAACGACTACGACGAGATCTTCTCTGAAGAGCCGCCGCGCCGCGCGATGGCGCCCGTGCGGGCCGTCGAGAGCGTGCGCGCGCCGCGGGTCGAGGTCCATCTCGTCATCCCGAAGTCCTTCAACGACGCCCAGCAGATCGCCGACAAGTTCAAGGTCGACGTGCCGGTGATCATCAACCTGCAGGGCTCCGAGACCGAGCTCGCCAAGCGCCTGATCGACTTCTGCAGCGGCCTCACCTATGCGCTCGAGGGCGGCATGCAGCGGGTGGCCGACAAGATCTTCCTGCTCACGCCGCGCAACGTCGAGGTCTCCGCCGAGGAGAGGGCGCGGCTCATCGAGAAGGGCTTCTTCAACCAGTTCTGAGCCTCGGGCGTGCCCGCCGGGCCTGGCGTCGTCGGGCCGCGGCGATGTCGAGAGAGCCGCGGCCTGGTGGAGGAGCGCGCGCAGGAATCCGCGCCGCGACGACACAATAGAAGAGCAGAGTCTACGGAGAGCATCCCTCGCGCGTTGCGCGCGGCCGAAGGGGGAACCCCATGAAGCTGACACCGCTGGATATTCGCCACAAGGAGTTCAAGCGCGGCATGCGCGGCTACGTCGACGAGGAGGTCGACGAGTTTCTCGACCAGATCGCCGATGAGTTCGAGCGTCTGTTCAAGGAGAACATCGACTGCGGCGAGCGCATCGAGAACCTCGAGGAGCAGGTGGCCCGCTTCCGCCGCATCGAGGAGACCCTCCAGAAGACGCTCGTCTCGGCGCAGCAGAGCGCCGAGGAGCTCAAGCAGAACGCCACCAAGGAGAGCCAGTTGATCCTGCGCGACGCCGAGCTGAAGGCGCGCCAGATGGTGAACGAGAGCTACGGCGACAAGCAGCGCATCGAGGGGTCGCTGACGCAACTGCGCGGGGTCGAGGAGGAGTTCCGGATCCGCTTCAAGCAGATGCTCGAGGGTTTCCTCAAGCAGGCGGAGCGGGCGCCCGCCCAAGCGGCCGAGCCCAAGCCGGACCTGAATCGCCAGGCCGAGGCCATCAGGGCGGCCATCTCTCGAGAAGAGACGATGGTGCAGCCGCCTCGTGACCCGGTACCTGCGGCCAGACCGGCCCAGGAGCCTGCGGCGGCTCAAACGGCGCCCTCGCCTGCGCCCACGCCGCCAACGCCGGCGCCTGCGGATCCTGCCCGGCGTATGCCTGTGCCGCCAGGGCCGGTACCGGGACCGCCCATGTTCGGGCCGCCGCCACCTGCCGCGACGGATGTGAAGCGCTCCGAGACGCCGGGGCCGGGAGTCTCCGGCGCCGACCAAGCGACTGGGAGCGAGGCGTCTCGCGAGGAGAAGCACGACGCCACTCAAGGCGAAGACCTGCTGATCGATCTCGATACCGGAGTCTCCGACGACGAGTTCAAGTGGTGAGACGGCGCCCGTGCGGCGCAGCCGCCGCGGCGTGACGCTGGCGCTGTGGGTGACGCCCGGAGCCGCCCACGACGCGATCGGGGGCGTCGCCGACGGGCGTCTGAGGGTGCGGGTGGCCGCCCCTGCGCGCGAGGGCGGCGCGAATCGCGCCCTCGTACGACTGCTGGCGGCTCGGCTCGAGGTGCCGGCTGCCACGGTGCGGGTGGCCGCGGGCGAGAGTGGGCGTCGCAAACTCGTCGAGGTGGAAGACTTGAATGAAGCCGAGGCTCGTCGACGGCTCGGCATGGACTGAGGAGACCGGATGGCGAAGCTCGCCTACTGCAAGCAATGCAAAGCGACGTACCCGCTCGTGATCGTGCGCAACGACGGCGGACGGTCGGGCAAGGTGAAGGTCCCGGCGTGTCCCATGGGGCACACCAAGCTCCAGGAGCTGGACAAGCCGCGGCGGCGTGGCGCCTGACGGACGAGCAGGCGCAGGGCTGACCGCCCTGGCGGCGCTCGGCGTCGACCAGCTGACGAAGTGGCTGGTCCGCGGGAGCGACGCCCTGCCGTACGATCTCGTGGACGGCGTGCGCCTCTCCGTCTTCTACAACTCCGGCATCTCCTTCGGGCGCCTGCGGGACCTGGGCGACGCGCTCATCGTGGCCGTGGCCGTCCTCGTCGGCGTCCTGGCCGCCGCTCTGATGTTCGCCCCGGCCCGGTACCGGCCGGCCCTCGCCCTCATCCTGGGAGGGTCCACGGGCAACCTCGTGGACCGGCTGCGTTTCGACGGCGCGGTGCTCGACTTCATCGACCCTGCCTGGTGGCCCGCCTTCAACGTCGCCGACGCGTTCATCGTAGCGGGGATGGTCTGGGTCGTCCTGGCGGCGCTCCGTGCCTCGCGCGCCTGAGCGGGGCACACACGAGGTCGCCGCCGACGAGGCGGGGCGGCGGCTCGACGTCGTCGTGGCCGAGCTGCTCGGGGAGTCCCGCACAGTCGCTCAACGCCTGATCGGGGACGGTCATGTGACGGTCGCCGGTCGTTCGGCCGGCAAGCAGCACAGGGTGCAGGCGGGCGAGACCTTGGCTTGGGAGAAGCCCCCGCCCGCGCCGCAGGAGTTGGTGCCGGAAGCAGCCGCCGTGCCGATCATCTACGAGGACGACTGGCTGCTCGTCGCCGACAAGCCGGCGGGCATGGTCGTGCACCCGGCGCCGGGGCACGAGGCCGGTACGTTGGTGCACGCTCTCCTCGATCACGGTATCGCCGGGGGGCACGGCCGCCGACCGGGCGTGATCCACAGGCTCGACCGCGAGACGTCGGGTCTGTTGATCGTCGCCCGCAGCGAAGCGGCCTACCGTCGCCTCGTGGCGACGATGAGCGCGCGCCGCGTCGAGCGCACCTACATCGCCCTCCTCTGCCGCGAGCTGGCGCAGGACGAAGGCACCATCGACGCGCCTATTGGCCGCCACGTGCGCGACCGTCGCCGCATGTCCGTGCACAGCGTGCAGGCGAGAACGGCGGTGACACACTTCCGCGTCCTCGCTCGCGGCGGCGGCTACACGCTCGCGCGGGTTCGCCTCGAGACCGGGCGCACCCATCAGATACGGGTGCACTTCGCGGCCCTCGGCTACCCGGTCGCCGGCGACGCGACCTACGGCGGGCGACCGCGACCCGCGGGCCTCACGCGTCACTTTCTCCACGCGACGGCGCTGCGTTTCCCTCACCCGGAGGACGGTCGCGAGCTCGACCTGACCAGCCCGCTGCCGGCGGAGCTGGCGGCGTTCCTCGCGAGTCTGGGCCTGCCGCAGCCCTGAGGGTCTGCCGGGACGGCCTGGGCCGTCGCCGCTCGGCGTCTGCGGTCGCCTCGAGGTCTGCAGCGGCGTTCCGACGACGCTATAGTCTTGCCGTCGGCTGATCGGCTCCAGGAGGCCTCGCGCGATGAGCAACGCCCTTTCGAATACGCCAGTCCCCAGCAACGAGCCTGCGCTCGAGTATGCTCCCGGGTCTCCGGAGCGCGTGGCGCTGTCGGCGCGGGTCGGTGCGATGGCTTCGGAGCGGGTCGAGGTCCCATGCGTCATCGGCGGCCGCGAGCTCCGCACGGGCCGGACCGCACGCGCGGTGATGCCCCACGATCATCGCCACGTCCTCGCCGACGTGCACCTCGCGGGATCCGGCGACGTCGGGGCCGCCATCGACGCGGCATCGGCGGCCTGGGGCGAGTGGAGCCGCACGCCCTGGGAGGACCGCGTCGCCGTCTTCCTGCGCGCGGCCGAACTGCTCGCCGGACCCTGGCGCAGCACGCTGAACGCGGCGACCATGCTCGGTCAGTCGAAGACCGCGCACCAGGCCGAGATCGACGCCGCCTGCGAGCTCATCGACTTCTGGCGCTTCAACGCCGCCTACGCGGCGCAGATCTACGCCGAGCAGCCGGTCTCGAGCCCGGGTGTGTGGAATCGGATGGAGTACAGGCCGCTCGAAGGCTTCGTGTTGGCCGTCACACCGTTCAACTTCACGTCCATCGCCGGCAACCTGCCGACCGCCCCGGCGCTCATGGGCGACACGGTGGTCTGGAAGCCCGCGTCGACGAGCATGCTGAGCGCCCACTACGTCATGCGGCTGCTCGAGGAGGCGGGCTTGCCGCCGGGCGTCATCAACCTTGTGTTCGGGCCCGGGGCCGAGATCGGCGACGTCGCCCTCGCGATCCCCGGCTCGCCGGCGTCCACTTCACCGGCTCCACCGCGGTCTTCCAGGGGATCTGGCGCACCGTCGGCGGCGACATCGAGCGGTACGCGAACTACCCGCGCATCGTCGGCGAGACGGGCGGCAAGGACTTCATCCTCGCGCACGCGTCGGCCGATCCGGAGGCGCTCGTGGCCGGCGATCATCCGCGGCGCGTTCGAGTACCAGGGCCAGAAGTGCTCGGCGGCCTCGCGGCTGTTCATGCCGCGCTCCTTGTGGTCGGACCTGCGGGAGCGCCTGGTCGCCGAGGTCGAGAGCATCACGATGGGGGATGTGGCCGACTACCGCAACTACATGGGCGCCGTCATCGACGCGTCCAGCTTCGCGACCCAGCTGCGGGCCGTCGAGGAGGCCCGGAGCGATCCGAGCGCGAGCGTGATCGTCGGCGGCGAGTGCGACGACAGCGATGGCTACTTCGTGCGCCCGACGGTCATCGTCACCACCGACCCGTCGTTCCGCACCATGCGCGAGGAGCTCTTCGGTCCGGTGCTCACGGCGTACGTCTACGACGACGCCGCGTGGGAGGACACTCTCAGGCTCGTGGACTCGTCGACTCCCTACGGGTTGACCGGCGCCGTCTTCGCCCGCGATCGCGCGGCGGTGACCCAGGCGAGCGCCGCGCTGCGCCACACCGCCGGCAACTTCTACGTCAACGACAAGCCGACCGGTGCTGTCGTCGGACAGCAGCCCTTCGGCGGCGCGCGCGCGTCGGGCACGAACGACAAGGCGGGCTCGATGTGGAACCTGATCCGCTGGGTCAGCCCGCGCTGCATCAAGGAGACGCTGGCGCCGCCGACCGACTACCGGTATCCGTTCCTCGGCGGCGACGACTGATCCGGGAGGAGCACTCCCATCGCGGAGGCAGCCCGTGGACGTGAGCGGGGTCTCACCTCAGACCGGCGGCATCCGCGTGAGCACGCTCTCCACGCGCTCCATCGCCGCTTCGAGCGTCTCCTGCTCGATGACCAGCGGCGGAGCGAAGCGGATGACGTTGTCGTGCGTCTCCTTGCAGAGCAGCCCTTCACGCATCAGCGCCTCGCAGGAGCGCCGCGCGCCGCCCGCCTCCGGGCGCAGCTCGACGCCGACCAGCAGGCCCATGCCGCGCACCTCTTTGACGAGCGGGCAGTCGATCGCCTGGAGGCGCTCGATCAGCCACCGGCCCAGTCGCTCGGCGCGCTCGGCGAGATGCTCCTCCTCGAGGACCCGCAGCGACTCGCGGCCGACAGCGCAGGCGAGCGGGTTGCCGCCGAACGTGGAGCCGTGCTCGCCGGGGGTGAAGAGGCCCATGACCTCTCGCGTGCCGACGGCGGCGCTGATCGGGTAGACCCCGCCGCCGAGTGACTTCCCGATGGCGACGAGGTCGGGCTTCACGCCCTCGTGCTCGAAGCAGAAGCGACGGCCCGTCCGCGCCAGGCCGGTCTGTATCTCGTCGCAGGCCAGCAGCACGTTGCCGGCCTGCGTGATCTCGCGCGCCTTCTTCAGGAAACCCGTCGGCGCGAGGCGCACTCCGCTCTCCGCCTGCAACGGCTCGAGCATGAAGGCGGCGGTGTTCGGCGTGATGGCGGCCTCGAGAGCATCGCTATCGCCGTAGGGGATGATCTTGAACCCGGGGGTGAACGGTCCGAAATCGTGACGATAGGGCTCCTCGGTGGAGAGCGAGACGGCGGTGATCGTGCGGCCGTGGAAGTTGTCGGCGCAGACGATGATCTCCGCCTCGTAGCGCGGCACGCCCTTGATCTCGTACGCCCACTTGCGCGCCGCCTTGAGGACGGTCTCGACGGCTTCGGCGCCGGTGTTCATCGGCAGGGCCATGTCCATGCCGCAGTACTCGCAGAGCTCCTGCAGGAAGGGACCCATCTCGACGTTGTGAAAGGCGCGCGACGTCAGCGTGACCAGGTCGAGCTGGCGCTTCAGGGCAGCCACGATGCGCGGATGGCGATGGCCGTGGCTCAGCGCCGAGTAGCACGAGAGGAAGTCGACGTAGCGGGTGCCCTCGGAGTCCCAGACGTAGGCTCCCTCGCCGCGCTCGATGACGACCGGCAGCGGTGCGTAGTTGTGGGCGCCCCAGCGGTCGGCGAGCTCGATGAGAGCACCGGCCTTTGGCGCCTTCGTGGCCTTCGTGCTCATAGAGCGCCGCTCCCTTCGTGGTGGGCAGGAGATCGCGCACACGACCGTATTCTACTCGCCCGCCGCCCTCAGCGGCCACGCTCTTGCGCCCGTGTAGGGGCGCTGCTACACTCCGCCCGACCTTTAACCGTGTCCCGAGAGACCGTAAGGGGGGTGATGACGCTGCCGTACCGTGATGACTGGCGCGGCAGCCTTCTTTATGCCTGAATCCAGACCCGAGTCAGAGACCGTGGTGCTCACGGCCGAGCAGATGCGCCGCACGATCACGCGCATCTCGCACGAGATCCTCGAGAAGAACCCCAACGAGGCCCGGCTTGCCGTGGTGGGCATCCACACCAGAGGGGCCTTCCTCGCCGAGCGCATCCACCGCCTCCTCTGCGAAGTGGGAGGGCGCGAGCTGCCCCTAGGGGATCTCGACATCTCCTTCTACCGCGACGACGTCGCCGCACGGGGTGTGGTGGGGGTGATCCCGCGCACGCCGCAGCCGGAGGTGAAGGACACTCACCTGCCCTTCGAGATCGACGGGGCCACGGTGGTGCTCGTCGACGACGTGCTGTACACGGGGCGCACGATCCGCGCCGCCATCGACGCGCTCTTCGATTTCGGCCGGCCGGCACGGGTGCAGCTCGCCGTTCTCGTGGACCGCGGTCACCGCGAGCTGCCGATCCGGCCGGACTACGTCGGCAAGAACCTGCCGACCGCGGCGCGCGAGCGCATCTGGGTGCGGCTTCAGGAGTGCGACGGGGTCGACGAGGTCGTCCTGGTCCGCGCCGGACAGGAGGACTGACCATGGCGAAGCGCGATCTCATCTCGATGGAAGACCTCTCGCGCGAGCAGGTCGAGCTGCTGCTCGACACCGCCGAGAGCTTCCTGCCCGTGCTGGAGCGCGACATCAAGAAGGTGCCGACACTGCGCGGGCGCACCATCATCAACCTGTTCTGGGAGGCCTCGACCCGCACCTCGTCGAGCTTCGACCTCGCCGCCAAGCGACTCTCGGCCGACACGCTGAGCGTCATATCCGGCGGCTCCGCGGTCGCGAAGGGCGAGTCGCTCAAGGACACGGCCGTCACTGTGTCTGCCCTGGCCCCCGACATCCTCGTCGTGCGACATCCGTCGGCGGGCGCCTGCCAGTTTCTCGGCGCGAACACCGACGCCAGCGTCATCAACGCCGGTGACGGCGCCCATCAGCACCCGACCCAATGTCTCCTCGACCTGTTCACCCTGCGCCAGACCTTCGGTCGCGACCTCTCCGGCATGAAGGTCTGGATCGTCGGCGACATCCTCCACAGCCGCGTGGCCCGCAGCGACATCATGGGATTCAAACTGATGGGCATGGACGTCACGCTGGCCGGTCCCCCGACGATGATGCCGCGGGGGATCGAGGCGATGGGAGTGACGGTGGAGCACGATCTCGGGCGGCTCGAGGAGGCCGACGTCGTCTACCTCCTGCGAATCCAGCGAGAGCGCATGGTCGCCGGGGGCGAATTCGTGCCGTCGCTGCGCGAGTACAGCCGGCTGTTCGGCGTGACGCCGGCGCGCCTTCGGGAGCACCAGCGCGTCATGCACTCCGGGCCGGTCAACCGCGGTGTCGAGATCGCCGCCGACGTCGTCGACGACGACGAGAACCTCATCGCGCGGCAAGTCTTCAGCGGCGTGGCGGTGCGCATGGCCGTCCTCTACCGCACGATCGTCGGCTACAGCGACGCCACGAGCGGCGGGGAGGTGCTCTGATGCAGCGGACGTGGAGCAGACCGGGACCGGCCCTCGACGTCTTGCTCAAGGGGGGGCGCGTGGTCGATCCCGGGTCGGGCATCGACCAGGCGCAGGACGTGCTCGTGCTCAAGGGCAAGATCGCGGAGCTCGGGAGCGATCTCGCGGCGCCCGAGGGGGTCCGCGAGGTCGACGCCCGGGGGCTGCTCGTGCTGCCGGGCTTCGTCGATCTGCACGCGCATCTGCGCACGCCCGGGCGCGAGGACGAAGAGGATCTCGCGACCGGCACACGGGCGGCAGCGGCCGGTGGTTACGTCGCGGTCTTCGGGATGGCCAACACCGACCCGGTCGTCGACACGGCGATGCTCCTGGCCGGCCTCATCGAACGCGCCAGGCGCGAGGCGGTCGTGCCGGCCGGCTTCTACGCGGCCGTGACCCGCGGCCTTGCCGGCGAGCGGCTCACGGAGATGGCGGAGCTCGCGGAGACCGGCGCGATCGGCTTCAGCGACGACGGGCGGCCGCTCGCGACCGCGCAGCTCGTGCGTCGCGCCCTGCAGTACGTCAAGCTGACCGACCGGTTCGTCGCGGTGCACGCCGAGGACGCCTCGCTGGTCGTCGGCGGACAGATGCACGAGGGGCCGGTGTCCGCGCGGCTCGGCCTCGGCGGCATGCCGTCGATCGCCGAGAGCATCGACGTGCAGCGGGTCCTCGAGGTGGCGGCCTACGAAGACGGTCGCGTGCACCTCTGTCACCTGAGCGCGGCCGCCTCGCTCGAGCACCTCGAGCGCGCGAAGAAGGCCGGGGTCCGGGTCACCGCCGAGGTCACGCCGCATCACCTGACGATGATCGACGCCGAGGTCGAGACGCTCGAGAGCACCGTCAAGGTGAACCCGCCCCTGCGCGAGGAGCGCGATCGCGCCGCCCTCGTCGAGGCGCTGAAGAGCGGGCTCATCGACTGCGTCGCCACCGACCACGCGCCGCACTCTCCAGAGGAGAAGGACGTGCCCTTCGAGGAGGCGCCCTTCGGGACGACGGGGCTCGAGACGGCCTTCGCGGCGCTCTACAGCGAGCTGGTCAAGAAGCGTGCCCTCACGCTGGGCGCCCTGGTGACGAGGATGAGCGCGGCGCCGGCGGCGATCGCCGGCCTCGAGCCGCCGGCGATCAGAGCCGGCGCCCGGGCGGACCTCTGCGTGGTCGATCCCGACGCCACCTGGACGGTCACGCGCGACGGGTTCCAGTCGCGTTCGGGCAACTCGGCATGGCTGGGCAGACGACTGACGGGAAGGGTGCGACTCACCGTGGCCGGCGGGCGACTTGCATGGGAGGCCGATGCCTGAGCGCGCGCTCGTCGTCCTCGAGGACGGCGTCTGCTTCAGCGGCGAAGCTCTCGCCGGCGGCGGGACCGTCGGCGGCGAGCTCGTCTTCACGACGAGCATGATGGGCTATCAGGAGATCGCGACCGATCCGTCGTACGCGGGCCAGCTCGTGACCTTCACGTTCCCGATGAACGGCAACTACGGCGCCGATCCCGCTCGCGACGAGTCGGGGTCGGCGCACGCCCGGGTCGTCCTGGCGCGGGAGATCACGAACTACCGCTTCAACCACGCCTCGTCGGCGACCTGGCTCGAGTGGCTCGGCGAGCGTGGGGTCCTGGCGGTGAGCGGCGTGGACACGCGCGCCCTGACCCGGCACATCCGCGAGCAGGGCGCGCTACGCGCTGTGGTCTCGACCGGGAGCGACGACGTCCGCGATCTGCGCCGCCGGGCCCAGAGGCTGCCGCTCATGGCGGGGCTGGACCTGGCGCGTGCGGTCACGACGTCCGAGCGCTACGAGGTGGCGCCGCAGTCTCCGGAGGGCGCGCCGCCGCGAGCGGAGGCGCCGTCGCAGGCGGGTGTGCCGCCCTCTCGTCGCGTCGTCGTCTACGACTTCGGCGTGAAGCGCTCCATGCTGCGCATGCTCAGCGCTCATGGCCTGAGCCTCACAGTGGTGCCCGCCGCGACCAGCGCGCGCGAGGTGTTGAAGCTGCAGCCCGACGGCGTCTTCCTCTCCAACGGCCCGGGCGACCCGGCGGCCGTCGACTACGCCGTCAAGGCGGTCGGTCGCCTGCTCGGCAAGGTACCGGTCTTCGGCATCTGCCTGGGCCACCAGGTCCTCGCACTCGCGCTCGGCATGACGACCTACAAGCTCAAGTTCGGGCACCGCGGCGCCAACCACCCGGTGAAGGACCTGCGCACGGGGGCGATCGCGATCACGACGCAGAACCACGGTTTCGCCGTTCGCGAGGCCGACACCGCGCACCCGGCCGCGCAGGTCACGCACGTGAACCTGAACGACGGCACCGTCGAGGGGCTCGCGGCGCCCGACCTCCGCGCCTTCTCCGTGCAGTACCACCCCGAGTCGACGCCGGGGCCGCACGACTCCCTCTACCTGTTCGCCCGCTTCGTGGACGAGATAGAGCGCTTCGCCGCGGCGGGGGTCGCCTGATGCCGCGGCGCGACGACCTGAAGAAGATCCTGATCATCGGCTCGGGGCCGATCGTGATCGGACAGGCCTGCGAGTTCGACTACTCCGGCGCGCAGGCTTGCCGGGTGCTCCTCGAGGACGGGTTCGAGGTCGTCCTCGTGAACTCGAACCCGGCGACCATCATGACCGATCCGGATTTCGCCACCCGCACCTACATCGAGCCGCTCGACCTGCCGACGCTCACGCGCATCATCGAGACCGAGCGGCCGGACGCGCTCCTGCCGACGCTGGGCGGCCAGACGGCGCTCAACTTGAGCATGGAGCTCGCGGAGGCCGGTGTGCTCGACCTGTGGAGCGTCGAGATGATCGGCGCCGACGCGCAGGCGATCCGCCGGGCCGAGGATCGCGCGGAGTTCCGCGAGATCATGGAGCGCATCGGTCTGCGCGTGCCGCGCAGCGCTCTCGCGCATACGCTCGAAGAGGCCGAGCTGGCCGGCCGCGAGCTCGGCCTCCCGCTGGTCGTACGCCCCGCCTTCACGCTCGGGGGCAGTGGCGGCGGCATCGCCCGCGACGCCGGGAGTCTCCGCGACATCGTGGCCGGCGGTCTGCGGCGCAGTCCCATCTCGCAGGTCCTCCTCGAGGAGTCGGTCGAGGGTTGGCAGGAGTTCGAACTCGAGGTGATGCGCGACTCGGCGGACAACGTCGTCGTCATCTGCTCGATCGAGAACATCGATCCGATGGGCATCCACACCGGCGACAGCGTGACGGTGGCGCCGGCGCTCACACTGACCGATCCGCAGTACCAGGAGTTGCGCGACGCGGCGGCGGCGATCATGCGCGCCATCGGGGTGGACACCGGCGGCTCGAACGTGCAGTTCGCCGTGCACCCGGGCACGGGCGAGGTCGCGGTGATCGAGATGAACCCGCGGGTATCGCGCAGCTCGGCGCTGGCCTCGAAGGCCACCGGCTTCCCGATCGCCAAGATCGCGGCGAAGCTGGCCGTCGGCTACACGCTCGACGAGATCCGCAATGACATCACCAGGAAGACGCCGGCCTGTTTCGAGCCGACGCTCGACTACGTGGTCGTCAAGATGCCGCGGTGGGCCTTCGAGAAGTTCCCCATGGCGGACCCCGAGCTGACGACCCACATGAAGAGCGTGGGCGAGGCGATGGCCATCGGCCGCACCTTCAAGGAGGCGCTCCTCAAGGCCCTGCGCTCGCGCGAGCTGGACGGTGCCGTCGAGCTTCCGGCGACCCTGCAGGAGACGTTGAAGGCATTGGCGACCCCGACCTGCGAACGCTACGAGCTCCTGCTGCACGCCTTCCGCCAGGAGGCGGGGCTCGAGCAGCTCGCCGAGCTGACCGGCGTCTCCCCGTTCTTCTTGAGCGAGGTGCGCGACATCGTCGGCCTCGAGCGCGAGGTGCGAGGCGCCGGCGCGCTCTCACCCGAGCTCCTCCGCCGCATGAAGCGCTATGGCTTCTCCGATCATCGCTTGGGCGAGCTCTGCGGACGGACGGAGCGGGAGGTGCGCGCTGTGCGGCTCGAGTGGGGCGTCACGCCGGTCTACAAGGCGGTCGACACCTGCGCCGCCGAGTTCGAGGCCGAGACGCCCTACTACTACTCGACCTACGAGCAGGAGAACGAGGCGACGCCGGGCGAGCGCCCGCGCGTCGTGATCCTGGGCTCGGGCCCGAACCGGATCGGCCAGGGCATCGAGTTCGACTACTGTTGCGTGCACGCCGCCTTGACCGCGCGGCGCCTCGGCTACGAAGCGGTGATGGTCAACTGCAACCCGGAGACGGTCTCGACCGACTACGACATCTCGGACCGCCTCTACTTCGAGCCGCTGACCTTCGAGGACGTGGCGAACGTCTGTCTCAACGAGCGTCCCGAGGGCGTGATCGTGCAGTTCGGCGGGCAGACGCCGCTCAAGATCGCCGGGGCGCTGGCCGACGCCGGCATCCCGATCCTCGGGACGCCCCAGGCCTCGATCGATCTGGCTGAGGACCGGGGACGCTTCGGTGAGCTGCTGCGCGAGCTCGGCATCGCCTGCCCGCCCTACGGGCTTGCGCGTACGTCCGACGAGGCGCGCGCGGTGGGCGACGAGATCGGATACCCGGTGCTCGTGCGCCCCTCGTACGTCCTCGGCGGCCGCGCCATGGAGATCGTCTACTCGGGCGACCAGCTCGAGGAGTACATGGCCCGGGCGGTCGCGGTGAGCACCGGCAGGCCGGTGCTGATCGACCGCTTCCTCGAGGACGCCATCGAGGTCGACGTCGACGCGGTCGCCGATGGCGAGACGGTCTACATCGGGGCGATCATGCAACACGTCGAGGAGGCCGGCGTGCACTCCGGTGACTCGGCCTGTGTGATCCCGTCCATCAGCCTCGGTGAGGGGACCCTGGAGCAGGTGCGCCGTCAGACCACGCAGCTCGCGCTGGCGCTCGGCGTCAAGGGGTTGATCAACGTCCAGTTCGCCTACCAGAACTACCAGCTGTACGTGCTCGAGGTGAACCCGCGCGGCTCGCGCACCGTGCCGTTCGCGAGCAAGGCGACGGGGGTGCCCCTGGCGAGGGTGGCGACCGAGGTCGTGCTGGGCGCGCGGCTGGCCGAGATGGATCTCCCGGTGCGGCCCGTGCCCGACTACGTGAGCGTGAAGGAGGTCGTGCTCCCGTTCGCTCGTTTCCCCGGCGCCGACAGCCGGTTGGGGCCCGAGATGAAGTCGACGGGCGAGGTGATGGGCATCGCCGAGGCGTTCCCGGCCGCGCTCGGCAAGGCCCACACGGCGGCCGGCGCGCCGCTGCCGCTCGAGGGCACCGTCTTCGTGTCGGTCTGCGACTCCGACAAGTCGGCGGCGACGATCCTGGGACAGCGGCTGCACGCGCTCGGCTTCGAGATCCTCGCGACGCGCGGCACGGCGCGCGCCCTGCAGAGCCTCGGAGTACCCGCGGCGGAGGTGAACAAGGTGCAGGAGGGCGAGCCGCACATCGTCGGCCTCATTCAGGACGGTGCGATCGCGCTGGTGGTGAACACCCCATACGGCAGAGGGGCGCGCAGCGACGGCTACGAGATCAGGACCGCGGCCGTGCAGCGGGGCGTGCCCTGCATCACGACGCTGGCCGGCGCTTCGGCGGCGGTCTCGGCGATCGAGACCGCACGGCGCCCGCGGGTCGCCGTGCGCTGTCTGCAGGACCTGCACCGGACGGGCTGGGGGCGATGAGCGCGAACGGTCGACGGCACGAAGCCGGGGTCCACTCCTGCGACGTGTCCCGAACGGCCCACGACGCGCCTGGCGAGCAGTGGGCCGAGACGGTCGCGTGCCGGGTCGTGTCCGCGCGCTCGTTCGGCGCCTTCGCCGCCCTCGAGCTCGCGGCGCCCTCCATGGCCGCCGTCGCGGCGCCGGGCCAGTTCGTGATGGTGACGGTCCCGGGTGAGGGGTTCCTGCTGCGCCGGCCGCTCTCGCTGTTCAGCGTACGCGGCGATCGCGTCGGGCTGCTCGTCGAGGAGCGCGGTCGCGGGACGCGGGAGCTGGTGCGCGCCGAGGTGGGGGAGACCCTCGAGCTCGCCGGCCCACTGGGGACGCCGTTTCCCGTCGAGGGAGTGGTTGCGGCCCTCCTGGTCGGCGGAGGCATCGGCTGCGCCCCGCTTCAGTTCCTCGCCGACGAGCTCAGGCGCCGCGGGGCCGTGGTCACGGCGGCCTTCGGCTTCAGAGACGCGCGCCAGGCGCGAGCGGCCGGCGCCTTCGACCTCGAGCGGCTGTGGCTCGCGACCGAGGACGGCGGCGTGGGACGCGCGGGCACGGTCGTCGACCTTCTGGCGGAGGTCGACGCACGGCCGGGCACGGTGGTGTATGCCTGCGGGCCGCTGCGCATGGTCGCCGCCGTCCAGCGCTGGGCCGGCGAGCGCGGGCTGAGGGGCTACGCTTCGCTCGAGGCGCACCTGGCGTGCGGCACAGGAGCGTGTCACGGCTGCGTCGTCGCCACGACCGAGGGCTACCTGCGGGTCTGCAGCGAGGGCCCGGTCTTCGCTCTCGAGACGGTCGTGGCTCCGTGAGGGCCGGCGAGCGCAGCGGGCCCGGCCCGGCGTCACCGCTTTCAGAGGAGCAAGTCGACCTGCGCGTGAGCCTCGGGACGATCGCTCTCGAGCATCCGCTGCTCAACGCGTCTGGTACCTTCGACGCGCTGGAGGTCGCGCGGCGCTCGCGCGGGGACCTCTTTGCGGTCTTCCCTTACGCCGCCTACGTGCACAAGACGGTCACGCTCGAGCCTCGTGCCGGCAACCCACCGCCGCGCATCACCGAGACGCCGTCGGGCGTGATCAATGCGATCGGCCTCGCGAATCCAGGCATCGTGGCCTGGCTGGGAGTGCTGCCGGCGCTGGGCGCCCTGCGCCAGCCGATGCTCGTCAGCGTCGGGGGCAGCACGGCCGAGGACTACGCCGCGGTGGTCCGTGAGGTCGAGGTCTGGGCCGCGGCCCGCGGCGACGCGTCCCCTGCCGTGGCAGGGTACGAGCTCAATGTGTCCTGCCCCAACGTCGCCGGCGGGCTTCAGATCGGCGCCGAGCCGGCGGCGACCGCTGCCGTCGTCGCCGCCGTGTGCGCCGAGACCGCCCGCCCGGTCTTCACCAAGCTGACGCCCAACGTGACCGACGTCGTCCCCGTGGCTGCTGCCGCGCTGGAGGCGGGCTCGACCGGCCTGGCGCTCGTCAACACGTTCAAGGCGCTGGTGCTCGATCCGGCGACCCTGCGGCCGTTCCTCGGCAACCGCACGGGCGGCCTGTGCGGACCGGCCATCAGGCCCATCGCACTGCGTATGACGGCGGAGGTCGCGAGCGCCTTCCCGCAGGCGCCTCTCATCGGCATGGGCGGGGTGACGAGCGGCCTCGACGCCCTCGAGTTCATCGCCTGCGGGGCAACGGCGGTCGCCGTCGGGGCGGCCAACTTCCTGGGTGTCGAGACGCCGCGTCGTATACTCGGCGAGCTGCGCGGCGAGCTGGCCGCGCGGGGCTTCGCGAGCCCCGCCGCTGCGCGCGGCGTCGCGCTTGCGCGGCCATAGGCCGCGGACGCCGAGAAAACTCCCGCAAAGACGCGCGTTCGCGCGTTGCGTGCGCAGTTGAACTCGGAGCGGCTCTTCCGTATACTCCCGTCCGTGTCCCTCTCCGCGAAGTCATCCAGCAGCGCCCCCGCCCGATCGCTCAGCCAGCGTATGGACGCGCTGTCTCGCGCGAACGACATCCGGTCTCGCCGCGCCGCCCTCAAAGCCGACCTCAAGCAAGGGAAGGCGTCGGTCGTCGACATCCTGGCGTCGCCTCCCGAGTACCTCATGACCGCCAAGGTGCTCGACGTGCTCATGGCGGTCCCCAAGTGCGGCAGGGTCAAGTCCGCGCGCATCATGGAGCAGTGCCGCATCAGCCCCAGCAAGACGGTCGGGGGTCTCTCCGGCCGCCAGCGCGGCGAGCTGCTCGTCTTCTTCGGGCGGTGAGCCATCGCTCTGGTCTTCGTCATCTCGGGGCCGTCCGGCGCCGGGAAAGGCACCGTCATCGGACGCGTGAGACGGCGTGTCGATCGTCTCGTCTGCTCGGTGTCGGCGACGACGAGGCCCCCCCGTCCTGGTGAGACCGACGGCAGGGAGTATCACTTCCTGAGCGAAGAGGAGTTCGACGCCGGCGTGCGCGAGGGACGCTTCCTCGAATGGGTACACTACAGTGACCACCGCTACGGGACCCTGCGGGACGACGTCGAGGCGCGGCTCGCGGCCGGCGATGACGTCGTGCTCGAGATCGAGCTTCAGGGGGCGCGGGCGGTGCGGCGGACGCTGCCGGACGCGGTGTCCGTGTTCATCGCGCCGCCGTCTCTGGGCGCGTTGGCGACGCGGCTGAAGGGTCGCGGCACCGAGAGTCCGGCTGCCATCGCGAGGCGCCTGGACATCGCCGTGCAGGAGGTGGCGGCGGCCGACGAGTTCGACCACATCGTCGTCAACGACGACGCCGAACGTGCGGCCGCTGAGGTCGCTGGCATCATCAACGCACGAAGAAAGGGAAGCGAGTGGACAGACCACGCATCGACGAGCTCCTCCCGCACGCAGGGGGGTCGCGCTACGCGCTCGTGATGATCGCCGCCAAGCGTGCGCGCCAGATCAACTCGTACTACCACAGCCTCGGTGAAGGGTTCATGTCCGAGGAGGAGACGCTGACGCCGCCGCTGGTGTCGACGCGCAGCACGAACCTGCTGACGATCTCCCTCGAGGAGATCGCCGACGGCAAGCTCGAGTCGACCGAGGTGGAGTAGTCCCGGCGTGGCCGCGGCAGACGACAGCGGCGGCGGTCCGCCGACCGCCGGCCGGCGAGTGCTGGTCGGCGTCACGGGGGGGATCGCCATCTACAAGTCGGTCGAGCTCGTGCGCGGGCTCGCCCGCGAGGGCTTCGCGCCGACGGTCGTGACGACCGCCGCGGCGGCGCGCTTCGTGATGCCGCTCACCTTTGCGGCGGCGTCTCGCGGCCCCGTCCTCGACGACGAGACGGCGTGGCAGTCGACGGGCGGCTGGTTCGAGCACATCGACGCCGCCCGCGACGCCGACGTCATGGTCGTCGCGCCCGCCACCGCGAACACGCTCGCCAAGATGGCGGCCGGCATCGCCGACAACCTGCTGACGGCCGTGTACCTCGCCTTCCGCGGTCCGGTGATCGTCGCGCCCACCATGAACTGGGCCATGTACGAGCACCCCGCGACCCGGGACAACCTGCGTCGTCTCGCCGAGCGCGGCGTCGAGGTGCTGCCGACGGGGCGTGGCGAGCTGGCCTGCGGGGAGGAGGGCGTCGGTCGTATGGCCGAGCCCGACGCGATCCTCGCCGCCGTGAAGCGCGCCTTCGCCGGCTCGGCTGCCGGCGCTCTTCGCGAGCGACACGTCGTCGTCACCGCGGGCGGCACGCGCGAGCGCATCGACGCCGTGCGCTACG
Organism: uncultured Thermoleophilia bacterium; assembly: GCA_963831295.1. Classification (GTDB taxonomy): domain Bacteria; phylum Actinomycetota; class Thermoleophilia; order UBA2241; family UBA2241; genus UBA2241. Next base: position 76,369 of record CAWHPR010000002.1, on the reverse strand, counting down.
TCGGCAACCGCTCGAGCGGCAAGATGGGCCGTGCCGTCGCCGACGAAGCGTACCTGCGCGGCGCCGCCGTGACCCTGATCGCGACGCACCCGGTCGAGGGCGTACCGTATGCGACCGTCGCCGTGGAGTCCGCCGAAGACATGGCGGCGGCCGTGCGCGAGGCGACGGCGGCCGCCGACGTCCTCGTGATGGCGGCCGCCGTGGCCGATTTCAAGCCGGCCGAGAGCGTCGCCGGCAAGATCGAGCGCGGCGAGCGTGAGGTGCTCGGCCTGGAGCTCGTGCGCACCGTCGACGTGCTCGCCGAGGCGGAGCGGTCGGGTCTCCTGCGGGTGGCGTTCGCCGCCGAGGCCGGTCCGCATCTCGATCGAGCGCGGCGCAAGAAGGACGCGAAGGGCGTCGACCTCCTGGTCTTCAACGATGTGCTGGCTGAAGGCGTGGGCATAGGGGCCGACGAGAACGAGATCACGATCCTGACGGGCGAGCGCGAGATCCATGTGCCGCGCTGCAGCAAGCGGGCGTGCGCGGTCGCGCTGCTCGACGCCGTCGAAGGGGCCCTCACGTGAGCGCGCTCGGCCGCGAAGAGACCCTGGCGCTCGTCGAGGCGCGCGTTGCCAACGTCAATCTGCGCCGCCACATGCTGGCCGCCGAGGCGATCATGCGGGCGCTCGCGGAGCGCCTCGATGAGGACCCGGAGGTCTGGGGCCTCGCCGGTCTCGCGCACGATATCGACGCCGAGGCGACCGAGGGCGACGTCACGCGTCACGGCGCCGAGGCGGCCGAGGCGCTGCGCGTCGCGGGCGCGCCCGAGGCCGCCGTGCACGCGGTGGCCGCTCACAACCCCGCGACCGGCGTCGCTGCCGAATCGCGGTTCGACGTCGCGCTGATCGCCGCCGACCAGCTCAGCGGGCTCGTCACGGCGGCGGCCTTGATCCGCCCCGACAAGGACCTCGCCGGGGTCAAGCTCAAGTCCGTGCGCAAGCGCTTTCGCGAAGGGGCTTTTGCGCGGGGTGTCGATCGTGAGGCCATCGCGCGCTGCGCCGAGCTCGGCCTCGAGCTCGACGAGTTCTTGAGCATCGGTCTCGAGGCGATGCAGGGCGTCGCCGCCGACCTCGGCCTCTGAGGCCGAGCGCGTGGGACTCGTGGTGCGGCGCGTGCCTTCGTTCGACCCCGAGAGCGAGGCCTACAGTCTCTTTCAGACGGGTGTCGGCTTCATGCGCGAACGGCATCCCGGGCAGGCGGCGCTGGTGTTGGCCCGCGCTCTGCGCCTCGAACCCGGCAAGAACTCGATCCGCGAAGCCCTCGGCCGCGCGGAGTACGCGCTCGGGCGCTTCGAGGCCGCTGCCGCCCTCTTTGAAGCAGTGGCGGCCGACGTGCCGGACAACGACTACGCGCGATACGCGCTCGGTCGTTGCCTCCTGCGCGTCGGCCGGCAGGATGAAGCCCGGGCTCAGCTGCGCCTGGCCTCTGCGCTGCGACCCGACAGCGAGCTCTACCGCCGGGCGGTCGACGAGCAGACGTGATCGCGGCGCGCCGTCAGGTGACGTCGGGCGTGAGGGCGCTCGGGTCGCCGGTCGGCGACCCGAGCGCCTCCGGCCCGGCGTGCGCCATGCGCAGGAGGACGGCGATGCGCTCGTCGACCGGCGGATGCGTGTCGAAGATGCCGCTGTGCGCACGCCGCTTGCGCAGGGGATTCGCGATGTAGAGGTGCGCGGTCGCCCTGTTGGCGCCGCGCAGCGCCTGAGGGTCGGTCGAGATCTTGTGCAGCGCCTTGGCGAGGCCCAGCGGGTTGCGCGTGAGCTCGACCCCGGAGGCGTCGGCCAGGTACTCGCGGCGGCGAGAGATCGCGAACTGTACGGCCGAGGCGGCGAGCGGCGCGACGACGGCCAGCAGCAACGCGAGGAGCATGATCGGCCCCCCTCCGCCGGAGCTGCCCCCGCGGCGGCGGCCTCCACCGAAGAAGGTGGAACGCAGGAAGAAGTCGGCGACGAGCGCGATCATGCCCACCAGGATCCCGACCAGCGTGGCAAAGCGGATGTCGTAGTTGCGGACGTGCGAGAGCTCGTGGGCGACGACGGCCTGCAGTTCCTCGCGGTTGAGGCGCTCCATGAGCCCGCGCGTGACCGCGATCGCCGCGTGGCTCGGGTCGCGGCCGGTCGCGAAGGCGTTGAGGGCCTCATCCTCGATGAGGTACACCGCCGGCGGCGCGGCGAGCCCGGCGGCGATCGACATCTCTTCGACGACGTTCCAGAGCTGCGGCTCGTCGGCGTGCGCGACGCGTCGGGCGCCGCTGACGGCGAGCACCATCCTGTCGCCGGTGAAGTAGCCGATGAGGCTCCACAAGATCGCGACGACGCCGAACACGCCGAGCAGCCCGAGCCCGCCGGTCTGGCCGCCGAGCCAGGCCAGACCGAAGACGTAGCCGACGACGGCGAACAGGGCGACCATCATCACCATGAGAAGCCACGAGGCGCGCCGGTTGCGCGCGATCTGCTCGTACACCGGTCGCTAGCCTCGCCGCCGAACCCGGCGGGCCGTCACCGCAGGTCGACCTTGGGCACCTCGCGGGCGGCCTCGGGCGCCTCGAAGTACTGCTTGGCCGTGAAGTTGAACAGGCCGGCAACGAGGTTGGACGGCACCGTCTGGATCTTGTTGTTGTACGTGAGGACGCTGTCGTTGTAGAACTGCCGCGCGAAGGAGATCTTGTTCTCGGTCGCGGTGAGCTCCTCCTGGAGGCTCAACACGTTCTGGTTGGCCTTGAGGTCAGGGTAGTTCTCGGTGACGGCGAAGAGCGACTTCAGCGCGTCGCTCAGCATGTTCTCGGCCTGCGCCTGCGCCTCGGGGCCACGCTGTCCGGCGGCCATGGCGGCCGTCCGCGCCTCGGTGACCCGCGTCAGCGTGTCCTGCTCGAACTCCATGTAGTCCTTGACGGCCTCGACGAGGTTGGGGATGAGGTCGTGCCGGCGCCTGAGCTGGACGTCGATCTGGCTCCAGGAGTTGTCGACCTGGTTGCGACGCTTGACCAGCCCGTTGTAGATGGCGACCAGAGCCAGCACGACGATGACGACGATCGCGAGGGCCAGGATGATGGTGATGGTCACGCGCTCTCCTTTCGGGGAAGGACTCTCTGGACGTAGTGTACGCCGCCCGCAGCGGGCATCCTGTGTACAGACCGTAGGCCTTCGACTACCCTTGGAGTGACATGTCGACACGTTCTCGCGATCTGATCCTCAGTCTGACGGCCGTCGTCGCGCTTCTCGGGGTCGGCGTGGGCGGCTGGGCCGTCATGCGCGCGAGGGCGGAGGGGGGCGGCGCCGTACAGTCGCCGGCGCCGGTCGTCGTGCCGACACCCGGCGCGTCTGCCGAGGCGCCGCCGGCGCCGGCCTACGAGACCTGGCAGGTGGGCAAGGCCGTCGGTCCGGTCGTCGTCCGCACGAAGCCGTCCGATGCGGCGCCCGTCAAGGTGCGCCTCGGGGAGCGCAACTACCACGACTACCCCACGGTGGTGCTCGTCGACCGGGCGCGCACGGTCGCGGGTGAGACATGGCATCGCGTGTGGCTCTCGGTGCGACCCAACGGGAGCCGCGGCTGGGTGAAGGAGGGCCAGCTGGCCTTCTACACCACGACGACGAAGATCGAGATCGACCTCTCCGAGCGCACGCTGACGGTGTACCGTCGCGGGCAGGAGCAGGGCACCTATCGCGTCGCGGTCGGCGAGTCCGACCTGCCCACGCCGACCGGCTTCTTCTTCGTCAACCAGAAGCTCAAGCCCAACGACCCTCAAGGCGTGTACGGGGTGCTCGCGATCGGGATCAGCGCCTTCCAGCCGAAGCTCGCAGACTGGCCCAACGGCGGCCCGGTCGCGATCCACGGCACGGATCAGCCGTCGCTGATCGGCCAAGCAGTCAGCCACGGCTGCGTGCGCATGCGCAACGACGATATCCGCGAAGTCGGCCGGCTGGTACCGGCCGGGAGCCCCGTCGTCATCGTTGACTGAACGAGCCGGCGGCCGTGCCCTGGAGGCGGCCGCCGACCGGTCTCACCAGTAGTCGCCCTGGATGAGGCGCATGTCGTGCGCCTTGCACTTCGGGCAGGTGTACGAAGCCGCCTTCTCGAGGAAGAAGAGCTGGCTTCCGCAGTCGGGGCACTCGAACTCGTCGACCATCACGTCGGCGTCGGTCAGATCGACCTCGCGGATCGTGCGACACTCGACGCAATACGCGGGCATACAACGTTGACGGGGGTCGTTGACGCTGACGCCCCAGCGCACGCGCTCGGCCTTGTAGTCGCAGCTGCGACACTCGAAGGTGGTGTACTCTCCCATGACGCGATCACGTCCCTCTGGTGTTGTCTCATGGGCGTCGCCCCCGCGCCGCCGTTGGGACTATCGGCACAATCCCCCCGCACATTGAGGTCTCCTCGCCTTGTCGGCCCGGGCGTACCGGTGCTATACTCCTTCTCGGCGAGACAACACGCGCGGAGCGATTCGTGAAAGTCGGTGCGCAGCAGCCGACTTTTGTTCTTGTAGGGGGTCGAGACATGCGTGGCAGCAGGCAGGAGCTTGAGGCCGCCGTCGAGGAAACGCTGGCGGGGCACTACGCCGATGTCGAAGTCGTCGACCTCGAGGTCAAGGGTGACCGACTCGTGGTGTACGTCGATCGGCCCGGCGGAGTCGACCTCGACCTCTGTGCGGATGTGAGCAGGGTGCTCGACGACCTGCGCGAAGGGTTCGCCTTGGAGGTGTCGTCACCGGGCCTCGACCGGCCGCTGCGCAAGCCGCCCCATTTCGTGGCGGCGATCGGCCGCGAGGTGGCTGTGCAGATGGCGGCGCCGGTCGATGGGCGCCGCCGGTTTCGTGGCAGGCTCGCGAGCGCCGACGAGACGACCGTGACCGTCGAGCTGACCGACGGTGCCGGCGAGGTCAGGCTCGAGATGAGCGATATCGCACGCGCCCACGTGGTGCATACGTTCGACAGGTGAACCGGAGGCGGTTGTGAGCACAGAGATCATCGAGGCCCTGCGCCAGATCGAGAAGGAGAAGGGGATCGCTTTCGACGCCCTTCTCGAGGCGCTCGAGGACGCCTTGCTCTCGGCCTACAAGAAGACGCCCAGCGCGGTCGAGCACGCGAAGGCCGAGGTCGACCCCGATACGGGCGACATGAAGGTGTATCAGCTCATCTTCCCCGAGCACATCGACGTCGAGGCTCTCAAGGTGCATGACGAGGAGGGCGAGGAGATCGGTCTCGACCTCTCGGGCGTCGACATGAGCCAGGTCGAGCGCATCGAGGTGACGCCCGACGACTTCGGCCGCATCGCCGCGCAAACGGCGAAGCAGGTGATCATCCAGCGCATCCGTGACGCCGAGCGTGACCTCATGTTCGACGAGTATGTGGACCGCGTGGGCGAGCTCGTCACCGGCATCGTCCAGCAGAGCGACGCGCGCTACACGCTCGTCGAGCTCGGCCGGGTCGAGGCTCTGCTCCCCAAGAGCGAACAGATCGAGACGGAGCACTACGAGCACGGCGCCCGCGTGAAGGCCGTGATCGTCAAGGTCCAAGACTCGACGAAGGGACCGCAGGTCATCCTCTCGCGCAAGAGCGAGGAGCTTGTGCGCAAGCTGTTCGATGTCGAGGTCCCCGAGCTCGCCGACGGACTCGTCGAGATCCGCCAGGTGGCGCGCGAGACAGGCTACCGGGGTCGTGACGGCAAGCCGGTGCCCGGACGCTGCAAGATCGCGGTCGTGTCGCACACTGACGGCGTCGACCCTGTGGGCGCCTGCGTCGGCCCGCGCGGCTCGCGCGTGCGCATGGTCGTGAGCGAACTGCGCGGCGAGCGCATCGACATCATCCCGTACCACGACGATGCGGCTCGCTTCGTCGCCAAGGCGTTGTCGCCGGCGCGGGTGCGCGAGGTACTCGTCGACGACGAAGCTCAGTCGGCGACCATCATCGTGCCCGACGACCAGCTGTCGCTCGCGATCGGTCGCGAGGGACAGAACGCACGCCTGGCGAGCAAGCTCACGGGTTGGCGCATCGACATCCGGAGCCAGCAGCAGCAGGCTGAGGCCGAGGCCGACATGGACTTCGCCGAGGACGAAGGTGTGGTCGGCCAGTGCATGGCCGTGACGGCGACCGGCAAGCGCTGCCCGAACCAGGCGGTCGGCGGCTCGCGCTACTGCAGCATCCACGCCGACTACGTGGAGCCCGAGACGCCGGCGAGCCCCGAGGAGGCCGAGGCGGCCGCCCCGGAGCCGGCTGAGAGCGGACCGGCGAGCGCGACGGAGGGCGCCGACGCCGGACCAGCCGAGGCAGCCGCGGCCGCCGACGCGGAGTCGGGGGCGTGACACCGTGGGCGCTCCGGAGCGCAGCTGTGTCGGCTGCCGCAAACGCAGCCCTCAAGGCGACCTGATACGATTCGCCCTGCGTGACGGGCGCTTGACGCTCGCCGGGCCCATGCGGTCAGGCCGAAGCGCGTACGTCTGTCCCGAGCAGGGCTGTCTCGATGCGGCCGTGGAGCGACGCGCATTCGCGCGCGCTTTCCGGGGCCCCGTCATCATCGACCCGGCGACCGCGCACCAGTTCGCGGTCGCCTGCGAACAGAGAAAGGCGGTGAGGTGAGTGGCGAAGAAGTTCAAAGTCTCCGACATCGCCCGCCAGCGCAGTGCGAGCGTCGACGACGTTCTCGCTCACCTCAAGAAGGCGGGCATCGAGGTCGTGGACGGCGAGATCAACGTTGAAGAAGAGGCGATCGAGAAGGCCTTCGCGGGCACGGCGGCCGCGCCGCGCCGACGTGGCGGCCAGGGCGGCCGTCGCCGGCGCGTCATCATCGACGCAGGAGCCGCCCGGCGCGGTGGTCCGCAGGGTGGTGGCGGTGGCGGCGGCGGTCGTCGCCGCGGTCGCCGTGGCCGCGACCAGCGCGAGGCGGCGGTCGCACCCACGCCGCCACCGGTGCCGAGCGGTCCCGTCAAGCTGCCGTCGGGCGCCAGTGTCAAGGAGATATCCCAACTGCTCGGCATCTCGACCGCCGAGATCATCAAGGCTCTCATGGGCTACGGTGAGATGGTGACGATCACGCAGTCCCTCTCCGACGAGGCGCTCACGGTCCTCGCCGGCGATTTCGGCCGCGAGATCGAGATCGTCCACGCGGCCGACGAGGAAGCGCAGCTCGAGAGCGAAGCCGTCGACGCGCCCGAGGATCTCGAGCCACGCCCGGCGGTGATCACCGTGATGGGCCACGTCGACCACGGCAAGACGAGCCTGCTCGACGCGATCCGCGACACCGCGGTGGCGGCCGGCGAGGCAGGCGGCATCACTCAGCACATCGGCGCCTATCAGGTGGACCACCAGGGCAAGCTGCTCACATTCATCGACACGCCGGGCCACGCCGCCTTCACGGCGATGCGCGCCCGCGGCGCCAAGGTCACCGACGTCGCCGCCATCGTCGTGGCGGCCGACGACGGCGTGATGCCGCAGACGATCGAGGCCATCGCCCACGCCAAGGCGGCCGGCGTGCCGATCCTCATCGTGGTGAACAAGATCGACAAGCCCGAGGCCAACGTCGAGCGCATCAAGCAGCAGCTCACGGAGTACGAGCTCGTGCCCGAGGAGTGGGGAGGGGACACGATCTTCGTCGAGGCGAGCGCCAAGAAGCGGCTCGGCCTCGACACCTTCCTCGACATGCTTCTGCTGATCGCCGAGGTCGCCGACCTCAAGGCGAATTCGAAGACCGAGGCCAGCGGCTTCGTCATCGAGTCGCGTGTGGATCCCGGCCGCGGTGTCGTCGCGACCGTCCTCGTCGACCGCGGCACGATGCACGTCGGCGACGCGATCGTCGCCGGTGGCGTCAGCGGCCGCGTGCGGGCGATGCGCGACTTCAAGGGTGAGGCGCTGACGAGCGGCGGCCCGTCCACGCCCGTCGAGATCATCGGTTTCGACGAGCTGCCGATCGCCGGCGAGCTCTGTCGCGTGGTCAAAGACGAGCGCGCGGCGCGCGGTCTCGCGAGCCGGCGCGCCAGCCGTCTCAAGACGGAGCGCCTGGGGCGCGAGCGCTCGCTCACGCTGGACGAGGTCTTCGCCCGGATCGCCGAGGGCAAGGTGCTCGACCTGAATCTCGTGGTGAAGGCCGACGTGCAGGGCAGCCTCGAGGCGCTGTCCGACGCCTTGCTCAAGATCCAGCACCGGGAGGTCAAGGTGCGGGTCCTCCACTCCGGCGTCGGCGGCATCAACGAGTCCGACATCATGCTGGCGGCCGCGTCGGCGGCCATCATCATCGGTTTCAACGTGCGGCCGAGCCAGGCGGCGCAGACGCTTGCCGAGCAGGAGGGCGTCGACGTGCGCACGTATCGCGTCATCTACAAGGTGACCGAAGACGTGACCGCGGCGCTCATGGGCATGCTGAAGCCTGAGTACGAAGAGGCGATCCTGGGTCATGCCGAGGTGCGGGCGACGTTCAAGGCGTCGAAGATCGGCACGATCGCCGGCTGCATGGTCACCCAGGGCGCCATCAAGCGCGGCGCCAAGGCGCGCGTCCTGCGCAGCGACGTCGTCGTGCACGAGGGGCGTATCAGTTCGCTGAAGCGCTTCCAGGAGGACGCGCGCGAGGTCCTGGAGGGCTTCGAGTGCGGCATCCTCCTCGAGGGCTTCAACGACGTCAAGGATGGCGATGTGTTCGAGGCGTACGAGAACCGCGAAGTCGCCCGTGAGGTCTGACGCGAGCATCGGCGTCCTGCTCGCGGACCTGCACTTCCCCGACACCCGTTCCCTCAAGGAGAAGCGCGGGCCGCTCATGTCGCTGCGCGACGTCGTCCGGCGTCGCTTCAGGGCGTCGTTCAGTGAGGTCGGTGGCCAGGACACCTGGCAGACGTCGCGCGTGCTCGTCGTGCTGGCCGCGTCGTCCCCACGGCAGGCCGACGAGCAGATCGCCGAGGTCGACCGCTATCTGCACGGTCTCGACTTCGAGGTCGACCGCGTGCTGCGTCGCGTCGAGGTGGTGGAGAGCCTGTGGGACATCGACTCCTGAGAGTCAACGAGCGCATCAAAGAATCGGTCTCGGTGGCGATCGCCGGGCGGATCAAGGACCCCCGCGTCGGCTTCGTCACCGTGACGGGGGTCGAGACAACGTCCGACCTGCGTCACGCCAAGGTCTTCGTCAGCGTACTCGGCACGCCGAAGGAGCGCGAGGCGACGCTCGGGGTGCTGCAGCAGGCCTGCGGTCTGCTGCAGGCGTCCATCACCGCCGGACTGCGCATGAAGCGTACTCCGCAGATCACGTTCGTGTACGACCCGACTCCCGCGCACGCCCAGCACATGGAGCGCCTCATCCGCCGCGAGCAAGCCGAGCTCGAGGCGCGAAGCGCCCTTGCCCAGGATGACGAGGCCGACACGCCCGACAGCGAGGGCAAGCGTTCCACTGACGGCGGCGAGCTCGCCGCGGCGGACAGCGACGGCGAGGAGTCGGCCCCATGAAGGCGCTACCGAGCGATCTCGCTCTCGTCGCGCGCCGAATGCGCGACGAGCGCCGCGTCGCCCTCGCCGTGCACGAGAGGCCGGACCCTGACGCCCTGGGTGCGGCCGCCGGCATGAGCGACCTCTTTCGACAGCTCGGCGCCGAGCCCACGCTGCACGTCCTCGGCGAGGGCGAGTTCGTATCCGCCGAGCTCTTGCTTGCCGACGTGAGAGTCGAGCGGGCGCTCCCGTCCCCTGGCACGCCGCTGTACGCACTCGACAGCGGCGCCGTGGCGCGGCTCGCGCTCGGCGTCGACCGCTGGGACGGTCCCATCGTGAACATCGACCACCATCACGACAACACGCGGTTCGGTGACCTCACGCTGCTCCGTCCCGACGCCAGCAGCACGTGCGAGATCGTCTGCGATCTCGCACGTGCGCTCGACCTCAGCCCCGGCTCCACGGCCGCGTCGGCGCTGTACGCGGGGATCTCCTTCGACTCCGGCCACTTCAGACACGGCACGACCAGCGCCCACACGTTCGAGACCGTCGCTTGGCTGGTGCGTCTGGGCGCCGATCCGACGGCGATCTACGCGGCGCTCTACGAACGACGCGCCCTGAGCGGTCTGCGCCTCTGGGCGCGCGCGGTCGCGAGCGCGCGCGCGGTCGCCGACGGGCGCGCGCTCGTCGCGGTCCTGTCGCTGGCCGATATCGCCGCCGCCGGCGCCGCCGAGGACGACACGGAAGGGGTGGTCGAGAGCCTGCGCGCCGTCGACGGCGTGGTCGCCAGCGCGCTCGTCAAGGAGCAGTCGTCCGGACGCCGGGTGCGTGTCAGCCTGCGCTCGAGCGGCCTCGATGTGAGCGCCATCGCGGCCGCCCGCGGCGGGGGCGGACATCGACAAGCGGCCGGCTTCTCGGCCGACGAATCGCCCGAGGAGGTGACCACATGGCTCAGTTCAGAACTCGAAAGGTGCCTGAAGACGGTCTCCTCCTGATCGACAAGCCCGATGGGCTGACCTCTCATGACGTGGTCGCGCACGTTCGTCGCGCTCTCCGGCCGGCGGTGGGCAAGGTAGGCCACGCCGGTACGCTCGACCCGTTCGCGACGGGCTTGCTGGTGGTGCTCGTCGGCCGCGCCACGAAGCTCGCGCGCTTCTTCGTCGACCTGCCGAAGGAGTATGAGTGTGTCGTGCGCTTCGGCGTCCGCTCCGACACGGGCGACCGCACCGGCACGCTCACCGAGAGTGGCCTGCGCGTGACTGCTGCCCAGGTCGAGGCCGTGCTGCCGCGCTTCGTTGGGCGGATCAGCCAACAGGTGCCGATGACGTCGGCGGTCAAGGTCGACGGCGAGCGCCTCTACAAGAAGGCCCATCGCGGCGAGGTCGTCGAGACCCCCGTCAAGGAGGTCGAGATCGTCTCCATCGACGTGCTCGACTTCGACGAGGAGCGGCAGCTGATGCGCTGCCGCATCGCCTGCTCGAAGGGGACGTACGTGCGGCAGCTCGCCACAGACATCGGTGAGGCTGTCGGCGCCGGCGCGCACCTCGACGAGCTGGCGCGCGCCGCTACCGGTGACTTGCGGCTTGACGACGGCCAGTCGCTCGCCGCCTTCGAGGCCGCGGCCGCCGAGCGTGCGCCCGGCGATCTCCACATTCCGGGGCTCGTGCCGCCCGCCGTGGCGCTCCAGTTCATGCCCGCCGTCGAGCTTTCGGCCGCGCAGGTCCTCATGGTGCGCAACGGGGCCCGTCTGTCGGGTGCTGCAGAGGGGCCGGTCCGCGTCGTGTACCGGGGCGAGCTCATCGCCCTCTACGGCCCGGTCGAGGACGGCCCCGGGCTGCGTCTGCTCGTCAGACTCTGATGCTGCTGGTGACCGATCCGAAGGACGCTGAGCCGGCGCCGAGGGCGTTGGCCCTCGGTACCTTCGACGGCGTCCACATCGGTCACCGGCGCGTCATCGGCACGGCGCTGCGCGAGGCCTCGGAGCGTGGGCTGCGCTCGACGGTCGTGACCTTCGACCGTCACCCGCTTGCCGTGATCGATCCCTCGCGCCAGCCGCGCCTGCTCACCTCGCTGGCGGAGAAGCAGCGCCTGATCGCGGAGCTCGACCCAGACGAACTTGCGGTCCTGCCCTTTGACAGCGCCATGGCGATGATGTCGCCAGAGGCGTTCTGCGGCGCGCTGCTGGCGGGCGCCTTGAAGGCACGGGTCGTGGTCGTGGGCGAGAACTTCAGCTTCGGTCTCGGCGGCGCGGGCGACGCCGCGGCGTTGCGACGCTGCGGTGAGGAGCACGGCTACGAGACCGTGGTCGTCGACCTCGTGACCGAACGTGGGCGCACGATCAGCTCGACACGTATCCGGCGCCTTCTGCGTCAGGGCGATCTCGAGGAGGTGCGCGAGATCCTCGGGCGGCCACCGTCCGCGACGGGGCAGGTGGTGGCGGGTGTGCGCCGCGGGCGTACCTTGGGCTTCCCGACGGCGAACGTCGAGGTCGAGGCCGGCACCATCTTCCCGGGGCTCGGTGTTTACGCGGCCCGGGCGCGAGTGGGCGACCGCTGGTACAGGGCGGCGGTCAACGTCGGCCGCAACCCCACCTTCGCCAGCGCCGACGCCGACACGGCGCGCGTCTCGATCGAGGCGCATCTCCTCGGCTTCGAGGGCGACCTCTATCACACGGAGCTGCACATCGACTTCCTGCGCCGGCTGCGGCGCGAGGAGCGCTTCGGTTCGGTGGACGAGCTCGTCGAGCAGATGGGGCTCGACGTCGCCGCGGCGTCGACGCTCGAGGACCCGGCCTTTGACGAGGCGGGCCTCGGGCCGCGGCGCTAGGCACGAACTCGCCCCTGCGGGCGCGCTCCCGGTCGCATCCGCTCGGGTTTGCCGACCTCTGAGCCTGTGGTACCCTACCGCGGACCGCTTCTCGGTCGCAGGCCGCCGACCTGCGACTGGGTTTCCGGACTACCCTCCGAGGGAGGTGTGTTCCTCTGGCACTCACGACTGACGACAAACACACGATCATCATCAAGCACGCCAAGCACGACGGCGACACCGGGTCCCCCGAGGTGCAGATCGCGCTGCTGACCAGGCGCATCGACGAGCTCACCGAACACCTCAAGATCCACAAGAAGGACCATCACTCGCGTCGCGGCCTGCTGAAGATGGTCGGACGGCGCCGCAGGTTGCTGAACTACCTGCAGGCGCGTGACCTCGAGCGCTACCGTGCGCTCGTCAAGGTGCTCGAGCTCCGCAAGTAGCGAGCCGAGCCGCCCCCGTCAAGTCAGCGCGCCCCACTCTGGGATGATCGACGCTGCGGCCGTGGCGGGGAGGAGAGGATGACGAAGGAAGAGATGAATAGAGTAGAGGTAGAAATAGGCGGCAACACGATCTCGTTGGAAACGGGACGTATGGCCAAGCAGGCAGACGGCGCCGTGCTCGTGCGCTCCGGCGACACCCTGGTCCTCGTGACCGCGGTGGCCCGCGACGAGGCGCGTGAAGGGCAGGACTTCTTCCCGCTCACCGTCGATATCGAAGAGCGGCACTACGCCGCCGGCAAGATCCCCGGCGGTTTCATCAAGCGCGAGTCGCGGCCGAGCGAGAGGGCGGTCCTGGCGTGTCGCGCGATCGACCGACCGATCCGGCCGCTCTTCCCGAAGGGCTTCATGAACGAGGTGCACGTCGTCGCGACGGTGCTCTCGAGTGACCGTGAGAACGCCTACGACGTGCTGGCCAGCATCGGCGCCTCCGCGGCGCTGACGATCTCCCAGATCCCCTTCGGTGGTCCGGTGGGGTCGGTGCGTGTTGGCTCCATTGACGGCCATCTGGTCATCAACCCGACGCTGACCGAGATCCAGGACGAATCCATCCTCGACCTGGTCGTGACCGGCACCGCCGACGCGATCGTGATGGTCGAGGCCGGCGCCAAGGAGGTCGGCGAGGACGTGATCCTCGAGGCCCTCGAGCTGGCGCACACCGAGATCAAGAAGCTCGTCGACGTGCAGCTCAAGCTGCGCGAGATGGTCGGCGTCCCCAAGTGGGAGGTCGCCGAGCTCACCGTCGATCCCGGCGTGTTCGCCGAGGTGAAGGCGGCCTTCGGCGCCGATATGGATCAGGCCACGCAGGTCGTCGAGAAGCAGGCCCGCCAGGCCGCCTCGCACGAGGTCCGCGAGCGTGCGCTCGCGCAGCTCGCCGGCGGGGACGACCCCGACCCGGAGCGAGTGCTTCAGGTACGGCGCGCCGTCGCCAAGCTCGAGAAGGACATCATCCGTCGGCGCATCGCCGGCGAGAAGCGGCGGCCCGACGGTCGCAAGACCGACGAGATCCGCGACATCAGCAGCGAGGTCGGCCTCGTGCCGCGCACGCACGGCAGCGCGCTCTTCACGCGCGGCCAGACCCAGGCCCTCACGCTCACCACCCTCGGCGGGACCGGCGAGTTCCAGCGTATCGACGACCTCTCGGTCGTCCAGAAGAAGCGTTACATGCACCACTACAACTTCCCGCCGTACTCGGTGAGGGAGACCGGCTTCATGCGCGGGCCGAAGCGCCGCGACATCGGTCACGGCGCGCTCGGCGAGCGCGCGCTCCTGCCGGTCCTGCCCGATGAGATCGACTTCCCCTACACGATCCGACTCGTGTCCGAGATCCTCGAGAGCAACGGCTCCTCCTCGATGGCAGCGGTTTGCGGCTCGACGCTCTCCCTTATGGACGCAGGCGTGCCGATCAAGGCCCCCGTGGCCGGCATCGCCATGGGACTCATCATGGAGGGTGACGACTACGTGGTGCTGACCGACATCGCCGGCGTCGAAGACCATCTCGGCGACATGGACTTCAAGGTGGCCGGCACCGCCGAGGGCATCACCGGCCTGCAGATGGACATCAAGATCACCGGAGTGACGTTCGAGATCCTTCGCGGCGCGCTCGAGCAGGCGCGGCAGGCGCGACTCTTCATCCTCGGGCGCATGCTCGAGACCCTGGCGGAGCCGCGCGCCGAGCTCTCGCCGTACGCGCCGCGTATCTTCAGCATCCAGATCAACCCCGACCAGATCGGTCTCGTGATCGGCAAGGGCGGCGAGACGATCCGCGGCATGACCGACGAGTTCGGCGTCGATATCGACATCCAGGACGACGGCACGATCTTCATCTGCGCCGCCGACATGGAGTCCGCCGACGCCGTCATCGGCCGCATCACCGCCATGACCAAGGAGGTCGAGGTCGGTGACGTCTTCACCGGCAAGGTCGTGAAGACCACCGATTTCGGCGCCTTCGTCGAGCTCAAGAAGGGCACCGACGGCCTCATCCATATCTCGCGTCTCAGCAAGAAACGCGTCGACAAGGTCGAGGACGTCGTGAAGAGGGGCGACATCATCACGGTCGAGGTCGTCGAGATCGACAAGGCGCGCAACCGCATCGGCCTGCGACCTGTCGAGACGCCCGAACAGCAGGACGCGTAGCCGGCTGACGGAGGTCGTCACGCCGCACTACGAGCTCTCCCTGCTCTCCAACGGCCTGCGGGTCGCGAGCGAACGCGTCGACGGCGTTCGCTCGGTGGCCCTCGGCATGTGGATCGCCGCCGGCGCCCGGCTTGAACCGCCGGAGCTCGGCGGCGTTTCGCACTTCATCGAGCACCTCGTGTTCAAGGGCTCGGCACGCTTCTCGGCGCGGGACATCGCCCACGTCTTCGACGACATGGGCGCCGAGCCGAACGCGGCGACCTCGAAGGAGCACACGCTGGTCCACGTGCGCTGCCTCGACGACGATCTCGACGAGGCCTTCGAGGTGCTCGCCGAGATGGTGGCGCGGCCCTCGTTCGCCGACCTCGATCACGAGCGCGAGGTGGTGCTCGAAGAGGTCGCGATGTACGAGGACTCGCCGCCTGAACTGGTGCACGACGATCTCGCCGTGGCCGTGTTCGGGGATCACCCGCTGGGCCGCCCCATCATCGGACACACGGCGACGCTCGCAGGGCTCGACGATGGGGTCGTGCGCGCCTATCACGACGCTCACTACGTGAACGCCGGGATCGTGATCGCGGCGGGCGGCCACGTCGACCACGCCAGGCTGTGCGCGCTGGCCGAGCGGCACTTCCGCCCCGAGCCCGGGGTCGAGATGCCGCGGGCCGCGCTCAGCTCGCCGGACGTGCGTCACGTGGCCTGCTTCAGCGAGAAGGACACCGAGCAGTACCACATCTGTCTGGGCGGTCCGGGGCCGCGGCGCGCCGACCCGGACCGCTGGGCCGTGTTCGTGGCCGACACGATCCTCGGGGGGTCGTGGAGCTCGCGCCTCTTCCAGGAGGTGCGCGAGCGTCGCGGCCTCGCGTACTCGGTGTATTCGTACACCTCGCTGTATGCGGACGCCGGCCTCACCGCCATCTACGTCGGCTCGCGCGACGAGGCGGTGACCGAGGCCTTGACCGTCACCCTCGACGTGCTGTCCGGCCTCGCCGGCGACGTCACCGAAGAGGCCGTCGCCCGAGCGCGCAATCACCTCAAGGGCCATGTCGCGCTCAGTCACGAGAGCGTCACCAGCCGCATGCAGTCGCTGGGCAGGTCCGTACTGCTGGAGCTCCCCGTGCTGTCGCTCGACGAGATCGTGGCGCAGATCGACGCCGTCACGCGCGACGATGTGCTGACGGCGGTGCGACGGTACTATGACCCGGAGAAGTGGTCGGCGGTGTGCATCGGCCCCGACGCGGCGCCGTTCCGCGGCCTGACCGACGATTTCACCTGGGAGGAGCGATGATCGACGTCCTCGTCATCGGCGCCCTCGGCAAGATGGGCGCCCTCACCGCCTGTACGCTGGCGGAGCAAGACGACCTGCGCGTGGTGGGCCTCGTCGATCCCAAGTTCGCGGGAGACGAGGCCTCGTGCGCGCCGGTCGACGCTCCCGTCTTCGCCGATGTCGACGCCGCGCTGGCAGCGGTGCGACCCGAGGTCGCCGTCGAATTCAGCCTGCCGGCTTCCGTCTACGAGAACAGTCTCGCGACCCTCGATGCCGGCGTGCACACCGTGGTGGGCGCGACCGGCCTCGACGAGACGCAGCTCGCCGCCCTGAACGATCGGGCGGCGGCGAGCGGCGCCAAGCTGTTCGTCGCGCCCAACTTCGCGCTCGGCGCCGTCCTCCTCATGCAGTTCGCCCAGCAGGCGGTGCGCCACTACGCGCACGCCGAGGTCATCGAACTCCACGAAGAGGGGAAGAAGGATGCCCCTTCGGGCACTGCGCTGCGCACGGCGCGCCTCATGGCCGAGGCCGAGGGTTCGCGTATCGCGGCAGTGCCCGGCGACGCCCCGTCGCGCGGCCTCGACGTCGAGGGCGTGCGCGTGCACAGCGTGCGTCTCCCCGGCCTCGTCGCCCACCAGGAGGTCCTGGTCGGTGGTGAGAACGAGCTCCTGACCCTGCGCCACGACTCGTACTCGCGTGCCTCGTTCATGCCCGGGGTGCTCCTCGCCGTGCGGCGGGTGTCCACGCTCAAGGACTCCGTCGTCGGTCTGGAGAACCTCCTCGGTGAGTGACCAGGCAGTGACCAGGCCGGGCGAAAGGAAGGGCGGAGAGATGGACACCAGCTTCGGGACGGTCATCGCGCCGATGGTGACGCCGTTCGATCGCGACCTCGTCGTCGACCACGAGCGCCTTGCCGAGCTCGCCGTGTGGCTCGTCGACCACGGCTGCGACGGTCTCGTCGTGGCGGGCACGACGGGCGAGTCCCCGACCCTCACCGACGACGAGAAGCTCGCGATGTTCCGCACGGTCGTCGCGGCGGTCGGCGACCGGGCCCCGGTCATCGCCGGCACGGGTACCTACGACACGCGGCACACGATCGCGCTGACGCAGGCTGCGACGGAGTGCGGCGTCGACGCCGCTCTGGTCGTGACTCCGTACTACAACAAGCCGCCGGAGCGCGGCCTCGTCGAGCACTTCAGGACCGTGGCCGCGGCCAGCGAGCTGCCGATCATCATCTACAACATCCCGGGCCGCTCCGGGGTGAACCTCTCCGCCGAGGCGCTGGCCGTGCTCGGCGAGGTCGAGAACATCGTGGCCGTCAAGCAGGCGAACCCCGACCGCGACGACCTCGCGCGACTGCGCGAGTTGTCGGACATCGGCGTCTATGCCGGCAACGACGACATGTTCTTCGAGGTTCTGCGCGCAGGCGGGCTGGGAGGCATCTGCGTGTGCAGCCACCTGGTCGGGCCGCGGCTGGCCGAGATGGTGGCCGCCGTGCGAGCCGGACGTCTCGAAGAGGCCGAGGCCATCGACGCCGCCCTGCGGCCGCTCTATAAGGCGCTGTTCTCGACCACCAACCCGATCCCAATCAAGGCCGCACTCAACCTGCTCGGCATCGACGTCGGCGGGCTGCGCCTGCCACTCGTGACAGCCACCGACGAGGAGCAGGCGGTCGTGCGCGCCGAACTCGAAAGACTGGAGCTCCTGTGAGCGACCAACGATCGATTCGCATCATCCCGCTCGGCGGGGTCGGTGAGATCGGCAAGAACATGACGGCGATCGAGTACGAGGGCAAGATCGTGGTCGTCGACTGCGGTCTCGAATTCCCGCGCGACGAGATGCTCGGCATCGATCTCGTGCTGCCCGACATCACCTATCTTCTCGAGCGTCGCGACGACGTCCTGGCCTTCCTGATCACGCACGGCCACGAAGACCACCAGGGCGCCCTCCCCTTCGTGCTGAAGCGGCTGAACGTGCCGGTGTACGGCAGCCGGCTCACGCTCGCCATCGCCAAGTCGAAGCTCGATGAGCACGGTCTGCTGAAGAGCGTCGACATCAACGAGGTGAACGAGCGCAGCCGGCTGCAGCTCGGGCCGTTCGAGGTCTCGTTCGTCGCCGTCAGCCACAGCGTGCCCGATGCGCTCTCTGTCGTGCTCGGCACCGGGATGGGCCGCATCGTCGTGACGGGGGACTACAAGTTCGACCACACGCCGATCGATGGCCGCAAGACCGACGTCGACGCCTTCGCGCGCCTGGGCCAGGAGGGCGTGCTCGCCCTGCTCGGCGATTCGACCAACGCCGAGTCGCCGGGCTCGACCCCCTCGGAGAGCATGGTCGGGCAAGCCTTCCATCAGATCTTCGCCGAGGCCGAGGGCCGGGTGATCGTCGCCAGCTTCGCCTCGCACATCCATCGCATCCAGCAGGCGATCAAGATCGCCCACCTGCATGGGCGCAAGTTCGCCGTGTCCGGGCGCTCGATGGTGAAGAACGTGAACATCTCGCGTAACCTCGGCTTCCTCAAGGTGCCGGACGGGGCGATGGTACGGCTCACCGACATCGACGACTACCCTCCCAGCGAGATCCTGATCCTGTCGACGGGCAGTCAGGGCGAGCCGCTCTCGGCGCTCTCGCGGATGGCCTTCTCCGACCACCCACAGGTGGTCCTCAACGAGGGCGACACGGTGGTGATCTCGGCCAAGGCGATCCCGGGCAACGAGGTCAGCGTCATGGACACCATCAACCGCCTGCTGCAGTCCGGCGCGCGCGTGGTCTACGGCGAGAACAGCGGCGTGCACGTCTCCGGACACGCCTCCCAGGACGACCTGCGGATGATGCTGAACCTCGTGCGCCCGCAGTACCTCGTGCCGGTGCACGGGGAGTACCGCCACCAGCACATCCATGCGCAGCTGGGGCGGGAGGCCGGGATGGGGGACGAGCGCATCTTCATCCTCGAGAACGGCGACGTGCTCGAGATCGACGAGGACGACGCCCGAGTCGCCGGCAAGGTGCAGGCGGGCATGGTCTTCGTGGACGGGCTCGAGCTCGGCGAGCCCGACGGGGCGGTGCTGCGCGACCGGCAGCAGCTCTCCGAGGACGGCATCCTGATCGCGGTCGTCACGCTCAGCGTCCAGAGCGGCAAGACCGTGCGCCCGATCGAGCTCGTCGCGCGCGGCTTCCTGCACGACGGGGAGACCGAGGAGGTCGTGCTGGGCAAGGCGGCCGAGGCGCTGGATGCGCGGCTGCAAGAGCTGGCCCGCGAGCACGTCACGGGACAGAGGCTCCTCAAGCAGGACGTGCACGACGCGCTCGCCGACCACGTCTACAAGACGCTGCGCCGCCGCCCGCTCATCATGCCGGTCGTCGTCGAGGTCTGAGCCGGCGCCGGGGTCGGTCGTACGGCCCGCGGTGTGAGGAATCGCGGCGCCGGCGTCGAACAGGCATCTTATGGCGAACGCACGCTCGAAGCAGGCCCGTGGGCGGGCGGGCGCCGCGCAGCGTCCACGCCCGCGCGTCACCCCCGCCCGCGATGACGGCCGTCGCTCACGCCACGCGCGTGAGCTGGCGGCGATCGCCTGCGTCGCCGTCGCCGCCTTCACGGCGTTCACGCTCTACTTCGGCTGGGACGGGGGCAGACTCGGCCGCTGGCTGGTGGATGGTCTTCACCTGGTGCTCGGCCTGCTTGCCTACGTCGCTCCCGTGCTGCTGTGCTACGCGGCATACGTGCTCGTCGCCGGCGGCGAACGTCCCGCCCGGCGCGGCGTCACCGCCGGCGTCGCCGGCCTCTCGGTCGCGTTTCTGCTCGCCGCGGCGGCCGACAGCTTCGGAGTGTTCACCGGTGTGCGTCCGGACGACCTCTTCGTGGCGGCTTACCTGGCCGGCCACGGCGGCGTCGTCGGCGAGGCGCTGTACGCGCCGCTGCAGGCGCTGGTCGGCCGCCTCGGCGTGAACGTGCTGGTAGTCGCGCTCGCCGCTGCCGGCGCGCTTCTCGTCACGGGCTCGTCGCTCGGCCTGTGGGCGCGGCGCTCGCGCGACGGTATGAGCGCGGCGGGCCGCGCTGCACGCGAGCGCGCGGCCGCCTTCGACGAACGCCGTCGCGAGGCTGCGACGCGTCTCCTGCAGTCCGACGACGCGATGACCCTGGTCGCGGAAGAAGCGACCCGCGAGAGCCCGGTCACGAGGTATGGCCCCGCGGCGTCGGCGCACGACACACAGCTGGTCGACGGAGCGAGCGTCGCGCCCGAGATCTTCGGGGCAGCGTCCCCCGTACCCGAGAGGGTGCCGGCGCGCGTGGAAGAGGCCGACGACGGCACCGACGACGAGCAGCTCACGATGGAGGGGACAGCGGACGCCGGATGCAACGCGTTCGACGCCGAAGCCGAATCGCTCGTCTCGGCGGACGTTCGGAGGACCTGGCGGCTCCCCGACACGCAGATCCTGCGGCGTCTCGGCGAGGGCATGGGCGAGACGCCGGCGACCATAGATGAGATCTCGCGCCGCCTTGTCGCGACGCTGGGCGACTTCGGCATCTCGGCGAGCCTGCTGGGCACCGTGTCGGGTCCTCGCGTGACACGCTACGAACTGCAGCTCGCCCCGGGCATCAAGGTGAGCCGCGTGGCGAGCCTCAAGGACGACCTCGCCTATGCGCTCGCCGCGACCGAGATCCGCGTGCTGGCGCCGATCCCCGGCAAGACCGCGGTCGGTGTCGAGGTCCCGAACGCGCAAGCCAACTACGTTGGCCTGGGCGATATCCACGGGCCCTTCCCGCAGAACGCCTCGCCGCTCGCCTTCTGGCTCGGCAAGGAGATCACCGGCAGGGCCGTCCTCGCCGACCTCGTCAAGATGGTGCACCTGCTCATCGCCGGGACGACAGGCTCGGGCAAGAGCGGCTGCATCAATGCTCTCATCAGCTCGATCCTCCTGCGCGCCACGCCCGACGAGGTGCGCATGATCATGATCGACCCGAAGAAGGTCGAGCTCTCCAACTTCGACGGCATCCCTCATCTGCTGGCCCCGGTCGTCACCAACATGAAGCAGGCCAACTACGTGCTCGAGAACATCTGCCGCGAGATGGATCGTCGGTACGAGGTCATGGCGCGCGAGGGCAGCTCCCAGAACCTGCGCGACCTCAACCGCAGACGGGAGCGTCGCGGCGAGGAGCCGCTGCCCTACATCATGGTCGTGATCGACGAGCTCGCCGACCTGATGATGGTGGCCCCGGCCGAGGTCGAGGACACGATCACCCGCCTTGGCCAGCTGGGCCGCGGCGCCGGCGTGCACCTGGTCGTGGCGACGCAGCGCCCGTCGGTCGACGTCGTCACCGGCATGATCAAGTCCAACATCCCGTCGCGCATCGCCTTCGCGGTGTCGTCGCAGACCGACTCGCGCGTCATCCTCGACCAGGGCGGCGCGGAGAGCCTCCTCGGCAACGGCGACATGCTCTTCCATCCGCTGGGGCACTCGCGCCTGCTGCGCGTGCAGGGGGCCTTCATGTCGCCGCAGGAGCTGAAGCAGATCACCGAGCACTGGAAGCGGCAGGCGGCGCCGGAGTTTCGCGAGGACCTGCTCGAGAACCCGGCGGCGCAGGAGACCGGGGCTCCTCAGGGAGGTGGCGGCGACGATCTGCTCGCCGACGCGATCCGCACCGTCGTCGGCACCGGAGCCGCCTCGGTCGCGCTGCTGCAGCGCCGCCTGCGGGTCGGGTACGCGAGAGCCGGACGACTCGTCGACGTGATGGAGCAGATGGGCATCATCTCGGGCTACGACGGCAGCAAGGCGCGTGGGGTGCTGATCGGTGAGGAGGACCTGCCGGCGACGCTGGCCTCTCTCGACGGCGACGGCGCGGAGGCATCCTTGCCGGACGCACTGCCGTCGCCGGTCCTCGACGCGGCGCCCGGCGACGCCCTCGTCGTCGACAACTGAGCGTTTCGTCGCACCATTGCGATGAGGGCGAGCCCTCACTAGACTGTGACTTCGGGCGGCGGTCCCGGATACCGAGGGGCGCCGACATCCTCTGAGACCACAAGAGGCGGCTGCGAGTGTTCGAGATCGGCACTACGTTGCGTGAGGCGCGGGTGCGCCGCAAGCTGACGCTCCAGCAGGTCGAAGAGGACACGAAGATCCGGGTCAAGTATCTCCAGGCGATGGAGAACGAGGACTTCGATGTCATGCCCGGGGCGACCTACGTCAGGGGCTTCCTGCGAACGTACGCGACCTACCTCGGGATGGACCCGCGCATCGTGCTCGACGAGTACAACTCGCGGCGCGTCTCCGGCGTGGAGCACGAGCCGTTCGGCGGGACCTCGGCGTTGCGGCCGCGGACGCACCGAGGCCGCAACACCCTCGTCTTCGTCGCTGTGCTCTGCCTGTTGATCCTGGGCGTCCTGTACGCCCTCGGTCTCGGTCGCGATCAGACCGACGCTGAGCCCCCCAGCCGACCCGAGGCGCTCGGCATCGAGAGTGCTTCGCCGTCGCCGTCGCCGAAGGCGTCGGCGAAGCCGTCGCCGACGCAAGCGGCGGTCCCGGTGAACCTGCTGCGGCTCACGACGACGAAGGGCGACTGCTGGCTGCAAGTGCGCCGTGACGGCCCGTCCGGGAAGCTCCTCTTCGAAGGGACCGTGAAGCTGGGGACGACCCGCGTGTGGCGGGGCGACGTGCTGTGGCTGCGTATCGGCAGCCCGTCCGCGGTCGGGATCCGTGTAGGCACGGAGAAGATGCCCGCCATCACCGAGCCCGGGCCGGTCGATGTGATCGTGCGCGACGGCGCGCTGACCATCCAGCGCTGAGCCGGGGCCGGCGACGCGCTTCCACGTCCACACCCTCGGCTGCCCCAAGAACGAGGCCGACACCGATCGGTTGCGTCGCGTGCTGACCGCGGCGGGGCATCGCGTCGCGCGTGCGCCTGAGGCGGAGGCGATCGTCGTGAACACGTGCGGCTTCATCGACGCCGCCAAAGAGGAGTCGATCGACGCCCTCCTCGAGGCCGCGGCTCTCGCGGGTCGCAGCGGCGCGCGGCTGGCGGCCGTCGGCTGTCTCGTCGAGCGCTACCGCGACGAGCTCGAGCGCGAAGTCCCCGAGGTGGACCTCTGGTGCGGGCTCGACATGGCGCCGCTGCTCGACAAGTTCGAGGAGTGGGGAGGGGCGACGAAGGCGGCGGGCCCCGCCCGCCGCCTTCGTCGCCCCCGACCTCTCTCCGCCTACGTCAAAGTCTCGGACGGTTGCGACCGGCGCTGCGCCTACTGCGCGATCCCGCTGATCAAGGGCGACTACGAGGTCGTGCCGCCGTCGGAGATCCTGGCGCAGGCGCGCGCCGCGCTTGCGGAGGGCGCCCGCGAGCTGGTGCTGGTCGGCCAGGACACGTCGCGCTTCGAGGCTCCCGGGTATGGAGGGCTCGACCGGCTCCTGGCCGACGTGAGCGCCCTGGGCGCCCCTTGGGTGCGGCTCCTCTACCTGCAGCCCGACGGCATCGATGCGCGCCTCCTGGACGCTCTGGCGGCGCACGCGCTGCCCTACGTCGACGTGCCCCTGCAGCACGCCTCCGGGCGCGTGCTCGCGGCGATGGGGAGGAGTGGCGACGGAGAGCGCTACCTCGAGCTTCTGGCAAGGGTGAGGGCCGCGCTGCCCGAGGCCACGGTCCGCTCGACGTTCCTCGTCGGCTTCCCCGGCGAGACCGACGACGACGTCGACGCGCTCGTCGCGTTCGTGGAGGAGGCGCGACTGGCCGTGGCTGGGGTCTTCGCCTTCGATCCGCAGGAGGGGACGCGCGCGGCCGTGCTCGACGGCCAGGTCTCTCTGGAGACCCGGCTCGAGCGCGCGGCGCGCGTCGGAGAGGCAGTCGACCGCGTCGCGGCGCGCCACTGGGAGGGCCTCGTCGGACGCTCGGTCGACGTGCTCGTCGAGCGCGGGGCGCGTGGCCAGACCGTCGAGGGGCTTGGTAGAATCGCGGCACAAGCGCCCGACGTCGACGGGATCGCCGTGCTCAGGGGCTCCGATCTGCGCCGCGGCGAGCTGCGCCGGGCGCGCATCGTGTCGACGCAGGGCTGCGACGTCACGGCCGAGGTCGAAGAAGAGTGAACGCCGCCAACGCCATCACGGTCGCCAGGATCCTCCTGATCCCGGTCTTCGTCGCGCTCCTCTTCTCCGAACTGCCGTTCGGCGACATCCTGGCCGCCGCTGTCTTCGTTGTCGCGGCGGCCACCGACAAGCTCGACGGCTACCTCGCCCGCTCGCGTAACAGCATCACCACTCTCGGCCAGTTCCTCGACCCCTTGGCCGACAAGCTGCTCGTGGCGGCCGCGCTCATCTCGCTGGTCGGCATGGACCGCGTCCCGGCCTGGGTCGCGATGGTGATCCTCGGGCGCGAGATCGCCGTGAGCGTGTTGCGCGTCGTGGCGCTGGCCCAGGGTGTGTCGATCCCGGCCGCCGGTCTCGGCAAGGCCAAGACCTTGAGCCAGATCGTGTACATCGTCTACTGCTTCTTCCCGACGGCCGAGATCCGTGACTGGATCGGTGCGCCGATCTGGCTGCACGATCTGCTCACTTGGAGTCTGATCGCCGTGGTGGTGACACTGACGCTCGTGTCCGGCCTGCGCTATTTCGTCCAGGCGCGTGGAGTGATCAGAGTGCCCGGCGGCGTGCCGTGGTGACGACGGACCGGCCCACGGCCGCCATCGTCCTCAGCGGCGACGAGCTTCTGGACGGCCGCACGCGTGACAGCAACGGCCGCCTCCTTGCGAGCGCGCTCAGCGCTCGCGGGGTCCGCGTCGTGAGTCTGATGCTCGTCGGCGACGACCGCGAGCGGCTCGTCGAGACGCTGCGCTGCGCCCTGTCCGGAGGGCCGGACCTTCTGCTCGTGGGTGGGGGGCTCGGCACGACACACGACGACCTCACGGCCGAGTGTCTCGCCGATGCCTTGGGCGTGCCGCTCCGGGAGCATGCCGACGCGCTCACGATGGTGGCGGAGCGGGCTCGCGACGTCGCCGAGCGCCGTGGTCTCGACCCCGACGAGGTGCTGGCGGTGGCGCGACGGCAGGCGTGCCTGCCGGTCGGCGCGCGGCCGCTGCCCCCGGTCGGGGTCGCCCCCGGCATCGCCGCCGCCGCCGGAGACACCCGCGTGTTCGCGTTTCCGGGCGTGCCGTGGGAGCTGCGGCGCATGTGGGCCGAGGTCGAGGCTGCGCTCGACCGCGAGGGGTTCTTTCCCCCGGTCGTGACGCGCCTGGTCCGCATCTACGGCGCCGGCGAGCAGCAGGTGGCGCGGGTGCTCGAGCGCTGTCGAGCACGAGCGGCTGTGGGTCGGCATCAACATCGAGGGCGCAGAGGTGACGGTCATCCTGCGCCACGCTGCGGAGGAAGCCGCACAGCGGCAGGCGTCGGCGCTGACCGCGGCCCTCGAGAGCGCGCTGCCGGTGTTCAGCACCGACGGGCGCACGGTCGACGACCTCGTCGCCGGGGCGCTGCGCTCGAGCGGGGCGACGGTCGCGGTCGCAGAGTCCTGCACCGGCGGCCTCCTCGGGGCCCGTCTGACGGCACGCCCCGGCAGCTCCGACTACGTGCGCGGCGGCGTCGTGGCGTACGCCGACGAGGTGAAGACCGCCCTGCTCGACGTCCCCGCGGACATGCTGGCGCGGTACGGCGCCGTCTCCGAGGAGGTCGCCGCGGCCATGGCCGAGGGGGGGCGCAGGGCCACGGGCGCGACGTGGGGTCTGGGCGTGACCGGCGTGGCCGGTCCGACGGGCGGGAGCGCCGACAAGCCCGTCGGTCTCGTGTTCGTCGCCTGTGCCGGGCCGCGCGGGACGCGGGCCGTCGGCGACCGCTTTCCCGGCGACCGCGACAGCGTGCGCGCCTGGAGCGTCGCTCGGGCGCTGCATATGCTGAGGGAGGAGTTGGAGGCATGACCTCCGGCGCCCGCCAGGGCGCCTCGGGCGAGACGCTGCGCCTCTTCGTCGCCGGGGAGCTCCCGTCCGCTGTGGCCGCCGAGATCGTGGCGTGGCAGACGGAGCACCTCGCGCCACGGCCCGAGTTGCGCGTCAACAGGAGTCTCCATCTCACGCTCTGCTTCCTCGGCGCGGTGCCCCGTGACGCGGTCGCCGACATCGTCGCCGCGCTGCACGAGGTGCGCTTTCCGGCGGCTCCACTGCGGCCGGTTGAGGTCATCTTCCTCCCCGACCGTGGTCTCAGGCGGGTCGTGGCGTTGCGCTTCGAGGACGAGAGCGGCGCTCTCGTGCGCCTGCAGTCCGAGGTGTCTGCTAGTCTGACTGCGCTGGGTGTGCACGAGCCCGAGCGGCGGCCGTATCTGCCTCATCTGACGGTGGCGCGGTTTCGCCGCCAAGGTCACCCGTTTTCCCTGCAAAACGTCACCATCACAGGGTTTCGTGTGGAGCAGATGGTCCTGTATAGTAGCCTCCTGGAGAGGGGCGGCGCCGTCCACACTCCGCTCGAGATCTTCCCGGCGTCATGAGAGAGGAGCACGCAGGTGGATAAGGACAAAGCCCTCGACGCGGCCGTCACGCAGATCGAGCGCCAGTTCGGCAAAGGCAGCGTCATGCGCATGGGCGACCACCCCGTGAGCGACGACATGCAGTTCGTGCCCACCGGCTCTCTCGCCCTCGACATCGCGCTCGGCGTCGGCGGCATCCCGCGCGGCCGCATCGTCGAGATCTACGGCCCCGAGGCGTCGGGCAAGACGACCCTCGTGTACCACCTGATCGCCCAGGCCCAGCGCCTCGGCGGGCAGGCGGCCTTCATCGACGCCGAACACTCCATGGACCCGCTCTACGCCAAGGCCATCGGCGTCGACGTCGACAACCTCCTCGTCTCGCAGCCCGACTACGGAGAGCAGGCGCTGGAGATCGCCGAGATGCTCGTGCGCAGCGGCGCGCTCGACATCGTCGCCATCGACTCGGTCGCCGCCCTCACACCCAAGGCCGAGATCGAGGGTGAGATGGGCGACAGCTTCGTGGGGCTCCAGGCGCGGCTCATGAGCCAAGCCCTGCGCAAGCTCGCCGGCACCCTCAACCGGTCCGGCACGATCTGCTGCTTCACCAACCAGCTGCGCGAGAAGATCGGGGTCATGTTCGGCAGCCCCGAGACCACGACCGGCGGCAAGGCGCTCAAGTTCTATGCGACGGTGCGCCTCGACATCCGCCGCATCGAGACTCTCAAAGACGGCGCCGAGGCGATCGGCAACCGCGTCCGCGTCAAGGTCGTCAAGAACAAGGTCGCGCCGCCTTTCAGGCAGGCCGAGTTCGACATCATGTACGGTGCCGGCATCTCCCACGAGGGCTCGCTGCTCGACCTCGGCGTGCAGTTCGAGGTGGTACAGAAGAGCGGGGCGTTCTACAGCTTCGCCGACGACCGTCTCGGGCAAGGCCGCAACAACGCGCGGCAGTTCCTCAAGGAGAACCCCGAGATTGCCGTCATCATCGAGGCGCAGGTCCGCGAGAACGCCGGGCTGCCGCCGCGACCCGCCGGCGAGCCGCTCCCTGCGGCGCCCGAGGCGACCGCCTACGATGTCGGAGCAGTCAAGCCTGAGGCCGAGCCGGCGACCTGATCCACATGCCGGTCGTCACGGCACTGCGGACCACCCGCGGCGGTGGTATCGCCGTCCACGTCGACGGCAGCTATCTGTGCACCGTCAGCGAGGCGCTCCTCGCACGGTACCGGCTCTTCAAGGGGCGTGAGCTCGACGACGCCGAGGCCGACGGGCTCCACAGCGAGGCGTCGGCCGAGCGCATCATGGGCGATGCGTACCGGCTGCTCGGGCATCGGCAGCGCAGCACCGTCGAACTGCGCCGCCGCCTCCTCGACAAGGGACACACCGACGAGGCCGTCACGGCGGCGCTCACGCGCCTGACTGCCGACGGCTTTCTCGACGACGACGCCTTCGCGCGTGCCTTCGTACACGACAAGCGCGCGGCCGGCGGCTGGGGCCGCGCGCGCCTCGAGCGCGAGCTCGCGCGCCTGGGGGTACCGGTCGCGGCCGTCGAGGCGGCCGTCGCGGGCGAGGGCGAGGCTGAGGGCGACGAGCTCGCGCGCGCCCTCGCCGTCCTGGATCGGCGACCGTCGCCGGCGCCGCCGTACGACGGCGACAAGCGCCGGGCGTTCGCGGCGCTGCAACGCCGGGGTTTCGCGACCGGGATCGCCTACGAGGCGATCCGATGCTGGGTCGCGGCTGCACGCGGGGCGCAAGCCGACGACGGGTCCGCGTGACGCCGGCGACGGCGCGCCGCGACGCGTTTGCCGCATTTGACAGCAAAACCGCCAAGTACCTACAATCGACTCAACGCGACAAAGTCCGCGTGTGCCTGTAACCGGCACTTGCGCATGCAGAGCTTGTAGCACTCCCACGGCGTCACGAGCCGTGTCCTTGAAGTAAGAACGTGCGGTCGACGGTGTGAGATGAGGGAGGCCATGCCTCCCGTCCAGACACCCCCCGCACCGAGAGTGACAGTCACACGCTGCAATGCTCTGCAGGCGTGAGGAAGCACGAACAGGCTGGGCGTCCGCCCGGCCTTTTTCGTGCCCTGGCGTGCTGAAGGGAAGCGAGTGACATGACTGTGCTGTATGTGGTGCTGGCGCTGGCGGTGGGCGTTGGTCTTGGATACCTGGTCCGCCGCTACCTCGCCAGCAGCGCGCTGGCGAATGCCGAGCGCGAGGCCGAGCGCGTCGCGCGCGACGCGAAACGCGAGGCTGACAACGTCATCAAGGAGGCTCGTCTCGAGGCCAAAGAAGAGCTGCACCGTGTGCGCACCGAGGTCGAGACCGAGCTGCGCGAGCGGCGCTCAGAGGTGGCCACTCTCGAACAGCGCCTGGTCCAGCGCGAGGAGCAGCTCGAGACACGCGCCGCCGAGCAGGAGCGCCGTGACCAGTCGCTGCGCGACCGCGAGGCCAACACGGACCGGCTCACCGAGGAGCTCGTGGCGACGCAGGCCGAGGCGGTGGCGGCCCTCGAGCACGTCTCCGGCATGAGCCCGGCGCAGGCCCGCGACGTACTGCTCAAGCAGGTCGAAGACGACGCGCGTCACGACATGGCCAAGCTGGTGCGCCAGGTCGAGGAGGAGGCGCGTCGTGAGGCCGATCGTCGTGCCCGCAACATCCTGTCCCTGAGCATCCAGCGTACCGCGGCCGACCACGTGGCCGCGACGACGGTCACGGTCGTGCCTCTGCCGTCCGACGACATGAAGGGCCGCATCATCGGCCGCGAAGGCCGCAACATCCGCGCTCTCGAGGCGGTGACCGGCATCGACTGCATCATCGACGACACGCCCGAGGCGGTCGTGCTCTCCGGTTTCGACGCCGTGCGCCGCGAGATCGCCCGCCTGACGCTGACCAAGCTGATCGCCGACGGGCGCATCCACCCGGCTCGCATCGAGGAGATGTTCACGCAGTCCAAGGCCGAGGTCGAGGCCGCCATGGAGGAGGCCGGCGAGCAGGCCTGCTTCGACACGAACGTCCATGGCGTCGCGCCCGAGCTCGTCAAGGTCCTCGGGCGCCTGAAGTTCCGTACGAGCTACGGACAGAACGTCCTCAAGCACTCCACCGAGGTCGCCCACCTCGCCGGCCTCATGGCGGCCGAGCTCGGCGCCAACGTCAAGATCGCCAAGCGCGCCGGTCTGCTCCACGACATCGGCAAGGCGGTCGACCACGAGGTCGAGGGTTCGCACGCCCAGATCTCGCAGCAGCTCGCCAAGAAGTACCACGAGTCGCAGAGCGTGGTGCACGCCATCCAGGCCCACCACCAGGACGTCGAGCCGCAGACCGTCGAGGCCGTGCTCGTGCAGGCCGCCGACGCCGTCTCGGCGGCGCGCCCCGGGGCGCGCCGCGAGTCGCTCGAGAACTACATCAAGCGCCTCGAATCTCTCGAGGAGATCGCCGAGAAGCACAAGGGCGTCGAGAAGTGCTACGCCATGCAGGCGGGCCGCGACGTGCGGGTCATGGTGAAGCCGGCCGAGATCGACGACAGCGGCACCGCCCTGCTCGCGCGCGAGATCGCCAAGGAGATCGAGGACCAACTCGACTACCCGGGGCAGATCCGGGTGACGGTGATCCGCGAGAGCCGCTCCGTCGACTACGCGAAGTAAGCCGGGGCGCGGCGGCGCGATGCCGCCGCGGGAGAGCCGCATGAAGACGTACTACCTGCGCTCGTTCGGCTGTCAGATGAACGAGCACGACGCGGAGCGCCTGCGGTACCTGCTCGAGGCCGACGGCCTGGAGCAGGTACCGCAGGCCGACGCGGCCGACGTTCTCGTCTACAACACCTGCACCGTGCGCGAGAGCGCCGACGAGCGCCTGGCCGGCCATCTGAGCGAGGCGTCGCGGCTCAAGCGCGAGGACCCCGCGCGCATCGTTCTCGTGACCGGCTGTCTTCCGCAAGCGGAGCGCGCCGCGTTCTTCGAACGGTTCCCGTTCGTCGACGGCATCCTCGGCCCGCAGAACGTGCACCGCCTGCCCGAGTTGCTGGCGGCGGCGGGAGTGCGGCGACCCGGGGAAGAGGCGTCGCAGGAAGAGGGCGCACCCACGGATGGGCGACGGCGACCCTCGGCAGAACGGCCCGCCTTCGTGGACGACGGGCCGCACATGAGCGGAGACCTGCCCGGGCGGCGCGCACGGCCCTTTCAGGCGTGGGTCCAGATCATGTCCGGGTGTACGAACGGCTGTTCGTACTGCATCGTGCCCCTCGTGAGAGGCCCGGAGCGCAGCCGTCCGCCGGCGGCCGTCGAGACCGAGATCCGCGACCTCGTCGCCGACGGCGTCCGCGAGGTCACCCTGCTCGGTCAGAACGTCAACTCCTACGGTCTCGATCTGCGACACGGCGGGGAGGGGGCGGCCGCGGTCGACTTCCCGACGCTCCTCACGCGCCTCGACGGCGTGGAGGGGCTGACGCGCATCCGTTTCGTCACCTCGCACCCGAAAGACCTGAGCGCGGACCTGGTCACCGCGATCGCCGAGCTTCCGTCGGTCTGCGAGCACGTGCACCTGCCTCTGCAGTCCGGCTCCGACCGCATCCTGCAGGCCATGCGGCGCGGGTACACGGTCGAGCGCTTCCTCGGCCTCGTGCGGGCACTGCGCGCCGCCATCCCCGATGTGAGTGTCACGACCGATCTCATCGCCGGTTTTCCCGGCGAGAGCGAGGACGACTTCGCGGCCACCCTGGCGGCCGTGGAGGAGGCGGCCTTCGACGCGGCCTTCACCTTCGTGTACTCGCCGCGTCGCGGCACGGCCGCCGCAGGGATGCCGGATCAGGTGCCGGACGAGGTCCGACGTGCGCGCGTCGCGCGCCTGGTCGAAGTCACCCAGCGGCTCGCGCTCACCTCGCACCAGAGATGGCTGGGGCGGCGCGTCGACGTGCTGGTCGAGGGCCCGAGTCGCCAGGCGGGGGGGACGCGCGGTCGCACGCGCCAGCACGTCACGGTCAACTTTGGCGGGGACGCTCAGGCGGGTACGATAGTCGACGTGGAGATCACCGGGGCGACGTCGACCACACTGGCCGGGCGGCGCTGAGCCCCTGGGAGGAGGCGCCTCGATGCAAGGTTGCATCTGCCCACATCCGCCGCTGCTGATCCCCGAGATCGGGGGGTCAGCGATCGCCGATGTCGAGGCGACCGTGCAGGGCATGCACCGACTCGCGCGCGATGTCGGCGACCCCGAGACGATCGTCGTCATCTCGCCGCACAGCCCGAGCGCGGGCGACGCGCACCTCGTGAAGGCCGCGCCGCACATGAGCGGCGACTTCGGCGCGTTCGGCTGCGCCCACGTGGCGCTCTCCTTCGAGAACGATCTGCCGTTCGTCGAGCTGCTGCTGGCCCTCGGCGGCAGCGATGGCGTCGTGAGACTCGAGCCCACGAGCGACGGGGTGCTCGACCACGGGGCGCTGGTGCCGCTGCACTTTCTGCCGCGCTCCCGGCTGGTCTCACTCTCCGTCGCGGAGCCGTACGGCGAGCACCGCGCGCTGGGGCGACTCGTGCGCCGCTGCGCAGAGGAGCTGGGCCGCGACGTGCTCTTCGTGGCCAGCGGCGACCTCTCGCACCGCCTCACGCGCACGGCCCCGGCGGGGTACGACCCACGCGGCAAGGACTTCGACGAGACGGTGGTCGGGCTCATGCGCATCGGCGACTTCGCGGCGCTCACCGTGCTCGATCGCGATCTCGTCCGCGGCGCCGGGGAGTGCGGGCTGCGATCGCTCGTCGCGCTCGGCGGCTTCCTCGGCGACGAGGCGACGAGTGACCCCGAGGTGTACAGCTACGAGGGACCGTTCGGCGTCGGGTACCTCGTCGCGCGGTTCGGCGCGCCCGCGGGCAGTGCAGGCTGAGCGTGACCGGGACCGACGCCAAGGGCGCCGCGCCGCGCCGCGGACTGGGGCCCGCCGATTTTGCTCGCGCCTGCCTCGAGGCGACGGTGAGGCGGGAGCGGCCACCGCGACCCCCTGAGGGCGCGTTCTACGAACGCCGCGCCGCTTGCTTCGTCTCGCTCAAACGGCAGGGCGAGCTGCGGGGGTGCATCGGCACGCTGACCCCGGCCGAGCCCGACCTCGGGCGCGAGATCGTCCGCAACACGACGTCCGCGGCCTTGAGTGACCCCCGATTCCCTCCGGTGGCCGTGGACGAGGTCGACGCCTTGAGCTGTTCGGTCGACGTGCTCAGCGCGAGCGAGCCGGCGGCACTCGACGAGCTCGACCCACGGCGCTACGGGGTGATCGTCTCGGCCGGGGCGCGGCGCGGTGTGCTGCTGCCCGACCTGGCCGGCATCGACACGGTCGAGCAGCAGGTGGCGATCGCTCTGCAGAAGGCGGGCATCTCGCGGGACGAACCCTATCTCGCGGAGCGCTTCACCGTCGAGAGGTACGCCGAGGGCGATGCGTCACCGGCCTAGGGCGACTCCGGTCGTCGGCTCCGCCGGCCCCCCCGTCGTCGCGCTCTTCGGCGCCACGGCACTCGGAAAGACCGAGATCGCACTGACCCTCGCGGAGCGCCTCGATGCCGACATCGTCGTGGCCGACTCGATGCAGGTCTACCGCGGCTTGCCGGTCCTCACGAACCAGCCGGGCGCAGAGTACCGGCGGCGGAGGCGCTACCACCTGGTCGGGGTCGTGGATCCTCGCGACGACTTCTCAGTGGCCGCCTACGCGAGCTTGGCGCGCTCGGCCATCGAGGGAGCGCTCGCCACGGGGCGCGGGGTCGTCGTCGAGGGCGGCTCCGGGCTCTACCTTCGCGCGGCACTCGGAGGCCTCGAGTTCGCGCCGGCGGCCGCAGGCGACCGGCGCCGCGAGCTCGAGGCACGATGGGGGCGCGATCCCGCCGGGGCCGTGGAGGAACTGCGCCGGCGCGACCCGGCGACTCTCGCGCGCGTCGATGCCGCCAACCCGCGCCGCGTGCTGCGGGCGCTCGAGGCCGTGCTCGAGCGCGGCAGCCCGCTGGAGGGGGCGCAGCGCGACGCGCTCTGGGCTGCAGGCGGCGGTCGCTACGGCCACCGTCTCTTCGCGCTGACGCCCGACAGAGGCGCACTGCGCGAGCGTGTCGCCTCTCGCGTTGCCGCGATGCTGGCCGCCGGAGCGCTGGCCGAGGTGGAGGCGCTGTTCGCGGCCGGCACGCCGTCGCGCACCGTGCGGCAGGCGATCGGCGTCCGCGAGCTGAGCGGCGTCCTTGCCGGCGAGCTCTCGCTCGAGGAGGCCGCCGCCGGCATGGTCCGCCGCACCAACACGCTGGTGCGGCATCAGCTCACCTGGATGCGCAAGCTGCCGACGAGCGCCACGATCGACGCCGGCCGACGCTCAGCCGGCGAGGTCGCCGACGACATCCTCGAGCTCCTGCGCTGAGCGCCGCCGCCGCGCAGGCCGCGTGGTAGGATTGCGCCTCGATACGGGGCGAACGGCCCCGCGAGCGCCTCGACGGATCAAAGGGGGTCAAGCGTGCAGCCGACAGGGACGGGTCTCGGGAAGATGCAGTTCTCGAAGTGGCAGGGTCTAGGGAACCACTACATCGTCCTCCACCGTGAGGAGATCCCCTTCGACCTCACGCCCGGGCGTGTGCGTCTGCTGTGCGACCGCGACTTCGGTATCGGGTCCGACGGCATCCTCGTCGTCGGCCCCAAGACCGGCGAGGACCGCTTCAGACTGCAGATCTTCAACCCTGACGGCTCCGAGGCGGAGATGTGCGGCAACGGCGTGCGTATGGTCGCGCGCAAGCTGCAAATGGAGGGCCTCCTGAGCGGCGACAGCGTCGTGCTCGAGACCGAGGCGGGGGAGATCGTGCCGCGTCTCGGCGACGGCGACAGCGTCACCGTCGACATGGGGATCGCGCACTTCGGGGGAGACAAGCTCGCCGGCTTCGAGGGCGAAGCCATCGAAGCCTCGATCCACGCCGCCGGGCGTACCTTCACGTTCACCTTCGTCGATGTCGGCAACCCGCATGCCGTGATCTCGTCGCCGTGGCCGCTCGCGCTCGCCGCGGTCCACGAGTTCGGCCCCGCGCTCGAGGTGCACAAGTACTTCCCGCGCAAGGCCAACATCGAGTTCGTCGTGGTCGAGGACGAGCATCGCGCGAAGGTGCGCGTCTGGGAGCGAGGAGTGGGGGAGACGCGGGCCTGCGGCACCGGCGCGACGGCGACCGCCGTCGCCCTGGTGCGCACAGGACGCTGCTCGTCGCCCGTGACCGTCGCCCTGCCGGGGGGCTCGCTCGAGGTCGAGGTCAGACCAGACTGGCGCGTGTTCATGACCGGGCCCGCCGAGGAGATCTACCACGGCGACCTGTCCCGCGAGTTCCTCCGACATCTCGAGTAGGCGGTGACCGTGCGATTCTCACGACGCGTCGAGAGCTTGCCCCCGTACTTGTTCGCCGAGATCGAGCGCAAGGTGACCGCGCGGCGCGCGGCGGGGGCCGACATCATCAGTCTCGGCATCGGCGACCCCGACCTGCCCACGCCGCCGCACATCGTCGCGGCGCTCGCCGAGGCGGCCGCCGATCCCTCGACCCACCGGTACCCGACGAACCGCGGCGAGCGGGTCCTCCGCGATGCCGTCGCCGGGTACTACGACCGGCGCTTCGGCGTCACCCTCGATCCCGAGACCGAGATCGTGCCCCTGCTGGGGGCCAAAGAGGGTATCGCCCATCTCTGCCTCACCCTGCTCGACGCGGGCGACATCTGCCTCGCGGCCGACCCGGGCTATCCCGTCTACGCCGCGGGCGCGCTGCTGGCCGGCGGCCGCGCGGTGCCGGTGTCACTGCGCGCGGAGCTCGGCTTCCAGCCGGACCTCGAGGCGATCCCTCAAGAGACCCTGGCGGCAGCCAAGTTCATCATCGCGGGCTACCCGAACAACCCGACCGGCACGGTGATCGAGGACGACTTCTTCGCGCGCCTGGTCGAGTTCGCCCGCAGGCACGACCTCATCGTGGTGCACGACAACGCCTACGCGGACATCACCTTCGACGGATACGTCGCGCCGAGCTTCCTCGAGACACCGGGCGCCAAGGAGGTAGGTGTCGAGCTCTTCTCGCTCTCCAAGAGCTACAACATGACCGGCTGGCGCTCTGGTGCGATCGTCGGCAACGCCGCCGTCGTCGACGCCTTCTGGCGCCTCAAGACCAACATGGACTCCGGCGTGTTCGCTGCCGTACAGCGCGCCTCGGCGGCGGCGCTGAACGGCCCCCAGGACTGCGTGCGCGCGATGTGCGAGATCTATCGTCGCCGCCGTGACCTGCTCGTGCCGGCGCTGCGCCGCGTCGGGCTCGAGGCGAGCCCACCGAAGGGCACCATCTATCTGTGGGCGCCGGTGCCCTCCGGGCACACCTCGGGGAGCTTCGCCGACCTGGTCCTGTCGCAGGCCGACGTCATCGTCACGCCCGGCGCCGCCTATGGACCCTCCGGCGAAGGCTACGTGCGTCTCTCGCTGACCGTCTCCGACGAGCGCCTTGAGGAGGCCGTACAGCGCATCGAGGAGCGCGTACGGCTGTAGGACGCTCGTGACCGCAGAGACGACAGCCACCGAGCGCCCGCGGGCCGTGGTCTTCGCCGTCCTGCCTCAGGGCAGCGACGCCGCCACCGACGAGCCGCTCGTCGAGATCAAGGAGCTGTTGCGCTCCGCCGATATCGACTGGCTCGCCGATGTGACGCAGCACCGCGAGCGCCCGCACGCTCAGTCGTATCTGGGGCGGGGCAAGATGGACGAGCTGAAGACCGTCGTCGCCGAGACGGGCGCCACCGTGGCCGTCTGCGAGGACGACCTGACGCCCGCTCAGGTGGCGGCCGTCCTCGACGTGCTCGACGTCGACGTGCTCGATCGCACCGAGCTCATCCTCACGGTCTTCTCGAAGCACGCCCACTCGCTGGAGGGGACGCTGCAGGTGCACCTCGCCCAGTTGGAGTACGAGCTCACGCGCATGCGCGGCAAAGGCCTCGTACTGTCGCGTCTCGGCGCCGGCGTCGACATGCGCGGCCCCGGAGAGACCAAGCTCGAGGTCGACCGTCGCGTCGTGCGGAGGCGTATCCAGACGCTTCGGCAGCGCATCGAACGCATGGCGCAGACGCGCCGTACGCAGCGCGCCCGCCGATTGCACAGCGGCGCGCCTCTTGCCGCGCTGGCGGGGTACACGAACTCCGGCAAATCCACGCTGCTCAACGCGCTGACCGGAGCCGACGTCGCCGTCCGCGACCGGCTCTTCGAGACGCTCGATCCGACCACGCGCACGTACCGGCACCGCGACCGCGACTACGTGCTCACGGACACCGTAGGGTTCATCCGCAAGCTGCCCCACCAGCTTGTCGACGCTTTTGCCTCGACGCTCGAGGAGACGACGCTCGCCGACGTGGTGCTGGTCGTCGCCGACGCCAGCCTCGAGGCCGGCGAGATCGCCGTCCGTGAACAGACGGTCGCCGAGGTCCTGGACAAGATCGGCTCGCGCTCGCCGCGGCTGGTCGTGCTCAACAAGGTGGACCGTCTCGACGAGGGCCGCCGCGCCCGCCTGCGTGCGCTCTACCCGGAGGCGGTGCTCGTGGCGGCGGCCACCGGGGAGGGTCTCGACGACTTGCGGGAGCGCCTGGCCGAGTTCTTCGACCGTTCCCTCGAGACCGTGCGTCTGCTGGTGCCCTACGAGAACGCCGGCGAACTGCACCGGTTGCACGGCCTCGCCGGCGACATCCACGAGAGACACACCGAGCA
Source organism: uncultured Thermoleophilia bacterium (assembly GCA_963831295.1). GTDB lineage: Bacteria > Actinomycetota > Thermoleophilia > UBA2241 > UBA2241 > UBA2241. Next base: position 39,073 of record CAWHPR010000002.1, on the reverse strand, counting down.
TGGCGTGCTGGTCGAGGCGCGCCTCTCGGCGGAGCTTGCCGGGCGCTACGCGCGCTTCCGGATCGACAGACCAGCGACTCACGCGAACGATGAGCTCTGACCCGGCCGGGGCAGACCGCGTCGCCACGCCCGGCGAGAGCTCCGTCAGGCCCGGCGAGGCCGGCCTGCGCGTACGCTCTCCCGAGGGCGCCGACATCACCGTCCCGGTGCGCCTGCTGTCGCCGGAGGCGCGCCTGCCAAGGCGCGCGTACGACCGCGACGCGGCCTTCGACCTCCACGCCGCCGAGGATCTCGTCGTCGAGCCGCTCGGCCGTGCGGTCGTCGGCACCGGCATCTCTCTCGGCCTGCCTCCAGGTCTTGCCGCGCTCACGCTCCCGCGCTCGGGCCTGGCCGCCCGGCACGGGCTCTCGCTCGTGAACGCTCCCGGACTCATCGATCCGGGGTATCGTGGCGAAGTGCGACTCATCCTGTCCAACACGGACGCGCACGACGCCTTTCGGGTGCGCGTCGGCGACCGCGTGGCGCAACTTCTCTTCATCGCGTTGCCGGTCGTGACGCTCGAACCCGCCGACGCACTCGACGGTACGGATCGCGGCGAGCAGGGATTCGGCTCGAGCGGCCGCGCGGCCGAGCATGCCACTGGGGGCGGCTGATGGACGATGTCAACATCGGGCAGGCGGTTACGCCTGCCCCCGAGGACGACACGGCTGACACCAACGCGCCGCCTCTGCTGCCTACTATCCGCGTCGGAGGCTTTCTCGCTCTCGCTGGGCGTGTGCTCATGGTCGAGCAGCAGCGTGGGGATGAGCGCTACTGGATGCCGCCGGGCGGTGGCGTGCGCTTCGGGGAGACGCTGAGCGAGGCGCTGCGTCGCGAGATCCAGGAGGAACTCGACCTGAGGGTCGCGGTAGGACGGCTCTTGGCGATCGTCGAGTCGATCTCGCCAGATCCCGCGTACGCGAAGCACGTCGTGCACCTGGTGTTCGAACTGTCCGCCGCGCCGGAGGCCGAGGTGCGACCGCACGAAGCGACCGTGCTGCGCGCCGCGTTCCTCGACGAACCTGAGCTGACGGCAGCGGACATCCGTCCGCCGATCGGCGACTTCCTCGCGAGCTGCCTGCGCCAAGTGCCGGCGTCGCCCCAGTATCTCGGCCGGCGCTGGTAGGTCTGAGCGCTGGTAGGTCTGAGGTCTGTCACCTCGTGTCTGAACGGAGCCGACGCGCGTGCGCGCTATAACACGCGATAATCGTCGTTATGTAAAGTAGGAACTCAGACGGCCCGGGTCGCCGGCGCTCGCCCCGTCCAGCTCTGCCCGCCCCGGTCCGCAGTCCCCGTCTTCCCCTCGGAGGTCTCGAAGTGACGGTCGCCATGCCGGCACGCGCGCGCGGGAGCGCACTGCCGCTGCGATGAGCGACTGCCGGGAACCGGGCGTACGCGCTCGCTTGCGGGCGCCGAGGCACGAGTCACGCTTATGTGCCGCTCTGGGCCTACGGCTTGCGCGGAGCGTGTTGTGATCCCGAGGCCGTCATCCCCCATCCCAAGCTGCCCGCGTGCGTGAAAAGTGCGCGGGGACGGACCAAACATGCGCGAGGACGGACCGGACATGCGCGGGGCCGGACCAAGGATGCGCGGGGCCGGACCAAGATGCGCGGGGACGGGCGAAACAAGCGGGAGGCCGATCGCGGCCCGGAGCGAACGCGTGTTCGTGGGACCAGAGGCGCCGAGCGCGGCGGCGGTCAGTAGGTGATCAGCGAGAAGACGTCGTAGCCCTGGAGCTTGCTGCGCCCGTTCAGCGCCGCGAGCTCGATGATGAAGGCGATGCCGACGACCTTGCCGCCGAGCTGCTCGGCGAGCTCGACCTTGGCGCGCGCGGTGCCGCCGGTCGCGAGCAGGTCGTCGTGGATGAGCACGTTCTGCCCCGGCTTGATCGCGTCTTTGTGGACCTCGAGGCTGTCGGTGCCGTACTCGAGGTCGTACTGGGCGCTCACGGTGTCGTATGGGAGCTTGCCGGGCTTGCGCGCGCAGGCGAAGCCGGCGCCGAGGCCGTAGGCGACCGCGGCGCCCAGAATGAACCCCCGGGCCTCGGCTCCGAGCACGACATCGACGTGCCGGCCGGTGCCGTACTCGACGAGGCGGTCGACGGCTTCGCGAAGGGCGAGCGGGTCCTGAAGCATGGGCATGATGTCGCGGAAGAGGATGCCCTCCTTCGGAAAGTCCGGGATCGCGCGGATCGTGCTGGCGAGATCGACAGGCTCGATGCGGGACTCGGCCATGGAGGGCTCCTTGGTGGGTCTCAGCGGTCTGCTCCCGAACCGCCGGTCATGCGCTGGATCGCGCGTGTCAGAAGCAGCTGCCGCAACTGCGAGGTCGCATGGACGATCTCCTCGAGCTGGTCGATGCCCTCCCTGCGCCGGTCCTCGCGGTGTGAGCGCAGCGACGGCAAGAGCACCTGCTCGAAGAGGCCGACCTCGCGGTCGACGGCGCTCTTCACGAGACGAAGGTTCTTGGGCCGCAGGCCGTTGCGCGCGAGCTCGACCGCGGCGCCCACGATGCCCGCCTCGGTCTCGGTGTAGCGGCGGACGCCGCTGACCTGGCGCCCGCGCACGAGCTCGAAGCCCTCGAGCTCGTCGAGCAGGGTGCTGTCGGCGCCCGTGGCGTGCAACAACTCCTCGGCGGTGTACTCGCGGCCGTCGGACGAAGCCACCAGGTCGGCCTTGCGAATGCCCTGTCGCTGCGACGTCAGCGCCTCGCTCGGGCTGCGCTCGAGCTCCCGGCGGATGACCTTGAGCGGCAGGTACTCGTCGCGCTGCATGGCGAGCACGCGCACCAGACGACGGAAGTCGTCCTGCGAGAAGAGCCGGTAGCCCGACTTCGTGCGGCGCGGTGCGATGAGGCCTTGCTCTTCGAGGTAGCGCAGCTTGCTGACGCTGATGTCGGGGAACTCGGACCGCAGTCGCTCGACGACCGAGCCGATGGTCAGCAGCTTCTCGGAGCCGACGTCGAACAGCAGCTCGGGGCTCTCGCCGGCGTTCACGGCGTGAGGAAGGTCAGCTTGTACTTGCCGATCTGGATCTCGTCACCGCCGGCGAGCACGCTGCGATCGCTGCGGCGCCGGTTCACGTACGTGCCGTTGAGGCTGTTCTCGTCGACGATCACGTAGCGCTCGTCGGCGCGCTCCACGTAGGCGTGGTGGCGCGAGACCGTGACGTCGTCGAGGAAGACGTCGGCCTTGAGATGCCGGCCGATCGTCAGCCGCGCCTCGCCCAGCTCGTAGACCTGACCAGCGAGCCCGCCGCCGACGCGGATCATGAGGGCCGCGCCCGCGCCCGCCCGCGACTCGGGCTCGACGGTGATGCTCTCATCGACGGGCGGCGGGTAGCTGACCGTGGTCTGCGACTCGTCGCCGGCGCCGAAAAGGCCGGTCGCGCAGCGAGCGCAGCGGACGGCGTCGTCATCGTTCTTGAAGCCGCACTTGGGGCAGAACACCGTCAGCCCTCGCGCTTGCCCTCGTCGTCACCGGATCCGCCACCGGGCGACTCCGCGGATGCGTCGCTCGCCCGAGCCTGCGGTGCCTGTCCGGCAAGGATGCGAGAGAGCCCCTCGACGTCGGTCACGTCGATCACGGCCTCCCCGTCGTTGTGGGCACGATGCAGACGCATGACGAGTTCGGCGCGCAAGATGTCGAGCTTGCCCTGGAGAATGCGACGCTGCCGCGAGATCTCACGCTCCTTCGTCTCGAGCTCGGCGACCAGCGTGCGCAAGTCGTCATCGGAGCGTGAGACCAGATCGACGATATCGTCCATCGTGGCGATTCCTCCCCTTGGCGGCGTGGACCTCAGACAATAGCCGAGGCGGCCTCAACGTTCAAGCTCAGGTTGAGGTGAGTCGTTGGCGGCGCCGTCGGGCAGCCGCCGGACACCGATCACGCCGGCCGTCTCGAGCCGCGCGATCGCCTTGAGGGCGTCGTATTCGTCGGTGTCCCCGGCGACCAGGATGCCCTCGACGATGTCGCCGATGGTGCGCGCGCCGGGGCCCAGGCAGCCGAGCACACGTGCCTCGACGGCGTCGCGGGACTCACCTGCGGCGAACTCGGCGACGGTCGGCGCCGGGAACTTGCGGCGCAACTCGGCGAGCTCATCGATGCGGCGCATGCCCTCCATGAGCAGAGATGCGGTCGGCAGGTTGCACTGGTCGTCGCCGATCTCCGCGCTGGGGTCGAAGCGGAACCGGCCCTGCCTGTGGGAGAGCAGCGCGTAGAAGGACTTCTCGGGGCCGAGCGCGCCACAGGTGGCGCCGACCAGCCGGCCGTCACGAAAGGCGAGCCGTCCGGACTCAACGCCCTCGGCGTCTGTGAGCAGCATGAGCCCGGTCTTGCTGCCCAAGGCAGTCATCTCGATCAGGCTGGCAAGCGGCAGCTCGTTGAAGTTGCCTTCGATACTCATGGTCGCGGCGGCTCCCTGCGTCTCGCCCCGGACAGTACATCACACTACGCCCCTTCGCCGCAGCCCGCCGCAAGGCCGCCGCCGCGGCCGGACACTCATGCTTGCCGAGGCTACGACCGATAGTGGAGACTGTGGCTGCAACGGCGGGCAAGCGCTGCCGGGGCTGACAACGCCTGATGTATACTTGCCGCCGCGGGCTCGAGAGAAGGGAGCGTACTTGACGACGCGCAAAGGTCTGGTCATCAACGACCGGCAACTCGACCTCTGCGACGACCTCCTGCAGAAGCTCAAGGAGGTCTCCGGCTCCACCTTTCTCGCCCTGATCAGCACGTCCGGCCAGCCCATCACGACGGCCTCCGACGAATACCACCCGGAGACCCTCTCGCTGGCCTCGCTGGCGGCGAGTTCCTTCGCTGCGACCCAACAGCTCGCGCGGATCCTCGACGAGTCCGAGTTCACGCTGCTCTTCCACGAAGGGCGTGCCCTCAACCTGCACGTCACCCAGGTGACCGAGCAGGTGCTCCTCATCGTGACTTTCGGCCGCGAGACGCAGGTCGGCAAGGTCCGCCTCTACACACAGCGCGCCGTCGAGGTCCTCCGTCAGATCTTCGAGGTGCGTGAAGACGACGAAATACCGGCCATGGACGCCGACTTCGAGAGCACGGCCGGCCGGGTGATCGATGACCTGTTCCAGGACTTCTGAGGCCGCCGCATGCCACTGATCAACTTCGCTGCACGAGAGATCAACTACAAGATCGTCTACTACGGCTGCGGGCTCTGCGGCAAGACGACCAACATCCAGTTCATCCATCGCAAGATCAACCCCGACGCGCGTGGCAAGCTGGTGTCGATCGCCACCGAAGAGGAGCGCACCCTCTACTTCGACTTCCTGCCGCTCACGCTCGGCAAGGTCAAGGGGATGCAGACCCGCTTCCACCTCTACACGGTGCCGGGCCAGAGCTACTACAACGCCAGCCGCAAGCTCGTCCTGCAGGGCGTCGACGGCATGATCTTCGTGGCCGACTCGCAGATCACGCGTCTCGACGAGAACGTCGAGAGCTACCTCAATCTCTGGGACAACCTGCTGGGCCAGGGCGACGACCTCAGCAAGCTGGCCTTCGTGATCCAGATGAACAAGCGCGACCTCACGGAGACGTTCTCGGTCGAGGATCTGAACGAGCTCCTGAACCACACGGGCTCGGCAGTCGTACCGGCGAGTGCGGTGACGGGCGAGGGTGTCTTCGAGACGCTCAAGATCGTCTGCAAGCAGGTCATCGCCAGCACCGCCTGACGGCGGCCGGCGCTCCCGGCGCCTCAGCCGCCGGTCCCGACCCTCTTGATCCAGTCCATCGGGCGGTACACCGAGACGAAGCTGTCGCGCAGCAGTACCCGCTCCCCGTCCTTCACGACGCGCGTCACGCGCACGGTGTGCCCGTCGGCCCCACGCTCCCAGCGGACGACCCCGCGCGGCAGGTCGGCGTCCTCGATCACGCGAGGCTTGGCCTTGGTCGACGTGGGCTTGCGGATGTCGGTGAACGGTCCGGTCTCGTACACCACCGTGCGACCGGTCTTGCCGACCAGCGCGACCGTGAGCGCGTTGCCCCGTACCCAGCTGCGCACGGTGAGGCTCTTCCCCGTGTCGTTGCGGAACTTGAGGTCGGGCCCGCCCCAGGACACGGTCGCATCGCGGCCCACCGGGTAGTGCCCGATGAAGAAGCCGTGCGCGTGCCGCTCGACGATCGGCAGACCGGCGAAGAAGGCGGCGTTGAAGAGGGTCGTCGCGTACTGGCAGATGCCGCCCCCCACCCCCCGCCGCAGCACGCCGTCGGCGGCGATGACGGGGGCGTAGTCGAAGCCGCGGTTGACGCTGCGCGGGCCGAGCGTTGCGTTCAGCGAAAAGGTCGCGCCGGGCCCGATCACGGTGCCGTCGGCGAGGCCGGCGGCGCGCGCGATGTTCTGGACGCGCGCCGGGTTGGACTGGTCGAAGTAGGTGACGAACTGGGAGCCGCGCGAGGCCAGCCCGTTGCGCTCGGCCTCGTCGGTCGAGAGAGACGGTTCCACGGCGACCAGGCTCGCGTGCACGGTACGCAGCCCGCCCCCGCTCGCCGCCTCGTCGAGGTCGCCGAGCAGCTCGTCCATGTCGAGCGCGAGGCCGTCACGGCTGGGCTCGATCGTGAGCCGGCCGGCGGCGTCGACGAGCAGGCGAGCGTCGACCGCGGGCCGCTCCGCCGAATCGAACAGGCGGCGCAGCGTGCGCCGCGCCTCGCGCGTGTCGAACGTCAGGGGGAAGGCGTCGGCGTCGTCGCCGCGGTTCACGGTGAGCATGCCGGCCATCACCTTCGGCCGCAGGATCACGCGCCTGCTCTTGAGGCGAAGCTCGAGCGGGCTTGCGAGGTAGAGCCGCGCGATCGGCAGCCGTGCGCGCACGGCCTCGGTCGTGACCTCGGGCGAGACCGACATCGTCGGGGCCGGCCCGCCGAAGGCCTGGCCGGCCCTCACCGAATCAAGGATCGCCGCCTGCAGCGCCGCCTCGTCGATGCCGAGCCCATCCTCGGCGAGCGCGACGTCGAGCTCTCCCTCGCCGTCCCAGCGCAGGCGCGCGTCGCGGGCCGGCCGTCCGACGAGCGTGGCCGCCTCCTCGACACCGGCCGAGAAGGCCTCCTGGTCGACGGTGACGACCGGCGAGACCTCGCCGCTGGCGGGGAGCCATACCTTGAGGCCGAACGGCAGCGACCGCCAGCCGGCGGCGCACGCCGCGTCGGCGGTCGCCTCGACGTCGAACTCGATGCCGAGCTCGGTCGAGCGTGATCTCGAGCTCTCCCTCGGGAGTCTCCAGCCGTACGGTCTCGACCGGGTCGGCGAGCTCTTCGGCAAGGCGCTCGCGCGCCTCCTCCTCGTCCGCCCCCTGCAGGGACACGCCGGCGACGGCGACACCGAGGCCCACGCGGTCCTGCAGCCAGACCTCGAAGGCCACGACCCCGCCGACGAAGCGAGCACGACGACCAGCGCGACCAGGGCGCCGGTCAGGCCGCGCCGACGCCGCCGCGCGCGCCGACGGCGCGGAAGGCCGGCGCCGTCGCTGTCGTGCAGTGTCAGCGGGCGCGGCTTGGGCTCGGTGGCGCTCACCGTCGGCTCGGTCACGGGGTCGCGCTCCATCTCACTCGGGCACTCGTCATCCTCTGGGTTCGAGCGCGGGCGACGACGTCCTGCCGCCGGCGGGCGGCGACGTTCCTGCCGCGCGTTCGCGCACGCGCACGACGCGCATGGTGTCAGCGTCGGTCGAAAGGCGGCCGAGCTTGAGCGTGGATGCGGCCGGGCTTGAGCGTCGAGCCGGCCGAGCTTGAGCGTGGAGGCGGCCGGGCGAGGGTGTCGCCGTCACCCGGCTACGCGCCCGCCGCGCCCCCCGCCTCGATCAGACCGCGCACGATGGCGCTGAGGTCGCCGGCCATGCGCTCGGACGCGCGGTGGTCGGCGCCCTCGGCGTAGATGTGAAAGAGCGGCTCGTCGGCGTCGGGCAGCAGTTGCATCCAGTCCTCGCCCCGGTTCACCATGATGCCGTCCACGAGGCTCAGGCTGCCGGCCTCCTCCCCACCCTCGACCTGTCGCTGCAACGCCTCGGTGGTCGCCCGCATGACCGCGCCCTTGAGGCTCCAGGGGCATGTCACCGTGCGGTGGACCAGCGTGCTGGTCGGGATGTCGGCGAGCACGGCGCTCAGGCGGCGCGACTGCGGGGCCAGCAGCTCGAGCAGCTTGCCGAGGGCCATGACGGCGTCGAAGGCCGGCAGGAACTCGGGGAACATGTAGCCGCCCCCGAGCACGCCCGCGAACACGACGCCGTCCTCCGTGGACGCTTGCGCCAGCGCGGGCAACGAGACCTCCGTGCGCACGACCTCGACGCCGAACGGCGACGCCAGCCGCTCCGCGAGCCGCGTCACCGTGAGCGGCAGCGCTATCTTGGCGCCGCGCGGCGCCTGCTGAGCCACGAGGTGCACGAACAGTAGAAGGACCTTCTCGAAGGGTACCTCGCGGCCGTGGTCGTCGATCAGGTACAGGCGCTCGGCGGCCGGGCCGATCACGACCCCGAGGTCGGCCTCCATGGCGCTCACCATGCGGCCGACCTCTGCGAGGTTGGCGCTCAGCTCCTCGGCCGGCATCGTCGGCCGGCTCGGCTCCGTGAAGGCGCGCAGCGCCATGACCTCGGCGCCGAGCCGGCCGAGGATGTTCGGCAGCGAGTACGCGGCCGGCGAGTAGGAGTAGTCGATGACCATCCGGTAGGCGCGCGCCCGGACCCGCTTCGTGTCCCAGGCGCGGGCCAGCGCACGCAGGTAGGTCTCCATCGCGCGGTCCGGGAAGTGGATCTCCCCGAACTCGGTGTAGAAGGCGCGGCGGAAGTCCTGGCGGCCGTAGTACTTCTCGATGTCCTTCTGGCGCTTCTCGCCGATGTTGAGGCCCGGTCGCTCGATCACCTGGATCTGGATCATCTCGGGGTCCCACGGCGCGATGCGGACGTGCAAGCCGCCCGCCGAGTTGCCGTTCTTGACCTCGAACCGGGTGATGGCCGAGCTCGCCACCCGCAGGTCGCGCACGATGACGCCGGTCGAGCTGAGCCCGCAGATGAGGGCGCGTTTGATGACGCGCGAGGCCGCGTGCGCGTCGCGGCTGGTGGTCACGCGCGCGCCTTTGGGCAGCGCCGTGCCGTACGCCATGGCGAGCTTGAGCGCGCGCTCGGCCGTGATGTCGACGTTGATGAGGCCGACCACGCCCTCCTTGCTGAAGAGCTGCGCGGTGCCGCGGGACTCCCAGATGATGCTCGAGTTGACCTGCGCGCCGGACTCGACGGTCTTGAACGGATAGATGCGGACAGACGGCGCGACGTAGGACTGCTCGCCGATCATGCACTCGTCGCCGACGGCCACTCCCTCGCTCAGCGTGACCCCGCCCTTGATGTCGACGTTCTTGCCGACGATGCTGCCGAGCACCTTGCTCGCGGCGCCGATGTAGGTGTTCGAGTCGACGACGCTGTGGCGCGTCTCGGCGTAGCCCTTCACCACGACGTTGTTGCCGAGCACGGAGTAGGGCCCTATCCGGGCCTTCGGGTCGATCTTGGCGTAGTTGCCGATGAAAGCCGGACCCTCGACCATCTCGAGAGAGTCGATGCTGGTCGTCTCTCCGATGAAGATCCGGCCCTCGAGCTCGATGCCCTCGATCGCGGCCTGCACCTTGCCGTCGAGCATGTCGCGGTTGGCGCCGAGGAACTGAGGGAGGCTGCCGATGTCCTGCCAGTAGCCGTCGGCCACGTACCCGTAGAGCGGCGCGCCCATCTCGAAGAGCAGCGGGAAGAGCTCCTGGCTGAAGTCGAACGGCCGGTCGGCCGGGATGTGGCGAAAGACCTCGGGTTCGAGCACGTAGATGCCGGTGTTGACCGTGTCGGAGAAGACCTGGCCCCACGTCGGCTTCTCGAGGAAGCGCTCGATCCGGCCCTCGTCGTTCACGACGACGATGCCGAAGTCGACCGGGTTCTCGACGCGCTTGAGGGCGATGGTCGCCACGGCGCCGCGCTCCCGGTGGAAGGCGACCACCTTCTGCAGGTCGAAGTCGGTGAGCGCGTCGCCGGAGATGACGACGAAGGTGTCGTCGGCGAGGAACGACTCGGCCAGCTTGATGCTGCCGGCGGTGCCGGCCGGAGACGTCTCGACCGAGTAGTTGAGGCTGACCCCGAGGGCCGAGCCGTCGCCGAAGTAGTCGCGGATCATCTTGGGCAGGAAGGCGAGCGTGACCACCGTCTCCTCGATGCCGTGGCGACGCAGCAGCTCGACGATGTACTCCATGCACGGCTTGCCGCAGATCGGCACCATGGGCTTGGGCTGGTTGCTGGTCAGCGGGCGCAAGCGCGTGCCTTCGCCCCCCGCCATGACGACTGCGCGCATCGTGTGCCCCCCGCGGCGTGGTCGACCGGGCCCCCCGGTCTGCTGCCTATCGTATCAGCCGACGAAAGAGGGAAACGTGCCGCGCGCGGCTCAGCCGCGGAGCGCGGCCCGCTCGGCGGCGTAGAACCGCAGGCCGAGGCGGAGATAGAGGTAGGCCGAGCCCATGTAGAGCGTGACGCCGATGGCGTAGAAGAGCCAGGCGAGCACACGCAGGTCGACGACGAACCACAGGAGCCCCATGAGGAGAACGAAGTTGGCGGCTCTCCCCCACACGCTGACCGCCGGTCCGGCGCTCGTGAAGCGCCAGACCGGCAGCGCGAGCAGCAGCATCATGCCGTCGCGGAAGATGATCGGGGCGACGGCGACCAGCGGCAGCGTCCCGTACCACCACAGCATGACGACCAGTGTGAAGAAGAAGGCGCGGTCGACGATCGGGTCGACCCAGCGGCCGAACTCGGTGCGCGCGTCGAATTGACGCGCGATCAGACCGTCGACCACGTCGGAGAGGCCGGCCGCGACGATGATGGCGGCCGTCGTCCACGACGGCCCCGGCGCGTCGCGGCCGTAGAGCACGACGATGACCGGCAGTGCGGCCAGCCGTGCCAGCGACAGGAGGTTCGGGATATGGCGGATGACTCCGGACACGAGGCAGAGTCTACCGCAGCCGTGCTACACTTCCCCGCACGGTCGGCGTGTGGCGCAGCCTGGTTAGCGCACTAGTCTGGGGGACTAGGGGTCGCCAGTTCGAATCTGGCCACGCCGACCAGCTACTTCCTCTTCTTCGCCTTCGAACGCGGGGCCCTGGCCGGGCAGGCCGGGTCTATGCAGACGCGCCAGGGACCGCGTTGTGTGGCCACGACGACCATCGGGGCGCCGCACGCCTCGCAGGTCTCCCCGGTCGCGGTCAGCTCTCCGCGCTGCGGCAGCGGGTAGCTCGTCTGACACTCTTCGTAGTTGGTGCAACGCACGTACCGTTTGAGCGAGCGCGGCGAGCGGCGGACCGTCAGGTCGCCCTTGCGGCCGGCCTTGGCGCAGGCTGCGCAAGGGCCGACGCTGATCTCCGGCTCGAGGTTGGTCTCGCAGGCCGGGTCCAGGCACACGACTCGCGGCTTGCTGCGGAACTGGATGACCTTGACCTGTGGCGTGCCGCAGGCCGGACACGGCTCCGGCACCGCCTCGATCTTGCCCTGGGGCAGCGGGAACGTGACGTCGCAGTCCGGCCACCCCGAGCAGCCCACGAACTGGCCGCGCGTCTTGGCCGACGACTTGACGAGCAGGTCGTGGCCCGACTTGGGGCAGACTCCTACCTTGGCGTCACCGGCGCCCGCGACCTTGAGCAACTCGCCGACCTCGGCCGCCTTGGGAAGCAGATCGTCCATCGCCTTCGCCAGCAGATCGCGTGAGTGTGCGACGCACCTCGCCGCGCGTCCTGCCGCCGGCGGCGATCGCGTCCATCTCGGCCTCGAGCTCAGAGGTCATCTCCGGCGTCGTGATGCGCTGCGCGTACGTCGAGAGGGCGTCGATGACGGCGCGGCCCAGGTTCGTCGGCCGCGGCGGCTCGTCGACCACGTACTTGACCTCGAGCAGGCGTTCGATGATGGCGTGGCGGGTCGCCTTGGTACCGAGACCGCGCTTCTCCATCTCCTGGATGAGCTTGCCCTGGGAGTAGCGCGCCGGCGGCTCGGTGGCCTTCTGTGCCAGCTCGGCGCCGAGGAAGTCGACCTCGTCGCGCTCGCTGAGTGCGGGTAGCTGCTCGTCCTTCTTCAGTCCGTACGGGTAGATACGGCGGAAGCCGGGCACGACGAGGACGTCGCCCCTGGCGACGAACGGCTCGCCGCCGACCTCCACGGTCACGGTGGTGCCCTCGACGACCGCGGCGTCCGACAGCGTCGCGAGGAAGCGCCGCGCCACGAGGTTGTACAGCTTCCAGGCCTCGGGCTTCAGCTTCTTCGCGTCGGCGGCGGCCGTCGGGTGGATCGGCGGGTGGTCGGTGGTCTCCTTGGCGCCGCGCGTAGGATGGAGCGGCCGCGCGAGGATGGCGGCGGCCTGCGTGCGGAATTCCGGCACGCCCTGCAGCGCCTCGAGGATGGTGCGCAGGTCGAGCGAGTCCGGGTACACCGTGTTGTCGACGCGCGGGTAGCTGATGAGGCCGTCCATGTACAGCGACTCGGCGACGCGCATGGTGCGCGCCGGGGTGAGACCCTCGGCGGCGGCTGCAGCCTGCAGCGCGGTGGTGTTGAAGGGCGTCGGCGGCTTGACCGTGCGGCGCTTCTTCTCGGCCGCGGTGACCGTGCCGCTCGTCTTGCCGGCGATCGCCGCCATCGCGCGCGCGGCCTCCGCCTCGTTCTTGAAGCGGCTGGTGGCGTGCCCGGCCGCGAACTCGGCCGCCTCGGCGCCACGGGAGCGGAAAGAGCCCTTCACCGTCCAGTAGATCTCGGGCACGAAGGCCTCGCGCTCGTGCTCGCGCGCGACGATGAGCGCCAGGGTCGGTGTCTGCACGCGGCCCGCGGACTTCACGTTGCCGAAGCCGGTGAACTTCGCCACGGTGAGGTAGCGCGTGAGCACCGCGCCCCACACGAGGTCGATGTCCTGGCGGGACTCGCCCGCCTGCGCCAGGCAGTCGTCGACCGAGACGAGGTCCTCGAAGGCCCGTACGAGCTCGCCCTTGGTGAGCGCCGAGAACCGGGCACGCCTGATCGGCGCCTTCTTGTTGACCTCGCGCACGAGCGCAGCGGCGTCGCTGCCGATGAGCTCGCCCTCGCGGTCGAAGTCGGTCGCGATCACGATCTCGTCCGCCTTCCTGGCGGCGCTCTTGAGCGCGCGGATCAGCTCGCGCTCCGCCGGCGTCTTGCCGATCGGCGCCCACACGAGATACGGCAGGGCCGCGAGCTTCCACGCCTTCAGGTCGACGCCGTCGGTCGTGAACGGCTTCTTCTTGGGCCAGGGCGGCGTTGCCAGCGACGCGGGGATGGCGACCGGAGGCCTCATCACCTCGTCCTCCCACACCGCGCTCCAGGCGCCGTCGCCGAAGACGATCTGCTGGGGGAAGTCCACACCGAGCACGTGACCCTTCAGCCCGATGCTCATCCACTCCTCCCCGTCTCGCTGGAAGGTGTAGACGGCCGTTTTGGAGACCTTCCCGGCCTTGGGTTTCCCGGTGGCGAGGATCTCAGCGAGCTTCTTCGCTGCGATGCCTTTCTCGGTGACGACAAGCTTCAAGGGCACGCCCTTCGTGGACGGTGGGGATCGGGAACGGAGTATACACAGACCCGGCCCCGGCTGATTCCCCTTGAAGGCTAGCCGCCCCACATGGCGACGAGCAGCGCCGGTCGCCACGGATCGTCGAACGAGCTCGGCAAGAGCTCGAGCAGGTAGGGCACCCAGACGGTCGGCGTCGTCGACGGGCTCGGCGAGGCGCTGGGGCTCGGGCTGCACGTGTCGCTGGGGCTGCACTTGGGGCTGGGGCTTGGGTCGGGGTCTGGGCTGCGACCGGCGCTCGGGCTGGGACTCGGCGAAGCGACGACCGGCAAGACGGTGACGGCGAGCGGCAGTTCGCACTGCTGCACGGAGCCGTCGTCCAGCTCGGCGGTGACGGTCAGTGTGCCCTGTTGCAGGCCGGACGGCGAGTCGGCGCCCAGCTCGAACCCGAAGACCATCTGGGCGGTCTCCCCCGCCGCGAGCGTCAGGTCGTCGCAGACGATGTCCCCCGCCTCGTCGGAGAAGCCGACGCGCTCCACGACGGCGGCCACCGGGCCGGAGAGCGCCAGAGTCACTTCGGCGGCCTCGCCGGCCGCGGACGTCATGCGCGCGACGTCGGCGAACTCGGTCGCCTCGGCGGCCGGCACCTCGCCGAAGTCGAGCGCCAGCGTGCCGTCCGGCAGGACCTCCGTCACCAGCGCGTCGGGACCCGGGCCCGACAGGACCGTCGCCAAGCCCGGCTCGAGGGTGAAGAGCAGAGCGGGCGCCGGTGACGGCTCGGCGCTGGGCGAAGGACTCGGGCGAAGAGGATGGGCTCGATTCGGGCGACGGCGCATCGGCCGGTTCAGGCGCATCCGTCGGCGTACCGGAAGGACTCGGCGAGGGGCATGGCCTCGCGCCGGCGATCGTGACGGTCATGGGGAACTCGTGACGCTCGGTCCCGCCGGCGACGGCCACGACGAGAGTGCCGTCGTACGTGCCGGGAGCGGTCGTCGGCGGCACCTCGAAGCGGACCGCGATGCTCCTGGTCTCGTCCGGATCGAGGCGGTCCGGAGACGCGCCCTTCGCGAGCGAGACCCTGCCGACGAAGGCCGCCGTCGCGCCGTCCGTGACGAAGGTGAGGCGCAGCGACTCCGGAGCGGTCGAGGTCACGCGCAGGACGTCGCACCACGAATGGCTCGTGCCCGGCAGGCGGTCGCCGAAGTCGAGTGAGATGCCGCCCTCGTCGTCGCACGTCGCGACCGGGAGAAGCTGTGCGGGACCGGCGTCGGGCCAGTGCACCGTCTGCGAGTCGCCGGGGCTGAAGCTCAGGTGGCTCCCCCACGTGCCGGTGGAGATGCTGGCCGAGCCCGACGTCGAGCCGCTGAACCAGGCCAGCGCGGTCGCCGCGCCCAGCACGAAGAGGATGGTGGTCGCGGCCAGCATGGCGACGGCCTTGGTCATGCTGTGCGCCCGGCGAGCGTGTCTCGCCATGCGCCGCTCGGCGAGCGGCGCCGGGCCAGGCACGTCGGCCGGGCGGGCGATCGGAGGTTCGGGCGGCGCCTCCCGGAGAGCGACCGGGCGCGCGGCGTCGGCGACGAGCGCCGGCGCGTGGGCGACGAGCGCCGGCGTCGCGCTGAGGATGTCGCCGTGCTCGAGGGCGTGGCCTCTGAGGCCGGCGCTGGTCTGGAAGCCGGCGCCGCAGTGCGTGCACGCGAACGTCACGGCCGGGCGCACGGGAGGCCGCCGGCCGTTGTCGAGGTCGTGGCGCGCGTGCCGGAGCGCGTGCGCCTTCAAGGCGTCCGCGTCCGGCAGCATGGCGCCGCAGCGCGAGCACTCGAAGGTGACGAGCGCCCGCTTCATCTCGCGTCCCTGTCTGGGAGCGTGTACGTGATCATGTGCCGCCTCGGCGACGCGGGTCGCGCGGGGCGGGCGGCGAGCCGCCGCCCGCCCGCGCGCTTGACGCGTCACTCAGCCGGACTCCGAGGCCTGCGGCCTCTGCAGTCGGGCGCGAAGCTCACGGTACGAAAGCAGTACTGTCGTAGCCGGCGGCGTCCCAGGCCTCGATCCTGCATGCCCGTGAAGTTGACCTTGAAGCTCAGCGCGTCGTTCTGCGCGGTGTTGGGCGCGGCGCTGTCGAGCCAGACGGCGACCCGGTAGACGGCCGTACTCCCGCCTCGAGTGGCGTACGGACCCACGTCGAGCCCGTCCAATAGCGGCTGCTGAGGTAGTTGATGCCGGCACGACTCGCCCCAGAGCTGGGCGACCGTGCCGGTGAACACCGGGTACGGACCGCCGTCCTGGAAGGTGCCGAGCCGAGCCGGTGGTAGCCGGTCCAGTAGTGCAGGCACTGCCGCGCTGCCCAGGAGCTCGATACGGACCTTGACGTAGGACCTGATGTTGTCGGGGTCGGACCCGTCGCTGAGCCAGCCGTAGAACATCAGCGGGACCGTGCTGTCGTTCTTGACCGAGATGTACGTCACGTCGGCGTACGCGGCGTCATCTGCACCAGCGGCAGGGTCTGTCTGCGGCATCAGGCCGCTGGCGTCGATCGGCAGACCCTGCCATGGCGAGAGCCACCTCGCCGGTGGCGACCGTGTTGGTGTCCGACGTCACGGTGCTGCTCCACCATGCGTAGGCGATGCTCGCTGTGATCGCCAGAGCGACCACGACGAGCACAACGATGAGCTTCTTGTGCTTCACTGGTATCCCCCTTGTGTGTGCGCCGCGCCCATGCGACTGCCGCTACGAGCGTGGCATACCGATGGCAAGATCGCGTGATTCGTCAGAGCGGCACGAAGATCGACCCCAGACACTCACCCCCTCACGGGCTTCCGGGTGGACTCAGACAAGATCGCGCGACCTGGAAGGCGGCCCCCGCCACCAGGCACCTGCCTGATTGATCTTTGACGACTTCTAACCTACTCCCTTGGTCGGACGGAAGACAAGGTTGACGACACACTGTCGCGGCCCGGTGTTGCCAAGGCTGACAACACCCGCGCGTGGGCCGCGACGCACTCTTCCCCTGGCGCCGTCTGTCTTCTATGGTTGCGCCATGGTCCGTCCGTCGCGGCGGGCCGCCCGGGCCGTGCCGCCGCAGCGGCGGAAAGGAGGCCGCAGGTCCGCAGCCGATGTCTTGAGGTCGGGTCCATCCAAGGAGGAAGAATGCAGCGCAGCGCACACCGGCTCATCTTGGGGGTACTGCTCACCGTTCTCTGTCTCGCGCTCGTCGTACCTGCCGCCTGGGCGAACGGCGACCCGGACGTCACGGTCACCTACGGCCCCACGCCGATCGTCAACGGCAGTTGCCTCGGCGCCAACGACATCACCGTCGAGAACGGCTACTTCGCCGTCTCCTTCGCCGTCGACTCGACGCCGCCGTGGGGCGTCCCCAACGGCAGCATCCTCGACGGCGCCACCTACGACGCCTACGGCGTCCTCAACGACCGGCTCACGCTCGTCGACTTCCTGCCCAACGGCTGGGCGGCCTGGCCCAACACCTACCAGACCGTCACCGTGCCGGTCGACACCGTCGACATGGCCGTCGTCCAGGTCGAGCGCGACTACAACGAGCTCGAGCTGGTCACGACCTTCACGGTCACGAAGGGCAGCCGCTTCGTCGACGTCGAGACGGTCGCCACCAACCCGATCGCCAGCGGCGACGACCTTCACCGACATCTACTGCGGCTACACGTTCTGCACGTCGGGCGGGTACATGTTCGGTCCGTTTGCCGAGGACGGCTCCACCGTCTCCGACCCGTACGGCAAGTACGTCCTGGGCTACGACAAGGACTACTCGATCGGCCTCCACTTCCCCGCCGCCGACGTCTACGACGGGGGCACGGGATGGAAGGACCTCTATCAGACGAGCACGATCGCGCCCGGCGAGGCGATGACCTACGAGGCCGCGATCCAGTTCGAGGACAGCGCCAGCATCTCGCGCTTCGTCAAGACGGTCTCCGACGAGCGCGCGGACCCGACCGGGACCGTCTCCGGCGAGGTCACGCCGGCCGCGGACTCGTTCCCCGAGCCGCCGATCGTGATCGTCGAGAAGGACGGTGAGACCTTCACCTGGGTCGTGGCCGAGGGCGGCCTCTACTCGCTCGAGCTGCCTGCGGGTGACTACGAGTTCTACGCCGTCGCCAAGGACTACTCGCCGACCGACAAGGTCGCGGTGACGGTCGGAGAGGACGACGTGCTCACGCAGGACTTCGCCGGCCTCGAGGCCATGAGCACGCTGACCGTGAAGGTCAAGAAGGAGGGCACGACCACGCGGGTCGACGGGCGGATCGAGGTGACCGGGGGCATCGCGCCGGTCGTCGGGTTCCTCGGCAAGAGCGTGTTCTTCACCGACCTCGACGACGTCGGCATCGCCCAGTTCAACGTGGCGGCCGGCGACATCACCCTGAACGTCACGTCGGGCGACAAGTTCATCTCACAGGTGGCCGTGCGCGACGTCACCATCGAGGAGGGCGTCGACAGGACCGTGAGCGTGGCTGTCAAGACGCTCTTCGTGCCAAGCAGGGGGCGCTGGTTCAGCGCCGACCTCCACCACCACTCCAACATCCTCGACGGCGTCACGCCGCCGAGACCTGGTGCAGTCGCAGCTTGCGGGGCGCCTCGACTTCACCCTCGTGAGCGACCACGACTCGGTCGCCAACAACCTTGAAGTCCGGGCCCTCTCGAGGACCCGCGGCGTGCCCTTCATCTCCGCCAACGAGGTCTCCCCCATCTGGGCGCACTTCGTGACCTACCAGGTGAGCCTCACCGCGCCGGTCCTCGTCGACCCGGCCGGGACGGCGCAGGAGATCATCGACGAGGCTCACGCCGCCGGCATGACCATCACCCTGGCGCATCCCTACATCGCCTACGGCTACTTCACCGCGGACGAGGCCGACACGATCCCCGGCGGCTACTCCGACGACTTCGACCTCATCGAGCTGCAGTCGACGCGCGTGACCACGAAGACGGGCACGAGCGCCGACGAGCGCACGCTGGCCAAGGCCTACGACCTCTGGACCGGCAAGCTCACGAACCAGAACAAGAAGCACTACCTCACCGGTGGCGACGACGTGCACGACGTCTGGGCTCATACCTCGGGCAGCACGCGCACCTACGCCAAGATCCCACTCGACCAGCGCGTCAACCAGAAGAACTACGTCGCCGCCCTCAAGGCCGGCCGCGCCTACGTGACGACCGGCCCGCTGATGCGGCCCTACTACTTCAACTTCGGGACCACGAAGACGGTCAAGAACAGCAGCCCGCGCATCACCTTCGACATCAGGGGCCAGGCGGCCTACGGCCTCGAGAAGATCGAGGTCGTGCGCAACGGCACGGTCATCAGGAGCCTGACCTTCGGTGACGAGACCTACAACGAGAGGGTCGTCTTCAGCATCCGCAACCTCGAGAAGTCCTGGTACTGCTTCATCGTCGAGGACGTGAACGGCGACCGGGCCATCTCGAACCCGGTCTGGACGAGGATGGCCGACTGACGTACCGCATCGGGACAACGTCCTGAGAGGCCGAAGGGCCGCCTCCACGTGGAGGCGGCCCTTCGGCGTCAGATCACCAGTACTCGAAGCTGCGCGCGAAGCGCCGGAACGCGGCGCGGGCCACCGGCCAGTCCTTCTCGGGCACGTAGCAGCTGACCAGGTACACGCGACCCTTGCCCGGGATCTCGTAGTCGACCCAGATATGCGGGCCCCGGTCGTCATCCGCCGGGACGCGCCGGCGCGCGCGGGCGCAGTGGTACGCGCCGAGGCGCGAGGCCTTCGTCCAGACGAGTTCGACGCCGTCGTCCGAGTGGAGCCTCTCTCGGAGGAAGTCGACCCACTCGCGCGTGTTGGTGACCGAAGCGTTGAGCGCGACCGAGATCTCGAACATCGCCGCAGTCGGGTGCTCGCCGTAGACGAAGCGCACGATGTACTCCCACTGGTCATCGGACGCGGCCTTCCCGCTCAGTTCGACCTCTGAGACGTCGACGCTGAAGTGGTACTCGTCGTTGAAGAAGCGCCCCATGGACTCGTCGAGTTGGCCCTGGGCCGGACCGTCGTCGGCGAAGAGCTCGGACCAGCCGACGGTCTCGCCGAGGCCCCCCGCGAGCGCGTAGATGCCGACGGCGCCCGCAAGGAGCACGGCGAGACCGAGGCCGAGACGCCCCCGGCTCTCACTGCCTTCAACACGGAACACGCTGCGCAGGCAGCGCCCGAGGCCGAAGAGGAGGAGAAGCGCGACCAGCGCCGTGCCGCCCCAGACGAGCAAGGCCGAGTCGGCCAAGGCCGCGTCGGAGAACCGGCGCACGAGCGCGACGCCGGCGGCGACCACGAGGGCCGCGACGATCGCCCGCAGGCCCGAGCGGCCGGGGTCGCGGCGCGCGCGAAGGCCCGCGCGCGTCGTGCGGCGAGGCGCCGCCGCTTCCCTCCGGCCAGTCCATCACGTCATTTCGCTGCGGAGCTAGGAGGGGCAGCGGGCGGCCGGACAGGCATGGCTCTCACCTCACCCGACGGTAGATCGCCGTCGACCACGTGGCCGCGTGGCGTGCATCCTCGGGTGCGTAGGCACGGATCTTCCAGGTGCCCGTCGAGGGCAGCTCGATCGTGCGCCTGTAGCGGCTGTAGGTCGAGTAGTCGACCGTCTTGCACCAGGCCGTCTTCTTCAGGACCCATACCCCGGTCAGGAGGTTCTTGCGCCAGCAGTAGAGCTTCACCGCCTTGTTCCAGCCGGGCGAGTGGCGCGGTTTCAGGGTGCCGTAGACGAGGAAGCCGACGTCCTCCTTGATGGAGTCGGGCGCGACCGGCGCGCCGAGGTAGACCTTGGGCTTGACGACGACGACCGGGCTGATGGCGCCCGCGTACTCGCCCTTGCCCCACGCGCGGAACTTGTAGGCGCGCGTCAGCGCCGGCGTCGTGACTGTGCCGCCGTCACTCTCGACCGTCGCGAAGGTCGTCCACTTCACGCCGTCGAGCGACTTCTGGACGTCGACCAGCTCACCGGCGATGGGGTCGCCCGCGAGGTCGCTGAGGTGCACCGTGAGAGTGGTCGTGCCCTTGTAGGGCACGATCGTCTTGGCGGCCGTGAGCGTGGCCGACGGGCCCGGAGTCCAGCCGCCCGTCGAGGTGGCGACGCACCTCCCCCGGAGGCCCACGACCCACCCTGTCAGCTCGCCGACGAAGTCCAGGTCGAAGAAGGACGGGCCGTCATCCCGCACCTGTTCGACCCATGTGTCGCCGCCGTCGTACGTGGCCAGGATCACCCCTGAACCTACCGTCCAACCGTGCTGCGGGTCGACGAACTCCACCGCGTTCAGCGTGTCCCCCGGGAGCTCCAGCTGGGTGGTCCAGGTGAGCCCGCCGTCGGTGGTCTTGCGCACCCAACTCACGACGGGCTCCGCCGCGTAGTCGGTCCCCGCGGCCCAGCCGCGGGCAGCGTCGACGAACGACACGTCGTTCAGGTAGTCATCGACCGCGCCCTCCCAGCGGACCGTCCACTTGACTCCGTCGGTGGTGCCCAGCAGCACCCCGCCGCCGTAGTTCTCGAAGCCCGCGATCCAGCCCACCGAGTCATTGAGGAACTTCACGGTGTGAAACTGGCCGTTCAACGTGGGGGACGCCACGGCCTTCCAGGTCAGGCCGCCGTCCCTCGTCGCCAGGATGGTGTGGGCGGTGCCGACCGCCCAGCCCTTGTACCTGTCCACGAACTCCACGTCCCGAAGGCCGACCACCGGCTCGTACGAGACGCCGGACACCTGTGGCGTCCACGTGATCCCACCATCGCTGGTAGTGACGATGATCGGGTTGAGGTCGCCGCCCACGGCCCAGCCGTGCAGGGTGTCGACGAAGGAGACGCCCCACTCGGCTGCCATCCCCGTCGAGCGGTAGTCCCACGTCACCCCGCCATCCGTGGTCGCGATCATCGCCTCGCCGGCCACCCAGCCATGCAGGGAGTCGACGAAGCAGACCTCCCTGAAGCGGTCGGAGTCGAGCTCCGGCGTCTCCTGAGCGAACCAGCCACTGTCGCCGAGATAGGTCGCCGCCGAGACCGGCGGAACGACGGCGAACAACACGACCAGCGCCAAGGCAAGCGACAGCAAGCTGACGGCCGGACGTGATCGCCGAAGGCAGGACGGGTCACTCATCTCTTCCCCCTCGTCGTGAAGCGCCAGGCGAGCGCCGTGCGGTCGGCGAGCCGGTGCCTCTGTCTCCGCGCCCGCCTCTCCGAAGACGAGCGTAGACCCAGTCTAGGGCGGGCGCGCCCATCAGTCCAGGAGGCGGACGGACCGGCACGGAGCCCCTTGTCAGAGCGCCGTCAGCGGTCACAGGCCACTACGGCCGGGCGACGAGAAGCTCGGCCGGCACCTGCGCACCGTCGCCGACGATGCCGACGAACACCTCGACGATCGCAGGGTCGAACTGGGTCCCCGAGCACGCGCGAAGCTCCGCGAGGGCCTCCTGGTGCGTGAGCGCCTTGCGGTAGGGACGATCGGTCGTCATCGCCGAGTACGTGTCGGCGACCGCCAGGATGCGGCCCAGCAGCGGGATCTCGCTGCTGGCCCTGCCGTCCGGGTATCCTGCGCCGTCGTAGCGCTCGTGATGGGAGACGATGGCGGCCCGGATCTCCTCGACGTCGGGTATGGCGGCGATGATGGTCCCGCCGAGGGCGGAGTGCCCCTTGACCACTTCGTACTCGGCCTCCGACAGTCGCCCCGGCTTGCGCAGGATGCGGTCGGGAATGCCGATCTTGCCGACGTCGTGAAGCAGACCCGCGATCCGCAGGACCCCCCGGCTCTTCTCCGAGAGCCCCAAAGCTTCGGCGATCGCCAGAGCGTGCTCGGTGACCTCCTCACTATGGCAGCGTGTGTAGCAGTCCTTGTTGTCGACGGCGATCACGAGTGACTCGAAGAGACCATACGTGCCGGGATCGTCGCTCTGAAGGGCCTCCGCCTCCTCGCCGCCGGTGACCGCATCGCCACCGCGCCGCTTGGAGGCATAGAGATTGGCGTCGGCGACGGCGACGAGCTCGTTGCCGTCGCGTCCGTCGTTCGGGTAGGCGGCGATGCCGAAGCTCGCGCACAGCGGGATCCGCTCGCCCGTCGGCGTCACGTAAGGCGTCTGCGCGAGCGCCGCGCGCAGCTTGTCGGCCAATGCGGCGGCCTCGGTCGGGGCCGTCTCGGGCAGGATGAGCAGGAACTCATCGCCGCCGTAGCGGCCGACGATGTCGGAGGCGCGCGTAGACTCCGCGAGCATCCCCGCTATCTGGCGCAGGACGGTGTCACCGGCCGGATGGCCATGGGTGTCGTTCAACAACTTGAAGCCGTCGATATCGATCATCGCCAGGCTGAAGTGGGTGCCGTACCGTTCTGCGCGAGCCTGCTCGAGGGCGAGGAGATCGTGGATCCTGCGGTGGTTGGCCAGGCCGGTCAGCGAATCTGTCTCGCTGAGGCGCTGCAGGCGCTTCACCAGCTTGGCGGTACGCACGGCCTCGCCGGCCAGCTCGGCCAGTGAGCTCGCCAGCGCCAGCTCGTCCGCGCTGTAGCGCCGCTCTCGTGCCGCATCACAGAGCGTCAGCAGGCCCATCGGCCCGTCGACCGACTGCATGGTGACCGTCAAGCAGCTCTTCTCGTCCCAGTACTCCATGGTGGCCCGACTGGCCGAGTCGAGGTCGGGGTCCGACAGGCACTCGAGAAGCGCACCGCCGGATGCCAATAGCTTGCGCTCGACCGGCCTGTCGGCCAACGCGAAAGGCTTGCCCAGCGCGTTCCACTCGCTGGGCCTCGTCTCCCATACCGCGCGTGCGATGAGAACGTCGCGCTCCTGGTCGTGCTCGTAGGCGATGCCGCTCGTCAGCTCGAAGAGCTCGACCGCGCTCCGTATGACGATCGCCAGCGCCTCCTCCATGCTCCCGGCGCTGGCGATGGCGCGGCTCGACTCGAGCAGCGAGGCAAGCCGGCGCGCGTGCTTGTGCTGGCGGCGGTACAGCCGAGCGTTGTGGATCGCCACGGCGGCCTGCCGCCCGAGTGACTCGAGCGCCTCGACCTCCATCGGGCTGAAGTGCCTCTCGGCGGCCGTCTCGACAGCGACGAGCAGGCCTACGGGCTCCTCGCCGAACCGCAGCGCGACGGTGAGGCAGGTCTTCTCCCCATACTTCTCCATCGAAGCGCGGCTGGCGGGGTCCAGGTGCGGGTCGGAGATCTGCTCGACCAGCGACTCGCCGCCGAACAACACCTGGGCCTCCGTCGGCGATTCGCTCAGCGGTGCCACGGTACCAGCCTCGAACGCGGGGTCTTCGCTGATGATGGCGCGTTCAATGAGCGACTCGGTCGCCGGCTCGTACTCCCAGATGACCCACTCCGGCGAGCCGAGCATGTCGGCCGCGGATCTCGCGACCTGGTCCAGCACCTCCTGGAGGACGACCGATGACGAGACCGCCTGCGTGGCCTCCAGAAGAGCCGCGAGGCTCCGCGTACGCTCGCTGAGGCTCTCCTTGATCTCTGCGTCACGGACGGACAACGCTATGAGCCGGCAGATCGAGGTGGCCGTGGCGGCCTGCTCGGCGGTGATGGTCCGGTCGGCGCGCTGCTCACCCAGCTCCACGAGCCCCAGCACCTCGTCGCCGACCACGAGGGGCACGAATAGCAAGGCTTGCTGGTGCCAGGCGATCATCTCGGCGCGCTCCGCGGCATTGAGGCGCGGGTCGTGGGGCGTCGCAATGAGCACCAGGCTGCGACTCTGCATCGCCTCGCGCTGGGTCCCCCACAACGAGAGTTCCCCGCGCCTGCCGATGTACTCGGGGTACGGCCCGCCATCGCACATGCTGCCCAGACAGATGAGCGCTTCATCTCCGGCCACGCGGTAAACATCGCAGCACGACACGTCCAGCAGCGCGCAGAGGCGGGCGGCGCTGGCCTGCCAGAGCTCCGCCGAGTCTTGCGCTCCGCCACCGAACTGGCTGCAGATGTCGTCGAAGGCCACGTGGGCCTCGCGGAGCGCCCTCTGACTGTGCCGCCAGCGGTCGACCAGCCAGCTCATCACTTCAGCCACGAGGAGGCAGAGCACGCCAACGTAGACGGCGGACTTGGCCGCCAGCCCCAAGTCGCCGGACGCGTGGATCATGGGTGCCAGGTAGGCGACCGAGAACAAGGGCAGCATCCAGAAAGCCGTGCGTCGCGGATGCGCGATGCCTATCCAGAGGAAGATGACGAGAAAGAAGACGGCGTACAGTTGGGGATAGTCGCGCAGGTACACATTGAGCAGCGCCACAAAGACGAGACCCGCTGCCGCCAGCGACAGACTTGCCGAACACGGCCATCTTCGCCAGGGCAGGAACCAGGCGATCAACGCCGTGAGCGCCGCCGACGACCCGACAAGAAGGACGCCCCGTGTATCAGCACCGACAGGGTTGGGCGGTATCAGGCCGCCCAGGCTCAGAAGGCCGCAGCTGGCCATCAGGGCGGCCGCGATCCTCGCGGCCACCTGCCGAGACGGCCACTGATCGGCCGTACCCGCTGATTCGCTCAGGTCGGTGCTCGATGGGTGAAGCGTGTTCTTCGGGCTGCGCCCGCTGCCGGTCATCTAGCCGTTCCTCCCGCTCGGCCTGCGACTACTATCGGCAGCATATGAGGCCGGCACGATGCGAAATGCGCCGCGCTGGGCGGATGTTCCACGGCGCGGATGCGCCGTGCGGTGCAGCGCGCAGCATCAGCGGCGTGAGATGGAATACGGAGGGCCGGGCTCATACGAGCCCGGCCCTCCGTCGCCCCAGAGGTCGGCGCCTTCTTCTTGGGGAGGCAGGCGCCTCAGTGTCGCTCGCGACTCAGAAGCCGATGGCCTCCGCGTCGCCCGCGTGACTGTCGCCGTTGCCGTTCTTGCCATTTCCGTTCTTGCCATTGCCGCCGTTGCCGCCGTTGCTGCGGCCGTTCGGTGGGTTCGAGAGCAACGCGAGCACCTCGTCGGAGACGGGTTGCTCGCGCAACAGGATCCCGTAGAGCTTGTCGGTCAGGATCGGCGCCTGGTCCAGCACGTCGGTCACCTGGCGGAGTCTGAACTCGACGAAGTAGTCGGCCTCCACGCAGAGCGCGTTGGCGATGACCGCCATCACCTGGTCCGCCGGCACGGGCCGCGTCCCCTTGGTGAGATGGTTCAGGTAGCCGGCCGACAGTTTCGTCTTGTAGGCGAGCTGCCGGTAGCTCAGGCTGCGCTCCTCCATGAGGCCCTTGAGAGCCTCGGGGAACCGCTCCCGCGAGAACCGGTTGCGCGCGATCGTTGTGAAGGGGCTTGCCATACTAGTGACAGATATCGCCCGACAGGGGTGAATACTTGAGAGGCAACAGCTACACATTTCACGCGTACGGCGGCGATTCGTGCGTCGTTGTCTGCCGCGACAACGCCAACAAGAGCGGAAATCGTGCCTGAGATCACCCTCGAGGGCGGGCCCGGAGCCCTGATTCAGCGACCCAGCAGCGCGCGGAGCTCCCCGCCGAGGTCGTGCACGGCGATGTCACGGCGCTCGCCTGAGGCGCGGTCCTTGAGCTCGACGAGCCCTTCGCCGGCGCGCTTGCCGACCACGACCTGCGCCGGGCAGCCGAGCAGGTCGGCATCCTTGAACTTGATGCCGGGCGAGAGCTCGCGATCGTCGTAGAGGACCTCGAAGCCGGCGGCGGGCAGCTCGTCGTACAGACGTTCGGCGACCCCGCGTTGCGTGTCGTCGGAGGCGCGCACCAGGACGAGATGGACCTGCCACGGCGCGATGCCGGCCGGCCAGACGATGCCGTTGGCGTCGTGGTGCTGCTCGATGGCGGCGGCGGCGATGCGGGCGAGGCCGATCCCGTAGCTGCCCATGACGATGGGCTGCTCCGCGCCACGCTCGTCGAGGAAGGTGGCGCCCATCGGCGCCGAGTACTTCGTGCCGAGCTGGAAGATGTTGCCGACCTCGATCACCTGGGCGCCCTCGAGGTCACCGTCGCACTTCGGGCAGGGGTCGCCGGTCTGGGCCGAGCGGAGGTCGTGGAACTCGACGCCCGGCAGATCGGCGACCGACACGCCGCTCACGTGGTGGTCGGGCTTGTTGGCGCCGGCGACGTAGTGGCCCCGGCGCAGGGTCTCGTCGGCGACGATCGGCAGCGGCGTCGGGTCGGGGCCGACGAAGCCGGCCTCGGCGCCCTGCGCCGCCAGCACCTCGTCGGCGGTCGCCATGCGGAACGCGCCGAGCACGCGGCGGAGCTTGGGCTCGTTGAGCCCGTGGTCGCCGCGGACCAGGACCATGTACGGCCGCTCGGTGGGCTCGTCGACGGCCGGCATGGCGCCCATCGCCGCCGCGGCGCCGCTCACGGGCGTGCCGGCGCCGGCGCCGCCGCCCTCGGGCACGGCCGTCATCACGACGAGCGCCTTGACGAAGGCGCGCGCCGGGAGGCCGAGGAAGGCGCCGACCTCGGCGATCGTGCGCGTGTCGGGTGTGTGGAGCTCGCGGCGCTCCGTCAGGACGACCTCTCCCCGCTCCCGGCCCCGCCGTCGGCCTGGCGCTCGCTCTCGGGCGGCTCGCGGTCGGCGCCCGCCGCGGCGAGCTCGACGTTGGCCGCGTAGCCGCAGGCGCGGCAGAAGGCGACCTCGTCCTCACCGGCCTCGCTGAAGGCCATGTACT
Organism: uncultured Thermoleophilia bacterium; assembly: GCA_963831295.1. Lineage (GTDB taxonomy): Bacteria > Actinomycetota > Thermoleophilia > UBA2241 > UBA2241 > UBA2241. The sequence continues at coordinate 11,895 of CAWHPR010000002.1, read as the reverse complement.
CGTGCGAGATCGCGCCCCCCATCATCCCGGGGTCGCTCAGCACCATGATGGTGTCGAGGCCGCAGCGCGCGAAGATGCGGTCGTAGGCGCCGACGTGCCTCTCGTAGCTCTCCTGCAGGCCCTCGAGACTCGAGTCGAGGCTGTAGGCGTCCTTCATGATGAACTCGCGCGTGCGCAGGATGCCGCTCTTGGGCCGCGCCTCGTCACGCTCCTTGGTCTGGAAGTGGTACCAGAGCTGCGGCAGCTGCTTGTAGCTCTGCAGCTCGCGGGCGGCGAGCCAGGTGACGACCTCCTCGTGGGTCATCGCGAGGACCATGGGCGAGCCCTTCCGGTCCTTGAAGCGGAACATCTCGTCGCCGATCTCGTCGTAGCGCCCCGACTCCTGCCATATCTCCGCCGGGTGCAGGACCGGCATGAGGAGCTCCTGGCAGCCGATCGCGTCCATCTCCTCGCGGATGATCGCCTCGATCTTGCGCATCACGCGCCAGCCCGCCGGCAGATACACGTAGATCCCGGCGCCGAGCTGGCGCACGAGGCCGGCGCGCACCATCAGCTTGTGGCTGACGGCTTCGGCGCCGGCCGGGTCTTCTTTGACCGTCGGCAGGAGGAGTCGTGAGGCTCGCATCGTCGCTGGGCTCCCATGGATCGCGTGGGTAGGGCCTCGGCGGCCACGACACGGCCGCCGAGGCCCCATCGTACCGGCCGGGCGCCGTGCGAGGCAACGCGGCGGCCCCCGCCGGTCAGACGAAGCCGACCTCGCGCGTCGCGGCGGTGAAGACGAAGCAGCGCTCGTTGTTCGAGTACGGGTCGGCCGGCACGATGAAGAAGCCCGGCCGCCCCGGCTGATACCCCGCCGTCGTGCCGACGAGCAGCTCGCCGTCGTTGAAGACGACCCTGATGCGACGCCCCGCCTGGGGGTGCGCCGGGTCGAACTCGTTGACCTTGGGGCGGCCCGGCTCGCCGGCGAAGTCCTTGACGAAGAAGACGGCCTTGAGCTCGCGCGTGAGGATCTCGATCGGGAGCGCGTCGGGCGGAGCGCCGGCGAGGGTCAGGTGGAAGCGGTCCTTGGCGGGCAGGAAGTCGGCCGTCGTCCCCTTGACGACGCGCCCGTCGGTGTACCGCACGACGACCTTGTTGTTCATGCGCCCTCCGGTACTGGAGTGCAGGTCGGTCGTGGCAGTCTACACCGGGGGCGCCCTCTACCCGGCCTCTACCCCTTGATGACGCCCTTGGCGGCGTCGGAGAAGGTCTCACGTCGCCGTGCGACGCCGCTGGCCGTCGCCGTCGCCGGCGTACGAGGTGGAGTAGTAGTACGGCTGGTAGTACGAGCCGTGCACGCGGCCGCTCTCCATGCGCACCACGATGCCGAGCAGCGCGCAGGGCAGCTTGTGCAGCTGGTCGGCGGCGCTCGCGAGCTGCGGGCGGCGCAGCACGCCGATGTCGACCAGGTAGATGAGGCCGTCGGCCCGGGCGGCGATAGCCGCCGTGTCGCCGACGGCCAGCATCGCCGGCGAGTCGATGAGCACGACGTCGGCCTTCTCCTCGAGCGTGTCGAGCATGGCCTGGAAGCGGCGTGAGGAGACGATCTCGCCCGGGTTGGGCGGGATCGGCCCGGCGGGCAGCACGTAGAAGCGCGACATCGTGTCGGTGCCGCGTCGCCCAGGCGGTGAAGTCCTTCGAGCCCTTGTCGCTCTGCGGCACGAGCTCGACGGCCTGGAGCGCGTCGGGCAGCTTGGTCGCGCCGGTCGCCACGGTGCTCACGCCGACGCGGCTGTCGACGCCGAAGAACTTGTGCTGGCGCGGGCGCCGCAGGTCGGCGTCGACGAGCACGACCTTCTTGCCGGCCAGGGCCATGGCGACCGCCAGGTTGGCGGCGGCGACGCTCTTGCCCTCGCCCTGCAGGGCGCTGGTCATGACGATCGAGCGGATGCCCTTGTCGGCGACCATGAAGTCGACGTTGGTGCGCACCACGCGGAAGGCCTCGGCGACGTAGCCGTCGGGGTGGTGCAGGGTGACGACGACGCTCTCGTCGAGCAGCTTGCGGCGGATGCGCGGCACGCGCCCGAGCATCGGCGTGCGGACGACGTCGGCGATCTCGTCGGGGCGCCGCAGGCGGGTGTCGAACTGCTCGAGCAGGAAGGCGAGGCCGATGCCGGCGAAGAGGCCGACGGCGAGACCGAGCACGCCGGCGCGCAGCGGCTGCGGCTCGATCGGCTCCGTCGGCACCTCGGCCGGCACCAGCACCTCGAAGTTGCCGGTCGACGGTGGCCTTGAGGATCTCGAGGTCGCTCAGGCGCTGCTGCAGGACGAGGTAGTCGGTCGACTCCTTGGCGGCGCCCTCGTACTCGGCGAGCTTGGACTCGATGGCCTCGATCGCGTCGGTGATCTGGGCCTTCATCTTCTGCCGCCGCGAGGCGACGAAGGCGGCGGCGTACGCGTTGGCCGCGGCCGCCGCCAGCTCGGGGCTCTCGCTCTCGGCGACGATCGAGACGACGTTGTTGGTGTAGGCGTCGGCGCCGGTCTCGGGCACCTCGGCGGTGACGGTGACGGGCGCGCTCGTCGGCGCATCGTGAGGTCGACCGTGAAGCCCTCCTCGGCGAGCAGCTCGGCGGTCGCGCTCGCGGATGTCGCGGCTCTGGATCACGGCCCCGACCGACTGCAGCTCGGCGGCGCGGTCGTAGACGCTGTTGTAGCCCGAGCCGCCGGTGAGCGGGTTGGCCACGTCGAGCGACTGCTCGTAGATGAGGTCGGTCTGCGCCTGGTAGACCTCGGCCTGGCGGGCGCTGAAGAAGTAGGCGGCGCCGGTCGCGACGACCACGACGAGGAGGATGATCCACTTGCGGCGCCAGACGACGGCGAGGTAGTCGCGGAGGGTGAGGCCCTCCTCCTCGGGGGCCGCGACCGAGACGTAGCCCGGCGGCAGGTGGCCCGGCGCGTCGCGCCCGTTGCTGGGGATGTAGCCGTTCTCCATGTCAGACGGTGCTCATACGATCGCTGTCCTCTCAGGGCGGAAGAGCACCCCGCTCGGGAAGGAAGAGCGCCCTGGCGGGATGCGTGTGCAGTCGTACCGGATTCGCGACGCGGGCGACGTGACCTGCACGCGGTCGAGGCCGCCTCGCGACGCGGCCGGTGTCGCTCGCGTCACGGGACGCCCGCTCATCGCCCTCGTTGTACGGCGGCCAGTCGTAGGGCCGCTCGAAGAAGCCGGGCGGGCACGTCGAGGTCGGCGACGGGCTTGACGACGGTCGCCGGGTTGCCGGCGACGACCATGCCGGGCGGCACGTCGTGGACGACCACCGAGCCGGCGCCGACGAGCGCGTCCTCGCCGATCTCGACCCCCGGCAGGATCGTCGCAGTTGGCGCCGATGCGGGCGAGGCGCCGCACCACGGCGCCGCCCTTGCACTCCTTGTAGCGCGGGCAGTCCATCGGGTGCGGGTCGTCGGTGAAGACGACGTTGGGGCCGACGAAGACGTCGTCCTCGATGGTGACCATCTCGAGGAAGCAGCCGGCTGTGGATGCGGACCCGGCTGCCGATGCGGTTGCCGAACTCGAGCACCGCGTTGGTGCCGATCGAGCAGTCGTCGCCGACGACGTTGTCCTCGCGGATGCTAGACGCCCTGGCCGGTCTGCAGCCGGGCGCCGAAGGTGCTCCCGGCGTAGATCGTCGTGAACGGGCGGATCACGGCGCCGGCGCCGATGGTCGAGCGGCAGCTCGCCCTCGCCGGCGCCCCTCGGCGGCTTGCCGATGACGCACGGCGCCTGCAGGTCGCAGCCCTCGCCGAGGGTGACGTTCGGGCGCGACGTGGCCTACTGCCGAAGCGGCTCTGCATCAGAGCTCGACGAGCGCACGTCGACCGCTCGCGATCGGCACCTCGCAGGCGCCGTTGTGCAGCGAGTGCTCGGCGGCCTCGAGCGAGGCGACGACCTGCAGGCCGGCCTCGCCGTCGGTGATCGGCCGGCCGCCCGTGCGCACCGCACTCGAGGAAGTGGCGCGCCTCGACGTAGAGCGGCTCGAGGTTCTCGAGCTTGGGCGAGACGATGTCGCCGGTGCGGTAGGAGAGCTGGAACTCGCCGAAGTCCTCGGGCTCGCGGAAGTCGACGCCGTGGTCGAAGACCTTGACCTTCTCGACGTTCTCGGTGTCGTCGTAGACCAGCATCTTGCGGCTGCCGACCACCATCGTGCGGCGCAGCTTGACCGGCGAGAGCCACGAGATCTGCACCTCGGCGATGACGCCGCTGGGGAAGCGCAGGTTGATGAAGGCGACGTCGGGGTGCCGGCTGCCGACGCAGTCGCGGCCGAGCACCGAGACGCGTCGCGGCCGGCTCGCCGAGCCAGTAGTAGAGGATCGAGAGGTCGTGCGGGGCGAGGTCCCAGACGACGCTCACGTCCTTCTGGTGCAGGCCGAGGTTCACGCGGCTCGTGGTGACGAAGTAGACCTCGCCGAGCTCGCCGGACTCGATGATCTCCTTGACCTTGCGCACCGGCGGGCTGAAGACGAACGTGTGGCCGACCATGAGCGTGAGGTCCGCGGTCGGCGGCGAGCTCGCAGAGCTCGCGCGCCTCGCCGCGGCCGGCGGTCATCGGCTTCTCGACGAAGACGTGCTTGCCGGCCTCGAGCGCCGCCCGGGCCAGGTCGTAGTGGGTCGAGATCGGCGTCGCGATGAGCACGGCGTCGAGCTCGTCGTCGGCCGAGCATCTGCGGCGTAGTCGGTGGTGCCGCGCACCGTCGGGTAGCGCGTCAGCGCGCGCTCGATCTGCTGCGGGCGCGTGTCGCAGACCCACGTCACGCGAGCGCCCGGCAGCTCCATGTAGTTGCGCAGCAGGTTGGGGCCCCAGTAGCCGTAGCCGACCAGCCCGACGGCGATGGCTCTCCGGCGAGCTCGACCGCGTCCCCCTCTTCCCTCTTCAGACCGCGCCTCTGCCCTGCAGGACCACGGGGATCGTGCGGAGGCAGATGCTGAGGTCGGTCAGCAGCGACTGATTGTACGCGTACATGACGTCCTGGAAGACCATCTCGTCGAAGGAGACGCGGCTGCGCCCGGCGACCTGCCAGACGCCCGAGATGCCGGGCATCGCCGTGAGCCGCAGGCGGTGCCAGTCGCCGTAGGCCGCGACCTCGTAGTCGAGGGCGGGTCGCGGCCCCACGACGCTCATGTCGCCCTTGAGCACGTTGACGAGCTGCGGCAGCTCGTCGAGCGAGTAGCGCCGCAGGAAGCGGCCGACGCGGGTGACGCGGTCGTCGTCGGCGAGCTTGAAGATCTCGTCGCCCTCCGCCGACCTCGTGCGCCTCGGCGTCGCCGTTGATGAGGCGCGCGACGTACTCGCGGTGCCGGCGCCGGGTCGTTGTCGACGCACCATGGAGCGGAACTTGAGGAAGCCGAAGGGCCGCCCGCGCATGCCGATGCGCTCCTGGCGAAAGAGCACGCGGGCCGGGCGAGTCGAGCTTGACGGCGAGGGCGATGCCGAGCAGCAACGGCGAGAGCAGGACGAGCGCGGCGGAGGAGGCGACGAGGTCGAAGCCGCGCTTGAGCGGCGAGAGCCGGTCGCGCTCGGGGTCGTGGCGCACGCGCATCACGGGCAGCTCGAAGAGGCGGATGAGGAGGCGGGTCGAGTCGAGGGGCCGAGCAGGCGGCCCACGACGTAGACCTGGGCGCCGCGCTCCCGCGCGGCGCCCACGAGGTCGAGGGTCGCCTTGTGCCCCACGCTGCCGGCGTCGATGAAGACCTGCCGCGGCGCCGGCTCGAGCTGCGCGACGAAGGCGAGCAGGGCGGGCTCGGCGTCGTAGCCGTTGCGCTCGACGCGCCGGGGCTCGAGCAGCTTGACGCGGTTGTAGCCGCGCAGCTCCTTGAGGCGGCTGACGAGCACGCCGCTCTCGAGCGAGCGCCCGACGACGACCGTGGCGCGCCGGCCTGCGGCGGCGCGCCGGTACACCCGGTCGAGCACCCCGATGCGCACCACGGCGCCGAGCACGAAGACGAGGGCGAACATGGTGAAGACGACGAAGCGCGACTCGGTCACGAACGGCTCCCGCAGGAAGAAGGTGAGCGAGGCGGCGATCACGAGCGCCACGACGCCGCCCTTGAAGAGCGTCGTCAGGTGCAGCGGCCGAGAGACGTAGACCTCGTACTTGTAGAGGCCGACGGCGGTGAAGGTGAGCAGGGTGACGGCGAGCGCGAGCAGCGAGGTGACGAAGACACGGGGCGTGAGGCTCCAGGCGGCGTCGCGCCAGAGGCCGTGGAGCTCGAAGGCGACCAAGCGAGGCTCACGACGACGCGACGAGGTCGGCGGCGACGGTGAGGCGCGACGAGACGGCAGCGCTCGTTCACCGTGTGTGGCCCCTGCTCATCATCCTCTCCCCCGGCCCGTCAGCCCCGGACCGCCTGCGTGCCTCTCGCCGACCTCCGCCGGCACTAGCGACCGCGGCGCTCAGTCGCTCGACCACGTACTCGATCTGACCGTCGCTGAGACCGGGGAACATCGGCAGGCTGAGGATACGCCCGGCGAGACGCTCGGCGACCGGGAACTCCCCCTCCCCGTACCCCAGCTCCGCGTACGCCGGCTGCAGGTGCAGCGGCACGGCGTAGTGGATGCCGGTCTCGATGCCGTCGTCCTGCAGTTTCGCGCGCACCGCGTCGCGCTCCTGCACCTGGACGACGTAGAGGTGGTAGACGTGCTCGCGCCCTCGCGGCGGCGCGAACGGCTCGACGCCGTCGAGCGCGGCGAGCAGCTCGTCGTAGCGCGCCGCGGCGCGGCGGCGCGCCGCGTTCCACTCGTCGAGGTGCGGCGAGCTTCTTGAGAGGAAGCCGGCCTGGAGGTTGTGGAGGCGGTTGCACCAGCCGACCTCGCGGTGCACGTGCTTGCTCTCCTGGCCGTGGTTGCGCAGCAGCAGGAGGCGCTCGTAGAGCTTCGTCGGAGCTCGTGGTGACGGCGCCGCCGTCGCCGAGGGCGCCGAGGTTCTTGCCGGGGTAGAAGCTGAAGGCCGCGGCGAGGCCGAGCGAGCCGGCGCGCGTGCCCGCGTACGCGCGCGCCGTGCGCCTGGCAGGCGTCCTCGATCACGGGCGAGCCCGTGCCGCTCGGCGACCGCCGCGCAGGGCGTCCATGTCGGCCGGCTGGCCGTAGAGGTGCACGGGCACGATCGCCCGCGTCGCGGCGGTGACGGCGGCCTCGACCGCCGCCGGGTCGATGATCGCGGTCGTCGGGCAGGCAGTCGACGAACACCGGCCGGGCGCCGAGGTGCGAGACCGCCTCGGCGGTGGCGATGAACGTGTTGGCCGGGCACGATGACCTCGTCGCCCGGCCCCACGCCCGCCACCTGCAGCGCGAGCCGAGCGCGTCGGTGCCGCTGCTCACGCCGACGCGTAGTCGCAGCCGCAGTACTCGGCGAAGGCGGCCTCGAACTCGCTTGAGCTCGGGCCCCATCGTGTACGCGGCACGGCGACGTCATCGACTCGAAGACCGTAGAACTCGCCGAGCAGCTCGCCGCCTGCGCTTTCAGGTCGACGAACGGAACCCTCATCGCTGTGCCCCCGGCTCGTCTGTCGTCAACGCGCACCCGCCCAGAGTCGCGCAGTGGCCCCACAGCACAGGCGGAGAAGCGTACGCCGATGCTGGGACGGATTATAGTTCTAGCCTCGACTGCGCTGCGAGATGCTCGCCACCGCGGCCGCTACGCCTGGCCCGCCGCCCACCCGGCGATTGCCCACGAGGCTCCGGCGCGTCTTCATCGGCGCGCTTCATGGTGAACACCTTCTCGTAGGCCTCGACGATCCGGTCCCACGAGAAGAGGCTGCGAGCGCGCGCGCGCTCCTGCCGCCCGAACTCGCGCATCTCATCCGGGTGCTCCAGCGCCCACGCCAGCTGCGTGCGGAGCGATTCCGCGTTGCCTGCCTCGAACAACACGGCGGTGTGCCGACGGCGTACACGTTCTCCTGGATGTCGCTGCAGATGACCGGCGTCCCCAGGCCCATGGCTGTGAGTAGCACCGGCGAGAGGCCCTCGATGTCCGAGGGCTGGACGTAGCAGTAGCAGCCCTTCATCAGCTCGAGCATCTCGCTGCCGTACGCGTAGCCGAGGAAGCGGATCCGCGGGTCGGTCGTGGCGCGGATCTGCTTCTCGTAGGGCGAGTCCGGACTCGGGCTGCCGCCGATGATGACCAGCTGCTTGTCGGTCTCCAGGCCCTCGAACGCCTCGATGAGGTAGTGGATCCCCTTCTCGGGAATGAAGCGGCCGACAAAGAGGAAGTAGCTCGCCCTGCGTCACTTCGTTCTCGCAGCGCGTCGGGCCCGTCGGATCGACGAAGTCAGAGCCGTACGGGATGAACAGGAACTTGCGACGGAACTTCTGCTCGAAGACCTCTCGGGCGAAGATGTTGTCGAGGATCGTGATCGTCGGGAAGTACGCCGTCATGTACATCGAGAGCCACAGGTAGGCCTTGGCGTACCAGCTCCACTTCTTGCGCTTCCAGTCCAGCCCGTCCTGGGCGACGTAGACGCGCTTGCCGGCCAGCCGCAGGATCGGCGCCCAGAGGCTGTTGCCGCCGTTGTGGATGTGGACGACGTCACCGGTGTTGTGTCGAAGGATGTGGAACGTGGCCCGCATCGAGTGAAGCAGCGTGTCGAACCGCTCTTGGACACCGGTCTTGAGGTGGATCAGCCGCACGCCGTGGTACTCGTCGAGCTCCGGCTGTCGTGTCCTCCTTGTAGCGTGCGGCAGTAGACCGTCACCTCGTGCCCGCGAGCCGCAAGTCGCGTGTAGAGCTCGCCGGCCACCGTGTCGCTGCCGGCCGCGCCGCGTGCGGGCAGGAAGCGTCCTCGGATTCCGAACGCCGCGATTCGCAGCTTGGGGGTTCTCGGCGTCAGTCGGTCGCGTGCGCTCAGCTCGCGACCGGAGGCGGCGAAGCGCCGCTACTCATCGAGGTAGCCCGCGTAGTCGCGCTGCAGGTAGTCGGCGAGCGCCTCGGGCCACGGCCGCATCACGTCGAGCCCGCGCAGCGCGAGCTTGCGGTTGATCAGCCGCTCGCAGTCGGGCCGTGGCGCGAAGTAGGTCTCGGCGAAGAAGGCGGAGTCCGACCGGCGTCACGGTCACGGCGTCGCCGAGTCCCAGCTCTTCGACGAGCTCCTCGGCCACCTCCAGACGGCTCGTCGCGCCCTGGCAGACCATGTTGTACAGGCCCCAGCACTCCGACTCCAGCAGGAGCCGGACGTTGTGCGCGAAGTCGCGGGTGTAGGTGGGCGTGCCCAGCTTGTCGTCGACGATGCTGAGCTCGGTCTTGCCGTCGCGCAGCTGACGCATGATCTTCTGGATGAACTTCTTGTCCTTGGCGGGACCGCCGCCCATCATCCAGCCGGCCGGCAGACCAGGTAGCGGCGCGCGTTCTGCTGGACGAACACCTCGCCCGCCCACTTGGCCCGCGCGTACACCCCGAGCGGGTTGGGCGCGTCCCAGTCGTCGTAGGCCTCCTGCTCGCCATCGAAGATGCCGGCGGTGCTGATGTAGAGCAGCGGGATGTCCAGCTCGTTGGCGATGTAGACCGCGTTCTCGACCGCCGTCGCGTTGGTCACGTAGGCGTCCTCGGCGTGCGTCTCGCAGTACTCGAGGTCGGTGTAGGCGCCCAGGTGGAACAGGTAGTCCGGCGAAAACGCCTTGCACCTCGGCCCGGTAGGCGTCCAGATCCCGGAAGTCGAGGAACCACAGCCAGTCGGCGTTGACGTCGATGTCCGTGCACTTGAAGTCGACGCCGCGCGAACTCCTCGTAGAAGGCCTCGCCCAGCATCCCGCCACAGCCTGCGATGTAGATGCGCTTCATCCGGGGTCACCTTTCCAGACCTTGATTGCGACCGCCGTGCGGACGATGGCGATCAGACGTCGAGACACGAGTTGCGTTCCGCGAGTCTACCAGCGATTCGTAGACGGCCTCGATGGCGTCAAGAAACCCCTCAGGATCATGGCGACTACGTACGCGAGCCAGCGCAGCCTCGGCAAGCTCCCGTCCTCGCTCCGGCTGCGAGAGCGCCTGCCTCAGCACCTCGCTCCACGCCGCCGGGTCGCCGGCCGGCGCAAGCCAGCCTGCCCGCCCACCGTCCAGGAGTTCCGTCAGACCACCGAGATCACTGGCCACGACCGGCAAACCTACCGCCATCGCCTCAAGCACGACCCCAGGGCAGTTCTCGTACCAGATTGATGGCACACAAAGCACGCGAGCTCGCCGCATGAGGCCCTGTACGGATTCGGCATCGAGCCAACCATCGAACGGACATCCGCACCGGTCGCTCGGCCCAACGCCTGCAGGCTCTCCGAATCCGGCCCATCGCCAACAACCCTGAGGCGCGCGCCGTCTCGTCAGCGCAACCGCGCGGATGAGCGTCTCAACACCCTTCTCAACGGAGAGCCTTCCGACGTACAGGACTTCCGCGCCTCGCGTTCGCCGGCACGCGCATCGCCATACACAGTCACGGGGTTCGGGACGACCTCGATCCGACGTGCCGACAGCCCCATCTGCATTACCTTGTGTGCCAGAAAGCCGGCTGGGTGCGATGTAGCAGTCGACGTTCTTCATGGTCCCTCGCAGGCACGTGACGTACGACTCCACCACCGCGGCGAGGCTGCGTGACAGCTCGTCCGACTTGCACCGCCCGGCGATGCCATGCCAGAAGTGGCCGCCGGCGCACCGTTCGCAGACCTCGCCTGCGCGCAGAAGGGCAGATGCAGGGCATACCGTGCGGTAATCGTGCAACGTCCAGACAACGGGCACGCCGCGCTCCAGACAGGCGTCCACAGCTGTAGCCGTGAGATGGTGCTGGACGCTATGAAAGTGCACCACGTCAGGGCGAAGTCCCGCAGCAGCGACTTCATATGGCGAGCCGCTTCTGGGCGGTGAACGCTCCGCAAGGCGGCACGCAGCTGTTCTGACCGACTCAGCTCTCCACGGTACTCGACGCGTGGAACCCAGTACTCTGCCCATGACGACGGCAAGTTCTCCGGGTGGTGCATCGAGAACGCAGCCACCTCATGGCCGCGGCTGGCGAGGCCGTCGATCAGCTCAAGGAACTGGACGGAGTCACCGCCGCGCCGGTAGTGAAAGCTGTTTGCCTGAAGAATGCGCATGGTAAGGTCGCGTGTGTTCTACAGGCCCACCGATGTGCGAGGCAACCGGGAATGACGCCGACCCCGCAAGACTACCCTGGAAGATTGACTCGCGGCGCGCAGATGCTCCTCCGCTCGCTGGGTCAGCGCGTTAAAGGCGATGGGGCATTTGAGGTTGATTCCGCTGTGCCGGCGGCTGCGTTGCTGACCTATGCGCAGCGCCGGAGCATCATGGCGCTGCGAGGGGCAGTTCTGAGCTGCCGCACCAGCCAACCTGTCTCCCCTGTCTTTGTCGGTCGCGGTGTCGTGGTCACAGACGCCCGGTACCTGGGGCTGGCGCCTGGGGTCACGATCGGCGACTTCTGTCGGCTCGATTGCTGGGCACAAGGGCATCAGCGTAGACCACTGTGCCAGCAGCAGGTGCACACCAGTCACCACAACTGAAACGTAAGGCTTGGGTCACCTAGGGGGCTGGGCCCCGGACTCACAGCAGGCAGGCAAAAGCAACAGACAGCAAAGGAGCAGGCAGGAAGGGAAGGGAAGGGAAGGAAGGAGAGGGAAGGGAAGGAAGGAAGGAAAGGAAGGAAGGAAAGAAAGAAAGAAAGAAAGAAAGAAAGAAAGAAAGAAAGAAAGAAAGAAAGAAAGAAAAAAAAAAAAAAAAAAAAAAAAAAAAAAAAAAAAAAAAAAAAAAAAAAAAAAAAATACAAAAATACAAAAATTAGCCAGAAATTTTTTATTTTTATTTTTAGTTTTTTTTTTTTTTTTTTTTTTTTTTTTAAAAATTTATTTATTCATTTATAAAAATCCCTGT
>CAWHPR010000001.1:0-51026 GCA_963831295.1 uncultured Thermoleophilia bacterium | reverse complement strand
CTCTACTCGTGGAAGTTGCGCGTCACGAAGCCGCCGGCGCGCAGCAGGTCGTCGCGCCGCGCCTCGGCGAGGTCGTGGGCGACCATCTCGGTGACGAGCTCGGCGAAGGTGTGCTGCGGCTCCCAGCCGAGCGCCTCGCGAGCCTTGGAGGCGTCGCCGAGCAGGCTCGCCACCTCGGTCGGGCGGAAGTAGCGCGGGTCGACGCGCACGACGACGGCGCCGGGCACGATCGGGCCCTCGCCGTCGATCGGCACGTGCGCCGCGGGCCGCCGCCCGGCGCCGGCCTCTTCCCCACCGCCCCTTCGTCCTTCCGCGCCGTTGCGCGCCAGCGTGAGCCGCTCGAGGTCGACGGCGTCGACGACGCCGACCTCCTCCGTCCCCTCGCCCTTGAAGACGAGCCGCACGCCCACCTCGGCGAACGCCGCCAGCACGAACTCGCGCACCGAGCGCTGCTCGCCGCGAGGCGATCACGTAGTCGCCGGGCTCGTCCTGCTGCAGCATCAGGTGCATGGCGCGCACGTAGTCCCGGGCGTGGCCCCAGTCGCGCTTCGAGTCGAGGTTGCCGATCCACAGCGTGTCCTGCAGGCCGAGGGCGATGCGCGCCACGGCGCGCGTGACCTTGCGCGTGACGAAGGTCTCGCCGCGGATCGCGCTCTCGTGGTTGAAGAGGATGCCGTTGGAGGCGTGCACGCCGTACGCCTCGCGGTAGTTGACCGTGATCCAGTAGCCGTAGAGCTTGGCGGCGCCGTACGGGCTGCGCGGGTAGAAGGGCGTGGTCTCGCGCTGCGGGACCTCCTGCACGAGCCCGTACATCTCGCTGGTCGAGGCCTGGTAGAAGCGCACCTCGCGCTCGAGGCCGAGGATCCGGATCGCCTCGAGCAGCCGCAGCGTGCCGAGCGCGTCGGAGTTGGCCGTGTACTCGGGGGTCTCGAAGCTCACCTGCACGTGCGACTGCGCGGCGAGGTTGTAGATCTCCTGCGGGCGCGTCTCCTGGACGATGCGGATCAGGTTGGTCGCGTCGGTCATGTCGCCGTAGTGCATGAAGAAGCGCACGCCCTGCTGGTGGGGGTCGACGTAGAGGTGGTCGACGCGCTCGGTGTTGAAGGAGCTCGCGCGGCGCTTCACGCCGTGGACGACGTAGCCCTTCTCGAGCAGCAGCTCGGCGAGGTAGGCGCCGTCCTGGCCGGTGATGCCGGTGATCGAGGGCCTTCGGCCTCGGGATGCCGCCGCCCATCAGGTCAGTGCTCATCGTTGCTCGCTCCCGCTCATGGCTGCTGTGTCGGCCCGTGCTCGCAGGAACCATGAGTAGGTGCGGCGCGAGGCCCTCCTCGAGCGGCACCGTCGGGCTGCCAGCCGAGGCCGCGCAAGGCGGCCGACGTCCATGAGCTTGCGCGGCGTGCCGTCGGGCTTCGAGGTGTCCCAGAGCGATCTCGCCCTCGTGGCCGACCACGCGCTGCACGAGCTCGGCCAGCTCGCGGATCGTCAGGTCCTCCCCGCAGCCCACGTTGAGCAGGCCGTCGGGCACGCTCGCGGCGGAGACGTGCTCGAGCGCGAAGACGACGGCCTCGCCGACGTCGTCGACGTAGAGGAACTCGCGCCGCGGGGCGCCGCTGCCCCAGAGGGTGACGGGCCGTGGGGCCGGCGTTCGCCGGCCGGGCCGGCCTTGCCCGCCTCTCCCCCGCCCTCCGGCAGGCCGAGCTTGGCCTCGTGGAAGCGGCGGATCAGCGCCGGCAGCACGTGCGAGGTCGCGAGGTCGAAGTTGTCGCCGGGGCCGTAGAGGTTGGTCGGCATCAGCGAGAGGTAGTCGGTGCCGTACTGGCGGTTGAGGCTGCGGCACATCTCGATGCCGGCGATCTTGGCGATCGCGTACGGCCGGTTGGTCTCCTCCAGCGGGCCGGTGAGGAGGTACTCCTCCTTCAGCGGCTGCGGCGCCTCGCGCGGGTAGATGCAGGAGCTGCCGAGGAAGACGAAGCGGCGCACGCCGTGCGCGAACGCCGCCTCGAGGAGGTTCGCCTCGATGACGAGGTTGTCGTAGACGAACTCCCAGGGCTGCTCCCAGTTGGCCATGATGCCGCCGACCTTGGCCGCGGCGTTGATGACCACGTCGGGGCGGTGCGCGTCGAAGAACGCCCGCACTGCCGCCTGGTCGCGCAGGTCGACCTCGCCGAGGTCGGCGACGAGGGGCTCGGCGTAGCCGTGGCGCGCCAGGGCGCGCCCGATCGCCGAGCCCACGAGCCCGGTGTGGCCGGCGAGGTAGATGCGCTCGCTCATGGCGCTAGTCTACGCCACCGGGGCGCGGGGTCGCGCCGCCGAGGCTCACGGCAACCGGTGCCAGCGCAGCGGTTTGACGGGCTCGCGCGCGATGGCGCCCTTGGCCTCCAGGTCGAGCTGCACCGCCTTGGCCCACCAGCCGGCCGTGGCGCCGCCCGGGAAGAGGTCTTCGGGCAGATGCGCGACGACGGCGTCGCGCATCTCGCCCTGCGTCAGCCCGGGCGGCCCCGCCGGCAGAGACCGCGAGCAGCAGCGGCGCGCATGGCCTCGTACTTCGCGGCGTCCACGGTCTGGGTCTGCCCCGGGTGGTTCACGTTCTCGATGGTGACGCGGTCAGGCTTGGGTGTCGTCGCAGCCATGACGGGCCTCCGGGTCTCGGGTCAGCGCCCCACTGGCGAGCAGGAAGGTTGCAGGCAGGTTCCCGGAGGGGCGTCCGGCTGAACGCATGCCTGACCGCCCTCTGCGGAGAGCGGTCAGTAGATACAGGCGTCGAGTATCGCCAGAACCTCGTCAAGCACGCGTTCGTGACGGCAGCTGGGGCGATGTGCCTCATCGCCCGAGCCCGGTAAGTCGATCGACTTGACCTGCTCGACCATGACGACGCCGGTGACTCCCGAGGTCTCCGGTATCGCTCACGTGCAGGCGGATCGCTCGCGCAGTGCGTTGGTCACCGGACACACCACACAGAGACCCGTGCGCTCGTTGAACGGGTGCTTGCTGATCACGAGGGCCGGCCGGCGGCCGCAGCTGCTCGCGGCCTGACTCGCGGGTCGAAGGACACTGCCACGAACTCACCTTCGCGCGGGACGTACGCGGCCACCTACCACACCTCGCCGCCGACCGGCGGTCCCCAGTCGAGTTCTTCGTGCTTGTAGCCGTCGGGGATCGCCGCGAGGACGATCATACGAGATCGGATGGCCCCGCGTACCCGACGCACCGGGGTCACCACGATGGTGCCGTCGCTGACCGTCACATCGACCGCGTCGCCGATCTCGATCTCGGCGGCCGACAGCAACTCCTTGCTCAATCGCAAGCCCTGACTGTTGCCCCACTTCTGCACCCTCGTGACCATCGGGTTCACCTCCTGAAGGCTACCCGAAGTACTATCCGCGCTGCGGCTCGCAACGGCGGACTGCGCGACTGGAGCGTCAACGACAGACTCGCTCTCAGATCGTCTCGGACGAGCCTGACTCTGCCCTCGTGCGCCATCGCTTTCAAGAGTCCTCACCGCGCGACCGTTGACGATCGGCGGTCGGCAGAGCATCGAGTCGACCCGGCAGGCGCAGGGGCGGCGCGCCTCGCGCTCTCGCGGGCTGCTCGCGCCGTCAGATACTCGTGCGCCGGCTCGCCGTCGTCTCGGCGGCGAAGCGGCGGGCCTCGGCGTCGACGGCGAAGACCTCGTCGAGGGCCTCGACAACGTCGCCGCCCAGCCAGCTCAAGCACTTCTCCACCGTCATCGCGATGTCGAGGAAGCCGATGCGGCGCTCGAGGAACGCCTGCACGGCGACCTCGTTGGCGGCGTTCAGCACGATCGGCGCCGTGGCGGTACGCGGCGCCCGCGGCGCGCCGGTGGCCGCTCGGCGCGGCGGCGCCGCCGGTGCGCGGCCGGCCTCTCGCCGCCCGGCGTGTGCCCGGCCGCCGGGCGTCCGCGGCTCGCGCCCGGGCCGGCACGACGCAGGCGCCGGTGACGCAGCCCGCTTCGGCCTCGACCATCGCCGCCTGCTTGCCGGCCTCGATCGCCAGACGCAGGCAGGGGAAGCGCTCGGGGTCGGGGCAGGCGAAGCTCACCTCGGCGGCCAGCAGGTCGAGACGCTTGACCATCGGCAGGCTCGGCCGCCGCGGCCAGCCGAGGGCGTAGCCGATCGGCGTGCGCATGTCGGGCACCCCGAGATGCGCCAGGATCGCCCCGTCCCTGAAGCGCACCATGCTGTGCACGACGCTCTGCGGGTTGATCAGCACCGTGACCTGCTCGTACGGCACGCCGAAGAGCTGGTGCGCCTCGATCACCTCGAGGCCCTTGTTCATGAGCGTGGCCGAGTCGATCGTGATCTTCGGGCCCATCGACCAGTTCGGGTGGGCGAGCGCTTGCTCCGGGGTCGCGTACGCGAGGCGGTCGGCGCTCCAGAGACGGAAGGGGCCGCCGGAGCCCGTGAGGAGGAGCTCGTCGACGGCGGCGCCCTGGTCGCCCAGGCACTGGAAGAGGGCGCTGTGCTCGCTGTCGACGGGGATCACGCGGGCGCCGGTGGCGCGGGCGGCGGCGGTCACGAAGGGGCCGCCGGCGACCATGCTCTCCTTGTTGGCGAGAGCCAGCGTGGCGCCGGCCTCGAGCGTGGCCAGCGTGGCGCGCAGGCCGGCGGCGCCGACGATGCCGTTGAGCACGATGAGCGGGAGGCCGGCGGCGCGTGCCCGGTCGGCGGCCGCGGGATGAGCTCGGCGACGCCGGCGTCGCCCGAGAGCACCTTGAAGCCGGCGGACAGGCCGGCCGCCGCCGCGGCCGCCGCCGCGTGCGGCGCGTGCCGCCTCCTCGTTCTGCAGCACCACCGTGGGCACGGCGTGAGCCGCGGCCTGCTCGAGCGCGGTCTGCCAGTTCGAGTGGGTGACGATGCCGGTGACCTGCGTCGCCGGCATCGCCGCGAGCACCTCGAACGCCTGCACGCCGATCGACCCGGTCGAGCCGAGGACGACGACGTGCCGGTCGGGGGCTGTCGAGGCGGGCGTGGTCACGCCCGGAACACTACCACGGGGGTCGCAGCGTCACGCCGTCGACGATGGCCGTCGACCTTGGCATCCATCGCACGAGTCGAGTATCCTGTCGTCGAGAGGGGGCTCTCATGCGCAAGGCTCGACCTGCGACACGTCGTCGCGCACTTCAATCGCCACGCTGATCGCTGCCGCCCTCGTGCTGCTCGCGTTGGCGGCCGCGGGCGCGCGCCCACCGGTCGCCCAGGCGACCGTCCAGCGCGCGCTCTGCCAGACCCCGCTCATCGACCTCAGCCCCGAAGAGCGCGACGCCCGCCTGAGCGAGATGGCCACCCAGCTCAAGGCCCGCTGGCTGCGCATCGACGTCTCCTGGTCGCGAGCCGAGCCGCAGCAGGGCGTCGACAACGAGGTCTACCTGCAGGCGGTCTACGACACTGTGGCCTCGGCCCGGGCGCTCGGCCTCAAGCCACTCGTGATGGTCGTCTACACGCCGTCCTGGGCGCAGGACCAGAGCCTCTGGGTCAGCGCCGCCGGGGGGCTACCTGCCCGGCGTCCCCTACGCCTTCTACGCCATCGACCTCGAGTACATCCCCGACTTCCAGGCATTCATGGGCCGTCTCACCCAGCGCCTCGGCGCCCTCGTGAACCGCTGGGAGTGCTGGAACGAGCCCAACCTCTGGCCCTACATCTGGCCCCAGCGCACCGACGACGACCCCTACTTCGCCGTGCGCCGCTACGTCGCCATGCTGAAGGCGTTCACGAAAGGCGTGAAGGCGGTCGACCCCGACGACCGCGTCGTCGCGGGCTCGACCGGCCCGGTCGGCAACAACGACATCTACCGGACCAGCCCGCAGCGCTTCGCCTCGACCATGAAGAACATGGGCGCCGCGGACCACTTCGACATCTACTCCCACCACCCGTACACGCCCGGCGGCAGCGTCAACATCCGCCCCGACCAGCCGCCCAACAACCTGCTCACCACGGTCACGCTCTACAACCTCGGCCAGCTGCTGCGCCTCTACCCCGGCAAGAACTTCTACCTCACCGAGTACGGCTACAACACCGAGCCGTGCATTGAGTTCGGCGGCTTCGCCGTGACCCTCGTGCAGCAGGCCAGGTTCCTGCGCATCGCGTATGCGTACGCGGGACGCTACCCGCAGGTCCAGAACCTGTTCTGGTATCTGGTGCAGGACGTGAACGAGATCTACACGGGCCTGCGCAAGACCACGGGCTGGCACAAGCAGAGCTGGTTCGTCTTCGCCGGCGGCAACACGGTGGGCATCTACGCGCTGCCCTACGTCGACCGAGGCACGAGGGTCAACGTGCGCGGGCGCGTGACCTGCGAGACCTTCGGGCTGGTGCCGGGCCGCACGGTCCGGCTCCAGGGCCGCCGCCTCGGGGTGCTCTCGTGGACGACGATCGCCACCAAGACGACCGACGAAGAGGGACGCTACCTGTTCAGGCCGACCGTGTGGCGGCCGATGCAGTACCGCGTGGTCTGGCCGGGCGTGCGGCTCAGCCTGGTGCGCACCGTCAAGGTGTACTGAGGGCGGCGAGCGCCGCCGCTACCCGCGCTCAGCCGCGCCGGATCGCCGCCAGCAGCGCCTCGACCAGCTCGCCTTCGGGCACGGTCGCGACCTTCTTGCCGTGCACGAACAGCACGCCCTCACCCGCGCCGCCGGCGATGCCGAAGTCGGCGTGACGCGCCTCTTCGGGGCCGTTCACCCGGCAGCCCATGACGGCGACCGTGAGGGGGCGCGCCGCGAGCTCGGGCTCGAGTGCAAGGCGGCGCTCGACCTCTTCGGCCAGCGCGATGATGTCGAGCTCCGTGCGCGCGCAGGTCGGGCAGCTGATGACGTCGGGGCCGCGCTCCCGCAGGCCCAGCGCGGCCAGGATCCGCCAGCCGACGCGTACCTCCTCCACCGGGTCGGCCGTGAGCGACACCCGGAGCGTGTCGCCGATGCCCTCGGCGAGCAGCGCCCCGATGCCGACCGCGCTCTTGATCGTCCCGCCCCAGGCCGTCCCCGCCTCGGTCACGCCGATATGGAGCGGCGCGTCGGTCTCGCGCGAGAGCAGGCGGTAGGCGGCCAGCATCGTCGGGATCGACGACGACTTGACCGAGAGCTTGTAGCGCGTGAAGCCCCAGGCTTCGAACTGCCGCGCGTAGCCCAGCGCGGCCTCGACGAGCGCCCCCGTGGGGTCGCGCTCGGCCCGCCCGCGCAACGCGCGCGGCAGCGAACCCTGGTTCACGCCGATGCGGATCGCCGCGCCGGCCTCCCCCGCCGCCTCGACGACCTCCCCGACGTGCTGCTCGCCGAGCGTGCCGGGGTTGATGCGGATCCCGGCGGCCCCTTGTTCGAGCGCCGCGAGCGCGAGGCGCCAGTCGAAGTGGATGTCCGCGACGATCGGTACGGACGCCTGGGCGACGACGCGCCCGAAGGCCTCCGCGTCGTCGACCGTGGGCAGGCTCACGCGCACGAGCTCGCAACCAGCGTCCGCGAGTGCCCGCACCTGCGCGAGAGTCGCCTCGGGGTCGCCGGTCGACGTGCAGGTCATCGACTGCACCCGCACCGGCGCGTCGCCGCCGACGGTCACGCCGCCGACGTCGATCTGGCGGGTGCGGCGGCGCTCGCTCGTGTCCCTGATCTCTGTGCCGCGGTCGCTCATCGCACCCTCAGGATACGCTCGCCGCGAGCGCGGCGTAAGCCCCGCCCCTTCATTCGGGCAGCGCGTTCAGCACGATCGCGTCGCTGACGCCGACGACCCGGCGCAGGATGACGTAGTCCGTGCGCCTGGCGACCACCTCGAAGCCGATGAGGCCTCCGGTGTAGTCGCGCTCGATGATGTCGTCGCTCAGGCCGCTGGCGAGGAAAGGCCGGATCAGCACGTCCGGCACCCGGCTCGTGCGGCGGAACCAGTCCCTCGTCGCGCCCGGCAGCGGCTCGTCCTCGGCCCCGACCGTCACCCAGACCGAATTCGTCGCGATGCGGTGCGGCCAGAAGAGGTAGAGACCGGGCGCCTTGTAGAAGACCATCAAACGGTCCTGGGGCCGGGCGTAGACGGCGAGGTCCTCTTCGAACTCGGCGAGCGTACGCGCGTCGCGCTCGGGCACCAGCAGCCCCATGTATGGGCCGTGGTCGATGCGCACGCTCAACTGGGAGTAGGGGACGTCCTGGGGCAGATACTGGAACATGAAAGCGATCGTCACCGTGATGACCCCCATGAGGGAGGTCATCACGAGCCACCAGCGGCGGCGCTCGAGCCAGGCGGGCGCGTCGCGCGGCGGTACGTCGCCATCCTCCTCCGGCCCAGCCGACCACACCATGAAGAGGCCGCCGGCGATGAACACCGGAGCGAGACCGACCGCGGCGTTGGGCAGCCCGTCGACGGCCGTGAAGGCGAGCCAGATCCCGGCGACGACGGAAGGCACGACGACCCAGGCGATCAGCCGCGCCGCCCGCTCCGCGTGGCGCGGCTGCACGAAGAAGAAGGCGAGGAGGGCGAACGCCGCCGCGACGATCGCGAAGCCGACGGTCTCGGTCGGCGCCCTGCGCCCGGCGAAGTAGAGGCCGAACGGCAGCAGAAGGAGCCCGACGCGCGCCAGACGAGGCCGTGTCCGCAGCAGAACGAGCAGGAC
The DNA here is from genome assembly GCA_963831295.1 of uncultured Thermoleophilia bacterium. Taxonomy (GTDB): domain Bacteria; phylum Actinomycetota; class Thermoleophilia; order UBA2241; family UBA2241; genus UBA2241. The sequence goes on along the minus strand of CAWHPR010000001.1, from coordinate 42,418 downwards.
CACGCCCGCGAGCAGCGAGACCGGGGCCGACAGAACGACTTCGGCGGCGCCGGTCAGCAGGCGCCAGCCCTTTGCGGCCCCGCCGAGCTGGTCGAGCTTGTGGGCCACCGACATCTGATAGCGCCAGTTCCTCGTCAGGTCGCTCCACCCGAAGCTGAGGGCGAGCAGGCCCGCGCTGAGTGTGACGAGCGCGAAGCCGGCCGCGTACGCGCTCACGGCCCGCCACGCCGCCCGCGCGCTGTGCGGGTCGGCCGCGTCCAGCCTTGGAACGGCGCCAAGCCCGCTCCCGGTGGCGGCCCGCTTCTCGCGTGCGTCTCGCGCATAGAGCAGGCCGGCCAGGCGCGCCGGCAGCACCCTGCCCACGCCGAACGCCAGGCAGGCCGCGTAGAGCGGCGGCAGCACGATCAGGGTCGGCGCCGCCACGGCCGCCAGCCCGTGCGCCATCCCGGCGCCGAGAGCGAGCAGGCGCCGGCGCCGCGTCACGTCGTTGCCGCCGAGCACGACGCGCACCCCGAGCGCGACGCCGATGGTGAGCGAGCCGGCGGCCAGGGTCGCATAGCTCAGCTGCGTCGCGCCCAACACGACGAAGGTGACGTAGACTGCCGCGACGGCGGCGGCGTACTGCCAGCGCACGAGCCCCTTGACGCCGAAGAAGACGACGCCGGTGACGATCATCACCCAGACCAGGTAGAGCTGGCGCAGATAGAGCACGATGCCCTCGCTGCCGCCGGTGACCCAGACGTACGCCTCGACGAAGGGGTAGGTGAGGAAGCCCGCCGTCTGGAGCAGGTTCATCTCGTCGACGAACGGCCGGTCCCCCATCGCCCAGCGCCAGGGCACGACGACCGCGAAGCCCTCGTCCTGCAGGTCGAAGCCGAGGCCGATGCGGTACGACAGTGCGCCGACGATCGCGACCGCGATGAGGGCCGCGCAGGCGGTCAGAAGAGACCTCTGCTTCTCCTCCTGCGAGAGCGCGTGCAGCGGCCGGCGCTCCCCCAGCCTCGGTGCTGCCGTGCGCCGCCCCGTCACGTCATCTTCAGAAGCCGAGGGCGAGGGTCACGACGTAGTAGACGGCGATAGACGACCACAAGAGCGCATCGAAGCGGTCGAGCACGCCGCCGTGCCCGGGGATCCCTCGACCGGAGTCCTTGATCCGCACGTCCCTCTTGAGCAGGCTCTCGAAGAGGTCGCCGAGCGGTCCCACGATGCCGATCACGAGACCGAGGGCCACCGAGTAGCCGGGGCCCCAGTCCGGCACGTCGTAGTGGACGTAGAGCCCGATGAAGACCGCCACCAGAACGGTGCTGATGAGGCCGCCGGCGAAGCCCTCCCACGTCTTCTTGGGCGACAGCACGGGGGCCATCGGCGTGGAGCCGAACCAGCGGCCCGTGAAGTAGGCCATGGTGTCACCCGCCCAGGTGCCGAACACGACCAGCAGCACGACGTCGCGGCCGAGCATCGGCAGATCCTCGCCGCCCATCCCCCGCAGCAGCAGCAGGTGGGCGAAGCCGAAGCCGATGTACAGGGCGCCGAGCAGGGTGACCGCGAGCCGCACGCTGATGCCGGGCTTGGGCCCGATCAGAAGCCCGAAGAGCGCGACCAGTGCCAGGGAGAGGACGGTCGCGCCCAGCACCCAGCGTGCGTCGCCCCACTGGGCGGCGGCCAGCATGACCAGCACGGCCACGAACCCCGGCAGGCGCACCGGCTTGTAGACCTGCATGAGACGGTAGAACTCGTTGAGGCCGAGGAGAGTCAGCAGGGCGATCACGACCCCGAAGACGAGCCCCCCGCGGAAGATCAGCACGAACCCGAGCAACGCCAGCACGGCCCCGGTCACGATGCGGACGCCCATGCCCCTAGGCATCGTCGCCTCGCTCGCGAGCGCCGAAGCGGCGCTGCCGACCCGCGTACGCGGCCAGTGCCTCATCCAGGTCGCGCTCGGCGAAGTCGGGCCACAGCTTGTCGCTGAAGTACAGCTCGGAGTACGCGCACTGCCAGAGCAGGAAGTTCGAGAGGCGAAGCTCGCCGGATGTGCGGATCAGCAGCTCCGGGTCGTGCATCTCGGGCGCGTAGAGGTGGCGCCGTAGATCGTCGTCGGAGAAGGCGGGCGCCGGCGCCGCAGGCGCCGCGCCGGCGCCCGTCTCGTCGCCGCCGTCGCGCGCCGTCGCGGCCCATTCGGCCGCCAGCCCGCCGGCCGCGTCGAGCAGCTCCCGTCGGGCGCCGTAGTTGAAGGCGATGTAGAGCGTCATCCTCGTGTTCTTCGCGGTCAGGTCCTCGGCCTCCTCGATACGCCGCACGAGCTGGGCGGGCACGCCCTCGCGGCGCCCGAGGAAGCGCACGCGCGCGCCGCGCTCGTGCATGTCGGGCACCTGCGACTCGATCATCTCGATGAACAGGTCCATCAGCGCCTCGACCTCGGCCGCCGGCCGGTTCCAGTTCTCGGTGGAGAAGGAGTACACGGTGACCTCGGCGATCCCAAGGTCGAGGGCGTGCTCGAGGACGCGGCGCAGCGTCCTGGCGCCGGCGCGGTGGCCGGCGGCCACCGGCAGCCCGCGCCGCTTCGCCCAGCGCCCGTTGCCGTCCATGATGATCGCGAGGTGGCGGCACTCGGCGCCGCCCGCGGCCGGCTCGGCCGGCCGTTCGCCGGCGCCGGTCCTGAGCAGCCGCAGCCTGCGCCTCAGGCGTCCGGGCCTGGGGCCGTCGGCCATCGCGTCCCTCCCCCGGCGTGCGGCGGGCCCGCCTGCGGCGGCCCGCCCACGCGCCGCTCAGACCTCGAGGATCTCCTCCTCCTTCGTGGCGAGGAGGGCGTCGATCTCTTTGACGTGCTGGTCGGTGAGCTTCTGGACCTGCTCCTCGGCGCGGCGCTCGGCGTCCTCGCCGACCTCGCCCTCGTGGACCAGCTCCTTGAGGTCCTTCATCACGTCGCGGCGCACGTTGCGCACGGCGACACGCCCGTCCTCGGCGAGCCGGTGGACGAGCCGCACGAGCTCCTTGCGGCGCTCCTCGGTCAGCGCTGGGATCGGCAAGCGGATGACCGCGCCGTCACTGCTCGGGTTGAAGCCGAGGTCGCTCTCCATGATGGCCTTCTCGATCGCCCGCATCGACGACTTGTCGTAGGGCTGCACGGTGAGGAGACGAGGTTCGGGGGCGGCGACGTTGGCCATCTGCCGCAGCGGCGTCGACGTGCCGTAGAAGTCGACGTGGATACGGTCGAGCAGACCGACGGCGGCACGCCCGCTGCGTACCGTGTTGAACTCGTTCCTCACCGCCTCGACCGCGTGCGCCATGCGCCGGTTGCCGTCGGCGATCAACTCCTTCTCCACCGCTGCTCCTCCCCGCTCAGGTCGCGGTCTGGGCCGCCGCACCGCCACGGCCCGGGACCGCCCGCACCACCGTGCCGACGCGCTCTCCCTTGAGCACGCGGACGATGTTGTCGCCGGTCATCTTGAAGACATGGATCGGCATCGCGTTGTCCATACACAGACTCAGAGCGGTGGCGTCCATGACGCGCAGATCGCGATCGATGGCCTCGAGGTGGGTCAGCTCCGGGATGAATCTCGCGTCGGGGTCGACCTCGGGGTCGGCCGAGAAGACACCGTCGTACTCGCGCTTGGCCATCAGGATCGCCTCGCACTCCAGCTCGAGGGCGCGCAGGGCGGCCGCGGAGTCGGTCGAGAAGTAGGGGTTGCCGGTGCCGCCGGCGCAGATGACGACGCGCCCCTTCTCGAGGTGCCGGAGAGCGCGCCTGCGGATGTACGGCTCGCAGACGTCGGTGATCGAGATCGCGCTCATGACCCGCGTGTCGACACCCTGGTGCTCGAGCGCGTCCTGCAACGCGAGCGCATTCTGGACGGTGGCCAGCATGCCGATGTGGTCGCCGGTCGCGCGATCCATGCCGCGGGCGGCCGCGGCCATGCCGCGGAAGATGTTGCCGCCGCCGATCACGACCGCCATGTCCACGTCGAGCTCGCGGGCGACGCCGATGTACGAGGCGAGCTCGGCGGTGACCGCCGGATCGATGGCGACGCCGGCGCCGCCGTCCCTGGCCTCGCCGCCGAGCGCCTGCCCGCTCAGCTTGAGGGCGACGCGTTGGAAGGCGCGCTGTTTCGACCCGCCTCCCGCCGGCATCAGCCCTCCGTCGTCTCGCCGAGCTGGAAGCGCACGAAGCGCCGCACCTCTACGTTCTCGCCGATCACGCCGACGAGGTCGGTGCGCAGCTGCTCGACCGTCTTGTCGGTGTCCTTGATGAACGCCTGCTCCATGAGGCAGTTCTCGGCGTAGAACTTCTCGAGCTTGCCGGTGACCATCTTGTCGATCACCTGTGCGGGCTTGTCCTTTGCCTGCTCGGCGTAGATGGCGCGCTCGCGGTCGACGACATCGGCCGGCACGTCCTCGCGCGTGAGCCACTGCGGCTGCGCAGCGGCGACGTGCATCGCGAGGTCGTGCGTGAACTGTCTGAAGACGTCGCCGCGCGAGACGAAGTCCGTCTCGACGCCGACCTCCACCAGCACGCCGATCCTGCCGCCGGCGTGGATATAGGAGTCGACGGCCCCCTCCTTGGTCACTCGGGAGCTCTTGTCCTTGGCCGTGGCGAGCCCCAGCTTGCGAAGCTCGTCCATGGCCTTCTCCATGTCGCCCTGTGTCGCCTGGAGGGCCTTCTTGCAGTCCATCATGCCGGCTCCGCTCTTGTCGCGGAGCTCTTTCACGGTAGCAGCGCTGATGTCAGCCACTGATGTCCTCTCCATAGTCCTTGTGCAGATCTCTGGCTTCTCAGGCCTCGGGGGCCGGCTCCGCCGGCTGCTCCTCGGCCACAACGGGCTTGGCCTTGGCGGGCTTCTCGGCCGCTTCGGTCTTCTTCTCTGCCTTGGCGGGCTTCGCGTCGGCTGCCTCGGTCTTCTTCTCGGCCTTGGCGGGCTTCTCGTCGGCCTTCTCGTCCTTGGCGGCGGTCTTCGGTTCGGCCTTGGCCTCGGCCTTCTTCGCCGGCTTCTCGTCGGCCTTCTCGACCTTGGCCGGCTTCTCGTCGGCCTTCTCGTCCTTGGCGGCGGCCTTCGGTTCGACCTTGGCCTCGGCCTTCTTCGCCGGCTTCTCGTCGGCCGTCTTCGCCGGCTTCGGCGCCTCGGGCTTCTTGGCAGCCTCCACCTTGGCCTCAGCCTTCGCAGCCTCAGGCTTGGCCTCAGCCTTCGCAGCCTCAGGCTTGGCCTCAGCCTTGGGCGTGTCGGCCTTGACCGGCTCACCCTTGGGCTTGGCCTCTTCGGCTTCGGCGGCGGCCTTCGCCGCGGCAGCCTTCGCCTCGGCGGCGACCTTCGCCGCGGCGGCCTCGGCTGCCTCGCGCTCGGCCTGGACCTTCGCCGCGGCCTCGCGCGCCTGGCGGTCGGCCTCAGCCTTGATCGCGGCCTCACGCGCCGCCTTCATCTCGGCTTCGACCACGATCTGACGGCCCTCGGCGACGGCGTCGCCGACGACGCGCATGATCAGCGAGCAGCTGCGGATCGCATCGTCGTTGCCGGGGATCAGATAGTCGATCTCATCAGGGTCGCAGTTGGTGTCGACGAGCCCGACGATCGGGATCTTCAGCTTGCGCGCCTCGCGCACGACGATCTGCTCCTTGCGCGGATCGACCACGAACACGGCCGCCGGAAGGCGGTCCATGTCGGCGACGCCGCCCAGGTTGGTCTCGAGTTTGCGCAAGTCGGCGCGCATGTTCATGGCCTCGCGTGTCGGCAGCAGCTCGAGCGAGCCGTCGGTCGCGAGCCGGCGCAACTCGTGGAGGCGCTTGATGCGCTTGCTCAGCGTACCGAAGTTGGTCATCAGGCCGCCCAGCCAGCGGTTCATGACGTAGGGCATGCCAATGCGCTCGGCGTGCTCCTTGATGGAGTCCTGGCACTGCTTCTTCGTGCCCACGAAGAGGACGAGGCCGCCACGCGACGCGGTGTCCTTGAGGAAGGCGCACGCCTCGTCGAGCAGGACCGTCGTCTTCTGCAGGTCGATGATGTAGATGCCGCCCCGCTCGCCGAAGATGTACGGCTTCATCTTGGGGTTCCAGCGGCGGGTCTGGTGGCCGAAGTGCACGCCGTTGACGAGCAGATCCTTCATGCTCGCGCGGCTCTCGGTGACTGCAGGCAAGGCTTGCCCTCCTTCTGATCGGTTCGTCGGGCGGCCTGGCGGCACGCCCAGCTACTGCTCCGGCGAGGGTCTCGCGGATTCCCTTTCGGGCACCGCCGCGAGCCGTGGGCTCACCGGGTCGTGGTGGATAACAGCGGGGAATTCTACCATAGCGCCGCGGCCCCGTCAGTCGAGGGCGAGGAGATGGCTCGGCGTCAGCCGATCGCGGCCGGCTCGACCTCGTCGCGCAGCCGGCCCTTCAGGCGCAGGATCGCCTTGGTGTGCAGCTGCGAGACGCGCGATTCGGTGACGCCCAGGACCTCGCCGATCTCGCGCAGCGTCAGGTTCTCGTAGTAGTAGAGCGCGATCACGATCTTCTCGCGTTTGGGGAGCGCGTCGATGGCCGCCGCCAGACGCGACTTCATCTCCGACAGGTCGAGCATGCGCGACGGATCCTTGCTCTTCGGATCCTCGAGGGTATCGATGAGCGCGGATTGGTCGCCGTCGGAGCCTGAGATCGCCCAGAGCTCGTCGAGCGCGACGATCGACGTGTTGGCGATCTGCGAGAGACTGTGCTGGAACTCGGGGACGGACATGTCGAGCTCGTCGGCGATCTCCTCGTCGGTCGGAGCGCGCTGCAGCCGGTTCTCGAGCATCGCGCAGACCTTCTCGATCTCGCGCGCCTTGCTGCGCACCGAGCGCGGCACCCAATCGAGCGAGCGCAGCTCGTCGATGATGGAGCCCTTGATCCGCGAGACCGCGTAGGTCTCGAACTTGATCTCGCGGGCCGGGTCGAAGCGCTCGATGGCGCCGATCAAGCCGAGCAGCCCGTAGCTGATCAGGTCGGACTCCTCGATGTGGGCGGGCAGGCCGTTGCTCATCCTCCCTGCCACGTACTTGACCAGCGGCGCGTACGCCAAGATCAGAGCGATCACGGGAACTCTGGTCGCCCTGGTGCTTGTAGCGGGACCAGAGGTCGCGCACCTGGTGTTCTTCGAGCCTGCTCATCGCTCAGCGCCGATCTCTGACCCCTCTCCGCCGCCGATCATGCCCGCGGGTGGTGCAAATCGTACACCCGCCTCAGATGCGCCCCGCTCACGTGCGTGTAGACCTGCGTGGTCGCTACCGAGGCGTGCCCGAGCAGTTCCTGGATCGCGCGCAGGTCTGCGCCCCGCTCCAGCATGTGCGTCGCGTACGCATGCCTCAGCATATGTGGTGAAGCCGGCTCGATGCCCGCCAGCGCACAGTACTTTACAACGAGCCGCCGTATGTCAGAAGTCAGGAGAGGACGGCCGGTGCGCGAGAGCAGCAGGTGGCGCGCTCGCGCCACGCTCGAGTCAGCGCCGGCGGCCACCGCGCCGTCGCTCTTTCGCCGGCGTCCGCCGGCCAGCGTCGGCCGCCCGCGCGCGAGGTAGCGGCGAAACGCGGCGGCGGCCTCCTCGCCCATCGGGACGACGCGCATCTTGCCGCCCTTGCCGCGCACGATGAGCTGCGCCTCGCCCGGCCGGACGTCGTCGAGCGTGAGCGAGACGAGCTCCTGGCTGCGCAGGCCGCACCCGTACAGGAGCTCGAAGACGAGACGGTCGCGCAGAGCCGGCGGCTCGGCGCCGTTGGCCGCGCCGACCAGCGCCTCGACCTCGTCGAGACGCAGAACGCGCGGCAGGCGGCGCCCCCGCCGAGGGCCGGGCAGCTGGTACGTCGGGTCGGCCGCGAGCACCTTGTGCTCGGTCAGGTGGCGTGTGAGGCCGCGCAGTGACGAGAGCTTGCGGGCGAGACTGGCCGGCGCATAACCGCGCCGGCCGAGGTGTGATGCGTAGGCTCGCACGATACGCCGGTCGAGACCGGCGACCGTCGCGCCCTCCTCCGCAAGCCAGTCGAGAAGCTGATCGAGGTCGGAGGCGTACGAACGAAGTGTCGCCGCGGTCATTCCCCGCGCCGCCAGCGCCCGCAGGTAGGCGGCGGTGTGCCCCTGCGGGTCCGCCGGCCGCGCCTCGGCGCGGTGCTCCACGGACACTCCCCTTCAGTCAGACCGGCGCCCGCCGCCGGACGCGCCGGGCCCTCATTTCTTCGCGGGGAGCACGGCGAGTCCTGCCGCCGTCAGGCGAGCAGGGGTTGACCAGGCTTCACGGACCAGTCGCGAGAGTGCCCGTGGCGACGTCGTAGAAGCGCCAGTGGTCGCTCCTGAAGACCTTCCAGACGTCGTCTGCTCTCTGGAGCGTGTAGTGGTTCACCGACACGCCCGTCGTCCACTCCTCCTGCGGGATGGCGCGCCCGAGACTCGCATCCCAGTGCACGACTTCGTGGTGCTCGACGACCCCGGCGCGCACCTGGATGGTCCCGTCGAGATCGCGGCGCAGGAAGTCCCAGTAGACGACCTCGCCACTGCAGCCGACCAGCTGGCGCGTGCCCCACTCGTCCGCCAACAGCGCCGCGGCGTAGTCCCAGGCCCGCCACTCCTCGAGCAGGCGGCCGCCGGCGACCTTTGAGAGACGCCGCTCGAAGGCGCTCTGCAGGGCCGCGCGATCCGCTCCCGTCAGAGGCTTGCCGACCAGTGTGGACGGTCGGACCGGCGCCTTCGCCAGCTCGTAGCGCAGCACGACGTCCTGCAGCGCAGCGTCGGTCGCCCCGGACGGCTGCACCCAGCGCCACAAGCCGCCCAGGACCGCCGATGCCGCGACGATCGCGACCACGACCGCGAGCGTCCGCTTCCTGCGTGCGATGCGCATGCCCTCAATATGCGGCTCGCGGGCGCAACGGTCAACGCCCCACACAAGCTCTCGCTCTCGTCAGCGGCTCAGGCGGTACACGCCTCCTTCTGTGCGTTCTGCCAGACTCTCGACCTCGAGCGCACTCAGCGCGGCGACGACGGCGCGCGCGTCGAGGCCCGCGCGGCCGGCCAGCTCGTCGGCGTCACCCGGCGCGTCCCGCAGGGCGCCGAGCACGGCGCGGGCCGCAGCGGCGAGCAGAACCCGGGGGTCGTCTGCGGGCGCAGCGCCCGTCGCCTGTGACGAGTCGACCGCCACGGCACCGCCGGCCGCCTCGACCCCAGGCGACTCAGCGCCCACGGACTGCGTCGCCCCGTAGGAGCGCTTCAGCCCCAGCGCCGCCAACACGTCGTCAGCCGCTTCGCACAGGTGAGCACCCTGCCGAAGCAACTGGTGCGGCGCCTCGCTCAAGCGTCGTCCGGCCTCGCCGGGCACGGCCAGCACCTCGCGCCCGGCGTCGAGCGCGAGATCGGCGGTGATGCGCGACCCACTCCGCCGGGAACCCTCGACCACGACGACGGCTCTGCTGAGCCCGGCGATCACGCGGTTGCGTGCCGGGAACCGCCAGGCCGACGGCGGCGTCCCCGGCCAGAACTCCGAGACCAGGAGTCCGCGCTCCCACAGCGCCCTGAAGGCGGCCGCGTTGCTGCGCGGGTGGACGATGTCGACGCCACAGCCGAGGACGCCCACGCTCGGCAGACGGTCGCCCGCAGGAGCGCCGCTCGCCTCGAGCGCGGCGACCTGGGCGCAGACGTCGACGCCGAGGGCCACCCCGCTGACCACGACCACTCCTGCTCTGGCGAGGTCGGCGGCCAGCAGGCGCGCCATCTCGAGACCGTAGGCTGACGGAGCCCGCGTGCCGACGACCGCGACCGCGATGGCGGCGGCGAGCGTCTCGAGCCGGCGGCGCCGGTCGCGTCCCGCGACGAAGAGAACAGGTGGCGGATCGAAGACCAGGCGGAGGCTCGGCGGGTAGAGCTCGTCGTCAAAGGCGACCAGCGCGCTGCCTTCGGGGCAGGCGACGGACGACGGCAAGCGACTGCCCAGCGCTTCGCGGAAGAGCGAGATCTCGCGAGCCGCCTCACCTGCCTGCGCGCCGGCCGCGGGCGTGCGCGTCTTCGGGACTTGCCGTTGAGCGATAGCCGCGCGGAGCTCGCGCAAGGGCGCGTCGAGCGCGTCGCCGAGGGGGCCGCAGCGCACGACCACGCGCTGCACGACGCCGGGGCGGTGCGAGGCGACGCGCGCGAGCCATGCCGCAGTCGCGGCGCGGCGGTCGAGACGCACGGCGCCGACCTTGCGGGCCACTCTGCCGGCGTCGTGGTCACCCGTCGTCACGCTCTCGGACTCAGGCGTCATGCGGCCCTCTCACGCGGTAGGACAGGCTTTCGGCGACGTGGTCGGTGCTGATCGTCGCGGCCCCCTCGAGGTCGGCGATCGTCTGCGCGACCTTGACCACGCGATCGCAGGCCCGCGCGCTGAGACGTAGCCGGTCGTAGGCGCGGTCGAGCAGCGCGACGGCGTCGCCGTCGAGGCGGCAGAGGAGTCGCAGCTGGCGCACAGTCATGTGGGCGTTGGCGGCCGCCGCGCCGCCGGCGGCGGCGCCCAGCCTCTCCCGCTGCCGCCGGCGGGCGCCTTCGACCCGGGAGCGCACCGCCGCCGAGCCTTCGCCGCGACCCGCGAGCCGATGCTCTCTGGGCGGCACCCGCGCGACCTCGAGGCGCAGATCGATGCGATCGAGCAGCGGGCCGCTCAGGCGCGCCCGGTACTGCTGCAGCCGGTACCCCGGGCAGGTGCACGGGCGCTCGCGATCGCCTCTGAACCCACACGGACAGGGGTTCATGGCGGCCACCAAGGCGATCCGCGCCGGGAATGTGACCGAGGTGAGCGCCCGCGAGATGGTCACCTCTCCGTCCTCGAGAGGCTGCCGGAGGGCCTCGAGCGCGGACAGGCGGAACTCGGGGAACTCGTCGAGGAACAGGACGCCGAGATGGGCGAGGCTGACCTCGCCGGGCCGCGGCGAGGCGCCGCCCCCGACGAGGCCGGGCACCGAGATGCTGTGGTGCGGAGCGCGGAAGGGCCGGCGGGTCACGAGCGGTACGCCCGCCGGCAGCAAGCCCGCCACGCTGTGCACGCGCGTGACCGCGATCGCCTCGTCGATGGTGAGCGCGCGGCATGATCGTGGGCAGGCGGCGCGCGAGCATCGTCTTGCCCGAGCCCGGCGGACCGACCATCAGCAGATTGTGACCGCCGGCCGCGGCGATCTCGAGAGCGCGCTTGACGACGGCCTGGCCGGCGACGTCGGCGAAGTCGGCGTCGCACTCGTCGGCGTCGTGGAGCAGCGCGCCGGCGTCGGGCTGCGCCGGCGCGTCACCCGATCGGTCGGCGAGCGCGCCGACCGCGTCACGCAGCGCCGCCACCGGCGCCACGCTGACGTCGGCCACGAGCGCCGCCTCGGCGGCGTTGGCCTTCGGTACGACCACACGACGCACACCGCGGCGGCGCAGGCTCTCGACGACGGCCAGCACGCCGCGGACCGGGCGCACCGACCCGTCGAGCGCGAGCTCGCCGAGCGCCGCTACCTCCTCCCCGCCGTCGCCGCACGCTTGGCCCGTCGCCAGCAGGAACGCGAGTGCGATGGGCAGGTCGAAGCCAGGCCCCTCTTTGCGCAAGTCGGCCGGCGCCAGGTTGACCGTGATGCGCCGCGACGGGAACTCGAAGCCGCTGTTGACGATCGCGGCGCGGACGCGCTCGCGACTCTCCTGCACGGCCGCGTCGGGCAGGCCCACGATCGTGAAGGCGGGGGCCGCCGCCACGACGTCGGCCTCGACCTCGACGGCGTGCCCCTGCAATCCGTAGAGAGCTTCGCTCGCGATGTGCGCGATCACCTCGGCGCGCTCATCCGTCGCAGGTGAAGGCGGCCGGCAGATGACGGACGACGGCCGGCCGCTCGGCCGCGTCGACGGCGATGATGTCGAAGCGCACGTCGTCGACACCGCGCATGGCCCACGGACGCGCGGCGAGCCAGAGCTCGGCCAACCGCGCGATCTGCCGACGCTTGCGTGGAGACACCGCGTCTTCGGGCGCGCCGCACCTGGCGCTGCGGCGCGCCTTGACCTCGACGAAGGCCAGCACGCCGCCGCGGCGTGCGATCAGGTCGAGCTCGCCGCGGCCGACGCGCACGTTCTGGCCGAGCATCCGCCAGCCGCGCGCCCTCAGATACGCCGCGGCGGCCGCCTCGGCCTCACGACCGAGGAGCAGCCGGCGCTTGCCGAACGACGGTGGGCTGCCTGCCGGAGCGGCGCGCCCGGCCGGCGCGCCCGGGGCGCGCGTGGCTGGCGCGCGCCCCGGCTCGCCGGCTCTCTCGTCGTGTTCGTGCTCGTCCACGAGTCACCACTCCTCACGTCGCACCGGGACACCCGCTCAGCGGACGGGCGCGCCCGGGTCACGGCTCTTGCCGAGCCTACAGACGCGGACGGAGGGTTGGGACGGGGACGAAGCCGGTGGAGGGGTGACGACGGCGCCATCCGCGCGCCATCACGGTGCTGTCACCGCACGATCGCCGGCGCGGGCGCGGCGCCGCAGGCTCACTCCCCGAAGGTCAGACCGAGCTGCCGGTAGCTGACGGCGTCGAACGAGAGGCGGTGCAGGTGGCACACGCCGTGCAGCGTGATCATCTCCTGGTGCTCGGCCGTGGCATAGCCGACGTGGCGTGCGAAGCCGTAGGCCGGGAACTCCTCGTGGAGGCGCACCATCACGCGGTCGCGCGTGACCTTGGCGACGATCGAGGCGGCGGCGACGGCCGCCGAGCGCGTGTCGCCGCCGATCACGGCCTCGTGCGGGACCGTGCAGCCCGGCGCCGCGAAGCCGTCGGTGAAGGCCGTTGCGGGGCGCGGGTCGAGACACTCGAGGGCCGCGCCAAGAGCCGCCAGGTTACACGGGTGCAAGCCACGCTCGTCGATGCTCGCCGCCGAACAGGCGACCACGGCGACTTGACGGGCGCGCGCCAGCACGAGGCCGTAGAGGACCTCCCGCTGGCCGCGCGAGAGCTGCTTGGAGTCGTTGAGCCGGCGGAGCGCCTCGAAGTCGGCGTCGGTCAGGGCGGCGTAGTCGAAGCACACGGCCGCCGCCACGAGCGGGCCGGCCAGACAGCCGCGTCCGGCCTCGTCGGCGCCGGCCACGAGGCCGCGGCCGCCGCGCTCGAGGTCGAAGGCGAAGCGCTCGTTCATCGGCCTCCCCCGCGCCCGTGCGCAGCCAGGATCTAGAGCGAGCCGAAGCGGCCGTGCGGCCAGTAGATGAAGAACGCCGAGCCGATGACGTTGCCCTCGGGGACCGGCCCCCAGACCCTGCTGTCGTCGCTGTTCGTGCGGTTGTCGCCCATGACGAAGTAGTTGCCGGGCGGGACCGTGTACGGCTCGGCCAGTGACCAGGCGTCGGTCATGGTCGTCCCCGCGATCGGCCCCGCGGGCTCGGTGGGGTCTCGCAGGCCCTTCGTCTCGTGGACATACGGCTCGTCGAGCGCTTCGCCGTTGCGCCAGAGAGCGCCGTCGCGGGCCTGGAGCACGTCACCCGGCAGCCCGACGACGCGCTTGATGAAGGCGATCTTGGTGTCGAGCGGATAGCGGAAGACCATGATGTCGCCGTGCTTGACCTCGCGCAGATGGTACATCGCGCGGTTCACGAGCACCCGGTCGCCCACCCGCAGCGTGTCGACCATCGAGGGCGAGGGGATGCGATACGGCTTGACGAGGAACGCCTGGACGAGCAGCGCGACCGCCACCGCCACGACGGCGATGAGGATGTACTCGAAGAGACTGGTGCCGCTGCTGCCGCGGCTCCCGGAGGCGTTGCTCACGCCGGCGACTCTTAGCGCTGCTTCTCGCGGACGCGCGCCTTCTTGCCGACCTTCTGCCGCAGGTAGTAGAGCTTGGCGCGGCGGACGTCACCGATCGCGGTGACGTCGATGTGGTCGATCTTGGGCGAGTGCACCGGGAACGTACGCTCGACACCGACGCCGAACGACTGCTTGCGCACCGTGAAGGTCTCACGGACGCCCTCGCCCTGACGCTTGATGACGATCCCCTGGAACACCTGGACGCGCTGGCGATTGCCCTCGATGACCTTGAAGTGCACCTTGACGGTGTCGCCGGCCTTGAAGGCCGGGATGTCGGCGCGCAACTGTTCGCGCTCGATGTTCTCGATGATGTTCAACGGAGACCTCTTTCCCGTACGGAAATCGGCGGCAACTCTACCAGAGTGACGAAGGGGGCGCAAAGCGGCACGGTCGCGCCCTCTCGCGGCTCACGCTACGCTTGTGCCGTCACGCTGAACGAGCAAGGGTGCGAGATGCCGACCTACGACTTCCGTTGCCGCTCCTGCGGCGAGCAGTTCGAGGTGGTGTGCAGCATGGCCGAGCGCGAGGACAGAGCCGTCTGCCCCGCCTGCGGCGAGCACGACGCCGCCCAGGTCTTCGGCCCGATCGCGACCTCGGGGCGGGGGGCGCCTTTCAACCCCGGCTACTTCGAGCGCCCCAGCGGGCGCGGCGCCAAGCCGCACTACGTCGAGCCCAAGACCTGACCCGAGCGGCGCACCTGCTCCGCGCGCCAGCGCGCGATGGCGCCGTGGTCGCCGGAGACGAGCACCTCGGGCACCGTCCAGCCCGCGAACTCCGCCGGGGCGCGTGTACTGCGGGTACTCCGTCCCGCCCTCGAGACCGGCCGCGAAGGACTCGTCGATCACGCTCTCCGGATTGGAGATGACGTCCGGCAGCTTGCGCAGCACGGCGTCGGTCACTGCCATGGCGGCGACCTCGCCGCCGGAGAGCACGTACGGCCCGATCGAGACGCGGTCGGTCACCAGATGAGCGACGCGCTCGTCGATACCCTCGTAGCGACCGCAGAGGAGCGCGAAGTCGCCGGCGGCGAGCTCCTCGGCGAGGCGGTCGTCGAACTGTCGCCCTTTGGGCGTGAGCTCGACGACCCGCCGGGTCTCGCGGACGGCCGGCGCCGGGACCGCGAAGGCCGCCTCGAGGGCGGCGGCGACGACGTCGATGCGCAGCACCATGCCTGCGCCGCCGCCGTACGGCGTGTCGTCCACCTGCAGGTGCGAGAGCGGCGTATGGTCGCGATAGTTCGTGAAGACGACTTCGTGACCCAGGTCGAGCGCCTTGCGCACGTGCACCTGGGTCACATACCAGTCGAAGGCCGCCGGGAAGAGTGTGAAGACGTCGATCCGCACGCTCAGTCCCCCACCTGATCCTCGAGGAGTCCGGCGCGCACGACGGCCACGCCGGCCGCGATGTCGACGGTGACGAGCTCGTCGACCAAAGGCACCATGAGCTCCCCGCCGCCGTCTCGCCGCACGACGAGCAACTCCTGCGCCGGCGCGGTGACGACCTCAGTCACTTCGCCGAGCCGCCGGTCCTCGTAGCGCAGCTCGAGGCCGACGAGCTCGCCGACCATGTAGTGCGGCCGTTCGGCGAGCTCGCCCCCGGCGCCGTAGAGCTCGCGCCCCGACAGAGCTCTGGCCTCGTCGCGGGTCGCGACCTGGTCGAGCACCACGAGCGGCCGCCGGTCTGCGCCGCCCGCGCGCGTGACCACGCACGGCGCGACGGCGGGGCCGCCGCCGGGCTCGGAGACGAAGAACTCGGTCGCGTGGTTCAGGACCTCGAGCCCGCCGGGCTCGAGGTCGAGATAGACCTCGCCCTTCAGGCCATGGGCTTTGCCCAGCCGGCCACAGGCCCACAGCGCGGGCACGGCGACGTCCTTCAGTCGACGATCTCCACGATGGCGCGCTTGCCGTCACGCACGGCGCTCGCCTTCACGACGGTCCGCAGGGCGCGCGCGATGCGGCCCTGCTTGCCGATGACCTTGCCGACGTCGTCCTTGGCCACCGACAACTCGAGCACGACGGTCGTGTCCGTCTCGGTCATCTCCACGTGGACCTCGTCCGGACTGTCGACCAACGACTTGGCCAGATACTCGAGAAGGTCCTTCAACATCCCACTCCACTCCTCCGGCGGACCTTCGAACGTCTCAGACGCTGATGCCCTTGATGGCCAACAGGCGCTTGACGGTCTGGCTTGGGATGACGCCCTTTGCCAGCCAGTCCTTGGCCTTGGCCTCGTCGATCTCGATGAACGACGGCTCCGTGCGCGGGTTGTACTGCCCTATCATCTCGATAGCGCGCCCGTCGCGACGTGCGCGCGAATCGACGACCACGATCCGGTAGATCGGGTTCTTCTTGCTGCCGACCCGACTCAGTCTCATTCGTACTGCCACTTGTCTCAGTCACCCCCTCGGGGAATCCTCGCATGCTGCGCCGCCAAGTGCCTGCGGCGGTCGCTGCACTTTACGCAACCTCCAGTGGAGGTGCAAGAAACGACGCGTTCAGCCGCCGAGGCCCGGAAGCCTCAGCCCCTTCATCTTGCCGGATGAGAACATCCTGAGCAGCTTCTGCATCTCGCGATACTGCTTCATCAGTTGGTTCACATCCTGTACCTTCATCCCGCTGCCGCGCGCGATACGCTGGCGGCGACTGCCGTCTATGACGTCGGGATGTCGCCGCTCCTGCGCCGTCATCGAGAAGATCATCGCCTCGATGCGGTCGAGCTGGCTGTCGTCGACCTGGACGTCCTTGAGCTGCTTCATCGACGAGGCCCCCGGCAGCATGCCGACGATGCTGGAGAGCGACCCCATCTTGCGCACCTGCTTGATGTTCTGGAGGAAGTCGTCGAAGGTGAACTCGGCGCGCCGAAGGCGCGCCTCCATCTCGGCCGCCTGCTTCTCGTCGAGCGACCCCTCCGCCTTCTCGATCAGAGAGAGCACGTCGCCCATGCCCAGGATGCGGCTCGCCATGCGGTCGGGGTGGAAGGTGTCGAACTCGCCGAGCTTCTCGCCGGTCGAGACGAACTTGATCGGTTTGCCGGTCACCGCGCGCACGCTCAGCGCGGCGCCGCCCCGGGCGTCGCCGTCGAGCTTCGTCAGTACGACGCCGTCGATGTCGACGCGCTCGCGGAACTCCTGTGCCGCGTTCACCGCGTCCTGGCCGGTCATCGCGTCGACGACGAGCAGCACGTTGTGCGGCTTGACCGCATCGCGGATGCGGACGAGCTCGCCCATCAGCTCGTCGTCGACGTGCAGCCGGCCCGCCGTGTCGATGATGGCGACGTCACCTTGTGCGCGCGCGAAGGCGACGCCGTCGCGCGCGATATCCACCGGGTCGACATCGGCGCCCGGCGCGTAGACCGGGACCTGCAAGCGGCCCGCGAGAGTGACGAGCTGGTCGATCGCCGCCGGACGGTAGACGTCGGCGGCGATCAGGACGGGCTTCTTGCCCTCCTTCTTGAGCAGCTGCGCCAGCTTGGCGGCGCTCGTCGTCTTGCCCGAGCCCTGAAGGCCGGCGAGCAGGATCACGGTCGGCGGGCGGCTGCTGTAGGCCAGCTTCGAATCGGCGGCGCCCATCAGGGTCGCGAGCTCGGAGTTGACGATCTTCACGACCTGCTGCGCCGGCGTGAGGCTCTCCATGACCTCGGCGCCGAGCGCGCGCTCCTTCACCTGGGCGACGAACTCGCGCACGACCTTGAAGTTGACGTCGGCCTCGAGCAGCGCGAGACGGATCTCGCGCATGGCCGCGTCGATGTCCTCGGCGGTCAGCTTGCCGTGGCCGCGCAGGCCGGCGAAGACGTGCTGGAGGCGATCGGAAAGGGCGTCGAACATCGTCCTGTCTCAGAGTCGGGTGCGGACGCTCAATGGTAGCACGAGCCCGGCCGCGCGGCGGCCCGGCGTCAAACCGGGTCGTCCACGAGGTAGTCGCCGGGCGTGCCGACGACCAGCCGATGGAACGGCGGCGCGGCGCGCGGCACGACCCGCTCGATCGTCCCGCGCGCCCTCACGCGCTCTCCGGCCCTCGCGTGGTCGGCGAAGCGCCCGCGGAACGACACGATCTCGCGCAGCGCCCTCGCGCCAGGTGCGTCGCGGGAGCCGTCGACGGCCACGTCGTCGACGAAGTATCGGCACGGCGTGAAGAGGGCCTCCGTCGCCTCGACGACGTGGGCCTCGACGACCGCGGGACCGACGGGCTCGTAGCGCGGGTCGCCGTAGCGCTCCGCGACCTCGTCCGGCCGCCTGACGAAGCGCACGAAGAACCCGCGCCCGCAGAAGCGCCCCTCGTTGACCTTCCAGGCCTGGAGACGGAGGAACTGAGCGGTGCTGAGCGGCGTCTCCTGACGGTGTGCGAGATGGATGGCCGCGAGCTCCTCGCCTTGGGGCCGGCGCACGGGGCTCGACGGATCGTCGAGCAAGATCCCGAGCGCGCCGTGGACCGCGCGACAGGACTCGGCGCCATAGACGACGAGGTCGATGTCGGAGGCCGGCGCGTGCAGGCCGACCAGGAGGGAGCCGGTGACGCCGAGCGCCGAGCGCCGGACCCCGGCGGCATCCCGCAGCAGCTCGGCGAGTGCGAGTGCATCCTCCTCGAGGGCGTCCGCCGGCCCCTCGCCGGCGAGCTCTCGCAGCCGCCGGCACGGGTCGTGAAGCCGGCCGACCTCGTCCCGCGGGACGCCTTGAAGCACGGCACCGGCCACCGGGTCGTACGCCAGATACGAGCGTCCGCGCACCGCGAACCCTTCCAGCGCTTCTCTCTGCTCGGTGAAGCGTCCGATCCGCCGGTAGCGCCGGCCGTCGCGGCTGCGCCCCCCCGCCGGATCCGGAGCGTAACGGAGGTAGGCGATGAGGCGGTCGGGGGGCTGCACGACGCCCTTCACCGTGAAGATGAGGCCATCGAGGCTCTCGACCGCGAAGCCCTCGAGCGCCGCGCTCACCGCGGTCCGCCCGGAGAGGCACATCGGAGCCCCTCTTGTGTCGCTCTCGCGACCACATGTACTCTCGTCTGGAGACGCCCTCCACGAAAGGCGGTCGCGATGCAGCTGCTGGTGAGCGTGGTCGACGAGGATGAGGTCGCCCCCGCCGTCGCCGGAGGCGCCGACATCGTCGACGTGAAGAACCCCCGCGAGGGGTCCCTCGGCGCCGGCTTCCCCCACGTCATCAGACGCGTTCGCGAGCTCACGCCGGCGGACACGCCGGTGAGCGCCGCCATCGGCGATGTACCCAACCTGCCGGGCATGGCGGCCCTTGCCGCAGCGGGCGCCGCCGCCTGCGCGGTGCAGTACGTGAAGGTCGGGCTGCTGGGTCCGCGCGACGCCCACGAGGCGCGCGCCCTGCTGGCCGCGGTCTGCCGGGCGGCACGCGAGCAGGCCCCCGGCGTGCGGATCATGGCGACGGCGTACGCCGACGCCGGCATGATCGGCTCCGTCCTGCCGCTCGCGCTGCCCGCGGCAGCGGCCGAGGCCGGCGCCGACGGCTGCATGCTCGACACCGCCGAGAAGCGCGGGAGCACACTGCTCTCGACGCTGTCCGGCGCCGAGCTCGCCGAGTTCGTGGCACGCTGCCGCGAGGCCGGCCTCATCTGCGCGCTGGCCGGGTCTCTGCGCGAGGAGCACGTCTCCCGCATCCGCGAGCTCGCCCCGGACATCGTCGGTTTCAGGGGTGCCGTCTGCCGTGGAGACCGTGTCGACGGCCGCGTGGACCGCGCAGCCGTGGCGCGCCTCAAGGCGCTCATCGCGCGACCCTGACCCCTTCCGTCCTGCCGGTCTCGAGCAGCCCCTCGAGCCTCTGCGGCTCCCCTCCGTCGAGCAGCCACACCTCGCGCGTCGCGGCATCGAGCACGCCCGCGAACGCGGCGTCCACGATCCCGGCGCCGGCCAATCCCGCCGCCGAGACCTCAACGCTCGGCTCTCCCGTGTTCGGCAACAGTCCGAGCGCCGTGCCATGCTTGAGCAAGACCAGCAGCGGGACCCCGATCGAGGCCGCGACCCACGCCGCGATCGCATCGGACGTCACCGACCAGCTGTGCGGCAGGGGGTCGCAGTCGCGCAAGAGGTCGTGAGGCAGCAGCACGGGGACCGCGCCGGCCTCCGCCACCGCGGCCGCGCGCGCGACGGTCCGGACGAGCACACTCTCGGGGATCAGGTCGCCCAGAAGGCGCCCGTACTGGTCCATCCCGAGGATCGCCATCCAGTGCGCGGCGTCGGCCGTGAGCCGGAAGCGCGCGTCGCACTCCCGCACGGCGTCGGCGAACATGCCACCGCCGGGTACGACCAGGAGCCGGTGCCGGCGACCAAGCGCCGCGAGGCGTGAGCACAGCCCCCGCAGCGACTCCTCGCGGCCGAGTCGGCCGCCGATCTTCACGACGGCGTCGACCACGCTGTTCCGCGTGTGAGACGCGCCGCCATGAGCAGCGCCGCGGCCGCGGCGGGCAGCGCCGCCCCGGCCTCGCGCCGCAGCGCCCCGGCGTCGAGGACCGTCACGCGGAGGCGAGCCCCCGCGGCAGCGGCAAGGAAGCCGCCGACGCCCGCCGGAGCGAGCGGCAGCCCGTAGCCGTACTCCTGGCGCGAAAGGACCTGCAGGAGGCCGTCCGTCACCCGGCGGACCTGCGACTCGAAGAGGAAGCAGGCGATCTTCAGAAGCTCCTCCTCGCCGAGCTGCTCGCGGTCGGCGCACACGAGGCGTGCGAGCCGCTCAAGCGCTGCGTCGCGCGTCTTCGCCCGGCCGTCCGGCGTCGGACACGTGTAGTCCTCGGCCGAGATCCTCCCGAGGACCAGATACACATCTGCCATCGCCGTGAAGCTCTCGGCGGCCACGCCGCACATCCGCCCCCTCACGGGCACCGCATCGACGAGCGTGTTGGGGTTCGTGCGCAGCACGCCCGTGTAGACCAGCTCGCCCGAGACGAGACGCGCCGTGTCGGTCCGTCCTTCGCAGGCGATGCGGCCATCGCGCACCGGGACGATATCGGTCGTCGTGCTCCCGATGTCGACGAAGAGGCAGTCACGCTCGTAGCGGGCGGCCAGCAACGCGGCGGCCACCCAATTGGTGGCCGCGAAAGCGAGGGGCCGCCCCAGCGCCTCCTCGAGCGCAACGAGCTCGCCGTCGATACTGAGCACGTGCGGCCGGCTCCGGGGAAACGCCCGGCGCACGGCCTCGAGCACGCTCACCACGCCCTCGCGCTTGGTGCGGAAGGCGTCGGAGAGCTCGGCCGTCATCGTCACGGCCATCGGGTCGCCGTCCGCGACCCCGACCTGGTCGGCGACGTTCCGCAGCACCTGCGCGAGACTGTCAGGCGCGCGCCACACCTCGAACGGGCGCATCGCTGCGCGCAACTCCGTCACGGCGCCGCCCCGCACGAGCGCGCGCGCGGCCTTCACGTGGACACCCCCGATGTCCCAACCGGCCACGGCGACCTGCTCAGACATAGGCGACCACCACCCCTCCACGAGTTCCCCGCCGCGACGTCGCGGCCTCGACCGCGGACGGCAGCGTGTGCTGAATGCACGCCCGCCACACGGCCTCCGCGAGGTTATAGTCTACGACGCGGCGCAGGCCGATGTACGAAGTCGTGAGCCGCGGGTTGACCTCGATCAGCCAAATGCGGTCATCTGCGAGCACGAGGTCGACGCCGACGTACCCCTGAAGGCCCTGCACAAGCTCGACCGCGCGGACGGCGAGAGCGAGCGCCTCGCGGCGTCGCGGGTGCTCCACGGCCGCCCTCCCGCCTACGTAGGCGCACGGCACACCGAGGCGGACCTCCTGCTCGTTCAGACTCACCGCGCGCGCCTCGCCGCCCGCGACGAGCAGCGAGACGCTCGCTGCATCGCCAGCCACGTAGCGCTGCACCAGGAGGGCTCCGGCGCGCGCGATAGCGGGCTGGGCGAGCGCCTCCGGGAGGTCGCACGCGCTGCGTACGAGGGCGACGCCGTCACAACCCGCGCCGTCGATCGGCTTGACCACGACGGGAAAGCCGATCCGTGCCGCCGCCACCGCGACGTCACCCCGAGTCACACGCGCCGTCTCAGGCGTGGGCAACCCGGCTTGCGCGAACCGGCGGTGACACTCCCACTTATCGCCGGCCGCGACGACGGCCGCCGGCGTGCTGCCGAGCAGCGGCACGCCGGCGTCCGTGAGCAGCGTGCAGACGCGGGCCAGCGCCCCTCCGCTCTCCGGCGCCACGACGAGCGCCGCTTCGCACCGCGAAGCCGCCTCGAGCAGCGCGCCAGAGTAGTCACCGGGATCCAGCTCGACGACGAGTTCAGCCGGCAGCGGAGGGCGCTCGATGCGGCGGTCGCGCGTGGTGATCACCGAGAACCGGCCCCACGAGCGCAGATCGTCGAGGACCGCTCGCAGCATCGCCTCCGCCTCGGCCGCGAGCGAGGGCGGCGGCTCAGGCTCCGGCCAGCCGCCGCCGGTCACGTACTCGTGCACGAGGAGCGCAGGCCTCTCGGGGACTCCTCGGCTCACTCCGGCGGGCCTTCGGCCGTCGTCGCGTCGGCGACCCCGCCGGCGCCCGCGTCACCCGCGTCGGCCTCCGTGTCTTCCTCCCCCGGCCTCGTCCAGCGGGCCGCAAGCTCCGGCAGGCGGTCGAGCATCCCGTCCGCCGCGAGAAACACGAACAGCGACGACGCCACGAGGTCGGCGGTGGTGCCGGGGTTCAGCGCGTGCCCGCCGTCGCGCAGTTCGCGGTCGAACTGCGCGAGCTGCCTGCGCCCTCCGGCCGAGCGGCATCCACCGGCCGCCAGCACCTGCGCGGCGCGAGAGGACACCTCTCCTGCGACGGCCTCTCCGTTCTTGCGGGCGATCAGGGTATCCGGCACGCTGCCGAGGATGGTCAGGAACGTCGTGACGATGGCGTCCGCGAGGTCGTAGCCCCGGCGCCACGACTCTCGCAGGGTGTCGTGGCCGATGGTGAACGTGATCTCGAAGTCGGTCACGTACTCGCGCGCGACCGCGTCGCGCTCTCGCGCCGACGCCATCGCCTCGCGCAGGGTCACCTCCACGCGCTCGCTGGAGACATCGAACCGATCGACCTCGCCCATCCCGGCCGGCGACGCCAGGCGAATCGCCTCGTAGGCCAGACGCGCGTCCTCGGCCGTCAGGCCGCGGAGGACGCGCCCCGCGGCCGGCCGCAGACCCCCGCCGGCACCGCCACCGGCGCCGGTCGCCGCCTTCGCCAGCGGCGCCAGCAGCAAGACCATGCCGAGGTTGGTGTTCGTCGCCACGAGCCGGCGCGTGTCCCGGACGGCGCGCAGGACGATCTCGCCCACGGTCGCACGGCCGGCGTCGGCGAACGCGGGGCCGATCGCGACCGCGCTGGCGACGAAGTCCTCGAAGCGCGCGTCGCTGAAGCCGGTCCCGGGCGACACGTTGCCAGGCTTGGCGACACTCACCTCGTAGAGGCACGCGAGCTGCGCCGCCCAGGCCGCCTCCGCCCCGGTCAGGCGTCTCACGAGACCTCTCTGGATCCAGACCGCGCCAGAGGCATCACCGCGTCTCCTTGAGGGCGTGGTCGACGAGGTGCCGCGCCGCGTCGACCCCCGTCGCCGCCTCGAGGGCGCGCCAGCCCGGGATCGTGTTCACCTCGAGCACGCAGTAGTCCCCGCCGTCGCGGGGGAGCAGGTCGACCCCGGCGTGTTCGGCTCCGACGACGCGGGCGGCGCGCAGGCTCAGCTCCCGCAGACGCTCGTCGACCGCGAACGGCTCCCCCTTCGCGCCCTGCGACGCGTTCGTCTTCCAGTGCGTGCCTCTGCGCAGCATGGCGGCGATGACCACGTCGCCGACCACGAAGGCGCGGACGTCGGCGCACTCGTGCCTCACGAACTCCTGCACGCAGTACACGTAGCGGCCGAGCTCGAGGGCGCGGAACGCGCGATACGCGCTGTCGGCGTCGGAGACGCGGACCATCCCCCTGCCCTCCGACCCGAAGAGCGGCTTCACCACCACGTCGCCCCCGAGCTCCTCGAACGCGGCGAGCGCGTCGTCGAAACGCTCCGCGACCACGGTGCGCGGCGTCGGGATCCCGGCGTCGTCGAGAAGCGCCGACGTGTAGTACTTGTCGACGCCGTGCTCGATCGCGGCCGGCGGGTTCACGACCCTCACGCCCGCCTGCTCGAGGCAGCGCAGCGCGTCCATGCGGAAGATGACCTGCTCGAGCGAGCCCGAAGGGATCGCCCGCACGAAGACGACGTCGTGCTCGTCCAGCGGCACCCCGGAGGCGCCGAGCCGCGGCCGGCCCGCCACCCTCGCCGTGAGCTGCGTGACGGCGCAGCAGTCGGCGGCGACGCCGCGCCGCTGCAGCGCCGTCAGGAGGCTCTCGGTGTGCCAGCCTCCCCTCTGCCCGAGGATCGCGGCCCTCAACCGAGCAGCGATCCCGCGAGGACACCGGCGTGCACGCCGCCCGCCCTGAAGGTCTTGCCGCTGGCGCTGTTCGTGATGGACACCTCCGCCGGGCTGAAGAGCAGCGGGTCGATCCTGTAGAAGTCGCCGTCGTAGCGCGCGAAGAGCTCACCGAATGGTACACCGTAGTCGCGCGAGGCCGACGACGGCAGCCTCTCGATCACCGCCTCGACCGCGGCGTCATCCGTCTCGACCGTGTACCAGGCCCTGCCGCCGTACAGGACGGCGTCGTTGGTGCGACCGATGGCAGCCATATCGTCGGCGGCGACCGGCGCGATGGGACAGGTCCCGAAGCCAGAGCGCACCGCCTCGAGGTCGAAGCCGACCTCGTGGAGCTTGTGGAGCCCCGTCTCGACGATCCGCGCCGCGACCTGCACCGACCCGACGAGGCTTGCGGTCGGGGCGACCAGCAGGTGAAGACGGTCGACGGCGACGCCGCACTTCGCGGCGATCCAGGCGGCCGCCGCCTCGGAGGGGAGCGCGCGCGCCTCGAGCGCGAGGACCGCAAGTGTCGCGGTGTCGCGGTACTCGAGCGTCGCGAACAGCGGTTCGCGCGCGTACAGCGCCCGAGCGGGCCCCGAGCCCATCGCGAAGTACTTCGGCACGGCCCCGATCGCCGGCACGTCGACCGCCCATCCCGCATACTGCGACGCCATACAGCCCAGCACCGGATGATTCACGTTCACCTCGACACCGGGCAGGGTCAGGCCGTCTATCTCGAGCTGGCGGAAGTGGACGTCGCCGAGGCCGCCGAGGCAGACCTCGGCGAAGAGGCGGCCCGCCTCGAGAGAGCCACGGACCTCGACGCCCGCGTCGAGGACCTCGGCCCCGTTCGGCAGGCGGGCCGTCGCAACCTCGAGCACCTCGGCGGCCGCGACCATCCGCTCGACGATGGCCGCCGCCCGTTCATTCAGGCTGAGCATGAAGGAGCACCTCCCCCCTGGCGCCGTTCGTCATGTCGCCGACGTACCGCCGGAAGACCTCCCCACTCAGCTCCGTCTCGTCGACGAGACCGGATTCCCTGAGCCGGCGTATGTAGTACCTCATGAAGACGGGGCGGTACGTGCAGGCGTAGCGAAAGGTCGGCAACAACTCCGGCCCCGCACCGAAGCCGACGACGGTACCGCGCTTCATCCCGGCGCCGGGGCGCCGGCCGAGCCGGCCCCCGACGAACACCGAGCCGGCGAGCATCCTGGCGCCGGCGAACTCGCCGGTGTCACCGAGGACGACGACGAGGCCGCGGCGCATGCGCGCCCCGGCCTCGCGACCGGCGTTGCCCCGCACCACGATCTCCCCGCCGCACATGCCCCGGGTCTCCCCGGAGTAGGCGGCGCCGACGCAGTGCCCGGCATCACCCTCGACGACGATGCGACCGCCACCCATGTGAGCCCCGAGCCAGTCGCCCGCGTCGCCACGCACCAGGATCTCGCCGCCGGTCATGAAGGCGCCGGTGTGGGGTCCGACCGGCCCGTCGAGCGTGATGCTCCCCCACGACATCCCGAGGCCGATCTTCTTGACCGCGGTCAGGTCGCCGAGCACGGTGATGTCGCCGGCCCCGGCGCCGTCGATCTCGAAGAGGTCACCGAGGGTCACCTGCCGGCGCCCGTAGAACGCCGGCAGGCGGGCGATGTCCGCAGCCCCGAGTGCGGCGAAGCGGTCGGGGCAGACGCTGTCCGCCTCGACAGGGATCGGACTGCTCTCCTTGCGCGTCAGCGTCACGCCGCCGCGGTCCAGTGCGGCGGCCGCGCAGGCGATGCACATCATCGGCAGTGCCTCCTCTCCCGTCGCCCCGGGACTCCCGCGCCTTCTCACGTTCCCACCAAGTCGCGGAGCGCGAACTTGAACTGCCCGAGCGAGCCCCCGTAGTTGCCGGCCGTGATGCGCCTCACGCCAGGCCGGCAGGCCGCGACGATGCCGAGCCGCATGGCCTCACCGACGGACTCCTCCGTCAAGCCGTCGACCACGATCTCGAGGACGGCGTTCTCGCCCTCCTTCAGCTCAGAGGCCTCCAGCCCCCGCAGCGTCGGGCAGAAGGGTGTGTTGCTCGACACGTTCTGGCCCTTGTAGCGCGACGAGATCTTGCTGCCGCTGCGCACGATGCCCCCAGGGAAGGGCATCACCGCGCCCGGCACGCTGCGCATCGCGGCCACGGCCGCCTCGGCGGCGGCCAGCGCGCCGTCGACGTCCTCGGCCATGATGAAGAAGTTGCCGCCACCCACGCCCTTGGCCACGCCGAAGCTCTCCTCGACCACGAACTCCCCGTCCATCACGGGCACGCGCCACAGCCGTCGGCCGTCGAGCAGTTTGCTCCGCTGGAACCCGTCGCCGAAGTAGCGCAGCTTGGCGCCGATCTTGAGCCGTTCGTCGGCGACGAGGCCGTCGTAGCAGGCCGTCGTCGCGCAGGTCATGACGGCCTGCCCCACGCGCGCCAGAAGCTGCTTCTCCATGTCCTTGCGGGACATCGCGAAGACCAGCACGGCGACGCCGGGCCGACCGTCCGGCGTGCCGTCGTCGGATCCCAGCTCGTTGACGCCGGCCTCGCAGCCGCACCCGATGATCGACGTGGCGAAGCCCGTCGCCGCCGCCGCGGCCGTCCGCGCCCACTCGAGCGTCTCGGCCGTGACGACGAGGCGCGACCCCCACATCGCGAAGGCCTCGGCGAAGGTGTCCTCTATCTCGACCCCGTTGACGCGCATCAGGAGCTCCCTCCCATCGACGCCGGCGGCGACGCGCGCCGCGACCGCGGGTGTCTCCGCCGCAGGGCGTCCGCCTCGGCGACGTAGAGATGATCGAGGACGGAACCGCCGGCGGAGCGCAGGTCCATGGCCTCGACCAACGCCTGCTCCGGACCGCCGGCGAGGCCCTGGGCGATGAGAGCGGCGCCCTGCGCCGCCTCGCTCGCGACCTCGGCGTAGCCCCCTGCGTCGCAGTACGGGCGCGAAGCGCTCGAGGCGGTCGGCGACCGCGCCTCGCAAGGCGCGCACGCGGGTCAGGCGTCCCGACAGCACGATCTCGCGCGGCTGGCCCACGACGGCGACCTGGCCGGCGACCCGCTTGACGACGTCCTCGACGAAGGCCTCGATCGCCAAGGCCGCGCGGTCGTCGTCTGCAGCCGCCGCGACGAGCTCGGCGGCCGACCACTCCGGCCTGCCCGCGACCCAAGCCATCCCGCCGGTCGCGAGCGTGTCCTTGGCGAAACCGCCGAGGAGGAAGGCGAGCTCACCGTCCATCGCCCCGAGAGCACGATGCCCCATGGCTCCGCACGTGCCGCCGCAGCCGTCGACGATGGCGCCCCGGTCGACGGCCAGCACCGCGGTGAAGGCGCCGCCCAGCTCGACGTAGATGAGCGACGTCTCCTCGTACGGGAGCGACAGACGCCGCGCCTGATCCCAGATACCGAGGGCGACCGCACAGAGCTTGTCCGCGGTGCCCATGTCGATGCGGTTGACCTTGCGATGCTCGGGCACCGTCGTGAGATGGATCACCCCCGGCGCGAACCAGACCGGGAGGTCGCTGTCCTTGAGGGCGAGCAGCAGGCGCCCCATGCCGCGCACGATGCTGCCGCGCGGCCCGTCGCCGGCATCGGCCAGAAGCATGAGATCCAGCTCCTCCGAGCCGACATCCCTCGCCTGCACCCACGGCAGCCCGTAGCCGGACGGGCCGACGATCAGGTCGACCGGGCCGGCCGCGCGCAGCACCTTGACCAGGCTCATCGGGTCGGCGCCCACCTCCTCGGTCGGCAGCGTCGTGTCCACGACGACGCGTTCGCCGTCGCGCCCACAGACGTCGAAGCTCACCGTCCCGGGATCGATGCCCAGCACACGCCTCATGGCGGCTCCGCCACCGACTCGCTGAGGTAGCCCCAGCGCAGCTCTGACTCTTGCGTGTAGCGCTTGCCCAAGCGCCGCGCGAGGGCGGCACGTTCGAGCTCGCAGCCGAGGTAGAACGCGTGACCGGCGTCGACCTCGCCGAGACCGGCGAAGAGCTCGCCGGGCTCGGTCCCCCGCACGAAGACGCGCCTGTTGAAGACGTACACCCAGTCGCGATCGGCGAAGATGCGGAAGTGCCGGTCGCGCACTTGCCGCTGCATCTCGCGCAGCTCCTCCTCGGCGTAGGTCTCGAATGGCGGGTCCTTCAGGGCGATCAGACGGTCGTCGATCGCCTTCGGGAGGACCTTGTTCTCGACCGCGTAGTGCATCAGTCTGCGGGCGAGGTCGAGCTCTCGCACGGCGCCTCGCGCCCAGCTGATGACCTCGGTCGTCAGCACGTAGTCGACGCGCAGTTCGGCGACGATGCCGGCCATCACCGCGTTGATGCCGACGCTGTCGGCGTCGATGAGCTCGGTGAGGTTGCCCAACCCCATCAGGATCTCCGCCTCGGGGTGGCGACGTCGCGTCTCGCGGAAGCGTTCGAGCGACTCGGTGAAGCCGAAACTGAGCGGATCGAGGATCGGGTCCAGCACGTACGGTACGCCCGCCGCCTCGACCGCTTCGCGATTGCGCTCGAGGGAGTCGAGCCCCTCGCCGAAGTCGGGGATGACCACGACCTTGCAGCGCAACCCAGGCACCACGTCGAGGTTCTGCCCGTTGACGCTGAGGAGCAGGTCGACACCGGCGGCGTCGGCCTCGCGGACCGTCCGCGGCTCGAACGTGTCGATGCTGACCGTGAAGCCCCGCTCCTTGAGGCCGGCGACCACATCCCCGACTCTCGGGAAGCCCTCCATCGGCGGACAGCCGAGATCGATGATGTCGGCGCCGCTGCGGCGGTAGTACTCGGCCTGGGCGAGGATCTCGGCGAAGCTCATCTGCCAGGCCTCGACGATCTCGGCGAGGATCCGGGTGCGGTACTCGCCATAGCCCTCGAGCGTGCGCTCGCGCCCGAAGAAGAGCGGCAGGTCCTTGAGGTCCTTGGGGCCGCGGACGACCGGCACCCCCAGCTGCGCCTCGAGGGCCGCGAGGTCGCCGCGGCACAGCCCCGGGACCATGACCTGCCGGCAGCCGCGCGCGTCGGGCAAACGGCGTGCGATCCACTCGGTGCGCATCAGGGCGGCGACCGAGCCGTTGAGGACGGCGAGATCGCAGCCGCTCTCGAGTTCGAGCCTCGCGACCGTCGCGCGCAGGGCGCCGGCCGCCAGCCTCCCGGTCACGAAGAGAAACTCTGGCATCCCCGAGTTCCCCCGCCGTCCTACGCCGCGAGCCACTCGTCGAGCGACGTGTGCCGCAGCGCGAAGGCCCCGCCGCCGAGCTCCCGCCGGATCTCCGCGAGCACGCCGTACCGTTCGGCGAACGCATTGTGATCGTGGATGCCCTCGAAGTTCTCCTGTCGGGCCAGCACGAAGGCGTCGCCGGACAGGTCCGCGTAGTCCTCGATGACGTGGCGCAGCATCTCGCGGACGACGTCCTCGACGAAGCGCGGGTTGCGGTGCGCCTTCTCGACCACGTAGAGCTCGTCGGGACGCTTGAGCAGCTCGTAGATCTCGGAGCTCATCGAGCGCTCGACGATGCCCACGAGAGCCTCGGCGCGCAGGCGCCGCTCGGAGCCGATGAGGAGCGTCCCTCTCCCCCGCTGGTTGTGCGAGGCGATCGGCAACAGGTTGACGATGCGCTTGCTCTCGGCCGGCTCCACACCGTTCTCGATCAACACGTCGATCGCCCGCTCCCGCATGAGATCCTGGGCACACGGGCACACCGTGAGCCCGTTGACCTCGACGCCGACCAACAGCCGCGTCCGCGAACGGTCCGCGGCGGCGATCCCGACCAGTGTGTAGAGCTCCTCGGTCGGGCGCTTCGTGACGGGGGTGGTCCGCACGATCGGCGACTGCGCCTTGATGCGGACCTCGGCGCGCAGCGCCCCCTGTGTCTCGACGACGCGTTCGGCCATGCGCTTGGCGAGCGACTCGATATCGGGGAAGGGGGTGCGTGTCAGGCCTTCGGCCAGGTCTTCGACGACCTCGCTGAAGCGCGACATGTGCACCCCCGTCTGCTCGGGGCTGAGATCGGCGAAGAGATCGAAGGTCGCGTAGAAGAGCTCAGCCTTCTCCCCGTCCTGGATCGAGATGATGCGGTGCAGGTCGGTGACGCCCGCCCGGCTCAGCGCGATCGACACCGCCGGCCGCTCGCCCTGGACGTCGCGCCGGGACCGGCAGCCTGGGTCCTGGTCCATGGTCGCTCGACCTCCTCACCCGCAGGCGACGAATTCCGGACGACCGAGGTCGCCGGACAGCACCGAGTAGTTCTCATATGAGACCGTGTAGGCGTCTTCGAAGTAGCGGCGGATCTCCGTCTCGATCGCAGGGTCGTACGAAGGCGCGACGCAGAAGGTGCGACCCGACACCTCGGCCACGACGCGCCCGTCACGGGCCACCAGCCGGCCGTCCTTGAAGACGTAGCGCGGGCGCGCGAACATCGCCTCCTTGTCGTCCTCCTCGGCGTAGACTGCGATGTCGGCGTCGGCGCCGACGCCGAGGTGCCCCTTGTTCGCCAGACCCAGGGCGCGCGCCGGGCCGGCGCGGGTGATGATCGCGATCTCGCCGAGCGTGTACTCCCTCTCGAGCTCGGGAAGGAGCGCGCCTCGGCGCGCACGCGCATGGATCGAGTCGAACATCTCGCGGCGGTACTGGCGGTCCATCAGCAGCCTGATCACCTGCGGGTAGCTCGTGAAGCAGCCCGCGTTCGGGTGGTCGGTGGTCAGGAAGACCCGCCAGGGGTCGTCGACGAGCAGGAAGAGCTCGAGGCCGGTGCGCCACATCGTGGCGTTGATCGGGTTGGTCCGCTTGTAGGTGATCGGGACGATCCCTCCGCCCGACTCGCTCTCGACGTCGTCGTTCATCCAGCGACCGCCGGCCGTCTGGTGCAGCATGTGCTGCAGAGGGCCGTCGGAGGTCATCGTGGTCGCGCGGCCGAACACGATCTGGCCGACGTCGACGGTCATCGCAGGGTCGGCGTTGACCGCCTCGGCCACCTTCACGGCCTCGCAGCGGTGGATGTGCCGCGGACCCTCCCCGTAGCTCAGGAACTGGAGGTGGCAGTAGTGCGCACGCACACCCTTCAGCGTCGCCATCGTCTCGATGGTCGTGCGTGCGCTCGTGTTCCTGCCCAGATTGATGCCGTGGATGTGCGGCACATGCGGCAGCCCGAGCTCGTCGTTGACCCACGCGAGCGTCTCGAGGATCTGGCGCGGCGTCACCCCGTAGCCGATGACCTCGTCGTCGAGCTCGCCCACGTTGCGGCCCCACTTCCAGTTCTCGACGCCGCCGGGGTTCACGAGCTTGATCGCGTAGCCCTTGCTGGCGGCGAGAAGCCAGGCGACGTAGTCGCGCGCCCACTCGCGGCGACCGTCGCGGATGGCTTGCATGATGAAGTGGTTGTTGCCCATCGTGATGAACACGCCCTTGTCGAGGTTGGGCATGTCCTCGATCTCCTCGTGGGTGTGGCGCGCGACCAGCGGCGCGGTGGCGGCCTCCATTACCGTGGTGTAGCCCATCTCCGAGTACAGGTAGCCCGTGAGGAACGTGGAGGGCACGGTGCCCCCCGTCCCCGATCGCAGGTCGCCGCTGCGAGCACGCTCGTTGCCGCGATGGTCCTCGGGGCGCAGCTTGCGCCCGGCATTGACCTTGGCGCCGACGAGATGGCTGTGGATCTCGACGCCGCCGGGCATCACGACGAGACCGGCGGCGTCGACGATCTCGGCCTTGTCGCGGTCGACCTCGACGGCCGCCACCACACGGCCGTCCTTCACCCAGATGTCGGCGACCTGCCCGTCGAGTCCGTTGCGCGGGTCGTAGACCCGTCCTCCCAAAATGCCGAGCATCAAGCCCTCACCGCCTCGATGATCCGCCCCAGGATCTCTTCGTCGCTGGGGCGCCCGGTCACGATGACCTGAGTCAAGGGGATGGGCACGTTGTCCATCCGGTAGGCCGTCCCGGCCGCGTCGACACCGTAGGCCGCCGTCGGGAAGAGCACGGTGGCGCACGAAGCCGTCACGCTCGGGCCGTGGTCGAGGACGATCGTCGGGATGGCCTCGAGCTGCGCTGCGGCCGCCCGCGGGAAGTGCGCACCCGGGTCCGAGGCGAGGATCACGGCGGCGTCGGCCGCGCGGCGCGCCAGCATGTCGACCGCGGTAAACTCGCCCGGGCTGAACTGCGGGTAGCCGCGCGCATAGCTGACCGCGAACGGGTAACCGCTCGTCCAGCTGAGCACCTGGTCGGCGCCGGTCACGTTGCCGTGCCCGCGCATCGGGATCACCGAGCACTTGGCGTACTCGTTGAGCTCGGCCACCAGAGTGAAGAGCTCGGCGACGTTCAGTTGCCGGGCGGCCGTCATGGTCAGGCCCATGCCCAGGAAGAACACCCCGTACCGGCAGGTCTTGAGGCGTTCGACGAGCTCCTCGAGCTCGGTCACGGGGATCCCGCCCACACTGTCGCCTTCGGGCGCACCGCCCTGGACGAGCAGGCGAAGGGTCGACAGCACCTCGAAATCGCAGCCGGGGTCGACCTGCAGGAAGTGATCGGCCTTCTTGGCGGTGCCGGTCAACCGCACGTCGATGGCGTACACGGTCCTGTCGTCGCGCCCCTTCTTGGTGAGGGCGCCCTTGGCGGTGAGAGAGAAGCGCCCGAAATGGCGCAGGTGCGAGGCGTCCGGGTTGCAGCCCCAGAAGACGAGCAGGTCGGCGCGATCGCGGACCTCGCCGAGGGTGCAGGTCGGCTCCCCGACGGCCTGCATGGCGAGGCCGGTCGGGCCGTGGCAGACCGAGGACGTCGAGTCGACGATCGCGCCGATGCGGTCCGCGAGCTCGACCGCCTTGCGCTGGGCCTCGCTTGCCGACGAGCTGAGACCGTAGATCAGCGGGCTGTCGGCGGCCTTGAGGATCGTGGCCGCCTCAGCCACGGCCTCGTCCCATTCGACCTCCCGGCCGGCCACTGTCGGTCGGCGCGGGCTCGGGTCGTAGTCCATGAAGATGCCCTGCCCGCTCGAGCAGGCGCGCTTCACCTTGACGATGCGGTCGTTCTCGACCTCGACCGCGATGTCGTCGCAAAGGCAGCCGCAGAACGTGCAGGTGACGTGTTCGAGCACGGGGCTCACGACCCCTCACCCTGCGGGCCGGCGGGCGCCACCTCGACCGTGAGTCCCTTGAACGACGGCATGCCGGTGCCGAAGGTCTCCGTGCCGATGATCGCGTTCACCGTCGTCCCCATCGGCACGAACACGAGGCCGGCCGGCAGCGTGCCCTCGTGGGCGGTCAGCGCGACCTCGCCCACGGCGCTGCGAAGCAGGGCGAGACCTCCCTCGGCTATGCCGATCCGCGCCATGTCCTCGGGGTTCATCTCGACGATGCGGGTAGCCGCGTGGTACTCGGGGGAGTCCTTCCCCTTGTGCATCCCGACCGCCTGCTTACGGGTGCGCCCGGTGATCAGGGTGAGCCGTTCGCTCACGGTGCGCCTCCCTTCGCTGGTCGCCGTCCTGCAGCGCCTCCTCCATTGTAGCCGCTCTCAAATGGAGTCCCGTGAGGCAGGCCCGTCGGTCGGGGGCGCCGAGGGCGAGCACCGTGCAGACCGGGTGACCGGCCGCGATGCGCTCGCCGCCGGCCGGCACGTCGCGGACTCCCTGCTCGAGCCACGGGTCCGTGTCCGGCGTCACCACCTTTCGTCGCGCGTAGACCACCGCCTTGCCGAAGAACCCGGCCGCCTGCCTCTCCGCGGGGGAAGGCCCTGGCAGGCGGCCGGCCAGCCCCTCCAGATGCAGGGCGAACACGTTGATCCCGTAGGCGCGCTCGGCGAGCTCCATCGAGGCGGTGTACCGCGGGTTGACCTCGACGAGCTGAGGGATGAGGGCGCCGCCGGGCGCCCGTGCCACGACGAAGTCGAGCCCGTTGACGCCGCGCAGGCCGAAGCGGCGAGTGAGCCGTGAGGCCCACTCGGCGACCTCGTCGCGAAGGCCGCCCATGTCCTCGGCTGCAACGTCCAGCGGGAGGATGTTGCCGCACCAGCCGTAGCCGTGCGCGCCGAGCGCAGGGTCGCCGACGAGCTGCTCGGTGAGGCCGAAGACGCGGGCCGCGCGACCGTCCGCGACGAACGCCGCCGACGCGGCGCGGCCCTCGACCTCGGCCTGCAGCAGGTGTGCGTCGTCCAGAGGCTGCCCGTCCCAGGCTCGGACGCCGTGGCCGCCCCCGCTGCGGACGCGCTTGCGCAGCCAGCGGCCGCGCGCCGCCCGGCGTTCTTCTCCGGGGAGGAGCGTCTCCGGATGCGCGATCCCAGCCTCCGCGCAGAAAGCCCTCAGCACGCGCCAGTCACGGACCTCAGCGAGTGTGGCGGGCGTGTTCCCAAGCACCTCCCGTGCTGCCGCCAGGCTCGCCACGACTTCTGGGTGGTTCTCGAGGTTCGCGCCGTACATGACCGCATCGGCGGTGAGCAGATCGGCGGCCGACAGCAAGCCGTCTGCCGTGCACGGAAGCCCGAGATCGCGGTGCAGCGCGTAGCTCTCGACGCCCGAGGCCTGGTCTCGGTCGCCGAAGAAGTCGACGGCGACGGGCGCAGCTCCGCCCGCCGCCGCCGACTCCGCGAGCGCTCGGCTGCTGACGCCAAGGATGAGGACACGGCCTACCGTGTGAGCTCCTTCGCCAGCGCGCAGATCTCCTCCGCGTCGAGGATGAGGTCGTTCTGCTCGAAGAGCCTGGCGACGCAGCGCCGGTGGACCTTCATCTTGAGGTCGCCGATCCCGAGCGCGCCGAACACCAGCTTGCCCCCGAGCTCCTTGCCGTTCCACGTGGGCTTCACGCCTTCGATCCCGGCCGGCGGCACGGCGTTCACATCAGCCAGGACGCGCAGCGTCGGGTGGTCTTGCCAGACGGCCTCGGGGATCAGCTGAAGACCGGCGGCGCCCGTGCACAGGACCGCCTCGGCTCCCTCGAGGACCCTCACGGTAGCTTCGACGTCGGCCGCGGCGGCGGCCGTGACATGCACCCCGAAGCGCTCCTTGATGCCGGCCGCGGCCACCGCGGCCCGCTCCAGAGTCCTGGTCGGCAGGGTCTCGGCCACGACCACGTTCGCCTCTTCCTTGGCGAGGAGTCCCGCGGCCCTGCGGCCCACCGGCCCGGTGCCCGCCAGTACCACCACCTTCTTGCCCGCGAGATCCCCAACGGACCGGAGCTTCGCAACCGCGGCGGCGGCGGTCGTGTTGCACCCGTTGGCGTCGAGCATCACCGACACGCGGACGGGCCCGAAGAAGGCGGCGCGAGCCTGCTCGAGCAGGGCCTCGCCCTTCGCGACGTCGGCGCCGCCGATGAAGACCGCGGAGTTCTTGAGCTCCTCTCCCCCACGCGTGAACATCGCCCCGTAGACAAGAGGGCTCACCTCGCCCGGCTCGACCGAACCGTACTGCAGAAGCGCGTCGGCGCCGGCGTCGTACGCCGTGATCGCGTCGAAGACGCTCGGGGTCCGATCACCGTCCAGTTGCAGCAGGATCTTCTTCATCGCTGCTCTACCTCCCTCGGTCTTCCAGGACACACGGCATGACGGCCCGGCCGTGGAGCCGCGCGATATACTCGTTCACCATCCGCTCCTCATCGGTCTTCGAGGCCACCCGCCTCGAGAGAGGGCACGACGCATGGACGCGCTGCGAGCACTCCCCCTCCAGAAGGGGTGGATCTACGAAGTCGTCATCTGCACCTTCTCCGGCGACACCCCTCATGCGGCACCCTTCGGCGTGTGGACCGACGACTTCGCCACGCTCGAGATCGACATGTACGCCGACTCACGGACGCTCGAGAACGTCCTCGCGACCCGTGAGTTCGTCGTCGACTTCCCGCCCGACGTGCCCACTCTCTTCGCGGTGCTCTTCGCACCCGACCAGCTCGTCTTCGCCGATGCCGCCACGGTACGGGCCCCGACACTCGGCGGCGGCGCCGCCGCCTCGGTCGAGCTCGTCGTCCACCAGGCGACACCCATCCAGGGCGGGACACGCATCAGCGCGCTCCCACGGCGCACGCGCGTCGACGGCGGGCTCACGCCGCTCAACCGCGCCGATGGCCTGCTGTTGGAGAGCCTCGTCCTGGCGACCCGCCTCGACCGTCTTGACGCCGCCGCAGTCATGCCCGCCCTCGTCGAGAACCAGCGGATCGTGCGCAAGGTCGCCCCGGGCTCGGACTGCGAGCGCGCCATGACTGCGCTCCTCCGAAGTCTCGGGACCCTCTCGTAGCGCGGCCGCGCGCGGCTGTCGAGACGCGCGCCCCGTGCCGTCACGGCGCGCCCCTCTCGACCTCGACGCGCGCCTCGGTGTTGCGGCCGCGGCTCACGAAGACCGAGGCTCGCGTGCCGTGCTCCGCGAGGAAGGCGCGGACCGCCGCCTCGAGAGCCCCCGCGCCGCGTTCCTCGACGAGACCGTACACCGCGGGCCCCCACGAGCTCTGCCCGGCGCCGAGCGCTCCCGCCCGCAGCAGCGCCTCGATCGTCTCGCTCGCAGCGCCGTCGCTGTAGAGTCCGTGCTGCACCTCGGCGAAGTAGCGGCCGGTCTTGCGGTCGATGGCCGTCAGCGCTCGGCCGAACTGCTCGATGTCGTGCTCGACGAGCGCCGGGAGGAGCTGAAGCTGGGTGACCCTGCAGATCTCCTCGGAGACGCGCACCGACGGGGAGAGCGCCTCGAAGATCCCCTCCTCGCTGCGACCGCTGAACCCGCGCGCGACCTCCGGCACGGCCACGACGAAGCACCAGTCGGTTGGAAAGTCGCGGCGCCAGACGATGGTGGACGGCGTGTCGCACTCCGGCGAGGTCTTGCGGTGGCCGGCGTCGATGACGAAACCGCCGCTCTGGAAGGCCGCCACGCCGATGCCCGACCGCCGCCCCCTTCCCATGGCGACGGCGACGTCCCGGGTGCGCGCGTCGATGCGGCACACGGTCGCCAGCCCGAAACCGATGGCGAGCGCGAGCTGTGTCCCCGACCCGAGGCCCACGTGGCGCGGGATGCTCTCGCGCACCTCGAGGCAGACGTCGGGATCGACACCGTAGTGCTCGCCGAAACGACGCTTCCACGCCCGGATCGCCTCCGGGTCGCCGCCCACGACGTCAGGCCCGTCGCGCTCCTCCACGACCACCGTCGTGCTCGGGCGGTCGAGGGCGACTCCGAGACTCCCGTAGCAGCGGCCCAAGTCGTCGCTCAGGTTGGTGAAGCCGAGGTGCAGTCGGCTCCCTGTCGCGACCGTGACCTTCATCGCTGCTCACGTGGCCGCTCGGGGCACGTGCGCAGGGCGCCGGCGATGTCGGCCGGCGTGGCGAGCACGTGGATCCCCTCCATCGCTCTGAGCCTGTCGGCGTTCTCGAGATCGATCGCCCGGATCGTGAGCTCGAGCTTCTCGCCGCCGGGCCGCGTGGTCACCGTCTTCCCCGGCCGTTGGTCGACCGGCAGCATGAAGATGGGGATATCGGTCTTGGCGACCTGTGCCACCGCGTTCGTGATGATGGTGTCGGCGATGCCGTGCGCGACCTTGGCCGTCGTGTTCGCGGTCACCGGCGCGACGAGGAAGCAGTCGTAGCGGCCGATCTGCATGGGGCCGACGATGAATGGAGCGTTGGCGTCCTCTTCGACGATCACCTTGCGGCTGATGCGCTCCACCTCGTCCCAGAGCTTGTACCAGCGCACCACCTTGACGGCCGCCTTGGAGAGCACGGCCGTGAGCTCGACGTCCTGGCTCTCGCGGACGGCGGCCATCGCCGCCACGCTCTCGGTCATCTGATCGCCCGACCCGGTGATGCCCCAGACTACCTTCAGTGTCATCGCGGCCCTCCCCCCGACGTCTCGGCGCGCAGCAGGCGCGTCATGCGGACCAGGCGGTCGACGACGCGGTGCGACGCCGCCAGCCCCTCCTCGTCGGCCTTGACGCCCGCAGCGCCCTTGTCCCGCGACCAGACGGCGGCTCCCAGGTTGGCCCCGAAGGAGCCGCCGCCGACCGGGATCATCTCGTTGATGATGTAGAACGCGATGAGCGACTGCAGGGCAGGTTCCTGGCCGCCGCTGCGGTCGCCGCCCACGCAGATGCCCGCGCCGGCCTTGTCACGAAAGGCGTGTGGATCGCGGGCCACGAGGGCCCGGCAGCGATCGAGCGCCGCCTTGAGCTGGCCGCTGATCTGACCCTGGTACACAGGACTGCCGAGGATCCAGGCGTCCGCCTTCAGCAGCTTCGGGTAGAGCTCGCCCATGTCATCGTCGATCGCGCAGCCCTGCTTCTTGCGGATGCAGAAGTCGCAGTGCTTGCAGAAGCCGATGGTCTTCTTGTGGACCGTGAAGTAGTCGGTCACGACGCCGTGGCGGTCGCGTGCGTACTCGAGCGCCTCGTTGACGGCGAAGTGCGTCGACTTGAGGCGCGGGCTCCCGGCCACGCCGAGGACGGTGATGTCGGTCATCCCGGTCATGTCGTCACCGTGGCGCGGTCCGGCCGCCGCGAGGCTACCGGAAGATGCGAGCGGGAGCCGACACCGTCCTGGCGTCCGCCCCCGCCCACCACGCCGTCTCGCGCGCAGTCTACCAGTCTGCCGGTCGTGTGCCGGAACGCCGACGGTCGCGTGCTATGCCTCCAGCTTCTTCACGTCGGAGACGAAGTCGTACACGACCGCCGCCAGGACACCGCCGATGACCGGGCCGATGACGTAGATCCAGAAGTCGCCCCAGCTGTA
The DNA here is from genome assembly GCA_963831295.1 of uncultured Thermoleophilia bacterium. Lineage (GTDB taxonomy): Bacteria > Actinomycetota > Thermoleophilia > UBA2241 > UBA2241 > UBA2241. The sequence goes on along the minus strand of CAWHPR010000001.1, from coordinate 3,611 downwards.
CTCACCGCCCCAGAACGTCAGAGAGAAGCGGGCCGAAGCTACGCGCCGGGTTCATCGACGCGCCGGTCCACGGCCCGGTGACCCAGATGTCGGCGGCGACCACGAGACCGATCGCCATGCCCGCCCATCCGGCAGGCGCACGCTTGTCGACCGCCACGCCCCAGATCGTCAATACCAGGAAGAACGTGGCCACGGCCTCCGACACGATGGCCTGGATGTAGCTGATGTCCGTCCCCGGGGCGGTGCCGCCCATACCGGCGTCGACCGCCCTGGTGCCCAGGATGATGATGAGCACGACGCTGGCGATGAAGGCGCCGACGAGCTGCGACACCACGTACGCGACCATGTCCTTCGCCGGCAGTCTCCCGGTGGCCCACAGGGAGATGCTCACCGCGGGGTTGATGTGGGTGCCCGAGATATGGCCGAACGTATAGATCATGGCGATCACGGCGACGCCGAAGGCGGAGCCGATGAGGAAGAGCCCACCGGGGTCGACGCCCCCGAGGAAGATCACCACGGCGAGCACGGACCCCGTACCCAAGAACACGAGGACGAAGGTCCCGATCAGCTCTGCCAGACAGCGCTTCACGAGTGTGGGTTGCGGCACAGTGTCACCTCCACGTACGAATCGACGGAGGAGCCGGGGCGGGGGCCCGCGAGCACGTCTCGGCCCCCGCCCGCCTCCCGTTCAGCGTCTCGTCAATCTGAAGCGATCGCCTTCCGCCTCAGACCGCGAGGTTCCACTGGCAGTAGCCCTTGGCGCCGGAGCCGAGACCCGTCGCCATGGGGACGTTCCTCTTGATCAGGGTGCAGGTCGCGCAATCCTTGCAGTACCGCACGGGTGCACCCGGCTTGTCGGGCGCCACGGCGACGGCGTTCGTCATGATCGTCGCCGTCGTGCACTCGGGAGTCAGGAAGCAGGGGAAGTCGGCCAAGCTCATGAGGGCCGCGAACCGCTGCGTGATGGCGCAGGCCGGATAGGTGTAGCGCTGCGGGTTGGCGATGACCTCGTGCTTGTCGATCGGGCTGAGGTCGACGTCGATGCCCTTGACCTTGCCACCCTTGCCCAACGGGGCGATGTCGAGGATCGCCTCGCCGCGCTTCAGGATGTCCATGAAGTCGACGTTGTGGAGCTCGTCGGCCTCGCCGCGATCCGGGTGCATGGCGCAGTAGTTGTGGAAGCGCTTGTTCAGCAGGTCGATCACCATCGGCACGGTGAAGCTGTCCTTCCACAGGATGTAGGCCGTCGCGCAGGCCGTCGACCCGGTGGCCACCGAGAGCACGTCGTACACGCTCTTGTAGGCGTCCTTCGCAAGGCCGCGGCGCAGCGTGTTCTCGAGGACGTCGGTGACCGCTTCGTAGATCCCGAACACCATGTCGTCGTTGAACATGTTGTAGGCGGACTGCGCGGTATGGTGGGCGACGTCGCCCACGCAGTAGGCCGGTACGGCACAGATGTTCGCTTGGTGCACGCCGGCCTTCATCGCCGCCACGATGGTCGGCTTCATGCGGTCCTTGTACTGCTGCATGTACTTGCGCACGTCGAACGAGTTGTGCGGGCCGTGACCGCCGAGGTTGTGCGTGTCCATCAGGTGAGCCTGCGCTGCGACCGGCTCACGATAGACGAACTGCAGCATCTCGACCTCGGCCTTCTCGGCCTCGGCCAGAGTCTTGCCGGACTCGATGGCGGCGCGCATCGCCCCACCGAGACCGTACGACGTGTTCATGCCCCAGGACTTGCTGGCCAGGATCGTCTTCTTGTGGTCGGCCGGGATGCCGAGATCGGCCAGGATCTGGTTGACGAGGTTCGGCACCGAGCCGACGGACATCGCGAAGTCGACGACGCAAGTGGGGCCATACATCCCGCCGTAGCGCCTGACCGCCTCGCGGCTGACCAGCGCCGTGTTGGCGGCGATGGCGTCGATGAACTTCCACATCGAGGCCTTGAAGGCCGCGTCCTCGTCGTACAGGATCTCGAGGATCGGCGGCGTCTGATAGTGCTCGACGAACGGGTCATCCTCGGGGCGCACGTAGTCTGTGAGCCCGGTCATGATGTCGAAGTGGGCGTTCACCGAGTCCACATGGAGGGCGATGACCTCCTTGGACTGCCCCTCACCCGCCTTCATCTTGTTCACGGCGTCCACGTAGGGCTTCGCGTCCTTCACGTGGAACTTGCCGCCGCGCTTCTCCTTGTTGACGCCGAACACAGCTCTGGTCGCGCCAACAGCCTCGTTGACGACCTTCTCGTACAGCGACATCGTTACCTCCGTACCTTGCGGGTTACGAGCCACATCGTGAGCTTCGTTCGGAAGTGCATCACCTCACTTCATCTCGTTCTCGCAGGACCGGCTTCGACGACCGGCGTCGTGCTCGCGCAGTGTGGAGAGACGAGCGCGCTCAGGCGAGCGCGTCGCGGCACTCCTCGCAGAGGATCCGCGGCAGCTTCTTCTTGGCCTTCTTCTGCGGGAGCGGGTAGCCGCCCTCCCAGACGTCGAGATCCTCCCTGATCGCGTGCTCCATGCAGAGACCCATGCCGCACACGATGCAGATACCGATCGCCTCCGTCTGCTTGCCTGCCTTCGCACACACGTAGCACTGCATACCTGGCCCTCCTTCTGGCTGATGTGAGGCCTGCGCCTGACCGCTATGTGGCCCGCACTGTGACGTCGGTGCCCGGTGATCGTCCCTGTTCGCTCCCTGCTCCCCACCTCCTGGCGGCGTGACGCGCGCACCGACCGGGGCACCCTGGGGCCCGCCGCATCATGACCTCACGGTCGGTCCCTGCCGTGAAGAGAAGCAGCCGAGCCGTCGAGAAGCTCTCTCGGCGGCTCGGCTGCGTGGGGGCGGAGTACTCCTACAACCGAGCAGTCCCCTCCGCAGGGTAGCCTGTTCTCAGCGGAGTCGTGGACTGTTCCTCGCTGCACGTCATAGCCGACCGAGACAGGGTCCAAACACGAGTCACCGTTGGATGAGTCCGCCGCACGCGGCGAGGGGCTTCGCCGCCCGCCACCACGACCAGCGGCGATCAGCGGGTCGCCGGCGCCGCGGTCTCGCCGACGATCAGACGCAGCACGTTCGGCCAGCCCGGAGGGTCGCTGTCGGCGGCGCCGTGGCCGGTGCGTTCGACGCGCAGCGCCGGCATGGTCTCCACCTGGGCGCCCAGCGTCGTGACGAGGGCGGCGCCGGTCGGCGTGGTCAGTTCGCGGTCAGGGCCCGCCGTGAAGCAGGCCCATCCTTCGAGCAGGCCACGCGTCGCCGGCGCCGGCACCGGCAGCGTGCCGTGCGCGCACGTGACGCGACCGGCTCCGACGTTGATCGGCCCCACCAGCAGCCGCTCGACCTCGAGCAGCCCGAGGCCGGCGACCGAGCCGACGACGTCGGCGAGGGCGTCGGCCGCGCCGACCTCGTGGAAGTGCACCTCCTGAGACGAGACGCCGTGCACCGCGGCCTCGACCTCGGCGAGTCGCGTGAAGACCGTGATCGCCTTCTCGGTGACCTGCGGCGGCAAGCCGCTCGCTTCGAGCATCGCGACGATGTCGCGCAGACGGCGGTGGTCACGCTGAGGCGGGAAGCTCACCTCGACCTTGGTCGCCGCCACGCCGCTGCGGCGC